>NZ_BMEO01000004.1 GCF_014636635.1 Marinicella pacifica | reverse complement strand
GATTAACTACCTCGAAAACAGAAATATTAACAACCTAAAAATCAAAATTGCCTAAATGCACCACGGGTTCATTTAGAAATTTAAATCTTTTCTAAGTATAAGGTGAATCAAGAAGTTACTTTCTCTCACTTAAATCATGTTTTTTTTAAATATTTTTAAAGACTTGCCTCCAATCATAGTCAAAACTTAAAATTAACAGGATTTATTTATTCGGTTGGGCAGGAAAAGAATGTCTGATTCAAGTGCGATATTAAGCGGTTAAAACTAAACTGATCGCCATAAACCAGAACAGTTGTTCTCCGATTTTTTAAGTGGAATATTCGGCTTAGTATTCCCAATAATCCGGAATCATTAAGATAAACAGGGTAAATAATTCTAAACGACCAAAGACCATGGCCAGGGACAGTACCCATTTGGCACCATCATGAATATCGGCGTAATGAGGACCGGCATCGCCGAGTGCAGGACCCAGATTGGTTAAGGCCGATAAAGAAGCCGACAGCGAAGTGACGATGTCTTCACCAAACATAGACAAAACCAGGGTAAAGACAATCAGTAGAAATAAAAATTGCACAAAAAAAGCGGAAATCGAATCCAGCACCCGATAGTTAACGGTTTTACCGTTAACTTTAATCAGAAATTTACCGTGGGGATGAATCAGACGGTACAACTCTCGCATACTCATTTTAAACAATAAAATGATGCGGATCACTTTAATACCGCCGGCGGTGGAACCGGCACAGCCGCCGATGCTGGCAAACATCAAAAGCATAATCGGTAAGGCGGCAGGCCAAAAATAAAAACTTTCGGTGGTATAACCGGTGGTGGTGCCAATGGACACCGCCTGAAACGTACCCTCACGCAAAGATTCAAACAGGGTGCTGGTGGTGCCGGTGAGGTAAAGCTGGCTGGCCGTTAACAGGGAAGCGGTGGCGAGAAAACCCAAAAATACTTTGACCTCGGTATTGGCCATATAGGTTTTAATCGAGGCGCTTTTCCAGGCCACAAAATGCGAGGCAAAGTTGATGCCGGCAATGGCCATAAACAATACCGCCAGCATTTCCAGCAAGGCGTTGTTAAAATGTCCAAACGACGCATCATAGGGTGAAAAACCACCAATGGATATGGTGCTGAAGGCATGACAGATGGCATCAAATAAGTTCATACCGGCCAGATAATAACTGATGATACACATCACTGTAATCCCCAGATAAATATACCACAAGGCTTTGGCGGTTTCGGTAATGCGTGGGGTCAGTTTTTGGTCTTTCATGGGGCCGGGAATTTCGGCTTTAAAAATCTGCATACCCCCGATGCGCAGCATCGGTAAAACTGCCACCGCCAGCACGATAATACCCATACCACCCAGCCATTGGAGTTGTTGCCGATAGAATTTTAAGGCATGTGGCAGGTGATTAATATCGGTCAAGATGGTGGCACCGGTGGTGGTGAGCCCGGAAATGGATTCAAAAACTGAGTCGCTTAATGATAATTCGGGGTTATGAGATAAATACAAAGGCAGCGCACCGGCCAGGCCCACGATAATCCACGAAGCACCGGCCACCAGAAAGCCACTGCGAATACTTAAATTGGCGGATTGCTTACGATTCGGAAAAAACAACACACCACCAATCAGCACCAAAGCGGCGAAGCCTTCTAAAAAAGGCCAGATATCGCCATCCTGATAAATCAAGCCCACCAGAACCGGTGGCAGCATCATAAAGCTGCACATCAAAAGCAGAATACCAATTATTTTTTGGACAATGGCGGGGTTCATATTTTTAAAAAGTGCTCATCACTTACAGGTAGGAGGCATCCACCTCAAACAAGATTTTTAAGTCGTTAACGTTTCGGGTGTTGGTCACAAAGATAATCAGGTGATCGGCATTTTTAATCACCTCTTCCTGGTGTGCCATCAACACCTCACCATCCCGAATAATACCGCCAATGGTGCAACCGGCGGGCAGTACCAGATTTTTGATTTTATGGCCGATGACATGAGAAGTGGCGCTGTCACCGGCGACCTTAATTTCCAGGGCCTCGGCGGCGCCATCGAGCAAGGAATGTACCCGGGCGGTAAAATCACCGCGCACATGCGCCAAAATACCACCGATGGTGATGTGTTGCGGTGAGATGACGATGTCAATCGTGTCTTTTTCAATCAGTTCTGAATAATTGGTTTTATTGATCAGCATGATGACTTTATTGGCACCGAGTTTTTTGGCCAGTAAAGCCGATAATAAGTTCGAATGGTCATCATTGGTCAAGGCACAAAATATATCGGTACCGGCTATATTTTCTTCGCGCAGTATATTTTCAGAGGTGCAATCACCGCGAATCACCAACGCTTTATTGAGTTCTTCGGCAATGTGTGCAGAGCGTTCTTTGCCATATTCAATCACTTTAACCGAATGATCCTGTTCCAGGGCTTTGGCCAGATTAAAGCCCACGTGGCCGCCACCTGCTATCATGATTTTGTAATTGGGTGAAGTGGTTTTATGCCAGGCCTCCATGATTTTGCGGATGTGTTTTTTGGCCGCCAGAATAAACACCAGATCGCCCAGTCGCAGTACGGTGTCGCCAATCGGCTCAATGGCCTTGCCATCACGAAATAAAGCCGCCACCCTGGCGTCAGCGCCTTCGGGCAGAATACGGTGAAATTCCCGCAGTTGCTGGTCAAGTAAGGGTCCGTTTTTAACCACCTCAATAGTCACCAGTTGCGCCCGACCCTGCGCAAATTCCATCACCTGAAGCGCTCCTTCATATTCAATCAGGCCATGGATGTGCTTGGTCACCAATTGTTCGGGTGAAATGTGAAAATCAATCGGTACATGTTCGTGTTCGAACATTTCCGGGTGATTCGCATATTCCGCTTCACGAATCCGGGCGATTTTGGTGGGGGTGTTGAACAGGCTGTAACAAACCTGACAAGCCACCATGTTGACTTCATCGGAACTGGTCAGAGCAACCACCATATCGGCATCAGCAGCGCCCGCACGAATCAGGACCGAGGGGTGTGAGGCATGGCCGTGTACGGTACGGATGTCCATATCCAGCTGCAGTTCCGTCAGCAATTTATTGTCGATATCCACCACCGAAATGTCGTTGTTTTCCTTTTCTAGATGTTTGGCAATCGAAGAGCCGACCTGACCGGCACCGAGTATGATAATTTTCATGGTGAACCGATGCTTTTTGGGTTGATGTTTAAGGTCCTTAATTTGCGGTACAAATTGGTGCGTTCCATGCCGGATATTTTCGCCAGGTCGCCGACTTTGCCATCTACTTTATGTAAATGATACAGCAGATAATCCCGTTCAAATTCCTCGCGCGCTTCACGCAGTTCTAAATCATAACGGGTCTGCTGGGAAGTGTGGGTCATGGATTGTTGGTTTTGTTCAATAAAAGCCTCGACTTCCGTTTGCTGAATTTCAGTGTCGCCACCGGCCAGTTGCAATTGTCGAACCAGGTTCTTTAGTTCCCGTAAATTACCCGGCCAAGCATAGTGGCGCAGGTAATTTTGGGCGCCCACGGACAATTTACGGTAAGGGGTCTGTTCAATGTCAGGCAAATGATTGACATAAAAATTCAGCAGTTCCGGCACATCTTCAGTACGTTGTTGCAGGGGCGGCAGATAAATCACAAATTCTGCCAGATAATCGTATAAATCGCGACTGAAATCATCCTGCTCTATGAGTGACGACAAATCCTGTTGACTGGTGACCAGAACCTGGGTTTGTTTCACTTGATGAGGTTTTTGCCATTGTTTCAGTTGACTGAGTAATTTTTGTTGCGATGGTCCTGTCAGACAATCCACGTTGGCGATGACACAACTGCTGCCGGGTTGCGGCGAGTGATCGCTCAGCGCTGCATCAATGTTGTCCTCATCCAGGCTTAAACTGTCCAGTAAAGTCACTTGTTTGTTGTGATGGCGGTGATGGTGAATCAGCATGGCCGTGGTGGTTTTGCCGGTACCGGCATCTCCGTACAATAGAACATTGTGGTTTGTTTTGGCTAATTTTTTAAGGGTTTCGCGTAATTCAGCAGCCACTTTGGAGCTGCCGATGGGATCGATGATTTGCCAATGGGGTTGCTGTGTTTCACTATTTTGAGATTGCTTATGTTGTGCCAGTGTGGATTCAATGGTTTGTAATAATTTGGCCAGTGAAATGGGTTTTTCGACAAAATCGGCGGCACCCATTTTGGTGGCCTCAATCGCAGTTTCAATGGTGCCATGCCCTGACATCATCACCACTGCGAAAGGCATATCACCATTTTTGTGCCATTTTTTAAGCAGACTGATGCCATCCAGTTCCGGCATCCAGATATCCAATAAAATCAGATCCGGTGTTCGCTCTTGAATTTGGTTGAGCGCATCATGTCCATCGACTGCGGTTCTGACCCGATAATCTTCGTCCGACAAAATATCGGAGATTAACTCCCGAATATCCGGTTCATCATCAACAATCAGAATATCAGCATGAGTCATTGGGGTGTGCCCCGGCCATGGGTCAGACTGCTCATCATTTCGTTATTGTGTAAACGTCTGATGCGGCAGGTCTTCTTTTGTTTAACCTGTTCAATGCGCACCACATGATGTTGCGGAATGTGTAACACCTCCACATCTTTAAATTCATTTTTCAGCTGTTCCTCTGCCGGATCAATAACGACACCGGCTGACACGTCAAAAACCAGATCGCTGACCGAAATAAAACCAAACAGTTCTTCTGAGTTAATATACTTGGCATACAGCTCATACAGTTTATCGCGATGGTGGAAGTTGATTCTGAATAAGGGTTCCTTGGCGCTCATGATTGTCTCAGTTAACGGGTGACACTATTTTACAAACCAAGCCAGTAAAAAACCAGCCGTAAAGCCACTGAGGTGGCTCATCCAGGCAATGTTGTAGTGAATATCGGGTTGAAAATGTAAAACCAGCTGAAAACACAGCCAGAAAAAGATGATGACCCACAACGGCATGGAGGTTTTTTCCAAGTACAAACCGATGGGAATCACAAAGTTGATTTTTTTATCCGGAAAAAGTACCAGCCACAAACCAATCAGACCTGACACCGCACCACTGGCGCCCAATAAAATATGGTCCTGATTTTGCATCACCAGAGCCGCTGATAAATTGCCCGCAATACCGGCGGTAAAAAATATCAGTAAAAACTTTTGGGCCCCGATCACCCGTTCGATGGCAAAGGCCAGCAGCACAAAGGCTGAAACATTGGTCAGCCAGTGAAGCCAGTTGCCATGTAAAAAAATGGCGGTGAACAGGCGCAATAATTCCAGCGGATGTTGATCAATACGGGACCAGAATTCATTGGTATGAATGGCATAAAAATCGATTAAATTCTGTTTTAAATCAGTGGCCTCCATCAGCACCAGAAAAACCAGCAATAGTATGCTGATAAGAGCAGCGGAATAGGGTGCATAGCAGGGTTTTAAACTTGAAAAATTAATCACTTGAGAACAATAAAATCCTGACCCTGAGCCCGCAGCACCACCCCCGATTGGGTGATATCCTGGACGCTTATGGCATCATCCAGGGTGTCGCCTACCCTGATGGGTATGCCGTTGATGATGGCCATTCTGTTGTCCACTTCGGGGTCATAAACATGGACACTCAGGTTCAGCTGAGGCAATTCTTTACGCACAGCATAGGGTAATTGAAATAATTGCGGCAAATCAGAAGCCGGTGTCTGATTTTGCGTTTTATCTGCAAGCGGTCCATTGAGAACCTGTTTGTTTTTCATCGGGGTATCGGCCAGCTGTTCATCAATGTGGCCGATGTCCGGATCCGTTTGGATGGGTTCGGCTAGATTTTTTTCAGCGGTGTCATCGCTTTGTGAAGCGCTGGGTTGGTCTTCTTGATAGATGATGGTTGGCTGGGTTTTTTGGGCATCTGAGTGGTGGCTTGAGCCAACCATATCGTCAGTGTTTGTTGATGTTGATTTTTCCTGCACCATCGATTGCACTTTTTCAGGCGCCGGCTTGGGTATTTTTTTGGGTTTTTCTGCATTCTGCGCCTGCGTTTTGGGCGCTTGTTCAGCCCCAGCGGTTTGATGGTCGGTTTCAGGCGAAAGTTGTTGATCAGCCTGTCCGGCAGATTCCGGTTGCAGCCAGATAAAATCAGGTTTTTGGAAGTAAACAGCCGCTAAAATCAGTAATAAAAGAAGGGTGATGGTATAAAAATACCGGCGGTTATTTTTATCCGGCTGTTGGTTGATGTCCAGACGAATTTTCTGACCGTGGTTTTTTCTGGGACGCCTGGCGTCTGATTTTTTTAAAGCGTCAAGTATGGATGACATGTCATTACTCGTTATCTTTGAGTATCCTTGTACTCAGTGTCTGTAATTGTGGCCCGTCATAGGCTTTTAAAGCCATGGCCATTTGTGTTTCTCTGCCGATAATACCATCCGCCTGTAAGCCGTTTTGTTGCTGGAAGGTTTTAATCCAGTCGGTTAAGGACGCCTCTTGCAGTGACGGTTGTTCGCTCAATAGCCGGGCCACCGAAAGCGCCCATTGGCGTTGTTGCTTTATTGTACCATCAATTAATTCAGGTGCGATGGGCCACAAAACCCGATAGTGTCCCAGCCAATGTCTGTTCAATGCCTGATGAGAAATGGTTTGCTCGCCGAGGCGGCCGCTGATGACCGCTTGGGTATCGGACAACGCGGTTAATAAGACAGCAGATTGGTTTTTGAGTTGCAAAATAACCGGCGTATTGAGGCTGACAATTTGGCCAAGATTACCTTGTTTTTGGTAACAGGCCATGCCGGTTAAACCTGTATCCGGGCAATCAGGATGTGGCCAGAATAAGCCTGCTTCGAGGTCCCATAATTTAAAGTAACGCTGCCAACTGACGTTAATCGGCGGCGGGTCTATAACCGGATCCTTGGCAATCATTGTCTGATTGTTGGTTTTTCTCGCATCGGAAGGAGATGGATTTTGCGAAAATAAATACCACACCAATAAAGCGAACAAGCCCATCAGAACCGGCAGCGCCGTTAACATTCTGCGTCCGAGCTGTGTTGGCGTGTCGTTTAATTCTGCCCGGGCTTTGTGCACATGGCGGTAGCGGACTCGTTGGCTTTCCCGGGTATAGGCAACCAGTAATGCCCGGTCGCATAGGATATTAATTAAACGGGGAACGCCCCGGCTGTGACGGTACACCGCATACAGGGCCGCTTGCGTGAACACAGTCTCCGGTTGAGTGATTGAGGATGTTACTTTGTCTGTGGTTAAATCGGATGCAGCGCTGACTTTCATGCGGTGGCGAATATAGGCGACAGTTTCCAGGCGGCTCAGGGGCAGCAGGTGAAAACGGGTGGTGATGCGCTGCGCCAACTGGCGCAAATCTTTACGTGCCATGGTGGCTTTTAATTCAGGCTGACCGATGAGGATGATTTGCAGTAGTTTATGTTCTGCGGTTTCAAGGTTGGTCAGTAACCGCAATTGTTCGAGTGTGGGTTGGGGTAAATTTTGGGCCTCATCAATGATGACTAAGGCGTTTTCGCCATCTTCCCACCACGACAGTAATTGTTCATTAAGGCGGTTGACCAGCGCATCCAGTTGTTTGCCGGTGCCGTAAGTGGACAAATCAAATTCCCGGAAAATCGCCAGCAAAAGTTCCTGTGGTGATTGGTTGGGATTGAGAATTAAGGCCGCGTGGGTGTCATTTGGCAACTGTTGTAAAAACAACCGGCACAGAGTGGTTTTGCCGGTACCCACTTCTCCGGTTAATTGCACAAAACCCGCACCACCACCGCGGGTGACGCCATAAATCAGATGGGCCAGGGATTCATTGTGGTTTTCACTTAAATAAACAAACGCCGGATCGGGTGTGATCGAAAACGGCGGTTTGCTTAAGTTGAAAAAATCCAGATACATCGTCAGGTCGTTGTTTTAATCATCACTCAGGGCCAGTATATCGGCGTTGCCGCCAACGGCTGCAATATTGTTGGTGATGGTTTTTTCATGGACAAAACGGTGTAAATAGCCGGGACCACCCGCTTTGGGGCCGGTGCCGGAAAACCCCATACCGCCAAAGGGGTGGACGCCCACCACGGCTCCGGTCATGGTGCGGTTGATGTAGCAATTACCGGCCTGAACTTTGGAAACCACATATTCAATGGTGTCATCAATGCGTGAGTGGACTCCGGCAGTCAGACCGTAGCCGGTGCTGTTAATGTCATCAATAACTTTGTCGAGGTCTTTGGCCGGATAACGAATAATATGTAAAAAAGGACCAAAAATCTCTTCTTTCAGTTGTTGAATGGAGTCGATCTCAACCGCTTGTGGGCTGACATAATAACCTGTTAAGTTGGGTAATTTGGGGGCTTCAAGCAAGCGTCCGGCTTTCGACATCTTATCGCGGTGAGCCTGTAAGGTATCTAAAGCGGCCTGATCGATTAACGGCCCCACATCGGTGTCAAAATCACGCGGATGGCCGACTTTGAGTTGATTCATGGCACCCTGTAACATGGTGATGACTTTATCCGCCACGTCGGACTGGACGTATAAAACCCGCAAGGCAGAACAGCGTTGGCCGCAACTGTAAAAAGCTGAATCAATCACATCTTTCACCAGTTGCTCAGGAAGCGTCGAGGAGTCGGCAATCATACAATTCTGGCCACCGGTTTCGGCAATTAAAGTGGCTATTTCCCGGCTGTCGCGATTTACCAGATTGCGGTTAATCATTTGTGCGGTGGCGGTGGAGCCGGTGAACACCACGCCGTGAATAGCCGGATGCCCGCACAGGAAATGACCAACCTGTTTGCCGGGACCTAAGGTTAGTTGCAAGGCTTCAGGCGGAAAGCCCGCCCGGTGCATCAATTGAATGGTTTGATAAGCAATCAGGTTGGTCTGTTCTGCCGGTTTGGCAATCACACAGTTGCCGGTCACCAGGGCGGCTATAATTTGACCGGTAAAAATGGCCAGCGGAAAATTCCACGGACTGATGCAGACAAACACCCCTTTGCCCTGATGGTAAAGATAATTGCTTTCACCGGTGGGTCCGGGCATTTTGAGACCCTGAGCGCATAACTGTTCGGCCTGTTCGGCGTAATAACGACAAAAATCCACCGCCTCACGCAATTCCGCGATGGCATCTTCAAGGGTTTTCCCCGCTTCATGACGCAGTAAGTACAACAGTCGGTCGCGGTTGTCCTCCAGTAAGTCAGCGGTTTTCATGGCGGTTTCACAACGATCTTTCGCGTCACGATCACGCCAAGTGGGAAAGTAACTTTGAGCGGTGTCAACCGCTTCTGACAAACCGCTTTCGTCAATATGCGAATAACGGCCCACCACCCGATCCAGATCGGCCGGTGAGTGCGCAGTGATAAAATCAGCGCCTGCTATTTCACGGCCGTTGATGATTGAACAAGCGGTAAATGGCTTATTGTGTTGTGATTCTATCGCCGCCTGCAGTTGTGACAGGGTTTCACTGTCATGCACATTGACGCCGGTTGAATTCAGGCGTTGTTCTGAAAAAATATCTTTTGGCAAGGGTAGTTGCGGATGTTTGTGGCTGTCATTTTTAGCCACCCGTTCAATCGCATCCTGGGTCATAACGTCCACACTGTACTTCAGGTCGGTTAAACGGTTGACAAAGGAGGTGTTGGCGCCGTTTTCAAGCAATCGGCGCACCAGATAAGGCAACAAGTCCTGGTGGCTGCCCACCGGTGCATACACACGACAAGGCCGGTTAAGACCGTCTTTTGCAATGGTTTGTTGATGCAGCGCCTGGCCCATGCCATGCAGACGTTGAAATTCATAACCCCCTTCGTCACCCGCCATGGTATAAACCGCCGCCACGGTGTTGGCATTGTGGGTCGCAAATTGCGGATAAAATTTATCCCGGTTGGCCAACAGAAAGCGGGCGCACGCCAAATAAGATAAATCAGTGTTGGCCTTACGCGTGAATACCGGATAATCCTTGAGCCCTTGTTCCTGTGCGAGTTTGATTTCGGTGTCCCAATAAGCGCCTTTTACCAGACGCAACGGAATCAAACGACCGTGATCGGTGACCAGCTGCGCCAGTAATTTCAACACCTCCAAAGCACGTTTCTGGTAGGCCTGCACCACCAGACCAAAACCCGAATAATTGCTCAGTTGACTGTAAACATGGGCAAAAACTTTGAGTGACAGCTCCAGTCGGTCCGCTTCTTCGGCGTCAATGGTGATGGCCACATTGAGGTTTTTGGCTTGTTGTACCAGGCTGAGAACGCGCGGAGCCAGCTCGTTCATCACCCGTTCGGTGTTAGCCAGTTCGTAACGGGGATGGAGTGCGGACAATTTAATCGAAACACTGGACGCGTCATTGATGTGGCGCTTTTTATTGGCTTCGGCGATGGCGTTAATGGCATCGGTATAGGCATTAAAATAACGGTCGGCATCTTCCTGAGTTAACGCGGCTTCACCCAGCATGTCGTAGGAAAAACGGTATTCACGAAAGCCTTTCTTTTTGCCGCGTTTAAGGGCCTCTTTAATGGTGCGCCCCATAACAAATTGCTTGCCCATCATTTCCATGGCACGCAACAAGCCGGTGCGAATCACCGGTTCGCCGGTTTTATTGATAAACTTATTCATGGCTTTGGACATGCCTTTTTTGGACACATCAATGTCGATAATGCGGCCGGTCAGCATCAGGCCCCAGGTGGAGGCGTTGACAAATAATTTATCACTTTTACCGAGATGAGATTTCCAGTCGGCATCTAAAATTTTGTCTTTAATCAATTTATCAGCCGTGGATTTGTCCGGAATGCGCAGCAAAGCTTCTGCCAAACACATCAGTAAAATGCCTTCCTTTGATGACAAGTCGTATTCCTGCATAAAGGCATCAATGCCATCCATATCATCCATTTGTTCACGAACTTCTTGAATCAGATGGGTGGCTAATTTTTTAATTTTTTGACGTTGAGAAACGCCGGGGTCTGCCGATGAGAGAAGATCAGAAACAATCATGTCTTCATCCGCTAAATAGGATGAACTAAGTGCCGAGGTATCAAAAGTCATGGGTCTGCTCATTATAAGAAATACAGCGGCAAATTATAAAGTAACGCGCCTCAGACTTCATGTACTTTTATTGCCGTCAAAAGCTGTGGATAGATTGCTGTCAATGGCATTATTAAGGGCTTATTGAATGCCGCTTCGTTGGGTTGAGCGGACGACTTTTTGTCATTAAATTTAGAAAAATAAGATTGTTATGCGGATATTTTTTGAGAGGGGTGTTAAAATTCCAGCGTTAAGCAACCAAAACAGCGGTGTCATTTTTCCGCAGTCGTTCAGATTTGATGGTTTAAAACGGCTTTGAACCGACTTGTATCTTTCTTAAAAGAGGCTATCATCTGCTGTTACATGGGTTTTATTAATATTAGGGTATTAATTGTATGATGAAGAAACAGACTAAATCAGGCTTATTGGCCGGCGGTCTGCTGATGTCCGGTATGGCATCGGCTGAATATGGGCTCAATTTGCCAAAAGGCGTGTCTGACTACAGTGGTCAGGTTTATGATATGCACATGATGGTGCTCTGGATTTGTGTGGTGATCGGTATCGGCGTCTTCGGCGCGATGTTCTACACCATTTTTGCACACCGAAAATCCAAGGGTGTGGAACCGGCTCAATTTTCTCACAGCACCACCGTTGAAATTATCTGGACCGCCATTCCGGTTTTGATTTTGATTGCCATTGCCTTGCCCGCGACCAAAGGCATGATGCAGATGGACAGTCCGCGGGATGCACAGGGTGAACCGGTGACCATGGACATGACCGTTAAAATCACCGGATATCAATGGAAGTGGCGCTATGACTATTTAGATGAGGGATTTGGGTTTTTGAGTACATTGACAGCCGACAGTAACATTGCCCGCCAGAAAGGTTCAGGTGTGGACGTGAACACGGTGGATAATTATTTGCTGGATGTGGACAACCCTTTGGTCATTCCGACCAATACCAATATCCGTTTTCTGCTGACATCTGATGATGTGATTCACTCCTGGTGGGTGCCGGAATTCGGTTGGAAGCGCGACGCTATACCTGGCTTTATCAATGAGGCCTGGACCAACATTAAAGAGCCGGGCACTTACCGCGGTCAATGTGCGGAATTGTGCGGTAAAGACCACGGTTATATGCCGATTGTGGTTGAAGTCTTAAGCCAATCAGATTACGCCCAATGGCTGGCGCAACAAAATGGTGATGCTGTGGCCGAACAGCCCGCAACACAAAATGAATCCTCCGGCACCGAACTGACAGAATCTGCCCAATCCGATGAGTCAGACACAGATATGGCAGATGTCGGCGAAACATTGCCCACAGAAGTGGGCGAGTCTCTGACAGAAACGACATCGGATGAAACTGACGAACAAATGTCCGATCAACAGGCGCAAGAAAGCCAGGCACAAGAAGTGACCGCCGGTAATGAAAATGAACAATCAGACGGCGGTTGGTCAATGGACAAGCTTATGGCTCGTGGTGAAGAGGTTTATAATACCCAATGTCTGGCTTGTCACAAAATTGACGGCAGCGGCATGCCGCCGGCTTTTCCTTCATTGGTTGACAGTGAAGTGGTCAGTGGTGATGTGGCAAAAAATATTGATGTGGTGACCCATGGGGTTAGCGGAACCGCCATGGCGCCTTTTGGTCGTATGTTACCTGCAGAAGATGTTGCCGCCGTTATTACTTATATCCGTAATTCATTCGGTCATGAAACCGGTGATCGCGTACAACCGGCTGACATTGAAGCCGTTTTACAATAATTTCGAGGATTAAACAATGAGTCACGACATTACACATGATGAATTGAGTCAAGACCACGATCACAAACCCAAAGGATTTGTGAATCGCTGGTTATTAACCACCAACCACAAAGACATCGGCACCATGTATCTGGTGTTTGCGTTGGCGATGTTTATTCTGGGCGGATCCATGGCCATGGTGATTCGTTTGGAGTTATTTCAGCCGGGGTTACAGTTTGTTGAGCCATTCTTCTTCAATCAAATGACCACCATGCACGCGCTGTTCATGATTTTCGGTGCGGTCATGCCGGCATTTGTGGGTTTGGCTAACTGGATGGTGCCAATGATGATTGGTGCGCCGGATATGGCCTTGCCGCGCTTAAATAACTTTTCATTCTGGTTATTACCCTTTGCCTTTGTGGTGTTGGCCTCGACCTTCTTTATGCCCGGTGGGGCGCCGGCCGGTGGTTGGACCATGTACCCGCCATTGGTATTACAAGGCGGTCAAAATGTGGCCTTTTTAGTTTTTGCCGTTCACTTAATGGGTATTTCCTCTATTCTGGGTGCGATTAATATTATTGCCACCATTGTGAATATGCGCGCGCCGAATGTGGGTTATCTGAATATGCCGATGTTTGTCTGGACCTGGTTGATTACTGCTTTCTTATTGATTCTGGTGATGCCTGTGTTGGCCGGTGCAGTGACCATGCTGCTGACCGACCGTTATTTCGGCACCAGCTTCTTTAATGCCGCCGGTGGCGGTGATCCGGTGATGTTCCAGCATATTTTCTGGTTCTTTGGTCACCCTGAAGTGTATATTATGATTCTGCCGTCATTCGGGATTGTTTCTGAAATTATTCCGACTTTTGCCCGTAAACGCTTGTTCGGTTATGTATCGATGGTGTACGCCACCGCCGCCATTGCCTTCTTGTCATTTATTGTGTGGGCGCATCACATGTTTTCCGTGGGCATGCCTTTAGGCGGACAGCTCTACTTTATGTATGCCACCATGCTGATTGCGGTACCCACCGGGGTGAAAGTCTTTAACTGGCTGGCCACCATGTGGCGCGGTGCCATGACTTTTGAAACACCGATGCTGTTTTCCATTGCTTTTGTGGCTTTATTTACCATCGGAGGTTTTTCCGGGGTGATGATGGCCCTGGCACCTGTGGACTTACAATACCATGACACCTATTTTATTGTGGCCCATTTCCATTATGTGCTGGTGCCGGGTTCCGTGTTTGCGATTATTGCGGCGGCTTATTACTGGTTGCCGAAATGGACCGGTCATATGTACGATGAGCGCCTGGGTAAAATTCACTTTTGGTGGTCAGCCATATCCGTGAATGTATTATTCTTCCCGCAGCATTTCTTAGGTCTGGCCGGTATGCCACGGCGGATTCCGGATTACTCCACTCAATTTGCTGAATTTAATATGTGGTCCAGTATCGGCGGCTTCGCCTTTGGACTGGCGCAGGTGTTCTTTGTCTATATTGTGATTAAAACGGTTCGCGGCGGTCAAAAAGCCACTTCTCAGGTGTGGGAAGATGCCAAAGGTTTAGAGTGGACGGTTCCGTCACCCGCGCCACACCATACTTTTGATGAGTATAAACCCGTTGATTTAAACAGAATGGCACATGGTGATACCCATTAATGACCCACGAAAAAAAACATACGCCTGAACAAAGTAAAGGCATTAAGAAAACAGTCATCCTGTTAGGTCTGGTGACTGTTGGCTTGTTTTTATGGTCCGTTTATCTGGTATTACGACAAGCCCATGTTTGACAGTGTTGGCAATACATTAAAGGCACTGCTGGCCATTGCTGTTTTAATGGTCGGATTTGGCTTTGTGCTGGTGCCGCTGTATGATGTGGTGTGTGATATCACCGGCTTAAACGGAAAAACCGGTGTCACCACTAACGGGGAAGTTGAAAAGAATCAGCCGGCGGTTGATGATAAGCGAACCGTAACGGTGCAGTTTGATGGTAATGTGAGAAGTGATTTGCCATGGGCTTTCAGGCCCACTGAGTTTTCTATGGAAGTTCAGCTGGGCAAGCTGTATCACACAGAGTATTATGCGAAAAATACGGCTGATTTTGAAATTATTGGGCAGGCGGTGCCGAGTGTGGCACCAGCCAAAGCGTCCAAATATTTTAACAAAACAGAGTGTTTTTGTTTTACCGAACAGCTGCTTCAAGCCGGAGAAGAAATGGCCATGCCACTGACATTTATTATCGGCCGTGATCTCCCCGAAGATGTTAAGCTGGTGACTTTATCCTACACTTTTTTTAATAAATACCAACAAACCGGTGAACAGGCATCGGTCAATGAAAAAACAGACAACAACAGTTAATAATTATCGAGTAATACATCATGACAGAAATGAGTGAAAAACAATATTATGTTCCCCATACCGCCAAGTGGCCGATTGTCGCCTGCGTCGGTCTTTTTGTCTCTGTGATTGGAGCCAGTCTGAAATTTAACAGCCTTGATCTGGAGCCCACCACCCCCTGGGTGATGTATGCGGGCTTTGCTATTTTGATTTTTATGTTTTTTGGCTGGTTTGGTGAGGTCATTAAAGAAAGTGAAGACAACCTCTACAACAAGCAGGTGGACGCGTCTTTTCGGGCCGGTATGATCTGGTTTATTTTCTCTGAGGTCATGTTTTTTGCTTCATTCTTTGGTGCCCTGTTTTATGCCAGAACCTTTGCCGTGCCCTGGCTCGGCGGTGAAGGCGCCAACTTAGCCACCAATGTACAGTTGTGGTCGGGTTATGAGGCTGTCTGGCCCACCAATGGTCCGGGTGAACTCAATGGCCGTTTTGAAACCATCAGCGCATTTTCCTTGCCGCTGGTGAATACCTTGTTGCTGTTAACCAGTTCCATCACCATCACCATCGCACACCATGCTTTGCGTGCCGGTGACCGGAAAAAAACCATCATTTGGATGATTGCCACGGTTTTACTGGGCGCCACTTTCCTGTTTTATCAAGCAGAGGAATACATTGAAGCGTACCAACACCTGAATTTAACCTTAAAATCGGGTATCTACGGTTCAACCTTTTTTATGTTGACGGGTTTTCACGGTTTGCATGTAACCTTAGGTACCATCATGTTGATTGTGATTACCTTGCGACTCATGAAAGGTCATTTTAAACCCAATAATCATTTTGGCTTTGAAGCGGTGGCCTGGTACTGGCACTTTGTGGATGTTGTTTGGCTGGGCTTGTTTATCTTTGTTTACGTGCTGTAGGAAATATATTCATTAAGCGTCACCGGTAAATTCGGTGACGCGCTTCGTGCTGTTATGAAATACTTTATTGTTATTGTTTTTTTGTTTATTCTGTACAGCATGGGATCGGCACTTTTTTATTTATCCCGGGATAAAGGCCAAAGCAATAATACTGTCCGATTTTTAACGGTGCGTGTGGTGCTTTCCGTGGTGCTTTTTTTATTCATCATTCTGGCCATGAAAATGGGGTGGATTGTACCGCATGGTCTGCAGCTGAAAGCCACCGGTTAACCCGTTCAGTGCATGCGGACATTTCCCTGGTTTTTTACGTTATTGTGGCTGGCAGTATTTTTGCTGATGGTCTGGCTTGGTTTCTGGCAACTGGATCGGGCCGAACAAAAAGACCAGATTCGTCAGCAAATGCAGTCAGGGGAATACAAACAACCCAAGTCAGGGTCTGATTGGCAAAAAATCAATGATTACCAAACCATCCGGGTGACCGGTCGCTATGACAATACACACTTTTTATTGGCCAATCAATTTCACGACGGCCAGGTGGGTTTTTATGTGATGACGGCTTTTTTAACTGACAATAATCTCTGGCTTTTGGTGAACCGCGGCTGGACAGCTTCTGCGGGAGTGGATGTGTCTGTGCCGGAGGGTGAAACAGAACTTATCGGACTGTTATCAGCCTGGCCGCGTCCGGGTGTTCAACTGGGTGATCAGATTTTTAAAGAGATGTCAAAGCAACAGGTTACTTATTTGCCAGTACATCAGACCAAAGTGTTTTTAACACAGCAAGTATGCCAACGGGGTGATTGTCAAATTTTAGACCGTGTTGTTAAATTAAATGTCGGTGCTGATCATGGTTTTGTCCGCGATTGGCAGGCGCCGATGATGACCGCAGCCAGACATCGGGCGTATGCCTTTCAATGGTTTATGATGTGTTTGGCTTTGTGCTTACTTTATTTCTATTTTTTATTTAAATCTGATGCATTTAAAAAGTAAAAACAGACTTATTATTTTGGTGGTCTTTCTGCTCTTTGCAGTTCCGGTGGTGGTGGCGTATTTGCTGGGTTCAGGCATGATAGACTTTGAGCCTGACAGCATGAAAAATCACGGTGTTTTTATCTCACCGCCGGTTAAACTGGCTGATTATACAGACGCAGAATGGGTTAATGATTTACCGGAACACTGGACATTAATATACCGAACGCCCAAAGTATGTGATGAAGCTTGTTTTGAATGGGAAGATAAATTACACCGCTTTAACCTGACTTTGGCGCAAAATGCCGATAAATTGGAACTTATGTTGTTGGCCAAAGATTTTGATCTGCGCGGGGAAGACCCTTTTAAACACATTAAAAAAATCGCCACAGATGGTCATTCAGCTTTAAATGCGTTGTTGGATGAATTGTCCAATCAGTCGTTAGGTCGAGGCGAAGGCTTGTATGTGGTGGCACCTGAGGGGTATTTAATGATGGCCTTTACGCCGGATAATGAACCGCAGGATATCATCAAGGATTTGAAGTTACTGGTTAAAAGAAAAGGTTGACGATGAAATACAAACATGTGGCCTGGTTGGCCGTTGGATTGGGATTGTGTGTGGTGGTGTTGGGTGCTTTTGTGCGCTTATCCGATGCCGGATTGGGTTGTCCTGACTGGCCGGGCTGTTACGGACATTTAACCTGGCCGACCCAGGCAGATGAGATTGCTGTGGCCAATCAGAATTTCCCCGAAAGGGCGGTGGAAGTGCACAAAGCCTGGAAAGAAGTGATCCACAGGATATTGGCGGGCACCCTGGGTTTGCTGGTATTGGCTTTATTTATATGGGCCTTTCGACAACGTCACATCATGTCGGCGAAGTTGCCGTTCATCATCGGATTGGTGATCACGTTTCAGGCAGCATTGGGTATGTGGACGGTGACTTTAAAATTGCATCCCAGTATTGTGATGAGCCATTTACTGGGCGGTTTATTGACCTTATCCCTGTTGGTTTGGCTGGCCTGCCGTGAAACACCCCAAATCAAAGGCTATCGCTATGCCGGTCATGTCAGTACCCAAATGGTGGTGCTGGCGCTGTTGCTCGTGGCTCTGCAAATTGCTCTGGGTGGCTGGACCAGTGCCAACTATGCCGCCCTGGCCTGTACCGGTTTCCCGCAATGCAACGGACAATGGTGGCCAAATATGGACTTTGTTCAGGGTTTTAATTTACTGCGTGAATTTGGGCCAAACTATGAATTCGGAGTCAAAGACGGTCCGGCACGGGTGGCCATACAAATGACCCACCGCATGGGATTTGTGGTGGTGGCGGCTTATTTATCCTGGTTGATTTACCGACTCTGCAAAAACAGAGAACTTTTGCCCATGGCCGTGGTAATTGGTGGTCTGTTGGGATTACAAATTGCCTTAGGTATCATTAATGTCACCATGAACCTGCCGTTGACGGTGGCGGTGATGCACAACGGCGTGGCGGCATTGTTACTCATCGCTCTGGTGTATCTGCTTTATAAAACCCGTCAAGCTTCCTATAATTAGCCCATGAGCCGTTTAAAGCAATATTTTGAGCTGACTAAACCCGGTGTGGTAAGCCTGATATTATTCACCGCTTTGGTCGGTATGCTGTTATCGATGCGTAATTTTCCGACATCGGAATGGGTGGTGATTTTATGGGGCTTATTGGGCATAGCTTTAAGCGCCGGCGGGGCGGCGGCCATCAATCACTGGGCTGATCAAAAAGCCGATAAGGTGATGCTCAGAACCCAACATCGACCCCTGCCCAGTGGTGGTTTAAAAACAGTTAATGTACTTACTTTTGCCGCCATCTTATCGATACTCGGCACCGGTATATTGGTTTATTTCGTCAATGTCCTGACTGCGGTACTAACCTTTGTTTCCCTGATTGGTTATGCCTTTATTTACACCATGTTTTTAAAACGGGTGACGCCGCAGAATATTGTGATTGGCGGTCTGGCCGGTGCCACACCCCCGGTGCTGGGCTGGACCACCGTGACGGGGCATGTAACGCCGGATGCTTTACTGTTATTGGCCATTATCTACGTGTGGACACCACCGCATTTCTGGGCGCTGGCGATTTTTCGCAAAGAGGATTACAAAAAGGCCCATATTCCAATGTTGCCCGTGACGCATGGTGTGAAATTTACTGAATTGCACATTATTTTTTACACCATATTATTGTTTATCGTCACCTTGTTTCCATTCCTCACCGGCATGAGCGGTTTGATTTATCTGGCCGGTGCCGTTATTCTGGGCATTCGTTTTTTGTGGATGACTTTTAAATTAAAACACACCCGGTCACCACTGCTGGCCTGGAACACCTTTAAATATTCTATTTGGTACCTGATGCTGTTGTTTGCCTTTTTATTGCTGGATCATTACGTTTTGTGGGGTGATGTGATGCCGCGTTTATTTTCTGAGCCGGTGGTTTGATCGATTCCCATATTCATCTTGATGATCAACGTTTTGATGCAGACCGTTCTCAGTTATTAAATCAAGCCAGAGAAGCGGGTATCAAAGGTTTTGTGGTGCCCGCCACCGCTGTTTCGGGATTCTCAAAAATTAAACAGTTGGCCGATGCGCACAGCGACGTCCATCCGGCCTATGGCCTACACCCTTATTTTGTTGAGCAACACAAGCAACAAGACCTGCAAAAACTGGCAGAATTCCTTGACGATAACCAGGCAGTGGCTTTGGGTGAATGTGGTTTGGATTTTTACCGGGATGATTTAGACCGGAACACACAGCAAGCCATCTTTGAACAACAAATCGTACTGGCCAAGGACATGAACCTTCCCCTGATAGTGCATGTAAACGGTGCGGTTCAGGCGGTTTTTGAAATGCTTAAAAAACACCGTTACTTTAAAGCCGTGATGCACAGTTTTAACGGCTCGGTGGAGCAAGCCAGGCAAATCACAGACAACGGTGTACTCTTAGGTTTTGGTACAGCCGTGGTCAATCCCAATGCCAGAAAGTTACATCAGGTGGTGAAGTCAGTGGATTTATCGTGCCTGGTGATTGAAACCGATGCCCCGGATCAACCCCTGTATAATAAAAGAGATCAGCGAAATTTACCGATGGACTTATGTTCAGTGGCTGAATTTGTGGCTGAAACAAAAGAAATTTCCGTGGCTGAATTAAGCCAAAAAACGACCCATAATTGTCGGCAGGTGTTTGGATTATGAAAGAACGTTTTGGTGGTGTAGAACGCCTTTATGGCGCGACCGGCTTTGAGCAATTGCAACAAGCCCATGTGGCTATTGTCGGCATCGGTGGTGTGGGTTGCTGGGCTGCTGAAATGTTGGCGCGATCCGGTGTCGGTGAAATGACCCTGGTGGATGCTGACGAAGTGTGTGTGACCAATATAAATCGACAGATTCACGCCTTAAACAGTACCGTGGGACAGGCAAAAGTGATTGCCATGAAAGACCGCATTTCAGACATCAATCCAGAATGTGTGGTGCACGCTGAGCAACAGTTCTTTATGGCCCAAAATGCCGAAAAATTATTAAACACTAATTTTGATTATCTGATTGATGCGGTTGATTCGGTAAAACATAAAGTGCTGCTGTTGGCTGCCTGTCGTGATAAAAAGATTCCAATCGTTACCACCGGTGGTGCCGGTGGCAAACGCCAGACCAACCGCTTGCAGATAAAAGATTTGGCCGAAACCCACGGCGATCGGTTATTGAAAAAAGTGCGATATGAATTACGTCGACAGCATGGTTTTAAGTATTTAAAAAAATTCAATATTCCGGCCATTTTTTCCGATGAGGCCATGACCTTGCCATTTTGTGAACCCGACAAACAAACCTCTTATCGGCTGGATTGTGATTCAGGATACGGCACGTCACCAACTGTAATCAGTGGTTTTGGGATTTTGGCGGCTGATTGGGTGATTCAGGCACTGACGGCCGCTTAACCGCCTATAACAGGCAGTAAAGCGGCTGGTTATCTGGTTTTATTTAGGAATGCGTAAAACCTGACCCGGGTAAATCTTATCAGGGTCTTTGAGCATGGGTTGGTTGGCTTCAAAAATTTTCGGGTATTTCATGGCATCACCGTAAAACTGTTTGGCAATTTTACCCAATGTGTCACCCGACTGAACCGTATAGGTCCGCGATTCCCAGGTGGTTTCACCGGCCACCTCGTTTTCTTTTACCGCATGTTCCTGCATTTCCTTAACCGCTTCGTTGGCGTCATCCGGTGGTGTTCCAAGCATTAAATTGTCTAACACACGCGATACACCGGCAATATTGCCGGCGGTTAGTACGGCCTTTTCTTTTTGTTCCTGGTTAGGCACATAGCCCGATAAATTAACCACCCCATTATTAAATTGCGTGGTTACGTATTCCACATCTACACCACTGTTTTCAATGTGCTTAATAATCGGCAAGGTGACCTCTTTTTCAGATTTGTCTTTGCCAAAAACCCGGGCACCCGCATCACTGATAAAATCAAAAAATCCCATAATAAGTTCCTGTTATTGAAGATAAATCAGCATATCAATTTTTGTTTTAAAGTGCAATATAAAGAATTTTTGAGGCGTTATGTGGCTAATGACTCGATGAAGATTCATCGGTCATTTTTGGGTCATTAATCGGCATAATTTATCAGATATGCGTCATTTTATGTGCATAGAACCATGGTCTAATCAACACAATTTAAACAAGTTGGTGAAGCGATGAAAAGATCTGAAAAATCAATACGCGCACATTTGGAAGAACAAGCCAGAATTGAAATTAAAAAGCCTCAAAGGAAAATTAAAAGGTCCTTAAGTCATTATGAGACCTTGCGATTAAACTGGAAAGACGCGGTGATTTTTTCACTCATCGTGTTTTTTGGTTGTGGCTATTGGTTTCAGGCCGGTACTTTTGCAGCCCTCTGACAGCTGTTCAGCTGACAAGGGTGCTGTGAGGGCATATCAGTGGCTTAATCCATGGATTGATTTGTTTTGAATCATAAAAAGCATTAAAATAAAGGGTTAGTTTGAATAAAGACACGCTATGCAGTACCCGAAAATTTTTGATGTGATTGTCGTCGGTGGCGGGCACGCCGGAACCGATGCAGCGCTGGCGGCTGCCCGCATCGGCGCGCAAACATTGTTGTTAACCCATAACATCGAAACCATTGGTCAGATGAGCTGTAATCCGGCCATCGGTGGTATTGGTAAAGGTCATCTGGTTAAAGAAATTGATGCGCTGGGCGGTGTGATGGCTCAGGCCACCGACCGTGCCGGGATTCAATGGCGTACATTAAATGCCCGAAAAGGGGCCGCAGTACGTGCCACCCGGGCGCAGTGTGATCGTAATTTATACCGGGCTGCCATACGTCAGGCTGTCGAACATCAGGACAATCTGCATATTTTTCAACAGGGTGTGGAAGATTTAATTATTGAACAGGATGTGGTGAAAGGCTGCGTAACCCAGATGGGGCTGACTTTTCTGGCCAAAACCGTGGTGATGACCGTCGGCACTTTTTTGGGTGGCCGTATTCATATTGGCACCAGCGGCTATCAGGGCGGTCGTGCCGGTGATCCGCCGGCCAATGTTCTGGCACAAAAATTACGCGCGCTGCCCTTTGATGTGGCCCGGCTGAAAACCGGTACACCCCCGAGGATTGACGGTAAAACTGTTGATTTTAGTGTGATGGAAGAGCAGCCCGGTGATACACCGATGCCGGTGTTTTCCTACCTGGGTCAAGTCGAAGACCATCCGCAACAGGTCAGTTGTTATATCACCCACACCAACCTCAAAACCCATGAATTTATCCGTGGTGGTTTAGACCGATCGCCGATGTACTCAGGCCGTATCGAAGGTAAAGGACCGCGCTATTGTCCCTCGATAGAAGATAAAATCATGCGCTTTGCCGATAAGGATTCACACCAGATTTTTGTGGAGCCCGAAGGCTTAAATACGCAGGAATTGTACCCCAACGGTATATCCACTTCACTGCCCTTTGATGTGCAAATTCAACTGGTGCGATCCATTAAAGGCTTTGAGAATGCCCATATAACCCGGCCGGGTTATGCCATTGAATACGACTTTTTTGATCCCCGTGGTTTGCACCCGACGTTAGAAACCAAGTACGTTGAAAATTTATTTTTTGCCGGGCAAATTAATGGCACCACCGGTTACGAAGAAGCGGCGGCGCAGGGCTTGATTGCCGGATTAAATGCTGCCCGTAAAGCAGCCGGTCAACCCGGCTGGACACCGGCACGCAATGAGGCTTATATCGGTGTTTTAATCGATGATTTGATTACGCAGGGCGCCAGTGAACCTTACCGCATGTTCACCTCACGGGCTGAATACCGCTTGATGTTACGTGAAGACAATGCCGATTTCCGGTTAACCGAGAAAGGATATGAACTGGGCCTGGTAGATGCGCATCGTTACCAAATTTTTATGGATAAAAAACAACAGGTCGAACGTTCACTTGAACATTTACAGTCGGTGTGGTTAACCCCGCATAATCAACTGGGTCAAAAATTTATGACCCAATCCGGCATCCAATTATCCAAAGAAACCAGTGCCTATGACTTGTTGCGACGACCGGAGGTGAATGTGTCGATGTTTATGGGTTTTGAAGAAATCAGCCTGCCAAACCGCACCAAAGCTGTTTTGGAACAAGTGGAAATACAGACCCAATACGCAGGCTATCTGGCGCGCCAGCAACAAGAGATTGACAAAGCCAAAGCCCAGGAACATAAACCGCTGCCGGTGGATTTTGATTACGCAGCGGTCAACGGCTTGAGTGCAGAATTAACCGAAAAGCTCAACCAGACCAAACCCACCACCATCGGTCAGGCATCACGGATTCAGGGCATGACCCCGGCAGCCATTTCTTTGTTACTGGTCTATTTGAAAAAAGCCGGTTAAACAAACTGTGGTAATTCTACGCGGGATTTCAGTGCTTTAAAATCAACCAACTCGCCATCGCCTAACTGAGTGGGTGCAATGTTTTTGATGGCGCGGGCGATGTTGTCGATACGTCCCGGTTGAATCTTGTCCCATTGTTTCAGCATGTGCTTTATGGCCTGGCGTTGCAGGTTATCCTGTGAACCACACAGGTTACAGGGAATGATGGGAAAATCCATGACTTTTGCATATTCGGCGATGTCTTTTTCGCGACAATAATATAAAGGTCTGATGACGGTATTGCGGCCGTCATCACTGATTAGTTTGGGTGGCATGGCTTTCAAGGTGCCGCCGAAAAACATATTTAAAAACAAGGTTTCCACCACATCATCCTGATGGTGGCCCAGTGCAATTTTGTTGCAGTTTAATTCACCGGCGACTCGATACAAAATGCCCCGACGAAGCCTGGAACATAAACCACAGGTGGTTTTACCTTGCGGAATTTTATCCTGAACAATGCTGAATGTGTCTTCTTCGATTATGTGGTATTCAACGTCTTGCCTGGTCAGATAGTCGGGCAACACCTCTTCTGGAAATCCGGGTTGCTTTTGGTCTAAATTCACCGCCACCAGATCAAAATGAAAAGGGGCTTTGCGCTGAATGTTTTGCAATAAGGCCAGCATGGTGTAAGAATCTTTGCCGCCGGATAAGCACACCATAATGCGATCACCCGATTCAATCAGGCCATAATCCGCTGACGCGGCACTGATTTGGCGTCTTAATTTTTGTTGAATTTTACCAAAGCGGTATCGGGTTTGATTCATAACAGATAATTGTGACAATAGTTGTGGTGAACCGAGGCAATAGATTTTATACTAAAGCAGAGAATCCTGTCAGTCTATTCATGAAAACTGACGCAAACTATTTTAATGGAGTTGTTATGGCATTAAAAGAACATCAAATCAGAGAACGTTTGGGTCAACTCAAAGAAAAGCATAAAGCTCTGGAATCCCGTCTGGCGGGTCTGGAATCTGCACCCGAAGCCAATGAACTGAGTATCAAACGCCTGAAAAAAGAAAAATTAAGCCTCAAAGATGACATCAAACATTATGAAGATCTGTTGATTCCGGATATGGATGCCTGAACCTTTTTATTATTTTGTATTCTAAGATTTTATTGCTAAACTTTTAATTCTGTATGAAACCTCATATTTCAATAACTCGCGGTTTGTGGCTGATTGTATGCTGTCTGATGGCCTGGCCGGTGTTTGCCAATAACCTAAAACCACTGGATAAAGTACCTGAGCAGTATATTCGTATGGCGGAAAATAGTGACGCCTTGCAAGTGGCGGTGGTGCGCTTCCAGCCCCGCAGCGATTCGCAGGATTGGTATGTGGATTTGGTCAGTGCGGTGCATGTGGCCGATGCGGCTTATTTTGCTGATCTTAATCAGCGGTTTTCGAAATATGACGCGGTTTTGTATGAAATGGTGGCACCTGAAGGCACCAAAATCACACCCAGACAACAGACCGGCGAACATGCCCGGACCGACAAAACAAATCTGTTGACCAGTATTCAAACGACGATGACGGATGTACTGGGATTAACCTACCAAATGGATGGCGTGGATTACAGCCCTGCACATTTTATCCATGCCGATTTTAGTCCGGATGAATTTAAACAAAGTATGACCAACAGAGGTGAAACCATCACCGGCATGATTTTGCAAATGTGGCGCGCCGGATTGGCCCGTGAACTCACTGCCGGTGCCGGCAGTCAGCTGAGTTTATTGTCTGTTTTAATGGCAGATGATAAACAGTTGGCCTTAAAACGCATGGTGGCGGAGGAACTGGCTGATTCTGAGTCCATGATGGTTGCTTTTGAAGGTCCCGAGGGGTCCACATTGGTGGCTGCCAGAAATCAAAAAGCGCTGAAAGTGCTGGAACGAACACGCACCGACAAAAAGCCTCAATCAGTCGCCATTTTTTATGGTGCGGGTCATATGCAGGACTTCCAGCAGCGACTGATGACTGAATTTGATATGGTGCCGGTTTCCATCGAATGGTTGGATGCCTGGTCTTTAGAATAATAAATCTGTTAACTTGTTTTTAGTTAATCAAATCCCGAGGCAAATATCGGATCATAGTCAGCGTCAAAGATGGGCGTCATGTCATCACCTTGAACGACATTTAGTGGGTTGTAATTATTGTAGTCAGGGAAAATGTATCCTAAAAAGCGGTTGCGCATCCGTTTCATCAAGATTTCACTGACCACATCGCGGTAATCGGTGGTGACATTCACATCGCCGCCTTCAAACAATTCGTTAGGTCCTAAGCCGGGGAATTGACCGTGAAAACCCGGATTTATGGTATCACCAATGACAAACATGGGGTTGCCATAGCCGTGATCAGTGCTGTTGGCGCTGTTTTGATAGGCACGGCGACCAAATTCAGATTGTACAACCACTGTAAAACGACCCGGGTGATGGGCATGTAAATCCTTATAAAATGCGGCTAAAGCGGCCGATAATTCAGTGGCAAGATTATTAAATCGGTAGCTTTGACCATCATGGGTGTCCCAGCCACCGGTGGGCACATAAGCCACTTCCAAACCGACATCAGATCGATATAATTGCGCCACAGTTTTCAGCTGATCGCCCAATTGGCTGTCCGGATAAATTGCATTGTTGCCCGGTTGATAATTCGCCCAATCAATGCTTTGGATAACTTGCGAAGTGTAGAGGGCTTGGTGGCCCACGGTGGCTTCCGGGCTGTTTGGATTTTCATACAAACGGTTCAGGGTTTCAGCTTGTGTATCTCCCCAGGCCCAGTGACCGTTGGCCATGGTGAAATCTTCCGGGTCATTCAATGCCAGTGCGGTGGGATCGCCCAGAAAAGCCGCCGAGTTGGCATCACCCGGTACCACGGAAGGTATTAATGCGTTTTCAGGGGTATGCAGTGAGGATTGGAAATAACGTGTTAACCAGCCGGTACCGGCGGTGGCGCCTAAATCCTGCGCACCCAATTCCATGTATTTAGTGGCTTCAAAGTGACTGCGGTTGGATTGGCTCAAACCGGTGGCATGGACAATCGCCATTTTATTTTGGTTAAACAAAGCAGCCATTTCTACCGCCGCCGGGTGCAGGCCAAAGGCATTCTGACCGTTTAAAGCCAGTGATTCCGTATTGGGAATATGTAAGTTTGGTCGCAGGTCATTGCGGTAATAATTATAATCGCTGCCACTGCGTGGCGGCACCATATGTAAACCATCCATGGCGCCGTTCAGAAAAACGTACACCAATAAATCCCTTGTCGGGCCGTTGTTTGCGCCCAAAAATTTACGGGCCATGCCGACTTGTAAACCACCCAGGCCCGATAAAGTGATCAGGCCGGTACCTTGGATAAATTGTCTGCGGTTAATTTTTTTCATAATGATTACCGGTAAATAAATTCAGGGGTGAAGAAAATGGTGGCCACCATGTCATAAAGCCTGTCCTGGTTTTTATCCGGCCAGGAATTGTCATTTAAATCAATGACATCATTGTGATTGCCGACAACCGGATTAGCGCAGTCTTTGCTGGCCATAAAATCGGCCAGGTGATTGTGGGTGCTGTTATCAGGCATGGTGCCGATAATTTTTTCATACCAAAAATTAACCAACTGGGTGGCGGTATGGTCGTTAGGATTGGGCAGGCCAATAAAGGTCTCGGCAAGAACTTGATTAAGTATCGGTTTATTGCCGTCATAATCTTCATGTCGGTGCGCCATTCTTTGAATTAATTTCCAGGTACCTACCAGGCTTGAGGTTCCCAGCCAGTGAGATTTAACATCGGGATAGCCGTTAGGAGAAGCCCAATAGAAGGGTTGGTGACCGGTGACAAAGATATCCCAAAAATGCCAGCCGCTGTGTTCATTATTGGGATTGAATTCAAAGGTGTATTTTATCTGGCGCAGAGCACCTATAATGCGTTCAAACGGCCGCTTAATTTTCTCAGCCCAGGTGGTTAAAAAGTCATTGGATTTAAGCAATGTTTCCATCGCCAATTTGATTTGATCCGGTGCTTGCCAGTTTTGTTGCAGGGTATTGGCCACTGCATCTATAATTGTTGTATTGGGTTCATCCGAAATAAATCGGCGACACAGTTTTTCCGCCAGAAAACGATTGGTGCCCGGATGTTGCGCCAGTAAATCTAAAATTTGATTCAAATCTTGTTGTGGGTTGGCACTGGTGTAATAAAATTCTTCACCCAGTACCCGTTTGGTACCGGTGTCATGCCAGTCATCGCGGTAAAGAAATAAACCGGTGGCGATATTGCCGTTCTGGAAATCCCACCAGTCAGCGCCGCTGAAAGACCAGCCGGTTAACGCCCGCGCCATTGCCATGACATCGGCTTCCACATAACCACTGCGATAACCCTGACCGTCTATCGGCACGTCTTGCCAATCCATATGGCCGAAGTAGTTATCAGCACCCAGGGTATGCAATTCCATCACTTCACGGGCATAATTTTCATTGGGGGCGGAGGCACGATTTGAGCCATTATTCAGATAAATCAGCATACAAGTTGAGCATGTCACCTGATACAACATTTCTCTGAAGTTGCCCAGTACATTGGGCCGGATCACATCGCGGTCATAATGCACAAACATCGGTTGTACACCATAAGAATCGTTAGAAATATTGAAGTGGTTGTGCCAAAAATCAGCCATCATCTCTTTTAATTGACGCCTGGAATGAATGCCCCGGAGAATGGTTGCCAGAGAGACTTCCCGTGTTGGTCGGGTAAATACTGACCATTCATAGGTGTCGCCATCCGCTTTTCTGAAATGCTGTTGATACAGTTGCTGGCGGGTTTTATGGAGGGTGTTAAAACCATTGGCGCCTGTTAAGCGTTGTTCACAAGCCGCATCATTAATCGTGTCCGGATTTAATTGCTCGTCAATATACGCCATCACCTTGGCATGATCCGTGGCCCCGGGTAACTGATTGATGTGCGCAACATCATCGCTGTTTGGACCATATGCCATTTTGGTCAAAATACGATGAATCAGATTGGGCGGTGTGGCTGCCGCTTTAGGACTCCCAGTGATAAAGGCATGGGTTTTAATCACCGGTTGCTTTGGTCGCTTGGTTAATTTTTTCGGTTGTCGGTAACCGGAATCGTCTTTATTAGGTTTTTTACGCTTAGGCGTGTAATCAATGAGCATGGCTGTAATCCTCTATGAACACCCCTATTTAACGCCTGTGGCTGTTAATAAATTGAGAATAAACGCACATTTTTAAGCTGTAAAGGTAAATTTTGGTGAAAAATAACCTTGTTTTAACCCTTTTAACAAGCCTTGTGGATTCTTGTTAAAATGGACCGCTTTAAAAAATTGGTAATCTTTACATGACAAAATTTAGCGGCAGTGACAATTATGTGGCCACCGATGATTTGCAGTTGGCCGTCAATGCGGCCGTGACTTTACAGCGGCCTTTGTTGATTAAAGGTGAGCCGGGCACCGGCAAAACCATGTTAGCCGAAGAAGTCGCTCAGGCCATGGGTAAACGGTTAATCAGCTGGCACATCAAATCCACCACCAAAGCCCAGCAAGGCCTGTATGAGTACGATGCCGTGTCGCGCTTGCGGGATTCGCAACTGGGCGATGATAAAGTTCATGACATTAAAAACTACATTAAACCGGGTAAACTCTGGGAAGCCTTTACCAGCGATGAGCAGGTGGTGTTACTGATTGATGAGATTGACAAAGCCGACATTGAGTTTCCCAATGATTTATTGGTGGAGCTGGATAGAATGGAATTTAGTGTTTATGAAACCGGAGAAACCATCACCGCGAAACAACGACCGATTATTATCATCACCAGTAACAATGAAAAAGAATTGCCCGATGCCTTTTTGCGACGCTGTTTTTTCCATTACATTAAATTCCCGGACAAAAAAACCATGCAGGCCATTATTCAGGTTCACTTTCCGGACCTGAAAAAGGATTTGCTGAATGCCGCCCTGGAAACTTTTTTTGAAGTGCGGGATATGCCGGGCTTGAAAAAACGACCCTCCACTTCCGAGCTGATTGATTGGATAAAACTGCTGGTGGCGGATGATATACCGCTGGAGACCCTGCAGAATAAGAGCATTAAAGAAGCCATTCCGCCTTTGTATGGCGCGCTGTTAAAGAATGAGCAGGATGTAGAAATGCTGCAAAAAATGGCCTTTATCATGCGCCGCGAAGGTTAATTGTTACATGTTAATTGATTTTTTCTATACCTTAAAAAAAGCCGGTCTGCCGGTGACGGTGAAAGAGCTATTAACGCTGTTAGAAGCCCTGGAAAAACAGGTGGTGTTCGGTTCCATCGACGATTTTTATGTTTTAAGCCGTTTATGTATGGTCAAGGATGAACAGCATTTTGATCGCTTTGATCAGGCTTTTGGTCATTATTTTCATAATCTGGAGATGGTGCAAGGCCTGGAGGAGTTTTTAATTCCACATGATTGGCTGGATCCTGAATGGATAAACAATTTAAGCGAAGAAGAAAAAGCCCAGATTGAAGCCCTGGGTGGTCTCGATAAGCTCATGGAAACCCTGAAAAAACGCCTGCAAGAACAACAGGGCAAGCATCAGGGCGGCAATAAATGGATTGGTACCGGCGGCACCTCGCCCTTTGGCCATGGCGGTTATAACCCCGAAGGGGTGCGTATCGGTGGCTCGGGTCGGCATCAGCGTGCCACCAAAGTCTGGGAAAAACGCCAGTTCAGAAACTTAAGTGATGATGTCGAGTTAGGCACCCGCTCGATTAAGATGGCCTTGCGCCATTTGCGCCATTTTGCCCGTACCGGTGCTGCCGATGAGTTGGATTTAGATGACACCATTCGCTCAACCGCAAAAAATGCCGGTTTATTGGATTTAAAAATGCGCCCGGAAAAACACAACGCCGTGAAGTTGTTAATGTTTTTCGATGTCGGCGGTTCCATGGATTATCACATTGAACAGGTGGAGCAGTTATTCTCAGCCGCCCGCAGTGAGTTCAAGCATTTGGAATATTATTACTTTCATAATTGCGTGTATGAACACCTGTGGCGGGATAACAGCCGCCGCTGGGATGAACCGCTTAATACCTATGATGTGTTGAACACCTACGGCGAGGACTATCGGGTTATTTTTGTCGGCGATGCCGCCATGTCGCCCTATGAACTGACCCATGCCGGTGGTTCGGTGGAACATATGAACCAGGAAGCCGGTCTGGTGTGGTTGCAGCGCTTGTTAGATCAATGGCCGAATCACGCCTGGTTAAATCCTATTCAAAAAGCCTATTGGGACTACACCCATTCAACCCAGATATTAAAAAAAGTGTTGGATGAGCGTATGTTCCCCATGACTTTATCCGGCATAGAAGCCATGGCCAAGGCATTATCGACCTAAGTTAGGCAGATTTTTCAACTGCCGGATTGAACACTTTTTTCTGTAAAGAGTAATGATGGTCACCTTTGAGCACTGCCGTGCCTTCTTCGACAAAGCCTAAGCTGTCATGAAAAGCCAGTGACTTCTCATTGGGTGGATCCATGTGGATTTCAGCGAACATATAATCAATGTTGTTTTTTTCAGCATAATCAAAGGCGCGCTGATAAAATTCACTGCCGATACCACGACCGCGAAATTCATTGGCCACCGCCACCCGATCCACGTAAATAAAATTATCATAGCGCTTTTGAAACCAGCGAAAGTTTTCACTTTCATAATCAGCATTGGATTTCACCAACATAAAAAAGCCGGCAAACTGACCGTCTTCTTCGGCCACCAGCACATGGGAGTTATCTTCATTGATGTTGTCAAACTGATGGGCTGTCATCGGACTCAGCAATTCAACTAATCTCTGGTTAAGTTTGAGTACATTTTGTAAGTCTTTCTCGCGTTCAAAAGCTCTGATTTCCATAAATAATTTTTTTTGTTTAAATAAAAAGGAAGGATAAATTAAAGTTAATCTGAGGAATGTGTGATTAACAAGCTTAAATTTTAACATTTTCAGCTAAAAAATTAAAGATATCGGCGCAAATCAGGGCTTTTTGTGACTTTTAAGGGTTTTTATGGGTCTTGTCTAATAGTTTTTTTAAATCCTTTAATTCTCGTTCGATGCGGTCTAACTGTGTCAGTTTGTGTTTTTTGACGGCCAGCATTTTTTCATAAGCTGTTTTTTCCTGATCCAGAACATTCACCACAATACCAATGACCATATTGAGAAAGGCAAAAGCCGTGAAGAAAATGAAGCTGATGTAATAGGCCCAGCTTAGTGGATAAAGCGACATTGTTTCATACATCACATCAGTCCAGTCTTCAAAAGTCATGACCCGAAAAAGGGTCAACATACTGGTGGCAATATCGCCCCATAAGGTGTTATTAATCGGGGCAAAAAAGAAACTCCCCACGGCGCCGTAAATGTAAAAAATAATAAACATTAACAACATCACATAAGATAACTGCGGCATGGCTTTAAGTAGGGAATTTATAAGTATCCGTAATTCGGGAATAATCGACACCATACGCAAGACACGAAACACCCGCACCAAACGACCCAGTAAAGCCATTTCTGAGTCCTGGATCGGTATCAGACTGACCACCACAATCACCGTGTCAAAAATATTCCAGCCATTTTTAAAAAAACGCTTTTTGTTCTCGCAGGCGATAAATCGCGCCATGATTTCGGCCAGAAAAAATAAAGTGACTGCCCAGTCAGCAAATAAAATAATTTGTTCTACCCAAGGTGACAATTGATAGGTTTTAGCACCAATTAACAGTGCGGAGATAATAATGACCACCACCACGGACCATTCAAACAGTTTATTATCAACCAGTTTTTGTAAAGTTATCTTCATGAACAGCGCTTAAAAAAAGTCCGGTAACTATGGTGCTGAATAACTTAAAATCAATCTAATTTTTAACTATGTGTTTAGATTTCAGTTGTTAACTTTGTATCTGGTTGGTACTGAGTAATATTTATGAGCTATAATTATTCAGAACGTTTGAGTGAGACTAAAAAATGAAGCCATATACTAAGACCCTGGCGGCTGTTTTTGTGGTATTGGTTGCTTTAGCAGCAATATGGCCGACTAAAAATAATCCCTATAAAACAGTTATTAAAGTATTGGACCAACAACAGTACATTCAGGCCGAAGACGTTCAGATGCTTACAGGCCGCTATCAAAATGTCATGACTTTGGAAGCTGTTCAACTGGAATTGATGGATACAAAGCAGGCTCAAAAATTTAAAGTCACTGCGCAAAAATGGCCTTTGTTTGATTGGCGTTTGACCTCTTTTAGTGTTCACCCTAAAAATAAATAGATAATCAGCTTATATCCTGACAACCGCCGGAAAGGGATTTATAATTATGCGACTTTATCTCAATACACATGCCCATGAAAAGAGCCCAACAAGCCCTCGCTGCGCTGAAAGCCGGCAACCAACGCTTTATTGACGAACACCAGAGCCCGAGTGGTGCCATCAGTGGCGAAAAACGCATGGAACTAACCCAAGGACAAAAGCCTTTTGCGGTGATTTTAGGCTGTTCCGATTCGCGCGCACCGGCGGAGTTGGTGTTCGATCAGGGTTTGGGTGATTTATTTGTCATTCGAGTGGCAGGTAATATTGTGGCGCCTTCTTTAATTGGAAGTATTGAGTTTTCCGTGGCTGAGTTTGATACGCCCTTGGTGGTGGTCATGGGTCACACCGAATGTGGTGCGGTCACAGCCACCTTAAATGATATTAAGGAACCCGGCGTGGGTGTCTCTCATCACATTCAATCCATTGTCCGTCGCATTAAGCCGGCCGTAACACCCTTAACGGATTTAGTCGGCGTTGATAATGTCACCGTATCGCAAGCAGTAAAAGCCAATGTGCAAAAATCCGTGGATCAATTATTGGCCTCATCGGACTTATTAGAAGACGCTTTAGGTTCAGGAAAATTAAACATCGTCGGCGCCTGTTATAACATTTCCACCGGTGTGGTTGAGTTTTACGATGACTAAGCTTTTTAGAGAAGTTGTTGCAAAATAACGTCGCTGTTTAAAAAGCCGGTTTCGGTTAGGGTGATGGATTGGTCGTTGAGCCGGTACCAGTTTTCAGGAACAGATTCCTTGAACAGCGTTGTTAAACTTGTCACGTCTAAACCGGTCCGCTCGTGAAAACGTTTTAAGGGAATTGGTTCTTTTAAACGCAGATGGTTCAACAGAAATTCAAACAATAAGTCATTTTTGTTCAGTGTTTTTTGTTCAATAATACGTTCAGGTTGATGCACCTTATTGAGATACATTTGCGGATGCTTCTGCTTGACCAAGCGAATAATCTCGCCATTATGGCCTTGGGTAATTTTACTGTGGGCACCGGCACCGATACCGAGATAATCACCAAATCGCCAGTAATTCAAGTTATGTTCGGCCGGATTGTCATTACCTGCGTAGGCCGAAACCTCGTATTGTTGATAGCCGGCTTCTGCCAATATGTCCTGACCCTGGAAATACATATCTTGTTGCAGGCCCTCATCAGGAATACCCGTCGGTGGCTTCACCGCAAAGAGCGTGTTGGGCTCTAAAGTCAGCTGATAATACGAGACATGCGGCGGTGATAAATCTAATAATGCCTGTAAATCGTTCCTGGCATCGGATAAAGACTGATTGGGTAAAGCAAACATCAAATCCGTATTGAAATTATCAAAACCGGCTTGTTGGGCTTTATCAATGGCTTTAATGGCCTGATCGGCGTTATGAATACGGCCCAGAACCCTTAACTGATTATTATCCAAAGATTGCACACCAAAGGACAGGCGGTTAATACCGGCCTGGCGATAAGCACTTAAATCATCGAACTCCTGACTCCCCGGATTGACTTCCATGGTGATTTCCGCATCCGGTCGAATCGGCAGTAAAGCACGAATACCGCTGAGCAAACGCTGCATCGATTGGGCGGAAAATAAACTTGGTGTGCCGCCGCCCATAAAAATGGTGTTAATGGTGCGACCCCAAATTAACGGTAAATCCTGCTCTAAATCGGTCAGTAAAGCATCCACGTAGGTCGCCTCATCGAGGTCAGTTTTTAGTTGATGGGAATTAAAGTCACAATACGGACATTTCTGCACGCACCACGGGAAGTGAATGTATAAACTGAGTTTAGGCGGTGTGATCATACCTTTGGTTGTAAACGGCTTTTCAGCTGTTGGACCGCTTGGCCGCGGTGGGATAAGCGCAGTTTTTCAGCAGCTGGTAATTCAGCGGCACTGCAATTTAAATCAGGCAGATAAAAAACCGGATCATAACCAAAACCACCATCGCCTTGGGATTGTTGGCTGATTTCGCCGTACCAGCGGCCTTCGGCGATCACCGGCGCCGGATCGTCGGCATGCTGCATCATCACCAGGCAACAATAAAAATAAGCCCGGCGGTCATCGATGTTGCGCATGTTCTTGATTAACAACGTGCTGTTATCACTGTCCGAAGCCTGCTCACCGTCATAGCGCGCAGAATAAACCCCCGGTTCGCCTTTCAGCGCCGGTACAATCAGCCCCGAATCATCCGCCAACGTCGGCAGACCGCTGATTTGTGAAGCATGACGGGCCTTGATAATCGCGTTCTCAACAAAGGTGCTGCCGGTTTCAGCGACCTCATAAGCAGCGTCTTTCGGTTGCAACTGCAGTTCAAAGCCAAAATCCTGCAAAGCCAAAGACAGTTCCCTCAGCTTTCCACGATTACCACTGGCTAACAGCAGCTGTTTCATGATTTGTTTAAAATGGCTTGTTGCTGAGCATATAATAATTGCTGAATACCACTGTCGGCCAAATCCAGTAATTCATTCAACTCATCCCGACGAAAGGCATGGCCTTCAGCAGTGCCCTGAACCTCGATAAAATGCCCGCCATCATTCATGACAATGTTCATATCGGTTTCGGCTTGAGAATCTTCGGGATAATCCAGATCCAGCACCGGTTGTTGATTATAAATCCCCACCGACACCGCCGCCACCGAACCATGCAGTGGGTTCTTTTTGATGATGTTGTTTTTTAATAAGGATTCCACCGCATCATACAGCGCCACATAAGCCCCGGTAATGGACGCTGTGCGTGTCCCGCCATCCGCCTGAATGACATCACAATCCACGGTAATCACCCGCTCACCCAAAGCCGACAAATCAACAATCGCGCGTAAAGACCGGCCAATTAAACGCTGAATTTCCAGCGTTCGCCCGCCTTGCTTACCCCGCGCCGCTTCCCGGCCATTGCGGGTATTGGTGGCCCGCGGAAGCATGCCGTATTCCGCTGTCACCCAGCCCTGGCCCTTACCCCGTAACCACGGCGGTACCCGGTCCTCGACACTGGCATTACATAAAACTTTAGTGTTACCACAAGAAATCAGCACGGAACCTTCGGCGTGCATGGTGTAATTCCGCTCAATACGGATCGGCCGTAATTCATCATTCGCTCGTTTCGATGGACGCATAGATAGTTTGTTTTTAAAAAAGAGCCATTTTAACATTCAAAAACATTTCTTGTGACTTTCGATTTGCCCCCACCACCTGCGTCGTCCTCGGGCTTGACCCGTGGACCCATTTTAAAAAATAGAGAAAAGCATCAATCAAAAAACGTTCTAAACCAGACACCAGTTTCTCCAGTCAATCCTTGCTTCCATGATATCGACACAGAAGTGACTAATTTAACACTTGTGAACAGAATGTGATAATAAAATTAATGTCATACCGAGCGTAGCCGAGGTATCTCGCAAAGTTCATCATGATTTAAAAGTGTCTGAAGATATTTTTGCTTATTATTTGGTTTCACATTATTAAAGTTTAATATGCTTTAAATATGATATAATCAACAATATGGGAACGAATGTACTAAGTAAAAAATATTTCGATATCTGATGTTGACTCACAAATAATAAATTTTAAGTATTAACATGATTCCACGTAGAAAATTAAAAAGTGTTCATGAAAACAGTGTTTTAAAATCATTTGGCGAATGTCTAAAAAGAAAGGGTTTGACTTTTAAGATTAAGTCCCAGCCAGATCCACCAGATGCTTTTGTAGAAATTGACCGCAAAAATACTTGGGTAGAAATCACTGACGCTTTTTATAGTCAAGACGTTGCTATTAGCATAACTTCTTATGCAGCAGATATTACACATAGACCTTCTAAAGGAGGGTATGTCAAAGATCCTGACGAAACTACACGCAATAAAGTTGAAACTGTTATTGAAAAGAAATTAACTAAAAGTACGATGATTAAAATAGCTAGGTCTCATGGTAAAGGTATACTGTTAGTTGGTTTATTTGGTCCTTTTTTTGATATAGATGAAATTGGAAATAACTTGACAGTAGCTTTTAAAAGTAAATTACAAAACCAGTCGGTTTTTGACTCTATTTATTTATATGAAGGTTGCAGTGAAAATGTACATCGTTATAAAAAAATTCTTTAGAATTAGTTGATGTAACTTTGGACATTGCTATTTGAAATTGTTTCGCTTTCCATCACAAAAACGAACAAAAAATCAATTGGTGGGAAGAAATAATATTCTAAAAATAAGTTGAATAAACTCCGAAGTATCATATTTTTCTAAATGGTCTTTTGGGCAGGTAATTCCCTATGCATAGGCCTTTACGTATGCCTAAATGGTAAAGTTCTCATGATGTTTTAATTATGCTCGTTCTGAAAATATCTATTTATAAAGTTAGAATCATAGAATGTACAGTTTAACCCCAAGTCCATAAAATCATGACCTTGTTATAAAAAAGTCACAGTCTGTCAATTCAATAACAATACTCTCATATTTATAGACCAGATCAAGAAGTTGAGATTACAGAACTAATGTTCAGTTTATTGTATAATGGAAAAAACATATAAGAACATGGAAATGAATCGCTTTAAATCTGTATCAATCTTAATAATTTCACTCTTAATCCTTTTCTCTAATCAGTCTTTCTCTAAAGACGTTGTTAAGCCACTGCCATTGGCTTGGACGAATCTGAATCAAGCAGAATACATCGATAATTTAGTCGAATGTAAAACCGCGATAGATGAGCTTAAGTGGTCTTATAATCTTTGGCCAGAAGAAAACAAATCTCCAAAACCCTTATTTTCAGAGGTCGTAGATACTGACAAAATTCGTCAATCTGTGCTTGAGAATCTTAAAATGGAGGCCGTTTTAGCAAAAAGATTTAATTTTGAGATTACGCCTGAGATGCTGCAGCATGATTTAGACAGAATGGCTCGACAGACGAAAGATGCAAAACGCCTTAAAGAGTTATTTGATGTTTTAAATAATGACCCAACAACCATCGCTCAATGTGTCTCAAGACCTTACTTGGTTCAAAAGAAATTAGCCAACCAGTTTAATTTTAACAACACCATTCATGCAGAAGTTAAACAAAAGGCTCAAAGAGAATTAGATAAATACCTACTGAGCAACAATACAGATGATACAACCGCACAAATTAATACGATAACTTATGGATTGGTATCTGCTGATAAAAAATCTTTAGATACTGAGCCTTCACCAGAGGAAATAAATAAAAAGAGAATTGTGGAACTGGATGCGGAAGAGTTTAAACATATCGTAAAAAAATCCAATAATAGAAATCTCCAAGAGCATCATGCTTCTTTTGTTTATACTGAAATAGTTGAAGAAACTCAACAAAGCATAAAAGTAAAGGTGCTGCAGTGGAAAAAGAAAAGTCAAAATGAATGGCTTTCAACGCATTCAGATATTACATACCTTCCAGCATCAAAAACGCATCAATATTCTTTGCCAAAAATCACTAAAAAAGAACAGGGATTGAATAATAAAGCTGCGGTTATAGACAGGTGGGAAAATTATGAGATTGAGATAAAAAGACGAGGTTCCACCGCAATTTGGACTGGTACTGAAATGATTGTCTGGGGAGGCAGTAATACTTATCAAGATAGAGGTGAAAGATATAACCCTGTTAGTGATAGTTGGTCATTTATGAGTACTATAAATGCGCCATTATCAAGAAAAGATCATTCCGCTGTTTGGACAGGAAGTGAGATGATTATATGGGGAGGGGTTGATAGAGAAGATAATAATCAGTTAAATACAGGCGGTAGGTATAACCCTGATACAGATAGTTGGTCTTCTGTTAATTCTAATAATACGCCTTCAAAACGAGTTGGATACACATCTGTTTGGACCGGGACTGAAATGATAATTTGGGGTGGATATGGAGATAGTGGTTACTTAAATACGGGCGGACGCTATAATCCTGATAGTGATAGCTGGTCTTCAATTAGCTTAGGTTCGAACCTACCAACAGAAAGAGCTGGCCATACTGCTGTGTGGACCGGCAGTGAGATGATTATTTGGGGTGGAAACGGAGATAGTGGCTACTTAAATACGGGAGGCCGTTATGATCCCGATAGCGACAGCTGGTCGTCAATCAGTGTAGGCACAAATGTGCCAACAGGAAGATACGACCACACTGCTGTGTGGACTGGAAGTAAGATGATTATATGGGGAGGATATGGAAATGATGGAGCTTTGAACACGGGAGGTCGTTATGACCCTGAGAGGGATAGCTGGTCTTCAACCACAGTTGCAACAAATGTACCAAATGCTAGAAATGGACATTCAGCGATATGGACTGGCAGTGAGATGATTGTTTGGGGTGGAAGAGGAGATAGTGATTACTTAAATACGGGAGGACGTTATGACCCAAGCACAGATAGCTGGCAAGCAACTCAAGTCTCCGGCGCACCCAGCGGAGGATATGAACATAAAGCGCTATGGACCGGCAGTGAGATGATTGTTTGGGATGAATATGGTAATAATTTAAACGCCAGTGGTCGTTATGACCCAGTAACCGATAACTGGATTTCTATGAACACTCAGGATAGATCTATTTCCAGGACTAGTCATACAGCTATATGGACTGGTAATGATATGATTGTATGGGGTGGAATTAATTATGGTTTTTTAAACTCAGGCTTTCGTTATAATCTTATAACTCACACTTGGTTGTCAACCAATATTAATAATGCACCAACTGGTAGAACAAGACACACCGCGGTATGGACTGGCAGTGATATGATTGTTTGGGGTGGTGACGATGGGGGTGATTTTTTAAATACCGGTGGCTATTATAACCCCGGTACGGACAGTTGGCAAGCAACCCCCACCACTGGTGCACCCAGTGGTAGATATGATCACACCGCGGTATGGACCGGTAATGAGATGATTGTTTGGGGTGGATATGGAGATAGTGGTTACTTAAATACAGGAGGCCGTTATGATCCGGATACAGACAGCTGGCAAGCAACACAAGTTACTGGTGCACCTAGTGGTAGATCAGATCACACCGCGGTATGGACCGGTAGCGAGATGATTGTTTGGGGTGGTTATTTTTATAGTTATAGTGCTAATTTTATTAATACCGGTGGTCGTTATAACCCCAGTACTGACAGCTGGCAAGCAACCGAGGTTACTGGCGCACCCGCAGTTAGAAGTCATCACACCGCGGTATGGACCGGCAGTGAAATGATTATTTGGGGTGGGACGTATTTTGGTAATAGATTAAATACCGGTGGTCGTTATAACCCCGGCACGAATAGCTGGCAAGCAATCCCTACCACTGGCGCACCCAGTGTAAGAATGCGTCACACAGCGGTATGGACCGGCAGTAAGATGATTGTTTGGGGTGGAACTGGTGGCGGTTCATTAAATACCGGTGGTCGTTATAATCCCAACACGAATAGCTGGCAAGCAACCAGAGTCTCTAACGCACCCAGTGCAAGTCAGTATCACACCGCAGTATGGACCGGTAGTGAAATGATTGTTTGGGGTACGGGTGAAGATTCTCCAATATGGCTATATTATTTTGATTATTATTATGATATCAGAGGTAGCTTAAGTGGCTTGCAAGGTGACCAAGTCACCCTACAAAATAACGGAGGTGATGATTTAATTTTAACTTCTGATGGGGGCTTTACATTTAACACGCCTATTTTAAAAGGAACTGGTTATGATGTAACAGTCTTAGCCGACCCTCAAAATCCATCACAAACATGTACTGTCACCAATGGTTCTGGAACCAACATATCAGCAGATATAGAAGATGTGTCAATACAATGCTCTGATACTTTTAAAGTTGGGGTAACAGTCACAGGTTTAGCTGCAGGAAATACAGTTAAACTCAATAATAATGGTAGCGATCTATTAGAAGTGAGTGACAACAATGTACTTACATACTTCACCACTCAAATGGCCAATGGAGCCGATTATCTAATTACTGTCGATACTCAGCCATCGGCGCCCAATCAAATTTGTAGCATTACACCGGGTGAAGAATCAGGCACCATAAATTTGGCTGATGTTCATATCGGGGTTTCATGTACAACACTTCAATACAATATTGCCGTGACTGTTTCCGGTTTAGATCCAGATAATTCAATTGAATTAACAACAAATGGCCAAAGTTTGGTTTTTAATAATAATACTACAGCAAACTTTGCTCAGCCTTTAGATGATGGTACTGCTTATGATGTATCGTTAACAGAGCAGCCGACTAGCCCGAATCAGGTTTGTACAATATCAGGGGGCAATGGCGGGAATGATGATGGATCAGGAATCTTAGCGGGCGAAGACGTAACCATTTTAGTAAATTGTCAGACGGTTGAATATACTTTAGGTGGGTTCGTTTCTGGCTTGGCCACTGGCAATGTATTAACTTTATACAACAATACCGCTGATGAATATCTTCTGATAAGCAATAACGGTTCGTATGCTTTCTTTAATAATTTACCAGATGGATCAGGTTTTGACGTATCTGTTGCATCGCATCCAACATCACCCAACCAAACCTGTTCTATTAATAATGCGAGTGGCTCTATTGCGGGTGGAGATTTCACTGATGTCAATTTAAATTGTATAACCAAGCAATACTTAGTGGGTGGCTATGCTTTTGGACTCATACCCAATAATCATATGGTTCTACAAAATAACGCTTCAGATGATTTAATATTGAGACATGAAGGGGCATTTGTATTACCGACACCTTTGGATGATTTAGAAGGTTATGATGTTACAATTCAAAAACAGCCTGATAACCCAATCCAAACCTGTGAACTAGCCAATAACAGCGGCACAATTAATGGGCAAGATGTAGAAAGCATCTTTATGTATTGCGACTTTGGTGATGATTTAATCTTTAGGCATGGTTTTGATGATGTTGAAGCAATAAGTCGAGGGTTATGGGAATTAAAAGATTGGCTTTATTTTCTAAATTGAATCTATATAAGAATTTGAACCAATTTAAGCTTAACAAATACAAGCTATTTAATTGTGTTGCATTTAATTTCTCCCCAATTCAGTTCGGTTTATTGTTCCTAATATGAAAGTTGGTTTTGAAGAAAAAACATATGAAAGTTATTTTAATAATGAATTAGATTCAAAGTCTTCGGTTTATTTTCCTCCAGGGCAGGTTTTGGAAGGTTTTTTTGGATTCGATTCAGCATCATATTCTAAAAACAGTGATCTTTGGGAAAAACTGAATTATCCATTTCTGCCCTTTTCTGGAGTAAATCTCCTGGATATAGCACGAGATTTGGAAGCTGAAATTGGACATTTAATTGATAAAATTCCCAATATAAAATCAAATTTACTAATTCAATATAAACGGCCAGAATATATGGAAAAGCCTAATAGTAAAGAGTGGCAATACTGGCAAAAAGAGTACTATAGATACCAAATATATTTAAAACAGCAAAGCATTCTTTCAAAAATAGATAAGTCATTTGGTAACAGAGCTCTTGTTATTTATGCCTCACCAGCCATAAATAACATAGAAGAACTTGTAAGTCTCAAAATTAAAGGAGAAATCATAGATAATTCAAACTTCAAAAAAGCCTCTGATCTCAATAACCATTCCTTAAACACTTATACATGCGCTGGAAATTACTCTATTGCTTTTAGCGAGCCTGAGAAACTTGAAAATATAGATTTAATATCGGAGCTTCAAAAAATTGAAGATAGTTATTATTTAGATAATAAAAAGTGGATTCTAAATACAAGTGAGGTAATTGCAAAAAATATGAAGAATGTGAAATCATTTAATGATTTAATGGATGAATACATTAAGTTTAAAGAGTTCAGTTTTATTTATTCATTGTTAACCATGAAAGTTTTTCGTGAGATAACGGGCGTGCAATGGGTTTTAAATATTCACACATAATAAATAATTAGACATATCCATCAATTGTAATAGGTCAAATGTTGGACTTCGCTTCGCTCAGCGCCAACCTACCGAACTAATGCAAAATTGAGACTTCAACGGTTGGATTGTTATAAAAAAGCGGTGCTTTTGTTTGCTGCGCAAACTGGGTATCCGAGTCAAGCTCGAATACGTCGCTTGGGCGTTGTATCGGGTTGAATTGCAACTTTCACAAACCATCCAAGTAACCCTCACCACCCAGTTGCTTAACTTGTTGCTCTATCCAGCGGGCGCGCTGGTTCATATAGTCGGAGGGTGGTTGAATGGCGTATCTTCTCGGTGCGGGTAAGCGCGCAGCTAACAGGGCGGATTGGTGGGCGCTCAGTGATTGAGCCGGGACACCAAAAATGGCTTGAGCGGCGGCTTCGGCGCCGTAGATGCCGTCACCGAATTCGGCCACATTTAAATACAATTCAAGTATCCGTCGCTTGGGAATCATGACTTCGATGGCACCCGTGAAATAGACTTCGAGGCCTTTGCGGACCCAGCTACGACCGGGCCATAGAAACAGGTTTTTGGCAAGTTGTTGGCTGATGGTGCTGGCGCCGCGCATTTTTTCGCCGTTTTGACGGTCTTCCAGGACTTGTTCAATGGCGGCCAGGTCAAAGCCCCAATGATCGGCAAACTTTTGATCCTCGGAGGCGATGACGGACATCGCCAATGCGGGTGCAATGTCTGTTATATCGCGCCATTCATGTTGTATTTCGATGCGATCATGTTCTTGGCTGTACATGCGCTGCAACATAAAAGCGGTGGTGGGTGGATTAAACCAGCGCATGGCCAGCACCAATGACAGGGTGATGAAAAACCAAAGCAACACAAGCCGGACAAGCCAGCGCCTGATGGTTGAGAATAAGCTGTGTTTTTTGGTTTTTGTCATTGTACGTTTAATCCTTTTCAGCTGTTTTTAATGATTCGGCTTTTTGGGTCTATTCTGAAAGAAACTGGATGCCGTCCTGCGACGGCAAGTGGAGTTGCAAAATTCTGTTGAACCAGTGTCTGATGGTTAAAGTATGCTACTATTTTTGGTTTTTATCATCGTTTTTAATTGAGTCTTCATACAACTTATTAGGCTTTATCAGCATGAGTGACTTGGCGCTGATTCTGTCTTTTGCTTGGTCATCTCCACCGACTGCATGGTCAGAGCCTAATGTGTAAAGTTGATAACCTTTTCTTTCAGGGAAATATTGGTAATGGTAAATGTGACCCCATGGATCTATATGTCCCTTTGATTTCAGATAAGGACCCATCCACATGGATTTGGATTCATCGTCTTCAATGAGTTCCGATAGTGATGATGGATAGGTGGTTATATCTAACTTATATTCTTCTAAAGCATTATCAATTTTATTGAGTTGCCATATGGCATCGTTTTGTTTGGAATGGCTACCTAACGAGTCGAAATAAGTGATGTAAATAACCAAAGCTATAAAGAAGATACCGAGAAGTGATAAACTTATTACGATTCCAAAGCCAATTATTTTTGGTATTGATCTTAAGGCTCTTTTTGATTTGCTTTCAGCATCTTTCATTATTTTCCATCGTTACTTTAATGTCTTTTGACAATATTAATTGATTTAGTTCTTTGAGCCTGTTCTTAAAGACGCTGGATGCCGTCCTGCGACGGCAAGTGATTTAAAGCAAATCATGTTCCTCACAAAATGCTTTAAAAGATTTGGTTAATTCAGCCACATCCACATCCGGCGAAATCGAGACCCGGACAACGTAGTCTTTGTCGTCTTCTTTGGTGGTGCCCTGGGTTGAGGTGGCGGGGATGGTCCAGTAGCTGCCTTTGAGCTGGCCGTAGCTGACGCAGTTTTTGCAGCTTTTCGGGTGCCGTTGAATCATAAAGGCAATGAGTTTTTTGTTGAGTTCTTTTTGTCGTTCCTGTTGTTCTTGTCGGGTTTTGGCTTCAACCGGTAAATCGAGTGAGAACACCGAAGGTTTAAAGCCACTTTGTGCCATGTCATCGGTGACGTAAAATATTTTGGCTGACGGTAGCAGTGTACGAATGGCCTGAACAAATTCTCGCGTATTCTCGTAAGCTTGGTCAATGCGTTTGGTCATCGAGGGCATGGTTTCGGCGAGTGTGTTAATTTGATTTTCATTAGCCTGGTTGTCCGACAGCGTTAAATGCGCTTCGATCAGCGGCATTAAATCTTGAGCCACCTGATTGGCGGCACAGTAGCCGGCGATACAGCGACCGCCGCTGGGGAATTTTGAACCGCTGGTAAATGAAATGGTTTTGACATTCGCAAGTTCGCTGTCAGAACCCAATAAAGGGACATTCGGGCAGAAGGTTTGATCCACCATAAAAACGGGCTGAACGGCTGTTTCCTTGTTGGGTGTTTGACGTTGTTTGTTTAAAGTTTTACTTAACGCCGTCATGTCGGGCACTTCAACCCGCGGGTTGGTGGGAATTTCTGCCAGGACAATCGGCACACCATCAGCTTCCGCCACAGACTCTAAAGCCGTTTCTAAGCTGTTCACCAGATCCGCGCCACCATCAACCGGCAAATCAATAATTTCTGCTTGGGGGACTAAATCGGCCACGCGGCGGGATTGGTCATTGGTGCCGCCATAGCAGTTGGGCGGTAAAATAATTTTTATGGGTTTGTCGGGGTGTTCTGTTTGGGCGTATTCGATTAAGCCCATTAAAATGGCGTATTGAATGGACAGACCACTTGAGGCCACCAGCGGTGTTGACCCGCTGCCGGTATTGTTTTGAATGCAATGCGCCACAGTGTTTTCAGCGTTTGGGTTAAGGACTGATGACTCAGTTGGTTTGCCGGCCATTTCATTCAAAACCCGATAGCAATTCAGTGGCGACATGGCGATTGTTTCTCGTCGACGGACATGTTGGATGGCTTTGACCAAGGCCTGCGAGTCGGCTTGTTGAATCAGTACATAAGACCCTGATTGTGGTTGGATATTAACCATCACATCAATGGCAGGATTATTGTTGGGTTTTTTATTAAACGGCTGTTGCGTGACATAAATAACCGAGGCTTCGCTCTGTTGTGGGATGTCATCAGTGTCAGCCACTTGGCTTAGCTGATAGTGATAACCATAGATGTTATTAAGTCGAGACTCGTCAATCAGTGGTGAATGTTCAGTGTCGTAATAAATATGGGTGGCTTGATTATTAATGGCATTGTGCCGTAAAACAGCCAGAATCGGCATTGTTTTTGAGGCAAAAGCAATGACTTGTTCATCGTTGACCTGATTAATCTCGGCCAAAACCCATTCCAATAGACTGGATAACTGATGCCCAAGTCGAATATAGTCATAGGCGGTGGGTAAGTTTTTCAGCTGTTTGGTATCGGTTTCCCCGGATTTAATTAGTTTTTTCAGCTCATTCAAAAACTCAGATTTGGCATTGGCTTCATTGTAAATATCGAGGCGATGGGTGGTCAGCTTAAGCCAGTTTTGTGGCACATTGGGCAGCAATTTTTTGAGTGATTGGCGTATTTCAGTGTTTGTATTCAATGGATTCTCCCAATGCCGAGCTGTGAATGGATTAGTTTAATAAAGTATGGACAATAACGGTGAGTTCAATATTCGATTTGAATGAGCTGATGTCTTTTCACAGCTTGTCACTTTTAAAATAAACGGAATGAGTTCACAAATTAACCGATTAATAATTCCTTTTTACAAAATAATTTCGTAATTCTGCTAAAATAATAAGCATTCATTTTAAGAGGCAGATATGACTTTTTTCTTAATTATTACCTTGCTGGTGTTGGGTTTTTTGGCGGCCGCTGAGCGCATTCAGGCGATGGCGCCGGGCACCAAAGACCTGATTAGTTTCTTAAGACAGTCTGAAGGCTGGATTGGTATTGTGGCCATTGTGCTCGGTATTATATGGTTGTTCCGGGTGTTGCGCTGGATTAAATACTTTAATTTGTATTTGTTTTTAGCTTTGTTGTCGGCACTGGTGATGATGGCTTTGGGTTTTCTCTATGCCCAAAACGTATTACGGGGTTGGACGAAAGACAATGCCTCAATCAATGACAACATCAACAAAGTTGTCGATAAACTGGCGCCGATTAAAGAACCTTTGGGTATTGCAGCCATTGTTTTGGGTGTGGTTGATTTATTGATGTTCGTGTTTTGAGAAATTAATCTTTATTCTTTGAGAAGCCGTTTCAGGCTTCTTAAAGTTAAATCTGCACTTATTGCTTAAATAATATTTACACTTGTAGTGAATAATCACTGTGCTCAAGCATCTCTGTTTTAATTTTGTGATCTAAAGAGCATAAAATAAGTTGAACACCTTCTTTTCTTGCGAATTTCATTGGAGGAATAAAGTCACTATCACCTGATACCAATACAATGCCATTGACTTGTTTCTTAAGAGTCAGGGTGGCAACATCAAGACCAATTCTCATGTCAACGCCTTTTTGCTGTATATTTAAACTCAAATCGGATTCCACAATATTTACATTGCCATGACCATCGTTACTTTTAAGGGCTGAATTATTAACTTTCCATCCTCGAAAAGCGCATTCACCCAACCGAACTGCAAAATTTGGAGTAATTTTAAGTTTTGAAATTATTCTGGCATTTATTTTATATATTTCAGTTTGTTGAAGGTCTATTTTGGAATTACTTATAGGATTCTTAAATCTTCCATCGGCAGGATAAGCATCATAATAATAAATTCTATGCATAAAAGTTTTATCATCGATAACATTTGCCATAGATGATTTAATATCGGCAACAAAATCAATTATTAAATCAGAATTTATTGGCACTCTATTGTTTCGAACAAACAGTTTCTTTTTCAAAAAACCAGCATCAATTAGAATCGCATATTTGTACATAGATATTAACAATAAGAGCGGCCTGGTATGTGCGTGAGTGCTATGCACTTCTTGGATAAGAAACGCACATACAGACCTGATTTTTCGGTTGAGTCAAGAAATTGACTACATATTGCGATTATACCATAATAAAATATTAATTTTCAATTTGTCAATTTGAGAGTACAGCATATCAATACAATACAAGAAAGATCCTTTGAATTAGTTTAAATGATGAAAAGTAGCTAAACAAATTTTTGTAAAATAACTAAAAAACGAGAGTTAAGCTTCCCAGTTTTCTATAAAATCTTTAAAGTGACTGAGAAAGTCATTGGTGTGATAAGCATCCAGGGCGCGGTGGTCGATGGTCAGGCTGACGTAGCACATGGGTTTAATCACCAGTGCATCTTCGCCGTCAATTGTTTTGACCACCGGTCTTTTTTCAATTTTCCCTAAGCCTAAAATCGCCACCTGAGGTTGGTTGATAATGATCGGTGTGGCCACCAGGGAGCCGGACACGCCGTGATTGGAAATGGTAAAAGTACCGCCCTGGACATCAGATTGTTTCAGTTCGCCGGTGCGGGCTTTGTCGGTCATTTCGGTCAGGCCTTGTGCGATTTGTTCTACATTTTTATGCTCGCAGTGCTTTAACACCGGCACGATAAGACCGTCATCACCCAGTGCCGTGCCAATACCAATGTTCATGTGATTAAAAACTTCTAAACCATCTTCGTGGAAACGGGCGTTGATTTTGGGCTGGTGTCGAAGGGCTGAAACGGTGGCGGCAATAAAATAGGCGGTAAAAGTTAGTTTTATGCCACGTTGTTCATAAGATTTTTTATGTTGTGTTCGGTGCGCTATGATACGGCTTAGATCGACATCAAAAACGGCGGTGACATGCGGTGCAGTTTGTAAGCTGTGCTGCATATGCTCGGCAATCTTGCGCCGCATCGGGGTGTGCTTGATAAATTGGCTGTCATCGGACGAGGAGGTGCTGTCTGATTCAACCTGATCAAGATAAGCTTTAATGTCTCGGCTGGTGAGGCGGTTGTTTTTGCCGGTACCAGGTATGGATTCAGGGTTGAGGTCGTGTTGTGATAAAAGACGCCGAACTGCGGGACTCTTGAACTTAGAGGGGGGATGATCTAAGGGCCCCGCAGCCGGCGTGTTTTTTTGCGATAAACTGTGTTGTTTATCTTTTGGAGCAGATTTTTCTTTGGTTTTACGTTCTTCGTTCTCAGGCTTTGACTCTGCTTCGGTGTCAATAGTTCCCAGAATTTTTTGTTCTGTGGCGGTTTCACCCACTTCAACATGAATGGCGGTTAAAACGCCATCAGCAGGTGCGACGACTTCCATCATCACCTTGTCGGTTTCGAGTTCAATGATGGGTTCATCTTTGCAAACCCGGTCTCCGACTTGTTTCAGCCATTCTGCCACGGTGGCTGTGGTGCCTTCAGTTTGCGCTTCTTCTAATGTAATGTCAACTGTTTTGCTCATATTTTATCCAATTCAATGATTTTTTCGGCAATGGTGTCGGTATTGGGTAAGGCTGCGGCCATTAATTGCGGATCATGGGGGTTGCCAATGTCGGCGGTCGCTAACCGTTCAATCGGTGCATCTAAGTAGAAAAAGGCCTCTTTAGCCAGCACCGCGGCTATCTCTGCACCAAAACCGGCGGAGATGTTGTCTTCATGCACAATCAGGCAGCGGCCTGTCTTTTTGACTGAGTCTAACACCGCTTGTTTATCCCAGGGCCGCAAGGTGCGCAAATCAATGAGCTCGGCATTGATGCCGGTTTGCTCTATGGCGCTTTGGCACATATGCACCATGCCGCCCCAACTGACGATGGTTAAACGGTCACCTGATGTGATGGTTTTGGCCTTGCCGAACGGAATCATGTATTGATCGCCCGGATATGGTCGTCGCGCCCAACTGTGATCGAGCATTTTGCGGTGCTCAAAGAAAATCGTCGGGTTATTATCGCGTAAAGCATAACGCAATAAACCCACCGCATCTTCGGCGTTGGATGGCATGGCCACCTGCCAGCCGATGGCGTGGACCCATTTGACCTCAGCGCATTGTGAATGCCAGGGATCGCCACAACCAAAATAGCCACCGGCCATGCGCACCACCATGGGTGCGGCAAAGCGGTTATTGGTGCGCCAGCGCATGGTGCCGGTGTCATTGAGTTGTTCTTCGGCCGGATCGGCGTATTTTCTGAATTGGATTTCCGGAACCGGTAATAAACCGGCCAGGGCCATACCCACAGAACGTCCGATAATACCTTCTTCTGACAATGAGGTATCAAACACCCGTTGTTCGCCATGCTTGTCCTGTAAACCCAGTGTCACGGCGTGAACACCGCCTTTGGCTCCGACATCTTCACCGAACACCAGCATTTTATCGTTATGGGTCAGTTCATAATCTAAGGTGCGACGAATCGCAGTCACCATATTGGCACGGCCGGACTCGGCCACCACCTCTTCACTGCTTGGCGGAAAGGTGGGTTTATTTAAATGAATACCGCCTTGTTGTTGCAGCGCTTCATTGCCGTGCTCATCTTGTTCGCTAAAGGCATGGCGGGTAATGGTTTTGGGGTCTGCATGGGCTTGTTGATCCACTTTTTGGTAGGTTTTATAAACGGCGTCTTTGGTTTCTTGTGCCATTTTATCCCATGCATCTGCGGTTAATATGTTCTGTTTGTGTAAATAAGCTTTGAGCTTGGGCAATGGGTCATGCTGTTGTTCAAATGTAAGGCGCTCCTCACTTTTATAGCCTTGCGTGTCTTGTGCAGAGTGGCCGTTCAAACGGGGTACGGTCAGACGCAATAAGGCTGGTTTACGCTCTGTTCGGATATAGTCGTTGCTCTGTTGGATTAAATCAGCGGCCACTTGTGGCTGGGTGCCGTCACCGGAAAATAATTTAATGCCTTTAAAGCTTTCCAGGTTACTAACAATATTGCCACCGGGTGTTTGAAAGCTGGAAGGTACTGAAATACCATAACCGTTATCCTCAATATAAAAAAACATCGGCAGGGATAAGGTGGTGGCCATGGTTAAGGCCGACCAAAAACCATTGGTGGCCACCGAGCCGTCACCGCCTAAAACCAGCCCGATGGCATCATTCCAATCGCTGTTATTCAAATGATTGCGGTGGTATTCAATCGCCTGCGCCCAGCCGGCAATGGGCGTGTACTGTGCACCGACACCGCCCGACATCGGTAACACGCAGGCGCCCTGGTGATTGGGTTGGTTAAACACCACGCCGATATCCCGCCCATCGGAAAAACCGCCCTGGCGCATCATACTGGCCTGCAGACATTGTTCTACACTAATGCCCATGGACAGTAACAGCGGCCGCGAGCGGTAATAACCCGAGACGGCGTCTTTTTTCGCGGTGAGAATTTGTGCCAGTAAAATTTGTGCCATGTCGTGTCCGCGCGCGGAAAACTGATACAGCACTTTCTTTTGTTTCACCAAATCGTATTCTTCCAGATCATCCAGGGCGCGTGAGGTGAGTAAAGTTCTGGCAGTGTGCAACCAGTCGATGTTCGTTTGTGTTTGTTTTTGTTGTGCTTGCATAAGTTTAAAAAAGGTGAATCCAGGCGGTTATCGAAAGTAATTATTATCTCTTAATCGCCACCAAATATGTTTGCTTATTTTGCGCCAATGGGATTAAATAAGCATATTTCACCCAATAAAATAACTAATAAAGAAATATAATTTCATTTTATGGATAAATACGACAGAGATATTTTAAAAGTCCTGCAGTCTGAAGGGCGCATTTCGAATAAAGACCTGGCACAAAAAGTGGCTTTATCCCAGGCACCGTGTTGGCGGCGGGTTGATGCCTTGCAAAAATCCGGTTTAATCAAAGGTTACACCGCCATTGTGGATCAGGAAAAAGTGGGCTTAAACATCACCGCCTTTGCACAGATTACCCTGGACAATCACCATCCGGAAACGGTACAGCGCTTTGATCGCGGCATTCAGCAATGGCCGGAAATCCTTGAATGCCATGCCACCAGTGGTGAATATGATTATCTGTTAAAAATCGTCACCCGGGATATGAAGTCTTACAACCTCTTGATTTACGATAAAATTTTGATGTTGCCATCAATCCGCTCAGTGAATACCAGTTTTTCCATGCAACAGAAAAAACGCACATCACATGTGCCCATTAGTGATGATGATTTTAAGTAAAGACGCAGTTTTTAAATATTACACAATGAAAACTGGTTTTTTCTTTTTTGAGTCTGTCCTGAAAGACACTGGATGCCGTCCTGCGACGGCACGTTTAATCGAGCCAACCCGGCATCGGTTGCTTAATCTCGCCGTTGGGGTATTGCAGGTTAAACGGCACGGAAATCAGATTGTGGTTTTGATTAATTTGTATGGCGAAATGCAAATGTGGGCCGGTGGAAAATCCGGTATCGCCGGATTCGGCCAGTTTTTGCCCGGCTTTGACCCGCTGGCCGTTACCCACCACCACCGATTCGAGTTTTAAGTGGGCATACAAACCCATGCTGCCGTCATCGTGGGCAATGCGGACAAAGTTATTGCGAAATAGATTTTTTTCATCGGCGCCACCTTTGATAAAGTCTTCCGCGTAATCCATAACCACGCCGCCACGGGCTGCGACCACATCGGTACCCTCGGCCAAGGGGATATCAATGGCGTATTTATTTTGTTCATCGAAGTGACTGAATGTACCGGAAAAGCCCTGGGAGATAAAGGCATCACCCACCGCGCGATAGGGTAAGCGGTAGGCATAATCAGCATCATAAGCGGGGTTGTTTTGACCCGGTCGATAAGAATATTGATAAGCATAGGACCAGCTTTTGTTGTCCCGGATGGCTTCAATCGTACCCAGGTAATAATCGGTAGAAGCCGGTACATCATAGATTTTCGGCCATGGCGGATCGCTTCGGGCATTGACGGCTTTAGTCATTGCCAGTCGTACCGAAATCGGGCCATGGTATGGATTCACGGCATACAGTAAAGGCATGCGATCGGTGCCGCGGTTAACCACAGAGGCTTTTCCTTGGCTGTCTTCGACCTTTACCTGCCAGCTTTCATAATCGTCAGTGGCCACAGGTTTTTTATCACTGTAGTGAACAATGCCGTCTGCATCCACATGCTTGTAGAATTTCTTGGCGATGACCGGTGTAGTGGTAATTAATCCAATCACAAAGGCCAGTATAAATGTTTTGAAAAAAGTCTGTTGCATCTATAAAAAGTTAAAAAGTAGTTAAGGATTTTTTGCTATACTGTTGAACCGTTACAGGCTAAACAGGTGAACACCATTATGACCATAACGGTTGGATTTGTAAAAGAAAATGCCGCCAATGAATCACGGGTGGCGGTGGTGCCGGAAACCGCCGCTAAGATGCTGGCGCTGGGTTGGCAGGTTTTGTTTGAACCGGAAGCCGGCTTAGCGGCAGGTTTCCCGGACAGCCATTATCCAGACACCTGTCAACTGGCGAAAAGGCGAACGGATGTACTTGAGGCAGCGGATATTCTGGTGTCGGTTAATGGACTCAATGAAACCGATTTACCGCACCTTAAGCAAGGTGCGGTGGTGATTGGCATGGTTTCTCCTTATTCAGATCAGCAGCGTTTTGTTCAGGCTGCAGATCATAAACTCACCGTTTTCTCAATGGAGCTTATTCCACGCATCACCCGTGCCCAGGCCATGGATGTGCTGTCATCACAAGCTGCGGTGGCCGGTTATAAAGCGGTCTTGTTGGCGGCCAGTGAAGCGCCACGGTTTTTTCCGATGCTCACCACTGCCGCCGGTACCATTCGTCCGGCTCAGGTGTTGGTCATTGGCGCCGGTGTCGCCGGATTGCAGGCGATTGCCACAGCCAAACGTTTAGGCGCCAATGTCACCGGTTATGATGTCCGCCCCGAAACGGTAGAACAGGTCAAATCCTTAGGTGCTAAATTTTTGGATCTGGGTGTGAATGCTGTCGGCGAGGGCGGATATGCCAGAGAGCTGACCGCAGAAGAAAAACAAACCCAACAGGATAACCTGGCCGAGCATTTAAAGTCGGTAGATGTATTAATTACCACGGCGGCTGTACCCGGGCGACCGGCACCCGAAATTGTCAGTCAGTCTATGGTGGAGAATATGAAGGCCGGCAGCGTGATTGTCGATTTAGGGGCTGAAGGTGGCGGTAATTGTGGACCCACGAAAGCCGGAGAAACGGTGATGGTGGGACAGGTTAAGGTGATTGGTCCGGTTAATTTACCGGCCTCGGTGCCTTTACATGCCAGTGAAATGTACGCCCGAAATATTTGGAATTTATTGAACATCATGCATCAGGAAAGTGACTTTACGCTGGATTGGGACGATGAAATTTTGGCCGGTGCGGTGGTGACCCGTGATGGCCAGGTGGTGCATGCCGCTGTTAAACAAGGTTTGGGAGAGCAATCATGATCGATGGTTTTATTGCTTTATATATTTTTACATTGGCCGCAATTTTAGGTTTTGAAATAATTTCAAAAGTTCCGGTGGTGTTACACACGCCTTTAATGTCCGGATCTAACTTTATTCACGGCATTGTTTTGGTCGGTGCCATGATTGCGTTGGGTCATGCTGATACCACCTTAGAAAAAACCTTTGGTTTTATCGCGGTTTTTTTAGGGGCCGGCAATGCTGCCGGGGGTTATGTGGTCACCGAGCGGATGTTGGAGATGTTTAAACCACGGGTTAAAAAGACCGATGACAATAATGAAGGAGATCAGTCATGATGGATTTCATTAACGAATACCTACCGGTGGTTATTAAGCTGGCTTATTTTGTGGCGGCGATTTTATTTATCACCGGCTTGCGACGCATGAGTAAACCGGGGACCGCACGTGGTGGTATTGTCTGGGCCGGTATTGGCATGTTGCTGGCCACCGTGGTGACCTTTTTGTTGCCGGATATGCACAATATGGTGCTGATTTTAGCCGCTTTGGCATCATCGACAGTGCTGGCTTGGGTCAGCGGCCGTAAAGTGGCGATGACCGATATGCCGCAAATGGTGGCGCTCTATAATGGTATGGGAGGCGGATCGGCAGCTTTTATTGGTATGATTGCCCTGTTTAACGGTATGGATCATGTGACAGCATGTGAGGCCGGTGTTTCTTTAAATGCCCACGATTGTATTTCCGGTGTGACTTTATGGTTTGCTCTGGCCGGTGTTTTGATTGGTGGTGTGTCGTTAACCGGTTCCATGATTGCCTTTGGTAAATTACAGGGTTGGATTGATAAGCGCTATGCCTTCCCCGGACAGCAGGTTTTTAATGCCGTTGTGGCGTTAATCACCATTGGTTTGGCTATGTACCTAACCGTGGATATGAACCCGACGGTGATCTGGCTGTTCTTTGGTTTGTCTTTAGTGTTGGGCTTGCTGATGACTTTACCCATTGGTGGCGCGGATATGCCAGTGGTGATTTCCCTTTATAATGCTTTTACCGGTCTGGCGGTGTCCTTTGAAGGTTTTGTGCTGCAAAACGAAGCCATGATTATCGCCGGTATGCTGGTGGGCGCTGCCGGTACCTTATTAACCAAACTGATGGCCAAAGCCATGAACCGCAAATTAACCGCGGTGTTGTTTAAAACCTTGGGCGCAGGTAGTGGTGATGCCATCGCCGGTGACATGAAAGAAATCGAAGCTCAGGACGCCGCCATCCAAATGGCCTTTGCCGATCGGGTCATTATTGTGCCCGGTTACGGCATGGCCGTGGCCCAGGCGCAGCACAAACTCTGGGAAATGACGGAAATGCTGCTCGATCGCGGTGTCGATGTGAAATTCGCCATTCATCCGGTGGCCGGCCGCATGCCGGGGCATATGAATGTGCTGTTGGCTGAAGCTGGCGTGCCCTATGATTTAATCGAGGACATGGAAGACATTAATTCACAATTCCATCAAACCGATGTGGCCTTGGTGATTGGTGCCAATGACGTGGTCAATCCGGTGGCGAAAACCGATCCGCAAAGCCCGATTTACGGCATGCCCATCCTGCACGTCGATGAAGCCAAAAACTCCATCGTTATTAAACGCGGTAAAGGCACCGGCTTCGCCGGCATTCAAAACGCCCTGTTCTTCGCTGACAATAACCGCATGCTCTACGGTGATGCCCAGGATGCCATTGGCAGGTTGATTCAGGGTTTGAAAGCGCTGTAAAGCTTGGTGGTTTTTATTTATGGCTTCTTTTGTTGGGTGCCTGTTTGTTGTGTACTTTAGGTCTTGAGAAAACGGCTCTTGGGGGGGCTTTGTTTAGAAAGGTCAGGGTTGCTAAAGAGTGGTTGAGAAGGGTATGTCGAAGCCGTTTTGACGTCTTGTTTGTTTTGAGCGGACTGTTTAAAGGCGTGTTGTAAAGCCAACGTATCGAAGAGCTGATTGATTTCCATGATTTTTGAATACGGGTTTTGATGCGATTCAACAGCTACTTTTGGCGGTTGCTTATGTTCAGTGACTGCGACGGTTTTCTGCATCACATACCAATAATGTCCGTAGAGGCTGACAAGCACAGACGTCACCAAAAGGATGATTATTTTCATGCAAAAACCCAAAACTCCCCTTGTCATCATCTCTTAATACCACAAAGGATGCCGCCTTCCCTGGCGATGCAATACCCCATACTTAGATGAAATGACGTAAATGTACAAAATGTCTTTGTACCTCTATAAAGTGGTTTGAGGTAAGGAAATCTCTCACTTAAAAATGATTATTTAAATAATACCTTTGGGTGAGAGAATAGCTTGGGTGAAGTCACTTGCTTAAAGAACCCGAAACTTTATGGTTTATAATTAAACAGTAGAGGCTTCGTGGTTAGTAACAACAAAGAGCAGGAGAAAATTATGTCAAACACACAATCACCCAAAACCATGTCTTATCGAATTTGCAGAACAGACAATATAAAACATTTAAATGGTGTCATTACTTTAGTTGATTTTGAAGATGGTACCGGTATCGCAAGCGTTTATGTGAGTGAGACCAGAGGAAAAAATCCGGTGTGGCATGTCAGTGCGGAATTAATAGAATATTCTCAAGCGGATAAACACTGGTTCACACCAGAACCCCATGAACGTTTCAACCATGAAAAACAAATGTGGTATTTTGCAGAATTAAATAATGGTGAAAGGCCATCCAACAACATTGGAGAAAATGGCGGTGACAACGGGCAAAAATACAATCATTACATCAGGTATGATTTTAGGTCAATTAATTCTATAACTCCTAAAGAGGCTTTTCAGGAGGATGGAACCGGCACAGGCGGTAATTCAGGCGAATAATTAACTTTTTGCCAGACAAGTTGTTTTAATTTAAAATAACTTGTCTATGCCCTACATAATCATTTTCTTATTGTTTGTTTCACTGCCATCTTTTTCGAAAGATATTTTCTTAGGTGAGGGTGAGACTAAGATATATTCTGTTACCCAAGACTCGGTTATTCATATCGGCGAGCAGGATTATGATCGGCTTATTGTTGTCGAAAATCAAGACTTAGACACCTTCGGCAGTATTACTTTAAATGACAAGGACATTCATTCGGCCAGTTGGATGGGGCCCTATGGTAATTATTTAATCCTTATTCCCGGCAATGCAACGGACGCTCATATTCAGGTTAAACCTTTAGAATCGAGCGCAGTCTCAACCACGGTGAAATTGTCCTTGCTGTCTTTACAGGGAAAGTCTGCAAATTTTATGAAAGGCCTTGAAAACTATACGGTTGCCAATGATTTGCGGATTAAAAAATACCTGGGGCATGCAAACCGGACAGCAAAAGCCATCGCCCATTTTTTGGCGGCAGAACAGTACTTTGAACAAGACCGGGCCACGTTTTATTTGGGACTGGCATTGTATGAAAAAGGTATTGCGCTTAAGGAAACGGGCGCCCGGCAAGAGGCCGTTGATGCCCTCAAAAAATCGATTGAGATTTGGTCAGAACATCATCCAATACAAGCATTGCGCGCCTTAAATCCATTGGGTTTGACTTATTGGCATATGGGGCAATTAGAAGAAGCCCTGAGCCAATTTGAAAAAATAATGAATACCTACACCGACGAGTTAAATTCATTGGTATTGGCCCAGGCTGTGAATAATGCCGGGTTGATTAATTGGGAGCTGGGTGAGTTGACCGAAGCGAAAAAGTTGTTCTATCAGTCATTAGAAATTAATGGCGTGAGACTGAATACAGCGTTTTTAACAACCCATAACATTATAACTGCGATAAATCAGGGTGATGACCACAAAAACACGGCGGCCACTTTAAATAACCTGGCCCTGATTTATGATGGTTTGGGCGATCCGGAAACAGCCGAAATCATCTGGCTGGCCTATATTCAATTATCAGAAAATCTTTCCGGTCGTTTAACACCGGCCAAAGCGAAAAATAATTTGGCCATGCATTACCTCAAAAAAGGTGATTATGAGCACGCACAAGAATTATTGGAATCTGCCTGCCCTATATTTGAACAAAATGGAAATAATCGCTGGCTTTCCTTGTGCCGGCATAATTTGGGTATTTTTTATGATAATTTAGGGATGCTGAAATTGGCTGAAATTTATTTTAAAAAAGCCCTTACCTTAAGAGACCCCAAAAATCATCCAGTCGGTCACATGGCGTCGTTGCACAAACTGGCCACCATTTACGGCAAACAAAATAAACACACGATGGCGTTGCGCTTGAGCCAAGAATTACTGGCCCTGGCCGAAACCCATGACCATGCAAGATTTAAGGCCTTAAGTCATTTAAACCAATACAGCCTTTACCGACAACAGGACAACTTACAAAAAGCAGGCAGCCACATCGAACCGGCCGTCCGATATAGTCAAAACTCACCCCATAAGCGCCTGGCAGCCAGTATTCAGATTACCCGGGCTGAGTGGCTCATGGACAATCGGGATTATGTGCAAGCCATAGAGATACTCAACCGGGAAATTAAATCCCTCAAAAAAATATGGCACACCGGCTTACTCAGTCGGGCCAATAATTTGTTGGCACAGGCGTATTATTTAACTCAAGATTTCACCGAAGCTGAGCGAGTCATCAATGAAGAGATCACCAACCTGCGGTTTTATCTTGGCAGCTCAGAAGATGCCAAAATCAACGACAGTGTCCAAAAGATGTTAAAAGAGACCCGGTCACTGAACGCCCTTATCTTGCATAAACTGGGTAAATCACAGCAGGCATTCTTAGAAACCATGCATCAGCGCAGTCAATTTCAGTCAGCCACACGACGCCGGCAAGAGGACACCTCTTCTTTGCACAGCGAGCAAATGACAGCGTGGCTGCAAGCCATCCAGAACAAATCCGAAGCCCTTGAAAATCGACAATTATCATCTGCCGATAAAGAACGCATCGAAAACGACATCATTGAACTCAAGGCCCGCATTGATTTTTCCTATCAGCACATGCCCCCTGCGGATAAACCTCCAATCCAATTGCACGACATTCAAAAACAATTATCCGATGACGTCTTACTGTTGGTGTATGCCGTGGGTGATGTCGGTGGTTTATCCTGGTGGATTTCTCATGATCAATTTGTCACCCATCAATTGCCGCCAAAACAACAACTGAAAGAACGCATTGCCCTGTCGAGACTGGAATTGACCGGACAAAGCCGTGAACATCGACACACGGCACAATTGGCCGCAACGCTGACCGGGCCCTTATCGGGATTCAAAGCCGTTAAAACCATCCAACTGATTACCGATGAACCCTTAAACTTATTGCCGTTGGGTGCGTTGCCTGATGCACGATACAAGCAGACACAACCGATTGTCACCAGCACTGCGGTGCAACGCATAAATACCCCGGACGCGGTAACTCGCAGCCCACACCGAATACCCAAACAGGCTCGGGCACTGGTGGTAACAGATCCGGTGTATACGCCACAGGATAAACGCCTGACACACCCACCCGGTGAAACCGAAGCGATCAATGCCTATCCCAGGTTAATTCATACACAACATGAAACTGAATTCATCGCGCGTCAATTCAATGCCACCACTTTGAGCGGTTTTGCCGCCAATAAAAGACACTTTTTGAGCCTGGATTTACAGCCCTTTCGGGTGTTGCATATGGCTTCCCATGCCTTTTTTCATCCGGATATTCCGGGGCTGTCCTCTTTGGTCTTGTCTGCCTACACCCCGCAGGGTCAAACACAATCATCGGCTTATGTCAGGGTAATGGATATTGCGGCGTTGCCTAATAACCTGGATTTAACGGTGTTAAGTGGTTGTGAAACCGGTCTTGGCCAAGCCGATGACGCCTTGGGATTGAGTGGCTTAACCGAGTCTTTTTTAGAAGCCGGCTCAAAGCATGTGGTGGCCAGTTTATGGCAGGTGGACGATCAAGCCAGCAGTCGATTTATGGCTTATTTTTACCAATTTCTGGGCGACCAACAAGCCGTTGATCAAGCTTTTTGGTCAGCCCAAAAAGCCATGCTTAAAAATCCCCGAACCCGCCACCCCAAATACTGGGCCGGCTGGTTTTTAATCAAACAATAAAATGACACTGTCATTATCGGGCTTGGCAACGAACGCTCCTGCTCTTGTTGCAGGTCATTTCCGCTCCTGCTCACATGACAGACCCACATCCATGTAGGTCACATACGCCCTGTATGCCACCCAATAACCTCATCATTTTGCGGGAAAAACTAAGATCAATGAACCGCTAAACCAAACGTTTCACTTTCTTGCGTGCTCAGATTCATCACTTTCAGTTGATAGCGCCCCGCCGCCAACAAACCCTTGGGAACGAACACCGTTAGTAAATCATCTTGAGATGTAACATCATTAATCTGATAGATGGTCTGGGATTTTTGTAACAATTCAACCGTGTAACGATCATCAGATAAATATCCGGCAGGAATTTGTATCACCGTATTTTCATTGTGATTAAAACTAACATCATCTTCAATGCCGCGATTGGTTGACAGCATAATAATGTCCGGTTGTGACATCGACTGACCGGTGTCTTTGTCCAGAAAATGAACCGTCAAACCACCCAAAACAAAAACCACCGCCATCGCAGCGATTAAACCCACCCGCTGTAAAAACGAAGAACCCGGTAAATGCAACCACTGACTATCATCAGTGGGGTTATCGGCCTGAATCTCTTCAAGACCCTGTGCGAACATCAGATCTAATTGCATATCCTGCAGCGCTTGTGGGTGATCAGCCAGCCACAAATCAACCGCTTCAGTCTGCTCGGCTGAGAGCTTATTCTGGATGTAATCTTGCAGCATTTTTTCATCAGGCGTCATTTTACTCATGCCACACCCCGCTGCCATTTAAACAAGGTCAACACCATACTTTGAAACAGTTTTTTAATATTTTTATCACCGGTTTTACGCGTGTTTGTTTTTGAATCTTTACCATGGTCATTGTTATTGTCTGCTTCATTAATCAGGTCTTTGAGACGTTGTTTGGCCCGATAAATTACCCGATCAAAATGCTCAGACGTTAATTCCATATTCTGACAAATCCGGACTTTACTGACATGATGGAAATAAAATTGCAGCAAAATATCCTGATCCCGCTCTTGCCCCAATTCGTTAATCACCTGTTTCACAAAATGCACCTTATCATCCCACACCAGTTGCGATAACAGCGTGTCCTGTGCATCAGCAATCAAATCGATAAAGTCCTGCTTGACAGCGGAAGAGAACTTCTTGTCTTTCTTCATATACTCATAACCAATATTAATCGCCGTAGAACGCAAATACACCAATATCGACTCAGGGGTTTTGATTTTACTGCGCTGCAATTTACCCAGCACCACCATAAAAGCATCATGCAAAATATCCTCATGATGACAAGAACGCGAAAAATGCCGGCGAATAATAAACAGCAACCAGCTGTGATTCAAACGCACAAACTCATTCTCCGCCAGCGCATCTCCGGACATAATCCGCCGCGCCAACGCCGCCGCCCGTTCTACATTTAACGGTGTTTTATTTTTATCAGAGCCCAAGGCCGAAACCCTCATTTTTTGATTCTGATAAATATAATACAAAACCCGCATCCACTTGTCCTTATTCATATCAATTTAAAAGTGATTTAAGCTCCCAAAACCTCTCACCCCAACAAAAATTAATTTTTTTCAGCCTAAAGTGAGAGAAATTGTCAGTTGGGCATACTTTAATTCTATACGTTTCTTATTTTAGAAAAAGATGGAGAGTTACAGTGAAAAATTTATATATTGCTTTATTGGTATTGGTATCATTTAACGTTTGGGCTGATGCCACGCTTAGCGGTGTGGTGCGTGATGGTAGTAATAACCCGATGGCCGGTGTTCAGGTTTATGTGGTGGGTGGATATAATTTTGAAAATATTTATTACGACTACACAGCGGTTACAGACGCGAATGGTGAATACACCATTCATATACCTTACGGTGCAACGGGTCATAATATTGCTTCCAGGTACGGTAAATATTATGGCTGGTATGACTTTGAAAATCAGCCGATAACCATCGAAGTATTATCAGGTCAGGCCGTACCACATCGCTGGAATGATTCTGGTGGCAAAGCCCTGAGCTGTGCCCTGGGCTGTTATGAAGAGCCTGTCGTCAGTAATGAAACCATTGTATTAGGTGCCGGTACGTTCACCGCCACCCTGGCTGATATTCAAATGACCGGTACGGGTAAAATCTATTCCGGTGAAGTGACTGATACAAATCAGCAAGCCCTTGAAGCTTCTTACGTTCAATTAAAATCAACGCAAAACTCGCCTTTTAAGTCAGGTTATTTAGAAGTAGTTACGGATGTCAATGGTCAATATAGTTTTCCAATGGTGCCCAATAATGCACAAATGCATGTTTCAGCATTCAAGCCGAGTTATATCCGAACTTTTCATGATGGCACCCTATGTAATTTGAATGCTTTTTGTATCCCAGCAGAATATACAACGAATACGCTTAATGATTTTATTTTGCAAAAAGGGGGAAGTTTAGTTATTAATCCACCAACAATGCCACAAAACGTGTCAAGTATTTATCGACGGGTCTATGTACATAATTCAAAAGGAGATCAAATTCATACAAATTGTACTTGGTATGATGCCAACAGTACTTGTCGTATAGATGGTTTGCTGCCGAGTGAACAATACCATCTTATATTCTTAGGTCGTAATTATGACAACAATAATCAGGGCATTGATTTAATGCGTCAATTTCATAATGGTCAAGTAATAGGTTGTGGGTCTCATTTTGAACCATCGAATTTTCCTGTTAGTGGTATGACTGTTACAGCTGGACAAGATACCGTAATTGCCTATCCGGATTTACAACCGGGAACTCAAATCAGAGGTTATGTCATCGATAAAGATACTCAGCTACCCATTACTGTCGGTTCAAGTGGTTATGGGTATCTGGATTTTGAACTTATCGACAGTACAACGCTTAAATCAGCAGGTCTCTTAATCGCTAACTATCCTCAAAACAATGAATGGACTTTCTCAAACTGTGGATTTGCCGCTATTCCTGATGGCAACTACTACCTTTCTGCCGCCAATAAAATTGATTATGCTTCTTTTGTTGACGGAGGACAAGATACCATGGACTACAAACGTTTTGTGCATGATGGTATTGATTGTCAGGGAAAGCTATGTGATTTTACCAACGCAACCGAGATTACCGTTAATGGCAATGATATAAATGGACTGGAGGTGACTTTAGAAAAAGGTTCTCGTATTGAAGGTTGTTATTACGATAATAGCCAAAATCCCATCTTATACCAAAACGGTGATGAATTTTTAAGCAGTAAACTCAGTGTTCATATTTATTCAGACCAAAATGAACATATAGAAATTGCTTCGGATATTTATCTAGATATGGGCAACAACCAATACCATCTTTGTTACAGCAGCAGCGCCCTACCAGCAGGTAATTATTATGTTCGAACTAACAACGGATCTGCAAAGTTATTAGATCGTAAGAATGTACTGATTTCAAGCATCAGCGGGTTTGATCCAAGCTATGGGTATTTTGACACCACACCGGGTATAGGCAGCCTGGATTGTAGTGGTCATTTATGTGTTATGAATACCGCCATAACATTGGATGGCAGCAGCCATGTCACACGAGATTTTTACTTGAATCAAGGCTCGGTTATTTCGGGAAGCCTAAAAGACAACGTCACCGGTTCTTTACTGGCTGATAAAAATATATTAGCTGAACTCTATCAAAATAATGTTCTTATTGGCCAATATCAATTTATCTCAGAATATGCCAAATTCCTAACCCCGGGTTTACATGATGGTGATTATGAAATCCGGCTATCAGGTAATGCTAATTATTTAAACACATCGCTATTAAACCGAGGTGGTCAATCAACGTCTCAACTCACTGATAGAATTCCGGTCACTATTAATGGTGCTTCAGTGGATATTGGCACGATTACCGCGATTACGGATATGATATTTAGAGATGGAATGGAATAGAAATAGCCGTATTCTATTAATTGGTGACTTAAAAAGAGGACATAAAAATGATTAAACATAGCACACAATTAAACTTAATTGCCTTTTTCCTGATCATCAGTTTTTCTGTGAAGGCTGTGGATGATCTTGATCAAATTAAAATCATCAACCACAACTGGTCTGAGTTATCCCAAGATGAGTACATTGATAATTTGGTGGCTTGTGAACTTAAGTTACAAGAACACAAATGGTCGAAAAATATTTGGCCGAAGGAAAATAAAGCGCCTAAACCGGCTTTTTCTGAAATGGTTGACGTCGGTGAGGTTCGAGAAAAAGTGTTGAATCGTTTGTATAAGCAAACCATCTTATCCGAACAATTTCACATCGACATCAATCATGAGATGTTGCAGTATGACATCAACCGCATGGCCCGTAATAGCAAAGACCCACAAAGTCTTAAGGCTGTATTTAGCTTATTGGATAATCAGCCGGCCACAATAGCTGAATGTGTTTCACGCCCTTATTTGATTAACAATAAATTACACAACAGCTTTAATCAGCACAATGAAATTCATGCTGAAACTAAAACACTGGCTGAGTATGAATTGGAAATATATTTTAAAACCGGTGAAACTGATTTAAGCCATGCGCAAGAATCCATGGTGACATTTAAACTAAAGGCAGACAAAGAAGACTTTGAATTTAATACGCGGACACAAGAACTGAACACGGAAACCATCATTGAGTTTGATGAGCAAGCCTTTAAACAAAAACAAAACGAACTCACACACCAATCGCTACAGGAATATCCATATAGTTTTACCTATACAGAAATTATTAAAGAATCTGAAAACAGTGTATCTGTCAAAAACTTAACCTGGCAAAAACAAAGCATCAATCAATGGCTGGTCAATCAAGAAAAAAAATACATACATAAACCTATAGACCAAAAACAAATTAAACTTCCAAAGATCTCTTCATCCTACGCTGATATTGACTGGCAGACAAAGGCATCAACAGGCGGCCAATGGATACAAGAATTTAATATGGATGGCAGGTATTTTCACACGGCTGTATGGACAGGCACTGAGATGATTGTATGGGGTGGCTATAATGGCAGTTACTTACATAGCGGTGGCAAGTATAATCCGGTCAGTGATGTGTGGTCAGCAACCAGCACCAGTGGTGCTCCCAGTGGTAGGAGTAATCACACGGCAGTATGGACAGGCACTGAGATGATTGTTTGGGGTGGCTATGGTGCAAGTTTCTTAAATAGCGGTGGCAAGTATAATCCCGGTAGTGATGTTTGGATGTCAACCAGTACCAGTGGTACTCCCGATGCCAGGCGTTACCACACAGCAGTATGGACAGGCACTGAGATGATTGTTTGGGGTGGCAATCGTGTAGGTGTAGGTAGCTTAAATACCGGTGGTAAGTATAATCCGGTCAGTGATATCTGGTCGTCAACCAGCACCAGTGGTGCACCCAGTGGCAGACATTCTCACACGGCCGTATGGACGGGCACTGAGATGATTGTTTGGGGCGGCTATAATGGAAGTGTATTTAACAGCGGTGGCAAGTATAATCCGGTCAGTAATGTCTGGTCAGTAACCAGCACCAGTGGTGCACCCAGTGGTAGGAGTAAACACACGGCCGTATGGACAGGCACTGAGATGATTGTTTGGGGTGGCTATGGTGCAAGTTACTTAAATAGTGGTGGCAAGTATGACCCTGCCAATGATATTTGGTACGCAATCAGCCCCAGTGGTGCACCCAGTGGTAGGTATGAACACACGGCCGTATGGACAGGCACTGAGATGATTGTTTGGGGTGGCACTGATGGAAGTTACTTTAATAGCGGCGGCAAGTATAATCCGGGCAGTGATGTCTGGTCAGTAACCAGTACCAGTGGTGCACCCGGTGGTAGGCGTGAACACGTGGCTGTATGGACGGGCACGGAGATGATTGTTTGGGGTGGCTCTGGTGATGGAGGTTTCTCAAATAGCGGTGGCAAGTATAATCCTGATAGTGATGTCTGGTCGGCAACCAGCAACAGTGGTGCCCCCATCGGTAGATATCATCACACGGCCGTTTGGACGGGCAGCGAGATGATTATCTGGGGTGGTAACAACTTGAATAGCGGTGGTAAATATAATCCGGTTAGTGATACTTGGGTGGCAACCAGCACCAGTGGTGCACCCAGTGGTAGGCATCTTCACACGGCTGTATGGACAGGCAGCGAAATGATCATCTGGGGTGGTTATAATTACTTAAACACCGGAGGTAAGTATAATCCGGTTAGTGACAGTTGGGTGGCGACCAGCACCAGTGGTGCTCCCAGTGGTAGACGTCTTCACACGGCCGTGTGGACAGGCAGTGAAATGATTATCTGGGGTGGTTTTGGTCATTTGAATACCGGCGGTAAGTATGATCCGGTTAGTGACAATTGGGTGGCGACCACCACTAGTGGCGCCCCCAATGGCAGGGCTTTTCACACAGCCGTGTGGACAGGTAATGAGATGATTATTTGGGGTGGCTCTGGTGATGGAGGTTTCTCAAATAGCGGTGGCAAGTATAATCCGAACGATGATGTTTGGGTGGCAACCAATACCAGTGGTGCACCCAGTGGCAGGTCTGGTCACACAGCCGTATGGACCGGCACGGAGATGATTGTCTGGGGTGGCTATGATGGCAGTTACTCAAATAGCGGTGGCAAGTATAATCCGGCCAGTGATGTGTGGTCGGCCACCAGCACCAGTAGTGCACCCGGTGGCAGGTATTATCACACGGCCATATGGACAGGCACTGAAATGATTGTTTGGGGTGGCTATGGTGCAGATTACTTAAATAGCGGTGGTAAGTATAATCCGGACAGTAATGTCTGGTCAGCAACCAGCACTAGCAATACACCCAGTGGTAGGCGTCATCACACGGCCATATGGACAGGCACGGAGATGATTGTTTGGGGTGGAGAAGGTGGAACTGTACTTGGCATTTATTTACCGTTTAATACGCACACTGTTTCAGTCGATGTTTCCGGTCTTGCATCGGGTAACTCGGTTGAGCTGATGAATAATGGCGGTGATAACCTGATGGTAAGCATGGACGGTGTTGCGACCTTTGCCACTGCATTAAATGAGGGTGATGCTTATCATGTCACGGTTAATACTGAACCAACAGATCCCAACCAAACCTGTGTAGTAACTAATCCAATAGGGAATATTAATGGCGCTGATGTGGTCCTGGATGTAACTTGTACAACCAATCAATACGATGTCAATGTCATCGTTTCAGGTTTGGCAGCCACCAATTCTATCAGTTTTGTCAATGGCGGTGATACAGCCATATTTTCCACAAACACCACGCAAACTATTTCAACTTTGGATGATGGCTCGGCGTTTAATGTGAGCATCAGTTCAGCCCAGCCTGATACCCCTGACCAAGTCTGTAGCTTCACCAGCAATAATTCAGGTAACTTAGCTGGTGGGGATTATGAAGTCACGGTCCAATGTGTCACCACCCAATATAATGTGGCTGTCTCAGTTTCAGGCCTGGCAGCCGGTAATTCGGTGAGCTTCGCTAATGGGGGTGATACCCTGACCTTAAATGATAACATCAGTCAGGTGATTTCAACCCTGGATGACGGCTCAGCCTTTGATGTAAACATCACAGCCCAGCCCACTGCACCCAATCAGGTCTGTGGCTTTGATAATGCCGATAGTGGAGTCCTGAATGGCACACACTATACAGTGAATGTAACCTGTGTGACCAGTCAATACAGTGTTGGTGGCTCAGTATCCGGTCTGGCCTCAGGTAACGATGTGGTTCTGCAAAACAACGCCGGGGATGATTTAACCGTTTCAGTCGATGGCTCTTTTGTCTTTAATTCATTGCTTGATGATGAAACAGTCTATGCAGTCACAGTCCTGACCAACCCAACATCACCCAACCAAAGCTGTGTGGTGACAGGTGGTGATAATAATGATGGGACAGGCACCTTATCAGGTTCAAACGAAACCGGTATTGTCGTCACCTGCACCACCAATCAGTATTCGGTAGGTGGTAGTGTCTCAGGTTTGGCCTCAGGTAACGATGTGATTCTGCAAAACAACGCCGGGGATGATTTAACCGTTTCAGTCGATGGCTCTTTTGTCTTTAATTCATTGCTTGATGATGAAACAGTCTATGCGGTCACAGTCCTGACCAACCCAACCGCACCCAATCAAACCTGCGTGATTACTGGTGGAACAAATGGTGATGGGACAGGCACGCTTGCCGGTGCAAACGAAACCGGTATCATCGTCATTTGTGAAACCAACCAATACTCAGTAGGTGGCACCGTCTCAGGTCTGGCCTCAGGTAACGATGTGGTCCTGCAAAATAACAGCACTGATGATCTCACGTTCTCAGCCGATGGTTCCTTTGTGTTTGACACACAATTAGACGATGAATCAAACTATGCAGTGACTGTCCTGACCAATCCAACCACACCGAACCAAACTTGTTCTGTTTCAGGCGGCACCAATGGTGACGGTACAGGTGTCTTGGCTGGTAACGATGATACCAGCATTGTGGTAACTTGTGAGACCAACCAATATTCAGTGGGTGGAAATGTCTCAGGTCTGGCCTCAGGCAATGATGTGGTTCTTCAAAACAATGCCGGTGATGATTTATCGGTCTTAGCCGATGGCTCATTTACTTTTGCGACCTTGTTAGATGACGAATCAAATTATGCCGTCTCTGTTGCTACACAACCAAGCTCTCCCAATCAGCAATGTACTGTGACACAAGGTACAGGTACTCTGGCCGGTGCAAATATCACTGACATCCAGGTCAACTGTGTCACCGATGTCCACAGCATCGGCGGTACTGTGACGGGTCTGGCCAATAATAATTTTGTGACTTTATCGATGAATGCAGGTGATGAGTACTTAGTGGTTAACAGTAACAGTGCATTTACATTCCTCAATCCGTTGGCCGATGGCTCAGCCTATGATGTCAGCGTGTTGTCGAACCCAACGACACCAAACCAAAGCTGCACCGTTATCAACGGAAGTGGCACCTTGCAAGGCGCTGACATCACGGATATCGAAGTTAATTGCACGATTAATCAGTACGTAATTGGCGGTTACGTTAATGGTTTAATCCCAGATAACTTTATGGTTCTGCAAAATAACTTAACAGATGATTTAATCATCAGAAACCAGGGCGCCTTTGCTTTCCCAACCCCCCTTGACGATCAGCAAAGCTACGATGTCACCATCCAAACCCAGCCCAATGACCCGATTCAAAGCTGTGAGCTGATTAATGAAAGTGGCAGCTTAACCGGCAGTGATGTTGAAAATGTCTTTGTAGCCTGCGAATTCGGTGATGATCTGATTTACAGGCACGGCTTTGATACACCGGAGGCGATTAGTCGGGCGGTTTGGAAGCCGGAAGATTGATGATAACTATGAATGAGAATTTATTTAAAAGAGGAAATTATGAAAAAATATAAATTAATGATAATCTGTATGCTATTTGCCGTTAATGCATGGTCGACAGTACCACAGGCAGAACGCGATGCTTTGGTGGCGCTATACAATTCAACCAATGGAGTCAATTGGACAGATAACACCAATTGGTTGGTTGGCGATCCATGTGATAATAACTGGATTGGAGTTTCTTGTGAGAATAATTCGGTCACGAAATTACTTTTACAGCAAAAGAATTTGGTAGGGTATATACCTAATGAAATTGGTGATTTAACTAATTTAACATGGTTAAATTTAACTGTTAATAGCCTAAATGGAAACATACCAACAGAATTAGGAAACCTTGTTAATTTGGATAGACTAGAGTTGTGGTCAAATACTTTAACAGGAACTATACCTGTATCAATTGGTAATTTAACTGAGTTGACAAATTTGGCCTTAGAGTCAAATCAACTATCCGGTGTAATTCCAACAGAGTTAGGTGATTTGACAAACTTAACTTATTTGCGTTTAGACAACAATCTATTAACAGGAAGTATACCATCCAGTTTGGGGAATTTAAACTCATTAGAGAATTTGTCTTTATATGAGAATCAATTGATAGGAGTTATTCCTGCAAGCCTAGGTAACCTGACTCAATTAAAATATTTATTTTTAAATCAGAACCAGCTGACTGGAAATATACCTCCAGCATTAGGCGGACTTTCTAATTTAAAGACTTTGTATCTTTGGGGTAACCAGTTAACGGGAACCATTCCCAATAGTCTTGGTAATTTAAGTTTAATAGAAAGTTTATCTTTATCAAGAAACCAGTTATCAGGCTCTATCCCTGAGGAAATCGGCAATTTAAGCCAATTAAGATTACTAATCTTAAATGAGAACCAACTGACTGGAAATATACCTCCAGAATTAGGCGGGCTTTCTAATTTAACGAGTTTGTCCCTTTGGGGTAACCAGTTAACGGGAACCATTCCCAGTAGTCTTGGTAACTTAAGTTTAATAGAAAGTTTATCTTTATCAAGAAACCAGCTGTCAGGCTCTATCCCCGAGGAAATCGGCAATTTAAGCCAATTAGAATATCTATACTTAAATGAGAACCAACTTAGTGGGAGTATACCAATATCTTTTGGAAATTTAAGTCAACTAATCCAACTGGACTTAGTAGCAAATCAGCTTTCAGGGACTATACCGGCACAATTAGGCAATTTAAGTCAGTTACAATATTTACTTTTATCTGTAAATCAGTTAAGCGGAACAATCCCGAAAGAAATTGGCAATTTAAGTCAGTTACAATATTTATTTTTATCACTAAATCAGTTTAGTGGAACAATTCCGGAAGAAATTGGCAGTTTAAGCCAACTTACACGTCTCTATTTATCTGCAAATCAACTTACCGGCAGCATCCCTCCCACTATAGGAAACTTAAGCCAATTAACCGATATGTCTTTATCAAGAAATCAGTTGACTGGTGAAATACCGGTTGAGTTGGGTAATTTAAACTTATTAAGCGGTTTGTATTTATACTCAAACAATCTATCCGGTGAAGTTCCTCTTACATTTTCGAACTTAACTAATTTGGCAATATCTGATTTAAGGTTTAATGCGCTTTATAGCAATAATCAAACGCTTAATGACTTTATTAATGCTCGACCATGTAATTCTGATATTGCGTTTTGTACAGAGGACTGGCAATACACCCAAACTCAATCACCAGCTAACATTCAAGTCATAGCCTCGAGCGATGACAGCATCAGTTTACAATGGAATGAAGCAGTGTATCAGGCACATGGGCAGTATCAAATCATGATGGCTGAGAACCCGGCAGGACCTTTTACACAAGTTTATGAAACCAATAGCAAAAATGAAATCGTATACACACAAGGAGGGCTCAATCCAAATCAAACATACCACTTCAAATTAACCACAGATACAGACCCACATGTATACAACGCGAACTTGGTGACCAGTAATGATTCAGCAACTATTTCAGAAGTGACAGACGGTTCAGCCACAACGACCAATCTTGAATTGATACTGAGTAATGTTCAGCAAACGCCGGCACAAATGATTGCTTTAGAGTCTAATGTGTTGCAAGCAAACAATCTCGTCGATATAAGTTACAACTTGCAGATCAGCAACCACAGTTCTGAGTCATTAACTGGTGTTTATTTTATTCATTTGTTACCGGATGATTTGATCAACGCAACATGGATCTGTGGCAATGCAACCAATGGAGCGAATTGTTTAATGGCTAATGGTAGTGGTGACATCAATCATTTACTGGATTTTCCCGCCAACTCAAGCATGACATACACCATCATGGGTCAGTCTGATGTAATCGATGCTGGTGGATTAATCATTGTGGCCAATGTGGTTGCACCTGATGGTTACAGTGACATCAATATAGAAAGTAATCGCGTCAATGCTAATTTGGATGTTATCTTTGCAAACAGTTTTGAGGAATAATATGCGATGACGGTGTTAAGCCGGTCTACCACACCGAATTAAAGCTATATAATCTGCAGTGGTGGCGATGGCAATGATTCAGGTACTTTAGTGAGCTGTGATATTATCGATATCGGCTATATAACCAACCAATATTTTATCGGCGGTTATCTGATTAATTTGATACCTGATATTACATTGATATTTTAAAGTAATGGTGGTGTGACGCCTTTGATTTTGCTACGCCCTTGGCTGATGAAAGCGACTATGAAGACACTTTTCAAAGCTTTGAGCTAATCAATGAAAGTGGCAGCCTAACCGGCAGCGATATTGAAAATGTCTTTGTGGTCTGTGAATTTGGTGATGATCTGATTTACCGTCACGGCTTTGATACACCGGAGGCGATTAGTCGGGCGTTATGGGCGCCGGAGGAATAAATGATTATTCCTGGTCCAGATTAAATTCGAGGCGGAAGACGTGGTTGTTGTTGAGGTGGTGGTAGGTGAGGCTGGCGTGGTTGTCGTGGCTGAGTTGGCGGCAGATGTGGAGGCCGAGGCCGGTGCCGCGGTTGTGGGTGGTGAAGAAGGGTTCGAAGAGGTTTTTCTGGGTTCTTGACTTAAGTGGTTCGCCGGGGTTTTTAAAGTCGATGCGGTTGTTGTGGACACTGATGGTGAGGGTTTTTTCCTGGCCGTGTTTGAGCGCGTTGCTGCCGAGGTTCCAGCAGATTTGATGCAGGTGTTTGGGGTCAAAATGAATGGTTTTGTCGTGCGGACAAACGATATGGATTTTTTGGGCTTCGCCGAGGCCCTGGGCAATCAATTCTTTTTTCAGGTTTTTTAAGACCTCGAATAAATTTAACTGTTCGGGTTTAGCGGTGGTGCGCCGTGACATGGCCAGGATATCTTCGATGATGTGGTTGGCACGTTCAGTTTGATTGGTGATGATGTTGGCAATTTGGCGGTCTTCATCTTGCAGGTGTTCTGATTGCGCCAGTAATTCAGAAGCGGTGCTGATGGCGGCCAGCGGATTGCGGATTTCATGGGCAATGGAACTGGAGAGTTTACCGAGAGAAGCCAGATTCAGCTGCTGCGCGGCTTTTTTGAGGAAACTGGAATCTTCGATAAACAACACCCCAAAGTTCTTAACGGTGTTGAGCTTGGCTTTGCGAATATATAAATCCAGGCCTTGTTCACTGTGGTAAATTTGGCTTTCCTGTTTCTTTTCCATGTGTTCAATAATGGCATCAGGAATAAAGAACAATTCATCACTGTTGAGCAGGTTTTTGGCTGCCTGGTTGGCATGAAGCACCACATAATCGTGTTGGTAAACAATCACGCCCTGGGACATTTTTTCGATAATGACCTGGTTCATGTTTTCCAGGCCACTGATGGTTTTGCGTTGACTTTTGTACAGACGAACGGTGCTGGTGTATGAAACGGATTGACGAATGCCGAGCAGTGCAATTAAAAAATAGGCCAAAGCATGCAGTAATAAACTGGATTGACTGACAGTGGCCTGAGCAGAAAAGTCAATCACTTCAGGCATTAACCACAATAAAGCCGCGGCACTGAATGGCGCCATCAATATATTGACGGGTTTGCGGTAAAGCATGGCGGCGGAACCAATCGGCAACACCGGTAAAATGGCCAAACCCTGGGCAAAGCCGTTGCTGCCGTAAGCCATATAAATTAAAAACAGCAAATCCAGAAACAGCATGGTTTTACTGATCACAATCACGGCTTTTTGAGTCAGGATAAAGGTTGACAACATAACCCAGATGCTTAAACCCAAATAGATATTGACAGTCCATAAAACGCCGGGATGAAAATAATCGACCTGATAGAAATTATCCACCCAGTGATTATTAACCAGCATATAAAAGAACAGGCCGGCAAATAAGCGGAACAAATTTAAATAGCGCAGATTGCGTTGTTCAAGCTGCGCTATTTTTTCCTGGTCTTTTAATTGGGTCATGGTGAGTTAACAAAATCAGTTGACCTGGTCGTAGCTGAGCACACTGCTTTTGATTTGTTTGCGCCAGTATTCCTGGCCGTTGACACCCAGTACTTTAATTTCAAGTCGCCGATCTTTGCGCGGGCCTGAAAAGGCGATTTTGCAGTAGTTGCGCTCACCCACCAGGGTATTTTTTACCAGTCTGGGGTTTTGGCTGATTTGATCCAGTGCACCGATGTGGGTGCCGGCGGTTAACGGTGAACAGGTTAATTCATACAGAGGGTAAGCATTTTCACGTTCAGCTTTAAGTAATTCAGTGTGGTGTTTGTCACCACTGAGCATCATCACGCCGGTGATTTTTTGATCATCCAGCCATTGTAAAAACGGCTCGCGTTCGTGGCGGTACTTATCCCAGCCATCGTATTTGTGAAAGTTATTCAGCATCTGACCGCCACCGACGATAAATTTAAACGGCGCCCGGCTGGTGAGTAATTGGTTTTGTAACCAGTTGAGCTGTTTTTGTCCGTAATAATGTTTATCCGGTCCGTCAATTTTATTTTCGTGGTCACGGTAATAGCGATTATCGAGCAAAAAGAAATCCACATCGTTAAAACTGACCTTGGTATAAACGCCCGGATGATCCGGCATGCCGTAACTTGGGTTGGCCCAGAAATGCTTGAAAATATTTAAAGCCTGTTCCTTAAAGACAAAGCTCTTGGTAGAGTTGTCGGGGCCGTAGTCATGGTCATCCCAGGTGGCGTAATTGGGGAATTTTTGGAAAATAGGCTGCAGGTGCGGGTAGCTTTTGTGTCGTAAAACCCGGTAAAGCAGGCTTTGTTCGGCATCATAATCCACTTCGCGGTAATACCAGTTATCACCCAGCCATAGCATCATATCCGCATCTTCTGTGGCGATTTTATTAAAAATTTCATGCTGGCCGCCGTAAGGGTCGCCGGCGCGATCATAGTCGGCCTCATTTTCAAAATTACAGGAGCCGGTGATAATCTCGAAATCCGGCGGATCGGTGCGCCATTGCCACAGGGTTTGGGTGGTTAGAGAATAAGTTTTGGCGTTATTCAGTGGTTCGCCGTTAAACAGCAACTGATATTGGTAAGTCGTGCCAGGTTCAAGGTTGTTAAGCTTAAAGGTGTGGCTTTGACCATATCCATTGTTAATCTCGGCAGTGATTGTATGTTGCGTGTCTTTATTATTCTGTGTCCAGTATTTAATGGTAAGCTTTCCAGGTTCAGGTGCCTGGACCCAAATATTGGCTGCCCGTAAAGCGACATGTCCCAGCATCGGACCAGCCGGTGCGCTGTCAGCTGACACAGGAGTGATAAAAAATAACAATGGTAAAAAGTATCTAAACATTATTTATCCTCTTTAATTTAACGGAATTTTCACAAAACTCTTTTACCCTACCGCCGCATGTGAGAAAATACCGCGAGATTTTCTATATAAGCGACGAAATTTTTGCGTGAATTACCGATTAATATCTGTTATGTTTATTTCGGGATTGACGCATTAATGAGTCATTATGTTAATTTAAACAGGGTTTTGCAATGAGAAATTTTAAATTGAATAAATGGGTGCTGGCAGCATTGATAATGCTGATGGTTCCCTTTGGTGCGAGCATGGCGCAAGAAACAGCGGCCGCCATCAACGGCATCATCGTTGATTCTGACGGTAATCCGTTGGCAGGTGCCGAGGTGACTGTCAGACATGAGCCGACCGGTCAGGTGAAATCAGTCGCCACTTCTGACAGCGGCCGCTATTCGTTTCGCGGTTTACGGGTCGGTGGTCCGTATCAAATAGAAGTCAGTAAATCGGGCTACTCCACCGCCGAAGAAGGTAACATTTTTATTAAATTGGGTGAAGACCGAGCCATCAATGCAGTTTTAGTGGAAGATGCCATTGCCTTAGACAGTGTTAAAGCCGTCGGCGTGGCTGCGCAATCGGCCACCTTTAACCCGGATAATATGGGTACCGGTACCACAATCACTGGAGAGCAAATCACAAACTTGCCGACGGTTGATCGTAATATTCAGGATTTTGTGCGTTTAGATTCTCGTATAAATATTCGTGGTTTTGAAGACGGTATTTCCGTTTCCGGTGTGAATAATCGTTTTAACCAAATTTCTATTGACGGGGTGTCTATTTCCGATCCGTTTGGTTTGGAAGCTGGTGGTTCACCTGGTTTGTCACAACCATTCTCTTTAGACACAATTGCAGAACTTAATGTTCAGTTGTCTCCTTACGATGTGACTTTGTCAAACTTTACTGGTGCCAACATCAATGCGGTGACAAAATCAGGTACTAATGAGTTTACTGGTCGAGTGGCCGGATATTACTCGAATGAAGATTTGCAACGTAATGATGACGATTATTCCAAAGAAATATATTCTGTGTCTGTCGGTGGTCCCATTGTTAAAGATAAGTTATTCTTTTTTCTGGCATATGAAAATGAAGAAACCACGGAATTAGGGAATACCACTTTTATTGAAGATTCTGTGCTTCAGGAAATTGCAGATATTTCTCAAAATGTATGGGGGTTTGATGCAGGTTTAACCAATGCGCCTCGCAATCAGGTGATTGAAGAAGAGTCTGTGGTTTTGAAATTGGATTGGAACATTAATGATTATCATCGCGCTTCTTTTAAGTACCAAAATAATGAAGATTCAGAGCCAATTTATGCCGACTATGGTGGACGTGAGGCGTCTCTTAGTTCTCACTGGTATGATAATAACTTTGAAAACAAGTCTTATAACTTAAACCTGTACAGCGACTGGACAGCAAATTTCTCTACAGAAATTCGGTTTTCTAATTCTGAGTTTGACAAACAGCCTAATAATTACGCGCGTCTTCCGCAAGTTGAAATTGAAGTAGGCGATGATGAATCTGTTTATTTAGGAACCGAATTATTTCGTCATGCCAATGTGTTGAATGTTAACACCGATGTGTTCTACGCTGAAGGTAATTACTTTATGGGAAATCATAATCTAACGTTTGGTGTGGATTGGCGCGAGCAAGATATTTACAACCAATTTGTATTCGCTTCATTAGGTGAATATGTGTTTAACTCCATTGAAGATTACCGCAATGGTATCCATGATTTTTATCAATATAGAGTTGGTTCAGATCCAAATAATCCATTGCCAGCAGCAGAATGGACATGGTCAAATACAGGCTTATTTATTCAGGATAACTGGGCAGTCACTGATCGTTTGACTTTGCAATATGGTTTGCGTTGGGATAAACCCGATGTGGATCAGCCTCCACGTCTCAACGAAGATTTTTCGGCGGCCTTTGGCTTTCCTAATAATGGTGTGATTGATGAAGGTATTTTACAGCCTCGAATTGGTTTTAACTATGATATGTCCGACGAGCGTTATATGCAATTGCGCGGTGGTGTTGGTTTATTCTCAGGTGGAACACCTAATGTGTGGTTGACCAACTCTTATACTAATACCGGTGGTGATATTAATGTTTATCGCAACTTTGGACCGGATGTTATTTTCACGCCGGATCCTGATAATCAGCCAATTTTCAGTGGTCGTGCCACCCAGGATGTGGATGTCTTAGATCCTAATTTCAAAGCGCCGACCAAGTTAAAATCTAATATTGCCGTGGATGTTGAGTTACCGTGGTATGGTTTGATTGCTTCGGCCGAACTGGAATACATTAAAGACCGTGATGCGGTGCATTTCCAACATTTGAATTTGGGTGACCCAACCGGTACCTTGCCTGATGGTCGATTGTCATACTTACGTGACCCCTATGATTTTTCTAATACACGAAGTGATGCACGTGCCAATGCCAATCCTGATTTCAATGATGTCTTGTATTTAACCAATACAGACAAAGGTGAAACCAAGCGTGCCACCATTAGTTTGGAATTGCCACAAACGGAACACTGGTATGCCAAAGCGGCGTATACTTACACCGATGCCACTGAAGTCAGTGCCGGAACCTCATCGCGGGCGATTTCAAACTGGAATAACACCCCGGCCTTTAATCCAAATGAAGTGTTAGAAGCGACATCGGCTTATGAGATTGAAAATTCATTCCGTTTCTTCTTAAGCTACCGCCGTATGTTTTTCGGTGACACCTACACCAACATCGGTTTGGTATGGGAGTCTCGTGATGGCGAACCATTTTCCTATACATACGGTAATAGAGATTTAGATGGCGATGGCCGAGACGATGTTTATGGGGACATAAATGGAGATGGAATTAGAGATAATGATTTGTTCTACGTTCCTTTGCCAGGTGAATATATATTAGCAGATTCATCAGAGTCAGGATTTGAAGAGTTCTTGCAATCCTCTGGTTTAGCAGCTTATCGTGGTGGAATAGCGCCACGCAATGGTTTTAAAACACCACGTGTAAATTTATGGGATTTAAATGTCTCACAAGAACTGCCTGCCTGGGGCCCGGTTCGTGCTACCTTGTTCTTTAATATTAAAAACTTAGGTAACTTGCTAAATTCTGACTGGGGTAAAGTTTACAATGCCAGTTTTGATGGGGAAAGTATTGCCAGTATTGTGGGAATTGAAGATGGAGTCTATGAGTTAAGTTTTGCTGGTGCACCTCGATTCTTTACTGCACGAAGCCAATCACAATGGCGCGCCCAATTGGGTTTCCGTTTAGACTGGTAAACGGCATTTAATAGTGTCATTAAAAGGGTGGTCTTTGGCCACCCTTTTTTTAAGCCTACTTTAAAATCAGGATATTTGAAATTACGGTTGCAAATGGGATTTTTTATAGTAGAATAAGCCATCTTGATGATGCGGGGTGGAGCAGTCTGGCAGCTCGTCGGGCTCATAACCCGAAGGTCGTAGGTTCGAATCCTACCCCCGCAACCAATCGAATTTACGATAAATCAGGCTCCAGGTGGAGCCTTTTTTGTTGTTAAAATCATGCAACTGCTGATTTATCAGCATCAATCAACATCTCAGCAGCTGCAATGTGGCGCTGGTGATGACCGCCATAAAAGTCAATTTTGACAAAATCACCCATTGATTGAAGGCCATGAGGTCTCAAAAATAAGTGTGCCAGAAAATGTGGCCGTGACTTTTAACAAACGCTATGAAACAGAAACAATTAACAACAATTATTCAACCGGTGGTTGAAGACCTTGGGTTTGACTTATGGGGCATTGAATATCTGCCGCAAAAGTCAGGTGCACTGGTGCGCATTTATATCGACCATCCGCAAGGTATTTCTGTGGATCAATGTGCCGATTGTAGTCGTGAAATATCTGCAATCCTTGATGTTGAAGATCCTATAAAGAGTGCGTATGTGTTAGAGGTGTCATCGCCCGGCTTAGATCGGGTATTGTTTGATGCGAATCAGTTTAATGATTATTTAGGTCATCAGGCTAAAGTCAAATTAGCCCAACCAATCAATGGTTCCCGTAAAATAACTGGCACCATCAAATCAGTGAGTGAAGATGACATCACCCTGGAAAATGAGCTGGGTGAATACAGCTTTAATATAAATAATGTGATGAAAGCACGCTTACAACCGCAGTATGACGGAGTTGAAAATGAGTAAAGAAATTTTATATGTTGTCGACAGTGTGTCCAATGAAAAGGATGTGGATCGAAGTGTTATATTTGGTGCCCTGGAAGCGGCCCTGGCGATGGCAACCCGAAAGGATCATGACGAAGACATTGATGTGCGGGTGGCAATCAACCGTGATACCGGCGAATACGACAGTTTTCGGGTATGGACAGTGGTTGAAGCGGATGAATTAGAAGAGCCGGCACGTGAGATTACCCTGGAAGAAGCGCACAAAACTGATCCCAATTTACAGATTGGCGACACCATTGAAGAAGAATTAGAATCCGTTTCCTTTGGTCGTATTTCAGCCCAAACAGCCAAGCAGGTGATTATTCAAAAAGTCAGAGAAGCTGAACGTGCTAAAGTGGTTGACATGTATGAAGACCGGATTGGAGAGGTGTTGTCCGGTATTGTTAAACGGGTTGAGCGTGGTCATGTTTTTATTGACGTTGGTGCCGGTGTGGAAGCAATCGTACCGCGCGAACATGCCATTCCGCGAGAAAATATTAAAAACGGCGACCGTTTGAAAGGCTTGTTGATTGAAGTCAACACCTTAAATCGAGGTCCGATTTTGACGTTATCACGCCGCGATCCCAAGTTTATGATTGAACTGTTTAAAATTGAAGTGCCTGAAATTTCGCAAGGATTTTTAGAAATTAAAGGGGCCGCAAGGGATCCGGGCCAACGGGCTAAAATTGCGGTTTTTTCACACGACAAGAAACTCGATCCCATTGGCGCTTGTGTCGGTATGCGTGGTTCACGGGTTATGTCCGTGGCGAATGAACTCGGTGGTGAACGCATTGATATTGTTTTATGGGATGAAAATCCGGCCCAGTTTATTATCAATGCGATGGCACCGGCTGAAATTGAATCCATTGTGGTCGATGAAGAAAAAAACACCATTGATGTGGCGGTGGATGAAAGTCAGCTGTCACAGGCCATTGGCCGGGGCGGTCAAAATGTACGCTTGGCCAGTGAATTAACCGGATGGGAGATTAATGTGTTGACCACCGGTGAAGCCGAAGAAAAGAATGAGGCCGAAGCCATGGCTTACGTCAAAGAATTCGAAGAAAAACTGGATGTGGACGAAGATCTGGCCGTGCTGCTGGTGCAAGAAGGTTTTACATCCATTGAAGAAATTGCCTATGTGGATCGAAGCGAATTGCTGGCGATTGATGGATTTGATGAAGATTTGGTGGATGAATTGCGGGGCCGGTCGCGTGATGCTTTGTTGACCCAATTGATTGCCAAAGAAGAACAACTGGAAGACAACAAACCCAGCCAGGATTTATTGGATCTGGCTTTAGTGGATGATAAGTTGGCTTATCGATTGGCAGATAAAGGCATCAGGACGCGCGATGATCTCGCGGATCTGGCCACCGATGAGTTGATGGCGCTTATTGATATGGATGAATCGGCCGCCTCAGAATTAATTATGCAAGCCAGAGAACACTGGTTCGAATAAATAGAGTGTTTTGTGCATGAACAAATCAACTGTTTGATTATTTGAATAACACAAACCCTCACACATTTTTGGAGACACATGTATGTCAGATGTAACTGTAAAACAACTTGCTGAAGTCTTGGGGATTTCTGTCGAAAAGCTGATGGAGCAGCTCAAGTCGGCTGATATTCCGGCAAAGTCTGAAACCGACACCATAGACAACGATTCCAAAGTTAAACTTTTGGAATTTTTGCGGGGTGCCCATGGCAAAGAGAAAAAAAGTCTGTCTCCACGAAAAAAAGTGGTGTTAAAGCGTAAATCCAAAGAAGTGCTGACCGTTTCCAGCGGCTCAGGCATTTCCAAGACTAAAAACGTCAACATTGAAGTTAAAAAGAAAAAACGCTCTGTCGCACCCAGCCAGTCTGAAATGGCTGAAATCGAACAGGAGCGCGAAGCTGCACGGCGGGCATTGGAGGAGCGTCGTCAACAATTAGAAGCAGAAGAAAAAGCCAAAGAACAAGCCGCCCGGGAAAAAATTGAAGAAGAACGGCGTCGGACTGAAGCCGCAGAACAAGCGGCGCAGGCAGCCAAAGAACAGGCTGAAGCTGAAGCGCAAGCAGAAGCTGAAACAACGGATGATGAGACAGGTTATGAAGATGTTGAAGCCGACGTTTCAGAAGACGCTGAATCAGATGACAGCGCTGAAGAAGACACCGAAGAGAGCGAGCATTCTGATAAAGACAGTGCAGAAAGCTTAAGCGAGGAAGAGCTCGAAGAACAACGTCGTGAGCAAATGGTGCGAATGCAGGTGGAAAAGGCGGTACAGGAACGTGCCAACCGTAAGCGCCGTGAATCAGAGAAGCCTTCTCGTGGCCGCAAAGGCAGAAAACATGCCGAAGATGATGATGGTGATACCCGTTACGGTCGTAAACAACTGCATGTCAAAGGCGGCAAAAGCCGCGGCGGTAAGAAAGTAACCACGGCGGCCAGTGAATCTCACGGCTTCCAGAAACCGGCAGCACCGGTGGTTAAAACCGTGGCCATTCCCGAGCACATCACGGTCGCTGATCTGGCCAAGGAATTATCTATTAAGGCCAGCGATGTCATTAAAGTATTGATGAATATGGGCATGATGGTGACCATCAACCAACCGCTGGATCAAGATACAGCCATCCTGGTGGTGGAAGAGTTGGGTCATAAAGCTGAAGAAGCGGTCATTCAAAGTAAGGCCGAAAAACTCAAAGAAGAAACAGAAAAAGAAATCGACTCTTCAGAAGCCGAAACCAGACCACCGGTGGTCACGGTCATGGGCCATGTGGATCATGGTAAAACCTCTTTACTGGATTATATCCGTAAAACCAAAGTGACCGGTGATGAAGCCGGTGGGATTACCCAGCACATCGGTGCTTACCATGTAAAAACACCCAAAGGGGTTATCTCATTTATTGACACACCCGGCCACGCCGCGTTTACTGCGATGCGTGCCCGTGGTGCTCAGGTGACCGATTTGGTTATTTTGGTGGTGGCAGCCAATGACAGTGTGATGCCACAAACTAAAGAAGCCATTGATCACGCCAAAGCGGCAGGGGTACCCATTATTGTGGCCATCAATAAAATTGATTTGCCCGAAGCCAATGTGGACAAAGTCAAACAAGATTTAGCCGCCCATGAAGTGGTTCCTGAAGACTGGGGTGGAGATACTCAATTTATCGAAGTTTCCGCCCACACCGGTCAAGGTATTGAAGATTTGCTGGAAGCAATTTCATTACAGGCCGAGGTCATGGAACTGACTGCGGTTAAAAACACGGCTGCCACCGGCATTGTGGTTGAATCATCACTGGATAAAGGCCGTGGCCCGGTTGCTACGGTGTTGGTAAAAAGTGGTACTTTGAAAAAAGGCGACATGATTTTATGTGGTGAAGAATATGGCCGTATTCGTAGTTTAATTGATGAAAATGGTCAGAACATTAAATCTGCCGGCCCGTCGATACCGGCTGTGGTACTGGGTCTATCAGGCGTGCCCACCGCCGGGGATGAATTTCTGGTGGTGAAAAACAAAAAAGAAGCCCGTGAAGCAGCTCAGGAAAACCGTGAGCAAGAACGTGAAACGCGCTTAAAACGACAACAGGCAGCTAAGCTGGAAAATCTGATGTCTCAAATGGGACAGGAAGAGCGCATCACCGTGAATATTGTTGTTAAAGCGGATGTTCAAGGCTCGGTTGAAGCCCTTAAAGATTCGTTGGAAAAAATTTCCAACGAAGAAGTGGAAGTCAAAGTCATCTCGTCCGGTGTGGGTGGTATCAATAATGCGGATGCCCAATTGGCTGCGGCATCCAATGCGATTATTATCGGATTTAACGTGCGGGCCGATAAGGTGGCGCGTGAAACCATTAAAGAAAGTGATTTGGATCTGCATTACTTCAGTATTATTTATGAAGCCATTGATCAGGTGAAAGCCGCCGTGACCGGTGTACTGGGCACTGAAACCAAAGAAGAAATCATTGGAATCGCAGAAGTGCGTGATGTCTTCAGATCATCAAAATTCGGCACCATTGCAGGTTGTCTGGTGTCTGAAGGTGTGGTGAAAAGAGACAACCCCATCCGCGTTCTGCGAGACAATGTGGTGGTTTTTGAAGGTGAATTAGAATCCTTACGTCGTCACAAGGATGATGTTAAAGAAGTTCAGTCAGGGACTGAATGCGGTATCGGCGTGAAGCAATATAAAGACGTCCAGGTGGGCGATCAAATTGAGTGCTTTGAACGAATTGAAGTACAAAAAACGTTGGATTAAAAGACTATGGGACACAGAGAATTTACCCGCAGTGATCGGGTGGCGGCGCAATTGCGACGCACACTCGCCACCGCGATTCATCAAAACTTACCGGATGAGGACACCTCGTTCATCACCATTTCTGATGTCGAGGTAACCCGGGACTTGTCCGTGGCCACGGTTTATATCAACACATTGGATCCGGCTCAGGAACGATTGGCCCTGGATACGTTGAAAGCCAATGCCGCCGCATTGCGGAAAGTGATGGCATCTGAGTTACATGCGCGAAAGATACCGGAATTGCGCTTTAAATACGACAATTCTTTAGAGTACGGCCGCAAAATGGAGGACTTGATTAAGCAAGCCCGCGCCAGTGATCCGCAACAAGAGGATTAAGTGAGTCATTAATATGGGCCGTCGTGGCAGCCGCAAACAAGATTTCACCGATGTTCACGGTATATTGTTATTAAATAAACCCGGTGGCATCACCTCCAATCAGGCTTTGCAAAAAGTGCGACATTTGCTCAAAGCCAATAAAGCCGGTCATACCGGTAATTTAGACCCGATGGCCACCGGCTTATTGCCCTGTTGTTTCGGTGATGCCACCAAAGTGGCTGATCTCATGATTAACGCCGATAAAACCTATGTGGCGACAGCCGTTTTGGGCGCCAGGACCGACACCGGTGACGCCACTGGGCGCATTGAAATGGAAAAATCCGTGCCCGATTTTAACGTCCGACAAATCCAGCAAGCCTGTGACGAGTTAACCGGAGAAATCTACCAAACGCCGCCGATGTATTCAGCGCTTCATCATCAGGGGCGGCGATTATACGAGTTGGCGCGTGAAGGGAAAAAAGTACATCGCACGGCCCGGAAAGTCCATATACATGCTTTTGATTATATAAGCATTAATACGGACATCCGACCCATGACAGTCACTTTTCAGATACATTGTTCTAAGGGCACCTATATCCGCATACTGATTGAGGATTGGGCCGAAAAAATGGACACCCTGGCGCATCTCAATGCCTTACACCGTACCCAAAGTGGTGTGTTTGACGGCGCTGATATGCAATCGCTGACGCAATTGCAACAAAGTGATTGCCCGCAGCAATTTTTACTGCCGGCTGATGCAGCACTGATTGAATATCCGAAGATAAGCCTTAATCCACAACAAGCGCAAGACCTGATTCATGGTAAACAGGCAGCAGTGGCGTGTGGCAACGGCATGCATCGCTTATATGATGTTGACGGCTTATTTATGGGCATGGGGAAAGTGTTTAATAAATCACTGCGTGTGCATAAATTATTTATGAAATCCTACCAACAATCTCAGAATGCGGATCAAATTGAGCGCTGATATTTTGCCTCTGCAAGGCCATGAAAAATACCACAAAAGCTTGTGTTTAAACTGCTAAGCCTTTAGAATACGCGGCTTACCTGGGTGGTGCGATTCGTCTGACGGCCTCCCGGCAATTTTTTCACGGGACACAACGTCCCCTTCAACGAGACAAGAGATGATTACAGTTGAACAAAGACAAGAGATTATTAACGAATACAAAACAAGTGAGAACGACACCGGTTCACCGGAAGTTCAAGTGGCCTTGTTAACCGCTCGGATTAACAATTTGTCCACCCACTTTAAAACCCATAAAAAAGACATCCACTCACGGCGCGGTTTATTAAAACTGATTAACCAACGCCGTAAATTGCTGGCTTACACTAAACGCAAAGATGCAGAACGCTATCAAAACCTGATTCAGCGTCTTGGCTTGCGTCGATAAGATTGGCAAAAACCCCCGCTTTAGGGGGTTTTTTGTAGGTTCAAGGGAGCCTGCAAGATTGGAGAAGAGAATAGAAAAGTTAACAGGCCAATAAGTAGGTCAGGAAGAGAAAAATGAATAAATACACAAAACAATTTCAGTACGGCCGTCATACCGTCACATTAGAAACCGGTCAAATTGCACGCCAGGCAACCGGTGCCGTTAAAATCACCATGGGAGACACTGTTTTATTGGTGACCGTGGTGGGAAAAAAAGAAGCCGATCCAAACCAGGGCTTTTTCCCGTTAACAGTGAATTATCAGGAAAAATTCTATGCCGCCGGTGCCATTCCGGGAGGATTCTTTAAGCGTGAAGGCCGTCCCACGGAGAAAGAAACCTTAATTTGTCGTTTGATTGATCGCCCCATTCGGCCCTTATTTCCCAATGGATTTAAAAACGAAGTGCAAGTGATTGCTCAGGTGATGTCCTTTGATAAAGACATTGATTCGGATATTCCGGCCCTGTTAGGTGCTTCGGCAGCCCTGGCAATTTCCGGCATTCCGTTTAACGGCCCAATCGGTGCCGCCCGCATCGGTTTCAAAGACGGTGAGTATTTATTAAATCCGTCTTTAGAGCAATTGGAAAGCTCACAATTGGATTTGGTGGTGGCCGGAACCGACAAAGCCGTGTTGATGGTTGAATCAGAAGCGGATTTATTAACCGAACAACAAATGTTGGGAGCAGTTAATTATGGTCATGAACAGATGCAGGTGGCCATTGATGCCATCAAAGAAATGGCTGCTGATGTGGGTAAACCCCGCTGGGAATGGCAGCCGCCTGAGACCAATGAAGATTTACTCAATGCCATATCATCCGAATTTGGTGCCGACATTGAAGCGGCTTTTGCCAACCAGGTCAAAGAAGACCGATACAATGCGCTGGCTTTATTACGCGAGAATGTGGTCAATCATTTTTGTCCTGAAGGCGAAGAAGACGCCAAATATGAAGCCAAGGAAGTGGCTGAAGCCTTGGGTCAACTGGAAAAACAACATGTGCGCCAAAAAATTATTTCCGGTGCCAAACGGATTGACGGTCGTGATAAAGACACAGTGCGTCCAATTCATGTTGAAGTGGGCTTGTTGCCGCGTGCGCATGGTTCAGCCCTGTTCACCCGCGGTGAAACCCAGGCCATTGTCGCCACCACGTTGGGCACCGGTCGGGATGCCCAGTTGATTGATGGTATTGAAGGCGAAACCAAAGACGATTTCATGTTGCATTATAATTTTCCGCCGTTTTGTGTCGGTGAAGCCGGTTTCATGGGAGGTCCAAAACGCCGCGAAATTGGCCACGGTCGCTTAGCAAAACGCGGTTTAATGGCAGTCGTGCCAAAAGAAGAAGATTTTCCGTACGTGAAACGTATCGTTTCGGAAATTACCGAGTCCAACGGCTCCAGTTCCATGGCGTCTGTATGCGGTTCATCCTTATCGATGATGGATGCCGGTATTCCCTTAAAAGCACCGGTGGCCGGCATTGCCATGGGTCTGATTAAAGAAGGCGATGATTTTGCCGTACTGTCAGATATTTTGGGTGATGAAGACCACCTCGGTGATATGGATTTTAAGGTGGCCGGAACCGAAGATGCCATCACGGCTTTACAAATGGACATTAAGATTGAGGGCATTACTTCTGAAATCATGGAAATAGCTTTGCACCAGGCCACCGCCGGTCGGCAGTTTATTTTGGCTGAAATGAACAAAGTTATTTCGTCGCCTCGTGAAGAAATGTCGGCCTATGCGCCACGCTTAGAAACCATTCAGGTTAATCCGGATAAGATTCGCGATATCATTGGTAAAGGCGGCGCCACCATCCGTGCCCTGACCGAAGAAACCAATACCACCATCGATATTGATGATGATGGCACGGTGACCATTGCGGCGATAAATCAGCAGGACTCCGATGCGGCGAAAAAACGCATTGAAGACCTCACCGCTGAAGTGGAAGTGGGTGCTGTTTATGAAGGTAAAGTGGTCAAAATAATGGATTTCGGTGCTTTTGTGAACCTATTGCCCGGTCAGGATGGTATGGTGCACATCTCTGAAATCTGCCACGAACGCGTTGCCAAAGTCACCGATAAAATGTCCGAAGGTGACATGGTTCGGGTGAAAGTTTTGGAAGTGGACAAACAAGGCCGTGTGCGTTTATCGATGAAAGCTCTGCTTGATAAGCCAGAATAAATCCTCCTGAGCGAATCTGAGCGCGGATCTCTGCGTTGCAAGCGCTTACCCGAGACCTTCACGCACGACTTGTGCGCTCAGGCCTTCGGATAAAAGCTTCCGCCTTGATCTCCACACTCAGATTCGCTCAGGACTCTAAATTGAGCGCTAATCTCTGCGTTGCAAGCTCTTAGCCGAGACCTTCACGCACGACTTGTGCGCTCAGGCCTTCGGTTAAAAGCTTCCGCCTTGATCTTCACACTCAGATTCGCTCAGGACTCTAAATTGAGCGCGAATCTCTGCGTTGCAAGCTCTTAGCCGAGACCTTCACGCACGACTTATGCGCTCAGGCCTTCGGATAAAAGCTTCCGCCTTGATCTCCACACTCAGATTCGCTCAGGACTCTAAATTGAGCGCGGATCTCTGCGTTGCAAGCGCTTACCCGAGACCTTCACGCACGACTCGTGCGCTCAGGCCTTCGGATAAAAGCTTCCGCCTTGATCTCCACACTCAGATTCGCTCAGGCTGTTTAGGATTCAACACAACCTAACCTCACTGAAAACCCGTCATTCGGCGGGTTTTTTATACTTGTTGTTTTAAGCAAAAAGAAAAGAAATAAATAAAACATAATAAATATCCTGTGAATTGATTTACATTCTCTTAACATTTCGTTATATTAGCAAAGCGATTTTAATTAACAATGAAAAATTTGGAGAATTTATGAATCAAATATCTAAAGTAACGTTAACTATTATGTTAACCACTTTATCATGGGCTGCGATTAGCGCGAATAAACCAACAACGAAGCCAGAACGTGCCGTCACAATTGAGGCCCTGAGCCCAGATGGACAGTTATCTTCAGTGAACACCCCGTTTTTAGTGGATAGCCATGGCTTTGAAGCCAGTGAAGGTTTTAGTTTGGGGTTTTTAGGTGGTCAGGCCGGTTGGACCGTTTTTGCAAACAGCTCAGTAGAACCAACCATTGATAACAGCAACCCGGCTTCGGGCTCACAGCATTTCAGAATGGCCGAAGATACAAGTATATCCTGGGGTACTGATGTGGGTGGTTTTAGCCCCGATTTAGGACCGCAACCGGCCGGTGTTGAAAACCGAGTCAATGCGGATTTTATGATTTCGAGCTCAGGCGGTTCTGATTATTATTTAATTGGTCAAGCGCCATCATTAACATTTGCAACATGGAATGTTAATTTTGATTGGCAGGGCAATATTTTTGTGGCCGATGATTTGGGTGGTGGTTTTGCCTATGAGGACACTGGCGTGGCGTGGCCCGTGAATAGCTATTTTAATTTTGAAGTGGTCACCAATCCGGGTGGTACAGCGGGTGTTGAGTATTATTTAGACGGTACTTTAATCTGGACACAAACCACGATGTTATCAGCGTCTGACAATGTGGAACAAGTGGTTTTTTATAATGATAATTTCCAATTTGGTTCAGGCGAAACGGCTGATATGGATAACTTGATGATTGATACAGATGCGGCCGGTCAACCGCCAACGCCCGCCATGCCGGTACCGGGATTAGGCACCTTTGGTATAATTTTGTTGTCATTGGGACTGTTATGGACGGTCCGACGTAAATGGGTACTGTCATAACTAAATAATGAACAATACCTTGTAAAAGCGTCTCAGGGCGCTTTTTTTGTGCTTATTGATAATTGGTATTGGTCTTTCCAATAGTTAACCAGTATGCATGACAATATTAATTTTGTTGTTTTTATCTGGTACTTTAATCATCCCAGCCCATGCGTTTGGCAAGACGATTGGCTTTTTTGTGGTGTTTTTTGGCGAGTTTCTCATTACCGGACTTTTCATGCAATTGGGCGGCGGTTCGATACCAGATGACCGTTTCAGGTCGTTCTTCAGCGTAGGCATCTAACAAGTCCAACGCATGGTTTATGTGTGCCAAATCATCGCTGTTATCAGCCAACCACTCAGCATAGTTTAATTGGGCATCCAAATCACCTTGTTCAGCAGCCTGAGCCAGCCAATAATGAGTAGGGTGTTGGGTCGGGTTCATGTCCGGTCTGGTTTTGAAAATCTGTGACAGACGGCGCGCAGCCTGAGCTTGGTTGTTTTCGGCTGCGATTAAAAGCCACCGAACACCTTTTTTACGGTCCTGATAGCCACCTTTGCCGCTATATAAATTATTGCCAAGTTGATACTGCGCATCGATTTGGCCGCTTTGCGCCGCTTTAAATAACCATTGATTAATGCTTGCCTGATCTGATTTTAAATCCAATGATTTATTAACCGGGCTGTTTTTATCAATGGCCATGGCCAGGTGATAAAAAGCATCGGGATGATTTTGCGCGCTGAGATCTTTCAGGGTTTTCAATCGTTCTTTGTAAACATCTTCATAACGTGACTGTCTGTTTGTTAAAGAAAAAACCATGGTTTGGGAGACAGCAATCGGATAGGGTTTGATGCCATCCTGGTAAGTCACCTTAAAACGAAATTTTCGCAGGGCTTCTAAGGTGGCCTCTTCAAAGATGCCCTCGGGATAGCTGGTGGCAATCACCGGCCGCCTGAGTGAACCGTCGGGATGAACTTCAAACACGGTGGTTACCCAACCCTGTTGTCCTTTTTTAAGGGCTTTATACGGGTAGCTGGGCGCCTGAGTTTTGACCAGTTTAAGGTTGTAGTCAGAATGCGCCGATGCGTTAGTTGACACCGGGGTTTCAGGTGGAGCTAAGCGCTCAGAAATTATTGACTTGCCATATTCTTGATGGAGTAATTCCGCTTGTTTGACGGCTTCATTCAATTGTGCTTCAGTCAGGGTGTCTTTAATTTTATTTTGCAGAACATGAAGCTTGGGGTCATCGGCAGTATTGAGCAATGTGGCCCAGGCATAAGCTTGAACCGGATTTTTGTCCGTACCTTGACCCAAATAATGCATCACCGCCAGATTATGTTGGGCTTCATGGTGGCCGAGTTTTGCTAAAGCCTGGTATTCTTTTAAAGCGGTTGGGTAGTTTTTTTGTTCATAGGCTTCACCGGCATCCAAAAAATCGGCAGAAGCAGCGGAAGTGCTTAATAAAAAACACAAAATTGATGCTATTTTCATTGATTTCTTCTTCATAAACGAATGTAATATATTATAGAGAAGTGATTAATTTATGTGTTTACCGAGTTCACAGTTTTAACTAAAAAATCATTGGTCTGTGGTCATTAAAGGGCGGCCGGCTCTTGATTGACGGTGCCGTTCTCGAATTGAAGTCTTGTACTCTGGTAAGTCAAGTTTAAATTCGGAGATGACAGTAAGTTCGGACTCAGGTTTGGGTCGGTGGTCGTGATCGGCGATATAAATCACCCAATAATAGTCATAGGGGCTCTTTGTCTCTCGAACGTAAGCCACGCCAAGTTCATTCTGGTATTGATAAAAAAGCTGCTGGCCCAGAAGTAAATGGCGGTGGTTCTCACTATTCAGCAATTGTTCGAAGGTTTCATGTGCGTACTTGTTTCCTGCAGCAATGGCTTCTACCTGGTTGCCAATTGTCGAATAATCTTTACTGAGTGGATAGCCGTTTTTTTGTAAATTCTGGTTGGGTGATAAACGACCGATGTTGTGCATCAGAATACTGTGTTCGCTCAGAAGTTGGGCCTTTTGTTCTGCAATTTTTGTTAAAAGTGCATTGCATTTGATTGTTGTTCTGGTCTGATGTGGGTGTTGACGGATCAATTGAGCTAATTGCACTGCCTGTGGGTTGTTGCCACAATCTGAATCAGCGAAAAGCGCTGTGTTTAAGCAACATCCAATAACAACAAGCAAACTCATCACGCCATGTAATCGTTTGAATGTTTGCTTGTTGAGCGGGTGCATGTTTATTTCTTAAGTTTTTCCAAAATGGGTCCAATGATTTCCATCGGCATTGGGAACACGATGGTGGAATTTTTCTCGTTGCCGATGTCACTGAGGGTTTGTAGATAGCGCAACTGCATGGCACCGGCCGATTCGGTCATTTCTTTGGCGGCTTCCACCAGTTTGGCAGCAGCTTGTTGCTCACCTTCGGCCAGAATCACTTTGGCGCGGCGCTGACGTTCGGCTTCAGCTTGGCGGGCGATGGCACGAATCATGGATTCATCAAGATCCACATGTTTAATTTCTACGTTGGCCACTTTAATACCCCAGGCGTTGGTTTGCTTGTCGAGAATTTCCTGGATATCGGCGTTCAGTGAGTCGCGCTCAGAGAGCATTTCATCCAGTTCATGTTTCCCAAGAACCGAACGTAACGTGGTTTGAGCCAGCTGGCTGGTGGCGTCATGGACTTTTTCTACCTGAATAATGGCTTTTTCGGGGTCTAAAATGCGGTAATAAATAACGGCGTTGACCTTAACCGAGACGTTGTCCAGGGAAATCACATCCTGCGTGGGAACGTCCATCACCACAGTGCGTAAATCGACCCGCACCAATTGTTGGATAAAAGGAATCACCAGGATAAATCCCGGGCCTTTGACCTTATCAAAGCGACCCAGGGTGAAAATTACCGCACGTTCATACTCGCGCATGATGTGAATCATCGAGGTTAACAAAAAGAAAATAACCGCGATCGGTACTAACCAGAAATATAGTTCATTCATGAAGCATTCTCCAAATGTGTCACATACAAAGTTAAACCATCGATGCGTTCGACGCGCACGGTATCCCCGACATCGTAATGGTGTTTGGTGAGGGCTTTTGCGCGCCAATTTTCACCGTCTAAATGGATCCGAAGTCCATGTTCGTTGTGGTTACTGACCACTTCGCCGGTTTGACCGACGAGACTTTCGCTGCCGGAAACCACCGGTTTTTTAAAAGAGCCGGCCAGGTAATACATGATGCCGGCGAACAACACCCCGGCGGTCAGCGCAATACTGACAATTAAACTGATGGGGATACCAAACCCCGGAACCTCTGTGTCCATTAAAATCACCGAACCAAAAGTTAAAGAAACAATCCCGCCAATGCCTAAAATGCCAAAGGAGGGCACAAAAAATTCGACTGCGATCAAAGCGAAGCCCAAAAAAATAAGCGCCAAACCGGCAAAATTAACCGGCAAAATCTGAAAAGCGTATAAGGCCACCAGTAAACAGATACCGCCAATGACACCGGGCACCAGTGCGCCGGGGTTATAACCTTCTAAAATTAAACCATAAATACCAATGAGCAATAAAATATAAGCCAGTGAGGGATTGGTGATGGTGGCCAGTATTTTGTTTTTTATACCCGGTTCGATGCTTTCCATGCGCGGGTTGTTTAACTCTAAATTCACTTCTGATCGCCCCAGTTGCAGGGTTTGGCCGTTTATTTGTGCGATTAAATCCTGTTCATCAACGGCCAAATAGTCAATCACATTTTTTGCCAAAGCCTGTTCTGCGGTTAAGGTAGCGGCATGGCGCACCGCCTGCTCCGCCCAGTCGGCATTTCGACCCTTTTGATCCGCCAAAGCACGGATATATGCGACTGAATCTTCCAGGGCTTTATCACCGGAGGCCTGTTCTGTGGGTTCTTGTTTATCCTTGTTATCTGTGGCTTCTTCTAACGCTTCATAGGCTTTGTCGGCCGGTGTGGGTGGTTTTTGGCCGCCAATGGGTACCGGTGTGGCGGCACCTAAATGGGTGGCAGGCGCCATCGCGGCAATGTGCGAGGCATACAGTAAATAAGTACCGGCGCTGGCGGCGCGAGAACCTGAGGGGCCGACCCAGGTGGCGACGGGCACTTCACTGTTAAGTATTTTTTTAATCATATCCCGCATGGAGGCCGATAAACCGCCGGGTGTGTCCATTCTAATCATCACCAGTTGCGCCTTACTTTGTTCTGCCTGTTCAATCCCGCTGATCACATAATCACGGGTCGCGGGACCAATGGCGCCATCAATGGTGAGGACCATAACGGTTTGCTTGGCTGGTGGGTTTTTTTGCGTGTTTTGTGCTTTCACCGATGCACCAATAAGTAGCAGTGACAACATCACAGTTAACCACAGAACCGATTGACAACGCAGTCTTGAAACACCATTTTTCATAGCAATTAATATAGCATATTTTGTTGAATTTGACAGTGTAATAAGTCATCCATCGTGTTCAATTGTACCCCCAAAGTATCTGGACTGAATAATCGATGCACTGGACAAGCGCCATGCGGCTGAATACAATTATCTTTTATAGTAAAAAAGGTTCAACATATTCATGTCTGAAACACCGGTGGTTTTTAGCCCGTTACGGGTGGTTTTAATGATTTTGATTACACTGTCAAATTTAGCGGTACTCATTGCTTTTGCGGTGCCCGGTCAGCCGTGGTCACAATGGCTGAGGCTTTTTGGCATCGTGTTTGTCATGATGTTTGTTTTTGTTATATTACTGGAGATAACCTGGCTCCACCACCGAGGCAAACATGTGACGGATGCGGGAATGGTTAAACAATACCGGCTGGCTAAAATTATCTATGTGCTGCTGCTGGTTTCCGGTATTGTTCTGGGTTTGGTTGCATTGCTGTAATATCGTACAGTCTTTTTAGAGGAGAATATCATTATGAAGCATATGACAGGTTTAATTTTGGTGCTGTTAATGGCCGCCTGCGCCACCAGTCCCACCGGCCGAAACCAGCTGATTTTAGTGGGTGATGAACAAATGCAGGAAATGGGGATCAGTGCTTTTCAACAAATAAAATCAGACAAAAAGATCAGTCAAAACAGTCAGAAGCAAGCCTATGTCACCTGTGTGGCTGAGCATATAATCGCAGCCCTGCCCGATCAGTGGGCCAATCGACAATGGGAAATAGTGGTGTTCGACGATGATACAGCCAACGCTTTTGCACTGCCCGGCGGTAAAATTGGCGTGCATACCGGTCTTTTGGATGTGGCTGAGACACCGTCTCAGTTGGCAGCCGTTATCGGTCATGAAATTGCCCATGTGTTGGCGCGGCACGGTGCCGAGCGGGTATCTCTGCAGGTGGCGGCTCAAACCGGTTTACAGGTGGCCGATATCATGGCGCGTCAGCATATGGAGGGCACCACCGAACAGCAAATTTTAATGGCCGGTTTGGGCATTGGCGCGCAAGTGGGTGTTTTATTGCCTTTTTCTCGCGCCCATGAATCAGAAGCCGATCAATACGGTTTAAACCTGATGGCACGAGCCGGTTTTAATCCAGAAGAAAGCATTCAGCTATGGAAAAACATGGATCGGGCTTCTAAAGGCCAACGGCCACCGGAGTTTTTATCCACCCACCCGGAACCGGAAAACCGCATCCTGGCATTAGAAAAATATTTACCTGAAGCTCAGAACTTACAGCGCCAGGCGATTGCAAACGGTCGCCGGCCTAATTGTCGTTAGCAGCAGATGTCGGCACCACTTCGGTTGACGCTTTTGGGGTTTCAGGGCGCACAATTTCAGGTCTTGTAAAGCGTTTTTCAAACTGCACCAGGCTGGGCTGCAAAAAGTCATCATCTGCCCTGCGTTGCTGGTTGAACCAGGCCGGTTTGTGTTGTTCGATAAGTGCGTCTCCACGGGTCATCATGTCCATTAAATTAAGTTGCGTTTCATAGGCGTGTTTAAAAAACGCTAAATTCAATATCGCCTGGTCACCGGTCAGCGCGCTGCGGATGGGCGCATTTTTGTGGTAAGTGCTTGGAAATAAAGTTTCTACCGTGGCCTTTAGACGGCGATTTTCAGTGAGGTATTCAAAAACCGCATTGGACAGCGCGGAATCGTAAATTCTGGCGGGATTGCTGGTGGTGAGTTTTCGGTAGATTTGTTGTTGCACGGTGTTGGCATGCAGGATAAATGTTTCATTCACCAGGGGTTTAACTGAATCCATGGGGTCCACAATATGAACCTGGCTGACGTTGATGCTGTTTTGCCATTGCGGCCAGTGGTGTTTAATAATATTGTTGACATCCACTTTCTGGGCGGCCAGGAAAGTGAGTCGATTGGGCAGTAAACCAAATGTGCCACGGTCTAAGGACGTGGTGATTTGCTGGCCTATGACCGGCAGCGGACAGTCCATATCCAAAACCGTCGGGTTGTTCTCAGCAAACAGATAAATATAGCGTTGGCTGGTTTCCAGCGCTTGCTCAAAAACAATGTGATCTTTGAATTTTCCCACCAATGTGATCTGCAACTGGCCTTCATAGTTGGCTATTTTTTTGTTATTCAGTTGTGTAGGCAGGGATTGTCGCTCTTGCCAGTTGACATTGTCATAACAAATGGACAAATCACCCAACTTTAGCTGTTGCGCAATTTTTAGGTGGTTGGGGAAGAGTTGTAAAATCTTGTTGTCCGGTTTTAATTTAATGTTTGCACCACATGCGGTGTTGACGTCACAGGCTGAAATAACCAGATTATCCGGTACCGCATCCGTTAATTGATCGGTGTTTTGAAAAAAATCTATGTCACTACCGGTGGCCATGTGGGTGTCACGGTATTCCTTGATGTATAAACGTATGGCCTGTTTTAAAGTGGTCCATTTTTGTTCCAGTCGGGTAAACTGGCTTCTTAAAACGCTGTCCGGCTGAAAACAGTCCGGGTATTGGTAAAGGTCTGAGCCGGTCTTTAAAATGGATTCAATATCAGCCTGCGTCGGTGGTTTTTCAGCCATCAGGCCCGGCCAGCGGTCATGCAGCCAGTTCAGAGATTCAACAGCGAGCAACCATTCCAGGGGGTTGGGTTTTAATGAAAACTGATCAAGACAACGTTGGTCTTCAACTGCCTGGGCAGGCAGATAATTGATGATTTGGGGATCCGCCATGTCCAGCACCCTGGCCATGCTGACAGGACTGTCAAGAACCGTTAACTGACCGGCCATACCGGTATCAAAAGCATGTATCTGCGCCCAATCAATAAAATCTTGTAAACAGCTTTCAAACTGATGATCCGCTATGGGCTGTTCGGGATTGGGCGGTATGTGGGTGCTTAAATTAAGACACACTTCCAGATTTTTCTGGATGTGGGTTCGCAACGGCTGGGTAAAATAATTGTCGGGGTCATTCAGGCCAATGGCCAGTGCCAGAATCTGATTGTTTAACTGCGCATCAAAATGATCAGGATTTTTAAACTTGGCCGGCAGTTGCTCAAAAATACGCTGTAATAAAAGAAACAGGTTTTTATCGCGGGCTTCAATGATGGCTTGCTGACTTGACCACAATGATTGTGATGCTAAGATTGCCTTTTGAAGTGCTTGCTGTTCTTCGGCCGTCAGTAAATGCGGACTTAATTCAATGCGTTGGTAAACTTCTATCCAGTCGTACGCCCAGGCCAGCCATATTTTTCGATTCTGGTGGAGACTCATGCGCAAAAAAACCGCACTCAAAGGTGTCCAGCTAGACCATCTGTGACTGAAATCAGTGATTTTATCTACCAGGGTATGGTCTTGATCCGAAGGGGGTATTTTGGCGTTTAAGGGAACAACAAAATCCAAGGTTTTATGAAGTTGTGACTCTGCATTAAGGATTTTGTGTTTGGCTTTTGGCAGTTCAGTGATTCCCAACCAGGCGGTACTACCCTGACTTGCCAGTCGCTTTAGTATGGTCTGCCAATAATGGTTTAAATTAAGCCAGACATAAAATTTCTGACTGTTGGACAGCCGCTCGTTTAAATGTGGTAATGACTTAAAGGTTCCCAAATCAACCTGTCGCCAGCGGTTCAAAGTCATGCCGTTGGAATAACGAATCAATATTTGCGCCATCAGGGCATGGGTATTGATTTGACTCATATTGTGCGGTGACGGAACGGCTTCCTGCAAAGCCTGTTGCCAATGGGTATGCATTTGGTCTTGAGAGGCAAAGGACAGTGAGAGTTGTTCGGCGATGCGGGTTAAATAAACCGCTTTGCCCATGCCGTATTGACTTTTGATGAGTTGCGCCACGGCTTCGGCATCTTCAGCATTCAAATCACTGCGTCCCTGATTGCCGGATTGGGCCGACACAATCACGGAAGACATCAGTAAGAACATAAGCGTTAAAATGTGAGGTCTGAATAAAACCATGGCCTGTCAGAATCATGAGAAGCCATTTATTGTATCAAATGCCACTAAGCCCTCAAAGCGATTAAAATTCAAGGCCTCGGCAAATTCTGTTGGAAGTTAGCCATCGGCACGCTAAAATGGCTGTTTTTAGCAAGTAAGCGACACCATTTTAGTGAAAAACCTGAAGATCATAACCACTGGCGGCACCATTGATAAACTGTACTTTGATGATTTAAGTGATTATCAGATTGGTCAGCCGATCATCGGTGAATTATTGCAAACCTATCATGTGGGCTTTGATTTTGAGGTGGTGCCGTTGATGAAAAAAGATTCTATTCACATGAATGATGAGGACCGGGCTTTAATCAAACAGGTGATAAAAAAATCTGATGAAGCGCACGTTTTAATCACCCATGGTACCGATACCATGGTGGACACGGCCCGTTATTTGTCGGGCATTGACGGTAAAACGATTGTTTTGACCGGCGCCTTAACGCCGGCTCGATTTAATGCCACCGATGCGATTTTTAATATCGGCTGTGCGGTGGCGGCGGTTCAGGCTCAGCCACAGGGTGTATGGGTGGTGATGAATGGTCAAATCTGGGATCCGCACAGGGTGGTCAAAAACCGTGCTGCCAACCGTTTTGAGGCACATTAAAATGGCTGAAGTGTATCAGGTTCATCCCGAAAATCCACAACCACGGACAATTAAAATGGCCATTGATGCGGTCAAAGAAGGCGGGTTGATAGTTTATCCCACCGATTCTGGTTATGCCATAGGGTGGTCACTGGACAACCACCAGGCTCTAAAAAAAGTGGCATTCATCAAAGCCGTGGAAGAACACCAGAACTACACCATGATGTGTGACAGTATCTCTCAAATGACCGATTATGTGCTGGTTGATAATGTGGCTTTTCGTCTGATGAAACAGCACACGCCCGGCCCTTACACCTTTATCTTACCGGCCACCCGCCGGGTACCAAAAAAAATGCAGCACCAAAAGCGCCGCACCATCGGGGTGCGGGTATCTGATCACAATGTGGTACAGGCGCTGCTGACTGAATTGGGCGAGCCGATGATGACCTCATCGCTTGAATTTCCGAATGTGGACATGTATGCATTGGACATCGATGATGTGGTGGACAAAATCGGTAACCAGGTGGATATGATTATTGACGTAGGCTATTGTGCCCAGGAACCGTCCACGGTGGTGGATTTAAGTGACGGCGAAGTGAACATTCTGCGTCAGGGTGCCGGTGAGGTTGATTTTGTCTGAATCTGAATTAAACCGGCAAGCCACCCAATCAGAAATGCCTTTTGCACTGGTGGAGGGGCAGCCTTTTACCGAGATGCCAACGGATTTGTATATTCCGCCTGATGCGCTGGAGGTCATTTTAGAGGCTTTTGAAGGGCCTTTGGATTTGTTGTTGTATTTGATTAAACGCCAAAATCTGGATATTCTGAATATTCCGATTTTTTCCATCACCCGCCAGTATGTGGAATACATCGAATTAATGCATCAGCTTAATTTTGAGTTGGCCGCTGAATACCTGGTAATGGCCGCCATGCTGGCGGAAATAAAGTCGCGCATGTTACTGCCAAGACCGGTAATGGATGAAGACGAAGAGGCTGATCCGAGGGCTGAATTGATTCGCCGATTACAGGAATATGAGCGGTTTAAACAAGCCGCTGAAGACCTCGACACATTACCGCGTCAGACGCGTGATTTTTTGCCGGTTCTCATTCACAGTGAAACGGGGATAGCTCAAGAACAGATTGAAACCGTCGATATCCGTGAACTGGTGCTGGCTTTTCAGGCGGTGATGGCACGGGCTGAACTGAAAACTTCGCATGCGGTATCGCGTGAAGTGTTGAGTGTTAAAGACCGCATGGCGAGTGTTATGCGGCGATTACAATCAGGTCAAACCACCCGTTTCGATGAATTATTCACCCCCGAAGAAGGCAAGCAAGGCGCGTTGGTGAGTTTTTTGGCCATTTTGGAATTGCTCAAGGCTCATGTCCTTGAATTGGTTCAAAATCAGGCCTTTGGTCCTATTTATTTGAATTTGGCTGCGGAGTAAGTAAGCATGGACGATCAACAAATTAAGCACATCATCGAGGCGGCATTAATGGCTTTTGATGAGCCGTTGGCTGTACAGCATTTAAAACAATTATTTGGCGAACAGCCGGTCAGTGGTGCCGACATCAACCGGGCGCTGGAACAATTACAAAAAGATTATGTTGGTCGTGGTATTGAACTGCAACAGCTGAGCAAAGGCTACCGTTTGCAGACACGACCTTCGGTGCAGGAATGGCTGGATAATTTAAGACAAAACAAACCCCGGAAATTGTCCCGTGCACTTTTGGAAACGCTGGCGCTGGTGGCTTATCGTCAGCCCATTACCCGCGGTGAAATTGAAGATGTTCGCGGGGTCGCGGTGTCGAGTAAAATCATTCACTACCTGATGGATAAAGAATGGATTGAAGAGGTGGGTTATCGAGATGCACCGGGTAAACCGGCTTTGCTTGGAACCACCGATGAGTTTTTAAATTATTTTAATTTACAGTCCTTACAGGATTTACCGGCACTGGCCGAAATTAAGGATTTTGAATCCTTTGAACAATCACTGGATTTTAATGAACAAACCGAATAACACCATGTACTTTGAAACCGAAACACAAGAACGCATTCAAAAAACGCTGGCCCGCAACGGTTTGGGTTCCAGACGACAAATCGAGGCGGCCATTAAATTAGGTCAGTTGTCAATTAACAACACGCCGGTTCAGTTGGGGCAAAAACTCAGCGCCGGTGACCGCATCGTCTGGAAAAACCGGGTCTGGTTGGTGGAAGAAACACACAGCAAGCCCCGGGTGCTGATGTACCATAAGCCCGATGGCTTGGTCACCACCCGTCAGGATGAACTGGGTCGGCCTACGGTGTTTGACAGTCTGCCCAAAATCAAAGGCCAGAAATGGCTGAACATTGGTCGTTTGGACATCAACACCACCGGTTTGTTGCTGTTTACCACGGACGGCGATTTTGCCCATCACATGACTCACCCAAGTTCTCAAATTGACCGTGAATATGCTTGTCGGATATTCGGTGAGGTGGATGATGATATGATTCAGCGTTTATTGTCCGGTGTTGAACTGGAAGATGGCCTGGCAAACTTTAGCGATATACAGCGCGCTGATGAGGATCGGGAGGGCAGTGCCAATCATTGGTTTTATGTGGCCATTATGGAAGGCCGCAACAGAGAAGTCAGGCGTTTATGGGAGTCTCAGGGTGTGCAAGTTAATCGCCTCAAAAGGGTGCGTTACGGTGGTGTATTTTTGCCCAAGAATCTGCTGCAGGGAAAATACCGCGAGCTGAATGATAAAGAACTGTCTATTTTATTTGAGGACAGTCACTATCAGCCGCCGGCATCACAATTAACGGTTAAATCCGTGGCCAAAAAACGCGGTCGCTCAAAAGGTTAACATGCCACGCACAACTTCAAACAACCCTTAAAATTTTACCACTTAAACGGTGGTTTGCCGCGCCAGTACTGAATCAACAGGAAACCGGTTAACGCCCCGCCCAGATGGGCAATGTGTGCAATCCCGTCCTGGCTGGGGTTGATACTGCTGATGAGTGCTATACCGGCAAAAATAAGCACAAAGTATTTGGCTTTCATGGGAATCGGCGGAATCACCAAATAAATGGTGTGGTTTGGCCACATCATGCCGTAAGCCACCAGCAAGCCATAGACGGCCCCTGAGATGCCGATGGCCGGCGCATTGGATAACAGTGCATTGGCCAGCGCGGCGCCGATAATACACACAATCAGGTAAAGACCGTATTTTTTTTCACCCCAGTAATGTTCAATCTGTGATCCAAACATCCAAATGGCAAAACCGTTGAAAAACAGGTGCATAAAATTACCGTGCAGCAGACTGTAGGTGACCAGTTGCCAGGGGTAAAAGTAATCACTGTTGATTGGGTACAACGGAAAATAGCGGTAAATAAACTGACCGGCGGCATTTCCAAACAGTTGTTGAAAAACAAACATGACAAGCATGGCAATCAGCACATTGCGGGTAACAGGCGGAATGGCGGCCAAAGGATTATTGTGGTTTTGCATCGGGTTTAAAGTTGGCAATCAGTTGAGCGGGTAACCTGAGGCCATCGCCGCGAATTTCAAGTCTGATGTGGGTCACACAGGCCGGTTTAAAATATATATCCTCATCGCCGGTTAAATAAGCACTGAGCTGGCTGATGGTGGGGTTATGACCCACCAGAACCAAAGCGGGTTGTTTGGCCTGTTCAAGGATTGCGTCACACCAGATACCGACCCCGGCGGTATAAAATTCATTTCTGGCATCACATTCTTCGATGCCAAAAACGGCCGCAATTTGAGCCGCCGTCTGATGGGTGCGAACCGCATCGGAACACAGAATATAAGGCACGGTATCGGTGTTTTGCCGGATAAAACCGGCCGCCTGACGGGCTTGGGCCTGGCCCAAATCCGATAAAGGTCGCTGGTGGTCACTGTCTTGCATCGGGCTGTGACCGTGTCGAACAATAAATACATTCATGATTGTGAGGATAAACGTTTTGCCGTGGAAAAGAAAGTGTGTTTGATGGTATCGGTATCAGCTTGTAGAGGCAAGGCTTTCATCGCAGCCACGGTTTGTTCCAACATAGGTGCGTTGTTATCTTTACGTTGCTGAAAAAGCTGTTTCGCCACCTGTGAGTTAAATTGTTGCTGATTAAAAAAATAATTGATTTGCTCATCACTGAAAAACACCCGGGCGCTGACCTTAATAAGTCGATGCGCCTTGAGTTCGTCATAAATGCGGATTGCTGAACGGGCATAATCATCAAAAGCCATACTGACATTGGCGGTATCCAGATCGCAGGCCAGATAAACCAGTTGCTGATCCGTGTCACTGTCCATTTTTCTGGATTTAAGAAGGTAATGTGCCATGTTACCCTGAAAAAAATAACGTTTATTGTCACCATGGCGTCCAAAGGTGCTGCCTTCAATCATGGTTTTTAATAAGGCCCGGTGGTGGACCGAATTTAAAAGGCTTTCAGAATCGGCATCTACCGACAGGCTGCTGATTTGCATCGCTTCTTCAAAACTGGCCGCTTCATTGGCACCGATTAACTGTTGCTCATTGGCGGTGCCGCGCAGGCCTTGCTGTAAATCGTGGGTCACTGAGAAATACGACAGTAAAGCCCATTGCGATGCGGTGAACTCATCGGCACAGTGGCGATGGCATTCAATCAGCATTTGGCATATATCATTGCAATGGAATTCATTGTGGTAGCTTCTCGGGTGCTGACTTAAACTGCCGTTGCGATGACACATGCGCGCATAGGCGATGTGCATCATGCGGTTTAAGCAAGGCCACCACGGCAGGTCGGACCACAGTGGATCCGCCCAGTTGAGCCATTCATCGAGTTGCGGATGATGTGTGTCCAGCTGGTTTAATATATAACGGGCCCCTTTCAGGGTATTGATTTTTTCACTGCTGACATCATCGACAAAAATTGAAGCAGTCATATGCCGTCTTCCAATGCCTGTGTCAGATAACGGTCTTTTAATGTGACATAATGCTGTGCCGAATAATCCAGAGATTGCCGTTCTTTTACGGACAAATCACGGCGTTTAACTGCCGGATTGCCAACCCATAATTCACCTGAGGGAATCACTTTGCCAGGGGTCAGTACACTGCCGGCGCCAAGCATCGAATAAGGCTGCATCACCGCTTTATCCAAAATACGGGCGCCCATACCCACCAGGCAACTGTCTCCAATACGGCAGGCATGCAAAATGGCACCGTGACCAACGGTGACATGGTTACCAATCATCAGCGCACCGCCATCTGGCGTATAGGGGCCAACATGGGTCACATGCAAAACACAGTTGTCCTGAATATTGGTTTTGGTGCCGATGCTTATGCGGTTGACATCACCGCGAATAACGGTCATGGGCCACACCGATACGTCATCGGCCAGTTCAGTCTGGCCGATGACGAGCGCGGTATCATCTATAAAAACCCGTTCCCCGAGGGACGGATAATGCTCTAAGTAGGCACGCAGTGTCATGATTGAATCATTAAAGTATTTTCCGAACCGGACTTTGTGCCCGGCTCGGAACTGTCATACACGGTGCTTAATAGGTGGTCAGTATTCTGGTGGTCAGACCCTGGTCAGTGAAATTAACCGTGGCTTTTTGTTGCTTCCAGTACAGCATGTTTAAAGTGATCTGTTTCTGGCTCTCAAGTTGCCGTTTCATTTCCTCGGATAATTGTGGCATATCGGCCAGTTTAAACAGTTCTTCAATCATTTGCTTATAACCTGCGGCATCGGCAGTGGTGCTGATAAGTAGGTTTTGACCTTCCTGCTTCACCAGATCACTCAAATTGCCGCCACCGGGATAACCCAGTGACAAGCCGATGGTTTGGTTATTAATGGCGGCATAAGCACTGTTCAAATCGACCGGAAGACTCATTAAGTTAGGCGGTAACTGCTCTTTTAAAGGAATTAAACTACCATCGGTGGGTAACACCATGCCCTGCAGTTGTGGCAACATCATTTGTGCCATACCAATCAGGGATTGTGCTTCATCCACGGACAAAGCCAGTTGCATCTTAAAGGAGTCAATCATTTCCGCCGGCTTGTTCATATTGGCGGCCTGCTCATTCACTTTCAGATCGCTGAAAGCCATGTTAAAGCCTTTGAAATTACCGATAAAAGGCGGTAAAGGCTGAGAAATTTTGGCTCTGAATGCTTCAGCCTGTTGGTTAAACTGGGTAAACAGCTCACACTGATAAGGCTCATTAATGATGTTATCAATGTATTTGGTCAGCACTTTTTGGCTGTTTAAAATATCAACACTCATGCCAAAGCTGAAAGCTGCGGTTTCATCCGCAGCCGGAATACGGCCGGCCAGTTGTGCCATGTCCTGACTTAATTCACGGTCCATTTCCCAAATCATGGCACTGTCAATCCTATCATCAGTCATGGCGGTGGCACCCGCCACCAAACGTGGCGCTTTGGCCAACATGGCATTGATTTCCGATTTACAGGCCGGTGATAATTTATTGTCCTCAATTTGGAAAAAATCCAATAAGGCAGCGTCATAGTTATCGGGGTTGATAAAATAATCCGCCACCGCCTGCACGTCCATCACAAACATATCATCAACCACAAAGCCGTGTCTGGTTTTAACAGCGTTTAAACGGTTACGGTTTTGCGCCATATTATTCGCCGGTTTTTCAATGCCGGTCAGGGTGGTCACCAATTTGTCTTTTATGACGGTGGGTGCCACGGACAAGACCAGATAATCATCGTTGTGTGCAGCCAGTACGGTCATACGATCCATCGTATATTCGCGAATGGCTAAGCCACCTTGTTCCTGAACTTGCGGGCTGAGTGTAAATTGTTGGTCTAAATCAGCAAACATGTCGCTGATTTGGTGGCCTTCTGATAATTGAATGCGTATCACCGGAAATAAATCCACCAGATAACCCACCATCTGAGATTCACCAACCTTAAGTCCGAGTTTGCTGAAATGACCGTCAACCACCCAGCGATCAACAAATTGCTCTATTTTATTTAAATCAGCATCGCCCATAACCTGTTTGTCTTTATCAATCTGGCGCATGGATTCATTCAGATCACTGAAAGCCACTTTGACATAGTTGGCGATATTGACCATATAATCTTGCATCACTTCAATGTAACGGTCGGGGTATAAATCGTTGCTTAAACCTGAAGACATAAACATCGGTGTATCCGCCGGCACAAAGGATAAGATTTCCGCTTCAGCCAGCGCTGATTGCACAATGTCGGTCTTTTCGGCGTCTTTGTCATCGCCACAGCCTGATAGTCCCAAAACCAACAGGCCAAGAATAATGATTTTTTTCATGGTAACCTCTCTGAATAATTTTTGTTGGGCGGTCATCACCACCGCACGTTCTTGGCAGAAAATTGTATCATTATTAAATCCGGCACGCATATGCCATAAGTGTAAAATGTGATTGATTAATCAAAATAAGCCGCTTATCAGGATAAGAAACCCGATTTGGACTTGTTGTAATAAGCCTTTACTTATAAACTGGTGGTTGCAATCGGAGTAGATATGTTAAAAATAATGAGTGTTATGAGTTTATTGCTGACAGCTGTTATTGCGCAGGCACAAAGCGACCTGGAATTAATTTTTGAAGCCGATGATTTTCTCGGCGGCCTGCCGGTAAACCAAAGTGGTGTGATTCGCTTCACCGTGGTCAATCACGGGCCGGATGATTTAATATCATCTCAAGAACTGATTAGAATTGATGGCTTTTATAATTATGTAAATTCAGATATCGGATTTTTGATTGACTTTCAGAGTCATGACCCCGATTGTCGATTGGCCTTTGAGCACATTGATCCACCGCCACCGGTGAATAATTATGTGCTTAAATTACTTGGTGGTATTCATAAAAATATTCCATCGGGATCCGCCGTCTCTTGTGAATTTACCACCTATGTTCCGAGTGTAGGTCAATCAGATATGCTGTGGAGGATAATGCCTATGCATGGCATTTTAGACCCGGATGTAACCAACAATACCCAGCAGTTTACCTTCCGAGGTTTAGCGGAGTCTATTCCTGTGAATAATTATTTGATGTTATTGCTATTTAGTGCTGTGTTGCTGTTAAGTGCTTGGCTTCATAGACCCGCAAAACAGAATTAACTCATCCAGTTAATAATTTTCTTTTTGAGTTGGGTGAAGGGCGCACGGACCAGGTCGTTGCCGTTGAGACGGGATTGGTAATAGACGGATTTCATGTGGCTCATGGTGACAAAGCCCTGGTGGCCGTGGTAGCTGCCCATGCCGCTGGCGCCGATGCCGCCAAAAGGGAGGCGTTGCTGGGCAAAATGCACCAGGGTTTCATTCACAGCCAGCGAACCTGATGAGGTCTGTTGTTTGACCCGGCGGATGGTTGTTCGGTTATTGCTGTATAAATACAAGGTTAAGGGTTTGTCGCCGCGGTTAATGTAATCAATGGCATCGCTTAAATCATTGACTGCCACAATCGGCAGGATGGGGCCGAATATTTCCTCCTGCATCAGCTTGCTTTGCTGATCAGGTTGGTTCACAATCACCGGTGCCATGCGATTGACCTGGTTTTGGTAATCGGGATACAGGTCGATAATTTGATTATTGGGAACTTGTTTTAATAAGCCTTGCAAACGTTCAAAATGCTGGGTATTGACCACACAGCTAAAATCATCATTGTTTATATCAATGCTTGGATAGGCGTCAATGGTGTGTTTTTTCAGCGCTGCGATTAAGGCTTCAATGCGATCGGCTTCAATCAAAACATAATCCGGGGCGATACAGGTTTGGCCGGCGTTAAACCATTTGCCTTTGGCAATGCTTTTGGCGGCTTTATCCAGTGAATAGTTACGGTCAATCAGCACCGGTGATTTACCGCCGAGTTCTAAGGTCACCGGTGTTAAGTTGTCAGCGGCGTTGCGCATAATGATTTTACCGACCCGGGTGGAGCCGGTGAACAATAAATGATCAAACGGCAGGCGGCTGAATTGATCGGCCACATCGACGTCTCCAAGCACCACATGAACTTCATCGTCGGTAAAAACTTCGGCCAGTAACTGTTGAATCAATTCAGCGGTTTTGGGGGTGACTTCAGAAGGTTTAACCATCACCCGATTACCGGCCGCGATGGCGGCGGTTAAGGGGCCGGCCACCAGGTTAAAGGGGTAGTTCCAGGGTGCCATGATGCCAACCACGCCTTTGGCTTCAGGCACAATAGCACAGCGGGATGGCCAGAATTTCCAGTCCGCGGTCCATTGATCGGCTTTGGCCCAGCGAGGCAGGTGTTTAATGGTGTGCTTGATGTCTTCTAAATTAACCAGAACCTCTGCCAGTAAGGTTTCACCTGCAGCGCGGTGGCCGTAGTCGCTGTTTATGGCGTTGATGATATTTTGTTTGTTCTGTTGAATCGTTTGATATAGCGCTTGTAATCGTTCTAAACGTCGGTCTAAGCATATAGGCGGCAGGGCCTGCATTTTATTCAGTTGTGTGTGCATAGGTTTCAGGCAATGGGCAGATAAATGGTGATAAGGGCACCGTGGTCGTGGTTGCCGGCGGTAATGGAGCCGCCGTGTTCTTCGACAATTTTTTTGACAATAGCCAGTCCCAGGCCGGAACCGCCGGGTTTGGTGGTTTTATAGGGTTCAAAAATATGTTCCATAATATCCGCATTAAAGCCATGGCCGTTGTCTTCTATGGTGAGCACCAGGGCATTGTTGGTGCGCCTGGTGCTGATGGTGATAAGCAGTTTATCATTATCGGCACTTTCCTGGGCATTTTTAATCAGGTTGGTCAGCAGTTGCTTAATGCGTCCACGGTCTAACAGCAGTTGCGGTTCGGGCTCAGAAAGCGCCAGCTTAAACTGTATGTCAGGTTGAGACAGGGTATATAAATCGACAATTTCCTGAATAATCCGGTTCAGACCGCCGAGTTCTTTTTTCAGTTCCGGCGGTTTGGCGTAATCGGAAAAGGCATTGACGAGGGTTTTTAAATGGGCCACCTGAGAGACAATGGTCTGGGTGGCGCGGTTTAAAATTTCATCCTCTTCCCGGGATAATTTACCCTTAAATTTAAGCTGCATGCGTTCGGCCGACAGTTGAATCGGGGTTAAGGGATTTTTCACTTCGTGGGCTAGGCGTCTGGCCACTTCCGACCAGGCGGCATCACGTTGTGCTTGGTTAATAATGGTTTGGTCATCAAACACAATCACATGACCACCGCCTTCAATGTCTTTTTCACTGATTTGACTGCCGCGCACCAGTAAAACGCGGCGAAGTGAGTCCTCGGCAATCAGAACTTCCTGTTGCCAGTAACCGGTCTGATCGGCGACTTTTTGTTTAATTAAGGTCACCAGCGGTGTTAAGGTGGCATTTTTCATGGCCAGATAATCAATGTTCTGGTTGTTGATGTTAAGGCTATCAAGGTGCAGAATTTTTAAGGCCGCCTCATTGCTTAAACGTACGCGCAAGTCCCGGTCGATACTAATCACACCGCTGGATAAATGTGACATCACTTTTTCCAGATAGGTGCGCTGATTTTCAGCCTCCGATTGCGCCCGGTGTGCCAGCGCACTGGAGGCGGCAATTTGGGCTGACATGCTGTTAAAAGATTGCACCAGCATGCCCAGTTCATCCTTGGAATCCACCGGAATGATTTTGCTGAAATTACCCTCGGCAATGGCCTCGGTGGCTTCTGACAACAACCGAATCGGTGCCGCCAGTTTACGGGCCGACGAAAAGGCCCGTAAAATGGCCAGTAGCACACTCAACAACAGCACAATGGTGAGGATAATGAGAAAGGTGCTTTTTAACTGCTGGCGCTGAAAGGTTTGCTTGTTGTACTGGTGGTACTGAGTTTCAATGTTGATGGTCAAATCTTCGTATTCTTCTGGAATCGGAAACAGGGCCTGTAATAAACGGTGATTGCCCATGCTGATGGTTTGTCGGGAGGCAATCGGTACTGCCACCCGGATTTGTAAACCTTCATCACCGGCAGATTCAACCCGCGCATAATTGCGGTTGTTGCTGGCTTCATTAAAAGCGGTGGTGGGCATCACTTGTTGCGGTAAATTCAAGGGATCTAACTGGCTGGATGCCAGTAGTCGACCGTTGGCGTTATAAATGCCCAAAGAAGTGGCTTTGGTGGTGTCCAGTAAACGATCCAAATAAATCGATTGGCTCAGCGGGTCAATATCGGCCAATTGTTCGGCGAGGTCTTTGCCGGTGTTTAAGTTGGCCAATGTCTGGGTATCCAGAAAAATCTGCCCGAGGGTGATGGCATCCCGGAAGGCGTCGTCGGTTTTAACGTCAAACCATGAATCAATGTAGCGATTCACCAGCAAATTAGCAAACAGGTAAACCACAATCACCGGCGGTAAAGACAGACCGGTAAACATCAGTACCATGCGGGTGGTGAGTTGGGAGCCGGCGGCATTTTGACGGCGCCTGAGGTAGAGCCAGACAATCCGCTGAATAATAATCAGCACCAGCACAAACACCGCCAGTAAAGCCGCCCCCACCAGCCACAGATACAAGCGGTTGAACTGGGCTGAACTTTGCATCGCCAGTGTCAGTAAATACATGGCCCACAATAAAACCCCCACCAGCACCAGAATGGGCAGGTTTTTATTGAATAATAATTTTTTAAGGTTTTTTTTCATGGCTTTTCGGCCACCGGTAAGCGCCGGCGCACCGGTTGTGACTGCAGTGACCACGCGGGGTCAAATAAAATCGGCAGTTGCATGGTGGAGGGTAAGGCGCGCTGGTCTAAATAAAAACGACCTTCAACCGCACTGGCGCCGGTTTGGTGTTTGAAATTAAACGTTGTTTTTTGGGTTAATTGTTCCAGTAAGCCGTTGAGCGTCATAAAAAAGGTTTTTTCGCCACTGTCGAGCTGTTTAAGCTGGTATTGATTGCTGAGTGAAAAGTAATGAACTTCAAAGTGTTTTAAGGTCCGTTGCAGGGTTTGATCCGGCCACCAGTTTTTTTCTGCAATGAGTCGCATTTCGCTGACAAAAGTGATTTCAATGCCGTTTTGAATGGCGTCCACAATCGCCTCACTGAGTGTTAGCTCATAATGGGGTGTGACCTGCCAATGATCGGCCTGAGGTTCAATCGTGATGTCTTTTAAAGCAACGGACTGAGCTTGAGCGAGGCCTATCAGTAAACTGCCCACAAGAATCATAGCTGTCCGTAGAGATGGTTTCATTTTCTTAACAAACAGTAGTAAAAACCGTCCATATCGGCCTGTCCGGGTAAAATTTGCACGCCATATTTACACTTTTGGCTGTCGGGAATAATTATGGTCTGCTCGCTGAAGTCGGGGTTGTTGGTTAAGAAACGTTTGATTTGGCGTTCGTTTTCGGCCCGAAAAACCGAGCAGGTGACGTACAATAACCGGCCGCCATCAGCCAGCAGCTTTGCGGCGGCCTGCAGTATGCGGGTCTGTAAGCGGGTGAGTAAAGTCATGTCTTCGGGTTGCCTGAGTAATTTGATATCCGGATGGCGCCTGACCACGCCCGATGCGCTGCAGGGTACATCCAGTAATATTTTGTCATATTTTGGTTCCCGATACCATGTATCAGGCTCCGTGGCATCACCCTGTATCAGACGCCGGGCTGTTAAATTAAGGCGTTGCAGGTTGTCATCGATCAGTTGTAATCGCTGTGGGTCTTGTTCAAGGATGTCCAGTTGAATGTTCGGATTGAGTTCCAGTAAATGGCAGCTCTTGCCACCCGGTGCGGCACAGGCGTCTAAAATACGCTCATCATTTTGTGGGTTAAGCAGATGCGCAGCCCATTGAGCAGCGGCATCCTGAACACTGATGTGGCCTTGTGCCAATAAATCGTGCGGCAGTTGTTTGTCATTGATTAAGCGGGCATTGCTAAGTTGCGCATGGGGCCGGCCGGGACAATCTGTCAGTCCGGGACGGCATCGAATCCACAGTGGTGGTGGTTGGTTATTGGCCCGGATTATATCGGTCCAATCATCAGGCCAGTCTTTTTTGACAAGCGCCAGCCACCAATCCGGGTGTTCGTATTGTTGTTGTGCATTGCCGGACCGAAAGTCCCTGTCCGCCAGACTTTGTTTTAGCACAGTATTGATGAGGCCTTTGGCCCAGGACTTTTTCAGCATGCCTGCGGTGTTGACCGCTTCGTGGACAATGGCATGATCAGGTGCCTGGGCATAGAATTTTTGCGCCAGAGACAAAGTCAGCAGTTGCCCCACCAGTTGGTCTTTGAGGGGTTTGTGCAAGAATTTTTGCCAGCGAGCGCTCAGACTAAAGTAATGCCGCAAACTCATGTAACAGATGTGCTGAATCCAGGCTTTGTCCTGGGCTTCGATGGTTTTGGGCAAAACCGCGGTCATGGCGCTTTTCAGGTGTTCGTGTTTAATCAGTACACGGTACAAAATATGGGTGCCGTAATAACGGTTTTTATTCATCGTGAGTACCAGTCGGTTTTGGCACGCATAAAAGGTCCGATGGCCATGCGTTGTTTGCCGGCACGCTGCACTTCACGAAGCGATAAGCGGTTTTCGCCGCATTGAATCACCAGACTTTCTGCATCGGCATGGACAATGTCGCCGGGTGTGATGCGGCTGTGGTTATGTTCAATAACCTGTGCGTGCCAGATTTTAAGGGTTTCACCCTGAATGGTGGTCTGAGTGCCTGGCCAGGGATTAAAGGCACGGATTTGGCGCTCGATTACCGCCGCCGGTTGCTGCCAGTCAATCGCTGATTCGGATTTGTGTAATTTATGGGCGTAGGTGGCCAGACTGTTATCCTGTTTTTTTGCCGTCGGCAATGTTTTTTCTTCGGCCATCTGAAGCGCTTTAACGATTGTCTCAGCACCCAATTCACTCAACCGGTCGTGTAAACGGCCTGTGGTGTCTTGCGGGGTGATGGCGGTTTCCTCACACAAGTAAACCGGGCCGGTATCAAGACCGGCCTCCATCTGCATAATACAGACTCCGGTTTTGTTATCGCCGGCTAAAATGGCGCGGTGAATCGGTGCCGCACCGCGCCAGCGGGGCAATAAAGAAGCGTGGATATTCCAGCACCCCAGGCGCGGCATATCCAAAACAGCTTGTGGAATAATAACCCCGTAGGCCACCACCACCATTAAATCGACCTGATAACCGGCAATCAGCGCCCGGGTGTCGTCATTTTTCATACCAACGTGTTGATGGACGGTGATGCCTAAATCTTCGGCGGCTTGTTTGACCGGGGTTTTTTGTCGTTGCTGGCCGCGTCCGCGGGCCTTATCCGGTTGGGTGAACACCGCGATTATCTCATGGCCGGCCGCATGCAGTTGTTGTAAAGGCGGTACCGAAAATTCCGGGGTACCGCAAAATAGTATACGCATATCAGTTCTGTGGGTTGTCGTCTAAAGGTAAAGAAATTTGTGAAGGTTTAATGTTGCCGTGTCCGTGAAAAATCCGTTTGTATTCAGCCCGCGACACCGACACATAACGTTCATTACCGCCAATTTGAATTTGGGCACCGCCGGTGATGGCCTGGCCTTTTTCATCGATACGAATCACCATGGTGGCTTTTTTGCCGGTGTGGCAAATAGTTTTTAATTCACACAGTTCGTCGGCCCAGGCCAGTAAGTATTGACTGCCTTCAAACAATTCACCCTTAAAATCGGTGCGTAAGCCGTAAGCCAGCACCGGGATTTGTAACTGATCAACCACATCGGTTAACTGATAGACCTGTGCTTTGCTGAGAAACTGCGCTTCATCCAGTAGGACACAATCTGCCGGCAGATGCTGTTTAACCAGTTTCAATAAATCCGTGTCCTGTTGAAATAAAACCGACGGTGATTGCAGACCGATTCGGGATTTAACCACACCCTGACCATATCGGTCATCGATGGAAGATGATAAAATCAGGGTTTGCATGCCACGTTCCTGATAATTGTGACTGGATTGCAGCAGGTGCGTGGTTTTACCGGCATTCATGGCAGAATAGTAAAAATAGAGTTTGGCCATTGGGAGGTGTAGAAAATCGGCTATTTTAGCAAATAAACCCAGGCGGTATGAACCTTAATGATGAAGCCCTGTCTGAAGCCGCACAAACAGCGAAACTAAAACGATGCATTCACAATACATTCAATTGCAGGTGACTGTCAATGATCGGAAATTGGCTGAACAATTGATCAGAGCCCTGTTACAAAAGCGGCTGATTGCCTGTGGCCAGTGTCTGCCAAAAATGGACAGTTATTATCAATGGCAAGGTAAGATTGCCATTGATGAGGAATACCTGCTGCTATTGAAAACCCGCCGACAACACTATCAGGCGGCCGAACAAATGATTATAAAGCACCACCCATATGAAACCCCGGAAATTATCGCGACAGATATTGCGGTCGGTCATAAAGCGTATTTAACCTGGATACAAGATGAGACTTGATAAGATTTTTTACCTGATGTTGTTCTCCTTCACCACCCATATGGCGGTGGCGTCTGATGATGTGTTACACCCGGATGAGGCGATGGTGCCATCGGTTAAAATCACCGATAACCGCATTGAGGTCACCATTGATGTGGCCGAAGATGTCTATCTGTATCGCCATGCGCTGGATTTTTACGGCGAGGACATCACTCTGGAAGGGGTTGAAAATGCCATTCCGGCCGGTGAAAAAAAACAGGACCCTTATTTTGGTGAAGTGGAGACCTATCGCAATGAACTACAGGTCTTAGTGCCTTTTTCCGAAGTTGGCCAGCAACCGCGCATCACCGTTAAATACCAGGGCTGTGTGGATTCGGGTATCTGTTATCCGCCGCAGAAAAAAACCTTTGATTTAAGTGATCAGCTGCAGGCTTCTAAAATTGACCGTATTCCATCAGGCACCGGTTTAGTGAATATCGGCCAAAGTAATCAGGGGTTTTTCCCCGGCGGGCCGTCTTTTGTATCCATGGATGACGCCTTTCGGTTTGAAGCGATTGCCGGAGATGCCAACACCTTGCTGGCGCGCTTTACCATGGCGCCGAATATGTATTTATATCTGGACCAGCTTCAATTCAGCAGTGAAACACCGGGCATTCGTATCGGAAAACCGGTTTACAGCGCCACGGTGGAAAAAGATGACCCCGAATTTGGTCGGGTACAGGTGTTTTATGATTTGGCTGAAATCGAATTGCCCCTGATTCACAGCCAAAAAGACATCAAAAGCATCACTTTGCGCGCCGATTATCAGGGTTGTGAAGACGGTAAAATATGCTATCCCCCTGCTGAGAAAATTATCACCGTTGATTTACCGGCCGGAGCCGTCATCAGTGATACAGGGACACAAACTGCGCAAGTGGATGTGCCGGCTGAAATCGCTTTATCTGAGCAGCAACGTTTAACCCGGGACATCGGGGCCGACGCCAGGTGGTGGACGGTTTTGAAATTTTTCGGTTTTGGGTTGTTGCTGGCCTTAACCCCTTGTGTGTTTCCGATGATTCCGATTTTGTCTTCATTGATTGTGGGTCAAAATATTCGTAGCGTATCCAAAGCGTTCCTGTTGTCGCTGGTGTATGTACTGGCCATGGCCCTGACTTATACCGTGGTGGGTGTGGTGGCCGGAGTTTTGGGTGCCAATTTACAGGCGATATTCCAGAAACCGTGGATTTTAATCAGTTTTTCACTGGTGTTTGTGCTGCTGGCCTTGTCCATGTTTGGGTTTTATGATTTGCAACTGCCAGCCAAATGGCAAAATAAACTGAGCTCAATGTCCAATAAGCAAAAAAGCGGTTCCTGGCTCGGTGTGGCGGTGATGGGCTTGTTATCGGCGTTGATTGTAGGTCCTTGTGTGGCGCCCCCTCTGGCGGCTGCGGTGATTTATATTTCTACCGAACAAAATGGTGCGGTGATGGGCGGTTTAGCTTTGTTCGCCATGTCCATGGGTATGGGTGTGCCGTTGTTGCTTATTGGTGCCACTGCGGGCAAATGGATGCCGCAGGCAGGTGGTTGGATGAATGTGGTGAAATCCTTTTTCGGAATAGCCTTGCTCGGTATGGCGATTTGGTTTATGGGCCGTATTTTACCGGATTCGGCGGTGTTATTACTGTGGGGTCTGTTGTTGGTGTCCAGTGGTATTATGTGGCACCAACATGCCAAAGACAATGGTGTTAGTGGCTGGGTGATGGGTTTGTTTGATGCGCTCAAGGTCATTCTTTTGGTGATTGGTGTGGCCCAGATTATCGGTGCCATGGCCGGTCAAAAAGATCCGCTCAAGCCGTTGCAAGGTTTGTTGGGCGGCGGTGGTACGGCGGTGAGCCAAACGCGGCAGCTTGAATTTGAAACGATTAAATCACTGGAGCAATTACAAGATCGACTGGCCACAACCAATCAACCGGTGTATTTTGATTTTTATGCCGATTGGTGTGTTGAATGTAAACGCATGGAACGCACCACCTTTCAGGATCAAGAGATTGTGAAACTGGGCCAGCAGCTGACCTTGCTTAAAGCCGATGTCACCGCCAATGATGCCGTTGATCAGGCCTTAATGAAGCATTTTGGGGTGTTCGGTCCGCCGGCAAGTTTGTTTTTTGATGCCGATGGTCAGCCCTTAAGTCAGTATAATTTCTTTGGATTTAAAGATGCGGCGGACTTAAAACAAACGTTTGAAAAAATACTTAAATAGGATGCTTTCTGGACATTCGCAACCGATTGGTGCAAAATCGCAGAACTTAGACGCTAATTCACCAGAAAAGCCATGCGCGAAATTGCTGTTATTCACGGGCCCAATCTAAATCTGTTAGGTCGTCGCGAACCGTCGGTTTATGGTCAGCAAAGTTTATCTGACATCAATCGCTCCATTGAACAGTTGGCCGATACCTTGTCGGTAAAAGTGCGCATTTTTCAGTCCAATGCAGAGCATGAGCTGGTGGAATATATTCACGATTGCATGGATTGTGTGGAAGGCATCGTGATTAATCCAGCTGCTTTCACACACACCAGTGTGGCCTTGCGGGACGCTTTATTGGCCACCGGAATACCCTTTATAGAGGTGCATTTATCGAATGTGGCCGCCCGGGAGCCTTTTCGTCAGCACTCTTATTTCGCCGATAAAGCGGTGGCCACCCTGGCCGGTTTAGGTGCCGAAGGTTACTTGGCCGCTGTACGCTTTTGGTCAACATACACATTGTAGGAGCCGTTATGGATATCAGAAAAATTAAAAAATTGATTGAACTGTTAGAACAATCATCCTTAACTGAAATCGAAATCACTGAAGACGACGACAGAATTCGTTTATCTCGTCAACAGAAGGAACAGCCGCAAGCACAGCATTTTGTGATGCCAGCAGCCCCGCAACAGCCGATTCAGCCAAGCCAGTCAGCACCCCAGCCGGCGGCGTCCGGTCCTGAACCGCAATCGGAAAGCGATGAACCCAGCGGTCAAATTGTGCGCAGTCCCATGGTCGGCACTTTTTATGCCAGTCCTTCACCGGATGCTGAGCCTTTTGTTAAAGTGGGGCAGTCGGTGAATGTGGGCGACACCTTGTGTATGGTGGAAGCCATGAAGATGTTTAACCAAATTGAATCTGAGTTTAAAGGCACCATTAAACGGATTTTGGTGGAAAATGCACAGCCGGTTGAATTTGACGAACCCTTATTTGAAATCGAATAAAGCCGGGAGACAGCATGTTCAGTAAAATTGTGATTGCAAATCGCGGTGAAATCGCATTACGTATTTTGCGCGCCTGCCAAACCATGGGCATCAAAACGGTGGCAGTTCATTCCACCGTGGACCGAAACCAGAAACACGTCGGAATGGCCGATGAATCGGTGTGTATTGGTCCTCCGCCGGCAGTGGAATCTTATCTTGATATTCCTAAAATCATTGCCGCAGCGGAAGTCACCGATGCTGAAGCGATTCATCCCGGTTATGGTTTCTTAGCTGAAAATGCCGAGTTCGCTGAATGTATCGCCGAGTCGGGTTTTAAATTTATTGGCCCGCGGGCTGAAACCATCCGGTTAATGGGTGACAAAGTGGCTGCCATTGAGGCCATGAAAAAAGCCGGTGTGCCTTGCGTTCCTGGTTCCGATGGTCCGCTTGGAGAAGACGTTAACACCAACCTTCAAATGGCCAAAAAAATCGGTTATCCGGTGATTATCAAAGCCGCTGCCGGTGGCGGTGGACGCGGGATGCGGGTGGTTTACACCGAAGCGGCCTTAAACAATGCCATTTTAACCACCAAGACTGAAGCCAAAGCCGCTTTTGGAGATGGCACCGTGTATATGGAAAAATTCCTCGAAAACCCCCGCCATGTGGAAATTCAGGTGTTGTCCGACAACCACGGTCATGCCATACACCTTGGTGAACGGGATTGTTCCATGCAGCGTCGCCATCAGAAAGTGGTTGAAGAAGCCCCGGCGCCGGGCATTACAGAAGAGCAACGGGCAAAAATTGGTGCTGTTTGTGTTGAGGCTTGTAAACGCATTCAATACGAAGGTGCCGGTACCTTTGAGTTTTTATATGATGACGGTGAATTCTACTTCATTGAAATGAACACCCGTATTCAGGTGGAACATCCGGTGACTGAGCTCATTACCGGGGTTGATTTAATCAAACAACAAATTTTGATTGCCAGTGGTGAGCCGTTGTCAATTAGGCAAGAAGACATTGAATTTAAAGGCCATGCCATTGAATGCAGGATTAATGCCGAAGACCCCAAAACCTTTATGCCCTCACCGGGTGTGATTGATATATTTCATGCCCCCGGCGGCCCCGGTGTGCGGGTCGATTCTCACATGTATGACGGCTATCGGGTGCCTCCGAATTACGATTCTATGATTGGTAAAATCATGACTTACGGCGAAGACCGCATCACCGCCATCAGACGTATGCGGCTGGCGCTGGCGGAAACAGTTGTGTCAGGGATCAACACCAACATCCCGTTGCAACAGCGCATTATGCAGGACCAGGGTTTTGTTAAAGGCGGTCAGAATATTCATTACCTTGAGAAACAACTGAATAAGGACAAATAGGCCCAAGTCGATGCCGTTTTACGAATTAACCATGCCGGTTACGGCAGAACAGGCGGCAACGGTTGAACCTTTATTGATTGACAGGGGCGCTGTTGGCATCACCCTGAGTAATGATAACCAGCCACCTATTTATGAGCCCTTACCGGGGGAGACCCCTGTATGGCCGCAGGTCAAACTGATTGCTTTGTTTGATGATGAAACAAAACTCAGACAAGCCCGCTGTTTTTTGCAGCAACAGTTGCCGCTGGTAGAAATTATTCAAACCCAACTAAAAGATGCGGTGTGGGAACGGATGTGGATGGACCACTTTAAACCCATGCGATTCGGCCGCAACAGCTGGGTTATTCCTGAAGGCTTTGCGGTGAAAGATCCGCAAGCGGTGAATGTGTATTTGGATCCTGGGTTGGCTTTTGGAACCGGTACACATGCCACCACTGCATTGTGCCTTGAGTGGATTGATCACCATCCGCCGGCCGGACAAGTGTGGGTGGATTTTGGCTGTGGTTCAGGGATTTTAGCCATCATGGCTTTACTGCACGGCGCTGAAAAAGTGATTTGTGTGGACATTGATGAGCAGGCCATTGAAGCCACCCGGCAAAATGCCCAAAAAAATAAGGTGTTTAAAGGTATTGAAATTGTGGCTCCTGAGCAATTAGATAGAATTACGCAGGTGGATGGGGTTTTTGCGAATATACTGGCGGCCCCTTTAAAACAATTGCGGCCGGCATTTGAAAAAATGCTTAAACCCGGCGGTCACATCGTCCTCAGTGGTATTCTCGCAGAGCAACAACAGACCCTGTGCGATGAATATGCGCAAAGTTTTATTGACATTGAATGTCAAAACTTGGATGATTGGGTGCGGATAAGCGCCCGGTTGCCGCAAAAATAAAGCCCTTAGGCTTTTGATCAACCGCAGCAGCTTTCGTTTTTTTCAAAAAAATCACAGGTAACACTTAATGCTTTATACACAATGTCGAGGATGTGGCGAAGTATTTATCATTGACGCAGAACATTTGACACTGGCACGCGGACAAGTGCGTTGCCATGTTTGTGGCACCGTGTTTGATGCGCTGCAAACCCTGACTTCTGAACAGCCACTGGATGGTGAAGATTTATTGTTGCATGATGACGGTCATGCCCCGCCTTTGCTGACCCGCAGTTTCCACAGTGATGCCGCGTTAGTGGATGATGAGTCTGAAACTGAACCTGACGCTGACATGGAAACAGCCGAATCCGGCGGTATTGTTCCCGACCGGCCTGATGAGCCGTCAGATGAAAGCCTTGATGGCGACAGTTTTTCATTTTTAGATGACGATGACCCACCCTTAAAAGCAGACCTTCCCTATCACAATGCCGTCAACCATAGATCATCCGGTCAAAAATGGTGGGTTATAATGAGCGTGGTGTTGCTGGTGGTGTTGATTTGGCAGGCGCAGCAGGCGCTGGCCAATGGCCGTTTACGGTTACCTGAAAGTCAATGGGCGGATAAAATTTGCGAATCACTGACTTGTGCCCGGCAAAACCGTCCTATAGACCTGAATGCCATGTCTTTGGTGTCGCGCAACATCCGCAGCCATCCGGGCCGGGATCATGCCCTGATTATTTCAGCCACCATGATCAACACCGAAGCCGATGATAAGCGCTTCCCGGCTTTGTCGATCCGTTTGTCAGATCTTGAGGGTCAGGTGGTTGCCATGCGTCGGTTTAAGGCTGAAGAGTATTTGTCCAAAAACATTTTAAAAGCGGGTTTTATTCACAACACATTGGTGCCGGTTACGCTGGAAATTCAGAACCCGGGTGAACAGGCGGTGGCTTTTGAAATCGGGTTTAGTCAGCCATGAACGATCACCACAGCCAGAAACACTGTACATACAAAGCAGTATGTGAATACCTTGAATCTTTAAGCGGACATGACACCGATGGTTTGTATGAACTGGTGCTGGCCGAAACTGAGCGTGGCATGATAAAAGCGGTACTTGAATGGCATAAAGGCAACCGTTCTAAAACCGCGGCCACGCTCGGCATCACCCGCACCACACTGCGAACAAAAATGAGAAATTTAAAAATCAAGTAGTGCAGGTTTAAATTTTTCATATCACCCCGCGAATCGAGGGCTTAAAAGCGTTATAATACCGCCCCATTGATTTTTCTGAGTCACATACTTCTATGCATCAAGACAATCGCCGCATTCCCATCAGACGTGCCCTTATCAGTGTTACCGACAAAAACCGTGTTGAGTATTTGGCCAAGGGCCTGGTGCGGGCCGGGGTCGAAATCCTGTCCACCGGCGGAACCGCCCGGGTCTTAAAAGAAGCGGGCATAACAGTGACGGACATCAGTGATTACACCGGATTTCCTGAAATGATGGATGGCCGCATCAAAACCCTGCACCCCAAAGTCCATGGCGGTTTGCTTGGGCGTCTTAATGAGGATGACAATGACAGTGAAGTGATGGAGGCACACGGTATCAAGACCATCGATTTATTGGTGGTGAATTTATATCCCTTTGAGGCCACCACTCAAAAGCCTGATGTGACCCTGGCAGAAGTGATTGAAAACATTGATATCGGCGGTCCGGCGATGATTCGGGCGGCTGCCAAAAACCACAAACGGGTAACAGTGGTGGTTGATCCTGATGATTATGAAATGGTTTTAGAGGAAAATAAAACCTACAAAGGGATTTCAGATGACACCCGATTTAACCTGGCCGGAAAAGCATTTGCCCTGACCGCGCGTTATGACGGCTTAATTGCCAATTACCTGACAGCCAAAAGCGGCACCCCGGAAGAACTGGATTTTCCCGAATATTTGTCGCAGCAGTTTATTCACCGCAGCGAACTGCGTTATGGTGAAAACCCCCACCAACAGGCGGCTTTTTATATTGACAAAAACCCACCGGCCGGCAGTATAGGTGCCACCTGGCAGGTTCAGGGTATTGCCCTGTCTTATAACAATATCAATGACGCCGATGCCGCTTTATCCTGTCTCAAAGAGATCGGACCGGAGCCGGCTTGTGTGATTGTTAAACACGCCAACCCCTGTGGCGTGGCGGTGGAGTCGGACATTGAACTGGCTTATTTAAAAGCTTATGCCACCGATCCGACGTCGGCTTTTGGCGGTGTACTGGCTTTTAATGATACGGTGACCGAGAAAACTGCGGAGCTTATTTTATCCAAGCAGTTTGCCGAAGTGTTGATTGCCCCGAAAATCACACCCGAAGCCTTGGCGGTTTTTGCGCAGAAAAAACGCATGCGGATTTTGTGCAGCGGTGATTTGCCTGAAAAACCCAAACCCTGGCAGAACTTTAAACGGGTAAGCGGTGGTCTGTTGGTACAAGATGCCGATATTGCCATGATCGACATGAAAGCGGTTAAGGTGGTGACCAAACGAACGCCCACAGAAGAAGAGTTGCGAGATCTGGCCTTTGCCTGGAAAGTGGCTAAGTGGGTAAAATCCAATGCCATCGTGTATGCCAAAGACGGGCAGACCATCGGTATCGGTGCCGGTCAGATGAGCCGTGTGGTGTCCGCACGTATTGCCAACATGAAAGCCGAAGATGCGGATTTAAAAGTGGCCGGTTCGGTGATGGCTTCGGATGCTTTTTTCCCGTTTCGTGACGGCATTGATGCCGCCGCTCAGGTGGGTATCACCGCCATTATTCAACCCGGTGGTTCCAAAAAAGATCCCGAAACCATCGCCGCGGCCAATGAGCACAACATGGCCATGGTGTTCACAGATATGCGACATTTTAATCACTAAAGGTTTTTGTAATGACGAAAAAAACAATTCTTGTCATCGGATCAGGCGGGCGCGAACACGCCATTGCCTGGCGCATGGCTCAATCGAGCACAGTTGAAAGTGTACTGGTGGCGCCCGGTAATGCCGGTACCGCTGAAGAAAAAAAGTTGCACAATGTGGTGATTGACACTGCGGACTTTAATGCGGTGATTAATTTTTGTCGTTTGCAGGCCGTGGATCTGGTGGTGGTCGGTCCTGAACAGCCCCTGGTGGCCGGTCTGGTGGATGCGCTCAGTGAAGCCGGTATTGCCTGCTTTGGCCCTAAAGCCGCAGCCGCCCGGTTGGAAGGTTCAAAGGCCTTCAGTAAACGCTTCATGCAGGAACACAATATACCCACCGCCGCTTATGCCACTTTTCATGATTTAGATAAAGCGCTGGCTTATCTGCAAAATTGTGACTACCCACAGGTGATTAAAGCTGATGGGCTGGCGGCCGGAAAAGGTGTTGTGGTTGTTGGTGACCGCACACAGGCCGAAGTGGTGGCCACGGACATGCTCAGCGGTAATACCTTCGGTGAAGCCGGACACTGCATTGTGGTAGAAGATTTTTTACAGGGCGAAGAAGCGTCCTATATGGTCATCAGTGACGGTAAAACCTTTATTCCACTGGTCACCTCTCAGGACCACAAGACCCGTGATGACGGTGATCAAGGGCCCAACACAGGCGGTATGGGCGCTTACACACCGGCACCGGTGGTAAGCCCTGAGATTGAGCAGAAAATCATCGAGCAAGTGATTAAGCCGACCTTAAAAGGCATCGCTGAAACCGAAGCTTTTGTCGGATTTTTATACGCCGGTGTCATGATTCAAGACGGTGAAATTAAAGTGCTGGAGTTCAATGTACGCCTCGGTGATCCCGAAACCCAGCCGATAATGATGCGCCTGAAAAGTGATTTGGATCAATTATGCCTGGCGGCTGTGAACGGTGAATTGTCACAATATCAAATCCAATGGGACAAGCGACCGGCTTTGGGTGTGGTGATGGCGGCCGGCGGTTATCCGCACAGGTATGCCAAAGGTGCAGTTATTAAGGGGTTGCCGATTAATCAACCGGATACCAAAGTATTCCATGCCGGCACCGATGTCAAAGATGGCCAGCTGGTGACTTCAGGTGGACGGGTTTTGTGTGTTTGTGCGTTGGGTGACGATTTGAATCAGGCACAACAAAATGCCTATGCCGCCGTCAAAGCGATTTCCTGGGATGGTGTTTATTACCGCTCAGACATCGGCCATCGGGCGCTGTTAGATTGATGCCACTGAATCCGGCAGCACCCAACGTTAAATTCTACCCCCGCTGCGAAGAACGGCTCAATATTGGCAGCCATGCCCTGGGTCTGTTACTGAGCAGTGTGGGTTTGGTGTTGTTACTGATGCGGGCATTGACTTTGGGAACCCTTTGGCATGTGGTGAGTTTTGCGGTGTTTGGTATCAGTTTGATGCTGCTTTACGCTGCTTCAACCATTTATCACATGACCCAAACACCCGCGCGCCGTATCCGCTGGCGGGTGGTGGACCATGCCGCCATTTATATTCTGATTGCCGGCACCTATACGCCGTTTATGCTCACCACCTTACGCGGCTCATTGGGTTGGACTTTGTTCGGTGTGACCTGGGGGATTGCCTTCGTCGGAATTATTCTCAAGTTGTTTTTTACCGGCCGCTTTACCGTGGTCTCAACGTTAATGTATGTGGCCATGGGATGGTTGATTATGTTCGCCATTAAACCCTTGGCAGCGGCATTACCTGAAGCCGGTATTTACTGGCTGATAGCCGGTGGTATTTCTTACACGGTGGGCGCTATATTATACGCCATCAAAGTCATTCCTTATAACCACGCCATTTTCCATTTCTTCGTCTTGTTCGGTAGTTTTAGTCATTTTATGGTGGTTTATGGGTACATCATTCACTGATTATAAAATGGGGTTACTTATGCAATATAGGCAACCCCAATAGACTTTAAAATTGGTAACTTAATGAGACCCACAAATTGCGAGCTTTTTGCGTGGTGTTGTAATCGCTGGTGCACTCATATTCAAGTTCACTGGCCGCCAGCAAACATGTTCTGCCTGACAAGTCATCATCCAATAAATTATTAATTCGTGCAGTTACACTGAGTGATGAGCTTAGCGCATAGGTGGCCGCTAAGTGGAATAATTGGTAGTCTTTGTAGTATAAAGTTTTGGCTTCGGGGCCTTGTGGTCCTGATATATTGGCGACCCCTCTAAAACGTTTACTTCGTACTTCGCTGACTAAGGCTAAGCTCAACAAATCACTCCAACGCCAGTTTAAGGTGGCATTAAACATATGTTCGGGCGTATTAACAAGTGGTAAACCTTGGTCGCTACCACTTAACACTTCACTGTCTGTATAGGTGTAGTTGGCTTTTAAAGACCAACGATCATTAAACTGGAATCGCGTGTCCAATTCTATGCCTTGGGTTCTTGATTCGTCAACATTGGCACTTTGACTGAAACTAGTTATGCCCAAATCCGACCAACCCGGCCCGACATCAACACAAGCAGTATCGGTGCCGACTGTCTCACAGTTTGGTAGATTATCTTGGCGTATTATTTTATCTTTGAAATCATTATAAAAGACCGTGGCATTACCACTGAAAATACCATCTCCTTTGTAGTAGGCAGCGATTTCATAATTTATGCTTGTTTCAGGTTGTAGGCTTGGGGTGCCGACAAATGGAATAGTTCCTTGCCCGCCAAATCCTACAATGCCAGGATATAATTGATTCGGTTCAGGAGTTTTATAGCCGGTACTGATGCCGCCTTTGAATGTCCAAGCACTTTCCGTGTTTGTATTTAGATAGAGTCTTGGACTGACTTGACTACCAAATATATTATGGTGATCATATCGTGCACCATAAGTTAAGGTATTGGCCGCTGAAAAATCCCAACTGTCTTCTGCAAATAAGGCCCACTGACGATGGTTTTGAATGGTGCCAGGATTAAATCCGGTACCATAAAAACCGAAAGACCCATCTTCCATATCGGCATCAAAATATTGTCCGCCGACAATGAAATAGTGATTATTCCAACTGGACTCATAGCGACTATTTAAGAGGGTATTGTCCAGCTTCAAATTACGTTGAGGTCTTGGTAGAAATTGATTATCTAGTTGGGCATAAATGTCATCTGTCAACTCGGGTGTGGATGTGCCTTGATCGATGACAGCTTGGTCCCAAATGGCTTGGACTTGTAATCGTTCCTCAACGGTTAAAGGCAGAGATCGCCCCAAGTTTTCGCTTCTGCTTTTTGTCAATTGGGTGGTCCATGTACCTGATTCGAAATTTGCGACATGGGCTAATACAGATTGTTCACGCTCGAACCTTAAATAAGGTGCGTAACCAACCCGAGGATTAACAACATCACCCCGAAGCCGCCAAAGACTAAGCGGACTGTCTAAGGTGCCTGATTGACCTTCTGTATTATTGTATTTTTGTTTTGAAATATCGTAGTCGAAGGATAATTCATGGACTTCATTTAATTGATAGTTAAGCGCAAACCCACTGTTCCAGTTGGTGGCAGCAACAATTTTTTTGTCGCCAAAACTACCGTCATCATACCAAGTGCTGCCATCGGGTAATGGCAATGCCTGGCTGTAACCCGGCTCAGAGTTTTCACGGTCATAAATGCCGGCTCTAAGTGAAAAGCTAAGATTTTCAATACCTGTGGGGCCGGTTAAAAACACATCAAATTTACCATCATCGCCATATTGATTGTCCTCTTGAACACCATAACTGGCTGTGATGCCACCCGTAATGGACTCTAAGTTTTTACGGGTGATAATATTGATGACGCCACCGATGGCGTCTGCACCGTATAACGTTGACATAGGGCCACGAACCACTTCAATGCGGTCAACGGCTTCCAATGGTGGCATATACATAAATTGGTTATTGCCAAAGTTGTTGGGGCCAATGTCACCGACATCACTTTGTCGTATACCGTTAATAAGTACTAAAGTATAGTCACTGGGCAGGCCACGCATGGTGATGCTGATATTACCGGTTTTATCTTGTCCGCTGCCGATATCAATGCCTTCAATGTCACGTAAGGCATCAGCTAAGCTGGTGAACGGCTTTTGTTGAAGCTCTTCGCGTGTAACAACCGTAACACTGGCCGGTGCGTCGATTAACTTCTGTTCATAGCCACTGGCCGTAACCACAATGGTATCCATGTGTTCAGCTTGATCATCGTCAGCGTAAATCACTGGGCTCGTTAATGTTGTTGCTACTAAGGTTAGTATAGGCAGGTATCGCATGAAAAATTCTTTGTTTATTGTTAAAGATGCGAATCTTAATGATAATGGTTATCAAATACAATAGTGAATTTCACTTATTTAAGTATGTTTCGATTAAATCAATCGATTTTATTATATGTGGAGAAAAAACAACCACCCCAAGTTTAGGATGGTTGTTAAATAATTTTCTCTAAAAGAATTTACTGAGGTAAAACTTCAAAGCTGCCAAAAAAACTATTTGATTTAGATTGTAATCCTGACATATCATTTTCTGGTAACTTAATGCGGTGTTCAATTTCAATTAAAAAAGGCCCACTTTGGCTTAATTCAACCATGATGTTGCCTTGTTTGTCAGTTGTGTAGGTTTGTGCCTGTTCTTGATTGCGATAGCGGGTTCCGGACCAAACTAAGGAAACTTCAATGTCTGAAGCTGGTTTTCCGTCCAGATAAAACTGAAAAGTGGCTGTTTCACCCGCATATAGGTCGTTCGGGTGGGTAACTGGTTTAAATTCGATGCCATTGCCATCGAGAGAAAAAACCTGGTCAGTGGGGGCGCCCACTGTGACATAGGTTTCTAATCGGCTGTTGTTAAATGAATAGCTTGGTGCAATCGCATCAGCAGGTATTTTACTTTTGAGTTCATCCAACGTTTGGCCTCTTTCACGTTTACGTTGCTTTTCACCGTCCTCTTCTATCTCGTAAAATGCCATATAGTTTTGCGACTTATGATTAATTTTATATGTGCCTTTTTGTTGCAGATGAACATCAAAAACGCTCCGTCTATGGCCTTCTAATTTGTTTTCGATATCGATAACTTGACCTTCCGGATCAAAGGCTTGAACCGCGGCTAAAGGCCAGGGTCGATCGGCAAAAAAAATATTATTGGATACACTGGCATCAAAGCTGACCCATTGTGTTTCAGATAAGGTAAATTGGCCGGGAAAGATCCAGCGTTTATGGGCGTCGGCTGGTAAGTGAAAGCCGAATAGAATAATAAGTGATAAGGTTTTTATTTGAAGTCGTGTCATTGAATAGCTCCGATGATGTTAAGGGTTTGAAATAGTTAAGGTGACTTTGCCCAGCTCATGCTCGCCCTGGGCTGAGACAGTGAGAGTGGTTTTGACCGGCCAGGTAAAAGGCAGTGATAAAACTTCACGTCCACCCACTTCGCGAGACGCCTCAATCATTAGTTTGTAATTTCCGGCTAGTAGCTGTTGTTCAATTTCTGCCGCTTGTAAAACCAGTTTATGCATACCGGGACGTCGGGTGGCGCCGGTAACGCCATCATAAGGGGGGCTTTGATTGCGACCGGTACGGCGCCACCATTGACGAATATCCTTTAACCATTTTTCTTGTTGGTCATACCACAAGCTGGTGGCAATAACAGTTTTACCTTGGTCATTTTCAATCCAAGTGGCAATATAAGGTGCGTGGTATTCAGAAACATTAATTTTAGGAATATCAATGTTAATGGAAAACTCTGATACTTGGCTTGTTGCTAACATGGACCAAGCGATTAAGGTAATGCTGATGAATTTTTTCATAATAAGATTTACAAGAAAAATAAAATGATTAGAACGGGCAGGAGAAGACCTCCGGCCGTGATATACCAGGTTGAAGGCCGATTTTTTGAATGTATTTGTAACAGCAGTAAACCAGTTAGGCAAAATACCAATACTGCCACTGAGAAGATATCTAAAAATAGGATCCATAGCCAGTGAGTATTGCGACCCTTGTGTAGGTCATTTAGCCAGGCTACCCAACCACGGTCAGTGCTGCTATAAGTGACTAAACCATCATCTAAATTAATCGACAGCCAGCGATCACCGCCAGGAATGGGTTGTTGAAAATAGATTTCATAGGTACTCCATTCTGGCGTTATCTTGGTCATTGCCAGTTCATGATTGAGCTGTTGGTCGAGCCATTGTTCTATAACATTTGGTAATGGCCCGGTTTGTTGTCGTGCAAGTGGGGCTAGTAAAGAGCCGGGTAGTTGTGCTTCTAAATACACTTCTTTTGGATCGCTTTCAAACCAATCGGGATGGTTTAAGGTGATACCTGTGATAGCAAATAGCATCATGCATATTAGGGAAATCGCAGAGGAAATCCAGTGCCAAGTGTGCATTTGTTTGCGGAATTGTTTTTTTATGGCGCGGTTCAAATGAGCGTCTGATTATAGGCGAACGCGAATCATAATCATTTGCAGATGATTATTCAAGTCCTATTTTAGGACTTTATAAGCTGATAATTTGACAGGGGCTGGTTAGGTTTTTTAAGCGCTGGTACATATCTTTTGTCGCTAAGCATTGGTTTTGCTTGTTGATTAATAAGATTTTATTAAGCTGCAAAGTGTTGGCTACTTGTTGCCAGTTTTCGTTGCCGGCGACAATTAAGGCTGTGGCTGCGGCATCAGCTGTGACACCATCTTCGGCGATAACGGTGGCTGAAATAATGCCTTGAACCGGCAAGCCGCTGCGGCCATCAATAATATGGGCATAGCGTTTGCCGTCAAAGGCTTTATAACGTTGATAGTTGCCAGAGGTAAATACGGATTCATCTTGGTTGATTTGAATTTCGGCTAACATCGACTGGTTTTTAGGTGATTGAATACCGATGCGCCAAGCGCGGTCACCTTTGCTGCCGATGCTACGTAAATCTCCACCGGCATTAACAATGGCATTATCAATACCATGGCCGCGAATAATGGCAATCGCCTGATCAACAGCTAAGCCTTTAGCTATGCCGCCAAAATCTAGCCAGATGTGGCGGTTGGTGCTGCTTAAGGTTAAATTATTTAATTGCAGATGGTCGACGGTAAGCTGTTGTTCAGCTAACTCTTTGATGCTTTCAGGGGATGGTGGTGGGGTGGTGATGGGGTAATCGTCGGTATGAAACCCCCATAAATTAATCAGCTCACCGATGGCCGGGTTAAAGTGATGATTTGATTGCTTAGCGAGGGACATGACTTGCTGGATAAAAGTCGCTTCATCAGGCGTTAATTGGATGGCATTGCCGGCGCGTAAGGCATTGTTGATGTCGTGTAGTCGCCCTGGTTTCCAAGCGTGCCACTGATGGTGCATGTTTTTAAATAAATCATCAATGTCATTAATGGCTTGTTCTGCTTGATTGGCATTGTGGTGCCAGATATTGATGTTAACTAAGGTGCCAAACACGAAAATTTGGCGCTGATAATTGTTATATTGTGGCTGAAAACAAGCACATAAAAACAGCACAATAAGTGGCAATGTTAGTTTCTTAATCATCGGCAAATTATACCGTATCTGGGTTCTGAGTAAGGCAGTTGTCAGGCATATTAACTCAATAATGGTTTTGAAATTTTTATTCAGTTGTCAGGTTTTTTGTTACACTAAAGCGCTCAATTTAAAATAAAGGGAAAATCGTGGAACAACAGCGCTATTTTATAGAAAGTGATGCCGTCTTATTTGGGGTTCTGTCCCTGATTTTAGGGGCGATTTTTTATACCAAACAGAGCAAACACCCGTTTTGGGAAAAGTTCTACACCTATATTCCGGCTTTGTTGCTGTGCTATTTGCTGCCTTCTTTTCTGACCACTTTTGGTCTTATCAATGCTGCAGATTCTAATCTTTATTACATGGCTTCACGGTATTTGTTGCCTGCGGCGCTGGTGCTATTGACCCTCAGTGTGGATTTAAAAGGCATTATTCGACTGGGACCAAAAGCCGGGATAATGTTTTTAACCGGAACATTGGGTATTGTGATCGGTGGTCCGGTGGCCTTTATTGTTACACGCTGGTTATTCCCGGAAGCCTTTGCAGGATCCGGAGCGGAAGATATCTGGCGCGGTATGACCACGCTGGCCGGTTCCTGGATTGGTGGTGGGGCCAATCAGGCAGCGATGATGGAAGTGTGGGACGTATCGGGGCCTGCTTTTACCCAAATGGTCGCCATTGACGTGGTGTGGGCCAATATATGGATGTCGATTCTGTTACTGATGGCGGCCCGTTCGGCCAAAATTGATGCCCGCACTGGCGCCGATGTGTCTGCCATTGAACGCATTAAATTAAAAATGGAGACCTTCCACGAACAAAACCTCAGGCCGGTCAAAATGGATGATTTGATGTTGATTGCCGCCATTGCCTTTGGTGTCACAGGTCTGGCTCATGCGATTGCCAACTGGCTTGGCCCTGCCATTGGCTCGGCTTTTCCGGTGTTGGCTGAAATGAACCTCGATTCGACTTTTTTCTGGTTGGTGATTATTGCCACCGCAGGCGGGGTCGGGATGTCGTTTACCAAAGCCCGCAATTTTGAAGGCGCCGGCGCTTCGGCGGTGGGATCCGTGTTTATTTATATTCTGGTGGCCACCATCGGTCTGAAAATGGATGTGACTCAGATTAAACCGTTTTTGTTTGTGATTGGCGGGGTGTGGATTTCCATTCATGCCGGTTTGCTCCTGTTGGTGGGTAAACTGATTAAAGCGCCGGTGTTTTTCCTGGCGGTGGGTTCCCAAGCCAATGTGGGCGGGGCGGCTTCAGCCCCGGTGGTGGCGTCAGCCTTTCATGTGGCCCTGGCACCGGTGGGCGTGTTGCTGGCAGTGTTTGGTTATGTGATTGGCACATCCGCAGCCATGTTAACCGGTATTATTCTGCAATACCTGGCGAGCTGAGCGATATGCGGTTATTAAAGCGCCTCAAAAAAGCCGACACTCCTGTAAAAATGAAACGCCTGATGAACTGGTATGGCCCGTATTTCGGTGCCGGCATTCGGGTGGAACATATCGCGGATAACTGGCAAAGTGTCACAGTCAGTATGAAACAGCACTGGTATAACAGCAATGCCGTCGGCACCCATTTTGGCGGCTCACTCTATGCCATGGTGGATCCGCATTATATGCTGATGCTGATGCGGATATTGGGCCCTGATTATGTTGTTTGGGATAAGGCTGCTGCGATTAATTTTGTCAAACCGGGAAAAGGTAAGGTATCAGCCACCATGACAATCAGTGATGATGAAATCGGTCGCATTATACAGGCCACAGCCGGCGGTGATAAGGATTTGCCGGTTTACCATTTAACCATCACCGATGAATCCGGTGAGACAGTGGCTGAAGTGGATAAAACTTTGTATATACGAAAAAAGAAGAATGCCTGAAAAAGAGGACATTTTAGTTCGTATTGGTGATAAGACGTATCGTCTTGATAGCGATGATCCGGCCGCATTAAAAAAAATTCCCTGGCCGCAAAGAAAGCGTCTAATTGAAGTGCTGGAAGCGATGAAAGCCGCTGAGTATGTTGATTCGAGCCGCAGGCAAAAATCTGAAACCCTTCAAGATCAAGCTCGACAATCCAGACAAGCACTGAAACGGGTAAAAGACATCGATTCTACAACCAGTCAAACAGCAACATCATTAAATTCGAACACACAGGACAGTGATATTTTGATGCAGCGTTTTTTGGCCGAACAAAAAAGTTATCAACACAATATCCCGGACAAACGCAGTATTTATAAATGGTTTTTAATTATTTTTTCCCTTATATTGTTGTTGGTTTTAATCTTCTGATAAAAGCTATTGAGACGTTTCAATCGGCCGCAAAACTTGAAAAACAGATGTATTTCAGGTATAACAATTTAAATAAAATTGATAAGAAATCAGGGTTGTTCAGGCAGCTCATGATTTCTTTTTCACCCATTATTTAAGGAGCTCATCATGGCAAATCAAGATCCGTTCGGCGTCAAAAAAACCCTTCAAGTGAATAATAAAAGCTATGACTACTTCAGTCTCAAGGCATTACAGGAACAAGGCCATGCCATCGAAAAATTACCGTTTTCCATCCGCATTCTTTTGGAAAACGCGGTGCGAAATTATGATGGGTTCGGGGTCACCAAAGAACATATTGACATCTTATTGAATTGGCAGCCCACAGGTTCAGATGATGACATTCCGTTTAAGCCGGCGCGGGTATTGATGCAGGATTTTACCGGGGTTCCGGCGGTGGTGGATATTGCTGCCATTCGTTCGGAAGTGGCGCGAAAAGGTCGCAATGTGGATTTAATCAACCCATTGATTCCGGTGGACCTGGTGATAGATCACTCGGTACAAATTGACTACTTTGGTACCGAAGATGCTTACCAGCGTAACATGGAAAAGGAATATGAGCGCAATAAAGAGCGCTATCAATTACTCAAATGGGCGCAAAAAGCCTTTACCAACTTTTCGGTGGTGCCACCGGGCATGGGTATTTGCCATCAGGTGAATTTGGAATACCTTTCACAAGGTGTGATTGCCCGTGACGGTCAGTTATTTCCCGATACCTTGGTCGGTACGGACAGTCATACACCGATGGTGAATGGTATTGGCGTGGTGGCCTGGGGTGTCGGTGGTATTGAAGCCGAAGCCGCCATCTTAGGTCAGCCGATTTATATGATTATGCCGCAAGTGGTGGGCTTAAAACTCACCGGCGAACTGCCGCTTGGTTCCACCGCCACGGATTTGGTGTTATCGGTGGCTGAGTTATTGCGCAAACATGGTGTGGTGGGTAAGTTTGTGGAAGTCTTTGGCGATGGTTTGGACAAGCTATCGGTACCCGATCGTGCCACCCTGGGTAATATGTCGCCGGAATTCGGTTGTACCATCACCTATTTCCCGATTGACGACAAAACCCTTGAGTATATGCGCACCAGTAACCGCTCGGAAGAACAAATTAAACGGGTGGAAGCCTATTGTAAAGAAAATATGTTGTGGCGCCAAAATGAGGATGCCATCAACTATTCAACCGTGCTGGAACTGGATGTCAGTCAAATTAAACCCACGGTGGCGGGTCCGAAATTACCGCAACAGAAAATCCTGCTTGAAAACATTAAGTCAAAATTTGGTGAACTATTGCATGGCGGTTTTGGCCGGTCTTATATTGAACAGGATGATCGTGAAACCATTCAGGACATGAAACAACGTTTTCAGGAAGAAGGTGGTGCGCAACCTGTGGAAATGCATGACACCAGCAATCTGCAAAATAAGCTCCACGGTAAAAAAACCGAAAACGGCTTAAAAAGTGTCTGGATTGAACAAGACCGGGTGAAGTATAAGTTTTCAGACGGTTCCATCGCGATTGCGGCGATTACATCCTGTACCAACACCTCCAATCCGTTTGTGATGATTGGTGCCGGTTTGGTGGCACGTAATGCCAGACGGCGCGGTATCGACGTGAAACCGTGGGTGAAAACCTCCCTGGCACCGGGTTCCAAAGTGGTCACAGATTATCTGATTAAAGCGGATTTGATGCGGGATTTTGAAGCCCTGCAATTTCATCTGGTGGGTTATGGTTGTACTTCCTGTATCGGTAACTCCGGACCGTTATTGCCCAAAGTGGAACAGGCGGTGAAACAATATGATATGGTGGCAACTTCGGTACTCTCGGGTAACCGTAATTTCGAAGCCCGTATTCATCCCTTGGTAAAAATGAACTTTCTGATGTCACCGATGCTGGTGGTGGCTTTTGCGATTGCCGGTCGGATAGACATTGATATGGAGAAAGAACCCATAAGTTTCGATAAAAATGGCGAACCGGTTTATTTAAAAGACATCTGGCCCAGTGATGATGAAATCAATGCCATTATGGCTGAAGTTCTGACCCCGGATGATTTTGCCAAAAACTACGGAGAGATTTTTGAAGGTAATGAAATCTGGCAGCAATTACCGGTGGCCGAAGGCGCCTTATACAAATGGGAAGATGACTCCACCTATGTGCAAGAAATTCCTTTTTTCAAAGACATCTCAGAACATCCGCCGGCATTGCATAACATTGAGGGCGCCCGGGCCCTGTTGAAACTGGGTGATAGCACCTCCACCGACCACATTTCACCGGCCGGTTCATTTTCAGAAGATTCGTCGGCCGGTCAGTACCTGATCAGCAAAGGTGTGGATCCCGCTGACTTTAATTCTTACGGCTCCCGTCGCGGCAATGATGAAGTGATGGTGCGTGGTACCTTTGCCAACGTGCGCATTAAAAACGAATTGGTGGACAGAGAAGGCGGTTACACCCGATATTTGCCCACCGGTGAAGAAATGACGGTGTTTGACGCAGCACAAAAATACCGCGAAGATAATACGCCATTGGTGGTATTGGGTGGTAAAGAGTACGGCAGCGGTTCATCCCGTGACTGGGCGGCCAAAGGCACTGCATTGTTGGGTGTTAAAGCGGTTTTGGTGGACAGCTATGAGCGCATTCATCGCAGTAACCTGGTGGGTATGGGGGTCTTGCCGTTACAATATAAAGCCGGTGAAAATGCCGCCAGTTTAGGCTTAGACGGCCACGAAACATTTACCATCACCGGTATAGCCGAAGGCCTGACGCCGAAAAAAGAAGTGACCGTCAAAGCCGTGAAAGATAATGGAGATGAGGTGAATTTTACCGCTGTGGCGCGTTTGGATTCTGAAATTGAAATCGCCTATTACCAGCACGGCGGAATCTTACAGTACGTGTTGCGAGACTTTCTCAAAGAGGCTTAAATCATGGCGCAAATGGATATTGTTACCAAGCGAATTTATCAAGAGGCGGCAAAAAGAGACGGTCATAGGGTTTTGGTGGATCGTCTCTGGCCGCGCGGCATCAGCAAAGACGACGCGCGATTGGATGACTGGTGCAAAGAACTGGCCCCATCCGATGATTTACGGAAGTGGTTTGATCATGATGCCGATAAATTTGATGCGTTTGCAAAAAAATACAAAAAAGAGCTTAAAGACTGTGAAGACAAACTTGATGAATTGGTGAATATCGCCAAAGAAAAACGGGTCACATTGCTTTACGGTGCGAAAGATGAGGAACATAATCAGGCGGTGGTGTTAAAAGAGGTGTTGTGTGACCGAGGATAGCCGGGTTAACAATGACCTTGCCCAAAACATGCGTGTCATTAATCAACGCATTGAACAGGCTTGTGTTAAAGCCAAGCGCAACCGGGATGAAGTGCGCTTATTATTGGCCACCAAGACCGTGGACGTGACACGCATTGAAAAAGCTTTGGCATTAATGGAAAAGCCGCTGATGGGAGAAAATAAAGTCCAGGAGCTGGAAGAAAAAGGTCCGCAACTGGTCGAACCCCGGCCGGACATTCATTTTATTGGTCATTTGCAAAGCAATAAGATAAAGCATGTGCTGCGTTGGGCCGAATGTATCCAGTCAGTGGATCGTCTGTCACTGGCGAAAAAATTACAAAACCGGTTGGAATTTGAACATAAGCACATCGATATTTTGGTGCAGGTCAACACCTCCTATGAGGACAGCAAATTCGGTATTCAGCCTGAACAAGCCGTTGAACTGGTCAAAAAAATCAGTCAATTCGACCGCATTCACATCAAAGGTCTGATGACCATCGGTTTATTTTCTGATGATAAAGACAAAGTCCGCGCTTGTTTTCAGCGCCTGGTTGCTATTCAACAGCAGGTTATTGCGCAAAAAATCCCCGGTGTCGCCATGGACGAGTTGTCCATGGGTATGAGCGGTGATTTGGAGATTGCCATCGAAGAAGGGGCCACCATCATCCGTGTCGGCACCGCCATTTTCGGCAAACGCCAATATCCCGATTCATATTACTGGAATGAATCAAAGCGTTAAACAAACCAATGCGTATCCAAATCCGGCGGCACATAATGGTTTAAATAATCCACAATGGTCTCGGCATCACTGGCAATGTGGTACAGTTGGCGGTAAGTGGTTTTGGTGAATTTTTGTTTGTACAGTTCCTCAAAGAAATCCAGTAGTTTGTCGTAATAGCCATGAAAGTTGGCAATCACAATCGGTTTTTTGTGAAAGCCCAGTTGTTTCAATGTCATCACCTCAAATAATTCTTCCAGGGTGCCAAAACCACCGGGTAAAGCGATAAAGGCATCGGCTAACTCAATCATTTTGTTCTTTCTCGAAGGCATATCCCGGGTGATGATTTGTTCATCATCATGGGCATTGATCAAGGCATCAATTTTTAAAACCTCGGGGGTGATGCCCAGGGTTTTGCCGCCATTTTTTTGCAAAGAACGGGCCACCTGACCCATCAGACCGGTACCGCCGCCTCCGTAAACTAGGGTCCACTTTTGGTCGGCCATGTGCGCGCCCAGGTCATCGGCGGCAGTCAAATAATGTGGGTCAATATCGCGGCTGGAAGCACAGTAAACCGCGACGTGAGAAATGTTGTATTTAGACATGGCTGTTAACTTAAGTGTAATAATGGTCTAAAAAACCGGCGATGAGTTGCAGCATGTCTTTGGCGGCTTTGGGTGCGTAGCTGAGCGTCTGGTCGTGGCTGATGCCACCGTCGTCCATACCGGCACCGTAGTTGGTAATCACCGACAGTCCCGCGACTTTCATGCCGTGGTAGCGTGCCAGGATGGTTTCGGGAACTGTGGACATACCCACCGCATCAGCACCGAGTTGACGGATGGCTTTGATTTCTGCCGGGGTTTCAAATTGCGGCCCGGCCATCCAGGCATAGACGCCTTGAGATAAGGTGATGTTATGTTGTTTTGCGATTTGCTTAAGGTAATAACGAAAATCCGCGTTGTAGGCATTGGCCATATTCACAAAACGTTGGTCGTGTGGACAGCCAAATAAAGGTGACTGGCCGGTGAAATTCAAATAATCCTTAATCAGCATGATGGATCCGGGTACCTGGTTTAACAAGGAGCCGGCAGCATTGGTGATAATTAAGGTTTCGATGGCAGCGGCTTTTAAGGCACCGATAATCGGTGCCATGGCGGCGGCATCGGCCTGTTCGTAATAATGACATCGACCATTGAGCACAATTAACGGATGACCATCGAGGGTAACAATCGATAAAGTGCCACTGTGCCCACCGACTCCCAACTCCGGGAATCCGGGTAAATCGCTGTAATTCAAACGGGCAATAACGTCCACCGCTTCGCTGACTTTGCCCAGGCCGGAACCGAGAATCAAGGCCACTTTGGGGCGTAAGTCACCGCAGGCATCGTCAATGATGCGCGCGGCGGCGCGGTGTTCTTCTGTTAGTAGATCTTTTTTACTCATATTGATGTCCTTATTCGCCGTATGGCGTCCAGATGTTTTTAACTTCCACACTCATGCGTAAAAAGGTTTTACCCTGGGCTTGTTTTGAACACCAGTCTTTGGGCTCAATATGGGTCCAGGTGCGTTTTAAGTTGAGTGCTGATTCCTGTTCCACCAGGGTGGCACCGGCTTGATCACCAAAATACCACAGGGCATCCAGGTTTAAATGCCCGGCCAGTGTTTTCAGCATATCTTCATGGCGGCCCGATAAAATATTCACGGTGCCCGCGGGCACATCGGATGTGTTTAAAACCTGATACAAATCCAATGCCGGTAATGGGAAGGCTTCATCGGCCAGCATCACCACGCGATTACCCATGGCCAGTGCCGGTGCCATGAGCGACACAAAACTCAATAAAGGGTTTTCAGCCGGGCAGGCGATGCCAATCACGCCAATCGGTTCATGCATGGCCATGGCCACGGCCCGCATCGGTACAGCATGCACCCTGCCGTCGAATTTATCACACCAGGCGGCATAATAATTCAGCCGTTCTATGCTTAGTTCGACTTCTTTTTTGGCAGCGGATGCGCTGTGGCCAAAGTCTTTTAAGCGGTCGATAAATTCATCTATTCGCAGGTTGAGATTTTCTGCCAGGAAATACATCACTTGCTGACGTTGGTAAGCGGTCATTTTTGACCATTGCCCGGAATTAGCCGCGGCTTCCACGGCATTACGCACGTCTTTGCGATTACCTAAACCGGCTTGCGTGAGGGTATTGCCTTTGGCGTCCAGCACCGGATAAGAATAACCGCCATCGGGTCGGACTTGTTTGCCGCCGATGTACATCTTCGTGGTTCTGTCCATGGCATCGGTTGCGGTACGTTTACCGGAGGCTTTGGCAGATTTTTGTGAGGCTTTTTTGGCGATGAAATCGTCACCCGGTTTAAGGTATTCAAATAAACCCTCAAAACCACCTTCACGGCCAAAGCCCGATTCTTTCACACCGCCAAAACCGGCAGCGGCATCGAATTGATTGGCACAGTTAATCCAGACCACACCGGCCTGCATTTGCGGGGCCAGATGAAGTGCCAGATTAATGTTCTCACTCCAGATGGTGGCGGCCAGCCCATAACGGCTGTTGTTGGCCAGTGCCACCGCTTCGGCCGGTGTGCGGAAAGTCATGCCCACCAGCACCGGGCCAAAAATTTCTTCCTGCACCACCAGATCACCGGGGGCCACATCAGCCAGTAAAGTCGGCGGGTAAAAATAACCGGCTTTGGGTAATTCGCAAGGTGACTGTAATATCCGCGCGCCTTGTTTGACCCCGGTATTCACCATGTCAGTTATTTTCTGATGTTGTTCCTTATTGATAATGGCGCCAACATCGGTGGATTTGTCTAAGGGATCGCCGATGCGCAATTTGCTCATGCGTTCTTGTAGTTTTTGTTCAAAACGTTCCGCCACGGATTCCTGAATCAGCAGACGCGAACCGGCACAACAGACTTCGCCCTGGTTAAACCAGATGGCATCCACCACGCCTTCCACCGCAGCATCAAGGTCGGCATCTTCACAGACAATAAAGGCTGATTTACCACCCAGTTCCAGGCTGAGCTTTTTGCCACTGCCGGCGGTGGCCTGGCGAATTTTTCGGCCGACAGCGGTGGAGCCGGTGAAGGCAATTTTCTGAATGTCTTTGTGGTTAACAATGGCTTCGCCGACACGACCGTCACCTGTGACGATATTCACCACACCTTCGGGTAAGTTGGCCTGTTGGCACAATTCGGCAAAATAAAGCGCCGTTAAGGACGTTTGTTCGGCCGGTTTAAGCACAACGGTATTACCGGTGGCGATCGCCGGGGCGATTTTCCAGGCCAGCATTAAAAACGGGAAGTTCCAGGGAATCACCTGGCCGACCACACCCAGGGCTTGATGATCGGGCAATTCACTGTCCAGTAATTGCGCCCAGCCGGCATGGTGATAAAAATGCCGGGCCGCCAAAGGAATATCAATGTCGCGACTTTCCCGAATCGGTTTGCCGTTATCTAAGGTTTCCAGAACCGATAAAATACGGCTGTTTTTCTGAATCAGGCGTGCCAGCGCATATAAGTATTTGGCACGGTCATGACCACTTAAAGCCTGCCATTTGGGTGTGGCTTGTTCAGCGGCTTTGACGGCTTTATTGATCATGGCTTTATCGGCCTGACTGATTTGAGCCAGGGTTTCACCGCTGGCGGGATTAACACTGTTAAAATGATTAGAGCCTTTAAGCCATTGATTATTAATAAAATGACCAAAGGGCGATTGTTGTAACCAGTCTTGGGCAGTGGTTTGACTTTCAGGGGCGGTGCCGTAGTCCATGGTTTTTAGTATCTCTTTAATGTTCATAATATCTATTATTGTTTATCCCATGGCGTGGCGATGGGCGGCTGAGTAGTGGCCGGTGACGTGATGTTCTAACTGACGTTCAATGTCGCCGAGCAAACTGGAGGCGCCAAAACGAAATAATTCCGGTTCGAGCCAGTCGTTACCCAGTTCTTCCTTCATCATGGATAAATACACCAGGGCATCTTTGGCTTTGCTGATGCCACCGGCGGGTTTATAGCCGACTTTAAAACCGGTCAAATGTAAATAATTACGTATTTGACGAATCATGGTCAGTGATACCGGTAAGGTGGCATTGACGGATTCTTTGCCGGTGGAGGTTTTAATAAAATCAGCGCCGGCCATCATGCACACCATCGAGGCTTTGGCGACATTGCGTAAGGTCGCCAATTCGCCGGTGGCCAGAATGGTTTTTAAATGGGCTCCACCACAGGCTTCACGGTATTCTTTGACCTCATCATAGAGGGCCTGCCAATCTTGTTTAAAAACGTGCTTACGGGTAATCACCACATCAATTTCATCGGCACCGGCAGCCACCGAGGCTTTTATTTCAGCGACTTTTAATTCATGCGGCGTTAAACCGGCCGGAAAGCCGGTGGACACCGCGGCCAGATGAATGTCTGTGCCTTCTAATGCTTTATGGGCTGTTGCCAGCATATCATGGTAAACGCACACGGCCGCGGTGGTCAGATTCATATCGCCAATTCCCAGTGCGTCTTTTAAATCCTGGCGTAAAGGGTTTTTGGCTTTGGCGCACAAGCGCCGAACCCGCTGTTCAGTGTCATCACCGGCCAGAGTGGTTAAGTCAATCAGACCGATGGCTTTAATCAGCCAGGCCGCCTGATGGTCTTTTTTGATGGAGCGCCGGGTGCCCAGTGTGGCGGCACGGCGTTCAGTGGCACTGGTGTTGGTCTGAATATTATTTATCCAGGCCAGATTCAGTTCGGTGCCGGGGTTCCTGTTCATGGTTTGTTTAGTCATTATTGTTACAGTCGTTTATTTTAGAGCCATTGGCGAAAACTTTAAAGCCTGCGGTGATAAAGGGCACCAAACGGTCATGCACGGCGTAAAGATCTGACGGCGGGCACAGCCCTTCAGACAGGTTATTAATCCGTTCGGTGCCCGAAAAGGTTAAGGTCAGTGCGCCGGACAAGAAATGATAGCACCAGTATAAATCCTCAGGCTGACTGTCGGGCAGGGTGGCCTGAATGGCGGCAATAAATTTTTTGGCCAACGGATCAAAATACTGGGTCATGATAATACCACCCAGTTCCGGGTGGTTATTGATTTGAGCAATAATCGCAAAATAATTTTTCCAGCCTTGACCGCCCTGTGTGGCTCGGTTTAACAGCGCATGGGTAAAGGCATCAATGATTTCATGCAAAGGTGCCGGGTTGGGTTTGGCGCGACGAATGCAGTCATCCAGCATGGCAATTCGCTCTCGGTTTAACACTTCAGCCCGGCGCAGCATCACTGCATTAAAAATATCTTTTTTCTTGCCGAAATGATAACTCGCCAAAGCCGGATCGACATCGGCTTCGGTGGTGATTTGACGGATTGAAACACCATAAAAGCCACGGGTTGCAAATAATTTTTCGGCGGCATTTAAGATGCGGTCTTTGGTGGATGGTTGCTTAGCCATGGGGTTATTAAAACGTCAGTAAAATTAAAATCAGCATTTTAGCACGCTTGTGGTGTCAATAATTGCATGAATAAATTAAACACTTGTTGAATAAAGTTAAATATTTGTTGTACCATAGCGAATGGACAATCTTTTTTTTATGGGGACACCATTATGAAACAGTCAAAATTAAGCAAAGCCGTGAGCCAAATTTTAATGGCATCGGTTTTGGGTATTGGTATCAGCAGTGTGGCATTGGCTCAATCTGATACTGAATCAAATGAACAAGAACAATCCGACACTTTGGCGTTGGACGATGTCAAGGTAACGGCACGAAGAACGGAAGAATCTGCTCAGGATGTACCGGTGGCGGTCACTAACTTTAGCCGTGAGGACTTAGAAGATGCCCAGGCAGAAAGCCTGGACGGTTTAGCCGGTGCGGTGCCGAATATGAACCTGGTTTTAGGTCGTGGTTCGGCCTCCAGTGCCAATATCTATATTCGTGGTGTTGGCCAACCGGATGCCTTACAAACTTTTGATCCGGGTGTCGGTGTTTATGTTGACGGGGTCTATATGTCACGTATTCAAGGCGCTTTAATGAGTTTGTATGACGTTGATCGTGTTGAAGTGTTGCGGGGGCCTCAGGGTACTCTGTATGGTAAAAACACCATTGGTGGAGCCGTTAACGTCGTCACGCGAAAGCCTTCAGAAGAATTCGGTGGTGAGTTTGAATTCCTTTTTGGTGATTACAGTAAAACCTCAGGCAGTGCCTATTTAACCGGTGCTGTCAGCGAAAACACCAACATGAGTTTTGCCACGGTTTATAGCTTGGATAATGGCTATGTGACTGATCCGCTAACCGGTCAGCATTACAATGACCGTGATAACACCGCGGCGCGTGTGATTATTGACTCCAATCCAACCTCACAGCTTAACTGGACCTTGTCATTTGACTACACAGACCAGGAAAACGCCTTAAGTTTGGGTCGTGCAGAGGCACCATTGGTTGCGGTGGATCTGGCCGACCCGACCAATCCGATTTTGTTGCGATTGCCTGAAACCGGCGAGTATGACTTTACCGGACGTTCGTCTTTCACCAATGATGAAAACCAGGAACTCACCCATTACGGGGCAAGTTTTACAATTGACTACATGATGAACGAGGCCTGGACCTTTAAATCAATCACCGCTTACCGGGATTTACAGTCTGATTCATACATTGATATTGATGCCACTGTACTGGAACTGGGTGATGTTTTTGTGGGTGTTGATCAGAACCAAACCAGTCAGGAATTTCAGTTCTTGTATGACAATAATGCCGGTTTCAACGCGGTCATGGGTTTGTACTACATGAAAGAAGATGTGCCCTCACACCAAAAAGCCTTTGCCGATGACTTTTTACAGTTCGGTGGCGTCCCTTTGGATTTCTTACGTACCATTGATGATGATTTGGAAACCACTTCTTATGCTTTGTTTGCACAAGGAAACTGGACTTTGACAGATCAATGGGGTTTAACGGCCGGTTTGCGTTATTCTAAAGATAAAAAAGATTACGATCGCACCACCTCAACATTCTCAACCGCCGGTCCGTTTTTAGATGGTACCTTTGCCTTCCAGGCGTCTGACAGCTGGGATGATGTGACGCCCCATGTGTCGGTTGATTATAGTTTCAACGATAATCACATGATCTACGGCAGTGTCTCCAAAGGCTTTAAATCCGGTGGCTTTAATGGTCGAGCCAATGCAGCGACCGATGTCAGTTCTTTTGATCCGGAAACAGTTTGGACCTATGAAATCGGTGGTAAATCGATGTTTATGAATAATCGTTTACGCGCCAACTGGGCCGTTTTCAGCAGTGATTACGAAGACTTTCAGGCACGAGTAGCCGAAGATATTTCCAGCTTTCCGGTGATTAATGCCGCTGAACTGGATATTAAAGGTGCTGAGTTAGAAATGACGTACCTGTTGTCTGCCGGAACCACAATTTATACTTCCTTGGGTTATCTGGATGCTGAATACAAAGAATTCTTTGACTTCCGTTATCCGGATCAAGACCGTTCAGAAGATACCCCACCCTTTTCACCTGAGTGGACCTTCCGGTTGGGCTTTAATCACAACATGTATTTAGATGGTGGCGCTACCTTGCGTTTTGGTGCCAATGCCAGCTTTACTGACGACATGTATTTATCGGTGGATAATCGTGATGTGTTGTCACAAGACCAGTACTGGTTAACCAATGCCTATGTCGCTTATGACTTCGCCGATCCGCGCTGGTCAATTCGTGCCGGCGGTAAGAACTTAACCGACGAGGTTTATAAAGTCGATGCGCAGGAATTCGCCAGTGTGGGTAATATCCAGACCGCTTACTACGGCGCACCTCGAACCTGGTATGTGGCGTTAAATTACCGCTTTTAAAATATCCGGCCCGGCATGAAATGTGCTTGCAATTAATTCACGTGACTCATGTCAGGCCTAAATAATTGTTCTTCCTCTCTTGGACGTCGTTACTCAGGTAACGGCGTCCACACTTTTTATTTTTATTCGAGGAAATGGTGATGAAAACCTGCCTTATTATTCTGTTTACTTCTTTACTACTGACAGCTTGTCAGACGTCCGTTCATCAACCGACGAATGAGTCAGTGGATGACGGTTCACCGTTATACCTGAAAAAAGTCTATTACGATGGTCAAAGCGATGATTTGCTGACCGCTGGTTTATCATTGGCGCAATTGCGGGCTGCCACTGGTCCGGAAATCAGCGAAAATCCAACCGCGACTGAGTTAAGACGGTCGGCCTATTACCATCAGTTTAAAGCGTTAAACGATTTAACTGATGCCGGTGGTTTTGGCCGAATCTATGGTTTTAATGAAAACACAAAGGCCATAGCCGGGACAGAGTACTGGCAACAACGCAGCGTTGCAGATAATGCTTATCACACCATCGTGGTACAGATTCCAGAGTCTTTTGATGCGGAAACCCCATGCCTGTTGGTGGCGCCATCCAGTGGCTCGCGCCATGTCCTGGGCTCGGTTGCCACCACCGGAACCTGGGGGTTAATGAACAATTGTGCCGTGGTTTATACCGATAAAGGCACCGGCACGCAGATGGCAATCGACGGTGAACAGGTTTATGCCATTGATGGCACCTTGGTGGATGCGGAGGATCCGTTGGCAGAAGCCACGCGCTTACCTCAGGTGAATGGTCCGCAAGTGATTCAAAAACAGCCTTTTTCCGGCGTTCATCCTGAGCAGTATTGGGGTGAATTTGTCCTGGATGCGACGCGTTATGGTTTAGTGGTTTTAACATCAGAGGTCGATGACGAACTCAATAAAGACAATGTGACCGTCATGGCAGCCAGTATTTCCAATGGCGGTGGGGCCGTGCTTAGCGCCGCAGAAATAGATAAAGATGGTTTGATTGATGCGGTGGTGGCGGCTGAACCGCAATTAAATATGGATTACCGCTATCAGCTTAAGAAAAATGGCCACAGTCAAAGCATTGACACCCTAAGTCTGATTGAATTAGGCACACTGTTAGGCGTATATGAGCCTTGTGCGGCTTTACATCCATCTTTAAACAATGCACCTTTTAAAGCCAATACCGCCTTGATTCAACCCTGGTTGATGCAGCGTTGCCTGGTATTGCAAACATCCGGTTTATTGCCTGCAGGTGACACAGACTTACCGGCAGCCGCCATGGATAAACTCCTACAAGCCGGAATCACAACAGAAGCTTTGGCCATGGCACAAATTAATACCTTAAGTCATATGTGGGCCGGTATTGGGCATACATACGTCAATAGCTATTTACAGACCAAGCCCGAAGATCAGCTCTGCGGCGTGGTCTTTTCCGGTATGACACAAATGGGCCAGGCCCGGGCATTAACCGAAAAAGAAATAAAAACCATGTTCGCCAAAGGCAATGGTATTGCGCCAAGCAATGGCGTTGAAGTGGCCGGTATAAATGCCGATGGTGAGCCGGATAAACGCCTGATGATGCACCCGAATTTTGGTTTTGCAGCACAACAATGTCTTTATAACAAAGCCCGTTCACAAGAGATGGCGTCTGCGATTAAAGCGATTCAGGTGGATGGTGACTTAGATCAAACACCCACGATTATTTTACATGGTACGGCAGATGGCACCGTGGCCATTAATCACGCCTCGCGAGCCTACTTCACAAAAAACCAGAGTGCCCGAAATGCCAACAAAAACCTGCGTTTTTATGAGATTGAAAATGTTCAGCATTTCGATGCCTTCTTAGCCTATCCCGGCTTTAACGCGCAGTTTGTGCCGATGCATCCCTACCTTGAGCAGGCTTTGGATATGATGTGGGCGTATTTGAAAAATCAACAACCCTTGCCGCCCAGTCAATATGTATCCACACAAGTGCGACTAATGAAAGACACAGAATTAGCGCCGTTATCAGCTGAAAATATACCGCCAATAAGTGCACAACCTACCGATTTAATTGAAGCGAATCATGATGTTTTGGAGTACTTGAACCATGAATAAAAAAGCCAAGCAGGTTTTAATTACCGGTGCCAGCGGCGGCATTGGTTTGGCCATAGGACGTCATTTGGCGAAGGAGAATCAAGTTATCCTCAGCGATTACAATCTGGATTCGCTCACCGAAACCCAACAGCAGCTTAAGCAACAAGGGCTTGATGTGGACATTATGCAATTGGATGTCTGCAATGATAACCACTTAACGGCCTTAAAAGCCCGGGCCGAAAACAAGGGCATCGATGTTTTGGTTAATAACGCCGGTATTCAATATGTCTCACCACTTGAAGAATTCCCCCGCGAAAAATGGCAACAACTGATTAATGTCATGTTGATGGGCCCGGCCATGACCACACAGGCGGTGTTACCGAGTATGAAAGCCAATAATTTTGGCCGCATTATTAACATCGGCTCGGTTCATTCATTGGTGGCTTCGGCCTATAAGTCAGCCTATATTTCCGCTAAACACGGCCTGTTAGGCCTGGCGAAAACCCTGGCTTTAGAAGTCGCAGACTTTGATATCACCATTAACACCTTATGCCCCGGCTATGTGGATACCGCCATGGTGCGCGACCAGATCAGCCAACAGGCGAAAGCCCACGGTATCAGCGAAGATGAGGTCGTCGAAAAAATCATGCTCAAACACATGCCAAAAAAACAATTCGTCAGCGTCGAAGAACTGGCCGGCACCGCCGCGTTTTTGATTTCACCTGCAGCACGAAATATAACGGCTCAGGCGATTGCGCTTGATGGGGGCTGGACGGCGCAGTGAGCCAGAGGACAGAAGACGGAAGACAGAGGATGAATGTTCTAACAAGCGATGTACTTGGACTGCTCAAAGGCCCTACTGTTGATGACCCTCACAGGGAAGTGTAGGGTAGAATCGAGACGGGATCAGAGATTGATGCCAGGCATACATTTTTAAAGTCTGAATACACTTAAAGTCTGAAATATTTTTGAATAATAGCCATTATTCATTTTTAGTTTTCAGACCTATATTTCTCAATGAAACCAAGTAAATAAAACCACCTAATAACAAGAACAAACCCAAATGACTTAAAACAGGTACTTGTTGAACAGCTGTGCCGCGATAAAAATTCTCACCGACAAAGCGACCTATAGGGTTGCTGCCTAAATAATTTTGCGACTGGTAAATGACTTCATTGGAATTATTGATAAGATTAACTTTTGAAATGTTTAGTTTTGAGGTTAAGTGGCACATTCCAGTAATACAAAATATTTCTGGATAGTTGATCAAAATAAGAGAATCCAATTTTAAATGCTCAAAATGACCAAAAAGATTAATTTGTGCGCCATCGCTGGTTAAGGCGGTACCAGAGCCCGTTTGTTTGTTAATCATATAATTATTTATAGTGCCATTAACAATTAAGGTAGAGCTGTCTTTCTCATAAGGTGAAAAATAAGCAGTTTCGCCCGAATAGGAATAAGACCAGTTTATTGAGATATCACTTAGTTTTCTTGAGATAAATTGAGACTGATTATTATCTCCATAATAAAAATTCTCACCCTCGTTGTCTATCATGTCTATGGGCAAATAATTTGTCAGATTACTTGAGTATTTTAAGGATAAATCATTACTTGAATAAGTGTGTATGCTGAATTCATCATTGATATGGTTTTCAACCAAAAGAGTCAAATATTTTAAATTGTTGCTATATATAACTTTAATGATAGCAGAATTGGAGAAATTTATAACTGAGCTAATTTGATTGTTATTTAGGTCAATTTGGTACAGATCATTAATACCAGTTCCCACATTCAGCTGAATAAAATACAGTTTTTTATTATCTTCACTGAGTATGATTTTATCGGGGTATGAGGGCAGGTTATTCCATTGTTCCACAATTTTGAGCGTGGACGTATCTAAACGGACAATTCTTTTTTCATATTTAATAGCCACATAAAGCTGTTTTCCGGTGTCATCAACAAAGACAGATTTTGTGCCATCACCTATTTCAACACGATCTAAAATTTGGCCTGAATCTAAATCCATTGCCATTAATGCTGTTTCCTTTGGATAAAACACATCAGGTTCTATCAACGGCAAATAAGCAACTTTAGCCGTCACCCATTGGCTAAAGAGTAGGAGCAAGATTATATAGATTGTTTTTATCATTTGTTCTAAGGCACTGAATTTAAACCAGTGTATTAAGCGGTGGTTATAAAGTCAATTCATACTTAGTAAGACTTAATTTGATTCAGCCGATTAAAAAATACTGATTAACAATAGACTCGTTTTGCGCAATACACTAAAGTAGACGATTGCGCATGCAGTTAGCGGCTTTGGATTCAGCCCATAGTATTGATGACTTAAATATCCCTGGCTATCGTTTACATCCCTTAATAGGTCAACTATCAGGTCTGTGGTTGTTAGTGGGAATTGGCGGTTAACCTTTGCGTTTAATGATGGGCACGTCTATAAAGTCAATTATGAGGATTGCCACTGATGTCTATGCATAACCCACCACACCCCGGAGAATTTATTAAAGCCACCTATATGGATCCATATGGATTAAGTTGTCGTTATTTAGCGAAGCAATTGGATGTGGCGGCTTCAACATTAAATCGGATATTAAAAGGACAAAGTGGAATCAGTCCTGAAATGGCATTGCGATTATCAAAAGCTTTGGGGCGCAGTCCTGAAAGCTGGCTGGCCATGCAACAAGCTTATGATCTTTGGATAATTCGAAAGGAAATACGATTGGATGATGTTCACAAAGTTGAACTGAGCGCGCTGTAATAATAATTATGGCGGGCTTAATTGCTCTAAACTCCAGCGCGGCTGGGCGCGTATCGCGGTTTCTTTTTCGGGGATATTTTGTTCTAAACGCATGGCGCCGGCGATGGCAATCATGGCGCCGTTGTCGGTGCAGTATTTAAGATCCGGGAAGTAGGATTTGAAGTGATGTTTTTGGCCCATTTTTTTCAGGGTTTCCCGGAGTTGCAGGTTGGCGCTGACGCCGCCGGAAATCACCAGCGACGTGTGGCCGGTTTGTTTAATTGCACGCAGGCATTTTTTGGTCAGGGTATCGACCACGGCGTCCTGGAAACAAGCGGCAATATCGGCTTTTAATTGTTCAATATCGTCATCATCCTGGTTGTCTTCCCAGGTCAACCGGGTAAAGGTTTTGAGTCCTGAGAAACTAAAATCCAGACCCGGCCGGTTCATCATCGGGCGCGGGAATTTAAAGCGCGTAACATCACCGTGTTCGGCCAATTCAGCAATATAGCGGCCACCGGGGTAGGGCAAGCCGAGCATTTTGGCGGTTTTATCAAAGGCTTCTCCCGCGGCATCATCCAAAGTGTCACCGAGAATTGTATAATCACCCAGGCCTTGTACATCCACTAACAAAGTATGGCCGCCTGAGACCAGTAAACATAAGAATGGGAATTCAGGTTTATCATCGGCCAGTAAAGGTGCTAATAGATGGCCTTCCATGTGATGGATTTCGACACTGGGTATATCCAGAGCCCAGGCCATTGAGCGACCGACACAGGCACCCACCAATAGGGCACCGATCAATCCGGGCCCGGCGGTGTAGGCCACCGCATCGATGTCTTGTAAGGTCATAACCGCTTCTGCACAGACCTGTTCAATTAACGGCACAATTTTACGCACATGATCGCGTGACGCCAATTCCGGCACCACACCGCCGTATTGGGCATGCAATTCAATTTGACTGTACAATTGATCCGCCAGCAATGCACCGGTTTCACTGTTATATAAAGCGATTCCGGTTTCGTCGCAAGAGGATTCAATACCGAGGACAATCATTAGCTGTCTATGTAAGTCACTTTATCGTTTAAATCAGGCCGGGCGCGATCAGCCGGTTCATCGTCTGTCGAGCCGATGTAAACATAACCAATAATCCATTCATGATCAGCAAGTCCCATAGTCTTCTGCGCGTCTTTATCCAAACAAGACCAGCCGGTGACCCATTGGCTGGCATAGCCCAATGCAGCAGCGGCCAAGTTGATATGCTGGGCGACCACAGCACCGGAACAGGTTTGTTCTTCAACCGGCGTATTGCCATCTTGCGGTGAAGACACCACCGCAATCACCAGCGGTGCGCGTTTAAAATTATTGGCTTCGATTTCCAGTTGTTGCGGAATCAGGTCATGCTTTTTAGCCCGGATAGCGGCCAGTTTCTGACCCAGTTGAGCACGGCCTTCACCGCGAATCACCAGTAAGCGCCAGGGTTCGAGTTTTCGGTGATCCGGGACCCGCGTGGCGATGGTTAGTATGGTGTTTAATTCGTCCTCATTAGGACCCGGTTCGGTTAAGTGTTTAATCAGCACTGAACGGCGGTTTTGTAAAAATTCAATCACCTGTGGATGGGCTGTGCGTTGTGACATATTAATACTCAATTTTATCGGTTTTCTTCTGCCAGGCGTCAAAAACACCTAAAGCTTCTTCACGCTGAATCTGTTTAAAGGGTATCTGGCGATTCTCAATGCCGGCGTCAATTTCGTCATAAATCAACTGATCATCAAAATCGATGGCCGCGGCATCTTCACGGCTGCAGGCATAGTAAACCGCTTTCGGACGGGCCCAGTAAATGGCGCCTAAACACATCGGGCAGGGTTCACAAGAGGTGTATATTTCACAATCTTCGAGCTGAAATGTGCCGAGTTTTTGACAGGCTTCACGAATCGCAGTGACTTCCGCATGGGCGGTCGGATCATTATTCGAGGTCACGCCATTGTAACCCTCAGCGATTATCTCACCATCCCTGACCACCACCGAACCAAACGGCCCACCGGCCCCGGCATCCATACCTTCACGCGCCAATTCAATGGCTCGCTGCATAAATTTTTTTTGCATATAAACCTAATTTGTTAAAAGCTTATCATAATCTTACCGACAGATATGTCAATGGTGGCAATATCAAATTGCTAAGCGATTTCTTTAGCTAAATCAGGATGCATGAGCAGAATTTCAGCTAATGTAATTGCAGCCCCACTCGGAGGTATACGACCCTGTTCCCAGTCTCTTAAAGTGCCTACCGGCGTATTAATAAGTTCTGCAAAATCGATCTGATTCATGCCAAGTTTACGACGAACTTTTTTTAATAAGATTTGTTCCGGAGTGTGGACAACACCTTCGCCTGCTAACGCTTCGTTAAGCGATTGGGTGAGACCCGGTAGAGCTTGATCAGCATCATTTTCAGCAGCAGTGACCATGTCAAAAATATCTTTTTTATTAATCATCGTTTAACTCATTCAATAATGTTTTTAAATCATCTGGTGTGGTTGTCTTTTTCTTGCCTTTTTTATAAGCCAAAAGTAAAACAACCTTATCTTCTAAGATGTTCATGTAAATAACTCGTCCAGCACCTCGTTTACCCAAAAAATGACCACCCCAGCGTATTTTCCGTAAACCCTTGCCGTGGGTTATCACTTTACCCACATGGCTATTCATTGAAATATATTCAATAAAATCCTCAATTTCTTCCTCGCTCCAAATCTTACGAGAGGTTTTAATGAAAGTCGGCGTTTCAATAACGGTTTTCATAGACTTAATATACGGATATTCCGTATTAAGTAAAGAAAAGAATGCAACTAAATTAAAAAAATGTGCGGGAAAATATAAACTAATGACGTTTAAATTACGTACAACGAGATCTAAACGTCTTAATATAAAAGAATTAATGGTGCCCGGGAGAGGACTTGAACCTCCACGGGGTTGCCCCCACCAGCACCTGAAGCTGGCGCGTCTACCAATTCCGCCACCCGGGCTCTTGTCAGGACGCTCGTCCTAGATTGAGACCGGCTATTCTACTTGAGGCGGGTAATTCTCACAAGCCCCAATTTCTGATTTAAAAGAATTTTAAACCTGTTATTTAGGTGTTTATTTGGCCCAGATTTGCATCATGATTTGAATCAAGGCACGTAAAGGCGGTAGCCAGTCATTATCATCATAGCAGTGGTAAAAGTTTTCCAGGTATTGGCCGCTTTCATATTCAATAATCAGCCAGTCAATCAGGGGATGACCCAATCCGGCAAACTCCCAGTCCAGCAGCAGCGGTGGTTGTCGACCAATAATATTGCGGGGATTTAAATCAAAGTGGGTGAGGTATTGATTGACCTCCCAAAAGCCCAGTTCAGTGAGTTTATCGAGGTGGCGATGGATGTGGTTTTTAATGCGGTGCTTTTGGTTTTTGGCATAATTCAGTAGGCGTTTGTCGAGACGGCTGTCTGTAAACAGAGGTTGTTCAGTGAGTTCGATTTGATGGAACCGTTTTAATTGATCTGCCAGGGTATTAATAAAGCCTTTATTATTAAAATCGTCAGCTTGCCAGAGTTTGCCGCGACACCAGTCCGTGATTAAGACATTATTCTGCAGGTCGTTGACATGCACCTTTGGACTAATATTTAAAGGCGCAATCAACGCCAGTATCTGTGATTCCCGTTGCCGGTCAACACCTGCAATAACGGCATTGAAGCGCACAAAATAATGCCCTTGTTCGGTGATAACCTGAAAGCTGTGGTTATTTAAACCATGCTTAATCGGCCGGGCTTCAATCAGTCCGGCCTGAGCAATAAATTTAATGTCTTGTAATCTGCGCAGATTGTCGGTCATAGCTTTTAGACCACTGGATGATGCCAATAATCACCATAATAAGGTAAATGGCGAAGAGTCCGGTGAAAAAGTACAGTTCTTTTTGCCAGAACAACCACATGGACACGCTGTCAATCACCAGCCAGTAATACCAGTTCTCATACACTTTGTAGGCGACCAGAATGGTGGTCAACACCGCAAAACACGAAGTGAAGGCATCTAAAAAGGGGTAAGCGGCGCCGTATTGTTGGGTGTATAAGCCGAGCAGCGGTACAAACAAAGCCGTTATCGCAATCCACAACAAGTGTTTTTTGAGCGGCCATTTCTGAATCTGACGCGGGTTATGGCTCTGGCCGCCGCGCCATTGGTACCAGCCGTAAACTGCCATCACCAGATAAAAGACATTGAGCAAAGATTCGCTCAGTAAACTTGCCTGATGGAAAATATATATCGACAGTGCGGTGCTGATAAAGGCAAAAAACCAGCACCAGATATTTTCACGTATGGCCAGCCACAAATACAACACCGCAGTGATAACAGCAATGAGCTCAAGCAAAGACTGGGCCTGAAGACCCTGCCACCAATGGACAAAAAATTCAGGCATACTGGCCGCTGTGTTGATCCAGTAAATCGCCATTCAAAATCTTCATGATAAACGCCGCTTTCGGGGTTTTTTCATGGGTTGCCTGCATGGCGGCATTGACTTTGCTTAACACAGTGGCGTAGTCGCCAAACACCTGGGTGCTTAAATCATTGACCTTAATGGTTAAATCCGGTTCTTTTTTCAATCGCTGGATAAAATCATCGACCACGGTTAAAAAATCTTCGGTTAGCGGGTATAAACTGATATCAACTGATACTTTCATGGGACACATCTCCTAATAATCAAATTCAAAAGTGATACCAAAATGCTGCGGATCACCGAGGTGGGTGTATAGGGTGTCTTCATAATTCGGTGGTTCAAGACCAAAATAAAAACCCCGAACCCCATAGCGTTCATCCAGTACATTTCGGCCCCAGGCATACAGTGCCCACTGAGGTGCCTGATAGCCCACCTTAACATGCAGCAGTTGTTTGCCGTCGGCACGCTGGTCATGGGAGTCGGAAAAATAAAAAGCATCCACCGCCTGATAATCCATACGGGCAAAGAAGCCGCCATCGCCCATATAAGTCAAACCCATATTGGCGGTGTAATTGGGGGCATGGGCTTGTTCACGGCCGCTAAAGTCACCGTCGATGGTGACGTAATCGGTGTATTTAGCTTTTAAATACCCCACAGAACCATGTAAACTCAGATTCCTGTTGACCTGCCACAGCGCATCCATTTCAAGACCGTAATTTTCACCTTCGGCGGCATTGCCGGTGTAATACACATAAGTCAGCGGATCATTGGGGTCACTTTGGAATGAGGTGCTGACTTGCATGTCCTTGCGTTTGGAATAAAACAGCGCGGTATTAAGCTGCAGGCGGTAATCAAATAAAAAAGCTTTGCTGCCGATTTCATAATTAACCAGATATTCCGGGTCATAACTGCGCCGACTATCGGGCAGGGTGGTGCTGAGATTAAAACCACCGGCCTTAAAGCCGCGGGCCACGGTGGCATACAGGTTATGGCGCTTATTCAACTGATGCTTCAGTGAAATCTGACCGCCGAGCATATCGTCTTTGGGTTTCAGGTTGAGTGCATTGTCATCGAAATAATCGGCTTTGCGCTGCTCGAATCGAACGCCGGTTGACAGTGTGGTTTTTTCCGTTAAGTGGCTGTCCAGCTGGCCAAATAAAGCGAATTTATCGGCTTGGTAGTGGTTGCTGAAATCACGATATGGCACACCATCTGATGCTTCCAGTGAATGGTTGTCTTCATCTAAACGCGATAAATACAGACCCACCAGCCAGTCACTGCGATCGTTAAAAATTCGGCTGTCTTGATTCGACAGTACTCTAAACTCCTGGGTGGTATGACGCCGTTCGCGGTCATTGTTGAGGGCGTATTCATAGGGCGCATACTCGCCCCAGTAATCATTATTCCCCCAGTCACCATCAAAAAAGTAAGTAATATCGGCATCGGTTAGGGTGGTGATGCTGACCACATCAAACACGTCTGTTGTCCAGATATTTTTCCAGGAACCTCCGACAGCTTTTTGGGCATCGATACCTAAATCATTGCTGTAGGTGGTGAAGTCATGGGTCGGGGTCCAGACATCAAAGCCGTTATCCTGATCAATCAGCAGTAAACTTACATCACTTTGCCAGCTGTCATTAATTTGAAAGTGAAATTTTCCGCGCAATGTTAATTCATCTTTTTGGTCGCTGTCGTCACGATTTAAAAAAGCATTGTGGCGAAAGCCGTCACTGTTGTATTGATGAACAGCCAGTCGGTAGGCATTTGTTTCACTGTTACCCAGACCACCGGTGGCGCTGAAACCGAGGCTACGAATACCGTCCTGACCCACTGAAAGCCGGCCGTGGTACGCATTTTCGGTACTCGGCGCCTTGGATTGGACATAAATTAAACCGGCCAGGGCATTGGCGCCATAGCGGGTGCCTTGGGAGCCACGCAGCACTTCGATGTGCTCGATATCAAACAAAGTGGCGGCACCACCGATGCCGGTAAAATCCATGTCATCGATAATAAAACCCACCGATGGATTGGGTGCGCCTTCGTATTGAGAGCGCTCGCCGATACCACGGATTTGAAAGTAGCGCGGCCGTGAGGTGGAGCCGGACCAGTTAATATTTGGGACTAAATTTAACACATCCTGAAAATGCTGTTGTCCCGCTTGGTTGAGACTTTCTTCATCTAATACGGTTAAAGAAGCCGGGACTTCACTTTCCGTGGTTTCAACTCGAAAATCAGAAGTGACCTGAATGTCACTCAGCTGCGTTTCATCAGACTGACTGTCTGTGCTGTTTTGGTCGTCGGCGGACAGGGCGATGAAGGATAAGCCCAAAAAGCTTATGGTCGATATTTTTTTTAACATAGGATCTCACTTAAAACCGGCCGGCGTTAAATGAGTCAACAACCGGCATAAAAAGGAGATCCGGTTGAGGCGAGGTGAAATTAATCCATTCCTACGCCGGTATGAACCGGATCAGGTACAAAGGGTTCAGTATTCACTGTCTCAGACTGTCGCATTCGCTCGAGTCGCCCCTTGGATGCTGGGCATTGTAACAAAATAACGAATAAAGTGCGCAATCATTCTGAAAGACGCTGGGTGCCGGCCTGCGCCAGCACGGATTAAGATGCCGTTGTTGCCAGTCGTGGTATGCTGGTGATCAGTTGTTGGGTGTAGCTGTGCTTAGGATGCTGAATAATGTCGCGGCTTGGGCCTTGTTCGATTAATTGACCGTTTTGCATCACCACCAGACGATCAGCAAAGCCACTGACCAGAGCGATGTCATGAGTGATAAATAATAAGCTGAGACTGGTTTCTTCGACCAGCTTTTTCAGCAATGCCACAATCTCTTGCTGTATCAGCACATCCAAGGCGGTGACCGCCTCATCACAAATCAGCAATTCCGGTTCACAGGCCAGAGCCCGGGCAATGGCAATGCGCTGGCGCTGACCGCCGGAAAATTGATGCGGATATCGGTTTAAGGATGTTGCATCTAATTCCACCTGGTTTAAGAGTGACTTTAAGCGTTGTTGACGTTGGGATTTGTCTTTATATAAACCATGAATTGTTAGTGGTTCGGACAGGGATTGTTGAATGGTGAGTTGTGGATTTAACGAAGCATAGGGATCCTGGAAAATCATCTGGATACGCTTTTTGGCTTGACGATTATCAGGTAGCGCTTGTCCTTTAAATAAAATCTCACCAGACTCCGGTGTTTGTAAGCCCACCAGACAGCGACCCAAAGTGGTTTTGCCACTGCCGGACTCGCCCACCAGGCCAACAATTTCCCCGGCATGGATGTGCATATTGGCCTGATTAACGGCGGTGAATTGATGGCTGCGAAACAGGCTTTTGGGTTGTTTAAAAGTGACCGTAAGATTTTTAATGTGCAGTAATGCGGCGGGTTCAGATTTAAACGTTTTATCTTGTAATTTTTTCAGGCCGGCGGCGGCCAGTAATTGTCGGCTGTAATCGGTTTGTGGTTCATTAATCAGTGTATGTGTATCGGCGGTTTCGACAATTTCGCCTGATTGCATGACAGCAATGCGGTCGGCGACCTGCGCCATGACTGCCAGATCATGGCTGATAAACAGCATCGCCATAGCGTATTTTTCTTGTAGTTTTTTCAGCAGCTTAATAATGTGTTCCTGGGTGGTGACATCCAGGGCGGTGGTCGGCTCATCGCAAATTAACAGGTCGGGCTGACAGGCCACCGCCATGGCAATCACCGCCCGTTGTTTCTGACCGCCGGAAAGTTGGTGCGGATAGCGATTGTGAAAATCGGCCGGTAACCGGACATCACTCAACAGTTGGTTAAGCCGATGCTGGCGTTGTGAATGGTTTAAGTGGCTGTGTAAAACCAGCATTTCAGTGATTTGCCGGCCAATGGTTTGTACCGGGTTAAATGCGGTCATGGGTTCTTGAAACACCATGGACATACATTGGCCCCGAATATCCTGCCATTGTTTTTGATTGAGTCCGGTTAGTTTGCGGTTGTTAAAAATGATTTCACCACGCAATAAACTGTTGGTCGGCTGAATACCCATCAGGCATTGGGCGGTGAGTGATTTACCGCTGCCTGATGCGCCCGCCAGTCCAATCGTCTCTCCGGCCTGTAACTGAAAGGACAGATTTTTTAAGGTGGCCGCATGGGTTTGCTGAAATTGCAGCGAGAGATTTTGGACGCTCAGAATCGGATGGTCATGCATTGTTTTATTTTAGGTGATTAGGATTATGTCAACAAGACACCGGTTTAAAAACACCATTCAAACCCCATTTATGTTTGTTTAAAAACCGCATTGAGCAATTATGAAAGAATATATTAAACACTGGTTCGCCGAGTTTGGTATTAAATTGGTCCAATGGCAGACGGCATTGGTCATGGTTGGTGTGATTGTTGTCACGGCCTTGCTGGTTCACTGGTTGTTTCATCGGGTCATGCATAATGTGGTGGATAAACTGACCCGTAAATCAAGACGCTTATGGCGGGATATTCTGTTTGAAGAGAAATTGTTCAGCCGCCTTGCCCTCACGGTACAGGGCATTATTATTTTTATTCAAATCAGGTTGTGGTTAAACCAGGACACCACGCTGTTTAACTGGTTACAGACCTTAACCTTACTGTGGATTACGCTGTTTATATTATTAACCATATTTTCACTGGTTGATGGCGTCGGTTACATGGCCAGGGAGCATAAACGCACCCGTAATCTGCCCATTCAGGGTTTTTTACAGGCGATCAAATTGCTGTTCACGGTGGTGGCCATTATCTTTATGATTGCGGTGGTGATCAATAAATCACCCACCCTGATTATCAGTGGTTTGGGTGCCATGACGGCGGTTATGATGCTGGTGTTCAAAGACCCGATTTTAGGCTTTATTGCTGGTATTCAATTATCCGCCAACGACATGCTACGCATTGGTGACTGGCTGGAGATGCCCAGTTACGGTGCCGATGGTGATGTCATTGAAATTGCGCTAACTACGGTGAAGGTACAAAACTGGGATAAAACCATTACCACCATTCCCACTTATGCGCTGATTTCAGATTCTTTTAAAAACTGGCAGGGCATGACCCAGTCCGGCGGCCGGCGCATTATGCGTAATATTTATATTGATGTTACCAGCGTGAAATTTATGGATGATGAATTAATGGAACGTCTAAGTCAGGCGAGTTTACTGGCGCCTTATCTGGAAGAAAAGAACAAAGAAATTAAAGCTTATAACAAAGCGCATAATTTCAATATGGAAGTGAAAATCAATGGGCGTCGCTTAACTAACCTGGGCACTTTACGGGCGTATTTAGTGAATATGCTAAAAAATCATCCAGGGATTCATCAGGACATGACCCTGATGGTGCGTCAGCAGGCCGCTGAAAATCAGGGCATACCTTTGCAGATTTATGCCTTTACCAATACCACCGTATGGGCCGAATATGAGGCCATTCAAAGCGATATTTTTGATCATATTTATGCCGTGATTGATGCCTTTGAATTACGCATTCACCAGTCACCGGGCAGTGCCGATGTGCGTTTTTTGCGCGAGGCATTGGCACAGCCGGCACAAGAGAAAACATCGCAAGCTTTACCGGACGCCGATGCCGGTGCTGAACCGACAGCTGATTCATCGAGGACGTAAGCGTTTTGGGTCCCAGTAGTCTCTTAAACCATCACCGAGTAGATTAAAGGCCATTAAAGTCAGTGATAAAAAGGCTCCGGGAATCCACAGTGACCAGGGGGCGGTTTGCAGGTTATCCACGCCTTCACTGACCAGCGTACCCCAGGAAGTATTGGGTTCTTGTACGCCAAGACCCAGAAAAGAAATAAAGGATTCAATCAGAATAACCTGAGGAATGGTTAAAGTGGCATAGACAATCACCACGCCGCGTAAATTCGGCAAAATATGTCGGCTTAAAATCCGGGTGGTGGATTGACCCATGGCCTGCGCGGCTTCCACATAGGCTTGTTTTTTTAGTACTAAAGTCTGGCCGCGGACGATGCGCGCGGTGTCGAGCCAGATATAACCGCCAATGGCGATAAACAACAAAATCATGTGCTGACCAAAAAACACCAGCAGCAATATAACCAGAAACAGAAACGGCAGCGCATACAGGACATCCAGAAACCGCATCATGAAGCGATCCGTGCGGCCGCCCAGATAACCCGATAACAAACCGTAACTGACACCAATCAGTAAACTCATACAGGTGGCTACCAGAGCCACCAGTAAGGATAAACGCCCACCTAATAATGTCCGGACATAGAGATCCCGACCCATAACATCGGTGCCGAACCAGAACTGACTGCCCGGTGCCTGCGCCATGGCATCCCAGTGAATAAAATCCGGTTGCTGGCTTGATAACCAGGGGCCGATAATGACCCACAAAGACATGATAATTAACCAACTCAGTGCAAGTTTAATTTTCATCTTTGCTCACCGGCACGCGGATCGAGCCATCGGTAGAGTGCATCAGCCAACGTATTCATTATCAGCATCAGTAAGGCGACCACCAGCACCACACCCAGAACCAGGGTGTAATCCCGGTTTAAAGCGCCTTGCACAAAGTAACGGCCCATCCCGGGCAAACCAAAAATTTGTTCCACCACCACCGAGCCGGTGATTAAGCCCACCGAAGCAGGTCCTAAGAAGCTCACCACCGGCAGCATCGCCGGTTTAAAGGCGTGCATCCATAACACCCGGGATTCGCTGCAGCCTTTGGCACGGGCGGTGGTGATATAGGGTTTTTGCAGTTCTTCCAGTAAAGCGCCGCGAAATAAGCGGGTGATATAAGCAATAAAGGGTAGGGCCAGGGTGATGACCGGCAGCACCAGATGATTCATTTGACCACCATTCCAGCCGCCCACCGGTAGCAGTGGCCAATAGACGGCCAGTGCCAGAATCAGTAAGGGACCAATCACAAAATTGGGTACGCTGATACCAAAAACAGCAGTGATGCCAATCAAAAAATCAGTCGGTTTATCCGCCCGTTGAGCGGCCAGCACACCTAAAGGCAATCCAATTAATAGCGCCAACAGTAAAGCCCAAATGCCCAATGTGGCTGAAATCGGTAAGCCATAGGCAATCAGTTCGTTAACCGTTTGGTCGGGGTATTGAAAAGACGGGCCTAAATCACCCTGTAATACCTGCACGAGGTAGCTGCCGTACTGAACCATCACCGGTTGGTCTAATTGGTATTTGGCGGCGATTTGCGCAGCGGCCTCAGCGGTTAACTGGCGCTCAGAATCAAAAGGACCACCGGGTGCCACCCGCAGCAACACAAAGGTGATGGTCAGCACCAGCCACAGCACCGGAATTGCCCACAGCAGTCTTTGCCAGAGCAAACGAATCATGGCTTAGGTAAGGTGTGTTCTTGGGACTTCATTCACTTTTGTTCCCGACAAAAGTGAAAGCGGCCACGGCGAACACTTCTTATAACTTCGCGCTCTTCGCCTCTGATTGGCCTCCAGGGATGGAGGCCTGTCGCGAGAGCTTGGAGCGGAAGCGGCCGCTTCGCTCACCAACCGGCTCGGCGGGTCGTGCTGCTCAGCAGCACTCCATTGAGAATAGAATCGCTGATTTTTTCTGCCATCATCATGGTCGGGGCGTTGGTGTTACCGGAAATAAGCGTTGGCATCACTGAAGCATCCACCACCCGAAGTCCTTCAATGCCATGAACTTTAAGCTGACTATCTACCACTGCCATATCATCGCTGCCCATTTTGCAGGTGCCGATGGGGTGGTAAATGGTTTCCGCTTTTTTGCGGATAAATTCGGTGATCTCCGCTTGGCTTTGCACGTCATCCCCCGGGAATATTTCCTTGTCTCGATAGGCATCAAAAGCGGGTTGCGCAAAAATTTTCCGCTGAATATCAAAACCGGCCAACATGGTGTCAAGATCACCATCTGCACTGAGGTAATTGGCTTGAATCAAAGGTGCACTGTCGGGCTTGTTGTCCGCCAGGGTGATTTGACCGCGACTATTCGGGCGTAACATACACATATGCAGGGTGTAGCCGCTGCCTTTCATGCGATTACGACCATGATCATCCAAAATAGCCGGGACAAAATGAAATTGTAAATCCGGCCGGTCATCTTCGGCCAGGGGACTTTGCCAGAAGCCACCCGCTTCAGCAATATTAGATGTGCCTGGGCCTTTATTGAATAAATAATATTTCAGGCCGGTCATTAACTCGTTGATGGTGTCGTAGGTGATGTTTTGGCGGCTGCCCTGCACCAGACAAACATCCAAATGGTCTTGTAAATTCTGACCGACGCCGGGCAAATCATACACCACGTTGATACCGTGTTCTTGTAGCTGTGTTTTTTCGCCAATGCCTGATAGCATCAGTAGCTGCGGTGAATTAATGGCGCCACCCGAGATAATGACTTCTTTTGTGGCATGGAATTGCTTTTGGGAGTTTTTATGCCGAACTTGAACACCGCTTGCACGCCTGCCATCAAACAAAACCTTTTCAGCCAGTGCCTTTGTGATCACGGTCAGATTTTCGCGATCCATAGCGGGGTTTAAATAAGCCTGGGCGGCGGAATGGCGTTTGTTATCTTTTTGGGTGACCTGGTACAAGCCAAATCCCCGCTGATGCGCGCCATTAAAATCATCGGTGCGGTCATAACCGGCTTGTTCAGCGGCCTCAATAAAGACCTGGCTGAGCGGATTTACATAACTTAAATCAGACACCGATAAAGGGCCATCGTTACTGTGATAGTTATCATCAAGGCTTTGGTTGTTTTCGTTTTTCAGGAAATAAGGCAGCACATCATCATAACCCCAACCGTCATTGCCCAAGTCACGCCAATGGTCATAATCTTTACGGTGACCGCGGCAATAGCACATGGCGTTAATCGATGATGAACCACCGAGGACTTTGCCGCGCGGCCAATACAAACGGCGATTATTTAATTCGGGCTCGGGCTGGGTGTGATAGCCCCAATTCAGGCTTTTTAAGGTGGCGAGTTTGGATAATCCGGCCGGCATATGAATCATCGGATTCCAGTCTTTGCTGCCGGCTTCCAATAACAGCACCCGGTTGTTGGGGTCTGCACTGAGGCGATTCGCCAGCACACAACCGGCGGAACCGGCGCCAACAATAATATAATCAAAAGTAGTCAAAATAGGTCATTCTATGAAACGTTCGTTTATTGTAACGCAAAGCCCCATAAGTCGTCATTGTTTAGCTGGCTGAAGATTTGAAAAAGTGTCTATTAATCCCCATTAAAGTACCAGTTTAAAAGATTTATCAGAACCATGAATACCAATAAATTAACAACGAATTTTCAGCAGGCCTTGAGTGAAGCCCAATCCATTGCCGTGGGTCAAGATCATAATATGATTGAATCCGCGCATGTGCTTCAAGCCATGCTGCAACAACAAAACTCATCCCTGAAACACGTGCTGACAAAAGCCGGGGTGAACCTGAATCAACTGCAACAAGAGCTGGATAACACCATTAGCCTGATGCCGACCGTCAGTGGACCGGGTGATGTGGGTTTGTCCAATAACCTCAATCGGGTGCTGAATATCTGCGATAAGTTGGCGCAACAACGGGGTGATCAATACATCGCCTCGGAGTTGTTTGCTTTGGCTTTAATGCAATCGTCGGATACCACCGCACAACTACTAAAAAAAGCCGGTGCCAGTGAGCAAAATATTGCAGCGGCCATCGACAGCATCCGGGGTGGTGAACAAGTCAGCGATCAAGGGGCGGAAGAAAACCGCCAGGCGCTGGAAAAATACACCATTGACTTAACGGCCCGCGCTGAAGCGGCCAAGATCGACCCGATTATTGGCCGGGATGCCGAAATTCGCCGCACCATTCAGATTTTGCAACGCCGCACCAAGAACAATCCGGTGATTATCGGAGAACCCGGTGTCGGTAAAACCGCCATTGTCGAAGGTCTGGCCCAGCGCATTGTCAACAACGAAGTTCCCGAAGGTGTCAAAGGTAAGCGATTATTGTCTTTAGACCTCGGCGCTTTGATTGCCGGTGCCAAATACCGCGGTGAGTTCGAAGAACGGTTAAAAGCGTTGCTAAAAGACTTGAGCAAACAAGAAGGCCAGGTGATTTTATTTATCGACGAGCTACACACCATGGTCGGTGCCGGTGCCGCTGAAGGCGCCATGGATGCCGGCAATATGTTGAAACCGGCTTTAGCCCGGGGTGAATTGCATTGTATCGGTGCCACCACGCTGGATGAATACCGCGAGCACATTGAAAAAGACAAAGCCTTAGAGCGGCGTTTTCAAAAAGTCTTCGTTGATGAACCGTCGGTGGAAGACACCATTGCCATTTTGCGTGGCTTAAATGAACGTTACGAGGTGCATCATGCGGTGGAAATTACTGATCCCGCGATTATTGCCGCCGCCACCTTATCGCACCGTTATATCACCGATCGAAATTTGCCCGATAAAGCCATTGATTTAATGGATGAGGCGGCCAGTCGCATTCGCATGGAAATTGATTCCAAACCGGACAAAATGGACCGCGTGGAGCGGCGATTAATCCAGATGAAAATGGAACGCGAAACCTTACTGCGTGAAAAAGACAAAGGTTCTAAAAAACACCTTAAAGAACTGGATGAAAACATCGCCAAACTGGAGCGGGAGTATTCCGATTTAGAAGAAATCTGGACCTCCGAAAAAGCCGCGGTGCAGGGCACCACCCATTTAAAAGAATCCTTAGAAAAGGCCAAAGCGGACTTTGAAGCAGCAAAGCGGGCCGGCGACCTGGCCAAAATGTCTGAATTACAATACGGCACGATTCCAAAACTGGAAAAACAAATCGCCCAGGCCACCGATGTGGATATGAGCCAGTTTAAATTATTGCGCAATAAAGTCACCGAAAATGAAATTGCCGAAATCGTGTCCATGTGGACCGGTATTCCGGTAAACAAAATGATGGCCGGTGAAAAACAAAAGTTGCTGCAAATGGAAGAAAGCATTCATAAACGCCTGATTGGTCAGGATGAAGCGGTGGATGCGGTGGCCGATGCCATTCGCCGTTCCCGCGCCGGTTTATCTGACCCCAATCGCCCCACCGGTTCTTTCCTGTTTTTAGGGCCCACCGGTGTCGGTAAAACCGAACTGACCAAAGCCCTGGCTGAGTTTATGTTTGACACCGAAGACGCCATTATCCGCCTCGATATGTCGGAGTTTATGGAAAAGCATTCGGTGGCACGTTTAATCGGTGCGCCTCCCGGGTATGTTGGCTATGACCAAGGCGGTTATCTCACTGAAGCCGTACGGCGTAAACCGTATTCATTGATACTGTTGGATGAGGTGGAGAAAGCCCACCCCGATGTGTTCAATATCTTATTGCAGGTATTAGATGATGGCCGCTTAACCGATGGACAGGGCCGCACGGTGGACTTTAAAAACACCATTATTATCATGACATCGAATCTGGGTTCAGACGTCATTCAACAGAAAATCAACGACGATTACGAAGACATCAAGTCTGCAGTGATGGAAATTGTCGGCGGACATTTCAGGCCGGAATTTATTAACCGAGTCGATGACATTGTGGTGTTCCACCCACTGAAACAGGCACAAATTCGACAAATTGCCGGCCTGCAGGTCAATCGGGTTAAAAAACGCTTACTGGTGAAAGACATTAAACTCGAAGTCAGCGAAGCCGCGCTGGATTTTCTGGGTCGTGTCGGTTTTGATCCGGTCTATGGCGCGAGGCCTTTAAAACGGGCGATTCAGGATGAATTGGAAAACCCGCTGGCACAGAAACTGCTGGCCGGTGAAATTAACCCCGGCCAAACCATTCAGGTGGATGTGGCCGACCAACAACTGACCTTCCAGGTTCAGTAACCGTTCTTTAAAGAGACGTCCGATCCGGGCGTCTCTGTCTTAAACTTTTGTAAGACGCAAAGTTTGTCATCCTCGGGCTTTGACCCGAGGATCTCATGAAGATCTGTTAATTTTTAAATAGCACGAGAATTGACAGTCACTCTTGGATCTTCGTCCGAGAACGACCGAGTATAAAAACAGATTAAAAATTTTTACCAGTTAGTGAGAGGTTTTGTTTCCCTGTGGCACTTTATTCATAAAGCTTAAACGAATTACCAACTGGCTGAGATACTCGGGTGGACTACAGGCAGTTATTGTTCCAGACAGTCTCTGCATTCCTTGCATCCATGCAAATCGAAGTAGGTCCGTCACGATAAAATGGACGAGGTAGTGACCAAGTCCGATAATGACATTTTGTTATTATCGCAAGGTACGAAAACTGCTTGTAGGAAATTATTGACATGGGTTTCAGAATTTATGGACAGAAAAATCAATTACTCAGGCAGATAATACCGGACATGGATGACGACAAAGGATGGTTTGTTGCAATGATGCACAAAAGGAGCGATCCACGGAGGATCGAACGGTTATGAACAGGGAGTCATAACCGGGAAACGGATGTCCACTCTCGGGGTAATGGAAGAAGTCCTTGTGTTTGGGGCCTTCGCATATTGACCGCTGTCACTTCGGTGACGGTGGTTTTTTTTTGCTTTAAATAAAAGATGGGGGTTTTGAGTCGTGACGCAGTCACAGAAATGTATCTAATTATTTTATAATGCCCCCATGCGTGCTTTTCTTTTTCACTTTATTATTAAACTCAATGGTTTATTGTCCTTATCAGGCAGTCATCGACTGGCGCGGGGCTTGGCGGCTTTGGTGTGGCGGCTTTCGGCTAAGCAGCGGCGTATTGCTTTGACCAATATCCGATTGTGTTATCCGGATATGTCGGTTGAGCGGCAACAACAGCTGGCCAGATACAGTCTGGCTGAAACCCTGAAAGCGGTGTGTGAACTGGGGGTGGTGTGGCGGCGTTATCCGGATCAATTCCCGGGCTTAATTAAATCGGTTAAAGGCCAACATATTCTGGATGATGCCCTGGCGCAAGGCCGGGGCGTGCTTCTGGCGGCACCGCATTTTGGTAATTGGGAGGTGTTAAATCTATGGTTGTCACGCTATGATGATTTTGCTTTTTTGTATAAGCCGCCCGGTGATCCGAAAATTGAGCAGTTATTATTGAAATACCGTGGACAAGGCGGTGCCAAACAAATTACCGCTGATGGCAAAGGCGTTCGTACCATGCTGCAGCAACTCAAAGACAAAGGCATTATGGCGGTATTGCCCGATCAGCAACCCAAATCCGGTCAAGGTGTTTATGTAGATTTTATGGGCCACCCGGCTTATACCATGACCTTATTTTCTAAAATCGCGCAAAAAACCCGGGCGCCGGTGGTTCTGGCGGTGGCGGAACGGCAGACAGATGGTTTTGTGATTCATTTCAGGTCTGCCGATCCCGGTATTTACGCGCATACGCCACAATCGGTGGCTGCCTTAAACCGGGACATTGCCCGCCTGGTGGCTATTCATCCGGCACAATATCAGTGGACTTATAAACGCTTCAGTATTCAGCCATCCGGGCAAAATCCCTATCTGTTACCGGAGCAACCGTCAAATAAGTGATTCTTAGTTACTGATTACGGTTGACGATTGGTAATTCATTACGTTCCCAGATGACTTTGGGCTGTTGGGTGTTGGTCGGATATTGAATGTCGTAGAAGTTAATGTAACCATCTATTTGACCGTTAAATTCCATATTCAATTCTCCCACAGCTTCGGCATCAGGTTCAACCCAGGGGCAGTGATCACAAAAGGTTTTAAAATGGCCGGCGGTGAGGGTCGAATTGTCATTCAGACCGCTGGCGTAAGTCCAGTAGGGGTTGCCCTGGTTGTCGTATAAATAGCTGACAACGACCCGATAACGCCCTTCAGTGACCACCGATTGACCCCAGCCCGATTCGTTAGGGGTGTAGTAATGACCGGTGTGTTGGTTGATGGTGGCTTGGGTGTCCAGATGCTGATACTCAAATTTTTCTGCAAAAACCCGGCCGTCGATTTGTCGGTATTGTAAGGCGTGTTCTGCATCTAAAAAATAGGTGTGAGACCAACCCACCAGGTTGTTTTGTCGTTGACCGCTTGTAAACCCGCCCGGAAAATTCACCCGGCCGATGTCGTTGTAGAACAGGTTATGACCGGATTCGTCTTTATCGGCCACATACCACACCGGGTCGCCGTTGTTGTCACCGCTGTAGCGTGTGTACAGCAGCCGGTTATTATTCATCACATGGATATCGGTGCCATGTCCGGTTCTCCCGGGGTTCCACCACAGCCCGGTTTTGGGTTGAACGCTGTTGGCATCGTTCACAGAACAGCTGCTAACGGTCTGACACTGGCCAGATGTGGCCATGGGGATTTGAATAACGCTTTCTTGACCTGGGTTAAAACCTTCATCATAAATGGCTGCGAGCAAATCAATGCTGTGGTTTTGGCCACACTCGGCATCACTGTCCACTTCAAATTCTACAGAAATCTGGCGGGATTGGTTAGTGGTTAAGTTACCGGTTGCCACCACAGGGGTTACCAGCTCAATAAAGGTTTCCTGATTGGTTATGGGGTTGTGGTTTTTGTTGAAAAGACAAACGGATTGCCCTGCAGGGATGATGTTGGGTGTGTTACATCCCACCAATAAGGCATCATCCGCGTTGTGGTTTTGCATACCGATGCTGGCATAAGCGGTTTGGACAAAATTATCGGGATATTGAAAAACCCATTGGGAGGTTTCAGGGTAAAGTATGGCCTGAAAACGGGTGCTTTCTTTGGCATAAGTATCAATAATATCGGCACCGTGCCAGGTAAACACGTCACAGGCGTCGGTATCGGTTTCTGATTCACGGGGACAATCAGCAAAATATTTATGGTAGAAAGTTGAACCCTGTAAATCATCATGCAGCGGCGCAATCCGTCCACCTGAATCATAGTCTGCAGTGGCCGGCCAGGGACAATCATTACTATAATCCACACCTTCGGCATTGGGGTTGGTGCTGAGGTAACCGTTGGTGGATGCCACCAGTGTATTGACGGTTTGACCATAATGTTTAAACGGCGTGTTGAGTTGAATAACAGCGTTACCCATATCATCCGCATTGTAGTTAGCCCACTGTTTTACCCAGGGTTTGAGGTTGGCGGACTGGTTAATGTGAATGTATTGCAGATCACAGCTTTGAAAAGCATTGCCATCATTGTCCGTGGTCTGGTTGCCATAATTTAAGGCGGTTTTAAACATCAGGTAACTGTCTCGAGCGGTCATATCACCGACATTTTTGATGGTCAATAGTGCTTTCCAACGCTCACCCGGATCAATGTTATTATCGTTGTTGCCACAGACCTGAGATAAGGTGGGCTGGCCTTGAACCTGAATATCCGGTGACTCAACAATCACGGCACGGGAATCTACGGCCTGACAGCCACTGTCGTCCTTGACGGTCAGCGTTATATTGCCGACATAAGCCTCATGGTATTGGGTTTTGATGGTGGCGCCATGACCATTTATTTGACCGTCACCATTAATATCCCATTGATAACTGTAACCACCGCTGCCGCCTGAGACAGTGGCTGAAAATTCAGCGGTTTCCCCCACTTTAAGTGCGCTTGGAGGATTGATGGTCACCGACGGTGCTTCACAGCGGCCGGTGGTGTCTAAGGTCATTTGCCTGCTGTCTATGGGATCGAGCCAGTCTTTGAGTCGGTTTTCAGGGGTACTGCCTTTATCCCATGAATGGTAGAAACGACCGTACCAATCTGAAGAATTGTTTCCGCATGAAGCATAACCGCCATGGAGCTGGCCAACCAAATGGTAATTTTCATTCCATAATCCTGATCCGGACGATCCGCCTTCAGTGGTGCCGAGGTCCCAATCAACAACCCGTAAATGGGTTGACCCGCCGCCACTGTTTTGCAGATAACCGGTTATTTTGAGCGCATCATTTTCAAAGCTGATTCTTTTCGCATGGCCGGATGGATGATGAATCGCTACGGCACCATCAAACGCCGTGTCACTGCGGTCCCAGCCGGTGTATTGAATGTCATAGCTTGTTTGTGGCGTTTGATTCAATAATAACAAAGCAAAATCGCTCAAAGGATTATGTGCCACCAGGGTGGAGCCGGCTTGTCGTTGATTAAAAGTGCCATTGTTAATGGGTGTGCCGCTGCTGCCTGAACCCGGTGTGCGACAGGTTTGTGATTCGTAATTCCAGATAATATTGACCGAAGCCGCAACACTGTCTTGATCATTGCTGCTGCGGTCGGTGTAACCGCAATGGGATGCGGTTAAGAAATAGGGCTGGCCATTTTGTGCGGTGTTATTAATCAGTTGTCCGGTACAAACATAACCACCTTCTCCCGGAATCTGAAAACTGTATTGACCCACACTGCTGATTTCAGGCCGCCAGTTATCACCTTCGGGGCACGCCACATCCACATTACAGCTGCCGCTTTTCAGACTGTTTCCTGTCGGGTTTTTCCAATAGGCGTAAAATCCACGTGATACCTGGTCTATATTAAATGACAGATATTTTTGTTCGTTAGATTTAACGGTAAATGTCAGGTAGATATGGTCACCCGGCATATCACCCACCCAAAAGTAACCGTTTCGTGGATTATACCGATCGGAGTAAGGGCCGCGCAGGATACTTTTATCATTGTTGTAAACCCACAATTCGGCTGACGGCGGCAAGAAAAAGTCGCGCATACCCACATTTATACTGGTGGCATAATCGGCCGTAAGTTTTAGCGTGTACGCCATGAAACCATCGGCTTGGCGTGTCCAGTTGACTTGTTGAGCAGAGAGACCGGATTGTTTTAAGGTTTCTGATGGTGTGCTCAAGGCATATTTCAATGGGCCGTCGTTTTTAACGGAAGATTGTTTTAATGATGGCGACTCAACGGCCGGTAATTTAATGTGCTCAAAAGCCCATAAATTAAAACTGGTGATAATTAAAAAATATGAAAAGATTTTATTTTTCATGTTATTCGACCTCGTCGGTGGTTTCTTTTAACATCAACACCCGTTGACCCATTTTTTCGATGGCCCGTTTTTGTTTGTCGGCTTCGCGACCGGAGTCAAAAGGCCCGACCCGCACCCGGTGCCATAAGGTGTTATTAACATCAATGGTTTGAATATAGGCAATCTGTCCGCTGAAAGCAATTTTGGCTTTCAGGGCCTCGGCATCGGCTTTGTTTTTGAATGAGGCCACTTGTAAAATATACTGATAATTCTGATTTTTCTGCGCCGCTTCCCGGGCAATATCTTCTTTGGGAATCACCACTTCCATTTCCGGTAACACCGTATAAAAGTCATAATTATTGGCGCGTTTGGCCACATGCTCAGAGACATCTTCCACCGGTTGCTGGACAGTTTCATTAGGGGTGGGTTTGTCGGTATTTTTAACCGGCTCGGGCACCCAGCCGTTGGCATAGATAATAACGGCAAGCAACAAGCCGAATAAAACCCCGCTGGATAAAATAATCCAGCCGGGCACAGGACGTTTGCGTCCGGCGGTGCGGGCGGTTTTTTTGCGGGTGGTTTTGCGTTTAGTCATCGTGATCAAAATCCTCACTGTGCATTTCAGTCGGTGCTGATGAGCCGATCAGCGCCAAACCGTCAGCCAGAACATAACGTGTGGCCGAACATAAGTTTAACCGGGCATTGCGTAAATCTTCGTTATCGCCCTGAACTTTACAGTGTGCATAAAACTGGTGAAAAGCCTGTGCCAGGTCTTTGAGGTAATTGGCCAGGGTGTTCACCTGGTAACTGGTGGCCGCTTTGGCGATGGTTTCGGCGTACATCGACAATTGGCGAATCAGGGCTTTTTCGTGCTCACTGCTGAGAAGTTTTAAGTTGACCAGGCCAATTTCTTCATTATACGGCATATTCTGGGCATCCAGTTGTCTGAAAACACTGCATATACGGGCGTGGGCGTATTGAATATAAAACACCGGATTGTCTTTGGTCTGGCTTTTAGCCAGTTGTAAATCAAAGTCCAGGTGCTGATCATGGGAGCGCATCACATAAAAATAGCGTGCCGCATCCGTACCGACTTCATCCACCAGTGTTTTTAAGGTGATAAAGCTACCCGAGCGGGTACTCATTTTGAGTTTTTCTTTACCCTTAAATAAATTGGCAAACTGCACCAGCTGAATGTCCACCTTATCGGCGTCATAACCAAGGGCTTTGGCCGCGGCTTTTAAACGGCCGATATAGCCGTGGTGATCGGCACCAAAAATATAAATGGCGCGGTCATAGCCGCGTTCCATTTTATGCATGAGATAAGCCACATCAGAGGCAAAATAGGTTTTTTGACCATTTTCTCGCATCAAAACCCGGTCTTTGTCATCACCAAAATAGCTGGCATTAAACCACCAGGCACCATCTTTTTTATACACATGTTCGCCGTCTTTAAGACGTTGCATGGCGCGTTCAATCCAATCAGACTGATGCAGCTTTTTCTCGGAAAACCACTCATCAAAATAGACATTAAAATCCTCTAAATCCTCCTGAATGCCGCCCAGAATTTGTTTAAGTGCCATCTGGAATACTTTTTGATAATTGTCATTCAGCAAATTTTTGCTGTTTTGAATCACATCATCGATGTGCGCCTCTTTATCGCCGCCCTGGGATTCATCTTTGCTCACCTGATCAAATATTTGATTCACCTCAACGCGCAAATCATCACCAAACTTAGCCCGGATTTTGCGGGCAATGTCGACGATATAATCGCCTTGATAGCCGTTGTCAGGGAAGCGCAGCTGGTCACCACATAATTCCAGATAGCGCAGCCACACGGAGGTGGCCAGAATGTCCATTTGCCGGCCGTTGTCATTAACATAATATTCCGCATGTACCTTGAATCCGGATTTTTTTAGAATATTCACCAGACTGGATCCATAAGCTGCCCCACGTCCGTGACCCACATGCAGAGGACCGGTGGGATTGGCGGAGACAAATTCAACCGTTACATGTTGATCCTTACCGATGTCATTGGTGCCGAAATGTTCTTTGTGCTCAAGAATTTTTCGAATGATTTGTAAACGGCAATTTTCGGTCAAAGTGAAGTTAATAAAACCGGGTTTAACCGCTTCCACACCGCTGATGTGTTTGGACTGATTCATGGCCTCAACAATCATTTCGGCAATCGCCAGGGGCGGTTGTTTGAGTTGTTTTTGCAGCACCATGGCAATGTTTGAAGCATAATCTCCGTGCTCGGGATTGCGGGCGCGTTCCACATGTATCGGTGGCAATGAATCTAATTCAATGGCATCGCGTTGGGTTAAATGCTCTATGGCATTTTCAATCAATTCCTGAATATGACCGATCATTCTATAGGTTCCGGTGGGCTGAAAAGTGCACCATTTTAACACTTTGACACAGCTGTCACCATGTTAAAGTATTTACACAAGCATTATGTGTTGTGTTCTAAATCGCCAAAGCGGGTCGTGATGCGTGATTCTTTCTCCGAACATGACAAGCCTTTATCAATGTGGACCCAAGGACGTGCGCTTTAATCTGGTCAGTGGTGCATAAAACCGCTAAAATAGAACCCATGCCTATCCAAATATTACCCAATCAATTAATCGATCAAATTGCCGCCGGTGAAGTGGTGGAGCGACCGGCTTCGGTGGTCAAAGAACTGGTGGAAAATGCACTGGACGCCGGTGCCACACGGATTACCATTGATGTTCAAACCGGTGGTAAAAAAAGCATAAAAATCACTGACAACGGCCAGGGAATAGCTAAAAATGAATTGGCCTTGGCCATTGAGCGCCACGCCACCAGTAAAATTGATTCTTTGTATGATTTAGAACATCTGGGTTCTCTGGGTTTTCGCGGAGAAGCCTTGCCGAGTATTGCTTCAGTGAGTCGTTTTAAAATAACATCACAACAGGCTGAAGCGGATATGGCCTATTGTATTCGCAGCGACGGCGGCCAAATCAGCGGGCCTGAACCGGCATCACATCCACCCGGCACCACGGTAGAAGTCACCGATTTATTCTATAACACCCCGGCCAGACGCCGGTTTTTAAAAACCGACCGCACGGAATTTTTGCGTATTGATGAACTGATAAAACAATTGAGTTTGTCACGTTTTGATGTGGGTTTTCGTTTGGCGCATAACGGTCAAATAGTTCGTCACGCCCAGGCTGGCGATGATGAGCCTTTGATTCATCAGCGCATAAGCCAGCTCTGTGGTAAAGACTTTATGGAGCAGGCGCTGCATATTGAGCATCAGCGTGGCGATTTAAAAATTTCCGGCTGGGTGGCGAAACCCAACTGGAACCGTGCGCGGGCCGATCGCCAGTTCTTTTTTATTAACGGCCGTGTGATTAAGGATAAACTGGTGGCCCACGCCATCCGCCAGGCCTATCAGGATGTTTTATTTCATGGCCGTCACCCGGCTTTTGTGTTGTACTTGAACCTCAATCCTGAACTGGTGGATGTCAATGTCCATCCCACTAAACACGAAGTGCGTTTCCGTGACACCCGTCTGGTGCATGATTTTATTTTTGGTGCCATTCATCAGACCCTGGCACCGGCACGGATGCAGGAACAAACCCGCGCAACAGAATCCTCCGGCCAATCCTTTGAACCGACGCCGGTGCAAAACCGCATGGCTTTTGGCGGTGGTTACAGTGGTGGCCAGCGCAGTGGTTCAAGCCCCCAAAGTAGCCTTAACTATCTGCAGCAAATAGTTGCTAAAGACCGGCAAAGCCCGATGGCGGAAAATGCATATAATTATGCCAGTCAAAATAATCACAGCCCACATCAAAGTCTGCCTGATCAGGCACAGGATGAAGACATCCCGCCACTGGGCTACGCCAAAGCCCAGATTCACGGCGTCTTTATACTGGCCGAAAATAAACAGGGCCTGATTATTGTCGATATGCATGCCGCCCATGAGCGGATTTTGTATGAGCGGATGAAGCAGCGTTTTGCCGATGATCAGCTGAAAAACCAGAAATTACTGGTGCCGATTCAGCTCAATGTCAGTGCCCGTGAAGTGGCTGTGGTGGAAGAGCAGAGCGATTGGTTTTCACACCTGGGCTTTGAGATAACTGTCACCGGTGAAGAAAGTTTAACAGTGCGCAAAGTCCCGGCGATTCTGGCACAAGCTAATGTCGAAGAATTATTGAAAGATGTTTTATCTGAAATGGTGGCGCTGGGTACCAGCACAAAAATTGAAGCCGCCATCAATGAAATTCTCTCGACCATGGCTTGCCATGGTTCGGTGCGGGCCAATCACCAATTAACCTTAATGGAAATGAACGCCTTATTACGGGACATGGAAAACACCCTGCGCTCAGATCAATGTAACCACGGCCGACCCACCTGGACGCAACTGGATATGAAACAACTGGATAAGTTATTTTTGCGTGGTCAATAGCATGCTCACTGAGCCATCGCAACAACCCGCTATTTTTCTGATGGGTCCCACTGCTGCCGGTAAAACCGAGGCCGCCATTCGCCTGCATGAACAGCACCGGGCCGATATTATTTCGGTGGATTCAGCGCTGGTGTACCGCGGTATGGATATCGGTACCGCTAAGCCCGATGTAAAGACCTTACAGCGAGCGCCTCATGCCCTGATTGATATTCGTGAGCCGTGGCAGCCGTATTCGGCCTCAGATTTTCAGGATGATGCCAAAGCGTTGATGCAACAAAGCTGGCAGAACAATCGTATTCCGCTTCTGGCCGGTGGTACCATGTTGTACTATAAGGCCTTGCAGCAAGGACTCTCATCACTGCCGTCAGCCGATGAAAGCATCCGCGCTGACATCGCCCGACAGGCGGCTGAAAAAGGCTGGCCGGCTCTGCATCAACGCTTACAAGAAATTGATCCGGACAGTGCCGAACGGATTCATGCCAATGACAGTCAGCGTTTAAGCCGGGCGTTAGAAGTCTATGAAATCACCGGTCAAACCCTAACCGAACTGTATGCCCAGGACAGCGAACAAAGTTTAGCGGCCAAACCATTAAAAATAATTATTGCGCCCAAAGACCGCGCGGTCCTACATCAGCGCATTGAACAACGTTTTAAGCAAATGTTAAATCAGGGTTTTTTAGATGAAGTTAAAGCTTTACTGGCTGATGAGCGCAATCACGCCGATTTACCGGCCATGCGCTCAGTGGGCTATCGCCAGGCCATCGAGCACCTCAACGGCGAAACAGATTACGATGCGTTTGTTTTTAAAGGCATTGTCGCCACTCGCCAGTTGGCCAAACGGCAAATCACCTGGTTGCGTAAAGAACGCGATGCCATCTGGCTGGATCCGACCAAACGTGATTACTTACAAACACTGGATCAACGGGTCGGGGAATACGTATTATGATTGCATTAATTCAGCGGGTCAAACAGGCTCAAGTCGATGTAAACGGCGAAACTATTGGTCAAATTGGTCAAGGCATCCTGGCGTTAATTGGCGTTGAAAAAGACGACGGCGAACAACATGCCGATGCTTTGTTGCGAAAAATAATCAGTTATCGAATTTTTAGCGATGACAATGGTAAGATGAATTTATCCCTGAATGACATCGAAGGTGAATTACTGCTGGTGTCGCAATTCACATTGGTCGCTAACACCCAAAAAGGCCTGAGGCCGAGTTTCTCATCCGGTGCCTCACCCGCAGATGGTGAACGCTTGTTTAATTATTTATGTCAACAAGCCCGAAAAACCGAACTCAAAATTGCCACCGGCGAATTTGCCGCCGATATGCAGGTGTCGTTAGTGAATGACGGTCCGGTGACGTTCTGGCTGCAGAGTTGAGTTAATAGAGGCCTCTAGAAGTTTATTTAAGGTTTGATGAAAAGCTACGCTTTTGTTTACTTCTTGAACTCGCCTACATGGAGGTCGGTGTATCGCGTTAAATTGGACTTGGTAGCGATTGGGCATCCGGGTCAAACCCGAATGCGTCGCGGTAAATAATTTAAGTTTAAAAATTTGCGACGTCTTCGGGCACCGACCCGGAGACCCAATATGCGCAGCATATAAAAGCGAAGCTTTTCATAATTAGGACTTATCTACCTAAATCGCTTCCGACCGAATATCAATTTTATTATGCAAGGTCCGATGCACCGGACAACGGTCGGCGATTTCCATCAGCCGCGCGCGTTGCTCATCATCTAATTCATCACCGACAATCTTAATCTGCCGACTTATGACATCAATTTTTGCAGACTTATTATCACAATCTTCACAGTCTTCAGCATGTTCGCGGCTGTGCTGTAAAGTCACAATGCAATCTTTAAGTGGCCAGTCTTTATGATTGGCATACATCCGTAGGGTCATCACGGTGCAGGCACCCAATGCCGCCAGTAAATGAGCATAGGGATCAGGACCGCGATTATCGCCACCGACTTTTTCCGGTTCATCGGCCAGCCAGCTGTGGTTGTCGGTGGACACACGACAGGTGAATTTGTGGTTGTCTTCTTGCACCTGAACCTGGCCTGCTGATAGATCCCGATTGCCTTGTTCTGAGGTGGTCGGTTTAGGTTTGGCGGCGGTTTTACCGATAAACTTAGCCACAAAACCACTGATGATACCGGCGGCATAATCCACATCTTCCTGCCGGGTTAATAGATGATCGGCACCGTCAAGGCCAAAAAAGCTTTTCGGGTGCTTGGCGGCTTTAAAAATTTTGGCCGCTTCATCAATCGATACCACGGTGTCAATCGGTGAATGCATCACCAGCAAGGCCTTTTTTAACCGGCCAATATGTTCCGTACCATGTTTTTCCCAGTCTTCGATAAACTGTTTTTTAATGTTAAAGGGGCGGCCGCTGATGTTCACCTGCGCTGAGCCCTGGGCTTCAATTTCGGGTATTTTGTTGTCAATTAAATGGGCAATGTGATCAGCTTCAGCCGGAGAAGCAATGGTCACCAGGGCTTCGGCTTCGGGGATTTTGTCGGCTGCACTGAGTACGGCCGTGCCACCAAAAGAATGACCAATCACAACCTGCGGTGCCTGGTATTCGTCGCGCAGAAAATTGGCTGCGGCAATTAGGTCCTCCACATTAGAACTGAAATTGGTGTTGGCAAATTCACCATCTGATCCGCCCAGACCGGTGAAATCAAAACGTAAAACAGCAAAACCCAAAGCAGCCAAAGCCCTGGAAATGTAAGAAGCGGCTTTAACGTCTTTGCCGCAGGTAAAACAATGGGCAAACAGGACATAAGCTTTGGGTTTTTCCGGCCGTGTTAATAAACCGACCAGTTCGCCCTGACTGCCCTGAAAAGTGACTTTAATATGTTTTTCAGACATGGTGCTTGTTCTGGTTGAAATGTAAAGAGTTTACTGAATATGGTGGCGCTTTGCCAGTGCCCGGGCTTTTGAACGCTGTTGGATAAACTGATACAGAGGCCGCCAGCTGATGAGAATTAAAGCCAGCCAAATACCGCCAAATGCCACCCGATGACCAAAGGTGAAATCCTCACCATATAAATACACCGCAATCATAAAACTGATACTCGGTGCAATGTATTGCATAAAGCCGATAATCACCAGGGTCAGCTTTTTGGCGGCATAATTAAAGCCAATCAGTGGCAGAACCGTCACCAGCCCTGCCAGGATTAAAAACAGCCAGGTGGTGCCGGTAAAAGTATGATCGGGATGTTGATGCATGACCAGTAGATAGACAGTGGACGGTAAGGCCCAGATCGCGGTTTCCCAAAATAAACCGATCAAAGGTCTGACATCTAACCGTTTACGGACCAAACCATAAAACCCAAAGGATAAAGCCAACGCCAGCGACACCCACGGCGCCTGTCTCAGATACAGACCTAAAAAGAGGGTCGAAGCGCAGGCCAGTATTAAACTCAAGGTTTGCCATTTGTTTAAGCGCTCGCCCAAAAACAACAGGCCCAAAAACACATTCACCAAGGGGTTAATAAAATAACCCAATGAGGTGGCGAGAATTTGGTCATGAGTTACCGCCCAGACAAATATCAGCCAATTACCCACTACCAAAGCACCGCTCAATAATAAGCCCAGCATCAGTTGTCGGTTGAGCTTAAGTACCGCCCATAAATGGCGTTCACGAATCGCCAGAAACAACAATAAAAACAAACCGCCCCAAACCACCCGATGCGCGATAATGGTCAACGCCGGCACATGTTGAATAAACTTAAAGAAAATCGGCACAAAGCCCCAAAAAGTAAAACAAAATATCGCCGCGGCAAAGCCTTTTTGTTGGTCAGTCATGTCAGGTTACAAGGAGAATAAATTAAATGGTTTAATCGAGACATTTAAGCATAATTAGTTACCTGTCCGAAAAAAATTTAAAAGGGTATTGTTTTTATCAATAATAGTTATGCAAGCATGAAGCAAGGATAATTAATAGTGTGACACTGGTCACGTTTAAATGCGGGTAAATTGATTTAAATGTACATGTGCCTAAGGGTGCGAAAAAACCAACCTAAAGCATTCATTTTTATGAGATAAGAAATAAATGCTTTGACTTTATGAAAAGTTAACACGAAAATAGTCAAGAATTAGTGCTCAAAGGTACTGATGACCATATAGTGGACCTTATTTATGCGTCATACTTTTGTTAAGATTTTGTAAAAAAAGATAAAATGTGTCTTTTTTTTACAAAATTAAAGTGTTAGTATGTGCAATGTAGGGAATCTATATAGATGCAATTTTTTTGAGTTAACTCATGGATAACAATTTGGAGAACAATTAGATGAAAATGAAACGTAATCCTATTTCTAATGCTGTGTATAAAGCATTATTGACAGGTTTTGTTGCTTCTTCTGCGTTAGGTACTGCGGCTTTAGCCCAGCAGGACACTGATGATGATCAAAGCGTTGAAGAGCAAGGCAAAATTACTGTAACAGGTTCACGGATTAAACGTTCTGACGTAGAAGGCGCTTTGCCAGTTACCGTCATTACACGTGAACAACTTGAATTAAGTGGTGAGTCCAACGCGGCTGACTATATTCGAAATTTAACTTTTAACAGTTCTGGATCTTACAGACCACAATCCGGTAATGCAGCGCAAGGTGAGAGTAATGTATCTTTAAGAGGTCTGGGTTCAAGCAGAACATTGGTTTTGGTTGATGGCCGTCGTTTACCTAAGTCACCAACCACAGGTTCAAGTCAGAACTTAAGTGTCATTCCAATGGGTGCCATTGAACGTATTGAAGTATTGACAGACGGTGCTTCTGCGGTATACGGTTCAGATGCCATTGGTGGTGTTATTAACATTATCACCCGTACTGATTTCCAAGGTGCTGAAATCATGTTAGGTGGTTATGAGGTTTCAATTCCTAACAAAGGTGGCGAACGCGAAGAAGGTTCAATTTTATTTGGTACATCTTCTGATACAACCAACGTTCTGGCCGGTGTTTCCTGGAATGACCGTGAGATTGTATTTGGTCGAGATTATCCTTGGGTCTCTCAGGGTGCTTCTGTGTACGGTAATAGTTTCACGACCTTTAATCCAGTGTCGATAGATGACTTAAACTGGACCACTTTAGCTTGTGATTTTCCTGGAACTGGATTTTTCACTGTTCCAAATAGTAACTCATTGACCGGCGAACGCTGTGCCTATGATTTTAACCTGACGGCTGCTAATGATGCGTCGACAGAAAATAAATCATTCTATGCCAGAGCCAAGCATCAAGTTAACGATAACTGGTCTGTGTGGGCAAACACAACATTTACCCAGGCAGAATCATTTGGTCGTTATGCACCGGTTCCTGATTCTAACAGCCCATATGCTGATGGTAGCGGTGTTTTAATGCCGGCAGATAGTCCGAATAACCCAACCAACCCCAATTCACCTATCTATGATCCTAATTTAGGCTTAAGCCCACAAGGTATCTGGTGGTGGCACCGGTTTGATGCATTGGGTAATCGTGACACCACGCATAAAACACAAATGTTGGATATGGAGATTGGTACCACCGGTCAGATCGGAGTGGCAGAAGTAGAATTTGGTGTCAGAACCACTGATAACAGAACAGATGATATCGGTAAGAACTATTTGTTAAGATCTGTGGCTGATGCACTTATTGCCGATGGTAGCTACTTACTTTATGATCCATACAGCACACCACAAGATGTTCTTAATCAGATGAAAATTACCATTTTCAGAAACACCAAATACGATCAAGACGAGTATTTTGGTTCTGTGGCTTTCGATATGTTTGAGCTGGCTGATGGGCCTGGTCAATTCTTTATCGGTGCAGAGTATCGTGAAGAAAAATATTTAGATCAATACGATCCACAATCTGAGTCAGGCATGGTTGGTGGTTCTGCTGGTAACTCAGCGGGTGGTAATCGTGACGTAACTTCGGTATTCTTTGAAACTTTGTTGCCTGTTTATGATGGGTTTGAAATTAGTTTAGCTGGTCGTTATGATGATTATTCGGATTTTGGTGATAATTTCTCACCTAAGGCATCTTTCCGCTGGCAACCGATTGATAACTTAACCTTAAGAGCTTCTTACGGTCAAGGTTTCCGCGCACCAACTTTGGATGTTTTAACACAAAAAACCTCTTTCTCTGCAGCTTTCTTGCGTGATGAGCGAACTTGTGTAAACCAAGGTCAGCCAGCAGACTGTGAAGTACAGGTCACTGCCTATATTCAATCAAATCCTGATTTGATGCCAGAAGAATCTGATCAGTACACCTTTGGTTTTGCTTATGAGCCATTAGATTGGATGAACTTCACTTTGGATTATTGGAATATTGAAATTGATAACCGTATCAAGTATTTCGGTGTCCCAACCATTGTAAGTGCTCAAGAAAATGGTGATCCATTACCAGCTGGTTTAGGTTGTGAAAGAGCGCCGAATGGTTCTGTTTCAGTTTGTTATGCCGGTTATGGTAACGAAGGTTTTATCGAATCCTCAGGTATCGACTTTAATATGCGTGTTAACTATGATCTGTTTGGTGGAACTATGTCGAGCAATCTACAGGTTTCACACTTATTAGATCAATCTGTTGATGGTGGACGTGATTTAGTTGAAAGCCCGGGTACACCTGCTAACAGAGCTGTATTGCAAAATCTGTTTGGATACGGTGACTGGAGTTTTGCCTACAATATTAACTATATTGGATCGCAAGACGAAGACGCAGTTAGTGAGGCTGTGGGATCATGGACTACGCATGATGTACAGTTAAATTACCACACTCCTTGGAATGGTAAGATCACTTTAGGTGCTAACAACGTTGGTGAAAAATACCCACCAATCGGTCAGGGCTTCTTAGATGGTCAGGATTATGACTATAATCTTTACAATGGCTTCGGTCGTGTTACCTACCTGAGATATACCCAAACTTTCTAAACGAAGTTTGATATTAGTGTTAAAAGGGCGTACTTCGGTACGCCTTTTTTATTTATAGATACAATTATTATGTCTAAAAGTAACCATTGGTCAGAATATTGGAAGTCAGGCGTACAAACATCACTGCCATCAGATTTTAAAAAAAATTATGATGGAGAAATATATGCCTTCTGGGAAGGTCGGGTTGACGATTTATCATCAGGCGATCATGTTCTCGATGTATGTACGGGTAATGGTGCCGTAGCTTTAATCATTTCAGAAATCGCATTACAACAAAATAAAAGTATAAAGATTACAGCGATAGATATCAGTGAGATTAATACAGAATTTATTCAAAAAAACGTGGCTCAGAAAGTGTGGTCGCAGATTGACTTTATCAGTCATTGTCCACTTGCCGATATTGCAAAACATGTTGATGATAAATATCAGCTTGTGGTGAGCCAATATGGACTTGAATACACTGACTTAAATATAACGGCTGAAGTCATATTTAATCTTATCCAATTTGGTGGTGAGTTAGCATTTATTTCTCATAGTGTTGATAGTGATGTATTCAAGTATATGCAAACTGAACAGTCAATTTATCAATGGCTTTCTGATATAGGTATTATTTCCACTTTAAGTGATTTTATTGGCGCTCGAATAAGTGCTAATGGCTTAAAAAATACACTATTATCCATTGTGGAAAAGAATCAACCGCCCATTAATTTCCATGGTCAAACTTTGTTAATACACTGGCAAAAAATGTTGACCATGCTTATCAAAAACAATAATCATACAATAAAAAACGAAAAAGATAATCTTAAAAAGTTTATAGAGGCACATAAAGCTGCCAAATTACGGGCTGATGACGTGGTTCAGGTCGGTCAAAAACTATCCGATAAAAAATGGAATCAAGAAATATCCTCGGTAGGTTTTAGATGCCTCGAAGATAAGCCAATTATCTATCAAGGAACCAATGTGGCAGGTCATTCATATCGATATATTAAATAAACGGTTTTTTAATTTGAATATATGCTTGATAGAATTTTTTGTTTTAAATTTAGTAATAATTATGAATTTTATTTCGATGGCGTTTTTTCTTTTTTTAGTTTCGGCTTGTACCCATAATCCAAATGATGTGGTTGCAGTTGATAAAGGTGGTAAGAGGTTCTATACAGATGATCATGCTGCTAAAGCATTAGCACAAGGTGATGACGAATCAGTAGTGTGCGAACGTCGTGTTATCACAGGGTCTCATCGTGTAACACGAGTTTGTACGACTAAGCAACAGAAGCAAAAAGAACGAGAAGAAAGTCGAGAATTGCACGATAGAATAAGGTCAAATGCAATAAACCAGCGCATGGGAGAAAAAAATAATTAAATTATTAAATCCTATGCTTATGAACTCGGTTATATACCGGGTTTTTTTATTTCAATAATTGTCTAATCAACCGGTCAATAATTATTTTTTGATTCGCTGTTTTCATCCGGTTGGCTTTAACGATGGCTTTTAAGGATTTGAGTGCCTCTTCGAAGTCATCATTGACCACCAGATAGTCGGCTTTGTCGTGGTGTTTGAGTTCACTGATGGCTTTGTCCATGCGATGAGAAATAACTTCGTCTGAATCCTGACCACGATTGGTGAGGCGTTGCTTTAAGGCTTCTATGCTCGGAGGCAAGATAAATATACTGATGGCTTCAGGGAAGCGGGCTTTAATTTGCTCAGCACCTTGCCAGTCAATTTCTAAAACAACATCATGGCCTTCATCCAGCATTTTTTGTACCGCGTCCTGTGAGGTGCCGTATAAATTACCGAATACTTCGGCTGATTCCATAAAAACACCGGCCAGCTGCATCTGTTTAAATTTATCGGTGTCAATAAAATGGTAATTATAACCATCGATTTCTTTGTCACGTGGCGGTCTTGTGGTGTGTGAAATAGAGAGTTTGAGGTGATTGGTGTCCCGCACCAGGGCATTGACCAGGGATGTTTTGCCGGTGCCGGAGGGGGCTGAAACAATAAATAATGTGCCGGTTAATGCAAGATTACTCATGGTTTTTCCTTATTCGATGTTTTGAATTTGTTCACGCATTTGTTCAATCACCACCTTCAGTTCTATGCCTGCTTTTGAGGTCGTGACCGATGCCGACTTGGAGGCAATGGTGTTGGCCTCTCGATTAAGTTCCTGCATCAGAAAATCCATGCGCCGTCCCACCGGTTCATCTAATTGCAAAACCCGCTGAAATTCAGTGACATGCGCATCCAGACGATCGAGTTCCTCTGCAATGTCGATTTTTTGCAGCTGCAAAGCCAGTTCCTGTTCAAAGCGTTCGGGCTGGGCTTGAATGTCGAGATCAGCCAGGCGTTGTTGCATTTTATCGTATAAACACTGGTTGATGGCCGGCACTTGTTTGCGTATGTCAGCGGTTATGGAAGTGAGTTGTGCTAATTTATCGGTCAAAACAGTGTGCATTGCCCGGCCTTCCCGTTGTCTGGATGCGACCAATTCAGCCAGGGTTTGTTCCATTAATGCATGCGTGGCAGATTGTAACTGTGAGGTGTCGGCCGGTTCTTCAATGATCACATCCGGCCATTGCATAAAATGCGGTAATTGCAGCACATCGGCCGTGCCTAAGGTTTTGTTGATGTCGGTGACACAATGTTGTAACTGATCCAGTAAAGCATGGTTCACTTTAAGACGATTGAGTGCCATCGACTCACCGGGGTAAAAATTTAAAAATACCAGTACCTTGCCCCGAGCAAGATTTTTTTCGATGGTTTTGCGCAGGGCATGTTCAGCAGAGCGCAGGAAATCGGGGCATTTGATGGTGATGTCAAGAAATCGCTGATTGACAGATTTAATCTCACAGGTCAGGCGGCCCAAATCCGTGTCAAGTGATTGTGCCGCAAAGGCGGTCATAGACTGCATAGTTGTTTTTGTTTTTTAAAAAAGTTCATTATAAGTGACAATGTTCCTGAAAGTCACTTAATCGCCAATTGGAATCATCAATCCAATGGTGAATTGTGCATCCCCAAAACCGTCCTGACCGGGCAATTTTGAGTTGTTACTGTCTAATCGGCTGCGGGCTTCTAAGCGAATGCGGGCACCGTTACCGACAAAATACCAAGAGCCGCCCACAGCCAGATTGACAATCAGGTCATTGCGTTGGTTATCGGGAAAACGGGCATCAGCACGAATACCACCCACACCCACCAGAAAATAGGGTTTCCACAAGGGGTCATGGTTGGTGTAGATTAGGTTCATGGTGGCGCTGTAATGCTTGAGATCGAAATCCATATCAAAATCATATTCATCCCGCATCAACTCCAGTTCCATGCCCCATTTGTCATTAAAATGTTTGCCCACACGAATATCAAACACATGGGCTTCGTTCAGGCGCAAATCATCGTCAGGGATGACCACGCCAAAATTGGGGTTCCAGTACCAACGATAATCCACAGCGTCGTACAGACCTGAATGTCCGGTTTCGGTTTGAGCCGAAGATGATAAGGTGATAACCATCAGTATGATGCTAAGGCACAAGAAATGAATAGATTGTGTCGTAAATAGTAAAAACCTTGGCATTTCAGGCATCAAATTGAATCGATTTTAACTTTTCCCAAGTTGGGCGTTTTTCGGCAGGGTCCTCAAGCATTTGTTTCAGTGAACTTAAATGTAAAACATTGTGTTCATCCGTTTTATTAACACCATCAAAAATTAAAGTAATTTGATTTAACGTGTAGGAGGTGATGCCGTTCTGAATACGGATATTAGGGTGTTCACATGTGTGGCCGATGGCTTTGAGAATTTTTACCAGCAACCGCAGCTCTTCTTTGTTGAGGGTTTCACCGGGGGTGTTGGCTGCTGCGACCGGTTGTGCTGAGGCTGCAGTGTCCTTTTTTAGTCGCAAAGGCAGCAGATTCAGTTCCTTGGCCAGTTGTTTCATGATAAGTTATTGATCGCTTCGCTGAGGTCAGTCAAAATTTGGTTGACCGCATTGTTGATGCTGTGTACAAATCCGGCGTACCCTTCACCGGAAATGGTTAGTTGCCGGCTCAGGGTTTGATCCAGTATAATGTGTCCATCGGCAGCCGTGAGTATAAAATGCAGGCTGACTTTGGCCTGGTTGCCGTCCTTTTCAAAAGCCAGTATTTCACTGTCCAGGCGTTCAATGGGTTTATCAAAGGCGACATGGGTCTTAATCTGTTGCCAATGCTGTTCGGCCCATTGGGACAAAATTTGCTGCACTAAAAGGGTCGGTGATTCCAGCCAATAATGGTGGTTCAGTTGTACCAAAGCACCGTCTTCCACGGTGGCCACCATCGGCCTGCCGGCCAGAATACTCATGCCTTTGGGTCGCGTAATCACCACCGACGGGCGTTTTTCAGGGCTTAGGCTTAGTTGTGAATTGTCTAAGCTACTCAATCGGTAATACTTTTTGACCACCGCCGGTTGGTTACTGCAGGCACTCAGTAATAACAATGATGTGGCCAGGATAATCAGCTTATTCATAATTCATCGTCCTGAATGTCTGATTTACCCGAAAAAATAAGTTTCGACGGATCTTTGCGGATTTCATTGGTGGCTTCATTTAAATTGCGTCCGGCCGATTCGATGTCGTTCATCAGGACGGTAAACCGATTAGAAAAGTTATGCATCACATATCGTGCAGCAGCCAGAATTTGTGCCATATCTGAATCTTGACCGGTGAGTAAATCTCTGGCATCGGTAACCAGACCGTTGATGTTGTTTAAACCCTGATCCAGCGTTTTCACAGAGTTTTGGACTTGTGCGGTGAGTTCGCTGAGGTTGGTGAGGGTGGTTTCGATACGGGCCTGGTTTTGAGTGCCGACAATTTGTTTGGCATTTTTTAGGACTGTGGATAGTTCCTCACTGGCATGGGTGACATTGGATAAAATATCCGGTAGGGCGGTCTCAACTTGTTCCGTGATGTTATCCAGCCGTTCATGCAACATGTCCAGCATCGGTGCAACTTTTTCATCGGCCAGCTCGCTGACTTTATCCGAGGTTTCACCCAGTTGAGAGAATAAATCAGCCGGTGGTTTGCCCGGGATGGTGTCGTCAGGTTGAAAAAAATCTTTGGCATCACCGCCGTTGATGTTTATAGACATATCAGACAACAGACCGGCTGCATTAATCTGGGCATTGGAATCAACGGGAATTTGCCAGCCCTTTAAAACACTGTAAGTGACTTTGAAACTGACTTGTTGGGCATTAAATTCAGGGTTAATCGATTCGACCTGGCCAACACGGTAGCCTTCATAATAAACCGGTGTACCAAAACTGATACCGGATACGTTTTTATAAAAACTGTGGTAGCTGACATGATCAGATTGTTTGCCGGCCATTATGACCATTAATACCAAGGCTAAACCGCCAATACCTAAAGTGAACAGGCCGACCCAAAAATAATGACTGACTTTTTGTTTCATGATAGTGTGTAATTTTCCTGCGTAAGTCGCCGCAAATAGTCCTCGGGGTCTAGTTTATCATGGCGTGAGCGGCGCTGTAATAAATCCATGATGCGTTTGTTTTTCGATTGTTTAACTTCCTCCACAGAAGCGGTCAGCAAATTCTTGCCCTGATCTAAAACTGTGATGCGGTCAGCGATTTTAAAGGCACTGTCCAGTTCATGGGTGACCACCACCACCGACACCCCGGTGGTGTCACGTAAAGATAAGATTAAATCATCAATCTCAGAGGCCACAACGGGATCTAAGCCCGCCGATGGCTCATCAAATATTAATAACCTGGGATCCATCACAATAGCCCGCGCCAATGCCGCCCGTTTAATCATACCACCGGATAATTGTGAGGGCATGAGTTTGTGAAAGCCGCCTAAGTTGACCACTTCCAGTTTCATGCGGGTGATGATGCGGATGGTGTTCTCATCCAGGTCGGTAAATTCTCGCAGCGGAAAAGCAACGTTGTCACCCACAGACATGGAGGAAAACAATGCCCCGCTTTGAAAGGCCACACCGATGTTCTGCTTGAGCTTAAGGTGATCATTAAAACTAATTTGGTTGATGTCTTGTCCGAGTACCTTAATGGTACCGCCATCGGGTTTATAAAGACCCAGAATATACCACAGTAAGGTCGATTTACCTGAGCCGCTACCGCCCATAATCACCCGGATTTCACCCTGATCCACTTGAAAATCCATGCCGTCGAGAATTTTTCGCTGGCCATAGTAGGTTTCCAGATTATTCACTTCAATCACAGCTTGAGTTTGTTGTTTTGCGTTCATTGGGTTAAGAAATAACTGGCAATCATATCGGCCAAAACGATAAATGAAATTGAAACCACCACCGCTGTGGTGGTGGCTCTGCCGACACCTTCGGCACCGCCAGTAACATAAAAGCCGGTGGTGGCGCCCACCAGCACAATAATAACACCGAATACCACGCTTTTAATCAAACCCTGAATAATATCTCCGACCACCAGAACATTAAAAGACTCCACCATATAGGCGGTGATACTCATATCCAGTTTTCCGACGCTGAATAAGGCACCGCCAAAGATGGCGACAATGTCGGCACCAATAATCAACATCGGCATTGAAATCATCAAAGCAAGCAGGGGCGGCAACACCAGATAGCGCACCGGAACCACGCCCATTACCTTGAGGGCATCAATTTCCTGTGACACCACCTGAGAGCCAATGCGCGCGGCAATAGCTGCACCGGATCGACCGGCCACAATGATGCCGGTAATGAGTGGTGAAAACTCACGGGTCACGGATTTGGCAATGGCAAGTAAAACCTGTGATTGCGCACCAAATGCCTGCAACGCGTATATCAGTTGAATGGCGAGCATCATGCCCACAACCAAAGCGAGTGCCAGCACTATGGGCAAGGCATCCACACCGTCCATCTTAATGTGTTTAACAATTTGTGCAAAGCGCACGCGTTGTTTGTATTTTCGGCCCACAATCAGCCAATAAAAACTGTCCCAAAACAAACGCATGGCAAAGCCCAGCCGTTCCAGATACTGAACAGTCAGCTGTCCCAGGTTTTCAACTTTTTGAACCACTTTATGTTTCAATGGTGAAAACCTGATCTAAGCGGGCCAATTCAATGATGGATTGGACATGGGGGCTGAGATTTTTCAGATAAAATCGTTTGTCATGGCTGTTGGCGTATTGTAAGCCTTCGACCAATGCGGCAATGCCCGATGAATCGATGTAGCTGACTTGTGATAAATGAACCGCCACTTCAGGGGATGTTTTGAGGGCGCTTAAAATCGTTTTGCGCAATTGTGAAGAGTTGGATAAATCCACGTCGCCCTGAACAAATAAAACACAATGCTTGTCATCTTTTTCAAACTGAATAAGTTCGTTGTCCATTATTTCACCTTTATTGAAATGATATGAAGCGGTTCAATCGGTACATCTTTGGCATCAAGCTGATTGTTATAGTGGGTTTTGACGGCGGCAATGTTATCCACCACATCCATGCCGTCTGTGACAAAACCAAACACTGCATAACCCCAACCATCTGAACTCGGGTCTAAATTATCATTATTACCTAAGTTAATAAAAAAACTGGCAGCGGCCGAGTGCGGATCGTTATAGCGTGCCATGGATAAACTGCCACGGGTATTTTTCAAACCATTGCCGGATTCATTAACCACCGTACCGCAGGATTCAAGTTCTGATAAATCGGCTTTAAAAGCGCCGCTTTGAATCACAAAACCCGGTACCACCCGGTGGATTAGGCTGTTGTCGTAGCGTTTATTTTTTACCAGGTGCAATATATGGTTGACCGTTAAAGGTGCTTTGAGACGATCCAGTTCAACGGTGATCGCACCCAAATCTGTTTCTATGACCAATTCCGGGAACATATTATTCGGGTAGGCTTTTTCGGTCGGGCAGTCCGCGAATACCAGATTTGATAGAAGCAGCAAAAAACAAATAACGATTTTTGGCATGACAGGTTATTGATTCAATAAACCAATCATTTTACCTAAGGAATCGGTGATTTGGTAGCGTCATGGATAAATCGCTTGCCCGGCTCACGTTTTTTTGAGCTTTTGAAATTAATGACGGCCACATTACATTAAAGCTTGTGGCCGTTTTTCAATTTAGAGCTGCTCCAGTTTTGCACGCTGTTCTTTCAGTTCTTTTAAGGCCGCTTCATAACCGTCAAGTTTTTTGCGTTCCGCAGCCACCACCTGATCGGGGGCATTGGCCGTGAATTTCTCATTGTTAAGTTTGCCTTTAGCACGTTTGATTTCTTGTTCGGTTTTGTCGATATTTTTGTCAATACGTTGCATTTCTTCGTCTTTATCAATCAATCCGGCCAGGGGAATTAGAACCTTGGTGGTACCGAGCAGGCCGGTGGCAGCAGGTGGTTCTTCCTCGCCATGCGCCAATAATTCAATGGATTCCAAACGCGCCATGGTGTTAATCAAGGTTTGATGATTGACCACATTACCGGCGTCTTTTTGAGAATAATCGCTGAGTAGAACGTTTAAGGCCTTGCCCGGTGGAATGTTCATTTCGGCACGAATTTGACGTACACTTAAGGTCAGTTGTTTAAGCCAATGAATATCAGCGTCAGCATCCTGGTCGATTAAATTTGGGTTGGTTACTGGAAAGGCCGAAATCATGATGGATTGGCTGCCCAGGGTCAGTTTTTCTGCGACCGCTTGCCAAATTTCTTCAGTTAAGAACGGCATGATGGGATGCAATAAACGCAAAGCCTGATCCAGTGCCGTCAGCAAAGTGTACTGAACATGGGGTTTTTGATTGGTTTTCAGCAGGGGTTTGGCCATTTCCAGAAACCAGTCACAATATTCGTTCCAGAAAAAGTCATAAATCACTTGGCTGGCCAAATCAAGACGATAGCTGTCTAAGTGTTTGCGGTAATCACCGATACATTGTTGTAACCGCGAATTGATCCAGCGTTCGGCGCTGCCGGGTGTGTAGGATTTTTTAATGGATATATCAAAATCCTCACAGTTCATCAACACAAAGCGGGCAGCATTAAAAATCTTATTACAAAAATTCCGGTAACCTTCCACCCGTCCCATATCAAAGTTTATGTCACGTCCGGTGCTCGCCAGTGAGGCAAAAGTAAAGCGCAAAGCATCGCAACCATAAGCTTTGATGCCATCGGGAAAATCCTCGGCGGTTTGTTGCTCAATGGCTTTGACTTTATCCGGTTGGTCTTGCATCAGGCCCTGGGTTCGTTTGGCCATCAGGTCATCAAGACTGATGCCATCAATCAAATCCAGCGGGTCTAACACATTGCCTTTGGATTTAGACATTTTCTGGCCGTGTGAGTCACGCACCAGGCCATGAATGTAAACCTCTTTGAAGGGCACCTCATCCATGAACTTAAGACCCATCATAATCATCCGGGCAACCCAGAAGAAAATTATATCAAAGCCTGTGACCAGGACATTGCCGGGATAGAAGTTTTTGAGTTCATCGCTGTTTTCAGGCCAGTCCAGGGTGGCAAAAGGCCACAAGGCCGATGAAAACCAGGTGTCCAGCACATCGGCATCCTGACGCAGATTAAGGTCAGCGCTTAAGTCATGTTTTTGACGGACGTCCGCTTCTGATAGTCCCACATAAATATTGCCATCTTCATCGTACCAAGCCGGTATGCGATGCCCCCACCAAAGTTGTCTTGAAATACACCAGTCCTGAATTTCACGCATCCAGGCATAGTAGGTATTTTTCCAGTTATCCGGAACAAATTGAATGTCGCCATTTTCAACCGCTTCAATCGCCGGTTTGGCCAGGGTTTTGGCATCCACATACCACTGGCTGGTCAATAAAGGTTCGATGATGTCACCGGAGCGGTCACCCCGTGGCACCATCAGAATATGGTCTTTGATGTCTTTAAGCAGACCCAGTTCACGCATTTTATCAACCACTGCCTGCCTGGCTTGTTGGCGGGTCATCCCCCGAAAATCGGCGGGTACTTGGTCATTCAGTGAGCCGTCTTTATTGAGAATGTTAATCATCGGCAGTTGATGGCGTTGACCCACCTCATAATCGTTAAAATCGTGTGCCGGTGTGATTTTGACGCAACCGGTGCCTTTTTCGGGGTCTGCATGGTCATCACCGACAATCGGAATCAGTCGGTTACAGATGGGTAATAAGACCTGTTTGCCGATTAAATGCGCAAATCGGGCATCAGCCGGATTCACCGCCACCGCGGTGTCGCCGAGTAAGGTTTCGGGCCGGGTGGTGGCAATTGTCAGGGCCTGATCAGTTGCGTTACCTTCGTTGTCAGCCACCGGATAGGCAAAATACCACATATGGCCCTTTTCTTCGTGGGATTCGACCTCCAAATCACTCAAGGCGGTGTTTAAGGTCGGATCCCAGTTCACCAGGCGTTGACCACGGTAAATCAGACCCTCGTTGTATAAATCAACAAAGACTTTAAGCACTGCATCGGACAGTCCTTTGTCCATCGTAAAGCGTTCACGCGACCAGTCCGGTGAGGCGCCCAGTCGCCGCAGTTGGTTGGTGATGGTGTCACCGGATTGTTGTTTCCACTCCCAGACCTTATTCACAAAAGCTTCACGACCCAACTCGGTTCTCGATGTGCCCTGGGCATTGAGTTGTCGCTCCACCACCATTTGGGTGGCGATACCGGCGTGATCGGTGCCGGGCTGCCACAGGGTGTTTTTGCCCTGCATCCGTTGATAACGAATCAAGGTGTCCATAATGGTGTCCTGAAAGGCATGTCCCATGTGCAATGTGCCGGTGACATTCGGCGGCGGAATCATGATGCAATAAGATTCTTTGCTTTCACCGTTGGGTTTAAAATAACCTTTTTGTTCCCAGGTTTGGTACCATTTGGCTTCGATGGCAGTTGGGTCGTATTTTTCAATCATTTTTTTTAAGCCTGGCTTTTATTAATCAGGTATTGGGTGAGCATCGCCACGGGACGGCCGGTGGCACCTTCTTTTTTATCTTTCCAGGCCACACCGGCTATATCAATATGCGCCCATTTCTGGTCTTTGGTGAAGCGTGACAAGAAACAACCGGCGGTGATGGTACCGGCCGGCATACCACCGATGTTTTTCATATCGGCAAAGCTGGTGTCCAGTTGTTTTTGGTACTCATCCCACAAAGGCAGTTCCCATACGCGGTCATGGGTTTGCTCACCGGCGCTTTTAAATTCTTCATATAGACCGTCGGTTTTGGTCATCACGGCAGCGGCATTATGACCCAAAGCCACCACACAGGCACCGGTTAAAGTGGCCAAATCAACAATCACTTCAGGTTTAAATTCCTGGGCATAAGTTAAGGTATCACACAAAATCATGCGACCTTCGGCATCGGTGTTTAGCACCTCAATGGTTTGGCCTGAGTAGGATGTAATGACATCGCCGGGACGATAGGCTTTGCCGTCGGGCATATTTTCCACTGCCGGTACAAACACTTTGAGGTTAATTGGCAACTTTAATTCCACGGCCGCCACGAAAGCGCCAATAACACTGGCCGCACCGCACATATCATATTTCATTTCGTCCATATTGGCGCCGGGCTTCAGGGAAATGCCGCCGGTGTCAAAGGTGATGCCTTTGCCCACCAAAGCAATCGGGTCTTTGTCTTTGTCCGCGCCATGGTAGCTCAAGACAACCATTTTCGGTTTGTTATGACTGCCTTGTGCGACGGCCAATAAAGCGCCCATGCCCATTTTTTTCATTTGTTTTTTGTTCAAGACATCGATCTCACAACAATCATCATTGTGAGCAATTTCTGTGGCATATTCGGCGATGTATTTAGGTGTGCATAAATTCGGCGGATAGTTTCCGAGGTGGCGGGTGGTGTTTATGCCTTTGGCCATTCCGGCCGCCTGTCGAAATGCCTCGGCTGTGTTGTCATTGGTCGCCACTTCTATGCGATCTAATGCGTGTTTGTTGTCGTCCTTAAATGATTTGGTGTCCTCATAGCGGTAAGCAGCGTGAGATGCGGCCAGGCTGACCAACTTGGTGGCTTGCTCGCCATCGATGTGTTCATAGGTATGGTCATTGAGGTACAAGGCCACCGACTGGCAGCGAGAAGCAGCGGCGGCCGAAACCACCTTATGCGTTGTGTCATAAAGGGCGGTTGCTGATACCTTATCATTCTGACCCAGGCCGACACACAAAAGCTGCTGGCCATTGTCCTGATATAAGGTCAACAGTTGCCCCGGTTGGCCGGTGAAATCTTTATTCTTAAAACGCGCCGCAATTTGATTTATGAGGCTGTCGTTTAAATGTTTTGTATGGTGATTGGCGGGTTCGTCGGCAAAAAAACCGATAATTACCTGATCGGCTTTGTTCTTATGGGCGGGGTGTTGGCTTGCGTGTAATGACATCAATTTTTCTCCTGAAAACGAACAAACTGGGGATTTTAATCAACATCTCAAGCATACACCAGTGAAAAACCGTAAATCAATTGGGGATATTATTTTGACGAGAATGCATGCGATGTAAGCACGCGTCCGGTTTAGCTGTTAAAATAAGCGGTTTTTTGGCACCACCACATGATACTCACCCGATACCTGCGAAAACAATGTGCTCAGACCACTTTGGTGGTGTTGCTGCTGTTGTTTTTGTTGATGGTGGGAACCTTGTTCACTTCAACCTTGCGTGCCATTGCCAGAGGCGTGTTGGCGCCTGATTTGCTGTTTATCGAATTAAGCCTGCGTTCGGTCGATGTGCTGAATATTTTAATACCTTTATCTTTTTACCTGGGTGTTTTGACCGCGCTCAGCGGCTTATACCGAAATCAAGAAGCGGTGATGATGCATGCCTTTGGTTTGTCTTTGCGTGATTTACTCAAGGCTTTGACGCCACTGGCCGTGGTGGTGTTTCTGATAACGGCGGTTTTGGCTCTTTGGATGGCGCCCATGGCGGCTCAGTTATCCAAAGAATTAACCACCCGTGCCAGTGAAGAGATTTCCTTGATGGGCTTATCCGAAGGAAAGTTTCAAAACTTTTTCTCGGATGACGGCGTGATTTATGTGGAACGCATAGACCCCAAAACCAGACGGGTGGAAAATATTTTTGCGAATATTCACCATCCGGACAGGATTGACACCATTACGGCGGCCTATGGTTATGAGTTCGAAGAAAACGGGCACAAATATGTGGCATTGTTCGACGGCTATCGCAATGAGGGCGTGCCGGGCACAAACCGGTACCATATGATGCAATTTAAACGCAATGACATCAAATTGCCGGATTTAAAACAGGAAATCGCGGCATTGGATGAGCAATCAAAAACCACCCTGGCACTGATGAAAAGCCGGCATTTGGTTGATCAGGCCCAATTTCATTATCGTCTGGTGCCGCCTATTTCGGTGGGGGTGTTATTTCTGCTGGCGGTGTCTTTAAGCAAAACCTCTCACCGTGAAGCCAAATACATTAATTTACTCACCGGGTTGGCGGCCTATGTGTTATTGATTAATTTGCTTACCATCGGTCAGTCCTTATTGGCTCAAGGAAGTCTTCCGATGGCATTCGGGTTGTGGTGGGTGTATGTGATTTTTGTTTTGTATGCCTGGTGGCGGCTGTGCCGATTGGATGGCCGTGTTTTTCGCCGCCAAGTCATTCAAGTTAACCCGCAAGATTAGTTGACATGATTTTAACCCGCTATATTTTTAAAACCATGAGTTTTGGTCTGGTGATGGCAGTACTTTTGTTGCTTGCCATTGACGTTTTGTTTGGGTTAATAAAAGAACTGAATGACATCTCCGCTTATTACACGCTTACAGATGTGTTCTTTTTTGTTTTACTGACCATTCCCAGTAAAATTTATGAGTTGTTCCCTGTCAGCGCAGTGATTGCCGTGGTGGTCTCTTTGGGTGCTTTGGCCGCCGCTTCTGAATTTGTGGTGATGCGATCGGCCGGTGTCAGTCAATTAAAAATTGCCGGCATGATGCTGGTGGCTTTGTTGGTGTGGCTGGTGCCGGTCACTTTAATGGGTGAGTATGTGTCGCCCAAAGCGGAACAAATGGCGCAGCAATTTCGTAATGAAAAAATTTCAGCCGGTCAGGCCACTTCAGTCACCCATGCGGTCTGGATTAAAGACGGTGATGTGGTTTTTCGCAGCAATAAGATGACCAGACAACCCGAAACAGACCGTTACCTGTTAACCGGTGTGACTGTCTTTGAGTTGAACAATCAGCAGCTGGTTCGGGTGTCAGAGGCTGAAAAGGCGCTGTATGCCGATAAGCAGTGGACTTTGGAAAATATAAAGGTTTCAGTCTTCAGTGAGCATGGTGTCCATGTGGAGCATAACGAATCTCAACAATGGCAATCCCGAATAGAACCGAGAATATTAAATTTATCCACCACCCGCGCCAAGTATTTAAGTCTGCGTGATTTAAAACAAATTCAGCGTTTCAATACCCGGTCCGGTTCACTGCAAAGTGCATACCAGATGGCCTGGTGGTCTAAAATGGCATTTCCTTTGTTGGTCATCACCACCGCCATGTGCGGTATGCTGGTGCTGTTTGGTCATGCCAGGCAAGCGGGTTTTTCCCAGCGTTTGGTGGTGGGTATGGTGATTGGTATCCTGATCTATTTAATGAATAAAACCCTGCTCAACCTGGGTGAGGTGTATCATTTACCGCCACCGCTGATGACGGTGGTGCCTCCGGCCGTTATTTGTGCGGTTGCGATTATGATTTTACGGGGTGGTATTAAACGGTTTTAACAGTTATTTGTTTATGTGGCCGGCCGCCTAACATTGACAGCACGGTGGCCGCTGACGATGTCCATCCAACTTAAGTGTTTTTTGTTGAGTTTTTTGTACGCTATTCCGGCTCCGAGCAAAGCAACCGATACCAATCCGATTAAAAAACGTGACAAAGATTGCCACCAGGACATGTTCTCAAAATCCTCAATCCCAATTTTCCAGGCACGCATACCCAGTGTCTGTCCGCCTTTTTTCCAGGAAAAGACAAAATAAAAAACACATTCAGTGAACAATAATAACTGAAACCACAAGGTGCCGGGCGGCACCTCATCACCACTGCGCAGCAACACCACCAATACAGAAGTGATCAGCCATAAACCGATGATGGGAAATAAATCGTAGATAAAAGCGGCCACGTGTCGCCAGCTGGTGCTAATCGGCATAAATTCAGTTCATCCTGTTAATTAATGAGGCCGTCATTTTAAGGAATTTAAAACTTAAAAACAGGTGAAATTTTTGTAAATTATTTAATTAGTTCTTTAATTTTTCAAAAAAGAAAGTTATTCTTGGTCACCACTAAGTCGCGTGTGGATTGGTTAAGTGATTTTTAATAAATTACTGTTTTTGGGGTTTATAAAGGTTTCAACCAATTGTCACACATTATTTCATAAATTTTTGAACTGGAAGGGAAGGTATGTTGATATCTCAAATTTCTAAAGTTGGTTTAGCCAAATACGCGGTTATGCTGGCTTTGTTGTTGACCTCACTGGTCAGCACAGCACAGCTACAAACAGCAGTACAAGTGGTAAACGAAACCAATGCACAAGCAAAACAAGCACAAGATCAGGTGAATCGCCTGAATGATCAAACCGAAGAATTACTCGTACAATACCGCACAGTATTGTCTGAAATTGACAGTTTGACGGTTTATAACCAACAACTCGAAGCCGTGGTTAACGATCAAAACTTGCAAATCCAATCCATGAACGATCAGATGGCTGAACTGGAATCAACCAACCGTGCCATTGTGCCGTTGGTGATTGAAATGGTGGACATGTTGGGTCGCATGGTTGAAGCGGACATTCCCTTTAAAATCAAAGAACGCACCAATCGGGTTGTTCAGTTAGAGAACATTCTGGATGATTCCAATGTGACCACCTCGGAAAAATACCGAAAAGTTACCGAGGCTTACCAAATCGAATTGGATCACGGGCGGTCAGTTTCGACCTATCAGGGCGATCTCGAAAGTGGTATTAAAGTTAATTTCTTACAAATCGGCCGAACCGCTTTGTTGTATCAGACATTAGATGAGAAAAAATCCGGTTGGTATAATCCGCAGTCAGGTTCTTTTGAAGACTTACCCAGTCAGTACAACACTGCGATTAAAGAAGGCATTCGAATTGCCGCCAAGCAAGCCGCGCCGAATTTAGTGGGCTTACCTATATTGCATCAGGTATCAGGAGAGTAAACCATGAAAAAATTAATGTTTAGTTTATTGACACTGGGCCTCATGGTGACAGGTGCACAGGCACAAAACAAAACCTCTTTAGACCAGTTGTTAAAGGAAGTTCGTCAAGCCGCCACGCAAAGTTCTAAAGAGAACCAGCAGCGTATTAATGAATTTAAACAACAGCGTAACCAGCAAAGTCAGCTGTTGTCGCAGGCGCGTGCCAGATTACAGGCACTTGAAGCCCGCACCGAAGAGCTGAAAACAGAATTCGATGAAAATGAAATTCTGCTGGCTGATCTGGAAACGACATTGGCTGAGCGATCGGGCAACCTGGGCGAAATGCAAGGTACCGTAAAAGTACTGGCCGGTGATTTACGCAGTGCCATTCAGGAGTCTTTGACATCTGCCGAGCTTGATAATGAGCGTTTGACTTTTTTGAACGAGTTGGCTTCACAAACCAAATTGCCGAACATCAAAGATCTGCGTGAATTGTGGTATGCCTTGCAACATGAAATTGTCGCTGAAGGTAAAATTTCTAAATTCAACGCCAAAGTCCGTGATGAAGCCGGTGAAATTGAACCCAATGTTTCGGTTACCCGGGTCGGTGTGTTCAATGCGTTTGATGACCAGGGTAATTTCCTGGTCTGGAAAGCCGCTGACCAAACCGGTACCGGCGAGGGCGAATTACAACGCTTATTGAAACAACCCAGCAGTAAGTTCTCGTCTATGGCGAAGAATTTCGTGAACGCTGGCGAGGGTGAATTGGTGCAAACACCGGTTGATTATACCCGTGGTACCATTTTGCAGTTAGTGGTGCAAACCCCCAGTATCAAAGAAAAAGTTAAGCAAGGTGGCCTGGTTGGATATGTTATTTTGGCCCTGGGTGCATTGGGTTTGATTTTGGGACTCATTAAATTCTTCATGTTACTGGCTTCAGGAAGTAAGATTAAATCACAGCTGAAGAAAAAACAACCCAACCAAAATAACGCACTGGGTCGCATCATGACGGTTTATACAGAAAACCCTGATGCCGATGTTGAAACCATGGAGCTGAAACTGGATGAGGCGATTATCCGTGAAACCGGACCGCTGGAATCCGGTCTGCCGTTTATTAAAGTGCTGTATGTGATTGCACCATTATTGGGTCTGTTAGGTACTGTGGTTGGTATGATTCAAACCTTCCAAATGATTACACTCATGGGTACCGGTGATCCTAAATCTATGGCCGGTGGTATCTCCATGGCGCTGGTCACCACTGTTTTGGGTCTGGTTGTTGCCATTCCTCTGACAGTCTTACATTCTGTTTTGCAGTCTATGGCCAAAAAGCAAACCCAGGTACTTGAAGAGCAAAGTGCCGGAATTATCGCTAACATGGCGGAGAAATAAGCATGTTTTGGCTGAGAGATAAATGGTATGACATATTGGCATTTATCGACATGGGTGGCCCGGTACTTTGGGCCATCTTTATCTTGCTGTTTGTCATGTGGCTGATGATTCTGGAACGTATGTGGTATTACTCGTTTACTTATCCCGGTGAGCGAAAACGCATCATTAACGAATGGAATCAGCGCACCGACACCACCAGTTGGTATGCCAAACGCATTAAAGATGCCAAAGTGTCTGAAGCCTCCATTAAATTGCGCTCCGGACTCGGATTTTTAGAGTCGCTGGTGGCCATCAGTCCCTTGTTTGGATTGTTTGGAACCGTTTATGGTATGTTAAATGTATTCGATATTATGGCCATTGCGGGAACCTCGAACGCTCGGGCCATGGCCGGTGGTGTATCAAAAGCCACCATTCCAACCATGGCCGGCATGGTCGCCGCCTTATCCGGCGTTTTCTTCACCACCTATTTCAAACGCAAAGCGGTGGTAGAAAGAGAAAAGCTGGAAGACCGGATGCAGTCCCATTAATGATAATTTGAACTATTTCATTTGGAATCAAGTCCAATGAATAGATGAACGAGAATTGATATGAGAAAACGACATCATCACGAAGACGAAGCAGAAATCAACATCACGCCCATGTTGGACGTGGTTTTTATTATGCTTATTTTCTTCATTGTGACCACTTCATTTGTGAAAGAGACCGGTGTGGATATTTCCCGGCCCTCCAGTTCCCAGGCCAAAGAAGTGAAAAAAGGTAATATATTGGTAGCCATTAAAGAAGATGGTGCCATTTGGATTAACAAACAGCAGGTTGAATTGCGTGCCGTGCGTTCGCGTATTGAAAAAATGCACGCTGAAAATCCTGAAGCCAATGCCGTTATCATCGCAGATCGTGGTTCACGAACCGGTGATTTGGTTGAGGTTATGGATCAGATAAAATCAGCAGGTGTGCCGGGCATTTCAATTGCTGCTGAAAAAGGTGAGAGGTGATAGTGCCATGAGTTTACCCCGTTTTCTTGCCGTTGGTTTTATTGCTGCATTTATCACGGTGGTCCTGTATTTACTGATGCATTTTTTAATCAGTCAAAGCACAGAGGCCAGGGATGATAAAGACAATATCACCATTGATTTTACCAAAGTGAAGGTGCCCGATGAGGTGCAACAACGCAAACGTGTTGTGCCTAAAAAGCCACCACCACCCAAAGAACCCCCGCCACCACCTAAAATGAATGTGCAACAGCAACAACAGGTGGTCAATAATATGCCAACCCTGAATGTGCCCAATCTGGATTTGGGTGTTGGTGGTGATGGTCCGTTCCTGGGTGCAGTGGGTCAGGTAAACATGTCGGAAGAAGGCGGTGTGATTCCCATCGTCCGGATTGCGCCGCAATATCCTCGCAAAGCATTGATGGCGAAAATCGAAGGGTGGGTCAAAGTTAAATTTACCATTACGCCCTCCGGAACTGTATCCAATCCTGAAGTGGTGGATGCCAAACCACGAAGAATTTTTGACCGTGAAGCCATCCGAGCCATTCTGAAATTCAAATTTAAACCGAAGATTGTCAATGGGCAAGGTGTTGAACAAGTGGCTACCCAAACCATTGAATTTGAATTACCCGAAGAATAATGCAGGAGTTAAACATGAAAAAAATCATTATCTTGTTGAGTCTGCTGTGTATGGGTTCGGTATGGGCTGGCTCATTAAAAACCGGTAACCCTGAACGTAAACCTTCCGGTTCTGTCGGTTTAATGACTGAACAACAAGGCAAAAAAATAGAAAAGTTTGGTGAATTTATTTCTGATGAGAAATACAGTGAGGCGCGCAGTGGTTTAAGCGCCATGCTGGAGCGATTAAGTGACCGTGATTTGTATGTTAAAGGCATTGTTTATCAATTGCTGGGTCACTTAGAATCAACCGCCGGTAATTACAGTAAAGCAGCCGAGTATTTCAAAAAGGCCATCGATACCGACGCCTTACCCAATACCACACATTTTGGCATGATGTTACAACGGGCACAGTTGTTGATGATTGATGGCAATCACCGTGCCGGTTTAACGGCTTTAGATGAGTATTTTAAAGTGGTTGATGAAATTCCGGACTCAGCCTTTGCCATTAAAGCCAATGCCCATGCGCAGCTGGAAGAATTCAGAGAAGTCAAAAAAGCCATTAAGCAAGCCATCTCACTGTCAGACAAACCCAAAGAAAGTTGGTATCAGTTATTACTGGCAGCCCACTCAGAGTTATCTGAATACCGCGAAATGGCCGATGTTTTAAAAATTCTGATTGCCATGAGTCCTGAAAAGAAAACCTATTATATGCAGTTGTCATCTGTTTATTTCACGCTGAAAGAAGACAAAAATGCGCTGGCAGCACTGGTTTTGGCCTATGAAAACGGCGTGATGGATAAAGAAACCGATTATATGCAGTTATTTAAGATGTATTCTTTTAATGACATACCGTATAAAGCCGGACAAGTGCTGCAAAAAGCACTGGAAGAAGGTAAAGTGGAATCCAACTTTGATCACTGGAAACAACTGGGTCAAACCTGGTACAACGCCCGGGAATTAAACAAAGCCCTGGCGGCCTATGACAAAGCCAGTGAATTTGCGAAAGATGGCGAAATCGATATCACCCGTGCCTATTTGTATGTGGATATGGAAAACTGGCCAAAAGCGGTTGAATCCATTCAAAGTGCCTTACAAAAAGGTGGCCTGGATGAGAATAAAACCGGTAATGCCTGGCTGATGCTGGGTATGTCACAAGCCAGTTTGAAAAAGTACAGCCAGGCCCGTGAAGCTTTTAACAAAGCCAGCGATTACAAAAAATCACGTAATAATGCACAGCAGTGGCTTAATCATCTGAAAACATTAGAAGAGCGTGCTCAGCGTGAAGTGGCAAACAATAACTAATTGATGCCCCAAGAAACTGAGTTTATTGATCAGTTTATTAATTATCTGCACCTGGAAAAAGGACTTTCCAGGCACTCTCTACAAGCCTACCAAACCGATATCAGACAGTTTTTGCGGTTTCTACAGGATAAATCCTGGGAAGTACTGACGATATCAGCTGAGCAAGCCGGCCATTATGTGGCTTCGCTAAATACAAGACAACTCAATGCGGCCACCAAAGCCCGTAAAATATCGGCACTTCGGCATTTTTACCGGTTTTTTCAAAGTAATCAGCAGGTCAAAGATAATCCGTTTGCTCAGATTGTGATGCCAAAGCAATCGCCATTGGTTCCTAAGCCAATGTCAGAAGAGTACATTGACAAACTTTTACAACAACCTGCAACCGAAACCGATATCGGTTTAAGAGATAAATGCCTTTTGGAGCTTATGTATGCCACCGGTGTTCGGGTCAGTGAAGCCGTCAGTCTAAAGGCCAATCAAATCAATTTAAATCAGGGTGTCATCAGAGTTATCGGCAAAGGCAACAAAGAACGACTGGTGCCAATCGGTGAAGAAGCGACTGACTGGTTATTAAAACACCTTAAAAATAACCCCTTGTTTACCCATAATAATCCGGAAAAATGGGTATTTAAGAATCAAAAAGGAACCATTATGAGCCGTCAGGCCTGCTGGTACCGCATAAAAAAATACGCACAGAGCGCTGGTATTCATCCCTTACCCTCTCCTCATGTTTTGCGCCACTCATTTGCCACCCATTTATTAAATCATGATGCAGATTTAAGGGTTATCCAATTGTTGCTTGGACACAGTGATTTGTCCACCACCCAAATTTATACCCTGGTGGCCAAAGAAAAACTCAAAAGTTTACATGTCAAACACCACCCCAGGGGTTGAATTCTTTATTTATGAACAAAACCGGCCTTTTTTGGTCTAACTTTTTTTAATTATATTGTTATGAAATTGCGAATCCTATTAACCTTAGGTCTTTTTATCTGCGCATCGGCATCGATCGCTACTGATAAAGTGGCCTACCAACAAGCTTTACAATCGGTTACATCCGGTAATGTTCGGGTGGAAAGTATTAAAGACACGCCAATTGACGGTTTAAAAGTGTTAACAGTCAGCACCGGCAAGCGTCGTGAAATTATCTATATGTCAACAGATAAACGCTATATTTTTAACGGCAACTTGTTTGATATTAAAAATCGTATTGATGTAACCGAAACCCAAAAAAATGATTTAAGACTCGCTCATTTAAGACAGTTTAATAATAGTCAGCGGATCAATTATTTTCCGGATAATATGGATTATCAGGTATCGGTTTTTACCGACGTGGATTGTCCGTATTGTCGGCAGTTACACCAACAAATGGATGCTTATAACGATCTGGGAATCGGCATATCCTATCTGTTCTTTCCACGTTCAGGTCTCAACACTGAATCATCGCTTAAAGCGGTGTCAGTCTGGTGTGCCGACGACCGTAAAAAAGCCCTGGATTCGGCCATGGCGGACGGTGAATTGTCACAATTACAATGTGACAACCCGGTATCTGACCATTATAATGCCGGCATTGCCGAGGGTGTTAGTGGCACACCGGCATGGGTACTGGAGGACGGGACCCTGATTCCGGGTTTGGTACCGCCGAAACAACTGAAACAACAATTAGATAAGATGGCCAATAAGCGACCATCTGAATAAACCGATCATCATCTTCATTAAGGAACCTCTTATGAATTATAAAACTATTACCCTGGCTCTTTTGTTAACGGCATTGAATGCAATCGCCGACAACAACACTGAGCCCTATCAGCAAGCACTGGCCAAAATCACCGCGCCGAATGTCAAAGTGACTGCCGTTTTTGATACACCCATCAGCGATATAAAAGAGTTGATGGTGGACACCGGTCGGGGTACGGATATTGTCTATATGTCAAAAGACGGTGCCTACTTAATTCAGGGGTCTATTTTTGACATTGATCGTCGGGTGGATATCACGGACCAAAAAAAGGCCGGTTTAAGGGCAGAGACGCTGAAAAAATTCGGTGACGAAGCGCGCATAAATTTTTTTCCGGATGACATGAAATATGAGGTGACCGTTTTTACCGATATTGATTGTGGCTATTGCCGCAAATTACATGGAGAAATGCAGGGATACAATGATTTGGGTATTGGTATTTCCTATTTATTTTTTCCGCGTTCGGGTTTGAAAACAGCCTCCTATGACAAAGCGGTGAGTGTTTGGTGTGCAGCGGACCAACACAAAGCCATGGATCAGGCCAAGGCCGGTGTCGAAGTGGCACAAAAAAAATGTGATAACCCGGTGACTGAACAGTATCAGGCCGGTCTGGCTGCGGGCGTAACTGGAACCCCGGCCTTAATTTTAAATGATGGCACCATGATGCCCGGTTATATGCCGCCTGAGCAATTAAAACAACGATTGGATGCTTTACAGGCCTCAAAATAAACACAACCGTTGATATAAATTGTCAAGCCCGCCAACCGGCGGGCTTTTTTGTGCGAAAAGCCGGGGTAATATACGTTAAAATAGCGGCTTTGTTCCTTTTTAGAAATTTATGGCGTTCACACTGGTAACTTTACTTGGCGGCGAGGCCTGCTCGGCCTTTAACAAACGTAAACTCAATGAAATAGCTCAACTTCATGGTTGGCCGGAACTGCTTGCCGTTAAATCTTTCTATGTGATGGAAATTGACCGGTCCTTGAATGCCGAGGATAGTCAAAAAATAGAACGTTTACTGATGGCACACACCGCTGGGCTTGATTTTAAATCCAACAAGCTGGTCATTTTGCCGCGATCTGGGACCATTTCTCCCTGGTCCAGTAAAGCCACGGATATTTTTCATCATTGTGACTTGCCACACGTGCGCCGTGTGGAAGCAGGGAGGTGCCTTGAATTTGCCAAAGCGATCAGCCCCAAACAAAACCCAGAACTGTTTTATGATCGCATGACTGAAACAACCTTTGCTGATGAGTCATCGCTGGCACAATTGTTTGACCACCACACGCCGAAGCCACTCACCGAAGTGCCGTTACAGCAACTGGGATCATCAGCACTGCATGAATTGAACCGCACTTTGGGACTGGCGCTGAATGATGATGAAATTGATTATCTGGAGGCACAATATCAGGCTTTGGGCAAAAACCCCACCGATGTCGAACTGATGATGTTTGCTCAGGCCAATTCCGAGCACTGTCGGCATAAAATTTTTAATGCTGATTGGGTTATTGATGATGAAGCCCAGGCGATGTCATTGTTTAAGATGATAAAAAACACCGAAGCGCAAACCTCAGAACCGGCGTTGTCGGCTTACAAGGACAACGCGGCGGTGTTTACAGGTGGCGCGGGTCAGCGCTTAATCATCAATGAGCAAGGCCGCTATCTTAAGCAAGATCAGTTGATGAATGTACTAATTAAGGTTGAAACCCACAACCACCCCACCGCGATAGAACCGTTTGCGGGCGCCGCCACCGGATCTGGAGGAGAAATCAGGGATGAAGCAGCCACCGGCCAGGGTGCCATGACCAAGGCCGGCTTGTGTGGGTTTTCAGTGAGTCATTTGAATATTCCGGGATTTCAACAGCCCTGGGAACAACAGTTGGCCGGCCAGCCAAAACGCATGGCATCGGCTTTTGAAATCATGCAAAAAGGACCAATCGGAGCGGCAGCCTTTAACAATGAATTCGGCCGACCTAATATTGTGGGCTATTTTCGTAACTTCGAAATCAAAGACCCGGCTGACGGTCGTTGGCGCGGCTACCATAAGCCGATTATGTTAGCCGGCGGAATGGGCGCCATCAATGACATTCACACCCGTAAACAGGATACCCGCCCCGGTGATTACATCATTGTTTTGGGCGGTCCGGCCATGCTCATAGGACTCGGTGGCGGTGCTGCCAGTTCAGTGAGCAGCGCCGACGGTCAGGAAGAACTGGATTTTGCGTCGGTGCAACGGGGCAATCCGGAGATGCAACGCCGTTGCCAGGAAGTGATTAATCGCTGTTGGTACCGGGGTGAAGACAGCCCCATCCGATCTATACATGATGTCGGTGCCGGCGGATTATCCAACGCCATACCGGAAATTTTAGAAGATGCCGGTCTGGGTGGGGACATTGAATTGCGTCGCTTGCAAATCGATCATGTGTCGATGTCACCGATGGAAATCTGGTGCAATGAATCACAGGAACGTTATGTGTTGTCCATTAAGCCAGAACGGCTGGTTGATTTTGAATTGCTTTGTCAGCAGGAACGTTGTCCGGTTGCCATTATGGGACAGGCAACAAAAGCGCAAACCTTGCGCGTGCGTGATGAATTACTGCACAAAGATGCGGTCAATATACCCATGCGTCTTTTGTTCGGTAATACGCCAAAAACCGAAATTAACATTCAAACCGAAGTCCGAAAAAATCAACCCCTAATGGTACAGAATAAAACCTTGCGTGAGGTCATTGAACAGGTCTTATCCTTTCCCACCGTGGCCAGCAAACAATACCTGATTACCATTGGTGACCGCACCGTTAGCGGCCTCGTGCATCGAGATCAGATGGTGGGGCCCTGGCAGGTGCCGGTGGCGGATTGCGGCATTACACTGCGCGACTATGATGGTTTTGCCGGTGAGGCCATGTCCGTGGGTGAGCGCACCCCGTTGGCTTTGCTAAATCCTGCGGCCTCGGCCCGCATGGCGGTAACTGAAGCCCTGACGAATCTGGCCGGAACCGGTTTAAAAGATTTGAGTGTGGTTAAATTGTCAGCCAACTGGATGGCCGCCAGTGGAGAGCCCGGTGAATACCAGGCCTTGTATGAAGCAGTTCAAGCAGTGGGTATGGAATTGTGTCCGAGTCTGGATATTGGCATACCGGTGGGTAAAGATTCGATGTCGATGCACACAAGTTGGCGCAATGCCAGTGGAGATGAATGTGCCGTGACCTCGCCTATGTCTCTGGTGGTTTCTGCTTTTGCCCCTTTGGTCGATGTTCGCAGACATTTAACCCCACAACTGAGTGGTGATCCACAGGCGGATTTATTGTTGATTGATTTGGCCAAAGGCCAACAGCGCCTGGGCGCGTCGGTGTTTTGTCAGGTGCACAGTCAACTGGGTGATGAAAGCCCGGATTTAGATGAGCCGAAATATTTAACCCGGCTGTTTGCTTTTATGGCCGATGCCATTGAGCAGGGTCTGCTGTCAGCTTGTCATGACCGCTCAGACGGCGGTTTGTTGACCACCCTGGCTGAAATGTGCTTTGCCGGTCATTGTGGTGTTGATATAAGTATTCATGGTGACGTGATGGCCACACTTTTTAATGAAGAACCGGGTCTGGTGGTCGAAGTCAAGCGCGATGCCGGGGAAGCCGTGAACTCCTTATTAGAATCCCATCAACTAATGCCATGTGTGGTTCATTTAGGGCATCCAAATAACCGTGATGAGCTGTTGATAAAACACAGAGACGGCGAATTCATTGAATCGCGCACAGTATTGCAGCAATTGTGGAGTCGCACCAGTTACGAAATGGCTCAACGTCGGGATCATCCGGATGATTGTGCTTTGGAATTTAATTTAATCAAAGCCGATAACCCCGGTTTATCGCCGCAGGTGGATTTTGATTTCAGTGAAAAAATGATGGCACCATATGTCAACACAACCCGACCACGGGTGGCTATTTTGCGCGAACAAGGCATTAACGGTCAAAATGAAATGGCAGCAGCCTTTATGCGGGCCGGCTTTGACTGTGATGATGTGCCGATGACCTTACTGGCCAACAACAGCAAGCAATTGAAAGATTATCAGGGAATGGTGGCTTGCGGCGGTTTTTCTTACGGCGATGTCCTGGGTGCTGGGCAGGGCTGGGCCAAGAGCATTCTTTTTAATGACTCATTGCGGAATCAATTCAGTTCGTTTTTTGCGGACTCCGGGCGATTTGCTTTAGGTGTGTGCAATGGCTGCCAAATGTTTTCGGCGCTGCGGGAGATTATTCCCGGCAGTGATAATTGGCCTGATTTTGTGGCCAACCACAGTGGACAGTTTGAAGCCCGTTTCTCCTCTTTGAAAATTGCCAAAACCGATAATTTATTTTTTCGGGGTATGGCCGGTGCGGTGATTCCGGTGGCCATTGCCCATGGTGAAGGCCGCGCTGATTTTAATGGAGCGGTGAACGAAGATTTAGTCGCTGCACATTATGTTAATAACCATGGACAAATTACGCTGGATTATCCTTTTAATCCCAATGGCTCGCAATCGGCCGTGGCCGCTGTCAGCAATGCTGATGGCCGTATTTTAGCGATGATGCCACATCCTGAACGGGTTTTCAGAGGTGTGCAAATGTCCTGGGCACCGCCCCAGTGGCAGGATTCGTCTCCCTGGCAGCGGATGTTTTATAATGCCCGTATATTTGTTAATTAAAATACCATGAAATCACCCATCAAAGAATTACTGGTCAGCTCAGTGCTCTATCTGCCATTGTGCTTCTTTATCTGGTTTACAGCCGCCACTTTGCTGGTTTTACCGGTGCATTATCTGGCTGAATGGATTTTGACTTCCTGGCAACCAGATTTATTTAACGGTATCAATCAGAACCGATATTTACTGAATGTGGAAACATTGATTTTTCCACAACAGCAATTTAGCGGTCAGGCCGGTAAATTGGCGGTTTTGGATGTGACGGTTAATCCGATGATTTACGGTTATGGATTGGCGGTGTTTTCGGGTTTGACCATTTCAGTGCCGGTATTGAGTCATGCAAAAAAAATTACACAAATCTTCATGGCGTATGGGGTGGTGTGTCTGGTTCAAACCAACGGTGTTTTCTGGGAAACCTGTAAGTCATTGCTGTTTTCAGGCGGAGATGCTTTTGAGGCGATAAACGCCACCGGTATCAGCCATAACCTGGTGGCTGCCATGTATCAGATGAACTATTTGATTTTGACACCGGTGGTGCCGATCGTATTGTGGATAATACTGAATCATAAATTCATTGAAACTTTAATAGGATGGCGTCAAACTGAGAATATATCGGCACAAAACGATGATTAAGCCTTACGCTGTTATCAGCCGGCCGAACTTTGCACTTTAACTGCTGTCTTAACACACCGCAGAGGCCAAATGCCTCACCGCGGAAAAATAAATGGTCAATATGTCAGAAAATGTATTAACAAAAGAACACACTGAAACCCAGTTGCCGGAGCCGGATTTTGAGACGCGCCTGAGTGATTATCTGGTGGAAAAAGGACGCCTTAAGGAAGAAGATTTGCAACGGGGTATTCGTTTAAACAAAGAAAGCTTCAGTGTTTCACTGGTCCCGCTTTTAGTCCGATTGGGCCTGGCTTCTGAGCGCGATGTGGCTTTGAGTTTACATGAGTTGCTGGATTTGCCACTGATTAAAGAAGACGACATCCCCGACAGTACCAATGTGAATGCAGAATTTCCCATTCGTTTTATGCGCGAATCACAGTTTGTGCCGATTGCCGAAGACGATAAATCGATTACCGTGGTGATGGTGTATCCTTATCTGGATTATTTGCTGAAATCGATCCAGATGGTGGTGGATAAAGACATCGAGATCAAAATCGGCATGCCTTCTGAGGTCGAAAACACCATTGAAAAACTGTACGGTGGTGGCAAATCGGCCATGGGCCAGATTGTCGAAGGTCTGGGCGAAGACAGTGGTGAAGAAGAAGATGTCGAGCACTTAAAAGACCTGGCTTCAGAAGCGCCGGTGATTCGGCTGGTGAACATGATCATGCAACGTGCGGTGGAGTCTCGGGCCTCGGATATCCACATCGAACCTTTTGAAAACCGCTTAAAAGTGCGCTACCGCCTGGACGGTGTGCTGCATGAGGTTGAATCGCCGCCGGCCCGCTCCACCGCAGCGGTCATTTCGCGCATTAAAATTATGGCGAAATTGAATATCGCAGAGCGTCGCTTGCCCCAGGATGGGCGTATTATGCTGCGGGTTCAAGGTAAAGAGCTTGATTTGCGGGTGTCGACGGTTCCAACCTCGTATGGTGAATCGGTGGTGATGCGTATTTTAGACCGCGAAAGTATTGTGTTTGATTTCAACCAGCTGGGTTTTCGTGATTACACCTTAAAACCATTTTTAAAAGTGCTTGAAATGCCACACGGCATTTTACTGGTCACAGGACCGACCGGCAGCGGTAAAACCACCACCTTGTACACCGCCTTGCAACGACTCAACACCGAAGACCGTAAAATCATAACGGTGGAAGATCCGGTGGAGTATCAATTGACCGGTATTAATCAAATTCAGGCCAAATCATCGATTGGTCTGGACTTTTCGACGGCTTTGCGGGCGATTGTACGACAGGATCCGGACATAATTATGATAGGCGAGATGCGGGATCTTGAAACCGCGAAAATTGCCATTCAGTCGGCCCTCACCGGTCACCTGGTGTTGTCAACCATTCACACCAACTCAGCCGCCGGCGGCATTACCCGGATGATAGACATGGGGGTTGAAGATTACTTACTGACTTCAACCGTCAATGGTTTGCTGGCGCAACGTCTGGTGCGGCGGCTGGATCAATCCAGTATGGAGCGTTATCAGGTGATGCCTGAAATGATGCAGGAGCTTAACTTAAAACAACTGAAAGAACAGGATGCGTACTATTTTTATCGGGCGCAACCTTCTAAAGAAAACCCCACCGGATATGCCGGAAGGATGTCGATTTTAGAATGTTTAACCATGACCGAAGAGCTGAAGAGAATGGTGATGAAAGGCGCCACCGCCGGTGAACTGCAACGTCAGGCACAACAGGAAGGCATGTTAACCATGTATGAAGACGGTTTGCTCAAATGTCTGGATGGCGACACCAGTTTTGAAGAAGTGATTCGGGTGTCACACGCATAATGGCTCAGTTTATTTACAAAGCCATCACCCCCTCAGGTGAACCGTTAGAAGGTCAGATTGAAGCCCTGACCAAGGCTGAAGTGATTGCCAAAATTCAGGAAGCCGGTAACATGCCGATTTCTGCCAAAGAATTAAAACCGGGTTTTTCTCTGGAGAATTTACTGGCAAGACGCAGTAAAATCAATAACAAACAAGTGGCGCATTTCACCGAACAACTGGCCACCTTGTTATCGTCCGGCATGCCCCTGGATCGTTCTTTGTCGGTGATGATTGATCTCAACGATGATGAGCGTTTGCGACCGATGATTGAACAGGTGCGTGATAAAGTGCGCGGTGGCGGCTCCTTGTCTGATGCGCTGGAAGATCAGCACGGCGTTTTTTCGAACATGTACACCAATATGGTGCGCGCCGGTGAAATGGGTGGCACGTTAGAGGTGTCCCTGCAACGGCTTAACACCTATTTGCAAAGTGCCAAAGAATTACGTGATTCAGTGATTTCGGCGATGATATATCCGGCCATTTTGCTGGTTTTGTCGGTGGGCTCCTTGTTTATATTGCTGGCCAAAGTGGTGCCGAAATTTGAACCGTTGTTTGCCGATGCCAATATTGAGTTACCGCTAATTACACGCTTTGTGTTCGCCGGTGCCGCGGTGGTGCAGAGTTTTTGGTGGTTGATTGTACTGGTTTTGGTGATTGCGGTGGTGTTGTTGCGACAAAAACTCAAAGAACCTGATTTCCGTTACGCCTGGGATCAGCGGATGCTTAGACTGCCTTTGTTCGGTGAATTAATCACACGGGTTGAAACCGCCAAATTTACCCGCACCCTGGGCACTCTGGCAGACAGCGGCGTGCCCTTACTTTCAGGATTGCAGGTGGCCAGAAAAGTGGTGGGCAACACGGTGATTGCCAAAGCCATTGCCAATGCCACGGAAAAAGTGAAACACGGTTCGCCGCTGGCCGATGCGCTGGCTAAAGAAGAGGCGTTTCCAAAGCTGGCGCAGCAGTTATTGAGTGTGGGCGAGGAAACCGGCCATTTAGATGAGATGTTGGTGCGCACTTCGGACACCTATGATGGTGAGGTCAAAAACACCATTGACCGTATGCTGTCTGTATTGGTGCCGGTTCTGGTATTGATACTGGCCGGCTTAATTTTTACCATTGTGTTTGCCATTTTGATGCCCATGATGAACATGAGTGAATTAGTAGGATAATGTGAGAAATGATTATGAACAATAAGAGAAGACAACACGGTTTTAGTTTGATTGAAGTTCTGGTGGTGATGACCATTTTGGCCGTCATTTTCGGTTTGGTGGTACGCAATGTCACCGGTGGTCAGGATAAAGCCAAATATAAACAAGCCCAGTTAGAAGTACAAAAACTGACGGCAGCGGTTCAGGAATTTTATCTGGATACCGGTAATTTACCCAATAATTTAGAGCAGTTGGTCAATGACAGCGGTGATTCCATGTGGATGGGGCCGTATGTGAAAGAAAAAGAATTGACCGACCCCTGGGGAGAATCCTACCAGTTCTCCGCCCGCAGCCAGCACGGCCAGAGTTTTGATATTTATTCTTACGGTAGTGACAAAGCGCCCGGCGGTGACAAACTGGCCTCTGACATTGGAAACTGGCAGTAAAGGTGTGTTCTTGGGACTTCATTCACTTTTGTCCCCGACAAAAGTGAAAGCGGCCACGGCGAACACTTCTTATAACTTCGCGCGCTTCGCCTCTGATTGGTCTCCACGGATGGAGGTCTGCCGCGTGAGCTTGGAGCGGAAGCGGCCGCTTCGCTCACCAACCGGCTTGGCGGGTCGTGCTGCTCAGCAGCACTCCAGGTTACCACTTTGTATGGCGCATAAGCACCGCGGATTTACTTTAATTGAGATATTGGTGGTGATGGTCATGCTGGCCGTGATTGCCGGTGCGGTGGCTTATAATATGTCGGGTTCCTTGCAGGCGGCGAAAATTCGTGGCGCTTCAAAAGACATGGTGGCTGCCTTGCGTCAGACCCGCTCACAGGCGGTGGTGAAACACGAAGAACAAAGCCTGACCATAGACGTAGAAAATAAAACCTACCGCTATCCGGGTAAAGAAGAAGCCGTGGCTTTACCCGAAGGTATGGAAATAAAAGTGTATGCCGCGGCTTCTGAAGTGCCGTCTGAAAAACAAGCCGGTTTTCGTTTTTTTTCAGACGGCAGCTCCACCGGTGGTCGCATCACCTTAATCTATGAAGACCGTTTCTGGCGCATTAACGTGGCCTGGTTGACCGGAGAGATCAGATTATTTAAAGACAGTGAAATTGATGATGCCTAAGCGTAATCAACAACAGGGTTTTACCCTGATAGAAGTGATTGCCGCGTTCACCATACTAGCGATGACCTTTATGGTGGTGCTGGAAATCCTGAGTAACGCAAGTGCCAACACCATCAAATCCTCAGAACGCACTGAAATCGCCTTGGAAGCTGCCAGTAAAATGGCAGAAGTGGGTGTCACCATTCCAATTGAGGCCGGTGGTGTTTCCGGTGAGTTTGAAAACGGCCATCGATGGGATATCAGCATGACACCTTACGAAATCAGTTACGAAGGCGATACGGTTATGGACTTTGCGCCGATTGAATTGTATCGCGTGACCTTAACCATTCGCTGGGATTATGGTGATGTTCAGGAGCGAACCGCAGAATTCACCACCTTACGGGCGCTGGCAGCGACTTATGGTGAAGAGCCATGAATAACAAACAAACCGGCTTCACTTTATTGGAAGTGATTGTGGTGTTTACCCTGTTGGCCATGATTATGGCGATGATTTTTTCAGGGATTGACTCAGGTCGCCGCATGGTTGCTAAAGGTGAAGCCAAAATCACCGCCATTAATGAAATCAGGGTGATTCAAAACATCATTCGTCACCAGGTCAGTCGGGCCATGCCGGTGGCCATTGAAATGACGGACGAGGGTGAAATGGTGAAATTTATCGGTCAGCCCAAACAAATCACCTATGTTTCACCAATGCCCGGCTATCTTGGCAGTGGCGGACCCCATATTCAGGAATTAAAACTGGTGAATGCCCGCGGTGGTATGGTGTTGGAATACCGCCATGGTCTGGTGTCCAATTATGACGATGAGGATGAGCATTCCCCTTTTGAAACCTCTGAGCCGATGGTTTTACTGGAAAATATAGATGACGGATATTTTGAGTTTGTGGCCATGGATGAAGCCCGGGAACCCACGGAATGGCTGAGTGAATTGGAGAAGGGCACAGACATGCCTTTGATGGTGCGATTAAACCTGAAGATGAATGAAAACGCCAAACAATCGTGGCCGGATTTGCAGATAGCGCTGCAAATGGATGGCGGGCGACACAGTGCCAGAAGACCCTCGATATTAAATCGTTTTCAACGATTACAGTCAGGGGAGTCTCAATAATTATGTTTTATGGGCCACGCCACAGTCAACAAAAAGGTATCGCGCTGGTGCTGGTGCTTTGGGTGGCCTTGTTAATGTCTGTGATTGCCGGTGGTTTTGCATTATCTGCACGCACCGAGAGTGTTCAGTCGAGAATTTTGTTTAATCAGGTACAAGCTGAATTTCTGGCGGAAGCCGGCTTGAACCGGGCGGTGTTTGAATTGCGCAATCCGGATCCTGAAACCCGCTGGATTGCCGATGGCCGTTCATATGAATTTACCCTCGATGAAGCCAAAATCAACGTTCAAATCACTGATGAGTCTGGTAAAATCGACCTCAATTTGGCCAATGAGGAACTTCTGGTCGGATTATTTGCCTCAGTGGGGGTTGAATTTGATGAGGCCCTGGCTTTAAGCGACAAAATTCAAGACTGGCGTGACCCGGACGAAGAGACCCGTTTGGCAGGTGCTGAAGATGCTGATTATTTTAGCGCCGGATACACCCATGGCGCCAAAGATGCGCCCTTTGATACGGTGCCTGAAATTTTACAGGTGATGGGCATGAGTTATGAATTGTACCGTAAGATTGAGCCAGCGATTACGGTTTATTCCGGCCGGGGGAATCTCAATCTGGCGTTTGCGCCAAAAGAAGCGCTGATGGCACTTGGCGGTATCAATGCGCAAGTAGCTGAAGATTATATCAATCAACGCCATGAAATTTTTGATATGAGTGAATCGTTGCCGGTTTTAATCGAAGGTCAGACCGGCAGTTTGCGAAGTGGTAGCACCACCTTTAGTATAGTGGTGAAAGCCACACTGCCCAATAAACAATGGGCCGAATTAGACAGCACCATCCGGCTGGGTGGCAATGTCAGTGGTCGGCCGTTTCAAATCATACGATGGAGAGACAATAAAAACAAATGACAGCTTTACTGGACAATTTAATTAATCCGATGAGTCAATGGTATCGTGATTCCAGTATCCGTGCTTTTATGCAGTGGTGGAGCGGAGAGCTGATTCGTATGGTCCCTGAAAAATACCGTGACAGCATTTTTCCCGAAGCCCAGGCCGTCTATATCAACCAGGGTGACCGGGAAAAGCCGATGTTGTGGCGTTATCAAAACAATCAATTCACGCCTTTAGATGAGGACACTGATTTACAAAACGATGAATGGTGGCACCGGATAAACCATTTTATTGCCGAAAGTGAAGTGAATATCAGCACCACCTATTTGTTGTCGAATCAATACGCCATTGTTCGCAATGTGACACTGCCCCAGGCGGCGATGGGTGAGATTGATTCCGTATTGGCTTATGAACTGGATAAGTATGTGCCGTTTCGTGCCGATGAGGCGGTATTTGCCTGGCGACAAGGGCCTGTTGATGATGGCAGTGAAAAGGTGCTGATATTGCTGGCCGTGATTAAAAAGGATATTCTGGACAACATTCTTCAGGCCATTAACAGTAAAGGTGTTAAGCTATCGGGCATTGACATTAATGTTGGCAGCGATGAAGCGCCTCAACCGCTGGGGGTTAATTTACTGCCTGTCGAGATGCGCAAAAAAAAGGACTGGTCTAAATGGAAATTATACGGTGGACTGGGTCTGGCATTGTTGTTGCTGTTGTCTCTTGTTATGTTTAATTCGCTGGATAATAAGCGCAGTAAAATTGAAAACCTCAATGAACAGGTTGAATTACTCAGAAAAGACGCGCGTCGTGCCAAATTGTTGGAAAATCAGTTAAACCAGAGTATTACGGCCGCCAATTTTCTCGGTAATTTAAAACAACAAATTCCAAGCCGGGTGCTCATGATTCATGAACTCAATGAGAAAATACCCAACAACACCTATTTAAGCCGCATAATCATCGACAATGAACGCATGGAAATTGTCGGGCAATCGGATAATGCCAATGCATTGGTGCCGATATTGAACGACTCTGACACCTGGTATGAGCCGAAAATCGTCGGCAATGTCCGGCCTGACCCGAGAAGCGGAAAAGAGCAATTTACCATCAAAGCGGAACTGCAAGCTCAAAGTGCTGCGGAGGTGGACAATGGAGCTTGATCAGAAATCAGGCCGTTGGCTGGCATTGGCAACGTTACTCATGGTTTTAGTGATAGTTTATTTCTTGTTTTTTCACTGGTTTTTTGTGGACCACGCGAGCTTGAATGAAGAAATTAACAGCCTCAATGAATCACGCCAAAAATACATCAATGAAGCAGCCAAAACACCCTTACTGCAAGAAAAAATTCAGCAGGTCAAACAGGCTGTGGGTGACAACGATGAATTTTTAAAAGCCGATTCCGAAAATCTGGGCAATGCAGAAATCACCGCCATTTTAAAAAATATCATCACCGAGCAGTCGCCGGATAACAACGCCTGTCAGTCCATCAGTCAGTCACCGACCCAGGATCGTGATCCGCAACAGTTTGAAAAAATCATTCTTCGGGTTAGAATGCGCTGCCAGTTTGATGTCTTTATGCATGTTTTGCAACAAATAGAAGAACACAAACCCAGTTTGTTTATCGATGACTTGCGCATTGAATCCCGCAATGTGCAGCGCTATCGGCGTGGTCAGGAACAGGCTGAAGAGGAAAGTCTGGAAATACGATTCATTCTGTATGCTTACATGAAGAAATTGGTGGAGACCGGCGATGAAGAGTAATTGGCTGGTGAATGCCCTGGTTGCTGCGATTGGCTTATTGCTGATTGTGGCGGCTTTACAGTTTATCGGCTGGGGACGAGGTGTCAGCGAGATTCAGGCGGAACCTTTTGATGAAAACCAAATCGAACAGCTGGTGACCGCCAAAGATGATTTGGCGGCACCGGATATTAAACCGGAGGTGATTGATCGCATTACCCAGACCCCGTTGTTTCGTGAAGACAGACAGCCTTTTGTGGCACCTTTGGTGGTTGAAGAACAAACCGGGCAGGGGCCTGAAGTGATTGAAATTAAACCCCTCAAAGCTCAGGTAACGAGTATCATCATCACCGGTAACAGCAGTTATGTCATGATCCAGGACCAATTGACCAACGAACGATTGACTCTGAAAGAAGGGATGCCCTTAGACGGAGAACAAGGCATGTGGATGGTGGATCGGATTGATAAACGCAAAGTGACCTTTGTTGCCGAAGGCCAGGAACCGGTTGAATTGGAACTTGAAGTCTTCAGTGGTGCCTTAAACAAGAACACAGCCAATCAAAACCGGCCACAGAATAATCGTAACAACAAAAACAACCCAACTGCGGACAATGATGAGACAACATTGACGCCTGAACAACTGAGGCAAAAGAAGGCGGAAGAAATTCGCCGCAAAATTGCCGAACGACGCGCTGAAATGAGAGCCAAAGCAGCCCAAGGAAATGAACAATGAAAATTTACCCGATAACTAAATTAAGCCTTATTTTTGTCCTGATTTATTTAGGCGGATGTGCTTCCCAGCCGAGAGATTTAAGCGGTGAACTTGAACAGCCCAATTACCTCAAAGGCATGGATTCCACCGCTTACTCCGGAGAAGTCTTTAAAGAGGACAGCGACACCACGCCTGAAAAAACCGGCAATGAAATGTATCCGGGCAGCGGTGAATTCATAAATTACGATGCCACCCGGTCATCCGCACCGAGCGTTAGTCAAAAAGGGGAAATTACTTTTAACTTTGAAGGCGAGTCCCTGCAGGCGGTGGTGCATTTTATATTGGGTGAGATACTGAAAGAAAACTATGTGATTGCACCCGGCGTGAACGGTAAAGTCACCTTTGCCACGGCCCGCCCGGTGAGTCGCAAACAAATTCTGCCAATTTTGGAAATGATGCTGAGTTGGAATAACGCCGCCCTGGTGCGTAATGACGACCGCTATCATGTGTTGCCTCAAAAAGAGGCCATCAAAGGATTGTTAACGCCGCAACTGGAGCAAGCCATCAGCAGTCAGGGTTATCAGGTGATGGCCGTACCTTTGGATTACATTGCGCCGACTGAAATGGAAAAAATTCTGGAACCCTATGCCCAGGAGGGGGCCATTGTCAAAGCCGATAATGCCCGCAATATGCTGTTTTTGGCCGGCAATTATGCCGAACTGAATAACTACTTAAAAACCATCAAGATATTTGATGTGGATTGGCTGGCCGGCATGTCCACCGGCATTTTTTATTTAGAACGGGTGGATGCCGCCGATATTATCGTTGAGCTGGAAGCCCTGTTTGGTGAAGGCGCCGAAAACCCCTTGGCCGGCATGTTTCGTTTTTTGCCGCTTGAACGGCTTAATGCAGTCATGGTCATCACGCCGCAAGAAGATTATTTAAGCAAAGCGGAGAAATGGATCAAGCGTCTGGACCGGGCCGATGCCGATGGTGCCTCAAACCTGTATGTTTATAGCGTCAAAAACATCAAAGCCGATGACCTGGCCGGCTATTTAAATGATGTCTTTGGTGGCAGTGGCGGACGCAGCACCTCGCGCAAAGCCTCCGGTGGCTCGGTAACCCCCGGACAAGAAGGCCGTGAAGTGTCTTCCTCAGGAGCCGCAAACACCCCAACCTCGGTGCGCCGCAGCAGTTCGGGTGGTGGTGATAACGACATCCATATTTCGGCGATTGAAGACTCCAATCAGTTATTGATTAAAGCAGGGGTCAGTGATTATGAAAAAATATTATCAGCCATTAAGCGCCTGGATATTGAGCCATTGCAGGTTTTGGTTGAGTTAAAAATTATCGAAGTGAGTTTAGATGATCAGATTTCTCATGGTATGCAATTGTTTTTTGGCGAAGAGGCGAATACCGGACCGGTGAGTGGCCCTGAGAATAAGTCCTGGCCCTATGATTTTGGAACCATAGGTTCAACACTTAATTCAGGTGGGGCTTATTATCGTTTTGTCGGCACCAGTGCAGAAGCTATTTTAGACATGAAAGAATCATCAGGCCGGGTGGCGCTGTTATCCTCACCGTCTATGTTGGTGTTGAATAATAAAAATGCCACCATTAATGTCGGTGATCAGATTCCCATCACCAATGTGGGTAGTTTAGGCAATACCGGCAACAACACCGGCACCATCACTAATACACGTTATATCCAGACCGGTGTTCAGGTTGATATTACCCCGCGGGTGAATCCGGGCGGTTTGGTGTATATGGAAATTAATCAAGATGTGAGTGCACCCGGCACACCCAGTTCGGAGGGCGGACAACCGCCTATTTCAACCCGCGCGTTGACAACTGAAATTGCAGTACAAAGTGGCAATACCATTGTTATGGGTGGTTTGATTCAGGATAATGACATATATAATCGTTCCGGTGTGCCGCTATTAAGCCGCATACCGTTGGTGGGTAATTTATTTGGATCAAAAAGTAACACGACTAAGCGCACAGAGTTGATGTTACTCATTACGCCAACCGTTATTGAAAATCCCGAACAAGCGCGTCTTGTCACTGAAGAATACGCCAAGAAATTTAAAGGCTTGCAACCGATTAAGCCCATGACCACCACCGCAACCCGGGGCAAGTATGACACTGAAAATAATCAATCTGAAAAACCATTAGAAACTGAGCAAAATACCCAAGGAGATCAACCATGAAAAAAACCCTGTTATTGGCTGTATTAGCCGCTTTATTATCCGGTTGTGGAGAAACTGTGGATGATGTTGATACCAAAGCCGTCGAAAGATGGCAGGCTTTGGTCAACAGTGACTATAAAAAAGCCTATGAATATATTGCCCCATCCTATCGCGAGCTGGAAGATCTGGTGACTTACCAGATGCGCATCCAAAAAGCCCAAATGAATATCCAGTGGAACGGTGCTGAATTTATGGATAAAGACTGTACTGAGGATGCTTGTTCAGTCAACATGAAAATTGATTACACCTATAAGTTCTCTCGACGTGCTTTTGGTGAAGCCAGTGCAAAAACCGATATTAAGGAGAGCTGGATTAAAGACGGCGGCAAATGGTATTACCTGCCGAAGAAAAGCACCGAACTTTAATTCAGGCATACAAAAACCTTGTATTTATCTGTTAAAAGCACTTGAATTTTATTGCTTTCATGAAAAATGTTGTTAAAATAATCCATGCTTTTGTGCGAAGTAGCAGGAACTAACGAGCCCTGTTGTGCAGATCAGTGATTATTTTTTTTAAATTAGTCCTTGTGAAAGGCCTGTACTTATAATATGATTTGCCATGCTATCTTGTATAGCTTCGTTCATATGAGCGGGGATATTAATAAATAGCCCTGATTTTAATTATAATTTTGGAGTTAGAAATGAAGAAAAACAAACTAACTACTGCCGTTATCGCTGGTTTAGCGGGTGTAGCCGGTGTTGCCTCTGTGGGTAATGCCGTTCACGTTAACCCAGAAGGTACCGGTCAAGTATTGATTTATCCTTACTACAGTTTACATAACGGTTTAAACACCACGTATTCTGTTGTTAACACAACTGAAGCTGTTAAAGCGATTAAAGTACGTTTCTTAGAAGGTAAAAACTCTCGCGAGGTGCTTGACTTTAACGTTTACTTATCTGAGTATGATGTCTGGACCGGTGTGATTGGTCCTTGGACTTCTAATATCGCCAACGGTTACCTTAATCACGCTGGTGAAGACAGTGGTGCTCACGCTTCTTCAGACAATTCTTGTGCGCCGCGCTTGAACAAGTCTTTGCAAGAGTTCTTACCATATGAAATTGAAAAAGATTTCTTGTTAACTAATGACCCTTCAACTGCGGATTTAGTTCGTTCACGCGAAGGTCACTTTGAAGTATTGGAAATGGGTGAAGTAATTGGTGCTCACGGTGCTGCTGCGACCCATACTAGTTCTGGTGTGCCACTTGACTGTGGCTTCTTAGAAGACTCTTGGAACGCAGGTGCTTGGGCCGTGAACCCTAACACAGATATGGAACCTGCTACCGGCGGTTTATTCGGTGCGGCTTCTATTGTGGGTGTTGAAGAAGGTTTTAACGTCAGCTATGACGCCGTTGCTTTACAGGACTTCTGGCCTGAGGGTTCATTCAACCATACCAACCCAGGTTCTTTGTCACCAAACATTGCTGATGGTACTACCAACAGTGTCGTATTTAACGATGGTGTAGCATTGTCAAGCTCGTGGATATCTGGTGCACAAGCTGTATCTGCCGTGTTTATGCGTGACGAAGTGTACAATGAGTATAACTTTGAATCTGACGTAGAAGGTAAGTCACAATGGGTCGTTACATTCCCAACTAAATACTTCCACGTTAATGGCACGACCATTCCTCCGTTCACCAGCCAATGGGATGGTTATAAAGCTTGTGAAACATTCACCATTAATGTTTGGGATCGTGAAGAGAAATTTAATACCACTCAAGGCGGTATTTCTCCACCTCCTCCAGGTGGCTCGGATCCACAATTGTGTTACGAAGCGAATACAATTGAATTCCGTCCTCCAGGTGGTGTTGTTGGTGATTACAACTTCTTGGGTGCTAACAACCTGACTTCAGTGGAAGGCGTCAGCGGCGGAACTGCAAACGGTTGGGCGCGTGTTAACTTTAAAAACCCAGCTAATGTGATGGTACCTGCTAACGGTACTCCTTATGTTGGTCTTCCGGTTGCCGGCTTTATGGTACAACGTTTTACAAACAACAATGCTCAACCAGGTCTTCTGGCTCAGTATGGTGGTTTGTTTAACCACAAAGGTCGCGTTAATTCAGCGTTGCCTACACAGCCATAAACCAAAAGTTGGTTTGAAAATAAAAGGCAGGTTTTATACCTGCCTTTTTTTATGGTTTTAGGTCAATATAAATAGGATTGTTGCCAATTTATTTTAATTACCATTTTAAACTGAATAAATATATAAAAAATTAACATTATTTTGGCTATAATGTGGGTTACTGCGAAAATGAGATTCTCTATGAAAAAAATTAAATCCTTAACTTATATGGCTTTGTTACTGATGGTGTTAACCGGTGTGTCCCACGCACAAAACAAAAAGTTAATTTTCAGTAACGGCCAACAAACAGACATTCAAGGTAATGCCACCATTGATATCAACACCGGTGACATTACTGTACAAACCATTGGCAATAAATTGATTGTCGATGAGCCGCCCTCTCAAAAAGCCATTATCGGTTTTTACCCGAGTGAATACGCCATTAACCCCAATGACACGATTGATGTCAATTGGGCTGTTGCTTATACCGATGGAACCAACTGCAGCGCTTCTGTTACTCAGGGAGCGGCTTTATGGTCCGGTAACAAAAATGCGGCACCGGGCGCATATGTCCAACCCAATGTAACCGTAACCCAGTTGCCAACAACTTTACGTTTAACCTGCAACAACTACAATACAGGCAGCAGTTATCAAGAGTTTCAGTTGGTGCAGAAATCAGGTGGTAATACAACTCCAACCACTCCAACAATCAATACTTTTCAACTTTCTCAATATCCCGGTTCCAATCCGACCATTCCCAATGATGGCAATTACACCATTCAATGGAGTGTCTCTAATCTAACGGGGTCCTGTACTGCCACCAGTACAGCGTTTAATAATGGTGGATGGACCGGAACACGTGGTAGCTCCGGATCAGAGTCTATTTTTATCGAAGATGAACCTGTTTTACGTTTGACCTGTACTAATTCGGGCGGCAGTCCTGTTCAAAGAGCCATTACCATCGATAATGCAAGTAGCGGTGGTGGTGGAACTCCGGCCAATTGCGCTCAGGTTGATATTTGGAAGCCGCCGAGTTTAACAGCAACCGTATGGGATTATACCGACACATATACAGCTGGGAAAAGAGCCACACCTGGTGTTAATGGATTTGGCGCACCTTTTTATCACCCGGATAACACCACCAAACAAATGATTAATCACATTAATCCGGAAGTGAATTTTATCACCATTGAAAATGTACAGGTGCCCAATCAGGATTTAGATATTAAATTCTCATTTACCACTTCTCCGGGCTGGGGAGAACAAGGACCCACCACATTCTCAATCAGTGAATGTCCGGGTAACTTCAATCCTGCTACAGCGCGATGTGTTGCTCAAATCGTAGGAAATAACGTGTTGTTATCGACTCGAAGTGCGGTTGCTAATTCTTTTTGGGGTAATCAGCCTAACTTCTGTCATTTAGAAAAAGGTAAAAAATATTACATTAATTTTGTGTTCTCACAACCCTATGACGGTACCAACTTTAATAATGTCTTACAGGGTCCGGGTGAGGAATGTAATTCAGCTATCAGCAATGGCTGTGCCATTTTCTGGGGTGAAAAAGCATGGGATCCCTTTTAATATGAAACTAGTTGTATTGTTTATGTTGTTGCTCGGTCAAGGTGAAGTCTTGATCGAGCAACATGGCGCTCAGGTTCCGGTCGGTGATGTGGACAGTTATATCCATGATTTGCCCGGGCATGTCAGAAAAAGCATTTCCTATGATAAATATCAGTTAGAAAAAGATATTTTGGGTATGCTGAATATGAATATCATTAACCAGTACCTGAAAGATTCAAAATTAATAGATGACCCGTATTTTCAAGCTGTTATCGAAGATATTAAACAAAGTGAAAATGAATTGGATGATGAATTCATAAATCGAATGGGTTTATCGGTGGAAGTGTTTAAAAAATCTTATCAAGATTATTTAACTAAAAAAGCCTTATATGCGGCCCTGAAAGAATATATTTTGCAGGATATCGACCGAAAACAAGCGGAAAAATTGGCTTATGATCGCTACCGAACTGCCAAGTCGAATTACGTCAAACCAGAACAGAGGGATTTGGCCATGATTCAACTTTCGCAGGATAAGTATAGCCAGCAAGAGGCATTAACATTGGTTAAACAACTGATGGCGGATGATACGGTGTCGGCCTTTTCTGCAAAAGCCCAAGAATTATCAGAAGACAGCACCGCTGATATGAATTCAGGTCAATTGGGTTTATTTAAACAATCAGGTTTCCGCTATCCATTTGCGGATCAGGTCTTTCAATCTCAAATTGGTTTGGTTTCGGCTGTTTTTGAAAAAGATGAAAACTGGTATATTGTTCGTGTTAATAATATCTTAGCGGCTCAACCAATCCCTTTTGAGCAGGTAAAAGAAGAGATGGTTAACGAAATAGTGGCCAAAAGTATGCAGCGACGTTTCCAGAGTGTTATTGATGAGTATGCCCAATATGAAGTTGTTGTGAATAAAGAAATAGTGGATGATATATTCAGTCGCTATGAGGTGTTTCAATAACGCCTATTTATGTTCAGTTATTTTTTACGTAAAGAGATAACTGACCGTTATCTGGGAAGTTCATCGGCCTTATTATGGGTTGTGGTACAACCGGTGGCTTCCCTTTTCGTTTATTATCTGGTATTCGGTTTTATCTTTAAAGCCCGGGTTCCGGATCTTCCTCAAGAACTCTTTATAACCTATCTGGCTGTCGGTTTGTGGCCATGGATGGCTTTTTCAGAAGCGGTTTTAGGCAGTTTAATGACCATCTTAAATCGCAAAGATTTACTGGGGAAAGTCAAAATCGATTTACGTCAGGTGTTGTTGGCCGGTGTCACCGGCCATTTTATTTTGCATGGCATCGGCTTTATCGCCATTTTATTGATGCTGATGGTGATGGGTCGCTTAACGCCGCAATGGTCGTTGCTGCTGTTGATACTTCCTTATATAAGCTTGTTTTTGTTTGCGGTGGCTTTGGCATTTTTGTTTTCTGCCTTACAGGCTTTTTACCGTGATCTCAAACAAATCGTCACCGCCTTTATGCCACTGTGGTTTTTTACCACGCCAATTATCTATTCCTGGTCATTGGTGCCGGATGCCGGTCAGGCCATTCTGGTCTATAACCCGCTGTTGCCGATTATTCATTTTATTCATGCTGTAAGTTTAGGGGTTAATAGTCCAGATTACATCGCCTTGTTGATGGTCACTGCTGGGATTGTTGTTTTTATGTTTTTAAGCCATTTGTTTTTCCAAAAACTGGCACCACGTTTTGATGATTTTGTCTGATGCCGCTGATTGAAATAAAAAACCTCAATAAATTTTATCCGCATGTGAGTAACAATAAACAGCGGGTGAAAAGTATGTGGCAGATTTTAAATAACCGACCGGTGACAACCGGGAGCCATGTACTTAAAGACATTAACCTAACCGTTCATAAAGGTGAGTCTCTGGCCATTGTTGGTCGCAATGGTGCAGGCAAAAGTACCCTGCTTAAAATTTTGTCAGGAGTGATTCAACCAACTTCCGGTGATATTCAAGTCAACGGCACCATTGGTGCGCTGCTTGAACTGGGATCAGGTTTTGATCCGGAATACACCGGCATAGACAACTTAAAATTATCTGCTGCCTTAGCCGGCATTCGCGGCCAGCAAGCCAAAGAAAAGATCAATCGGATGATCGAATTTGCCGATATTGGTGATTATATCCGTGAACCGGTTAAGAATTATTCATCGGGTATGGTGGTGCGTTTAGGATTTGCGGTCATTACCGAAACCAAACCGGATTTATTGATTACTGATGAAGTGTTGGCTGTGGGGGATGAAAATTTTCAACGTAAATGTCTGGCCTGGATCGACCATTATTTAAGCAGCGGCGGTACCTTGTTATTGGTTTCCCACAGTATTTATCACGTACAAAAAATTGCACACCACGCCATCTGGCTGGAAAAAGGTCACATAAGAATGCGTGGCTCAGCCTATGATGTTTCGCAGGCCTATCACTATGACAGTGTCAGTGAGTTACCGGAAATCACCCCGGCCAAAGTGGATCAGTCAGGTTTTCATGTGGCTGAGGCTGCCATATATAATCATGAGCATCAGGTGATTGATGAAGTCAGGAGTGGAGAAACGGTTTATTTTAAAGCCAGGCTGTATTCCCCCACGGGGGAAGCGCCCGGTTTGTGTTTTGGTGTTGTCAGTTTTGATAATCAGCCGGTGTATGGGGTGTATTCGGAACAATTTAAACAACAACCCAAAAAAGCAGCCGATGGCTTATTTGAGTTTACCCTGCGCATTAAAAATATACCGTTGTTACCCGGTCGCTATCACATCAAATTCCATACCATGAGCCCTGATCAACTACAGCTCATTGATACACTGGAAAAACCATTGACCGTCAAAGGTGAAACCCGTGAAATGGGTATCACCAGATTGCCGATAGAATGGTTGTAAACGGAAAAAATCGCATACAAGTGGTGGTTCCTGTGTACAAAGCCCAACAGGCCACCGCCCAATGTCTGACTTTATTGTTAAAACACAACAAAAATGATGAAGTGGTGATAATAGATGATGGCTCTGATGATGCGGCAATCTCGTCTATGTTGTCAGATTTTGTGTCACAATCACCGCACTGGCAGTTATTTGTAAATCCGGAGAACGTGGGATTTGTTAAAACCGCCAACAGAGGGCTTAAACTCAGTTTTGGTCACAGTCTTTTACTCAACACGGATACATTGGTTTCTGCCGGCTGGTTGCAGAGATTTAAAGAATGTTTGCGCCATGTGCCTGATTTGGCCACCGCAACGCCCTGGTCAAATAATGCCGAAATTTGCTCCTGGCCAGACACCCTGCAAAACAACCCGATACCCACAGATATAGATGCGCTGGCCGGTGCTTTAAATCAATCGCATCAACCGGTTTATCCCGAACTACCCACAGCTGTGGGTTTTTGTATGTTGATTACGGCGCAAGCCAAACAAAAAATTGGTTATTTTAATGAGGCCGTTTTTGGACACGGTTATGGTGAAGAAAATGATTATTCATTGCGGGCAACTGCCTCCGGCTTGCGAAATGTGCTGGTAGATAATGCTTACGTGGCCCATGTGGGTAACCAATCTTTTGTGGAGCTGGGGCTGCAACCTAACCAGAAAACCATGCAACGGCTTCTGGCCATTCACCCTGAATACAGTGAATTAATTGATGACTTTATTAAAAAAGACCCGCTGGGGACATTAAGACAGTCAATCACTGATAAAATAGGCCGCTTTTGACAATACGAACTGTGTCATGACTGAACAGAAATTAGAATTTACAGGTGAACGCTTTGTGCCCGAGTGTGAACGTGAGATATGGTATGAACATTATCACCGATATCTGATGGCCTGTGATTTTGTGCACGGCAAAAAAGTTTTGGATGCAGCTTGTGGTGAAGGTTACGGAAGTCACCTGCTGGCCGGCTATGCTGATAAAGTGGTGGGTGTGGACATTGACCCACAAACCATCCATCATGCCAAACAACGTTATCACAAAAATAACTTAAAATTCATCAAAGCCGACGTCCTTAACATACCGATTCCTGATAATAGTTTTGATGTGGTGGTTTCGTTCGAAACCCTGGAACATTTGGCAGAGCAACACGCTTTGCTGGCAGAGTACAAACGGTTGCTGACAGAAGATGGTGTGCTGATTATCTCGACACCTGATAAAGCAGAGTATTCAGATAAGACCGGCTTTCATAATGAATACCATGTAAAAGAACTTTACCGGCATGAATTTCAAGACTTACTTAATAATTACTTTTCACAGCAATTGTGGTTTGGTCAAAAACTGATGTTTACATCCACCCTTTGGCAACTAGAAAAGTCATTAAATACGGTTAAATGGCAACATCTTGAAGATGAAAAAAACCTGCGTGAACAAGGGTTATCCTATGCGCCCTTGTATTATGTGGTGGTGGCCTCAAGCAATGAGAAAAGCATGACAGCAGTGAATGACAGTTATATTTTTACCGAACAGGCAGAATCCGTCTACGGCCATTACCATGCTGTGATACGCGCCCACATTCAAGCAGAACAGGACCATCGGGCGTTGGTGGAAAAACAACAAAAATGGTTGAATCATCCGGTTATCGGTCGTTTGATTCGCTGGTTAGATCGAGGATAAACCATGGAATTTGAATTTAATTTTGGCGAACAGCAATTAACACCCGGCCAGCCCCGTGACAATACCTTGTATGCATCTGTGGATGGCATTGCACAGCCATTGGACCAAGATGAGTTGGTTTTTATGGATTATGAAACCGGTCAAAACCATGTGATGACATTACAGGTGTTACAGGCCATGGGTTTAACCCAGCAATTCAGACCCATGCATGAGCACATCCAGCAAATAGCTGCTGCCATCCCTGAGTTAAAAAATCAACAGCAGGCGATTGAAAAAGTGTTGCGGTTTTTAAAGGATAAGCGATTAATCATCAGTGCGGATGACTGGTTAAACCAATTAAAGCACACAAAAGCTCAAAAGGATAACAGGCCTTATGCCGGGATGGTGGTTCGCACCTGTGATCGTCCGGAACAGTTAAACCGTTTGTTAGACAGTTTAAATGCTTATCAGCAAAAACACGGCAGTGAGCACCCGGTGCTGGTGTTTGATGATTCTAAAAATGCAGATAACCGCTCGGCCAATGAAAAAATTTGTCAAAAGGCTGCTGTTCATGCCACCTATCACGGTGAGTCCTGGCAGCAACAATTTATCGCCATGTTGCTAAAAGAATGGCCACAACATGAACAGTCGATTAAATGGTTATTACAAAAACGGGGCGGTTTTACAGGCGGTCGGGTGTGGAATCTGGCTTTATTGGCACTGGCCGGAAAACGCTTTGTTTTTTTTGATGATGATTACCTGATGCAGGCCAGAATGGCCAATGATGTTAAGCCGGATGAAATCAATCTCTCCGATGAAAAACCCTTGTCGGTTCAGTTTGGCCTGAACGTCCGTGACATCAAACAAAAAAGTGCGCCCTATGATAAGGATTTATTGCAGGAAATGGTGGAGGCCTGTGGTCAGTCATTTGGCGAGTGGTTATCCGCACATCCGCACATCAACAGCAGTTCACTGTATGGTTTAAGGTTAATGGACTTAAACCGCATTGCGGCGCAATCCACCATTAAAACCACCGGCAACGGCACCTGGGGCAGTCCGCGGGCGGCCGGTAACTACTGGCTGTATTTGCTCAAAAAAGAACAAAGGGAAGCATTTTGGCAAAACCGAGAAACCTATCTGGATAATATTGAGGCTTCTCAGTTGCTCCATTATTCAGACCATTATCAAGTGTTAAGTCAGGCCAATTTCGCACCCTCCTCCATTGACAACAGCGAATTTTTACCTTTTACCATGCCGACTGAAACCAATGAGGACTATTTTTTCGGAGGCATGACCGAAGCGTGTTATCCTGACAATGTTTCATTACAATTCCCAGTGATGTTGGGGCATTTACAAACTGAAGACAGGGAAAGAAGCCAATTTAATCATATTGCCAGACGACCGGGTATCAACAGCTTTGTGGCAGATTATGTGACCTCTGTGGCCCATCATTTTTTTGGTTGCAACCCCATACAAAGATTTGAGAGCACCCGGGCGGCATTGGCAGATTTAATGGAGAACCCTGATCACATGTTGCTGAACCGTTTACGCGAATATTTAAGCCGGACTCAGGCACAACTTATTCATCAGCTTCAAAGCGTATTGGCAGAAGTGGACAATCCGCCCATCTATTGGCAGGCCGACGTCAAAGAGCTGATCGAAGCCAATGGGGCCGCGATTAAATCCAATGATGTACCGCGCCTCGGGGGCTGGCCGAAGGATCTGGATGCTGACAGCTGTGTTAAAAAGTTGCGTGCTGAATTGTCTGAGATTATTAAGGCCATGGAGGTTTGGCCTGAATTATGGGATTTTTGCCGGGCTCAGTAATATGTTGCAGTGGGACCTTGTGACCATCACTTATCAAAACCAATCGACCCTCAACCGGTTTTTAGCCCCATGGTTATCGGATGATCAACGATTTTGTTTATGGGTGGTTGATAATGGGTCGAAGGATACCACGGTTGCTCAACTCAAAGCCCAGCTGAAAAATACTCAATATGAGTTCAATGCAGATAATCGGGGTTATGCATCAGCCGCCAATCAGGGTGCATCCATGGGATATTTTGATTATATTGTTTTTATTAATCCTGATTGTTTTGCAGGCCCTGATGACATAGAGCCCATGGTTGAATATTTACGGGACAATCCGCAAACCGGACTTGCAGGTTGTCGGGTGTTGAATGAAGACGGTCATTTGCAGCCGGCCAGTTGTCGCCGATTACCCACTTTCTGGCGTGTGTTTATTCACATGAGCGGTCTATATCGCCTGGGATTGCCGGGAATTAATAAATCGGCTCATAACGCCGAGACTTCGGGTTACGTGGAAGCTGTCAATGGTGCTTTATTCGTTGTTCGGCGTGATTTGTTTGAACAATTAGGGGGGTTTGATACAGACTTTCCTTTGCACTTTGAAGACCTTGATTTGATGCGACGTTGTCTAAACGCCGGTTACCGGATTCATTATCAGGCAGATGTCAGAGCGACCCACCTCAAAGGCCAGTCTTCTACCCGTTCAGATCTTATAAAACAGTGGAAAAAACAGGGCATACAGCGTTATTTTAGTAAGCACCGACCGCGCTGGGAGCAATGGATTCTTAATCGATTGCTTGTGTTGTTTTAACCTTTTTACAAACCGCTGATAAATTCATAAACCATCTTTTTGTTTATATCATAATGTTCTGCGACCACCGCAGCCGCCTGTTTGGGTGGCAGCAACGGTTTGAGTTGCCGAGCCAGGCGGCGGCTTTGGGCATCCATCGGATGCATCCGGGCTTTTGTCTGGCCGCTGACAGCCACCACAAATTCTCCTTTCTGGTGGTTTTTATCGGATTCAATGTCAGCCATCACTTTTTCAGCGCTACCAATAAAGAGCTGCTCAAAGCGTTTGGTTAATTCGCGGCCAACAGAAACCTGCGCATCGGCGCCCAAAACCAAAACCAGATCGTTTAATGAGTTGACAATGCGATGCGCAGATTCATAAAAAACATGGGTTTGATTCAAGGGTAATAAGTGCTGATAAAACGCTTGGCGCTGGTTTTGTTTGGGGGCTATAAACCCATGAAAAGTGAATGGCTGGACCGACAAACCGGCCACAGATAAAAAAGCAATCACCGCACTGGGCCCGGGAACAGGGACAACCTGAATGCCCTGTTGATGGGCCTGCTCAATCAAAGGAAAGCCGGGATCACTGATTAAAGGGGTGCCGGCGTCACTGATTAAAGCCATATTCTGGCCGGCTTTGATTTGTGCCAGCAGCTCCGGTGTGAGCTGATGTTCATTGTGGGTATGCAAGGACCGGGTGGCGGTTTCAATCCCATAGGTTTGCAGTAAACGCTTTGAATGGCGGGTGTCTTCACACAATACTAAATCACAGCTTTTCAGGGTATTAATCGCGCGGTAGGTGATGTCGTCTAAATGACCAATCGGTGTGGCCACCACATAAAGTGTGCCTGAATCTTTTGTATTCGCTTCTGTCATAACAAAGTATTTTAGACAATAATGCGGTAAAATCCTATTTATGAAATTGCATACGATTAAATACCTGATTCCATTGTTGACGCTTCTGTTAGCGGCCTGTGCCTCAGGTCCCGGCCGTGAACGGCCGAAAGACGAACGGCAGCTTGACAGAGCCTTAACGATTTATCAGCAGGGACGTTACTTTGAAGCGGCCGAATTGTTGTACCCCATGTGGCAACAGGATCCATCGAATCTTCAGGTTTACGAAGCTTTGTTGGACACCTATTTCCAATTGGGCGAACTGACCAGAATCTGGTCTCTGCAACAAAAGAACCGTCTGGACAGTGTGAAAATCGACGTTATTAACGCCGAGGTGGCCAATGTCAGTGAAGACTGTAAGGAAAATCTGCCGCTGTTATTAAATGCTGACACCACGTCACTGTCGCGCGAATGGCAACAGCGTTTGTACCGTATTCGCGCCTTGTGTGCCTTTGCTGCCGGTGACAAACTGGCAGCTGTTATTGATCGCATTCGTTTGGCCGACATGGCAGAGCCGGATCAACAATGGTTACTTTACGATGATATTGTGACTGATTTGAGCGCGCTTAAAACCGCTGATTTAATCATGCGCATTAGAGACTTCCAGAATGAGCCTTTGATTGAAGGGTGGCTGGAGGCGGCCTATTTGAATTTTGGTTCTGATGGCGAATCCACGCAGTTATTTCTTTCAGATTGGCCCAATCATCCGGCAGCGCGTTATTTTTATGGTTTTCAGGGTGATAAGGGTATGCGTAAAATCGCCGTCTTATTACCTTTGTCAGGACGTTTTGCCGGCGCCGGATTGGCGGTGCAAAAGGGCATGTTGACGGCCGCAAGCGATGATTTTGAACAAAGCCATGAGCTGTTGTTTTTTGATACCGGCAGTGCCGGGGAAAACATCGCAGGTGCCTGGTTTTCTGCACAGGCGGCTCAGGTGGACATGATCATTGGGCCACTGGACAAAGCATCGATTGAGCAGCTGACTCAGTTTTCTCCCCCCAGTGTCCCGATGATGGTGCTCAATCAGACTGATCAGGACTACTTTCAGTTTACTTTATCGCCCGAAGGTGAAGCGGAACAAGCGGCAAAGCGAATGTGGGAAGATGGATTGCGTCGGGTTTTGATATTTGCACCCGGTGGCGATTGGGGTCAGCGTATGAGTCAGGCTTTTGCGAATGAATTTGTTGCTTTGGGCGGTCAAATTTTAAACAATCATTACTTCAACCCGGCAACACGTGATTACTCGGCAACACTTCGTCAGCAGCTGGGTTTGGTGGAAAGTCAGTTGCGGGCTAAAAACCTGCAAAGCTATTTAAAGCTTGATTTGCAAAGTGAAGTGGTGGTCAGTGCTGAAATTGACGGTATTTTTATGCCTTCTCATCCTGATTTTGCGCGGTTACTGGTTCCTCAGCTGTTATTTAATCATGCAGGTCATGTGCCTGTGTATGCCACCTCTCACATTTACATGGATTCAAATGAATCACTGAATAATGATTTGTCCGGTGTTATTTTTGCCATCAGTCCCATTCAATTTCCCGACGGCTCCCTGCGTGAAACCCTCAATTTTGATTTAAACCGGATTGGTGACAGCCGTGATTTGTTTGCCCTGGGCTATGATGCCCTGTTACTGGTGGATCGCTTGCAATGGATGTCACGGGTCAGTGGAGGTCGTTTGCAGGGTCTTTCGGGATTACTGAGTATGGGACCGGATAAAAAAATCTATCGGACTTTACAATGGGCATTATTCGACAAGGGTGGCGTCGTTTCCATCAACTGATTTCGGGTCACAATAAACTGCCCGGAATCAATCGGTGGGAGCGCATGGCCTGCGAGTTTTTACAACAGCAGGGTCTGACCTTGCTCACCGGAAATTTTCGCATCAAAGCCGGTGAAGTGGATTTAATTATGCAGGACGGAGATACCGTTGTGTTTATCGAGGTACGTTACCGCCGTCATCAACAATGGGCCAGCGCAGAAGAATCCGTGACCCGTGCCAAGCAACACAGAATTTGTCAGGCGGCTGCGGCCTATTTGAAAAAAAAGCACATGACCAACCGCTGTTATTGCCGTTTTGATGTGGTGGCCATTAACGGTTCTTTAACCCCGCCACGTATAAACTGGATTGAGAATGCGTTCCAACAAACTTTTTTTAACTGAGGATTATTAAAAAATGAAAAAAATACTGCTGTTACTGATGTGTGGTTTACTGTTACAAGGCTGTGCCGCTGTTTTGGTGGGAGGTGCCATCGTCACAGGTGTCAATGTGGCGCATGATCGCCGTTCCAGCGGTCAGGTTTTGGACGATAAAATCATCACTGCCAGCGTTAAAAACGAAATCCGCAAACAAGTTGAACATGACAGCCGCATTAAAGTAGATACGTATAATGGCGTGGTGTTACTAGCCGGTGAAGTCAAAAATAATCAGGATCGCATTCGTGCGGAAGATGCCGCCGCCGTGAAAGATGGTGTGATGAAAGTTGTCAACCAGCTTAAAACCGTGGAAGAGGTCTCTAAAATGGGGCGACGTACCAAGGATAAATACATCGCTTCAAAAGCCAAAGGCTCGCTGTTAAAAATTGATATTCCCGATTTTGATCCAACCCGGGTGAAAATAACCGTTGCCAACGGAGAAGTCTTTCTCATGGGTTTGGTAACCCGGGATGAAGCCGATGCTGTGGTCGAACGCATCCGTCACTTACGGGGCGTGCACCGGGTGGTTAAAGTGTTTGAATATAAAGGTTAATCGGGTATCAGTCATTCAGACCTAAAAATTGTTGCAAATCGGCCATTGACAGTTGTTGCTTAACCAGCCAATGCTTGTCCTTTTTACTTAAACGTTTGATATGGTATTCTAAATTTTGGGCCCGGGCGCGACTTCCAACAGAGACCTGATAAACAAGCTCCAGTTGTTTAAACCGTCGGGTGAATTTAGCCCCCGGCGGTTTTTTTGACCGGTGTTGTTTTAGTCGGACTTCGGGATCGATGGCAATCCCGGTGTAAAGGAAATCTTGATCGCAATACAACAGGTAGAGACAATAAACCGGCGCTTTATTCACGTCGATTCAGGGTTGCTTGTTGTGGCTTTGTGGCTTTGTCGCGCTTTTTCTTTTTGGTTGGCATCACGTTTGTTTTTTAAAGCCACCAAAAGTGCCAGAGCAAAAAAAGCCCCCGGCGGTAACACCGCCACCAAAAAACCGCTGTATTCCGGGATCAGGGTGAGGGTCAGGTGTCGTCCCCAGTCACCGAACAACAAATGGGCTTGTGAGAACAAAGTACCCTGGCCGATTAATTCTCGTATGGCGCCGATGGCTATCATCACCAAAGCAAAACCCAGACCCACAAAAAAGCCGTCTTTAACCGATGACCACAGTGGATTTTTTGAGGCATAAGCTTCTGCACGACCCATGATTAAGCAATTGGTGACGATTAAAGGAATAAAGATACCTAAAATTAAATACAACTGGTGAAAATAGGCATTCATCACCATTTCTATCACCGTGACCACGCTGGCAATGAGCAACACAAAAAGCGGAATACGAATTTCTTGTCGGGTGATGGGGCGTATCATAGACACTAAAAAGTTGGTAATCACCACCACTGTAACGGTGGCAATGCCCATACCCAAGGCATTAATCACCGTATTTGAAACTGCCAGCAAAGGGCACAGTCCCAACATTTGTACCAAAGCGGCATTGTTGTCCCACAGCCGTGTCTTTATAAAATCACGCATCGTCTTTAACCGCTTCTTTTAACATTTTAAGGTCCAAAGTCTGTTCATAAAGCAAAGCTTTTTTAATCGCTCCCACCACCGCACGCGGGGTGATGGTGGCGGCGGTAATCTGATCAAATCGCCCACCGTCTTTTTTGACTTTCCAGTTTTTTGTAACCGGATTATCAAGAGAACGTCCGGGAAATTGCTGCAACCAGTCACTTTTTCCGCGTTCAATCAAATCACCCAGACCGGGTGTTTCCTTATGGTTAATGATGGCCACGTCGGTGATTTCACCGTTGACTTTAATGCCCACCATCAGTTCTATATCACCGGAATAGCCATTGCGTGCTGTTACCGGAACGGCCACCGCGCTGAATGCGCCATTTTTGCGGCCGATATACAGTTGTTTGGGTTTGCGATGACCCAGAGCGTCCGGTTCAAAAATCGTCACCGCATCAGCAATCACATCATTATCAACCAGCTGTTCCGGCAACAGCCGCTGCAATGATTTAAGGCGTGCTTGCAGACGCTGTCGTTCAATGGTATCTTTGGTGAGTTCGTGGGTTAGCATCAGCACCGCACTGGTGATTAAAGTAATCACCGCCAATATAACCGGCAATGTCCAGGTGTTTTTTTGGTTGGATTTTTCTTCGCTCATGGCTGACCTTTTTTGCCGTAAGGCTGGGGAATGGTTAAACGGTCAATCAAAGGCGCGGATAAATTCATGAGTAAAACCGCAAAAGCCACCCCATCGGGGTAAGCACCAAAATTTCGGATCAGAACGGTTAAAATGGCCACCCCTGCACCAAAGATAATTTTACCGCGGTTAGATGAGCAACCGGAAGTCGGATCGGTGGCAATAAAAAAAGCCGCCAGCATGATGCCACCTGAGAAGACATGCTGCTGAGGTGACATGTAAATATCGGCATTAAACAAATAAAACGGTGTGGCCGCTGCAATGGTGGTCATCAATACAGCTGCCGGTACATGCCAGGTAATCACCCGTTTAAACAATAACAACAGACCCCCTAAAAACAGCCAGTTGGCAATCCATTCCCAACCCAAACCACCGAAATCACCAAACACCGCGCCGGTGACAATCTCGCTTTGGGCAAAGCCTTGTTGCAAACCGGTTTTTAATGCCGTTAACGGGGTGGCCGCAGTCACCGCATCCACCGATATATCGGCGGGTAAGCCCGCAAAAACAACGTATAAAGTTTGTTGCCAGCCAATGGATTGTAAATTGTCGCCTAACTGTATCAAGCCGGCAGGCGGCAGCCACAGTGACATGGATTGTGGGAAAGCCACTAAAATGGTGGCAAAGCCCACCATCGCCGGGTTAAAAATATTATTGCCCAGGCCACCGTACAAATGTTTGGCCACCACAATCGCAAAAAACATGCCCACCACGGCCACATACCACGGTGCGATCGGTGATAAACACAAGGCAAACAACACCGCCGTCACCGGTACGGTTAAATCCGTTAAAAAAGGTTTGAGTGGTTGTTGGCGCCAGCGTAAACACCACCCTTCAAATAAATAGCCGGCGGCAGTGGCGAGCAGTATTTGAATGACTATGCCCACACCAAAATAAAACACATGGGCGGTGATGGCAGGAACCAAAGCCAGCAACACCCATCCCATGACTTTGGTGACACTGAAACGGGCCGGAATATGGGGTGAGCCTGATGTGTTTAATGCCGTAGTCATTGTTTATGGTCCTGGTCGGCTTGTTTGTTTTTAATGCGATCGAGCACCGCTGAGATTTCTTTTTTGGCGGTGCTTTTGTCTTTCAGTTTTTCGGCTTTGGCACGGCGTTGGGCCTGGCGTTCAGCTTTGATATCTTGTAAGCGCTGTTCGCGGTTTTCATGGCGTTGTTTGGCCAGTTGAGCCTTGGCTTTTTTGTAATCCTGGTAAGTTAATTCAGACTTGGCATACCGATAATAACTGACTAAATCAATGTGACTGGGACACACCCAGGAACAGGCACCGCATTCAATGCAATCAAATACATGGTGATTACGGGCTTTTTCCAAATCATCGCCCTGAATATACCAGAATAACTGCTGCGGTAATAAGTCCTGCGGGCAAGCTTTGACGCAATCACCGCAACGAATGCAGGGCAGCGTGGTTAAATCCGGTTGGCTGCTGTCTTTATTCAGCAGTAACAGGCAATTGGTGGTTTTGTCCACACCAATTGCCGAATTCGGCATCGGATAGCCCATCATCGGGCCGCCGACCACCAGCTTTTCGATACCTGACAGTGTACATTCTGCCGTTGCCAATAAGCGCTCAAAAGACGTGCCGACAGGGGTTAAATAGTTACCCGGTCGGCCCACCTGATCCCCGGTCACTGTCACCAACCGTTCGGTCAGTGGCCGGTTGTGTTCCACCGCATCATACACCGCTTTGGTGGTGGCCACATTTTGCATAATAATCCCCAGAGATAAGGGTGTTTGACCGCTCGGTACTTCAAGACCCGTGAGTACCTTAATCAATTGTTTTTCACCCCCTGTGGGGTAGATGGTGGGTACTTTGATGACCTCAATACCAGTCAATTCGAGGGTGTTGATGGTTTTATCCAATAAGGATTTTACGCTACCCAAATTGTCCTCAATCGCAATCACGGCACGTCGCGCATCGGCAGCCTGCATGAGTAAATCAGTGCCCTTCAGTAAAGCTTCGGCTTCATCCAGCATCAGGCGTTCATCGCAGGTGATATAGGGCTCACACTCGGCACCGTTAATGATAAGTAAATGATCCTGGTTGTGAGTTTGGTGATCATACTTTACATGGGTGGGAAAACCGGCACCGCCCATGCCCAGTATCCCCGCTTTCTGGATACGCTGAATCAGACTGGTGCGGTTAATCGATTGTAAAGGCGGTAAATATTCAATGGTTTCGTCCTCTGCATCGGTGTCTAAAATGATGCAAGGTGCCACTTCGGCATCCGGTGCAGCCGTGGGTCGTTCCTCAATGGCATGAATGGTGCCCGAAAAAGGTGCATGTACCACCACCCCAAAAGGGTGTATCGGTTGGGCAATGACCTGGTATTTATTAACCCGGTCGCCGACTTTCACCACCGGTTGTGAAACGTGGCCACGGTTGACCCGTAAAGAAATCACCAGTTGTTCGGGCCGATCAATGGCAATCACCTCACTGCGCACGGATAATTCCTTGTGGTGTTTAAGCACCAAGCCGCCATGAAAGCTGTCGAGACGGTCTTTTATCCGGGCCATTGTTGTGCCTCCTCAATGGTCATCATCAGCCGGGGTTTTTCCTGACGGTGAATGCGGCTGGGCAAAGGTGCTGGGATTTGGATAATACAATCCACCGGGCAGGCGGGGATACACAAATCGCAGCCCGTGCATTCATCACCAATAATCGTGTGCATATGTTTGGCGGCCCCGACAATGGCATCCACAGGGCACACCTGAATACATTTGGTGCATCCGATGCAATCGGCTTCGATAATTTCTACAATCGTATCCACTTCATCCTCAACCCCGTTGTCAGGATTGAGTTCCAGCTCTTCCACATCCAGCAGTGCAGCCAGTTTGCGAATTCCTTCCTGGCCACCGGGCGGGCATTGGTTGATTGGTGCTTCGCCTTTGGCAATCGCTTCGGCGTAGGGTTTACAGCCGGGATAGCCGCATTGGCCGCATTGGGTTTGGGGCAATACCTGGTTAATTTGCTCCACCACCGGATTGCCTTCGACTTTAAATTTGCGCGCCACCCACACAATCATAAGACCGAACAGGCCGGCCAGTATCAGCATACCGAGTAAGGCCAGAAGATAATTCATGTGCTTACCATGCCGCCAAAGCCCATAAAAGCCAGCGCCATAATGCCGGCCGTAATCAAGGCAATTGGAATGCCTCGAAAAGATGCGGGTATATGAGCCATCTCCAGGCGTTCACGGATGGCTGAAAACAACACCAATACCAAGCCAAAACCAAAAGCAGCCCCAAAACCGAACACCGCTGACTCCAGTAAACTGTTTTGTTGTTGGACGTTTAACAAGGCCACACCCAAAACCGCACAATTGGTGGTGATTAAAGGTAAAAATAAACCCAATACCTGGTACAGCAAGGGAGAAGATTTGTGCAGAATCATTTCAGTCATTTGTACCGTGACTGCAATCACCAGAATAAAACTCAAGGTTTTTAAGTATTCAATCTGCAAAGGTACTAACAGGTATTCATTCACCAGATAACTGACAATCGATGATAAGGTCAGTACAAAAGCGGTGGCATAAGCCATGCCGAGGGCTGATTTGTATTGACTGGACACGCCCATAAACGGACACAGCCCTAAAAAGCGAACCAACACGAAGTTATTCACAAAAGCTGCACTGATGAAAATGACAAAAAAAGTGGTCATTGACCTGAACCTGTCCGCTTAAACTATTTCACCCGCATACCGGCTTTGGCACCGTCATCCGGTGTTAACAAAAAAACATCCTCACCACCGGGGCCCGCGGCCAGCACCATCCCCTCTGACAGGCCAAAACGCATTTTACGCGGGGCTAAATTGGCCACCATCACCGTCTGCCGGCCCACCAGGTCTTCAGGTTTATAGGCGGCTTTGATGCCGGCAAAAACGTTTTTTTCAAGACCGCCGAGATCCAACGTTAATTGAATTAATTTATCGGCTTTTGGTACCGCCTTAGCCGCCACGATTGTGGCCACGCGAAAATCCAGCTTGGCAAAATCATCAAAACTGATTTCTTCGCTGATGGGGTCATCGACCAATGGGCCGGTGGGTTGTTTTTCCCGGGTGGTTTTTAAGTCTTCCTGGCTTTGTTGCATAATGGTTTCTAAGGTATCAGTTTCTATGCGTTGTAACAAGGGTTTAAACGGCTTGATGGTATGGTTTAACAAGGGCTTTTCAGCGGCATGCCATTGCGTCAGGTCAGTGTTCAAAAAATCAGCGGCTTTCTTCGTAGTGTGCGGTATCACCGGCGCCAACCAGGTCATCAGCACCCGAAACAAATTTAAACCGGTGGTACACACTTGATGCACTTCTTCGAGGCGGTTTTCATCTTTTATCGCCACCCAGGGCTCTTTTTCGGCAATGTACTGATTGGCCTGATCCGCCCAGTGCATAATCAAACGAATGGCGGCACTGTATTTTCTGGCTTCAAACAATTCGGCCACCGTGTCATGTTGGTCCATAAACTGTTCATATAAATTCGCTTGATCCAATTGATCGGCCAGGCGCAAATCAAATTGCTTTTTGATAAAGCCGGCGGTTCGGGAAGCGATGTTCACCACTTTGCCCACCAAATCGCTGTTAACACGTTGTCGAAAATCATCCATATTCAGATCTATATCAACCAGGTTGTCGGATAATTTAGCCGCAAAGTAATAGCGTAAATAATCGGGGTTTAAATGGTCCAAATAAGTTGAAGCCTTAATAAACGTGCCCCGTGATTTACTCATTTTGGTGCCGTTAACGGTCAAAAAACCATGGGCATACACCGCATTGGGTTGTTTCATGCCGGCACCGCACAACATGGCGGGCCAAAATAGGGCATGAAAATACAAGATATCTTTGCCGATAAAATGCACCATCTCATGATCACTGTCAGGGTCAATCCAGGGTGCAAAATCTTCACCCCGCTGCTCACACACATATTTCAAACAGGCCAGATAACCCACCGGCGCATCCATCCAGACATAAAAGTATTTATCTTTTTCACCGGGGATTTGAAAACCAAAATAGGGCGCATCCCGGGAAATGTCCCAGGATTGTAAGCCTGCCTCAAACCATTCATTGAGTTTGTTTTTAACCTCATCCTGCAAAGTGCCTGAAGTCACCCAGTCCTTGAGCATGGGTTCAAAATTGTTGAGGTTAATAAACAAGTGCTTGGATTCTTTTAAAACAGGCGTGGCACCACTGACGGCTGATTTTGGGTTTTTCAGATCAGCCGGATCATAGGATGCGCCGCAGGCTTCACAGTTGTCGCCGTATTGATCGTCGGCACCACATCGCGGACAGGTGCCCCGCAGGAAACGGTCCGGTAAAAACATATTTTTTTCAGGATCGTAATATTGGGCAATGATTTTTTCATCAATATGACCGGCGCTTTTGAGCTTGTTGTAAATGTCGGTCACCAGTGACCGGTTTTCTTCGGAGTGTGTGGAATGGTAATGGTCGTAAGAAATGCCAAAAGCCTGCAAATCGCGCCAGTGCTCTTCACGCATACTGTCCACCAGTTGTTCAGGGCTTAAACCCTTTTTTTCGGCGAGCAGCATTATTGGGGTGCCATGGGCATCATCGGCACACAGGTATTTGATTTCGTGGCCTAAACTGCGCATTAAGCGCGCCCAGATATCCGATTGGGTGTGCTCGACCAAATGGCCCAGATGCAAGGAACCACTGGCATACGGCAGGGCAGACGTGACTAAAATTTTACGGGGTTGTGCGGACGCTTGAGTCATCAGATAATGGCGGTTAAAAAAACCCGCCTATTATCTCATGTGCGCCCGCAAACTTCTATACGAAAGGCCGGCTTGCTTAGTTTGATGATTGACTTTTCTCACCAATATGCTGGTCTAAGAAATCCAACATTTTATTGTACAATTCGATGCGATAAGGTACTTTTTGAAAGCCGTGTCCGTCTTTTTTATAGAAGGTTTCATAGCGAATATTCTTTTCTTTTAATTTTTCTTCAAGGATTTCAGCGTTTCCAATGGTAACCCGAACATCTTTTGTTCCGTGAACAATCATTAACTTGGCTTTTAATTTATCAAGATGATAGACTGGTGAGCGTTCTTTGTTTAATTCCTCGAAGTTTTCACCCAGCATTCTGGTAAAAAACCATTCTTTAAGAGAATTATTGCCCTTAAACATATCCGTAGATTTCATATGATAAGCCAGTTCATAAGTTCCAGCATCGGGAATCGAACATTTGTATAAATCGGGTTCTTTAACGACAGCTTGCATAGCGGCATAACCACCATAACTTATACCGTGAATACAAATTCTATTTTTATCGGCATAACCTTTATCGATAGCCCAAAGCGTGGCATCAGTTATGTCGTCTTGCATTTTAGCGCCCCATTCATGATATCCAGCTTCTTCAAATTCGCTGCCGTAACCTGACGAACCTCTGTAGTTGAGCTGAAGAACTAAGTAGCCCCTGTTTGCAAATAATTGTGGGCGAGGATACCATCGCCAGGTATCCATGACCCCATATGGACCGCCATGGGGGAAAACAATGAGCGGTAGGTTTTTTAATTCTTTATTTTTAGGAATTGTTAACTGACCGTACATTTTTAAACCATCTCTGGTTTGAATGGTAAAAGGTTCAACCTTAGCCATTTTGTTTTTATCTATGCTTGGTAAAACACTGGCTAAATAGCTAACTTTATTTTGGTTTTTATTAAATATGTAATAGTCACCTGGATTTCTGTCACTTCTTACAAATAAGGTAGTAAGGTTTTTATCCTTTGTGTAAGTTCCTATGGATACAGTGGATTGTGGAAAACTGGCGCGAATAGATTTGTGAAAATTGACTTCTTCTGCCACATCATCATCTTCCAAATAATAATAGTTTGGATATCCTGCTTCATAGTAAGCACCAATAAATTCTTCATTTTTACCATAGGCACCAGAAATAACATCGGCATCAGGATGCCTGAATAAAAGATTGATTTCATTGGTTTTAAAATCATATTCAAATAATCCATTAGCCCCTTTTCCTGGAAGATCGTAATTTGAGATAAAATAAAACTTATCATTGGCTTTGTTATATCCCAATCCGGAAAATACAGGCTTTTCTTTTCTTTGATTGTTAACTTTTAAAGATTTCCAATCCCCATTTGATGAACGTACATGAATGTACAAAATATCATCGTCATAATTTTTTTTGTCTACCGGATCAAATTCATAGGCAAGTCGGGCATTGTCATTGTGGTCAAAACTAATAAACTGAATTGTTGAATGCATACCACCTACAGTTTTAGGTTCAACAGCCTGGTAATCAGTTTTTAAGGTATGGACATTCATTTTGTGGACTTTTACACCATCTTCAAAATACTTATTGATTAACACATAATCAGGTTCATTTTCTAAAAATGAAACTATATTGCTGTACTGAACCGGAATCGATTTTCTTTTTTTACCATTTAAATTTGCAAAATAGGCTCTGTAGTTTTTTGGCGCCCCATCAAGCCATCCTGTAATATCTGCTCCTAAAAAGTAAAGACGATTGTTATTGACCCAATCAAATTGAACGATTTCCCGATCAGCACCTACGTCAAAGGCGTAAATTCCTTTTTTTGTTTTTATATTCATTGTGCCAAGTTTAACCCGGTCTCCCTCCTCAAATGTATAAGCAAGGTGTTTGCCATCAGGTGAAATTTTGACAGATTTGAATTGAACTTTAGCGGCAAAATTCTCAACCGGAACGGGTTCTGCCTGGCTGAGAACTGGGCTGATAAGTAAGGGTATAAATAACAGAATTTTAAACATAATAGATGGGTTGTTGCTTGAAAAATAAGAAAAAAATGAGCACCAGGGAAGCATCTTAATCAATGCGGTGCGGATTTGACAATTTCTTTTTTCATTATCAGTAAATTGCCATAGCCGTCTTTGGGGGTGGCAAATTCCCAGGAATCCATCACCGTGTCAATAAAATTAATGCCCATTTGGCCGGGTTGCAGTTGTGACAGGTCGCGGGGTTTGATGCTGCTGTCATAGACTTCCGGGGCAAAATCCCGCAAATAGAAACTTAAGGTGCTGTTCTGACGCAAAATAGCCAGTTCAATTTCACCATCATCAGTGTTTTTATAGGCATGTCGGATGATGTTGGTGATGGCCTCATCCAGAGCCAGTATGATTTTTTGTTGTTGTGAGGCGTTAAAGCCCACATCAATAACAATGTTCTCCACCTGCTGTCTGATTTTTTTCAGTTCACAGGGGTCTGCCATAAAACGGATATTCAAAAGTATATGGTCGGTCAGGTGATGACGTTTTTCAATTAAAATAAGGGTCGCATCATCATTCAGCCGGTTGCGTCGGGTGGCGGTAATCAGCTTGCCAATTCTGACTTCGGGTGCCTCAGATTCGAGGCTTCGGATGTGTTGAATTACGCCGGCCAGTTCCATGCGCTGGTTATTTTCATTGCGGGCGTCGGTCAAGCCATCGGTCAATAAATACAAACCGCCTTTGTTGAGTTTTTTGGATTGCTGATTAAAAGAAATTGAGCTGGCTTTGATTCCTAAAGGCGGCGCATCGGCCTGCCATGTCTCGGTGTCACAATCGGGGCACATATAAATGACCGGTGGCAAACCGGCATTGGACCAGGTGACGGTGTCAGTTTTGGGGTGGTAATATCCCACCGCTGCACAGACAAACAGGCCGCGTGATGATTTTTCGCACAGCTCTTTATTGGCTTTGGCCAGCCATTGGCCCGGCGGCAATTGGTCTTTGCCAATCCAGCGTAATAAACTGCTGGCACGCACCATCAGCATGGCCGCGTCCAGTCCTTTTCCGGAAACATCACCGATAAAAAACCCCACCGTGCCATTATTGAGTTCAAAAAAATCATAAAAATCGCCGGACACCTCGTTGGCTGATAAGTTACTGCCAACCACCGGGAATGGCGGATCCTGACGTCCCGGCAATAAAGAGCGTTGTAACCTTCTGGCCAGGGTCAGTTCTTTTTTGAGGCGTTTTTGTTCAACAAATTCAAGGGTATAGCGGGCATTGACAATGGCGAGCGCCAGCGGTGTGGCCAGAAGCCGTAAAATGTCCACATCCCGACTGTCAAATAGGGTGTTGTCCTGATGGTTTAACAGCTGAATAACGCCAATGGTCTGATCATTGCTTATCAAAGGAGAGCACAGCACTGAGTGGGTTCGAAAGCCGGTCAGGGTGTCCACATGGCAGACAAAATCTTTGTCTTTTTGGGCGTCTTCAATAATCTGACATTTGCCCTCCAGATAGGTGCGGCCGATAATGCCGCTGTCAATTTTGATGGACATATCGGTGATGTCCACCGGTCCTGAACTGGCGCGACAGATTAAGTTCTGTTCATTTTTATCTGCCAAAAAGATACTGGCGGCCTCTGCATTCATGTAATCACGAATGCGTTTTACCGCGCGACGCAAGACTTCGTTTATGTTCATGGTATTCACGAAATCCTGTGTTAAATCCGCCAACAGGGTCAGCTGTTGTAGTGTGCCCGCGGATTGTTGACCGTCTTCTGTGCTGAAAAAAGTTTTTTTTTCGGTCATGGCATTGGTTTTTTGGGGTCTTGGGTGTTTTGTTTGGCTTTTTGACTGCGTTTTTGTCGTTTTTGGCGCAGGCTGTGGATGGTCAACACCACGCCTGAAATGGCATAAGCACTAAAAGTTACAAATAAGACCCATTGGGTTTTTATGGCCAGCAACACAAATACCAGCACCAAAATTAAAACCCAAATGAATGAGACGTTTTCTTTAAAATTGATGGTCTTAAACGAATAATACCGCAAACGGGAGACCAACAACAATCCCACAACAATGGTCAAAGGTAAAGCCACAAATTTCAGATCCGGACCGGCGAGTTCCAAATCAAGGCAAATCCACACAAAGGAAGCGAGAACCGCCGCCGCTGCCGGCGATGGCAAGCCTTGAAAATAAGCCTTGTCGATGGTGCCAATTTGGGTATTAAAGCGGGCCAGTCGTAAGGCCGCACTCACGGCATAGATAAAAGCGGCCAGCCAGCCGATTTTTCCCATCACCGGATGAATGTCGCCCAAAGTGATTAACGACCATTTGAACATGAGAACTGATGGCGCAATCCCAAAAGACACCAAATCGGACAGTGAATCATATTGCTCACCAAACTCGGATTGGGTGTTGGTCAGTCGCGCCACACGGCCGTCTAAAGCGTCCAGCAAAGCCGCAATAAATATACTTAAACAGGCCATTTCATATTTTTCGGCAATGGCTGCAATAATGGCGTAATATCCGGAAAACAAAGCACCGGTTGTAAACAGATTTGGCAATAAATAAATGCCTTTTTTCCTGGCGGTGTCTAATTTAGTCATGTTTGTAAATAATTTAACTGATTATTAATTGTACAGAAAATAGAATGGTCATGCTTGCTATTTACAGGGAATATTTTTATTATTGAGATGTATTGTACGTGGAGAACGTGATGAAATTAAGCATTCTGTTATTTCTGTGTGTGTTGGGTGCCACAACACTTGCTGCCACAAAGGTCTATAAGTGGGTGGATAAGGATGGCAATATTCACTATTCAGAAAAAAAGCCGCCGAATCAACAGGCCGATACTTTGCGTATCAAAGAGCATAAACCACAACCCGCGCCGAATCAAAACGACCCAGCCGCGAATCAATCTGATTTAGAAAGTGAATCCGCTGCGGCCGATGATGACGCTGTTTTGCGGGAACAATCTGAAAAAGCGTTGGCGGCGGCCGATCAAGTGAACAAACAAAAGCTATGTCAACAAGCCAAAGCCAATCGGGATGCTTTAAATGCCAGTGTGCGGGTATCCAGAATCGATCCCAAAACCGGCGAACAAGTCCGGATGACGGATGATGAACGGGTGAATGCTTTACAGAAAGCCGAAAAAACCATCATAGAATATTGTCAATAATCATCGGTTCACAAATCAAAAAACTGTGATTCTCATACGCGCGTTTCCGCTTTCGACATACGCAGCACATTGCTGGGGCTGATGTGTCTTTTCAGGATTTAACCACCGGGTCGGATGCGCTCAATGAGCGGCCCGACTGGTTGTCGGCCTTTCCCTTTATTCGCCAACACTGGCCCGCGGTCATCAAAATCCGGCAACGCTATCCGCTATTATCGGATTATCAGGTCATCAGGGATTGGCAAACCTTTTATGACAGTAATCAATCAATCGGTTTGTCGGCCTGTTTGCGGCGATTTCGACAAACACGCTTGGCCTATATTGCTGCTCAGGATTTAGACCAGGCAGTTGGCAGGCATTTAACGGCATTGCATGCTGTGAGTGATTTGGCCGATACTTTAATACAACAAGCCTACCATGCGGCGGTTTCTGAGATGACCGCGCGCAGCGGTGTTGTGCGTGATGCGCAAAATAATCCGCAATATTTACACATCTTTGCGCTGGGAAAATTAGGCTCAGGTGAACTGAATTATTCGTCAGATGTTGATTTGGTGTTTGTTTATGAGCAAGGGAATTGTTCAGACGGCCAAAAATCTTTGGAAGCCGGTCGATATTTTAACCGGCTTGGCCAAAAACTCATTCAATTACTTGATCAATATACCGATGAAGGTCGGGTTTACCAGGTGGATATGCGCCTGCGGCCGTTTGGTACGGTGGGGCCTTTGGCTTGTTCTTTGGAGGCCTTGCAGCATTATTTACTTCATGAAGGCCGGGAATGGGAACGTTTTGCCTGGATGCGAGCCCGGCAGGTGGCCGGTGATCAGACAACCGGTGAGCGAATTTTAGCGGCCATTAAACCGTTTATTTATCGACGTCATCTGGATTATTCTGTCTTTGAATCGCTGGCCAAAATTAAAGCGGATATGACCTTATTCACAGATTATGAAGCGGATGATTTAAAGTATGGTTTAGGCGGTATTCGTTCGGTTGAGTTTGTGGTGCAATCCTTGCAAATGACCTTTGGTGGTCGTGATGAGACGCTGCAAGGGGTGTCCATTTACAATCAAATTCTACAGTTGTATGAAGCCGGTAAATTGTCTGCCGCAGATAAAGACATTTTAATGATGGGCTGGCTGTGGTTACGTAAAAGCGAAAATACGCTGCAGGTGGTGAATGACCAGCCCAAGCATGCTTTTTCGTTTCCGGATGGATTAAAAAACCACATAGCGCGGTTTTTTAATCAAGCCGATTGGCACGCATACCAACATCAATTGCAGTTATTCAGAAACCAGATTGATGTCATTTTCAGACATTTGTTTGCAGATATTGCCACGGCCGAAGTGGCACTTACCGCAGATGAACAACGACTGATCAATGAGAAAATGGCTGAATTACCCTTACAACGTTTGCCAAAATCGACTTCTGAAAAAGTCTACGGTGTTCTTCAACAGGCTGTTTTAATTGGCCGCAATGCGCAGTCGGTCCAATCACAATCATCCCGACTGCATGCGGCTGCAGACCCTGAGGGTTTTCATGAAGATAATAAAACCCCGGTTATTGCCTGGCAGCGATTGATGCAAGTGATCAGGGCCATTGTCAAACGACCCAGCTATTTATCGATGCTGGTCAAAGAACAACCGGTTCTGGTGGCTTTGTTGCGGCTGATTCAAAAACATGATTATGTGGCCCAAACTGTCGCCCGCTTTCCGGTGCTGTTGGAGTTGTTGTTTGAAGCCCATGATTTGCCACAAGAATTAACACTTGAATGGTTGCAGCAATCCTGGGAACAACAACGGATGCCGGTTGATGATGTGGAACAGTGGATGGAAGCTTTGCGCTATTTTAAGCTCAGCACCCAGTTTCTGATTATCTGCGATTGGCTCAATAATAAACACGGCCATCGCCATACCTGCCATCGTTTGTCTCGCCTGGCAGAATTTATTCTGAAATGCGTTATCGAATTCAGTCACCGGGAAACTTGTGAAAAGTTACAACCTCATGCGACATCAATCATTAACAGTCAACAATTAATGGTCATTGCCTATGGCTCATTGGCTTCGGGACAAATGAAACTGTCATCGGATATGGACCTGGTTTTTGTGATAGATTGTGAGGTTATTTCCAATGAGCAGCGTTATTTTATGCAACGATGGGTGAAACGCATCACCCATCATTTGAATGCGAGGCTTTATCACGGTCATCTTTATGACATTGATTTACAGTTGCGTCCCAATGGCAACTCCGGCAGTCTTGTGACTTCCTTAATTGAATTTACCGATTACCAAAAAAACCGCGCCTGGATTTGGGAACATGCGGCTTTGATCAAATCCAAACTGGTGTATGGCACAGAGCGGCAACACAAACTTTTTAAACAATTAAGACACAGTATTTTAAGCCGGCCGAGACAACCTGATGACGTCCATCAGGCGCTCGATGATATGCGTAACAAGCTGGTGAAAACCGACAGTGAACATCAGCTGGAATTTGAGGTGATGGCTGCGGTGCTGATTCACAGTCACGCGCACCCGGAACTGGCTGAGCAGCAATATTTATCGGATATGTTCACCATCTTAAAAGACCTCAAACTGCTCAGCACCCAACACACTTTGCCGGCACCTCCCATTCCGGTTAATTAAAAAAAGCCCGGATAAAACGGGCTTTTTAATCAGATTAAACAATGGATTCGCTAAGCGATTTTAGCTTCTTCACGGGTGGTGTAAGCCTGGGTTCGGTCAAAAGCATCATGCGGAAAATCATCCACAGCAATCACTTCGGCAACCTGTGCCCTGACTTTGGTCAGGGTGTTAAATTCGCTTTTGTTAATAATATCGCGTTCCAGAGCCTGGTTAAGTTGTTCAGTGGGTTCGATGGCGTCAATTTCACCGCTTTTTTCTGCTTTCAAAATCCGCCGTTCCAGAGGTTCGGTGTCGATGACTTTGGCCAGTACCTGATTCATTTTCGCCACCAGATTGTTTTCTGAAACTTGTTTGTCGATGCCATCACACAACCGATCACGGGTTTCATTGGGCGATAACATCAAAGAAGCCACCTTATGACCCAAACGGTCACCCGGTGGTAATTCATGGGTGCCCAAAGGGAATATGGTTCGGCGCAACATAAAGCCAACGGCTTTGTTGGGAAAATTGTAACTGAGTATTTTAAGGGCCTGCTCGATTTCATAAAAATGATGGTGCAGCGCCCAGGCCACCAGCGGTTGATCCGCGCTTTGTTCACCTTGGTCACGGTAGCGTTTAAGCACCGCTGATGCCATGTATAAGTGGCTCAGGACATCCCCTAATCGGGCTGAGGTGGATTCACGTTTTTTCAGAGAACCGCCGAGGGTTAACATGGCCACATCGGCAGCAAAACCGAAGGCGGCACTGTATCGGGTGATTCTGGAATAAAATTGCTTGGTGAATTTATCACCCGGACCCGGTTCCAGCCGCCAACTGCCCAGACCCATAAAGAATGAGCGAACTGCGTTTTGGAAAGTATAACCCATGTGTTTAAACAACAGATGGTCAAAGGTTTTTAAGGATTCTTCTTCATCGGCTAAATTGGCGGCTTCCATCTCTTTTAGTACATAAGGATGACAGCGAATCGCCCCCTGACCAAAAATGATTAAGCTGCGGGTTAATATATTGGCACCTTCCACAGTAATCCAAATCGGCGCTCCCATCCAGGCACGACCCAGATAATTATTGGGACCCATAATAATGCCTTTACCTCCATGAATATCCATGGCATCGGCGATGATATCGCGCGCCATGTCGGTGGTGTGCATTTTGGCAATCGCTGAGGGCACCGATGGCCGTTCACCGCGGTCCACTGCGGCTGCGGTCATGGATGAAACGGCCGCACATGAGTAGGTTTTGCCGGCAATCCGACACAAGGCTTCTTCGATGCCTTCAAACCGGCCAATCGGTAGATTAAATTGTTTGCGGATGCGGGCGTAAGCGCCGGTGGCATAAGCCACCATTTTGGCACCACCTGTGGAACTTGATGGCAGGGAAATGGCGCGACCCACGGCCAGTACTTCAGACAGCATACGCCAGCCGTGGCCAATCATTTTTTCGCCGCCGATGATGGCATTCATTGCTACAAACACATCTTTACCACGCACCGGACCGTTCATGAATAAGACATCCAGCGGTAAATGTCGGCGACCAATGTCCATGCCGGGTGTGTCGCTTGGGACCAATGCCAGGGTAATACCCAGATGTTCTCTATCGCCCAGAATCTTATCCGGGTCGGTCATTTGAAAGGCCAGTCCCACCACGGTGGCCACCGGTGATAAAGTGATGTATCGTTTATCAAAGGTGAGGCTGATGCCGAGCACCTCTTTGCCGTCAATTTTTTTCTTGCAAACCACCCCTTTATCGGGAATCGAAGTGGCATCTGACCCGGCGCTGGGTGCGGTTAAACCAAAACAGGGAATTTCCTTGCCTGCGGCCAATCGGGGCAGATAATGGTTTCTTTGTTCATCGGTACCGTAATGTAATAACAGTTCAGCCGGACCCAGGGAGTTGGGTACAGCGATGGTGGCACCGGCCACGGCACTGCGCGAGGCCACCTTTTGTAAAACATAAGAATGGGCCAGTGCAGAAAAACCCAGCCCGCCGTACTCTTTGGGGATAATCATGGCGAAAAATTTCTCATTGGCGATAAATTCCCAGACTTTTTTGGGCATATCGCCTTTCACATGGTTATACTCATGTTCATCAATCATTTCACACAAAGTCTGAACGGGGCCATCCAGAAAAGCCTTTTCTTCCGTACTTAATTCGGGTTTTTTCATGTTATGCAGACGCTTGAAATTGGGTTTGCCGCTGAATAATTCGGCATCCCAATGGACGGTTCCTGCCTCTAAGGCAACCCGTTCAGTTTCTGACAATTGGGGCAGCGCTTTACGGAAAAAAGTTAAAAAATGTTGGGTGAAATATTGCTGCCGAATGCTCTTAATATTTAAAAACAATGCCGGTAATGCAAATAAAAGTAAAATGAAGAACCCGGCCCAAAATGAACTGTCGGTCAAAACAATACTTGCGATGAGGACAATGGCGGTGGCCAGGGTCCAGGTTTTTACAGAAGTGCGTACATATGCACAGGCCAGGGTGACCAGAATATACATGCCTAATAAAGCCAGAAAACTCATGATGGTGCCTTAATAATGTTTAACATACGGTACAGTATGGCGACTGTTGACGCTGATGTCAATACGCAGGCGTATGGAAAATCTAAATTTCTCATTGACCCCGTTCAAAATGTGGTTATGATAAAGCCATGATGAAGCAAAACAAGGCCATTAGCGAAAGCACCAAAAAGAAATCATTGAACCCAAAAGACTGGGAGCAAGCCACATTAGAGGTGATTGCGCATCAGGGCGTCAGTGCGGTGGCCGTGGAAACCATTGCCAGGGTGTTGGGTGTAACCAAAGGTAGTTTTTACTGGCATTTTACGAACCGCAAAGACCTTATTATTGCAGCCTTAAAACGCTGGCGTAACGAAGATAATAAAGTCATAAAACAACGCGTCCTGTCTGTTAATGACCCTTACAAACGTCTGAAAACCTGGTTTTTGTTATCATCAGAGCCCTATCAAAGTCATTTGATCTACGCCACCTTGCTGGCTGACCGGCAACACAGTTATGTGTCAAAAGTGCTCAAAGAAGTGACTGTTGAGCGCCTCAGTTACTTACAACAATGCTATCAGGACATAGGTTATACGGAGACCAAAGCCAAACAGCAGGCCTTGTTGGCCTATTCTGTCTATGTGGGTTATCTGCATATGACCAAAACCCTCCACGGTCAGTTTAAACATGATGATAACATTGAAGCCTACGTCAAACATGTGGCCGGTCAGTTAATACACCCGCCTGAAGCCATATCCATCGATTTATCGCCGCAAAATCTCTAAAATATCCCCGGGCAAAGCCTGAAGTAAATTGATGCTTTAAAATTGGATTTAAACCTGAATAGTCAAGTGATGTTAGGCAAATAAATAGCTTGTTTAGGCGACTTTTTTTTGCTAATATCGGCTTTTATACGGTATTTAACTATAATAATTATACAATGAGACGAGCTGTCCTTTTACTTTTTGCCTTTTTATGCATGCCCGGTCAGGTTCTGGCGGTCAAAGGTTATGCGGTGGCAGATGACAGTTTTGATTACCCCGATCACATTGTTGAAATTGATTTAAATTCCGGAGATTTTCAAAGTTTTGGCCAGATTGCCGATCCCTATATCGGTATCGAAGGTATGGCCATTTCAAATAACAACATCATTTATGGCGCCGATGACAACACCAAAACATTGGTGCAGATTGATATTTCCAATGCCCGGGCTCTGCCGGTGGCCAATGTCAAGCAAAATTTTGGTTTTGCCAATCTTCAGGAAAGTCACGATTACGGCATGACTTTTGCCTGTGACGGCAGTCTTTATCTGGTTGTTAAAAGCAACCAGAGTCTCTACCGGGTCAATCCGCAAACGGGTAAAGCCTCACTTATCGGTGTTACCGGACATAATTTTACTTCATTGGCCTCCTGGGACAATCGTTTGTATGCCGTTGCATCAGGTGATTTCAACTTATACGAAATCAACCCGCAAACCGCTGACGCCAATTTAATTGGGCCTTTGGGTGACTTGGGCGGGGGTGTTGAATTGTACGGCTCCGGCATGAGTTTTGATGCCGATGGTCAATTATGGATGGTTATTAACTTGAGATTATCTGACCCGCTCAATCCATTGCAGTCACGTATTTTTAAAGTGAATCATCAGTCCGGCCATGCGGACTATATTGCGGATACTTTGGTGGGCGTGGAGTCTTTGGCCATTGCCAATGGTCAAGGTTGTTCTCGTGGAACCCCGCTGATGGAACAGGTTCCGGCTTTGTCTCTATTTAACCTGTGGTTATTGGCTATGGTTATGATTCCATTTGGCTTGTTTTCAGTGCGCAAAAACGCATAACCGCTCTTTTATCTTTTCCTTCTATTATTTTCTTAAAGCGCTTGGTTTCTGGAAAGCTGCTGAACAGCTTGACCCGCCGAGCCGGTTAGGCCAGGTAAATGAAGTCATGCGGTTTTGCGAAGCAAAGAAGCGTGACGGAATGTCCGTTAAGGCCGTGAGCGTAGCGACCGCTTCCGCTCCAAGCTCACGCGGCAGACCTCCATCCATGGAGGCCAATCAGAGGCGATAAGAATAGCCAATGTGCATATGGCGGTTTTGACGAAGTCAAAGAAGCCTTATGTGAATAGCGTCATTCGTGCGAGGTTATAAGATATAGTCGCCGCGGCCGCTTTCATTTTTGTCGGGAACAAAAGTGAATGAAGTCCCAAGATTATTCCATTATAATACGAATTTAAACAGTCAACCCTTTGGAGTTATTTATGGGTATTAGTGTAACGCAACTTGTTATCATTTTAGTGGTGGTGGCTTTGATTTTCGGCACCAAGAAGCTTCGCAATATCGGTGGTGATTTAGGCGGTGCCATCAAAGGTTTCAAAAAAAGTATGCAAGATGATGAACCGGATGAACTCACCAACCAAAAAACTGAACAGACCGAATCAAGCCGGGAAGCTAAAAAAGAAAAATAAGTTATGTTTGACATAGGTTTTACCGAATTGTTATTGGTTTTTGTGGTGACTTTATTGGTGGTGGGTCCTGAAAAATTACCCGGTGTGGCCCATAAAATGGGACGTTTTTTTGGACAAATTAAACGCACTTTTAACCAGATTAAACATGATGTCGAACAGGAACTTGAAATTGAAGCGGTGAAAGCCAAATTGAAAGAAAACGCCATGGCCGAAGAAGCCCGGCAACTGGCTGAAGAAATGTCAAAAACCATTGACATTGAATCTGAATCAAGGCCAGACGCGAACACCCAAGGCAAGTCGCACCCTTCAGCTGAACAAAAACCCAACAAGGAAACGCATGACTGATTCAGAACAGTCGATTATCGACCATCTGATCGAACTGCGCAGTCGCTTACTCAAAGCGGTTATGACCGTGCTGGTTTTAATTGTTATTATGTTTCCCTTTGCCGGCAAAATCTACACGTTGATTGCCAAACCGGTGATGATAAATTTATCTGCCGGCACCGAGATGATTGCCACCGGTGTATTATCACCATTTTTAACCCCGTTCAAAATGGTGATAATTCTGGCTGTAATTATCAGCATGCCGGTTATTTTCTATCAGATATGGGCCTTTGTGGCACCGGGCTTATATCGTCACGAAAAACGCATTGCCATGCCCATTTTATTCAGCGGTATTGTGTTGTTTTATTTAGGTTGTGCCTTTGCTTATTTTGTGGTGTTTCCGATTTTGTTTGTTTTTCTGCCAAGCATCGCCCCTGAAGGGGTGGTTTATATGCCAGACATCAATTCCTATTTAGACATTGTGATAAGGCTGTTCTTCGCTTTTGGGCTGGCTTTTGAAATTCCTGTCGCGGTGATTATTTTGATTGTTTTGGGTGTCACATCATCCGCTCAGCTGGCAGCGAAAAGACCCTATATTATCGTCGGAATTTTGGTGGTGGCCATGCTTTTGACGCCACCGGACCCAAGTTCTCAAGTGTTACTGGCCATTCCCATGTGGATTCTGTTTGAATTTGGTCTTATCATGGGTCGGATTTTGCGTCAACGCAGACACCATGCAGAACACAGTGCCCGCGATTAATGGTGATAATTTAATGCGATTTGACGGCATCTTGTCACCCTGTCAAGCTATTTAATGGATACATCATGACACAAACGAAGAAAGAAATATTTAGAGCTGATTATCAACCACCCAATTACTGGGTGCGGTGGGTTGATTTGGCCTTTCTGGTTGAGCAAGACCATACATTGGTGAGCGCCCGAATCCTGTTTAAACGCAATCGGGCAATCATGGATAATACATTGTTTTTGGACGGTCAACATTTATCTTTACAGCGTCTATCCATTGATGGTGATGAAGTCGCTGTTGATGATTTGTATCTGACTGACCGGGGATTGTTGCTGCATGATTTACCTGATCAGTTTGAATTGCGCAGTGAAGTAAAAATTTACCCCGCGGAAAATACAGCCTTGGAAGGCTTGTACCAATCGGGGGAATTTTTTTTAACCCAGTGTGAAGCCGAAGGCTTTCGGCGCATCACTTATTACCCTGATCGACCGGATGTGCTGGCTCCCTTTACGGTGACTATTGTGGCAGATAAAACCCGTTATCCGGTTCTGCTTTCCAATGGCAACCGGTTGGCTGCCGGTGACTTGTCTCATAACCGTCATTACTGTAAATGGGTTGATCCACACCCCAAACCCAGTTATTTATTTGCCATGGTGGCCGGTGATCTGGCTTATATTGAAGACCAGTTCACCACCGCCAATAATAAACAGATTCAACTGCGCATATTCACAGAACAACGCAATATAGACGCTTGTGATTACGCCATGCAGTCACTTAAGAATGCCATGCGTTGGGATGAAGAGCGGTTTAATCTGGTCTATGACTTGGATGAATATAACATTGTGGTCACCGATGATTTTAATATGGGTGCCATGGAAAACAAGGGATTGAATATCTTTAATTCCAAATATGTGCTGGCCAAACAGAATACTGCCACCGATCAGGACTTTATTCACGTGGAGGCGGTCATCGGTCATGAATATTTTCATAACTGGACCGGTAACCGGATCACCTGTCGTGACTGGTTCCAGTTAAGTTTAAAGGAAGGATTAACCGTGTTTCGCGATCAGGAATTTACGTCCGATCAGCAGTCGCGGGCTGTAAAACGAATAGAAGATGTGCGACATCTTCGCAGTGCTCAGTTTGCAGAAGATGCCTCTCCCATGTCGCATCCTGTGCGACCGGATTCATACATTGAGATTAATAATTTTTACACCCTGACAGTATACGAAAAAGGTGCCGAAGTGGTGCGAATGTATCACACCCTGCTGGGTGAGACCGGTTTTCAAAAAGGTATGGATTTATATTTTAAACGCCATGACGGAACGGCTGTCAGTTGTGATGATTTTCGTCATGCCATGGCTGATGCCAACCAAATGGATTTGACTCAGTTTGGGTTGTGGTACAGTCAAAACGGCACGCCGGTTGTCACCGCTGAGTCAGAATATGATGCCGATGAAGCCTGTTATCGGCTCCGTTTTGAACAACATCCGCCGGACAGTTACCGTGGAAAGACTGCCTGGCAACCGATGCATATCCCCATAAAACTGGCATTGTATGATGACACCGGTCGTCCCCTTAAATTAAACCGACAGAGCGACACACACATTGTTTTTGAATTGACCCAAAAACAACAATCGTTGGAAATCGAAAATGTGTCAGGCCGGCCAACGCCCTCTTTGTTACAGGGATTTTCAGCGCCGGTACGTCTCAAACAGAAACTGACTTTTGAGGATTGGGCGTTTTTGGCGCAGCACGATCAGGATGCATTTAACCGATGGGATGCAGCGCAACAATTGCAACAAAATATCATTTTAGCCAAATACCGTGCTTTGCAAGACAATGAAACACATAAAACACCCAAGCTATTTTTTGATTCTTTTAGACAGTTACTGTTAAATGAAAAACTGGACAAAGGTTTGGTGGCACTGGCCATTACCTTGCCCACTTTGCAATCGCTGATTGTGAACATGGATGCCGTCGATGTGGCGGTGCTGCATCGGGCCAAAGAACAGCTGGTGGATGAAATCAATCAGCATCTGCAGGTTGAGATTTTATCGGTTTATCACCAAAACCATACAGATGAACCTTATCAGGTCAGTGCCCGGCAAGTGGCGCAAAGAAGCCTGAAAAACCGTTGTTTATGGTATCTGGTACAATCCGGCAACAAAGAATTTTATCATCTGTGTCATCAGCAACATAAAAATGCGGATAATTACACCGATACCATCACCGCTTTAACTTTATTGGCTCATCGCCAAGCGCCGGGTTATGAAGACCTTTTGGCAGACTACTACAATCAGTGGCAAGAACATCCTTTGATGATTAATAAATGGCTGTCCATTCAGGCGACGATTCCCGCTGAAGATACCCTGGATCGGGTCAGACAATTGATGGAACTGCCGGTTTTTTCTTTGAAAAATCCCAATGCGGTACGCGCCGTTCTGGGGGCCTTTTGTGCCGGTAATTTGACCCGGTTCCATGCCCCGGATGGTTGTGGCTATGCATTTTTAGCTGATCAGGTTTTGGCTTTGGACACCATCAATCCGCAAATCGCCGCCAGAATGGTGAGTTTATTGAATGATTTTAGACAATTTCACCCGGATTTGCGTCATCAGATGCTGTCGCAGATAAAACGCATCCATGCGGCTGATAAGCTTTCGGCCAATGTTTTTGAAATTGTGGACAGGGCCTTGCAGTCGTCCGAATCATGACGCATTATCCAACCATTAAGCAGTTGCGCTATTTTAATGCCCTGGTGGATCACAATCATTTTGGTCAGGCTGCAGCCAGCTGTTTTGTTTCCCAGTCGGCATTCAGCGTGGCGATCAAAGAGCTGGAGAAAACGTTGGGTGGTCAGTTGGTGGACCGCACCAATAAAAGTGTCACCATCACCAATTTAGGCCGTGAAGTTTATCAGCAATCACAAGCTGTGATGACGGAATTGCAAAAATTATATGATCTGGCTCAGGGTAATTTAAAACCGTTGTCAGGTCGGCTGGCGATGGGCATGATTCCCACCATTGGTCCTTTTGTGATGCCGGACTTGTTGCCCTACCTGAGTCAACATTTTCCGGATTTACAGTTGGAAATTCACGAAGGCAAGACCCATGATGTTTATGAGCAATTAATGGAAGGCCGTTTGGATGTTGTTCTGTTGGCTTTGCCTTATGAATTACGCAGCGTTGAAACATTGTCATTGTACAAAGATCCGTTTCGTTTGATACATGGCCGTGATTATCAATTCAATAATCAAAAATCCTTCAATATTAATCGGATTGAAGATGGTTCAGTGTTGTTGCTGGATGATGGTCACTGTTTGCGGGATCACGCCATCAGTGCCTGCCGCATTCAGCATGTGGATAAGGTCAGTCATTTTACCGCCAGCAGTTTATTGACTTTAATCGCCATGGTGCGACAAAATCTGGGGGTCAGTTTTATCCCGCAAATGGCTGTTAATTCGACCCTCATTGATAATGAAATCGTGATCAGAGACATGGATAAAAAAGCTTATCGGGAAATTGGCCTTGCCTGGCGCAAAGGCAGCATACGGGCACAGGAATTCAGATTATTGGGCCAGGCACTTATCGAAGCATGTGACATTAAGAAAGAGGTTCTTTTGGGCTGATCCAAATCATTGAAGCTTGTCTGCCGGGAGATTTGTTTAAACGCCATGAGTCGTAACTGTTATCTTCATACGTACAAATAGCGGCATCTTCAATGCGGCAAATTTTATAATCAGTCAGCTGAACAGAGGCCAGTTTTTTTAAATCCGCATAACAGTGGTTATCAATCACTTCAGTAAAAGCCCGATCCGCGTCCGGATGGGTCTTAAGATAATGGTTTTTAAAAGTGTTGTCCACCTGATAATGATGGGGGCAGATGGATGGACCAAACCAAACAATCAGTGGATGCGGTGATTGAATTTTCTGTAAAAGTTTCGTGAGTATGCCTTGATAAAGACTGCGCCAGCCGCAGTGCACAGCCGCCACAAAACTCACGGCTTCATCAGTGATCAATACCGGTAAACAATCGGCGGTCATGATGACGCACAAAATACCTGTCTGACGGGTATAACAGGCGTCCGCGGACTGCCAAAAATGCTGTGATGGCACGCTGTTTAATTCAAGGCATGTATTGCCATGAACCTGTTGCATAAAAACAGGACGGTGCGGTAAGTTAAAGATATGGGTGATTTCCTGCAAAACGTGAGTACCACCACCGGTTGGATGAATGTTCAATCGTGGGTGTGACGTGATTAACAAATCACGGTGGGTTTGTAAAATTTTGACGATTTTCGATTTGGTTTGGTGAACAGTGTAAGGATTATACATGCTGTAAAAAAATAAGGCCGGCTGATAATGCTAATGTGGGAGAGGGAGTAAAGCCACAAGTATCTAAGGTTTGTTCAACCGGCCCGTTAGTGCTAACAAATAAGTTATAACTAACCAATAAGCCCATAATACCTAAAAAAACGAACATATGTTCATTTTTAGTGATTTATTCGGCATATTCCACCTCAAAATGATCATTTTCAGCATCCGGCCGGTCTAAATCATGCAAATCATCCAAAAGGTGACATAAATCGTCAGGTATTGGCGCGGTTACCTCAATCTGTTTATCGAGTAAGGGGTGGGTAAAGGCCAGTTTGTGGGCATGCAGAGCCTGTCTCGGAAACGCTCGGATAATGGTTTTAAGTTCGCCGTCAACCGAGGCATTGAGCCGGTTTTTATTGCCATACACCGGATCGCCCACCAGCGCGTGTCCCAGATGGTGCATATGAACACGGATTTGGTGAGTACGCCCGGTTTCCAGTTGTACCCGCAGCACGGTGAAATTCTTAAAATGCTCAGTTGGCCAATAATGGGTTACAGCCGGTTTACCTTTGGTCGTGACTGCCATTTTAGTGCGCTGGCTGGGATGTCGGCCGATGATGGTTTCCACCGTGCCGGGTTTTTTAATGCAGCCTTTGGCGACACAAAAATAAGTCCGTTCCACCCGATGGGCTTTAAGCATATCGATCAGTTTTAGTTGACATTCAGCCTCTTTGGCAACCACCATTAAACCGGAAGTTGCTTTGTCAAGTCGATGAACAATACCCGCACGCGGTAACATGCGTTGGGCCTCACTCAGCCCCAATAAGCCATTTAATAAGGTACCATCCGGATTGCCACTACCGGGATGAACAACCAGGCCGGCCGGTTTATTGATAACCATTAAGTGCTTGTCTTGATAACGAATATCTAAGGGCATGTTTTCAGGCCGATCTTCAACCGACTGTTCAATTTTGACCGCAAGGCAAATTGTTTCAAATCCTTTCAAAATATATTTACTTTTGGTATTATGACCGTCGATTTTAACGGCACCCTGTTTGATCCATTGCTGTACAGCATTGCGAGAAAAGTCAGGGAACTGTGCCGATATAAATTGGTCTATGCGTGTACCTGCATCATCTGACTGTGCATACAGTGTTTTTTTTATGTGTTGAGTCTGTTCATTCATACGCCTATTTTAATTGACCTCAGGATATAAACCCATGTTATATACCAAAAAATTTAATCGACTGACCCGCATTTTGGTGTTGATTGTCAGTATTACGCTGTTACAGTCATGTGGCAAAAAGGATGATGTCCGTGAAGTTGAAGTCACTAAACAAACAGCGTTGGAAATGTATTTAGAAGCCAAGCGCGCATTGGATGCCGGTGTCTGGACCGCGGCCGAAAACAAATACAAGGATTTAAGATCTCACTATCCTTTTGGTCACTACACTGAACAAGGGTATCTGGAACTGGCATTTGCTCAATATAAATTATTTAAAATGGAACAAGCCATTTCAACCGTTGACAGATTTATTAAAAATTACCCCGCACATAAAAATCTGGATTATGCCTACTATCTGAAAGGTTTGATTTATTTTAACAGTGAACGCGGTTTGATGCAGCGTATTAACCCCAGTGAATCGGCAGATCGTAATCAGGAAAACATTCGCAATGCTTTTTCGGCATTTAAAAACTTTGTCGAACGTTATCCAGACAGCGACTATGCCCCGGACGCGCGTCAGCGGATGGTCTATTTGAAAAATCAATTGGCGGCCTATGAAGCCCAGGTGGCAGCCTATTATTTGCGGCGTGGCGCGCCGATTGCCACCATAAACCGCTGCAAATTTGTGCTTCAGGCCTACCAAAATACACCGGCTGCAGCGGATGCTTTGGCGCTCATGGCAGCGGCCTATGAAAAATTAGATGAGCCTGCATTGGCAGAAGAAACCAAAAGTATTCTGGTTGCAAATTATCCTGATCATGAATATTTAAGTACCGGTGAGGTCAACACACAAACTCAGGTACTTAGCTGGCAAGAAATCTGGCCGTTTTAAAAAAATCGCAGCCAGGGGTTACTCGTGGACATTTTATCTGCCACCATATTACTTTTTTTGATTATGGATCCATTGGGTAATGTGCCCATTTTTTTAAGTTATTTGGAACGCTGTGAGAACCGCTATCGGGTGCTTGCCCGAGAGCTGATTATGGCGCTGGTGGTGTTATTTTTGTTCTTGTTTGTGGGTGAGCAGATGCTCAGATTTCTGCATCTCGAACAAAGTTCGGTGTCTCTGGCCGGAGCCATTATTTTATTTATTATCGCCTTGCGCATGATTTTCCCGGTTACCCGGCAGTACGGTGATGAGGAAGAAGAAGAGGAGCCTTTTCTGGTGCCTCTGGCCATTCCTCTGGTGGCCGGACCATCGATTCTGGCCACCCTGATTCTGATGGCCAGTAAGCATCCGGATGAATTGGGCACCTTATCGATTGCTTTATTGGTGGCATGGGTGTTGTCATCCATTATTTTGTTTTCTGCCACCGCCATGCAAAAATACCTGGGTAAAAACGGTATGATTGCCATTGAACGCCTGATGGGCATGTTGCTGATTGCCATCGCGGTTCAAATGTTTCTGGACGGGATTCGAAATTTTGTTGGCACCGTATAAATAACATCCAGCAATTCACTGGCTATTCAGACGACAGCCTTTATAATACCCACAGCGCTGATTGTTGACAACAGCGACTTTTTACAAACCAAAACGAACTCAGGACTTGATCAATGCAACGACAGGTACCCACAACATATCTGCTCATCGGTGATGGCCGCCTGGCACGTCATCTTGCTCATTATTTTACGGCCCAAAAATTGCTGTTTGAACAGTGGAGTCGACGTCGCCATGATGACCAGATCTTACAAAAAATGGCAGCCGATGCAGACTGTGTTTTGTTGTTAATCGATGATGATCAGATTGATGATTTTATCAACAGCCATGCATTTTTAACCGTTAAAACCTTGATCCACTGTTCAGGTTCTTTAGTCAGCCGCTTTAGCCGTGCCTGTCATCCGTTGATGACTTTTGGAGACACGCTTTACCCAGATTCATTTTATACAAACATTCCTTTTGTGTGTGATGAAGAGGCTAATTTTAACCAGCTTTTTCCACAGCTCAATAACCCGAGTTTTTCACTGTCCCAATCCAAAAAATCGCTTTACCATGCTATGGCGGTGATGGCTGCTAATTTTCCGCAGTTTATCTGGCAAAGTTTGTTTCAAATGTGGGATGAAAATTTAAATCTGCCGCATCAATTACTCAAACCGCTGGTACAGCAAAGTATGCTCAATAGCTTTGAATCACCGCAAAAGGCCCCCACCGGCCCTTTTGTGCGTGGAGACTCCAAAACCATTGAACGGCATCAACAGGCCCTTAAACATACACCACTGGCAGATTTATATGAGTGTTTTCACCATTGGATTTTGAATAAAGAAGGCGGGGTTAGGGTATGAATTTAAATGATTTAAAACAAAAACATGCCAACGCTGAAAAACTCGCCATGCTGACTTGTTATGATTTTAGTTCAGCCAAAATCATGAACCGGTCTGCAGTTGATATGATTTTAGTGGGTGATTCTGCGGCCATGGTGATGCATGGTGAAAACGCCACATTGCCGATGGATATTGAGCGCATGCGTGACCATGTTCGTGCTGTGGTGAAAGGGGCGCCGGATAAATTTATCATTGCCGACATGCCATTTCTCAGTTTTCGTCAATCCATTGATGCTGGTATGCAAGCGGTAAAAACTTTGATGCAAGCAGGTGCCCATGCCGTCAAGTTAGAAGCGGTTGATGGCCATGAAGAATTGATTCAACACATTGTGCAGTCTGGCATACCGGTGATGGGTCACGTCGGATTAACACCTCAATTTATAAATCAGTTCGGTGGCTTTAAAGTTCAGGGAAAAGACCGGGTCAGTTACGATAAAATACGTGCCGATGCGTTAAAATTACAAAAATTGGGTTGTTTTTCCGTGGTTTTAGAGTGTGTGCCGTCTGAATTGGCTCAACAAATCACAGCAGAAACTGATTTGATCACGATTGGTATCGGCGCCGGTTCGCAGGTGGATGGCCAGGTGTTGGTGATGCACGATATGCTGGGTTACCCTTCTGCCTTTAACCCTAAATTTGTGCGGCATTATTTAGATGTTTCCAATTTGTTTGAGCGTGCTTTTAATCAATATGTTGAAGATGTTAAGAAAGGCGATTTTCCGGCCGATAAGGAGAGTTATTAATGCGGGTTTTAAAGGACATTGAGGCGTTACACAGCTGGCGACGTGATAAACAGGAACTGGGATTTGTGCCCACCATGGGTGCTTTGCACGACGGGCACTTACAGTTGATAAAAAAAGCCACCCAATCAGTGGATTGCGTATTGGTCAGTATTTTTGTAAACCCCACGCAGTTCGATCAGCAGCAAGATTTAGAAACCTATCCGCAAAGCCTTAAAGAGGATTTGGCATTGCTGACTGACGCCGGTGTGGATGCCGTGTTTGTGCCTCATGAACATCACATCTATCCTCAGGGGCATCGGTTTGATATCTGTGAAAATGAATTAAGCCGGCTGTTTTGCGGGGCACATCGGAAGGGTCATTTTACCGGTGTTTTAACGGTGGTGATGAAATTGTTTCAGCTGGTTCGGCCCGATTTTGCTTACTTTGGAGAAAAAGATTACCAACAACTGCAGTTAATCAAGGCAATGGTCCGGGATTTCTTTTTGCCGGTTAAAATTATTGCCTGCCCCACAGTGCGCAATCAAGATGGTTTGGCTTTAAGTTCGCGAAACCGAAGGTTAAGCCCCGAAGAACTCAATTTAGCGCCTATGTTTTATCAGACATTGATTGATGATGACGACATCGAATCCAAAATAAGTCGTTTACAGGCTTTGGGTTTTCGGGTTGATTATTTGCAAGTTTATGAAGACCATCTGCTGGCTGCAGTCTACTTGGGTGATGTGCGCTTGATTGATAACGTTCCGCTGAACAAATCGACATGAAAAAGCTGCTGTTAATGTCCGGATCCATTGCCTGTGCCAAAACCAGTGGCTTAATTTCAGCCTGGGTTAAAGCCGGTGATCAGGTTCAAGTGGTGGTAACGCCATCGGTTAAACAATTTATCGGTTATGCAACGCTGGAGGGATTGAGCGGTCGTGCTGTTATGGACAATGTGTATGTCTCGGGCGCCATGATGGACCACATTAATATCAGTCGATGGGCTGATGCCGTGATTCTGTGTCCGGCCACCGCCAATGTGATGAATAAAATTGTGGCCGGTATTGCCGATGAGGTGGTATCCACGGTCTGGATGGCGGCTTATGGTCAGAACAAACCTATGGTTGTGGTGCCGGCCATGAACACTAAAATGTGGGACTACCCGGCCACCCAATCATCGGTGAAAACCTTGAAAAAATGGGGCGTGAATATCATTAAACCGAAGAACGGTATTTTGGCCTGTGGTGAAGAGGGGGCCGGTCGGCTGCCTGAAGTGGACGAGTTGCTGACAGATATTGAGGCCTTATTATGCAAATCTTAATCACTGCCGGCGGTACCCGTGAGCCGATTGACGGTGTTCGTTATATAGGTAATACCAGCACCGGTCGAACCGGTGCTGTATTGGCTGATTATTTGCAGACACAAGGTCATGATGTGACCTGGTTGGGTGCACAATCTTCTCTTAAGCCAGGTTTGGTTACCGATTGTCATATTTATGTGACCAGCCGACAGCTGGCAGATGGCTTGCAATCTTTATTAAGCAGCCGCTCGTTTGACGCTGTTTTTCATGCCGCTGCGGTGAGTGATTACCAAGTAGATTCCGTGACCAGCCTTGGTGAGTCTGTGTTCAGTGAGAAAAATCTAAAAATACATTCCGATGCAAATACATTGCAAATTAATTTAAGCCGACAGCCTAAAATTATTGATTCCCTGAAACAATGGTCTTCGAATAAGTCTGTTCAAGTGGTGGGTTTTAAACTCACCCACAGTAAAGACCCTGAGCAGCATAAACAGGCCATCGAAAAACTATTGAACCGGGAAGGTGTTGATGCTGTGGTCCATAATGATATGAACGACATCAGTGAAAGTCATCATCCTTTTACCTTGCATGTTCCGGGCCGTTCCCCCATTGACTGTGATGATATATTAACGGTTTATCGTGTGTTGGCGACTTTATGGGAGATGAACGCATGATACTTTGTTTAGATGTGGGTAACAGTCACATGCATGGTGGCGTTTTTGATGCAGATTCACTAATAATACAGTTTCGCATGGCCTCTAAATCAGGTGCCTCTTCCGATGAATTTGGTTTATTTTTGCGCAGCGCTCTGCGCGAAAACGGCGTTAATCCCAATACCATAAATGCGGTGTCGTTGTGTTCTGTGGTTCCGGAAGTGCTCTATTCCATTAAGTCAGCCTGCCAGAAATACATGAAACTGGAGCCTTTTGTTTTGCAAGCAGGTGTCAAAACAGGGTTGCAAATCGGTTATCAGAACCCGCAAGAGGTTGGCACTGATCGCATTGCCGGCGCCATGGCAGCCGCTTATTTATTCTCTGATCAGAATTTGATAATCATTGATCTGGGAACGGCCATCACTTTTTGTGCGGTTTCTGCACAAAAACAATACCTGGGTGGTGTAATCATGCCGGGTCTCAAAATGGCCATGCAGGCATTAGCCGGCGGGGCTTCAAAATTAGGCACTGTTGAGATCACACAACCGCAAAAAACCCTGGGCCGCAACACCGTGCACAGCATTCAATCGGGTCTTTTTTATGGTGTCGAAGGTGCCATTAAACACATTATCGAACGGCTGACTGATGAATTGTTTAAATCACAACCGCCCACAGTGATTGCCACCGGAGGTTTCGCGGCCATGTTCAGCGATGGTCAATTATTTAATCACACAGTACCGGACCTGGTTCTTAAAGGCTTAAGTCTGGCGTACCGTTTAAACCATTAAACCACTAACAATATGAATATCGAATTACTCTATTGCAAAATTCACCGTGCCACGGTGACCCAGGCCAATCTCGATTACGAAGGTTCCATTTCCATTTGTCCGCATTTGATTGAGGCTGCCGGACTTTTTATCAACCAAAAGATTGATGTCTTAAATTGTAACAATGGATCGCGTTTAACCACCTATGTCATTAAAGGCTCACCGGGGCAAATTTGTCTCAACGGCGCTGCTGCCAGACACAACCAACCGGGTGACAACGTGATTTTGGCCAGTTATGCTTCTATGAGCCGGGAAGAAGCTAAAACCCATCAACCCAATTTGGTGTTTGTGGATGCTGAAAATCGCATTAAAGTGCTGAAAAATAATGAATTGAGCAATAATCCTTCATGGCATCATTTGGCAAAGTAATAAAGGGTTGTTACGGTAACAACACACATTTATATTTGGCAAAAGTACCACTGTCCACTATAATGCAAACACGATAACAAAAGCTAATCTAACAGGACTATTTCATGAGTGATCGAGATTCGGTGTTTTTCAGAAACTTCGCTTTTTTTACAGCGGCATTAACTGTGCTGACCATTGTGTTGATATTAATTGGACGATCTGTACATCATTATGCCATGGATGACCAAAGTAGCCAGCTTGACCGCGGCGCGGTACATAAAAATATTCAGCCTGTTGCCACGGTTAATACAGACCCCAATGCCACTTCAGCCACGCCCGAAGTGGCTGTCAGTGAAGCGCCATTTGGCGGTTCTGTGGATGGACAGGTTATTTATGACAATGTTTGTATGGCTTGTCACACAACCGGTGCCGGTGGTGCCCCCCAGCTCGTTCACGCTGAATGGGACGCCAGAGTTGAACAGGGTATAGATACACTCTATAAGCATGCCATTGAAGGCTTCACCGGTGACAAAGGACTGATGCCGGCCAAAGGCGGTCGTTCTGATTTAACCGATGAACAGGTTAAAGCTTCCGTGGACTATATGATCGACCACCTGCAATAAGTTTTTCAATAAGCCGTAATTAAAACCGCAACGCCATAAACGTTGTGGTTTTTTTGTTTAGATTGGATTGATATTAGATGAATCGGCATAAAATAATGGATTGATTTTTTAAAACCCCTTTACAAAGCACAATGAATGGCTATAATGCGCATTCTTTGCAAACATCGGTTGTCAAGCCGGTGTTTTTTTATCGCTGAAAACAGTTGATAAAAAAGCTTGCAAAGCAGAATTTTCGGGAGATAATACCCGACCTTTGAGCAAGGTCATTGGCAAGAAATTGTTGATGAGGAAAGCGGAATTAAAAATAGTTTCAAAAAAGCTTGCAAAAGGAAAAAAATCAGCGATAATATCGCACCTTTCCCGAGCGAAATGCCGGGATTATTTTAAGGTTAGAATCGGTATGATTTTAGCTTTAAAAAGAGTAATTTAAAAACTCAAATAGATAACTTGTGTGGGCACTTGAGTTGATGTTAATAACAGGTACAACGACAAAAAGTGACCATAACTATCACGTAATTTCTTTTTAAGATAATACAGTTAGGTCAAACCGAGAGAATGTAACAGTTTTCTCACAATGAATAAGGTGCTGATACTTTTTAGTATTGGTATCGCAATTTAATTGAAGAGTTTGATCCTGGCTCAGATTGAACGCTGGCGGTATGCCTAACACATGCAAGTCGAACGGTAACAGAGAGTAGCTTGCTACTTTGCTGACGAGTGGCGGACGGGTGAGTAACGCGTGGGAATCTACCCAGTAGTTGGGGATAGCCCGGAGAAATCCGGATTAAAACCGAATAATATCTACGGATGAAAGGGTGCCTCTTCTTGAAAGCACTTGCTATTGGATGAGCCCGCGTTAGATTAGTTTGTTGGTGGGGTAACGGCCTACCAAGACTGCGATCTATAGCTGGTTTGAGAGGATGATCAGCCACATTGGGACTGAGACACGGCCCAGACTCCTACGGGAGGCAGCAGTGGGGAATATTGGACAATGGGCGCAAGCCTGATCCAGCAATACCGCGTGTGTGAAGAAGGCCTTCGGGTTGTAAAGCACTTTTATGTAGGAAGAAGGTGTGTGTGTTAATAGCACATGCATTTGACGGTACTACAAGAATAAGCACCGGCTAACTCCGTGCCAGCAGCCGCGGTAATACGGAGGGTGCGAGCGTTAATCGGAATTACTGGGCGTAAAGGGTACGTAGGCGGCTTAATAAGTCAGATGTGAAATCCCCGGGCTTAACCTGGGAACTGCATTTGAAACTGTTGAGCTAGAGTGAGTGAGAGGTTAGTGGAATTCAAGGCGTAGCGGTGAAATGCGTAGAGGTCTTGAGGAACATCAGTGGCGAAGGCGACTGACTGGCACTACACTGACGCTGAGGTACGAAAGCGTGGGGAGCGAACAGGATTAGATACCCTGGTAGTC
>NZ_BMEO01000003.1 GCF_014636635.1 Marinicella pacifica | reverse complement strand
TTGGCCAAAAGGCTAAAGTTAACTAAAAACCATTGAAATAAATGGGGCGTTCATATATGTCCTAGATTATTTTTTTGTGAGGCAGGGTTTATGGCTTAATGAAAGGTGTATGGTGGTATTTTTTGAATTTGTGAGTAACTGAAGCTTGATGGAGGCGGCGGGATTATAAAATCACATCCATGTGATTTTCCCCTGCGGGCTGCCTTCGGCATTCAAATCGGCTATCCTGCCGATTTAGTCGAACCCACTTCGTGGGGTTCGTCCCGCGCCTCGGCCAATAAAAAAGCCACCCGATTGGGTGGCTGTTTTATTGGTGGAGGCGGCGGGAATCGAACCCGCGTCCGCAAGTCCTCTGCTTGAGGCTCTACATGCTTAGATTAGGCTTTTGATCTTATGTTGATGACTCCGCCTGTCGGGATTCATCAACACCAGTTTGGATTTAGTTTAACCCAACGCATCCAAACGGTACGTTGAGCGATCTTGCTGGTTATGACGGACAGTTCACGAACGCAAGAAATCGCGAGTGCCCGTTAGCAATTAAGCTGCTAAAGCGTAGTTATCGTCGTTTGCAACTATAACTTTGAAACTGAGTTTTACGAGGTGAATTTCGCCCTCGGCATGCACCTTCAAGTTTCGCGACCCACGTCGAAGCCAGGTCGCCCCCTTAATCGGTTCTTTACAAATGGGGTTTCAGAAACCTCATTTCAAGTTTTTAAATTGTATCATCGATTGCCTTAATAACAACTGAATTCATTATTCATTGACTGCCTTATCGGTGATATTTTTATAAACCACCCCTTCTTTCATCACAAATTGAACATCTTCCAGGGATTTAATGTTGTCCAGTGGGTTAACATCAACCGCAATAATATCGGCTTTATAGCCGACTCTAATTTCACCGATGTTTTTCAGACCGAGTAAATCAGCACTGTTTATGGTGGCAGACTGAATCGCTTCCAGTGCGGTCATGCCATGTTTCATCATAGCTGAGAGTTCTTTGGCATTGAGACCATGGGGAATTAAGGGTGAATCGGTGCCGAGGGCGATTTTAACGCCGGCTTTGATGGCTTTTTGCAGGTTTTCCTGGGCCAGCGGCAGTGTTTCTTCGGCTTTTTTGCGGGTAATCGGTGGCATTTTATCCACGTCTTTAAACACAAAATCAACCAGTCCTGATGTAGGCACCAGATAAACACCCTTTTCTTTCATCAGTTTAATGGCTTCTTTATCCACCATAGAACCGTGTTCTATGGAGGCGGCACCGGCTTTAATGGCGTTAATAATACCTTCGGTGCCGTGGGCATGGGCGGCGACTTTATAGCCATGACGATTAGCTTCTTCGACAATGACTTTCATTTCCTCGTTACTGAGTTGTTGGGCACCAACGGTGTCTTCTAAGGACAAGACGCCAGAGGTGGCGTGCATTTTAATGACTTTGGCGCCCTGCTTAATCTGATAACGCACAGCTTTCAGCGCTTCATCGGCACCACTGACCACGCCCATTTTATAATTAGGTTCCTATAAAGATGGCACCAGGCCCTGGGTTACATCACCGTGACCACCGAGTATCGTAATCATATGACCGGCAGGGATAATCCGCGGGCCTTTTATCCAACCAGCTTCAACAGCTTGCGCCAGTGAAGCACCAATCAATTCGTCGGTCACATGCAAGGCACCGACGTTCCTGACCGTGGTAAAACCCGCCATTAAGGTTAATTCAGCATTTTTAGCCCCACGTAAAGCCCCTTTGGTGGCCGGTTCCTGGGTGATAATGGCATCGAAATTACCCACATAATCAAGATCCAGGTGGGTGTGCATATCCATAAGACCCGGCAAAAGGATCTGTTCTTTTAGATTGATGATATGGGCATTGCCTGGTTGCTCGGCTGGATTGATGCTTTTAATCACACCATCTTCAATCAGTAATTCTGCCGGTGCAATTAATTGACCTGTATTCACATCTAAATAGGCTTTGGCCCGGATAAGGCTGATATCCGATGCAGCGGTCAGTGAGGTACTCACCCATAAACATAAGATAATCACATATTTTTTCATGGCGTTAAACGTTGAGCAAAGAAACAAGAATAACGCATTAGTGCATTGTTGAGGGAATAAATTTGGATGATTGTGACCTAAGAGAGAAATTTAGCACAAAAAAAGTGTATTCCCCCCAACCCCGAGATAGTAATTTGCGAGGGGAATACACCCTAAGAACGCAGTACGAAATACAATTTTTAAATCCTTTTGATGACAACTAAATCTTAAATCCATCTTGCCATTTAACTTATTAGAACTGTACATTGCGAACTTGCTGTCAAGTGTACGGTTTTTTTGAATAAAGTCATCTTATTTGCACGGAAAAACTGGTAAAAACAAAATTTTATACATATATATCAATGATTTAATTGATTTCATCTGTACCAAAAAAAATACATTAAACTGTCTGTTTTTTGCCACACGGTCCATTTTTTTTTACTTAAATCCGATAAAATTAACCAAAATCAATCGCTAAAACTGCAGCTCTCTATTGAAATATTTTTTTTCACGACTATGATGCAGACATGAACCGAACAAGCACACATTGGATTCTCTTGCTGCTGACATTGACTGTGTCGGCTGCTTTGTTACATGAAGTGGTTGTACATGACAACACCACCTGTACTGTCTGTGTGCAATTCCATGGAACACCACCGGTTATCGCTAATGGTGAAACCGGTATTTCTGTTGATTTCCTAACCGTTCAAGCCAGTCAACCCATTACCCAGGAACAGTCTGTACCTGTTCGCCCTTACCAAAACCGCACGATCCGTGCGCCACCTCAAGTTCTCATAACTTCCTAACTAAATAACATGCATTAAACATAATTGATGCATGTACCACTTTTTTAAACATGGCACACATGCCTGTCTGTGAATAATGAGAACAAACAATGAGATTAATTTATACATTCTGTGGCTGCCTGCTGGCAGCCGTTACTTTCGCGGCTGATGACGGCGTATCCGGTCAGCTTCTGTTAAAACAAAATCCGATTAAACAAGCCGATATTTATATCCACCAACAGGGTTTAAAGACCACAACTGATCATCAGGGGTTTTTTCGATTTAATACCTTAACGGCCGGTGAATATGAGCTGGACATCAAGGCCGGCGAGCAACATCATTACAATGTCCGGGTGGCTTTAACTGCAGATTCAAAGCCAATAGAACTGAGTACATTTGTGTTAGATGACCTGGTGGTGTCGGCGCATCCTTTGGATCATAATCAATTAAGGATGACTATGCCAGTTGAGATTATTGACGAAGATCAACTGGTGATGAACCGTTCATTAAGTATCGACCAAACGGTCAATCAAGTGGCCGGTATTCAATCGGGTAGCTTTGGCGCCGGTGCCGGTCAGGTGGTGATTCGTGGCCAACAAGGGCCACGGGTTTCGGTATTAACTAACGGCATCAACAATCAGGATGCCGCCGCCGTCAGTCCCGATCATTGGGTTAGCAGTGAGAGCTTACTGGCCAGCCAGGTAGAAGTCATCAAAGGTCCGGCCACCCTGCTCTACGGCGGCGGTGCCGTGGGTGGACTGGTGAATGTGGTGGATCAATCGATTGCCACCGCACCATTGGATGCTTTTAAGGGTGCCTTTGAGACCCGTTTTTCGGATAACACGCTGAATGAGCGTGCCGGGGTTTTGAGTTTAAATGCACCTTTGACTGAACGACTGATGGGTCATTTAAGTTATTTTTATAATGAAACCGATGATTATGAGATTCCGGGGTATGCCGAATCACATTATTTGCGTGAAATGCATAACCACGAAGCGCATGATGATGAGGAAGCGCACAATCATGAATATGGCCAACTGGCTAATTCCGCAGTGCGCACTTCAGGTTTACAAACCGGTTTGTCATGGCTAACTGACAATGGTTATTGGGGTATTTCTTTTCAAGATTTTGACCGTAAATATGGGATTCCCGGCCACAATCATTTAGAAGAAGGCCATGATGAGCATACCGAACATAAGCAGGAGACGCATGAAGACCATCGGGTGTGGATTGATTTAGATAAACAAGCCTTCCAGCTTCGGGGCTTACATCGTTTTGATGGCAGGTTTTTTACACAAATTAAAAGTCATTACGGTTATACGGACTACCAACACATTGAGTTTGATAATGGCGATCCGGCCACCACGTTCAGTAATGAAGGCCATCAGATGCGGCTTGAACTGAGTCATCAACACCGCTTTGGTTTCGAAGGTGTCTGGGGTCTGGACTGGTCCAACAGTGATTTTTCAGCACTTGGTGAGGAAGCTTACATTGTGCCGGCAACCACCGATAAGCTGGGGTTGTTTGCTTTAGAAGAACGGCAGTTTGGTGATTTGCACTGGGAATTAGGAGTTCGTGCTGATCGGCAGAAAATCTCCACTGATTTATTTCCGGATCACAGTGAAACCGCTTTGAGCTTTTCCACCGGTTTTAATATTAAATTATCTGAACGCTTCAGTGTGCCCATTCACTTAAGTTCAGCACAACGTTTAGCGACCGCGGAAGAACTCTATTCCAATCAGTCAAACATTGATGAACTCATTCCACATTTAGCCACCGGTTCTTTTGAGATCGGTAATCCGGACCTCAAAGCCGAAGTCAGTAATAATTTCGATATCGGTCTGAAATACCGGAATGAACAATGGTCAGCTAATGCCAATATCTTTTATAACCAAATGGATGACTTTATCTTTTTGGCTTATTCAGGTCAGATGATTGATGAATGGCCTGTTTATGAATATCACCAACAAAATGCAACGTTTAAAGGATTTGAAGCTGACGTCGCCTATTCATTTGATGATACTTTTAATAACCAGTGGACAATTAAACTATTCTCCGATGCCACCACAGCCAAACTGAATACTGGTGACTATGTTCCCCGTATTCCTGCCAACCGATTCGGCTTATCAGCTGACTGGTGGCATGGCGCCTGGTCAGCCCAATTAAAAACAACCCGGGTGAATAAGCAAGACAATCTGGCCTTGGGTGAATTACCCACAGATGCTTACACAAATGTTGATTTTAGTTTAAATCTATTACAGTTAACCGCCCATAATGAATGGCTGTGGTTTATAAAAGCTAATAATTTACTGGATGAAGATATCCGTGACCATGCCTCATTTATTAAAGACAAAGCACCTCGTCCGGGTCGTAGCATAACTGCCGGTGTTCGGGTGTCTTTTTAATCGATGTGAACAGTGCTAAAATGCGCCCCTGTTTGAATTTGCTCGAATAGCGGGCGCTCTTTTATGGAAAGCTTTAAAAACCGCAGAACCTTTGCCATTATTTCACACCCTGATGCGGGTAAAACCACCATGACCGAAAAACTGCTGTTATTCGGCGGTGCCATCCAGGTGGCCGGTGCGGTTAAATCACGCAAAACCGATAAACACGCCACCTCGGACTGGATGGCGATGGAACAGGAACGGGGCATTTCCGTGACTTCTTCGGTGATGCAATTTCCTTATAAAGAGCGGGTGATTAATTTACTCGACACCCCGGGCCATGCCGATTTCTCCGAAGACACTTACCGCACCCTGACGGCGGTGGATTCGGCCTTAATGGTGATTGATTGCGCCAAGGGTGTGGAAGAACGTACCATAAAACTGATGGAAGTGTGTCGATTGCGAACCACACCCATTTTTACTTTTATCAATAAATTAGACCGTGAAGGCAAGGAGCCAATTGAACTGATCGATGAAGTGGAAAATGTGCTGAACATTCAATGCGCACCCATCACCTGGCCGATTGGCATGGGCAAACGGTTAAAAGGTGTTTATCATTTCCTGAACGATGAAATTCTTTTATATGAATCTGGTAAAAACTATGAGAAACAACAAGCCAGAACCATTCAGGGCTTAGATTCTGCTGAACTTGATGAAGCACTGGGGTCAGAATTGGCCGCAGAATTTCGAGATGAAATCGAACTGGTTCAGGGTGCTTCCCACGAATTTGATCACCAAGAGTATCTGGCCGGTAAATTGACACCGGTGTTTTTTGGTTCAGCCATTAACAATTTTGGGGTTGAACCCTTATTAGACGCTTTTGTGAAATTCGCCCCCGAACCCCAGCCGCGAGAAACCCTGAGCCGTGTGGTTGTGCCGGGTGAACCGAACTGCACCGGCTTTGTATTTAAAATCCAGGCAAATATGGACCCTAAACACCGTGACCGGGTGGCTTTTATGCGTATCTGTTCGGGTGTTTTTGAACAGGGTATGAAGCTCACCAACACCCACACAGGCAAAGAACTGAAAATACCGAGCGCCCTGACCTTTATTGCAGAAAGCCGCGAATCCGTTGATAAGGCTTTTCCCGGCGACATTATCGGTATCCATAACCATGGCACCATCAGTATTGGCGATTCATTCACCGAAGGCGAAGACCTGACATTCACCGGCATTCCCAGTTTTGCGCCGGAGTTATTCCGTCGCGCCAGACTCAAAGACCCTTTAAAACTCAAAGCCTTACAAAAAGGTCTTGAACAACTATCAGAAGAAGGGGCGACTCAGTTTTTTAGACCACTCATATCCAATGACTTAATACTGGGTGCCATTGGTGTGTTGCAGTTTGATGTGGTCGCGCATCGCTTACAGCACGAATATAATGTCAAGGCCCTGTTTGAACCGGTCGATACCCGCATTGCCTATTGGGTCAGCAGTGAAGATGACAAGGCCATGAAGCAGTTTAAAAACCGCAATGAAGCCAACTTAGCCATTGATGGCCATGGACACCTGGTTTACCTGGCACCGTCCATGGTGAATTTACAACTGGCTCAAGAACGCTATCCGGACATTGTGTTTCATAAAACCACTGAAACACTGCCGGTTGAATAGGCTGGCCGGTCGTTGATTTTCACTAAAATAACTTGACAATGGCCACCATTTGATTAAAATTCGCGCACTCAAGTGGCTATATAGCTCAGCTGGTTAGAGCACAGCATTCATAATGCTGGGGTCGGTGGTTCAAGTCCACCTATAGCCACCATTTTCTGCTTATTTTATCCCTTCTTTCAGTCAGGTTTGTCTTATAATGACGGTATGAGATGCTTCCTGTTTATTATATTATTATTCAGCCAGTTCAGTTTCGGCGAGAACAATCAATGGGTTACTCTTGGCCAGACCACCATCGATTGGGGGTATATCACACCTTATCGTCTTGAACTTCAAGCACCAACCGGTCAACATGACCTAAAAGACATCCGCAGTGGCATGCAACCGGTGCGTTTTCAGCTGACCTGGTTATCGCCAAAAACCACACAGGAAGATGTGCGGGCTCATTTCAAGTCGTTGATTGAAAACCAATTGCCCTCCGCCGAATCGAAAAAATTCAATCAAGCAATCATTGAAAAACTCCTCAAAAAACTGCCTTCAACCCAAAGACATGACGTTTGGCATGTTGTTTTTTCACCGGATCAGGGTACATTGTTCGTACTTGAGCAACACGTGATACACATGCTCATCGGCGCAGAGGTCAACCGGGCCTTATACCAGGCTTGGCTCTTTCAAAACCCGGTGACCACGGCTAAATTGCTTAAACGCCTTAACCAGGCACAATAAAAACACAACGGCAGGATTATGAAAAAAACCTTCTTTCTTTTACTGATTAGTTTTACAGCGGGCGCATCCGGCACGCAACTCCCGACCGGAACCGTAAACGGTGTTCAGGACACACGCCATTCGGTGCTGGCCCTCACCCATGCCACCGTTCATGTTTCACCCGAAAAAACCCTCAAAAATGTTACCGTGGTGATTGAAGACGGGCGAATCCGAGAATACCTTGAGAATTCATCTGTGCCGGATCATGCGGTGGTGATTAATTACCGGGACATGCATATCTATCCCGGCTTTATCCACCTGGATGCCGAAGTCGGCCTGCCTGAACCCGCCAAAAGACCGCCGTTTAGCTGGGGCGGTCCGGAAACCCTGCAAACCACCGTCGATGGCGCATACAATACCAATGAAGCAATTAAGGCGAGTTACCGTGCCGCTGATGACTTTAACCCGAGCCAAAAAGCCAGCCGTGAATTGCGAGAAGCAGGCTTCACCAGTGCCTTAACCCACCGCCATGACGGAATCATGCGGGGTACAGGTGCTTTAGTCAGTCTCGCTGATGAACCGGCTCAGCTGACTGTATTGGCGGCTCAAGCCAGCCAACACTGGTCATTTGACAAAGGCGCTTCCAAACAGGATTATCCGGTTTCTTTAATGGGCGCAGTGGCACTCATCAGACAAACGTTGCTGGATGCCAATTGGTACACGCAACAAAACCAAATGACCGATCTGGATCTGGCTGCCCTCAACAACAACACAACATTACCGCATTTTTTTAGCGTTGACAATTGGCAACAAACTCTCCTCACACAAAAAATCAGCGATGAATTCGGGCTAACTTTTGTGGTTAAAACAGCCGGCGATTCCTACCAATCATTAAACCCTGTGGTCAACACCGGACAGACGCTGATTGTGCCGTTAAATTATCCCAAAGCCCCGGAAGTCAATTCCATACTGGACAGTTACCATGTTGAATACAGTGATTTAAAAAAATGGCAGGTGGCACCTTTTAACACCCGGCTGTTGGCTGAAAAAGGTGTTCGTTTTGCCCTTGTACCCGGTGACAATAAAAAAGGCCTCACAACGTTCTTGAGTGATCTTCGTAAAGCAGTGACGCACGGCCTCAGCGAGCAAACGGCATTGGCTGCTTTGACGACCGTACCGGCTACAATTTTAAAACGCCGGGATATTGGTCACCTTGAAAAAGGGGCTCGGGCCGATTTTATTGCCTTTGATCAGCCTATTTTTAATGACAAAGCACAACTTAAAGACAGTTGGGTTTATGGCGAGCGCATGGAAATTAACCCGCGGCTGCCATTGTCTGAAGGTAACTATACCCTCACACTGGACGACACAAGCCATCAAATCTCCGTCCATTTTAATAAAGGTCAGTTAACACTAAAACCCAATCAGGACACCGACCACACCTTTCAGGCCAAAATGGATGGTCAATTATTCACCCTCATTGTGGACGAACAATCTCCATTAATGGCCTGGGTGGCTGATGGTCAAATTAAGCCATTACCAACTGATCGAGATTGGATGATGACTTTTATACAACAATCTGAAAAAGTCACACAATCTGATTCGGAAAAAACTGTTAAAGACATTCCGAATATTCCCAATCCATTCACCGCTTATGGTCTGGCAAACTCTGCCACACCGGACAAAGTACTGTTCAAACATGCCACAGTATGGACCAATGAAGACGGCGGCGTTCTCGAAAACACCGACGTGCTGGTGGTGGATGGCCGCATTAAGACAATTGCGCAAGACATCGCAGATAACAAAGCCGATTTAGTGATTGATGCCAAGGGTAAATACCTGACCTCAGGTATTATTGATGAGCACAGTCATATCGCCCTGCTTTCAGTGAATGATGTGGCGGTTAATTCCAGTATGGTGCGTATGCAGGACGTGGTGAACCCTGAGGACGTCAATATTTATCGGAATTTGGCCGGTGGCGTTACCGCCGCCCAATTACTGCATGGTTCAGCCAACCCCATCGGCGGTCAGTCCGCACTGGTTAAAATGCGCTGGGGCGTTTCGCCACAAGAGATGTTAATTGACGGTGCCGATGGCTTTATCAAGTTTGCTTTAGGCGAGAATGTCAAACGTTCCAGAAACCAACAATCCGTACGCTATCCGCTCACGCGAATGGGGGTTGAACAAGTCTATCGTGATGCTTTCAATGAAGCCCAAAAATATCAAACAGCCTGGGATGATTACAACAATCTCAGCCGCTCTAAAAAGAAAAAAACCAGTCCGCCAAGGCGAGATTTAGCCATGGAAGCCACCGCAGAAGTAATCAATCAAGAACGTTTTATCAGTTGCCACTCTTATGTCCAGTCTGAAATTAGTATGCTGATACATGTGGCCGATGACTTTGATTTTAAGGTCAACACCTTCACCCACATTTTAGAGGGCTATAAAGTGGCCGATCAAATGAAAGCGCATGGTGTCGGTGCTTCAACCTTTGCCGATTGGTGGGCCTATAAATGGGAAGTGAACGAAGCCATACCCTACAATGCCGCGATTATGGATCAGGTGGGTCTGGTGACAGCGATTAACTCAGATTCAGCGGAAATGTCACGTCGCTTAAACCAAGAAGCCGCTAAAACCATTAAATACGGTGGTTTAACGGAACCAGAAGCCTGGAAAACAGTGACACTCAATCCGGCTAAATTGTTGCATCTGGATGATCGCATGGGTAGCATCAAAGAAGGCAAAGATGCCGATCTGGTGCTGTGGTCAGACAAGCCTTTGTCCATTTATGCCCAGGCCGTGAAAACCATGGTTGATGGTGTGATTTATTTTGACCGGGATAAATTAGGGGCTTTAGAAAAGACCATCGCTGCTGAAAAAACGGCTTTAATTAAACAAAGTCAGGCTTCAGGTGAAGAAAAAAAACCCCAGGCTGACGTTGCCCAGCCTACATTGCATTGCGACAGCTTAATCACCAAAGATGCCATCTTAGCCTTAGACAACGGAGCCGAATCATGAAAACACCATTGTTCACCCTGCTCACTTTACTTATTTTTCAGGCCGATGCCATCAGACCCAAACCGGCAGAACCACAAGTGGCGCCGGAAACTTTTATTAACGCCACCATTCACACCGGGGAAGGCGACGTTTTGAAAAACGCCATGCTGGTGATTGAATCCGGTCAAATCACATACCTGGGAGATTATCAACAAACGCAAACAAAAGGACAGGTCACGGATCTGAAACAGCAACATATTTATCCGGGTTTTATTTTGACCAACACAAACCTGGGACTTACAGAAGTGGATGCGGTGAATGCGTCGATTGATTTCAAAGAAACCGGTGAACTTAACCCCAATGTGCGCACCGCCATTGCCTATAATGCCGATTCCATGCGCATCCCGCCGATGCGTTTTAACGGTATTTTACTGGCTCAAGTGGTGCCGGTGGGCGGCCTGGTCAGCGGCACCTCATCTGTGATGCAACTGGATGCTTGGAACTGGAATGACGCCCTTATTCAGAATAATGATGGCTTGCATGTAAATTGGCCCGCTCAGAGAACCAAAAAGTTTGATTATGCCACTTTTAGCATGAAACTGGAAAAGGATAAGAACTATACTGATAAAGTCACTAAAATTAAAACTTTGTTCAAAGATGCCCAAGCCGGGCACAGCCCTGATAACATCAAACTGAACGCTGTTTCAGCCGTTTTTAACGGTGACAAGCAAGTCTATATCCATGCCAACACCCCCAAAGCGATTATTGAAAGCATTGAATTTATGCAATCCATCGGTATTCAAAAACCGGTATTGGTGACAGACTCCGCTGCTTTACCCGTGATTGATTTTATTATCTCCGCTGAAGTGCCTGTGATTGTTAGTTCAGTTCACGATTTACCTCAACGCACCGACAGTCCGGTGGAGCAACCCTATGCGGTGGCGGTTAAATTACAACAAGCCGGGGTGCTTACTGCCGTGACCTATCCGGGTTCCATGAGTGCACGTAATTTAGGCTTTACTGCCGGCACCACGGTGGCTCAGGGGCTGGATAAAAACACCGCATTAAAGATGATCACCTTCAATCCTGCCAAAATTTTAAAGATTGATGACCGTTATGGCAGTCTGGCGGTCGATAAAAGCGCCACGTTTTTTATCTCATCCGGTGATGCCCTGGATATGAGTGGTCAGCAATTAAAAGCTGCTTATATCGATGGCCGCAAAATTGATTTAAACGGAAAGCAACAAAAACTGTATCACCGTTATCACGATAAATACCAATTAACGGAATAATTATGCTGTGCATTCATCATCATTCAACCGACCCGTATTTTAATCTGGCGGTGGATGAGTATATCTTTAAACACATTGATGAAGATTGTTTTATGCTGTGGCGTAATGACAATGCCATTATTGTCGGTAAGCATCAGAATACCTTGTCGGAAATTAATGTCGATTATGTGCAAGAAAAAGGTATTAAAGTTGTCAGGCGTATGTCCGGTGGAGGGGCTGTTTATCATGATTTGGGTAATCTGAATTTCACCTTTACCAAAACCAGTGAGCAAGCCGGTCAGGTTGATTTTCATCATTATACCCAGCCGATTATTGATGTACTCAAAGAATTGGGTGTAAATGCGGAATTTCAGGGACGCAATGATTTAGTCATTGACGGGCGAAAATTCTCAGGTAATGCTGAATATATTTTTAAGAATAAAATTTTACATCACGGCACCATTTTGTTTTCCTCCCATATGCCCGATATCAGTGGTGCTTTAAAGGTTAATCCCCTCAAATTTAAAGACAAGGCCGTTAAATCTGTGCCGAAAAGGGTCACCAATGTAATGGATCATTTAAAAGAACCCATAACACTGGAAGAATTTACCCAACGTGTTATGACCCATATTACCAATACCCATGCAAACTGTCGCCCCTACACCCTCAGTGAGACAGACATCAAGGCAATTGAGCAAATTCGAGATGACAAGTACAGTCAATGGGAGTGGAACTTTGGCCATTCACCGGACTACAATTTTCAGCAAGGTGTCCGCAGCCAGGGTGGCACGCTGGAAATGCATTTAGATGTTCACAAAGGGGTGATTGAAAATTGCCGTATTTTTGGTGATTTTTTTACCACCGGAGATATCTCCGATATTGAGCAGGCACTGGTGGGCTTACGCCATGATAAGTCCGTGATCACTGATCGGCTAAAGGCATTTGATATCGACCGATATTTTCATAATATAAGCCGTGAAGATTTATTGGCGGCGATGTTTTAAAAAAACGGATTCCAAACAAAAAAAGGGCCGTTTTGGCCCTTTTTTTGGCGTTACCCGCTAGTTAAAACTGATTCTGCTGATTTAACAAATCTTCATTAATGCTGATATCGGCTGACTGGCGTAAGGCCTGCAACAATAACTGGGTTTCATTGGTTTTGATATTACGTTCCAATTGAGCCGCTTCCTGTTCAACTTGTGTGATGGTCGAATCTTCCGGTGATTTGACCGCCAATAACTGAACCACAGCCACATCATCATTGTTGGCAGGCACCACATGAATGGTATCATCAGTCTTATCCGGTGAGGTTAAGTTAAACACTTCGTTCACCACATTGACCGGATGATTGGAGCCGCTTCTTTTCACATCGCGGGCCGCCACCAGTGTAACATCAAATTCTTCAGTCAACGCATTAAGGTTAACAGCGTCCTGTTTGGCTTTGGTTTTAATTTCGTCGGCCAATTCCTTTGCCTTTTGAGCAGATTTTTCTTTAATTAACGTGTCTTGAATCGTTTCTTTCACCGTATCAAGCGGTTTTAATTCTGCCGGTTTGATTTCATTCATGTGAATAAAAGCGATGTGGGTGTCAGAAAGATTAACCACATCTGAATTTAATAAATCTTCTTTGACCATTGCAGAATAAGCCATTTTCACAAATTCAGGGTTAGCGGCGATGCCCTCGCCTCCCGAACGTGTAAAAAATTCAGTGGTTTTGACCGGCAGATTGGTGGATTCAGCTGCTTGTGACAAGCCACTTTGGGCATCCAAAACCAAACCGGATAATTCGTTGGCTTTATCCAGGAACAATGTTTGCGCTTGTTTGGCTTGTAATTCCCGGACTATATCATCTTTGACCTCTTCAAAGTTCGGAATTCGAGCCGCTTTGATGTTCTCTAAATATATGATATGGTAACCAAACTGGGTTTTCACCGGCTCTGAGATTTGACCTTCTTCCATATTGAATAAGGCTTCATCAAAAGCCTCAACCATATCTCCGGGGCTGACCAAACCCAGGTCACCACCCTGTTCTGCTGAACCTGGATCCTGAGAATATTCTTTGGCCAGTTCAGCAAAAGGTTCACCCTGTGCCAGTTTACCCTGGATTTCTTTTAAGGTGTCTTGCGCTTGCGCATCGTCATTGATCAGTATATGGGCCGCTTTGCGTTGAGCCGGTTTCTCAAAACGTTGTTTGTTTTCTTCGTAGTAACTTAAGGCATCCTGATCAGTCACATCGATTTGTTCAGCCACTTGTTCAGCATCCAGTTCAATGTAATCGACCTTAACCATTTCCTCAGTCATAAACCGATCACTGTTGTCATTATAATATTCACTGATTTCTTCATCACTCACCGTAACATCTTCAGCAAACTGGTTACCGGAAATCAAAAAATAATCAAAATCACGGGTCTGATTTCTCAATACGGCAATGGTTTTCGCTTCCTTGGGTGTCATAAACGCCGTATCATTGAATAACAGATTAACGGCTTGTCCGGCCTCTTCATTAATAATTCTGGCTTGTAAAGACTGGGCCGTCTGATTGGTCTGGGCCAGATAACCGGCATACAGTTCCCGATCAAAACGCCCATCGGCATCTTGAAAAATTTCCACATCCGATAAAATCGCACGTATCTGGTCACCGGTCACGGTATAACCATTGGCCAAAGCAGCTTGACGGTGTAATTCACTGTTAATCATTGATTCCAGGAAGTTGCGCCGCATCATGGGAGAGTCAAAAAAGTCCGGCTGTAACTGATCGCCAAACTGACTCAGCATATTTTGTCGGTAGGTCGCAAATTGATTGCTGTATTCGCTGTAAGTAATCGTTTTACCGTTAACCTTAGCCAACGAATCACTGTTGGATTGTGAGAAATAATCGCCCACACCCCATAATGCAAAAGCCAATATTAGAATACCCATGACGATGGTCATGAATAAGCCTGTTGATTTATCTCTAATCCAAGTTAACATCTGTATTTCAACTCAAAAGATTTAATAAAAAAAAGGGTGTCGATTGACACCCTTCTTTAACTGGCGGAGCGGACGGGACTCGAACCCGCGACCCCCGGCGTGACAGGCCGGTATTCTAACCAACTGAACTACCGCTCCGAATCTGGTGGGTGCTGAGGGGCTTGAACCCCCGACCCTCGCCTTGTAAGGGCGATGCTCTCCCAACTGAGCTAAGCACCCGATTCAGGGGGCGTTAGTTTACTGCATCTTTTAGTGCTTTACCAGCCTTAAATGATGGAATTTTAGCCGCTTTAATTTGAATGGTTTCACCGGTGCGTGGATTACGTCCTTGACGGGCTGCACGTTTTTTGACTGAGAAAGTGCCGAAGCCCACAAAAGTCAGTTTGTCGCCTTTTTTTAAGGCTTTGGTAATGGTGTCGACAACTGCATCAAAGCAATCATTAGCGGTTGCTTGCGAAACATCTGCCTGCTTGGCAACAGCTTTAATAAAATCTTGTTTTTTCATTGTTTATCTCCTTCGAATTACAATTTTTAAATGTTGACTTAACCGCCACGAAACGCGCATTTTATACCATGTGTTGACCATAAAGCCATCACTATTTATTAAAATTAAGTAAAAATGTCGGCTTCGTCATTCAGTTCGGAATAGACGGTTTTAAGACCCTCTTATGAGTGCAACATATCTTATCACACTCAATCTCAATGTTATTCAATTAGTGGTGATTTTCTTCACTCAAATTATGGCTTTTACCGGGCACATGAACCGGCTGATTGTTGTCATCATCGGATTTAATGTGTTTTATTTTATCAGCCAAAGCCAATGTTAACACTTCATCAATCCATTTCACCGGAATGATGTTCAACTGAGAACGTAAAGCTTCTGGCAGTTCGGTCAGATTTTTTTCATTTTCTTTGGGTATGATGACGGTTTTTATACCGCCACGCAAAGCCGCCAATAACTTCTCTTTCAGACCGCCTATGGCCAATACCCGGCCTCGCAAGGTAATTTCTCCAGTCATAGCGACGGTGGCTTTAACCGGATTCTGACTAAGTGCTGACACCAAAGCGGTGCACATACCAATACCGGCACTGGGGCCGTCTTTGGGGGTGGCTCCTTCGGGTACATGGATATGGATGTCATTATTTTTAAATCTGTCAGAAGGTATCCCAAACAACCCGGCGCGTGACTTAACCACCGATAAAGCAGCCTGAATAGACTCTTTCATCACATCACCCAAGTGGCCTGTGTGGGTGAGCTTACCGCGACCGGGATACACCGATGCCTCAATTTGCAATAAATCACCACCAACTTCAGTCCAAGCCAGTCCGGTAACGGTACCCACTTCGTCACTTTTTTCTGCAACACCAAAGTTAAATTTCTGAACACCCAGATAGTCTGACAGGTTCTTAAGAGAAACTTTGATGGTTTTTAATGATTTGTCCGTTAACAGTTGCTTCACCGATTTACGCGCAATTTTAGCAATTTCACGTTCTAAGTTACGCACCCCGGCTTCACGGGTGTAATAGCGCACCATGTTTTTAATCGCCGCTTTTGAAATTTTCACCTCTGACTTTTTGAGACCATGGGCTTGTAACTGCTTGGGAATCAGAAATTTTTCAGCAATCGAAATTTTTTCTTCTTCCATGTAACCGGGAATGCGGATGATTTCCATGCGATCCCGCAATGGAGCAGGTATATTTAATGAGTTGGCAGTGGCAATAAACATCACTTCGGATAAATCAAAATCCACTTCCAAATAATGGTCCGAAAAATGGCTGTTTTGTTCCGGATCCAAAACCTCCAAAAGCGCCGAAGCCGGATCACCGCGAAAATCACGGGACATTTTGTCCAGTTCGTCCAGCACCATCACCGGATTACAACTCCCGGCTTTTGTGATGTTCTGTATCACACGACCCGGCATTGATCCGATATAGGTGCGTCGGTGTCCGCGAATCTCAGATTCATCGGATACACCACCCAAAGAAAAACGGGAAAAGCTGCGGTTGGTGGCTTTCGCTATGGAATGCCCCAAAGATGTTTTTCCCACCCCCGGTGGACCCACTAAACACAGAATGGCGCCCTTCATTTTCGGGGTTCTTTGTTGTACCGCCAAATATTCAAGAATACGGTCTTTGATTTCATCCAGTCCGTAATGATTTTCATCCAGCACCTTTTGGGCGTAATCTAAATCCATTTTCAGATCATTGCGCAATTCCCAGGGCAAAGCCAACAGGGTTTCTAAATAATTCCTCACCACTGTGGCTTCCGCCGACATGGCCGGCATCAGTTGTAATTTCTTAAACTCGGAATCCACCTTTTTGCGCGCCTGCTCTGAAAGTTGCGTGTTTTTGATTTTCTCTTCCAAATCAGCATATTCCGCATGCGACTCGCCAATATCCGTCAATTCCTTTTTAATGGCTTTGATCTGCTCGTTGAGGTAATACTCGCGCTGATTCTTTTCAATTTGGCCTTTTACCCGACCGCGAATTTTCTTTTCCATGTCAAGCAAATCAAGTTCGGCCTCGATAATCGACAGCAAACTGGTGACCAGGTCTTCCTGTTGATTAATTTCAAGTAATTTTTGTTTCTGCTGATGCTCAATCATTAAATGTGCTGCGATGGTATCGGCCAATACAGATAAATCTTCAATGCCCATGACATTACGAAGCACTTCTGATGAAATCTTTTTGTGCTTGCTCTGGTACGCTTTAAACCGTTCTTTTAAGGTTTTGAGATAAACCTTTTCTTCATCCGCGGTTAAATCTGTTTGGTGACCTATTGGGTTAAAACAGGCTTTAAAAAAACCGTCATCTTTTAAGGAAGTCAGCGCGACTTTGCTTTGACCTTCAATCAGAACCTTGTAGGTGTCATCCTGCAATTTAACCATTTGCAAAATGGCCGATACGGTACCCACGTCATAAATATCCTGAACCGTCGGATCATCCACTTCAGAGTCTTTTTGCGCCACCAAAATAACCGGTTGGTTATGGTTCATGGCATTTTTTAAGGCATCAATGGATTTATTTCGCCCCACAAACAAGGGCACCACCATACCGGGAAAAACCACCACATCTCGCAGCGGTAAAACAGAATATTGTGTGTTTAACTCAGACATAGTCAGTATTTATTCATTCATCTCATTGGCAATCGCACCGTAAACAAGATAAGGGTCTTTCCCTTCCTCGATAACGGCCCGGTCTATCACCACCTTGTCAACATTATCTAAATCAGGTAGTTCGTACATAATATTTAACAAAGCCGCTTCCATTATGGTTCTTAATCCGCGCGCACCTGTTTTTCGTTTCATGGCCAGTTTGGCAATCGCGTTTAGGGCATCTTCTCGAATTTCCAACTCAACGTTGTCCATATCAAACAAACGCATAAACTGTTTGGACAAAGCGTTTTTAGGCTCTTTTAATATACGTATAAGGGCTTTTTCATCCAACAGTTCCAGGGTCGCCAACACCGGTAAACGTCCGACAAACTCTGGAATCAGACCAAATTTAACCAGATCGTCGGCTTCCATATCTTTAAACATGGCCAATTCTTTTTCACGATCCTTGGCAGATGAGACTTGCGCCGAAAAACCAATGCCGGTTTTCACCGAACGTTCCTGAATGATTTTTTCGAGTCCTGAAAAAGCACCACCACATATAAACAATATATTACGGGTATTAACTTGCAAAAACTCCTGCTGGGGATGTTTGCGGCCGCCTTGTGGCGGAATTGAAGCCACAGTGCCTTCAATTAATTTCAGCAAGGCCTGCTGAACACCCTCCCCGGAAACGTCCCGGGTAATCGAAGGGTTTTCTGATTTCCTCGATACTTTATCAATTTCATCAATATAAATAATACCGGACTCCGCTTTCTCGACATCGTAATCACAATTTTGCAATAGTTTTTGGATGATGTTTTCCACGTCTTCACCCACATAACCGGCTTCGGTCAGGGTGGTGGCATCGGCAATGGTAAATGGTACATTTAAAATTCTGGCCAGCGTTTCAGCCAACAGCGTTTTACCCGACCCGGTGGGACCCACCAATAAAATATTTGATTTGGACAATTCAACGTCATCATCCTCGATTGCAGATCGAATACGTTTGTAGTGATTGTAAACGGCCACTGCCAACACTTTTTTGGCCGCTTCCTGACCAATGACATATTCATCCAGCAATTCATGGATGCGTTTGGGAGTCGGCAAATCATCGTGACCATCACCGAGAATATCTTCCATTTCATCGCGAATGATTTCATTACATAAATCAACGCACTCATCACAAATAAAGACACTGGGACCGGCAATTAGCTTGGTAACTTCCTGCTGACTTTTACCACAAAAACTGCAGTGTTTAATTTCATCTAACTTTTGATTTTCACTCATGGGTTTTAATTTTTTATCTCATCACTGGTATCTTACAAAAAATGCGCTAAGCTGCCTACTTTTAATACCAGTAAAGCTTGAAGCTTTTTTTGTTTCAAAATCTGGAAACTATATAAGGTTAACATCAGTGCTTTCAAGGTGAGGAACGGAATGACTGACGCAGTATTCAGAGATGATTCATTGAAATGAGCAGGCCGGCATATAAACCAGCCTGCTACAGAGGGATTATTGACGGTGACTGACCACCTGGTCAATTAAGCCGTAATCTTTGGCTTGTTCCGCATCAAGAAAATTATCCCGATCGGTGTCTTTTTCGATTTTTTCGATACTTTGGCCAGAATGTTTGGCCATAATTTCATTCATTTTAGCCTTTATTTTAAGCACTTCTTTGGCGTGGATATCAATATCAGAGGCCTGACCCTGAAAACCGCCCAGTGGCTGGTGAATCATCACCCGCGAGTTGGGTAAGGCAAAGCGTTTACCGGCGGTACCGGCATTCAACAAAAAAGCCCCCATACTGGCCGCCTGACCGATACACATGGTGCTCACATCCGGCTTAATAAACTGCATGGTGTCATAAATAGACATGCCTGAGGTAATCACACCACCCGGGCTGTTGATATATAAATTAATGTCTTTATCAGGGTTTTCAGCCTCTAAAAACAACAATTGAGCCACCACCAGATTGGCCATATGGTCTTCAATCTGACCCACCAAAAAAATGATGCGTTCTTTCAACAAGCGAGAATAGATGTCATAAGAACGCTCACCGCGGGCGGTTCGTTCAATGACCATTGGCACCAGTTGCATGGCTTCTTCTATACGTTGATTGTTCATGTGTTATCTTTAGGTTTCATAATGTCATCAAAGCTTTGTTTATTTTCTTTGACCTTGACTTCTGATTCAATCCATTCCATCACCTGAGCTTCAATCACATTTTGCTCCACACTGGCCATCAGATCTTGATTTTGGTAATACATTTGAATGACTTCTTGGGGTTGTTCAAAAGTTTGGGCAATTTCGTTAATTTGTTCACGGACTTTGGTGAAGTCGGTTTTAATATCCTGCTTTTTGGCAATATCCTGAATAATTAAACTGTTTAATATACGCTCTTTGGCCGCTTTCTCATATTCAGTAGGGTCTTGTGAGGGCGCATTCTCTTGACCCATTTGTTTTGCCCGTTGTTGTGCCTGTTTCGCCATGTATTCACTCTCGCGACGTACCATGGATTCAGGTAACGGCATATCTGAACAATGTGAACGCAAAGCCTTTAGTGCGTTACGTTTGAATCGATTATCGACCGTTTGTTTTAATTCTCGTTTTAAATTATTTTCAATGTCCTTTTTTAATTGCGCCACATCACCACTTTCAATGCCAAAGGATTTGACAAATTCCTCGTCAACTTGTGGTAATTTGGCTTTCTTGACTTCTTTGATTGTAAACTCAAATTTAACTTTTTGACCGGCCAATTCATCGACATTGAATGATTCATCGAAAGATAATTCCAAAGCATCTTCTTCTTCGGCTTTCATACCGATCAGGGCTTTTTTCAGGTCATCCGGAATTCGGCTCTCTCCGAGCAAAATACCCATATGTTCGGTGTCTTTTTTCGGATAAGTAAAATCTTTGTTACTGGCCTTGTAATTTAAAGTAACCAAATCACCATTGGCAATTTTTCCTTTACTGTCTTTCCATTCCTGCTTTTGTTTTTGCAGGTTGGTGATCATACCATCAATATCTTTATCAGTAATGTCAGCCTGTTCTTTTTCAACTTCAATTTCAGTGAAATTAATTTCAGGCACTTGCGGCATCAGTTCAACTTTGGCTTCAAAAACAAAGCCGCCGTCGTCTGCATCATCCGTTTTAGTCACTTCAGGCGCAGCTGCCAATTCAAATTCATTATCGTTAATAGCCTTTTCAATGGAATCTTGCATCAATTCACCCAACACTTCCTGGCGTGCGTGTTGCCCGAAGCGTTGTATCAGTATTTTTTTAGGAACACGCCCTTGACGAAATCCTTTTAACCGAACTTCTTTACCCAATTCAGTAATTTTTTCATCCACTTTGGGTTGAATATCTTCAGCCGCCAGTTGAATATTGACCGTACGTTCCAAACCTTCTGCTTGATCGATTGAGATTTGCATCATTACTCCAGAGTTTATCAATAAATTTTGGTGCGAAAGGAGAGACTCGAACTCTCACATCATAAGATACTGGTACCTAAAACCAGCGCGTCTACCAATTCCGCCACTTTCGCAAATTAACGTTGAGAAACCAAGCCGATTAACGGCCTAGGTCTCGAAATAGGATGAAAGGAATGAATGGGGTGGCCGATGGGGCTCGAACCCACGACAACCAGAATCACAATCTGGCGCTCTACCAACTGAACTACGGCCACCATACAAATGCCTGCCTGGCGCGCCCGGCAGGACTCGAACCTGCAACCCTCGGCTTAGAAGGCCGATGCTCTATCCGGTTGAGCTACGGGCGCATTCGGTTCCATAAAGTGGTCGGGGTAGAGAGATTCGAACTCCCGACCCACTGCTCCCAAAGCAGTTGCGCTACCAGGCTGCGCTATACCCCGACAGGTCTTATTTCACTCAATTCATCAAGCTGGCGAATTTTAATACGTGTACCCAGCAAGTTCAATCATAAAATAAGTTTTATCGCCTTAATTTCAAGGCCAATCATTTTTACGTCCCAGCAAAATGATAAAAAAATGGCGCGCCCGGAAGGATTCGAACCTCCGACCGCCTGGTTCGTAGCCAGGTACTCTAATCCAACTGAGCTACGGGCGCGCATTAGGGATGCGAATTATGTTTGTTTTCGACCATGAAGTCAACAGGAAAAACATATATCGCATATTTATTTCATAACAAACCAATCAAATTATTATTATCTAAATGACTGTTATAAAAATGGCGGAGAGTGAGGGATGACTCAAAACATCCTGTTTTGACTGCTTAGCAGCGCCTTCGGCGGTGAAAATACGCTCCAGGCGTATTTTTCGAACCCTCGGGCTATCATAATTCACTATCCAGTATTTTATAAGTACCCGCTTTGCGGATCCTTATAAAATGGCGGAGAGTGAGGGATTCGAACCCTCGATGGGCTATAAAACCCATACTCCCTTAGCAGGGGAGCGCCTTCAGCCGCTCGGCCAACTCTCCGTTTTCTCTATGACCCACCTATCTTCCGGTGGGATGGTAAATTCTTTCTGCGCTCCCCAATGGAAGCGCCTTATTCCGGGCATCCTGCCCTACACCCTTCGGGTCCGCTTCGCGGGGCTAAAATGATCCAGTCATTTTAGTCAGCCGCTCGGCCAACTCTCCGGTTATTTTTTAATGGCTTTAATTAAGCCATTGTGTTTATTTAATTGACTTATCTTTCAGTGTTTTGCTTTCGCAAAACCTGACAATACTTGACGGAGCATCATCCCCAAAGCACCCTAAATGTCTAATGAGACTAACTAAATAAGACAAGGCGGTTATTGTAGTCAAAAATAAGCTGATTGCAACCGCAAAATAAACTTTACTGGTTACCTATATTATCGTCATCGATGGCTGTGACTTCTTCAGAAGAGCTGTTTTGGTTCAGCTGTTCATTTTTAATCCTTTCATAAATCTCTTCACGGTGTACGGCAATCTCTTTTGGGGCATTAATACCAATGCGCACCTGATTACCTTTGATGCCCAATACTGTGACTGTGACATCATCCCCTATCATTAATGTTTCACCAACTCGTCTGGTTAAAATTAACATTTATTTCTCCGTTTTCGTGTTATTAAAGTACCCTCGGGAAGTACCTGTCCAAAAATTATTATTTTGAGACGCAGGTCTCTTTTTTTTATGTACTGATTAGACAATATTTAAAGACCAATTTGAAGCCCTTATTTGATTTTTTTTAGTTAAGTCATTTTATAATGCTTTCCACCAAATTGTTGGCTAACAACTTTTTCAATGGCTGTTTTAAAGGTGTTTAAATCAGTCTGACCACCACCCTGCGCAAAATCCGGTCGACCGCCACCACGACCACCAATCTCACTGAGGATGGTTTTTACTAAATCCCCGGCACGGTATTCTTTGATCAGATCTTTGGTGACACCCACCATCAACTGAACTTTTTCATCTTCATATAAACCAAAAATCACCACCCCGCGTGTGTATTTACTTTTGAACCCATCTATGCCGTCTCGCAGGACTGCAGCATCTGCTGACTCAAAAACATGACTTAAAAGGTTAATATCACCCATTGTTTGGGTGTTATTGAAAACGTCACTGACAATGTCACCGGTTTGCTGTTGCTGTATTTGTTGAATGGTGTGTTGTAAATCTTTGTTGTGATGAACCAGTTTTTTGACCTGATCAACGATATTTTCAGGCTTTGATTTGATCAGTCGAGACACCGCTTGAATCGTTTGTTGCTGCTGCTCAATCCATTTCAATGCCGCTTCACCCGTGATCGCCTCGATGCGGCGAATCCCGGATGCCACAGCGCCCTCTGAAATAATTTTAAATAAGCCGATGTCACCGGTGGCTTGAACATGGGTACCGCCACACAATTCAACCGAGTAACCGCCAAAATCCATGACCCGCACATGATCGCCATATTTCTCACCAAACAAAGCCACCGCACCATATTCAATCGCCTCATCATAGGCCATGTGCTGTTCCTGAGCCGGCAAATTATCACGAATGGCCCGGTTGACCAGTCGTTCAATGGTGCGTAATTGTTTTGGATTCAGCGCCAGATCATGGGAAAAGTCAAAGCGCAGTTTTTCGGCGTTAACCAGAGAACCTTTTTGTTGCACATGTTCTCCCAGTTCTGCACGCAATACTTTGTGCAACAAATGGGTGGCCGAGTGGTTTAATATCACCTTTTGTCGGTGCGCTTTATCCACCTGTGCTTCTACAATGAGCCCCTGCTTCAATCCACCGGCGGTGATCTCTATCGCATGAATGTGGTACTGACCTGCGGCTTTTTGGGTATCATGCACCCGGGCTTTGCCGGTGTCAGTCACGAGCCACCCTGTGTCGCCCACCTGACCACCGGATTCCGCATAAAACGGTGTGCGGTTAAGCACCACCCAACCCTGCTCTCCGGCAGATAAAAAATCACATTGCTGACCCGCTTGATTGGTCATCAACATGATTTCACCACTGTCTTCAAACCGGTCATAACCGCTGAAGCGGGTCGGTGTTAAGGTTTGGATCAAATCAGCGGGAATCTGATGTTGTTGATTAAATTGTTTGTTTGATCTGGAACGTTGTTTTTGTGCTTCCATACAACGGTTAAAGCCCACCACATCGACACTGCGGTTGTGTTCTCGGGCCAAATCTTCGGTTAAGTCCAAAGGAAAACCAAAAGTGTCGTATAGTTTAAAGGCCAAATCACCCGAAACCACCTCTCCAGGCGCCAAACCGGCGGTGACTTTGTTGAATTCTTGCATACCGGTGTCCAAAGTTTCGGCAAATTGCAGTTCTTCCTTTTTTAAACGCTTTTCAATCAGGCTGCGATTTTCAATAAGTTCAGGATAGTCCTCACCCATCTGCTGAATCAATGGCTCGACCATTTGATAGAAAAACAAATTTTCCGCACCCAATTTATGACCATGACGAGCGGCCCGTCGAATAATGCGTCGCAACACATAACCACGACCTTCATTAGACGGCAACACACCATCGGCTATCAAAAAAGCACAGGTTCTGATATGATCAGCGATCACTTTTAATGACGGCTGACTTAAGTCATCACATCCGGTTAATTGTGCCGCTGCTTTAATCAATCCCTGGAACAGGTCAATTTCATAGTTGCTGTGTTTACCTTGCAAAATGGCGGCAATACGTTCTAAACCCATGCCGGTATCAACGCTGGGCTTGGGTAATGGTACCAATTCACCATCGGCTTGTCTGTCAAACTGCATAAACACCAGATTCCAGATTTCAATAAACCGATCACCGTCTTCATCGGCTGAACCCGGAGGCCCGCCCGGTACTTTAGGGCCATGATCATAAAATATTTCAGAACAAGGACCACAAGGACCGGTATCGCCCATTTGCCAGAAATTGTCTTTGGCACCGATGCGTAAAATGCGTTCCATGGGCAGGCCAATCACCTCATGCCAGATTTGTTCGGCTTCATCATCCTCTTCAAAGACCGTAACCAGTAATTTATCTTCCGGCAAGTTCAGTTCATTGGTTAAAAAATCCCAACTTAATTCAATGGCTTTGGTTTTAAAATAATCACCAAAACTAAAATTACCCAGCATTTCAAAAAACGTGTGGTGTCGGGCGGTATATCCCACCTGATCCAAATCATTGTGTTTGCCACCGGCCCGAACACAACGCTGGGAACTGACCGCACGCTGATAATCTCTTTTTTCAGCACCCAGGAAAACATCTTTAAACTGCACCATCCCGGCATTGACAAACAACAAGGTGGGGTCATTGGCCGGTACCAGGGAACTGCTTTTTACAATTTGGTGGCCATGTTGTTTAAAATAACTCAGAAACAAAGACCTGATTTGACGGGTTGATAACATATCCATGATGATTAAGAATTAGGCGGAAATTGTAGATTCTTACACAAAATTATACAAGTGAACTGAGTCTTATCAAGGTTTATTACGCTGTTCAAACCGCATAACATCCTCAGCTGTATCGATACCGTGCGGCATATCGGTGACCGCCCGCGCCACCACAATCTGTTCGCCGGATGCCAGTGCCCTGAGTTGCTCCAGAGATTCACATTGCTCCAGTTCAGCGGCCGGCAGGTCACTGAATCGATGCAAAAATGAAACCTTATACACATAAAGACCTATGTGTCTTTTATAAATTTCCTGATTGGGCATGCGTTTCGCCTGGTGATTAAAATGGGCTTGTGACCAAGGTATGGGGGCACGGCTGAAATACAAGGCCCGGTTTTTATCATTCAAAACCACTTTCACCACATTGGGGTCAAAAACATCATCCAATTCAGTGATTGGCTGGTACAAAGTACCCATAACAGCCTCCGGATTTTTTTCAACCAGTTGCAAAACCTGCTCTACATTTTGTCGGGGTATATCCGGTTCATCGCCCTGAAAATTAAGTACCCAGGTATCATTATCCCATTGTTTAATGTCCGCACATTCGGCAATTCGATCGGTACCGGTGGCGTGACCCGGGTTCGTCATGACTGCATCATAGCCCTGCTCACGCACACAAGTGGCAATGCGCATGTCATCGGTGGCCACCGTCACTTCACGTGCCCCCAGCCGGTGCGCCGATTCAACTGCCCTCAAAATAAGTTCTTTACCATTTAACTTTATCAGCGGCTTACCAGGCAATCGGCTCGACTGATAACGGGCCGGAATACATATCACAAAATCAAAATCACTCATGTCATCACCTGTTCAATCAATTGATTCAAGGCCAAATCAGTTTCACGAGAAGGGATAATGCGGGTTTTGACCACCCAAATGCACGGATTTTGTATAGCCCCGCATTTAACTGCATCTTTTTCAGTGATCAGGGTAATGTGTTCATCACTGAAATCATCAACCTGAAACACATGATGATCGGGTTTAGGTTGTTTTAAGACCGCCAATCCATTGTCTGCCAGTAAACTGAAAAAACTGTCAGGGCTGGAAATGCCGGCCATGGCGATGATTTTCTGACTGCGAAAATCGGCCACTGAACGTATATTTTTGGGGTGGTTAAGCTGATAAATATGCTCAATTTCATGTTGATAATTCAATCCTTCATTAACCGGCCCTTTGTAAACAACCAAATCCACATCCTGCAAACGTTGGATCGGTTCCCGCAATGGGCCCGCCGGTAACAAAAGGCTGTTTCCGATTTGTCGCCGGCTGTCCAACATCACAATTTCAGCATCTCGTCCCATGGCATAATGCTGCAGTCCGTCATCAGACACGACCACATCCACGTTGTGTTGTGTAATTAGCATCTTAACCGCTTGTGCGCGTTTTTTGGCCACCATCACCGGTACGTGTAAAGTTTTCGCCATCAGCAGCGGTTCATCGCCGCTTGCGGCCGGATCGGCACCGGGTGTGACCAACATCGGCTCCACCTTTCTTTGACCGCCATAACCGCGTGACACCACCCCCACACGATGGCCTTTTGATTTTAATTGTTGCGCCAGATAAATCACCATCGGGGTTTTACCGCCACCGCCGACCGTGATGTTGCCGACCACAATCACCGGCTTTTTAAACCGATGGGTTTTGAGCAGTTTAATGCGGTAAAAAAAACGCCGGCTGTGATAGATGACCGCAAATAAATTCGCCAATATCCGATAAAACAAACCCACCGGCTGATTGCCGTACCAGCGTTGGTTCCATTTTTGGTCGCGTTCAGTCATCAGATTCACCGGCTTAATTGCTGACTGTCAAGCAGTTGCCGGTAAGGGCCCGCTTCTGCACTTAATTGCCGGTGGCTGCCCTGCTGCACGATGCGTCCCTGCTCCAGAACCACCACCCGGTCAACGTGTTCAATCGTAGATAAGCGGTGGGCAATAATTAAAGTGGTTTTATTCTTCATCACGGTTTTTAGCGCTTGTTGGATGGCTTGCTCAGACTCGGTGTCTAAGGCGGAAGTGGCCTCATCTAAAATAAGCAAAGGTGCGTTTTTTAACAATGCCCGGGCAATGGCAATGCGCTGTCGCTGACCACCGGATAAACCGGTGCCATTTTCTCCAAGCAATGTATCAAAACCCTGTGACAACTGTTCAATAAAGCCTGTTGCCTGAGCCTGCAGAGCCGCTTTATGAATCGCATTATCAGAACAGCTGCGCAAAGCACCGTAGGCAATGTTATTTTTGACGGTGTCATTAAACAACACAATTTCCTGCGACACCACGGCGATATGACGGCGCAAACTCTCTAATGAGTAGCTTTTAACAGGTCGCTTATTGACCAATAATTCACCTTCATTGATGTCATAAAAGCGCGGCACCAAATTAACCAGGGTACTTTTCCCACCACCAGAAGTGCCCACAAATGCCACTTTCTCACCTGCTTTTATGTGTAAATCAATGTCATGAAGTGCCGGTGTGTCGTCATGATAAGCAAAACCCACATGCTTAAATTGTATATCAATGTACTCGCTGTCCAATTCAACCTCACCCTCATCTTGTTCAGGCTCAGCCGAGATGACCTGCTGCACGCTGTCAGCAGCGGCCATGGTGGTCTGAACAGTGGCAAAAATGGTGGATAAATTTTTCACCGTAGGTAATAAAGCCAACATGGCGGTCATAAAAGCCATAAAATCAGCCGCCGGCATACCGTTTTTTGCCGCCAAATACATGATCACGGCCAAAGCAAAGGCCACCAGCATTAAGGTGATGGTGGACAACACTTCTTTGGTGGCGGCAATTTTGACCTGTAACTGGCGATTGGCTTTCAGGTTACCCTGAAATTTCTGTTGTTCTTGTTGATTTCCCTGAAAAAGTTTCACGATTTTATGGCCGCGAATCACTTCTTCTGCGGTATTGGTAATATCAGACACGGAATCCTGAATACCATGACCAATGCGCCTGAAACGTTTGTTGATTTGATGCACCACCCCGCCAATAACCGGAAACACCACAAAAGCCACCAGTGCCAGCTGCCAGGAAAAATAAAACATCACCATCAGGTAAAACACAATGGATAAAAACTCTCGTATCAACAACACAAAGTTTTTTGAAACCCCATTGGCCATTTGTTCAATGTCATAAATCAGCCGCGACAACAAACCACCACTGCTGTGTTGATCATAAAAACGTTGTGGCAATTGCAAATAACGATTAAAAACCTGCCACCGAAGGTCATTAATGATTTGACGCCCGACCCAGGTAAAACCATAAGCCGCCATATAATTACCAACACTGCGGATGAAAAAAATACCCACCACTAAAAAAGGAATGAGACGCACCCACTGCGGGTCTTGCTGATTAAAGCCATGTTCCAGAATAGGCGACAGCAACCACACAAAAAAAGCTTTCATGGCGGCATCGATTACCGCTCCAAACAAGGCCAAAAAGAACACCATGCGGTAGGGCTTTATATAACGCAATAACGACCCGTAGGTCACCGAAGAACCGGCTTCAATCATAATCAGGGCCGGGTTTCGGTGGTGGCGATAGAGACACCTTCAATGCCCAACTGCCCCACCACATCAAGGGCCGTAACCACAAATTTATGCGGTGCATTGGCATCGGCTTTAATCAACACCCGTGCGGTCTCGTCTTGTTCAATCACAGCACTGAGCTGTTGCCGTAAACCGTTGGCATTTTGCTCGGATAATTGCTTGTCATTCAGGTAAAACACACCCTTGGCATTAATGGTGACGGTTACATTCTGGGGCGCTGTCCGACGATCTGTCTGGGTTGCTTCAGGCAATTCTATTTTGAGTTTAGATTGCTTTTCAAAAGTGGTGCTGACCATAAAAAAAATCAACAACAAAAAAACCACATCAATTAATGAAGTGAGGTTTAAACGCGATGGGTTGTTGTCTTCGGTGGAAAATTTCATGGCTTGTCAGCCGGGGCCAAATTATCAATCAGTTGCATCACCTGTTGTTCCATGACAATGGTCTGATCAGCAATTCGGTTTTTAAAATAACGGTAAAACAAGACCGCCGGAATCGCCACAATCAATCCGGCTGCGGTGGTGGTCAAGGCTTGAGAAATACCGCCGGCCAACTGGTTGGCATCACCCACCCCAAATTCCATAATATTGGCAAACACTTTCATCATTCCAATAACGGTACCCAAAAGTCCCAGCAAAGGCGCCACTTCAGCAATCGCCTGCAACCAGTTGAGTGGTTTTTCTAATTGATGGGACACATGCCGCCCGGCATCCTCGACCGATTCAATAATTTCTGTCCGTTGTCGGTGGCGTTGTTTTAAAGCCGTGGCCATTAAATAACCCAACGGTGAGTTTTCCGCCAATTTGTCGATGTGGTTTTCATCGAGCTGTTTTTTGCGGCTCCATTTCAACACATCGGGGGCTAATTTTTTTGGAATGATTTCTTGATTCCGCAGGCTCCAGAAACGTTCAGCCACAATCATCATCGCCAACGCCATCAGTAACAACAAGAAAATCATCACCACGCCGCCGCTACTTACAATTTCAAACACGCCATCTCACTCCCGAATTTAATTTTGTCCACATTGTACTGATTTGAACTTAATATTGTGTAAAAAATCCACACTCATTAAATTTACCAGTGCACGCCGCGCATCAAACTGGCAAAAGCCATTTGTTCGGGTGACGGTTCCCGGGTGCCGCTGCTTTGTTCACCCTTGGCAGCCGCAGAATCCGGAAACATATTAAATGCTGTATTCATCACCACTTCCATGGATTTAGGCGCCAGGGCATGCATAACCTGAGCAAACACCCCTAAGCGGGTGGCTATGCGTTGCGGACGACGGATGATGGCGTCTTTAATAAATTCCGCCGCCTCTTCTGGGGAAATGGTCGGTACCGAATTATAGATTTTTGTGGGTGCTATCATCGGCGTGCGTACCAGCGGCATATTAATGGTGGTAAAAGCCACATTCACATCGTTATATTCAGCCGCGGCACATCGCGCAAAAGCATCTAAAGCCGCCTTTGAGGCGACATAAGCGGAAAAACGCGGGGCATTGGTGAGAACACCAATGGAAGAAATGTTAATAACATGGCCAAGACAACGCTCAGCCATACCTGGCAAGAACCCCATGATTAGTCGCAAAGAACCGAAATAATTCAAATCCATGGTGCGTTCAAAATCATGGAAACGATCATAAGATAAAGCAATTGAACGGCGTATGGAACGACCGGCGTTATTAATCAGAATATCGACGCCACCCAAATCCTCAATCACATCCGCCACCAACTGGTTGGCGGCTTTTTCGTTGGCGATATCGGCACTGTAACGATGCACGGCACGGGCACCGAGTTGTTTTAAATCTTGGGCGGTTTCGTCAAGTGCGGCTTGTTTTCTGGCCACAATAATCAATTCAGCGCCGGCTTCGGCCAGCATCTGCGCCGTGGCCAGACCAATCCCCGAGGTGGCACCGGTGATCATCACCCGCTTCTCTTTCACCCGACCACTCAAAGACCGATCAATAAATAAATCAGGATCCAAATGGCGTTCCCAGTAATCCCACAAGGTCCAGGCGTAGTTTTTGAGTTTGGGTAACTTGATGGCCGAACCTTTAAGCGCTTTTTGGGTTTCCCGGTCATCGAACCGGGTTGGATAATTGACAAAATTCAGCACCCCGGGCGGGATGCCCAGATCATTCATGATTTGTTGGCGAATCCGTTTCACCGGTGACAGCATCATCAGACCCTGTTTCACCGCGCCCGGAATAAAGTTAAACACCCGCGCATCAATGCGCATATTCATCTGCGGCGCATGGGCGGCATCGGCAAAAATATTGAGCACATGGCCGATGCGTTTGGGTTTGGGGTCAGTGATGTGGAAACAACCGCCATCGAGTCCTTTTTTATGCGCAATGTGATCAATCACATCCACCACATAATCCACCGGAACCATATTTAGACGACCGCCTTCGATGCCCATCATCGGCATCCATTGCGGAAACGCTTTACGCAACTTCTGAATCAGTTTAAAGAAATAGTATGGTCCGTCAATTTTATCAATTTCACCGGTTTTAGAATGTCCCAATACCATCGCCGGACGATAAATCCGATAGGGCACCTGGCAGTGGTTACGCACCGCTTTTTCGGCATCATGTTTGGTTCGAAAATAAGGGTGTTCAAGCCCTTCAGCTTCCTCAAACATGTCTTCGCGAAACACACCGGGATACAAACCGGCCACAGCAATCGATGAAATGTGATGAAAACACCCGGCTTTGATGGTTTCTGCCAGATTCATGGCATGCCGGGTACCATCCACATTGGTGTTTAACTGGGCTTCAAGGTCAGCGGCCATGTCGTACACCGCAGCCAGATGAAAGAAATGTTTCACCTTTGCATTTAATTCTTGTTGTTGTTTTTTGGACAACCCCAGATTGTCTTTAGTTAAATCACCAATCACCAGCTCAATACGCTTGAGCGGCGCGTCCATGTCTTTGAGCTGCTGTTTTAGTTTATTAACAGAACCTTTTCTGACCAGCAGATAAATATCGCCTTTGCGGGCAAACAGTTTAGGTAATAAAAAGCGTCCGATAAAGCCCGAACCACCGGTAACAAAATATGACATGCCATGTTCTCCCGTATTTGTCGTTGACCGATGCGTTAAAATCGTGTCAAATAAAGATTATTCAATAAACGGATTATCATACCATGAGTGAATTAGATGATGCATTTGCCAATGCCCAAAATGATGTAAAAAAACTGCCCCACAAACCCGATGATGCAACCTTGCTGAAATTATATGCGTATTACAAACAAGGTTCGGTGGGTGATGTGCACGGGGACAAGCCGGGTTTCTTTGATTTTGTAGGCGCCGCCAAATACGAAGCCTGGGAAAAAACCAAAGGCATGTCACAGGATGAAGCCAAACAACATTACATTGATTTAGTGAACAAACTCACCGCCTGATAATGGACACCAAAGAACGTATTCTGCTGACCGCCTTAAGATTATTTAATGAAGAAGGTGAACCGAATGTCACCACCAACCACATTGCTGATGAAATGGACATCAGTCCGGGTAATTTGTATTACCATTACAAAAGCAAGAATGACATCATCTGGCAGCTGTTTCTGCGTTATGAAACTAAAATCAAAGAAGTACTGACCATACCGGATATTGAAAACACCACAATGAAAGACATGTGGCTATACTTAAATCTGGTGTTTGACGTGATTGTGGAATACCGCTTCTTATACCGAAATTTAATTCAGTTAATGCATCGCATTGAGTTTCTGAAACGACATTTTCGGCGTATCTTGGCTTTAAAATCGCAAACCGCACTGAATATTCTGCAACAATTACACAGCTTAAAAATCCTTAAAACCGATGCCGCTACCTGCGCCAATCTGGCAGACCAGATAGCCTTAACAGCCACTTTCTGGCTGAATTATTCAGTGGCCATTTTTGATGATGATTTTGATGAACAGAAAAAACTTTCACACGGTATTTTTCACATTCTGCAAATGATCAGTCCGTTTTTAGAGGAGGACCAAAAACAATTAATTCATCAACTCTCTCACGAATTCCTGGATACTTAAACAGTCAGTCAAGGGGTCATAAAGGTTTTTTCATCGACCGCACTGACTAAATCTGCTTTGGTGGTATTCAGCTGATACCCCACAACGATGTTATCAGTGGCAAAACCAGGTGCCAATCCATTATTTTTTACATCACTTAACACTTGCTCGGTTACAGGTTTTTCTTCAATAATGGCTCGCAGATATATTTGACGCCCTAAAAATTCTTTTTTAATGATGGGCATAGCGGCATGATTAAAAGCAAAAAATGCCACATCTTCACCCTGAATAACCGCCCAGGTTTGTCTGTCATTAATGTTCACAACCTGTCCGGTTAAATGCACATAAATATCCTGGTTTGTTTCAGGGTTTAATTCAGAAACAGGCAACATTTTTGAGCTAAAAAACTCACCGGTTTTTTGCTCCCTTAATGAAGGTTTTTTGTTTTGCTTAATACCCACAAACGGTTTTTGTTCAGCAGTCTTATTTTTGTCATCTGTTGATGCGGTTTCTTTGTCGTCACAGCCGGCTAATAAAAAAAAACCGACAAGCAAAGCGGTAAACGAGGACTTCATTAATTTGATCTCCGAGTAAAAACAGCCACCACCAGGGTGGTCACAAACCCCATAACAGCGGCCATAATAACCGATAACTGAATGTAATGAGGTAAAGAAAAATAGGCCTGTGCCTGTTCTGGCGTCATCTGCTCTAAACTGACCGCATGCTGTGATACATTATGAAAATAATCAGGTGTAATCCAGGTATGGGTAATGAACTGTGCCAAAGGCACCAACACAACAATAAACAAGGTCAGCCACAACCCCGCTTGAACGCCTTGCCAGTAGGTCATGGTACCCTGGTAGAACGCGCGACGTTTGTTTAACAGAGCCAGCACATAAATAGCGGTGGCTATAATGGCAAAAAAGTTAGTGTAAACGGCGTGTTTCTCAATGTATTGATCGTGCAAACCCACTAATCGTTCTAACCACATCCAAAGTAAGGTCGCCACAAAAAAGATGATGGCCCATTTAATTTCAATTTTGACTGAGTTCACTGTTCTCCCCTCATGTTTTATTAATAAGGACTGTCACCGTATTTTTTTTCACCGGCTTCAATCGTGATATTCAGGCGGTTTTGTAATGGCGGCAAGGTGCATGTCGAATAAGCGGTAAAAGCACATGGCGGATTATACGCTTTGTTAAAATCCAGCAACACTTTTCCCTGCGCATTGACCAACCCCTCAGAATAGAGAAACCGACCGGGACCATAAGTGGTCCGACCATTGGTCTTATCGCCGAAAACAATATAATAACTGTCACCACCATCAAAAGCATCCAAGCTGAATTTTTGATTCTTTAAGGTAAACTCTAGCCGCCCTGGGGACGGTTCATCATACAGCTGCCCCAGCACATTCACGGTTTGAATAATTTTAACCGGATTGTAGGGCACAAAATCCGCCCATACCCGATAAGATTCCTGTTCAGGAAAATAGTCTAAACCTTTGAAGTTAAGACGTGTTACTGCCTGAGCGTCTTTGATTCTAAGTGCTTTTTTATGGCGTTTAATCACATAAAATTCATAACTGTCCACATGAAAAACAGTGGTCTCAGGTTCTTCAATATCTGCATAAACTCCAATGGTCTGTGTCACCGGCTGTCCATTGGCATGAATAGTCACACCTTGTGTCGGGGTAAAAGTCACCGATTGATCGGGTTTCAGGCTGAAATAACCCAGGTACTTTGGCCCATGACTTAACCGGATATCATTATCGCCTGCTGAACCGATGGTGTTTTTACCCGGATATAGCCATTCCATACCCACCAGCGATAACCAGCCATGCGGTTTTTGCAAACCACTTAAACGACTTTCTTTCCAGGCTTGATAATCATCACCGGCATGACTGTGCAGTAAAAACAGCATCAGTGTTAAAGTAATCAGGACTCTCATGGGACATTTATAAATTAAGCATGGTTATCATACTGAAAAAAAATCGTTTCGTTAATTGTTTTTTGACGCCGGTCGAATTTTATAACACCAATGAATACCACTGCCGGCAAAGTCAGGATCCAGGCTTTGTTCTGTGATGTCTGTAATATCAAACTGCTCAATCAAGCGTTCATCCATTGAAAATTGCTTATAATTATTAGAAAAATACAGTGTACCTGTGGCCGTTAATAAAGCCATACACGCCCTAATTAAGTCGCCATGATGCTGCTGCAAAATCCAGTCCTGATCACGGGAATGAGAGTTAGAAAAGGTCGGCGGGTCGGCAATGATGATATCATAGTTATCCTGACAAGATTGTAAAAACGCCATCACATCCTGGCGAATAAAACGGTGCTGGCCTTTAATCTGGTTTAAATCAAAATTATCTTTGGCCCACTGTAAATAGGTTTTCGAGGTGTCCACACTGTCCACCCGGCTGGCACCACCCAAAGCTGCTGCCACGGATAAACTGCCGGTGTAACAAAACAGATTCAGCACCCGTTTATTTTTAGCTTCAGATTGCAGCGTTCGCCGTAACCAGCGATGGTCTAAAAACAAACCGGTGTCTAAATAAGTCTCAAAATCCACCCGATAACGCCGTCCTTGCTCGTTGACCACTTTGATGGCGGTGTCTTCTTGTTTTTGATACTGACTGTCACCGCTTTGTTTGCGCCGGGTTTTTAGATGAATCAGTTCACGCTTTGGCTGTAATACCGACTGTACTGCCAATAAAGCGTGGTTCAGATGTTTTTCGGCTTGTTTCTCAGGGATTGTTTTCGGCGGCTGGTACTCTTGCACCACCACGTGCTCGTGATAGCAATCCACCGCCACAGAATATTCAGGGATATCGGCGTCATAAAGACGGTAGCAATCAATCTGTTCACGTTCTAACCAGGCACTTAGTTTAGCCTGATTTTTCTTTAAACGATTGGCCATCATTTGGGCCGAAGCCGGTAAGGCAAAATGCTGTTTATCGGGCACTGTTAAGCGATTGGCTTTATTAATGTTCAGCAAACGTAACTGCACCGGTATGCGGCCATTAAAAAACTGATAAGCACTCTGCACTTTAAAACCCAACAACCAGGCCATGGACTCATCCGGTGTTAAGATCGCCGCTTCGGCTTCACGCACATTATTCGCCAGCCAATGCGCCAATTGACGCCAACTGGACAAATAATTCTTTTGTAACCGCACCCCGTAGGGCGGGTTGGTGATAATCAGATTATTACGCGGTGGGATTTTAAATTTATCCAGTGTTTGATAATGAAAACCAATGCGCTCACCACCGCTGATTTGACGGCTGTTTTGTTGCGCCAGCTCAATCGATTTCTTATGGTGATCAACACCAATAATCTGACCTCGATACGTGGCTGCGGCCAGTTCATGCCGTTGCCTGGCATCATCTTCCAGTTGATGCCACTGACTAACATCAAAATGCTGCCAACTGAATAAAGCATGACTTTTGTAATTTAAATTGGGTGCCAGATCGGCGGCCATCGCCCAGCCTTCTAATAATAAGGTACCTGAACCGCACATCGGATCAATGAGATGATAATGGTGTGCGGCTTTGTCCGGCCAGCCGGCTCGAATCAAAAGCGCGGCCGCTAAATTTTCTTTTAACGGCGCCAGGGTATTTTCACTGCGATAACCCCGCTGATGTAAACTGTGTCCGGTGATGTCCTGATAGAGGCTGATTTGCTGATGGCGCAGGTGGCCATAGACACTTAAATGGCCGTCTTGTTTTACCACTTTGGGGCGTTGTTCATAGAATGCAGCTAACTGATCAACCACGGCATCTTTCATGATTTGTGACGAAAAATGGGTGTTTTTCAGTGATTCACTGATGCCTGAAAAGCGCAGTGACAGGGTATCGGGAAATTGTCGGCACAAAGATCGCCATTGAATACCACTGGCCGCTTCATATAAATCGTGTTTGTTACGGCATTTGAATTCACCTAATTTGACCATTATGCGATTGGCCAAACGGCTCCACATAATAAGCCGTGGTAAATCTTGAGCGTTCATGCTGAAAAACACCCCGGCGAGGGCCTCTTTCACATCTTCACCGCCCAAATCAATGATTTCTTGTTTCAGCAACAATTCCAGTTGCTTGGGACAAGTGGCAAACGCTTCAATCATGATAAAGAGGCACTGCTGTCAATATGAATCGTGATGGCATTGACCATGTCCGTGGCTTTTTTACGGGCGGCATTCAGCGATCGGGCACTGGCTAAACACACCCCCAATCGGCGACGTCCGTTAATATCGGGTTTACCGAACAAACGCACCTGTGTACCGGTTTGACTTAAGGCCTGCTCTACTCCGCTAAAACGAATTAAATCACCCCGACCCTGACCCAGTAACGGCTTTGAAACACTCGGCTGATAATTTTTAATGGCCGGAATCGGCAACCCTAATATGGCCCGTAAATGCAGCGCAAACTGACTTAAATCCTGTGAAATCATGGTCACCATACCGGTGTCGTGCGGTCTGGGTGAAACCTCTGAAAAAATCACATCTTCACCGCGAATAAAAAACTCCACCCCAAACACACCCCAGCCACCCAAAGCCGTGGTGATTTTTTCGGACATTTCCCGCACCTTGGCTAAGGTGGTATCGGTTAAGGCTTGCGGCTGCCAGGATTCAATGTAGTCACCAGATTCCTGCAAATGACCAATGGGCTCACAAAATGACAAACCGGCCGCATGTTGAACCGTCAATTGAGTTATTTCAAAGTCATATTTAATAAAAGACTCAACAATCACTTCACCCGCCCCGGCGCGCCCGGCTTCCTGACTTAATTGCCAGGCGGCGTCCAATTGATTTAATTCACGCACGATTGACTGGCCTTTCCCTGAAGAGCTGATGACCGGTTTCACCACACAGGGTAAACCAATATCATTGACCGCCCGGCAGAATTGATCGTAGGTTTCAACAAATTGATAATCACTGGTTTCCAAGCCCAGTTCTTTGGCTGCCAGATCGCGGATTCCTTTGCGATTTAAGGTTAAATCAGCGGCCTTGGCGGAGGGCACCACTTTAAAACCCGCTGCTTCAGCTTTCACCAGTGCTTTGGTGGCAATGGCCTCAATTTCCGGCACAATTAAATCCGGTTGTTCCGCCTTAATTAATTTCGCCAATTGCAGCGCATCCAGCATATCAATCACCCGAAATTCATTCGCCACCTGCATCGCCGGTGCATTTTTATAACGATCAACGGCCACCACATACAGGCCCATGCGCTGAGCTTCAATGGTGAATTCTTTGCCCAGTTCCCCCGAGCCCAGTAACAATATTTTGACAGGTTGTTGTTGCGTGTGTGAAAAAAATTCTGACATGCTTAATTGTTAACAAAAAGCGCCCATTATAGCATTGAACCAGGGCTTCTTTTTACTGGAAAACTGCCCGGCTAAGCGGTATCATGACACTTTTTTAAAAACCAATACAGACCATGAAAAAATTGATGCTTATCATCGGCGTACTCATGAGTTGTACACTCATGGCCGAAAACACCCTGGTAAAAATGCAAACCTCAGAAGGTGATATTTACTTAAAATTGTATGACGACAAAGCACCCAAAACGGTGGCTAATTTTTTACAGTATGTAAAAGATGATTTTTATGACGGCACCATTTTTCACCGTGTTATCAGCACTTTCATGATTCAGGGCGGTGGTTTCACCGAAGATTTACAAAGAAAGCCCACCCGCAATCCAATTTATAATGAAGCGGACAATGGTCTTAAAAATGACCGCGGCACCATTGCCATGGCACGCCTGCCCGATCCTCATTCGGCCACCGCGCAGTTTTTTATCAATGTCCAGGACAATGCTGCTTTAAATTTCACCGGCAAACAAAACACCAACACCTGGGGCTATGCGGTGTTCGGTGAAGTGGTGAAAGGCATGGATGTGGTGGATGAAATTCGTTTTAAAGAAACCGGGGCTAAACCGCCCTTCCGACAAGACGCACCATTAGAAAACGTGGTTATTAAAGACATTTCGGTGATCAAAGAATTACCAGTTGATGCCGAACAGTAAAGCCCTGTTTATTGCTGACTTGCATTTATGTCAGCAACACCCTGAAATAACGGAGCGATTTGTCCGTTTTTGTCGCGAACAGGCGAGTCAGGCGGACAAACTCTATATTCTCGGTGACTTATTTGAATACTGGTTGGGCGATGATGCCATCGATGACATCGCCCAAACCGTCCAGACTGAGTTGAAACAGTTAAGTGATTCAGGCTGTCAATGTTACTTTATGGCCGGCAACCGTGATTTTTTGCTGGGTGAATCTTTTGCGGGCTCTTGTGATTTAACATTATTGCATGAACCCCATATCATCGACCTCTACGACCGACCTGCTTTACTGGTGCATGGCGATGCAGAATGCACCGATGATGTGGCCTACCAAAAAGCCAGACAGCAACTGCGCGATCCTCAATGGCAACAACAATTCCTGGCCATGCCCATCGAAAAGCGCATTGAATTTGCCCAACAAGCCCGACAACAAAGTCGCGAACACACCGGCCAGGCCGATATGGCCATTATGGATGTAAATCAAAACGCCATTCAATCACTTTTTAAACAGCACAATGTTGATTTACTGATTCACGGTCACACCCACCGGCCGGCGGTTCACCAACAGGGCGAAAACACCCGCATCGTCATGGGTGACTGGCATCATCAGACCCACTTTTTAGAAGCCACGCCAACAAATCTGCGCTTAATCAACTATTGACATTCACAGCACACGCAAGGCGTGGCATTAAAAGTGATTCATGCTAAAATGCGCCACTGTAATTTTGTATAGAGATAAAGCATGACAGTGATTGACCACTTACACACCTTAAAAGCCGCCAACGGCCAAAAGTTAACCCACGGTTTAAGTGATGATGTTTTGGCTTCTTTTATTGACAAGGATCCCAACCTCACAGAAGCCGTTAACAACGCCATGGAACAGTATGCTTTTATAAAGCAACATTATCCGGACATCATCCCTATGGACGAAGCCGATCAGGTGGCGTTTGTACAACAATCATTTGTCAATTTTTACGCCGGTGATGCGGTAAATCCCTATGTGGCGCTGGCTGCCAAAGGCCCCTGGGTTATTACCCTAAAGGGTGCCGTGTTGCATGACAATGGCGGTTACGGCATGTTGGGTGCCGGTCATGCCCCGGATTATGTGTTAAAAACCATGGCCAAACCGCATGTGATGGCCAATATTATGACGGGTAATATTTACCAGCGACGCTTTACCGATTTACTGAAAAAGGAAATCGGTATTCATCGTGAACAGTGCCCTTACAGCCGATTTATCTGTATGAATTCAGGTTCGGAGGCGGTCACAGTGGCTTCACGCATATCTGATGTCAACGCCAAAAACCTCACCGGGCAAAAAGGTGAGCATTACGGCAAAACCATAAAAATAATGGCATTGGAAGGCGCTTTCCACGGTCGCACCGATCGGCCCGCTCAGTATTCAGACTCTTCACTAAAATCTTACAAGAAAAATCTGGCTTCGTTTCAGGGCCGTAATAACTTAATCACAGTGCCCATCAACGATGTGGATGCCTTGATCCAGGCCTTTGACCAAGCCGCCCAAAACAATGAGTTTATTGAATCCCTGTTTATGGAACCGGTGATGGGCGAGGGTAATCCCGGCGTGGCATTGACACCTGAATTTTATGCCAAAGCCAGAGAGCTGACCGAAGCACACGGTAGTTTATTATTGATTGATTCTATTCAGGCCGGTTTACGGGCCCAAGGCTGCTTATCCATTTGTGATTATCCTGGTTTTGAGGATTTACCCGCACCGGATATGGAAACCTATTCTAAAGCGATGAATGCCGGTCACTACCCCTTGTCAGTACTGGCCATGAACGAAAAAGCGGCCTCTTTGTACGTGGTGGGTATTTATGGCAACACCATGACCGCCAATCCTAAAGCCCTGGATGTGGCTTATGAAGTGATTAAACACATGACCCCGGAAATCAAACAGAATATCCGTGATATGGGTCAATTATTTTTACAAAAACTCAACGCCCTTAAAGACAAACTGGATGGCGAAATTACCGCGGTACAGGGCACCGGTTTGCTGTTTTCCTGTGAACTCAGTGATGAATTTAAAGCCTACGGGGCCGGTAGCATCGAAGAGTATATGCGCTATCAGGGTGTTGGTGTGATTCACGGCGGTGAGAATTCTCTGCGTTTTACGCCACACTTTAAAATCACCGAAGCCGAAGTGGATTTAATTGTTGATGCTGTTGAACAGGCTCTGTTAAACGGCCCCAAAAAAGTGACTGAATAATATGCAATCCCATTCCATAAAATCATTACTTAACGGTCAGGTGGATACCGGTCAAACCGTTGAAATCAAAGGCTGGATTCGCACCACCCGCGATGCCAAAGGCTTTTCTTTTTTGGTGGTCCACGATGGCTCATGTTTCGATGGCATTCAGGTGGTGGCCGATGAATCATTGCCTAACTACAGCACTGAAGTCATCAAATTATTTACCGGTTGCTCGGTTATTGTCACCGGCGAACTCACTGAATCCGGCGGCAAAGGCCAAAACCTTGAAATTAAAGCCGATAAGGTGACTGTTGTGGGCTGGGTTGAAAACCCGGACAGTTATCCGGTTCAACCCAAACGCCATACCATGGAATTCTTGCGTGAAGTGGCGCATTTACGACCCCGCACCAATACATTCAGTGCCATGATGCGGGTTCGCAACACCATGGCCCAGGCGGTGCACCAGTATTTTAATCAAAGAGGCTATCTGTGGTTGCACACCCCGATTATCACCGCCAGTGATTGTGAAGGTGCCGGTGATTTGTTTAGGGTCAGTAACCTGGATTTGCTGAACTTACCGAAAACCGATAAAGGCGACATTGATTTCAGTGAAGATTTCTTCGGTAAAGAAACTTATCTCACCGTATCCGGCCAACTCAACGCCGAAACTTATGCCTGTGCCTTAAGCAAAGTCTATACATTCGGCCCGACTTTCCGCGCTGAAAATTCCCACACCCAGCGACACCTCGCTGAATTCTGGATGATAGAACCGGAAGTGGCTTTTGCTGATTTAAATGACATGGCTGCGCTGGCTGAAGATTTTTTAAAATATTTAGTTAAACAAGTGCTCGACAATAATGCCGATGACATGCAGTTTTTCAATCAATTTGTCGATAAAGGTTGTGTCCAACGCTTAGAAACCCTTCTGGATGACAAATTTGAACAGGTTAATTATGCCGATGCCCTGAAAATTCTGGAAAAAGCCAATGTTAAGTTCGAATACCCGGTGAAATGGGGCCTCGATTTACAAACCGAACACGAACGCTATTTAACCGAAAAGCACTTCAAAAAACCGATTGTAGTCAAAAACTACCCGGAAGAAATTAAGCCTTTTTATATGCGGCTTAACGACGACAAGAAAACCGTAGCCGCCATGGATGTACTGGTGCCCGGCGTCGGTGAAATCATGGGTGGCTCACAACGTGAAGAACGCCTCGAGTACCTGTTAAATCGGATGAAAGCCCATAACTTAGACGAAGCCGAATACAAATGGTACACCGACCTCAGACGCTACGGTACCGTGCCCCACTCCGGATTTGGGGCCGGCTTTGAGCGTTTAATCAGTTATGTTACTGGCCTATCCAATGTGCGTGATGTCATTCCATTTCCGCGTACACCCGGTAACATTAAATTTTAAAGAAATATAAAAACCGGTCATAAATTTAGACCGGTTTTTTATTGTCCGTACTTTCAAAAATCTTATCCGCAGACGCGGCAATAAAGCCCTGATAAAGACGACCGTTCGATTGCGGGTAACGCTTGGCAAACTCATAAAAACAGCCCGGAATGGTGTGATCCGTGTCGCTGAATTCTACATGCACCATATCCGCCAGGGTTGAAGATTGCTCCAGTAACTGTTCCGGTGTACCTTTCACCTGACCACCTGATTCATTTAACTGAAAACCTTGATCCAGGAGAAATGTATTTAACATTTCAATCTCAAAGAAGGTCAGTAAATGGTTAATCGATACGGTAAAATGATTGGCCCGATAACCAAAAGCCGCCGTCCAGGCCGCATATTCGCTCACTTGTAATAATTGGATATAATCCGCAAAGGACAAATCCCAGGGACGACCACTGAACAAGAAATCAAGTTTGCCGGTTTTTTCAGGCGCAACTTGCGCATCCAATCCGGCCACAATAGCCTGTAAATCATCCGGCAGGGATTCAATAATCAATTGGCTGAGAAATATCTTCGGATGATTCGGGTCATCCTGATGTTCAAAGTGAACCGCGGTCAGTTTTTTAGCCGTAAATTCATAATCACCTTTGACCCGATAACCCAGGGTTTCAATCAGCGGAATCAGTGCCTTCAATCCAAGTTTATCGGTACCAAAAGTCCGCAAAGCCACATGATCATTCACCGGCTGCTCACCCCGCTCAGCCAGCAACTGATGAATCGCCGCCGCCTGCGGTGTAATCGCCATATACTGCTGCCACAACGCCTCAAAAAATTGATTAACCATCCTATTTGAAATACTAAATGTAAAACAACAGTGTAGTTTTACATTTTAGAGTAAGACACCTAATTTAACGGTTCTTCGTATTAAATTGTGTCGGTTAAAAGCAAAAATACTTTAAAAAAACGAATAATAAATTTAACCACAAAGGGCACGAAGAATGCACAAAGTTCACAAAGGTATAATAATTAAATATTCGACTTTATGTCCTTTGTGAAGAACTTTGCGACCTTTGTGGTTATAAAAAATATTACCGCAGAGGCCTCAGAGCTAAGTCACTGGTACAAAGCATCATACCGCCTCGGAGAAAGCCGGTAACCAGTGTTTTTTGGAATAATCTTGCACAACTCAAGTTAAATAAAAGGCTTAACCACAAAGAACACACAGAGTTCACAAAGATAAAATAATTAAACATTTAACGCTGTGCCCTTTGTGAAAACCTTTGTGTACTCTGTGGTTATAAAATCAGCATTAAAACAGATTAATATCAGGTGTATAGTTCAGCATCCATCTACTGACTATTTTCCTCTAATTTCGCCCAGGAGTCGCGCATGGTGACGACCTGGTTGAAAACCGGTTGGTCGGTTTCGTGGGTTTTGTCGCGTTTGAAGTAGGCGTTGCGTTCGAACTGATAGACAACATCCTGATCGGCTTCAAGTAAATACGGTTCCACCAGAGCATCTTTGAGGATGGTTAATGAATCAGGGTTGATGGCATCCAGAAAGTTATCCAAACTGGCCGGTTTAGGGTGATTAAACAGGCGGTCGTATAGACGCACTTCAATGTTTTTGGCATGTTTTGCAGAAACCCAGTGGATGGTGCCTTTGACTTTGCGGCCGTCAGCGGTGCCGCCGCGGCTTTCGGGGTCATAGGTACAGCGCAGTTCCACCACCTCGCCCTGCTCGTTTTTAATGGCCTTTTGGCAGGTGATGTAATAAGCATGGCGCAAGCGCACTTCGCGGCCTTCGGTGAGGCGGAAGAATTTGCGGTTGGCGTTTTCTTTGTAGTCACTTTGTTCTACATAGATTTCTCGGCCAAAGGGAATTTCATGCTCACCAAAGCTGTCATCCTGGGGATGGTTGGCGCCGGTGAGGATTTCCTCTTTGTCTTCGGGGTAATTTTCAATCACCACTTTTAAGGGTCTGAGGACACCCATAACCCGCGGTGCGACTTTATTGAGGTGACTTCTTAAGGTGTCTTCCAAAACGGTCATGGAAATCACCGATTCACTTTTACTGACACCGACGCGTTTAATAAATTCACGGATGGCGGCCGGTGGATAGCCACGGCGTCGCATACCGGATAAGGTACTCATACGGGGATCGTCCCAACCGTCCACCACATTATTTTCAACCAATTGATTCAACTTTCTTTTTGAGGTGATGGTAAAGGATAAGTTCAGCCGTGAAAATTCAATTTGTTGCGGATGGTTCGGAATACTGATGTTGTCCAGGTACCAGTCATACAAGGGCCGATGGTCTTCAAATTCCAGGGTGCACAATGAATGGGTGATACCCTCAATGGCATCTGAAATACCATGGGTAAAATCATACATCGGATAAATACACCAGGTGTCGCCGGTGTGGATATGATGCAGACGTCGAATGCGGTAAATCACCGGGTCACGCATATTAATATTACCGGATGTCATATCTATTTTAGCGCGCAGGACTTTACTGCCGTCGTCAAACTCACCGGCTTTCATACGTTTAAATAAATCCAGGTTTTCTTCAACGCTGCGCTCACGGTACGGGCTGTTTTTACCCGGGGTATTAAAATCACCGCGGTTTTCCCGGATTTCTTCTATCGACTGATCATCCACATAGGCCAGACCTTTGTTAATTAATTCAATGGCAAAGTCATACAATTGTTGAAAATAATCAGAGGCATTGTATTCATGTGTCTGCCAGTCAAAACCCAGCCAACGCACATCCTCTTTAATGGACTGGGCGTATTCGGCGCTTTCTTTTTCAGGATTGGTATCATCAAATCGCAAATGGCAGGTGCCGTTGTAATCGGCAGCCACCCCAAAATTCAGGCAAATGGATTTGGCATGGCCAATGTGTAAATAACCATTGGGTTCAGGCGGAAAACGGGTCACCACAGCGGTGTGTTTACCACTGGTTAGGTCGGCATCAATGATTTGGGTAATAAAATTTTCGGTTACGTATTTATCGGTCATGGAAAAATTAATTATTAGACGAGAGTTATGGGGGTATTGTGGCAGTTATGGATAAAAAAATCGACCTTTTGTTACGCCTTATTGGACCTGAAAAACTGCCTGATCATCCAAACGAACCGCGGTGAGCGCCCCGCCCCACACACACCCGCTGTCAAGCGCGTTGATTTTACCCTGCTGATAAAATCCCAGCGTTGACCAGTGACCAAAGAAGATAGGTTTGGGTAATTCTGATTGATTTAGATAGCTAAACCAGGGTTTTAGGTTAGGCTTGTCGCTGGTGGCCATCTTTTCTTTAAAATCAAGGTTCCCCTCAGCATCCACAAAGCGCATGCGGGTACAGCTGTTGATGATAAATCGCCATCTGGCCATTTTGTCCAAACCATCGTCATAGCGCTTTGGTGTATCACCGTACATTTTTTTCAGGTATTTTTCCGTTTTACGGGTTAATTTTTTACTTGCCCACAGGCTTTTTTGTAGAAATTCTGCAAGCGACCACCAGGGATAAACCCCGGCATGGGTTAACAATGCATTGGGTAAGTCAATGGCCAACGGGCTGTGTAATAACCAGCTCAACAACAAGTCACAATCTGTGGCTGCAAAAATAGCCGCAAATTCGGCATTTTTTTGGCGCTTAAGCGGAAAATAATAACGGTACAGCAAACTTAAGTCATGGTTACCCAAAACCGTCTGACAATTGGCCTGACGGGCATAGACCCAACGCAACACTGCCAGCGACTGACCACCGCGATTGACCAGATCACCCAAAAAATACAGTCGGTCACAATCGGGATTAAAATTAATCTTTTTGCGCAGGGCCATCAGCGCGTCATAACAGCCCTGTACGTCGCCAATCACATAATCAGCCATGATTTAACAACCGTAGCGTTGGCGGTAATCGGCCACCCGCCGGGCATCGCCACTGTCATCAGGTAACATGGCCATTAAATCGTCCAGCCCGGCTATGGCGGTGGTTTTCAGCTTAAATTGTTGCTGTAATTCCTGCATGGCGGACAGTGCCTGCTGGCCCTTTTCCTGACGATCGAGTAACACCGCGACACCCACGGCTTGGGCACCAGATTGATTGATTAATTCGATTGAATGTCGCACCGAAGTGCCGGCTGACACCACATCATCGACAATTAAAATGCGGCCTTTCAAAGTAGCGCCCATGACTTGCCCCCCTTCGCCATGGTCTTTGATTTCTTTACGATCAAAAGTCACCGGCAAATTTCGGCCATAACGCTGTTGATAGGCGATTGCCAGTGTGGTGGCCAAAGGAATGCCTTTATACGCCGGACCAAAAAGACCATCAAACACAATACCGCTTTGTTCAAGGGTTTGCGCCAGATAATCACCCACCAGATGAAGAGAGCGGCCATCGTCAAACAAGCCGGCATTGAAAAAATACGGGCTGATACGGCCCGATTTAAGGGTAAATTCACCGAGTTTCAGGACATTTTTTTCGATGGCTAATTGTAAAAACTGGTGGGCTATGGACATTTGATGATTATGCGTATGAAAAGTAACATCATCTAAAAATAGCCCCTTAATTGCAAGCTTTTTGGGCAATGTTATAATCGGCCATTTTTTGGCTTTCTTATGAAAATTATTACCCTCAATGCCAATGGAATCCGCGCGGCTGAACGTAAAGGCCTGTTTCCCTGGCTCAGCCATCAACAAGCTGATTTTGTATGTATTCAGGAAACTAAAGCCCAGTTACATCAATTACCACCGGCACAATTTATGCCACAGGGTTATCACTATTTCCAGGCCGATGCGGAGAAAAAAGGTTATTCCGGCGTGGCGATTTTATCCCGGCATCAACCCTTAACAGTCGAATACGGGTTGGGATTCGATGAATTTGACCGCGAAGGTCGATGGCTATCGGTTGAAATGTCCCATCTGATCGTCGCCAGTTTATATATACCTTCGGGATCTTCGAAAGACAGCCGGCAAGCGTTTAAATATATCTGTATGGACCATATCGAAGCCAAAATCCGGCAACTGAATCAACAAACCAAGCCTTTTATTATCTGTGCCGACTGGAACATCGCACACAAGAAAATTGATATCAAGAACTGGAAAGCCAATCAGAAAAATTCAGGTTTTTTGCCCGAAGAGCGTGCCTGGATATCCAAATTACTGAATGAACATCAACTGACTGATACCTTTCGAGAAGTCAATCAGGAAGAACATCAATATTCCTGGTGGTCTAATCGCGGTCAGGCCTGGCAAAACAACACCGGCTGGCGACTGGATTATCACTTAAGCTCGCCTCACTTTAAAAACAAGGTCCTCGGTGCGGATATCTATAAAGAAGAACGCTTTTCAGACCATGCGCCCGTGATTATTGATTATCAATCTAATTGATTCGAATTGAAAAAGGGTAACCACAGAGGTCGCTGAGGAAGCACAAAGGACACCAAGAAGACACAAAGTTCACAAATATAAATTATATAATCAACTTTGTGTGCTTTGTGAAAACCTTTGCGCACTTTGTGGTAAAAAAATAATTCACCACAAAGGCACAGAGGATAATTGGATTGTTATTCTTTGGTATCGTCTTGTATTTCGGCGTAGCGGGCTTTGGCAGTGAGCAGCGCTTCGCGTAACTGGCTTTCGGTTTTTTGCAGCTCCACAACCGCCGCCTCACGTTTGGCCTTACCGGCTTCGGCAATTTGTAAACTGTCGTCAATGGTAGCAATCAGTTTCTGGTTCGCTTCTTTCACCACTTCAATATCAAACACACCCCGCTCCATCTGCTCGCGCACTTTGCGGTTGGCAATGCGCAAGTTTTCGGCATTGGCTGCCAGCATTTCGTTGGTGAGATCGGTGGCATCTTTTAAGGTATCGGCGGCCTGCTCAGAACGCCAGATGGTGACCGTTTGGGCCAGTTGTTGTCGCCACAAAGGAATGGTGTTGGCTATGGTGGAGTTAATTTTATTAATCAGGCCTTTGTCATTTTCTTGCACCAGACGAATACTGGGTAAGCTTTGTAAGGTGACCTGACGGGTTAATCGCAGATCATGCACGCGCCGCTCAAGGTCAGCCGTGGCAGAGCGGATGTCCCTTAGTTTTTGGGCCGCCAGCATATCATCGGTGTTTTCGGCTTCTTTTTCCATTTGCGGAATCACTTCATCATGCAACTGGCGCAGTTTTTCTTCACCGGCACGGATATAATCTTCAAGATTATGAAAATACTCCAGATTGGCCACATACAGACGGTCTAAGCTGGTGATGTCTTTGAGCAAGGTGGTTTTATGCGATTCTAACTTTTGGGTGATTTTTTCAATTTGATTTTTCACCTCTTCATATTTTTGCAAAAACTTCGCAAGTGGTTTGGCTTTGCCGAATAGTCGCGCAAAAAAACCAGGCTTTTTATTCGGATCCAATTCATCCACGTCAAAGCCGCGAATGGTGGCAACCATTTCATTAAGGGCTTCACCTGAACGCCCTAAATCCTTGTTTTTCACCCCTTCCAGCATTTTATCGGAAATGTCGGTAACCTTTTCCTGGGCTTTGGTGCCAAAGAATATAATCGAATTGGCATCGGCGATGTTTATTTCTGACATCAGTTCATCAATACGTTGCTGTTCCTCGCTGTCCGCATCCCGATAGGACACCATTTCAGTGGTGACGCCGGGAACGGTTTCCTGCAGCGCGGCTGTGTCAAGTTTGGTTTTGGTTTCGTCTGTCATAATTTCCTCGGTTTTATTAATTAATGCCTTGTTTTTCTAAAAGGGTGTTTAATACTTCAATATCCACGTCTAAATCAAACACATCATCTTCGATGAGTTTTTGTTGCTGTTCGGCAAATACGTTCACAATATTCTGCAGAACATTTTTGAAGTTTTCGTCCAGCTGATTATTATCCACCTGTTTGTGTGTTTTTGCATAGCGTTCAATGACACTTTCAGTGGCGTCTAAATAAGAATGTAAAAACCGCCGTGCTTTGGGGATTTTTTCCGGCTTTTCCACCAGGGTTTCAACCACATTGCGTGCCAGGCGCACAATATCGTGCAGATACCCTTTGAGAAACCGGTTATCGATACTTTTTTCAGCCTGTTCAATGTTGACAATGGATTGTTCACTGATGGCCAAGATGGTCTGGCTGTCTTTATCTTTGACCTCATCAAAAGCCGAACCGCCGACCGCATCCAGACCATACCACAGCCAGCTGCCCACTGTTGCGGCAACGCCGTGTCCGATGGCCGACAGCAAACCCAGTCCGGCCACCAGAAAGGCACCGGCAAAGGCAGAGGCGCCGAGAGATAATGAGGCCAGAAACATCAAGGGAAAAGGCTGCTGCAGGGTGTATTTGCGTTTTTGGAAATGGTGCTTATTTTTTCGCCCCTTGGACATCCAGACGGCACTGAGCAAGACACCGAAAAAACAACCAAAGCTTATTAAAAACAACCACAAATGACCACTGATCAGTTGCCATAAGGCGGCAAACAAAAAAGGCAGGCTGTAAAAATACAGCAGCCAGGCCGTGGCCTGAAATTCAAGCAGGGTTTTTTTTGCCCGTTCTCTGTATTTAACCGGTCGTTGTCTGTCGCTCATCAAAACATCCTCAATGCCAGATAAAACAAACTCAGCGTTAAAAGCCCGAATCCGGCCATTTTTTTAATCAATTCAAGCATTATTTGGTCACCTTATAGTGGAGTAATTTATGTTGATCGGTAAAATCCATTTGTCCAAAAGCTATCCAGCCTTCACCTTGTAAAACAAAACTGTCGCGGTGAATGCGCACCGGCGTGGTGTTTTTTTGTTGCACCCAACTGCCGTTGGTGCTGTTGTCTGTGTATTTAAAATTGCCGCCTTTAAAATCGAACTCACCGTGGTAACGAGAGGTACGCAACAGTTTAACCTGAATATCACAATCATCCGCCCGGCCTATCGTTAGGTGCGGGTTATTATGGTTCATGCGGTATTGCTTGCCGTTTAAATTCATGCGTAAATCAGCCTGTTCAAAAGGTAATTTAATGTCGAGCGTGGACGTCACCCGGGTTAATTTACTTTTATCCTGCTGCCACAGGATTTCCACCACCTCAATGGCTTTGGCCTTGCCTTTAATGTCCACTGCACCCAATGAACGAAACATCGGCAATTCACCGGTTTTTGCGCGTTTAAAGGTGGTTTGGTTGGTAATAATTTGGTGTTTTTTGGCAAACGATGTCATCCGTGCCGCCACATTGACCGCATCGCCGAACACATCATCCTCTTCGATAATGACTTCACCACAATGTAAGCCAATGCGGATGTGGATTTCCGGTTGATGCGATTCTTTAGGACGGTTTACCAACCTGTTTTGCATTAATATGGCGGCATCTATGGCGGCATCGACCTGTGAAAAAGTACACATGATTTCATCACCAATGGTTTTAACCAGATGGCCGCGACAATGATGAACGTCTTCAAGTAACGCATTTAAAGTGTCGGCAATCAGGCCGCGCGCAACATCGTCACCGTATTGATCAAACAAGGCGGTGCTGTCTGCCACATCAGCAAATAAAATACACAGTTCTGTCAACGAATCTCCTGTAATTGTAATAATTCCCGGTACACTGAATCCACATTGGGCAACACCAGTCCCGCGGCATCTGCCAACGGTGTGAAACAATCGCTACCGGTTAATAAACGGAGGTGTTTTGGTTTTTTGGCTTGGGTCGCCAAAACAGTTATCACCCCTTCACCGACACAGGCTGAACGTCTGCCCTCGTCCACAATTAAGATTTTATCAAATTCGCCGGCAATTTGCTTGATTGCTTTTTCATTTAATGGTTGCAGCCACCTTAAATCCAACACCCTGGCTTGAGTTTGATGGGTTTGTGCCAGTCTTTTGGCCGCTTTGAGGCTTAATAAAACCCCATTACCATAAGTGATAATGAGCATATCTTTGGCGTTGCCGTGATAAACACGCGGTTGTCCCAGTGGGGTGTAATGGCCCGGCTCGGGATAAGCGGTGTTCCACAAACCATCGCCCTCCTCATAAAGATCTTTTTGCATGTACAAGGCAATCGGTTCGATAAATATCGACACCCGTTTATTAACCTGCGACAAGGCGGTCAGGGTGCGCATCATGGTTACCGCATCGTCACCGCGCGATGGGCAAGCGACAATTAAACCCGGAATATCGCGCAAGGCAGCAATGGAATTGTCATTATGAAAATGCCCGCCAAAACCTTTTTGATAGCCAAGTCCGGGAATTCTAATCACCATGGGGTTGGCAAACTGACCATTGGAGAAAAATTGCAAACTGGCGGCTTCACCGCGAATTTGGTCACAGGCATTGTGAAAATAAGCCAGATACTGAATTTCAGGTACCGGTAATAAACCAAGTGTTGCATAACCCTGAGCCAGACCCAAAATAGTTTGTTCATCCAACAAAGTGTTAAACACCCGTTTGGCCGAAAATTGCTTAAACAGGTTTTTGGTAACTGTATATACGCCCCCTTTTTGAGCCACATCTTCACCGAACAGAATCATGTGTGGATAAGCCAGCATCAGATCCTGCAACCCCCGGTTGATCTGAATGGCCATGTGTTTGGGTGACTGGTTTTCAGGTAATAACTTTTGACTGCCAAAATAAGCCAGGCGTTTTTCTTTGTTGTGGTGACCCGCTTGCCGGTAAACCTTGTCTTCATCCAGTGGTACCAGCGGTGCAATCACCTCAGCCAGTGTGGTGATTTTTTTGCGTCCATGGGCCTGTTCGGCTTTGGCCATACACTCATCATAAATTTGATGATAAAAATCAATTATTTCACCGGGTTTTTTAATGCCATGATTAATCAGGCTGGCCGCAGTATTTAATAACGGATCTTTGGCCTCATCTGCCAGCAAATCGGTCATTTTACGGTAATCCACTTCAAAATCAGTGCCCGCATGTCCCATTAATCGGGTGGTTTTTAAATGCAAAAACACCGGCTTGCGTTCCTGACGACAAAAATCCACGGCCCTTTTGACTTGCAAATAACCGGTTTCAATATCCAGCCCGTCAGCGGCAAAATACTGCAAACCGGGTCTGAATTTAAACCCATCGGCAATCCAGTTTTCAGGGGTTTTTACGGAAATACCGATGCCGTTGTCTTCACATACAAACAAAACCGGTGTTTTGAGCCCCTGAAAAGCGGCCCAGGAGGCGGCATTAAACGCCCCTTGAGCGGTGGAATGGTTGGCACTGGCATCACCGAAATTGCACAGCACAATGGCATCATCGGGAATCGGCATAGATGCCTGTAACCGCTGGGTGAGCTCCACCCCCAGGGCACAACCCACCGCCTTGGGCAAGTGGCTGGCTATGGTGCTGGTTTGCGGAATCACCCACAAAGGTTTTGACCCCCACACTTTATGGCGTCCCCCTGAGGCAGGGTCTTCCGCGGCTGCTGCAAAGGACAGACAAGTGTCCCAGATTGGATCAATGCCCGGTACATGCCGGGAACGTTCCATCATCAAACCGCCACTGCGGTAATGCAAAAAGGCCGGATCCGTGTGTCGCACCAGACGACCCAACATGACATTGCCTTCGTGTCCTGAAGAACCAATGGTGTAAAACACTTTATTGGACAGTTTCAATACCCGCGCCATCAGATCAAGTTGTCGTGAGCGCACTTGCGACTCAAACAAATCCCATAATGTCTGACTGTCTAAACCACTGACGGATAATGTGTTTTTGGGCTCAATTGCTTGATAATTTTGAACAAAATCAATAAAATTTTGATTAACCACTTCAGCACGGTTAATCTTCTTAGCGCCTGCGTTGGTCATGACTAAAACGCGTTTTTACCGGTCAGTTCACGGCCCACCACCAACTGGTGAATGGTTTCAGTGCCCTCATAGGTAATCACACTTTCTAAATTAAGCATATGGCGAATGGCCACGTGTTCAGTGGTGATTCCGGCACCACCCAACATATCCCGGCATTCACGGGCAATGTCCAGTGCCATACGAACATTATTCCATTTTGCCAGAGAAATCTGGGTCGGTTGAATCTGATTGCTGTCTTTTAACTGGCCTAATCGGTAAGCCAGTAATTGTGCTGTGGTGATGCGTCTGGCCATATCCGCCAGTTTTTGCTGAATGATTTGGTTACAATCCAGACTGCGATCAAACAACACCCGCTCAGCGGTGTAATTCAGGACTTCCTGTAAACAGGCCTGAGCTGCACCGATGGGACCAAAGGAAATCCCAAAACGGGCATTGGATAAGCAGCTCAAAGGACCTTTGAGCCCTTTAACTTTAGGTAAGCGGTTACTGTCGGGAACCCGTACATCATCAAAAAACAAGGCCGATGTCACCGAGGCCCGTAACGACATTTTGCGGGTAATTAGTTCGGTATCAAATCCCGGCATATCCTTTTCAATGATAAAGCCCTGAATACCGTCATCGGTTTGCGCCCAGACAATCGCAATATCCGCCACGGAACCATTGGTAATCCACATTTTTGAGCCATTGATAATCCAGTCATCACCATCTTTCTTGGCGCGGGTTTTCATCGATGCAGGATCCGAGCCCGCATGAGCCTCGGTGAGACCGAAACAACCGATCACTTCACCTTTTGCCATTGGCGGCAGCCAGCGCTGCTTTTGCGCTTCTGAACCAAAGGCATCAATTGGAAACATGCACAAAGAACTTTGTACCGAAGCAAAGCTGCGTAAACCGCTGTCACCGCGTTCCAGCTCCTGACAGATGAGTCCATAAGACATGTAATCCAGCCCGGCACAATCATAACCCTGAATAGTGCTGCCGAATAAACCTAAATCCGCCATTTCAGGCACCAGCTCCATTGGAAAGGTGTGGGCTTCAAAGTGCTCAGCCACCAGCGGTAAAAAACGCTCATCCACCCAGCGGCCAATGGATTCTTTGACCATGCGCTGTTCATCATTAAGCATGGCATTCACATCAAATAAATCAAGTTTATCGAGTTCTCTGGACATGTCTGACCTTATATTTTAAAAAAGACAACATTTTACTTGAGCCGTGGTAAGAGTGACAGCTTAAAGTCTCTTAAAAGCAAAATATCAATCAGGCCGGGTTTTTTGTGGTATTGTTTTTAGGATTATGCGATTATAAACATTTAAAAAAAGGGGATTCTATGCCATATCCGTTCTTGTCTGCCCGAGGTTTTACGGTATTTGTGCTTGTGTGTTTACTGGCAACCCTTAATTGCTTATATAAAGTACCGCCTGCTTTCTTGTCAGCATAAATAAGCTGGTATATCGTTTCATGATGCAATGAGACACCGTTGTTCTTTTTAAGATAAATGGTGATTTGTTCCGGGCTCAAGTCATGATATAGAAGTGTGATAATCCAATGTTTAACTTGCTCTGTTATTTTAATGGCTTTATGGGCGTTCTTACGACGGTTTTCAGTCATTCGTTGGGCTTGCTTCGGCCGGTAATTCTTTTTGCCAGTATTGCGGGATATCTCACGAGAAATAGTCGAAGGTGATCGGCCAAGCTCTTTGGCTATAATCTTTTGCTTAAAACCCATTTTCTTTAGTCTGTAAATCTGATATCGTTCTAATTCGGTTAACTGTTTATAGCTCATATTGCATTTTCCTTTTGATGAGAAAAATCAGTAACTATATCAGTTAACCGACCTTCTCAGGAAATTGCACTTATTATCCGAATTCAGGGAATCTTTATTTTAGATGGAACACGTGAAAACCGGGTGAAAAAATCACCCGGCCGTGGTCGTTATTAATTAACGGACGCTTAATGTGGCTCTTGATTTGTGTTAGCCGGATCCGTCTGTGGATTATTTTCAATCGGCTCTATGCTTTTGGTTTGACCGCTGTAATACAGATATTTGGCCAGTTCGTCATTGTATTTATCTTCGGTTTCTTTAATTTCATGGGTTTTGTCGACGATAAACTGCTGTTGATTTTTAATTTGTTCGCGGCTTTTTTCAATTTGAGTGGTGAAGGCTTCTGAAACCATTCCGCCACTGCGTTCTTTGTCCGCCGCACGTTTAAGCAGGTCTTCTAAATTGCGTTTTTGTATAATCAGGTTTTCTTCAGCCAATTCGATGTTGCGCTCAAGGGCCTCGATGCGTTCACGTTTGAGGCGGGTAATCTGATCGGCATTGCTATAAGATTTAAGCAATTTGTTGCGTTCGGCTTGTTGTTGTTTTTTTAACATTGCCAGTTGTTCAGCTTCCCGTTTTTGCCGCGCCAGCGCTTCGGCTTTTTGTTTTTTTTCTTCTTCAGTCAGTGCCCTGTCCACTGAATCCTTGACCACGCCGGCTTGATTCAATTCCTGACGGGCCTGATCATTGTATTCAGGCGGCACCTTGTCGCTGTAATGAACCTTACCGTCTTCATCCACCCATTTGTATAATTTGGCAGATAATGCGCCGTGAAAAATAATTAATAAGACTAAACATAAAATTCGGGTATTCAAATAATTCATTTCGCTATCCTATGGTAAATATCACAATAAATGCCACCAACACCAACCACACCATTAACATGCGTTTAAGCACCGATAAGGTGGTGTTTCGGACTGTTTGCGGATTATCAGACTGATAATCCTCAATTTCACAATTCTCGACCGCAAAGTCCATGGCTTCATAAAGCAGGGAACGGTGTTGCCAATACCAATTCTGACGTTTTAAATAACGCTTGCAGTGGCGCCATATGCGGTCAAAGTCACTGGCCACCAGTAATGACAGCGTCATCAGCCAGATCACCGGATAAGACAATAAAGCATAAAGTGCTTTTGACAAGCCGGCATCTGTGAAGTTCTTATGCTGTTGGCTGTGTATCGTTAAACGACTTAACATAGCCCCCGCTGCACCCAGCACAACAAACCAGAAGATAATCAAAAACCAACGCCGTATGGCTTCATCCGTCAGTTTAACCACCAACCATTGCATATCATCAGATTCACTTTCTTCAGCGGTCAGCATTTTTTTGGCATCAATCTCCAGTTGTTGGGGGCCGAGACAATAATACAAAACCACACAATTGAGTATCAAATACCACAACTGATGATCGTGCCGCTGTTGCAGAAAATGTGAAATAATAGCCACCATCAACACCGGCAACATCAGTAAAACAAAGGCTTTCAGCCAGTCGGGTTTGAGCCATGATTGTTTTTGAGTAAAATTAAGCATCGCTGACCACCAGCCAAAAGACTGTAAAATTTTCGGCTTACCCAGCCAGTGAAAAACACCAAAAGCAATCAATATCGCCAACAAATTCATACTTATTTCCGGGTAAAAACAGCCATGGATTCCACGTGCGAGGTGTGTGGAAACATGTCCATGACACCGGCAGATTCCATGGTAAAACCCAAATCATTCACTAATCGCCCGCTGTCTCTGGCCAAACTCGCCGGATGACAGGAAACATACACCAGGGTTTTGGCTGTTGTTTTGGCAATCAAAGGCAAAATATCCCAGGCACCGCTACGTGGCGGATCAATTAAAACATGACTGAAATCCTGTTTAAGCCAGGTACTTTGGCTGTGGTCTTCAGTCAAGTCAGCGGTGTAAAACGCAACATGGTTTAAGCCATTTAAAATGGCGTTGTGACGCGCCCGCTCCACCAGTTGCTGATCACCTTCGACACCTGTCACCTGTTGACAATAACGCGCCATGGGTAATGTGAAATTACCCAGACCACAAAATAAATCCAATACCCTGGATTCATTGTTTAATTCCAATACCGATAAAACCCGGTCTATCATCTGTTCATTCATGGCCTGATTGACTTGTATGAAATCATTCGGCAAAAATTCGTAACGCAAGGCGTGATGTGGCAACTCAAAAATCAAAGGCGCATATTCAGGTGCGATGGCTGTGACAGTGTCCGGTCCTTTTGATTGCAAAAATAATTGAACACCATGGGTATCTGCAAAATCTTTCAATAAATCCATGTCCGCCTCTGACAGCGGTCGCATGTGACGTAAGATCAAAGCCGGCTGTTGATCCCCCAAAGCACATTCAACTTGTGGAATATGGGTTCTGATGGACATTTTCAAAACCAATGCCTGCAACGGCTTAATCAGATCAGCCAAAGGCTTTTCGAGCACCAGACAATCATCCATATCGGCCACAAAACGACCGTTCTTCTCACGAAACCCCACCAGAACTTTATCTTTACCCGCCACCCATTTGACACTTAACCGCGCCCGTCTGCGGTAATGCCAGTGACGGTCGCTTAAATGGGGCAACCAACGCAGCGGTTGCAAGTGAGCCATTTTATCAAGGTTATACTTTAAGGTATTGAATTTAAAGTCAATCTGCTTTTCATCACTCACGTGCATCATGGTACAGCCGTTACAACGGTCATAAAATTCACAAGCAGGTTCAACCCGATCAGACGAGGGTTTTTCAACCGACTGAGCCGTGGCCTCATCAAAATGGCGGGTGCGTCGGTTTAACTGCGCCACAACCGTTTCTCCCGGTAACGCATTTTGCACGAACACCACTTTATCATTGTGACGAGCAATACCCCGTCCGTCATGGCTTAAATCGGTGATGGTCAGTTGAATCGGTTCTTTGGGCAACCGCTGTCGTCCTCTCGCCATATTTATTTTTTCACCCAGCGTCCGGAATTATCCTGATACAGCCAGCCTGATTCAGCCTGGGCAATCCATTGCTTAACAAATGCCTGCCGCACCTGATCTTCCCATTCTGGATGGTCATTGGCAATCGCCATTTCACGGTACAAGGCGATGCGATCGCGGTTTTCATCGGCCACCACTTTTTTCACGGCTTGTCGTTCTTTTAAATCCAACTGATCGATATTCACAATTTCCACCAACCCGTCATTGGTAAAACCCACCACATTTTTATTCAAATAATCACGCAGATAATCATTCACCCGCTGTTTCATGCGTGCCGTGATGGCATCAATGGCCGGGGATGACAGCGTAATATCTGCCTTGGGTTGCGCATGTGCGCTGCCTATCAGTAAATTCAACGGATTAAGTGATGCCAGCCAGGAAGTATCCGGTGATTGTCTGATCAGACCCTGGGGATTATCTTGTGTGTCGGTGTCTTTTTGTTCTTCTTTAAGCACATCGCGGACAATTTTCTCAGCCGCTGACTCCATTTCGGCCGCCGGAAAATACACATTGATGGTGACACAAGCGGCCACCAATAAACTGCCCAATAATATGCCTGTTTTACTGAAAATACTCATGTTGCACCTCATTAAAATTGTGGAAAAAGAATAATAACACGAATTATAGAGAACGGGTGTTAACCGGGGCTGAATTAAACAACGTTCTATGAGTCATAACTGGCATTCAGTAAGCGGCTGATAAACACGTCCCAAGCAATTTGCCGGGCGTAGCCGACAATGTTTATTTTCGGCAAGCCACCGCCTTCGACAATGGTGAACCGACCATCCTGGTTATCAATACCACCAATTTGACACACTGAATTATGGAGTTTGCAGCTTAATTTGATTTTCTTGTATTTGAATTCTTCAAAAAAACGTAAAAAAGTCCGCGATATGGCCCCTTTAATTCCGCCAATGGCTGAAATATTTTCAATTGCTTTTTGACTGATGGTCTGATCACTGTTTTCAGTTTTAACACTGTAAACGGTGGCGTCCATTCGATCTACCTTCCAGTTTGTAATACGCAGGTGATCAATAAAACCCGACAAACGACCGGTGATTAAACCAAAATCATAGGTCTGCGTTAACAGGGCTAAATCCAACAGATTAATATCGACATCCGCGGCAATCACAGGCGCCACGCCGAATAATCGCTCCATGGATAAATTCTGAAAACGAATTGAACCGTCAAAAACCGATAAATGCAGGGTACCGTCAAATGCAATCACATGACCGGATTTAACCATGCCGGGTAATTGTCCACTGATTTGACCGGCCAGTTGCGGCCAGTTTAAAGCCTGTGAAATCGGTAACAAAGAAATCGGTTCAATTTCAGCATCCATTTTAACCGCAGCCGGTTCTTCGGCCATAAAACCATCCACCGTCAACCGCTGAATCACCAGTGCCCCGTCAAAAATAGGCAACACATGACGACCATATAAACTCAAATCATCCTCACTGATATTAAACCTCAAATCCGCTGCCTGAATCGGTAAACCTGATAAAACCAGTGAATGCCAGGACAGGCTTGACGGTTGACTGGTCTGATGCCATTGCCAGTCCACTTTTCCATTCAAACCGGCTATCGCCAGTTTTCGCTTTTGATTGGTGAATGAAAAATCTTTAAAATCGGCGGTCATGTGCGCCACCCGTGGTCCATGTCCGGATGCGTTTACTTCAAAACCACCGGCAGCCTGATTTTTGTTAAAACCATAAATTTCCAGGACACTGTTGGTGATGTGCTTGTTAAACAATGTACTGTCTGTAATCTCGAGGCGGCCCTGCCAATCACCCATATTAAAATCCTCGCTCAGTATCATTTCACCCGTGGCCTCAAAGGCGGTTTCATTATCCAGTTGCCATTGAATCACATAATCAGAATCACGGCTGTCAACTTTCAAATCCAACACCAATGGAAATTCAGAAAAATTCACATAGACCTGTTTCAATAAAGCTTCACCCTGATTGATTCGCACCCTGGCTGACACCGTTTGTTGCCGGCTAAGCCAGTCAAAATCAATGCGTCCTGACAATCCCAAGGCAATCAAATCATCACTGTGCTCATAGTCCAAACCGGAAAATTGAATACCTTCGAGGCTTTTGACCGCACCATCATCCAAATCAACAGCCACCACCCCGTTGGCTTGAGCGGATAAATTATCTTTGATGGAAGTCAATAAGGGTGGCAGCCATTTTTTAATGGGCCAATCAGTCAGCTCAATCCGTTGTCGCTGCCGCGCACTGTCATAATTAAAAACCATGGTTTTGTCCTGATCCACAGCATTGACTTTTAACACATTGTTAAGGACATCATAATCGACCCGACCCGATAACTGCAGTTGATTTTGTTGCAAGTGAAAGCGCAGGTCGGCTTGTTGGCAATGGTGAAACGGATAGACATCAACCGTGTGATGACAGCGGTAACGGATGTCATTTATTTGTATATCCGGTGCCATATACAGTTGTTTGATGTCGAGGATGGTGCTTGATTGTTGCTGCAAAAGCTGCAGACCCTTGAGCCTGTATTGCGGTTCTTCAGCCACCAGATTAACCGCAATCAACAGCAATCCCAGCATGGCGAAAGTCCTAAAAATGTATGAAGTGCAGCAATTGAAGGTCATTAACATGCTTGATTTTTCATCTTTTCATCGGTAATCTTATCAACATACGGGACAGCACAGGGAGTTGTAACCATGGAACATTTAGCCATATTGGTGGTTGATGATAACCACATTAATCGTCTTTATTTAAAGACCATTTTAACCCAATGGCATCATCATGTCACTGAAGCTGACAGTGGTGCCAGTGCCCTGTCGGTATGTCGGCAACAAGACTTTGACTTAATTTTGATGGACATACGCATGCAACCCATGGATGGTATCACGGCGGCGAAAAACATAAAACAACTTCAGAATCACAATAAAACCCCTATAGTGGCGGTTTCAGCGGAACCCCTTGATTGCACACCCCATCCTCAGTTCACCCGGTCTTTGGTCAAGCCATTAAATAAGTCTGTGTTAAAAGAATTGATACAAAACACACCGATAAAACGACCAAAAAAGATAAAATATGACAATCCGTTTGATGAAAAACAGGCTTTGGCCATTTCCCACGGAGATACGGAAATTGTAGAAAAGTTACGCACATTATTTATCAAAGAATTACCGCAGGAAATGCAAAAAATCGAACAACTGCACGACAATAAGTTGTGGTCGGAACTGGATAAACAATTACATTATTTACAAGGTTCGGCCCGGGTTTGTGCGGCCGCAGGAATGACTGAGGTTTTAGAAAATTATCGCCGGCAGCTGGCTGATGAACGTTTCGATAGATCTGAGGTTTGCTTAATGAAATTTAAAAAGGCGGCGGCCCGAATTTTAAAGCAACCCCCTCCTACAAACCTGTTCTGACAGGCTTATTGACCCACCTGGGTTTTAACCCGCTCTTTGAGGTCTTTACCGGGTTTGAAGTGGGGTGCGTATTTAGCACCCAGTGGTACCGGCTCACCGGTTTTTGGATTGCGACCCATGCGGGGTTTTCGCTCACGCAGGGTAAAACTGCCAAAACCGCGTATTTCAATGCGACGACCTTCAGAAATGGACGTGCTCATATATTGAATAAGCTCTTTTACCGAAAGGCTTACATCAGATTTAGACAGTTCGCTTTGGGCAAACTTATCAGCCAGGATTTCAATCAGTTCTGAACGGGTTATGGATTCTTTCATAGTGCGATAATTATAACCAAACAAACAAAAATAAACAGTGAAAAATCAAACATATCAGATGATTACCGCAAAGAGAAGCCAAGAATGTTGTGTCATGACGTCAAATCCTTAACATGTGACAAATATCAGTCGGTTTTTATTCGTAAAAAGGAAGACCCGATTGAAATCTGATAATCGACAAAAAAAGGCGACCTGATGGCCGCCTTTTAATGGTTAGAAATAAAACAAATTAATCATCCATTTTTTCTTTTAACAGATCACCCAAACTGGTGGTGCCTGATGCGCCTTTTTGGTACTCATCCAAAACATCTTTCAGCTCATCATTTTCTTTGGCCTTAACCGATAGGACCAACATTTTTTTGCGCCGATCCATGGAAACAAATTTGGCTTCCACTTTATCGCCGACCGCATAGACTTCACTGACATCATTGGTGCGCTCTTTGGATACATCAAAGGCCTTCAAAATGCCGTTAACACCGTCTTCAAGTTCTAAAATGGCCTGCTTTTCATCGACTTCAATCACTTCACCGGTCACCAGTGAGCCTTTGGGATTATTGGCCACAAATGAACCGAACGGATCTTGCTCAAGCTGTTTGATGCCCAGAGAAACACGCTCTCTTTCAGCGTCAATGACCAACACAACGGCTTTCACCAGATCGCCTTTTTTGTAGTTACGAATGGCTTGTTCGCCGGCATCTGACCAGGAAATGTCAGACAAATGAACCAGACCATCAATACCACCGTCCAGACCAATGAAAATACCAAAGTCAGTAATGGATTTGATTTTACCTTCAATCACATCACCTTTTTGCGCGTTTTCAGAGAAAATAACCCATGGATTGGGTTTACATTGCTTCATACCCAGAGATATGCGGCGTTTGCCTTCTTCAATATCAAGAATACAGACTTCAACCTCATCACCGGGCTGAACCACTTTGGCGGGGTTGATGTTCTTATTGGTCCAGTCAATTTCAGACACGTGCACCAAACCTTCGATGCCGTCTTCAATTTCAACAAAACAACCGTAATCGGTGATGTTGGTGACGCGTCCAAAATGACGTGACCCCACTGGATGACGGCGTGACAAATCCTTCCACGGATCTTCGCCCAGTTGTTTCAAGCCCAATGAAACCCGTTGACTTTCTTTGTCGAATTTTAATACACGAACTTCCAGTTCCTGACCAATCTCAACCACCTCAGAAGGATGGTTAACACGCTTCCATGACATGTCAGTAATGTGTAATAAGCCATCGATACCGCCTAAGTCCAGGAACGCACCGTAATCGGTTAAGTTCTTCACGATACCTTTAACAATGGCGCCATCTTCCAAGGACTCCAGTAATTTCTCTCGATCTTCAGAATATTCAGATTCAACCACAGCACGTCGCGAAACCACCACGTTATTGCGTTTTTGATCCAGTTTGATGACTTTGAATTCCAGGTCTTTGCCTTCTAAATATCCCGGATCACGCACCGGCCGCACATCCACCAAAGAACCCGGCAAAAACGCCCGAATGTCTTTCAGTTCAACAGTAAAACCACCACGCACTTTAGAGGTGATTTGACCAATCACAATTTGGTCGGTCTCCATGGCCATGCGCAACTGATCCCAAACCAGCATACGTTTGGCTTTTTCTCGTGACAACACGGTTTCGCCAAATCCATTTTCATATTTCTCCAGGGCCACTTCGACTTCATCACCGATGTGAACGGAATCGTCGTCATCACCAAATTCTTCCAAAGGAATCACGCCCTCAGATTTTAAACCGGCGTCAACAACCGCAAAGCCATTTTCGATGTCAACCACTTTGCCTTTAACAATGGTGCCGGGAATGATGTTTTTTTCGGCCAGATCCTGGTCGAGAAGGGTTTCAAAATTTTCGCTCATATAATATTCCGGTAAACAAACAGATGGTTTACCTTGTCTTCTGTATCGGCTTGCCCGATACTCGTTGGTTTTGGTTACCGCAGTAACCGCTCAATTATTAACTAACCTGTGGATGATGCATCACTTGTCACCAAGGATAAGTTGTCATGCACCAGTTGCATGGCCAGTTCATACACTTTATCGATGCTTAAATCACCGGTGTCGATAACAATCGCATCATCAGCCGGCACCAAAGGCGCCACGGCCCGACCCGAGTCCCGTTGATCACGGGCTTCGATGTCCTTTAAAAGGTCGCGGATTTTAACATCGACACCCGCACTTTGCAATTGTTTATAACGTCTTTCTGCCCGAATTGTCGCTGAAGCGGTTAAAAACAGTTTCAAGGGGGCGTTTTTAAACACCACGGTACCCATATCCCGTCCATCTGCCACCAGACCGGGCGGTTTCAGAAAAGCCTGTTGGCGGTGCAACAAAGCCGTTCGAACAGCCGCCACCGGTGCCACTTGAGACGCCACTTTGGCACATTGCTCACTGCGCAGACGGGCGGTGACATTTTCACCATCTAACATGATCCGTGTACCCCTGTCTGCGTCCACTTCAAAATGCAAATCCAGTTCTGTGGCAGCCTGAATCCAGTCATCCTCATCGGCATCCACCAACGCATCCTTAATGATTTTCAAGGCCAGCGCCCGGTAAATAGCACCGGAATCCAACAAATGCCAACCCAGCGACCGGGCCAGCCGGCTGCATAATGTACCTTTTCCAACCCCTGAAGGTCCATCAACGGCTATCACAGGCAACGGTCGTTCAGTGTTCACACCCAAATCATTGCACACCTGAAAAAATCCGGGAAACGATGTGTTGATGTTATGACAACCACGCACTGAAATGGGCCGATCTGTTAACGCCGAAGCCACCAGAAAGCTCATCGCACACCTATGATCACCATGACCGTCAACGATACCCGAACCCAATTGACCACCATAAATAACGGCACCATCACTAAGTTCCTCACAGTCAATGCCCAAACGTTTAAGACCTTGACACATCACCGCAATGCGGTCGCTTTCTTTGTGACGCAGTTCTTCGGCACCGGTCAGCCTTGTGGTGCCCTGCGCCAAGGCCGCGGCAATAAACAGTATGGGAAACTCATCGATGGCTGAAGCGATGTATTTATTCGGAATATCAATGCCCTGCAACTGGCTGCTTTTAATGCGCACATCCGCCACCGGTTCACCGCCTTGTTCAGTTTGATTAAAAACCGTGATATCAGCACCCATATCCTGAAGTATATGAATGACCGCTGCGCGGGTCGGATTGATGCTGACCTGATTAATGACAAAGTCAGCCTGGGGATGCAACACACCCAAGACCATAAAAAAGGCCGCTGAGGACACATCACCCGGCACCAGAATATCTTGTGCGGTGAGTTTTTCAGGTGCAGTGATGCGCACAGTCAGGCCATCACGTTGCACTTCACAACCAAAGCCTTTCAGCATGGTCTCTGTGTGATCGCGTGACAATTGCGGTTCGGTCACGGATGTGGAACCGTTGGCATATAAGCCGGCCAGCAAAATGGCACTTTTCACCTGGGCACTGGCCACCGGGCTATGGTAATCAATGCCTGTTAATCCGATGGCGGGTTCAAAATGTAACGGTGCAGTGTAATTATCCGATTCAATGCGTGCGCCCATTCGGGTTAACGGTTCGATGATGCGCTTCATCGGCCGCTGACTTAAGGATTCATCACCCACCAAAGTACTTGAAAATGATTGCGCTGCCAGCAAACCCGCCAGAAGACGCATGCCGGTGCCGGCATTGCCACAATCCAAAACATCATCAGCTTCAGTTAAACCGTGTAAGCCCACACCCTGCACCACGAAATCATCACCGGATGCCTCTATGGACACACCCAGCGCCTGCATGATTTTCATCGTAGCCAAACAATCCGCTGAATTCAAAAATCCGCTGATGGTACTGCGCCCCTCACTGATGCCCGCCAAAATTACCGACCGATGAGAAATTGATTTGTCGCCGGGAACTGAAATTTCACCGGCCAGTTGCAGCGGCGCACGCAGGCGAAAAGTATCCTGGGGTTGAATAACTGTCATTGAATTAAGCAACTGCGGTCGGTAACAGATTAATTAAACGTTGTATCTGATTTTCGCTACCAATGGTGATTCTTAAACTGTTCGGTAATCCGTAGTTCGCCACCGGCCGTGTGATGATGCCATTATGTAGCAGATGCTCATAAATTGGCATCGCATCCTGTGCAAAATCAACCAACAGGAAGTTGCCTTTAGAGGGTACATAGCGCAGTTTCAATTCATCACAGCAATCGCAGAGCAGCTCTAAACCTTTGGCATTAACAGCCATGGATTTTTGAATAAAATCTGCATCGTCAATGGCTGCCTCTGCGGCTTTTAAGGCCAGTGAATTGACGTTAAAAGGTTGCCGTATGCGGTTGATAACATTGGCAATATCGGGGTGACTTAAGCTGTAACCAACCCGTAACCCCGCCAGTCCATAGGCTTTTGAAAATGTCCGGGTAACCACCAGGTTAGGAAACTCAGATAACCACAGACTGCCATCAACCCGCATGGATTCGGGTGAATATTCCAGATACGCTTCATCCAGCACCACTATCACATCTTCCGGTACCTGTTGAATAAAATTATACAATGCCTGTTTTGTCAGAAATGAACCGGTAGGATTATTCGGATTGGCAATGAAAATAAGCCGGGTTTGGGCGTCTATGGCGGCTGCCATGGCGTCCAAATCGCAACCAAGCGGTGAATCGCTGTCCCATCCCAACGCCGGAATCATTTTATGGGTGGCGCCGATGGCTTGAATCGCGATCGGATACACCGCAAAACTGTATTGTGAATAAATGGCATTATGAGCCGCCGATAAAAAGGCCTCAGCCAGCAGCACCAGTACGTCATTGGAACCGTTACCTAAAGTGATTTGATCCATCCCGACACCATGCTTTTCAGCCAGGGCTTTTTTTAATTCAAATCCATTGCCGTCAGGGTATAAAGCTAATTCGGACATTAAAGGTGCTATGGCGGCCATCGCTTTGGGGCTGGGGCCAAGCGGGTTTTCGTTGGAAGCCAGTTTTATGATGTTTTCAATCCCCAATTCACGCTCCAGCTCACTGATGGGTTTTCCGGGGACGTAGGGGTTAAGTTTTTGCACACCGGGCACTGCCAGGGCTTTGAAATCAGTCATAAAAGGCTCGTTGTAAAAACCTGCTATTGTGCCGATTTCAGGTCAATAAAGCAAGTCAGACAAGCGTCAGTGAAGCCATTTACATTCGCTCAATTTAGCCGGAAATTGACGCATATCATGTTATCTGAGGGTTTATCAATTATAATGACGATTTTGCCCACATGACAGTCGATTATGAGTTTACAACAACCACTCACCGTTCATTTTGATAAAGAGCTGATAAAAAAATACAATTTAACCGGCCCTCGCTACACGTCTTATCCGACCGCTGTTGTTTTTAATGATGATTACAACGAACAGGCTCATCTGGAGAATTTAAAAAGTCAGTATCAGGGCGCCGCACATGATCCGCTGTCTTTGTATTTTCATATTCCCTTTTGTGATACCCTGTGTTTTTTCTGCGCCTGCAACAAAATTACCACCAAAAAACGTGATAAAGCCGATACATACATCGACTTTTTAGAACAAGAAATTAAACTACAATCCAGCCATATTGCCGAGACAAGGGTTGTTGAGCAACTTCATTTTGGCGGCGGCACGCCCACTTTTCTAACCGCCCCCCAACACCACCGCCTGATGGATTTAATTGACCGGCATTTTACTTTACTGAGTGATGACCGCCGAGATTATTCGATTGAGATTGATCCGCGTGAAGCCGATGAAAACACCATTCAGCGGTTGGCAGATACAGGCTTTAACCGTTTTTCCATGGGGGTTCAGGATGTTCAAGAAAAAGTCCAAAAGGCGGTTAACCGCATTCAGCCCATCAGCATGACCCGAAATGTCATTGAAGCCTGTCGATCACATAAGGCCAAATCCATTAACGTGGATTTGATTTATGGCTTACCCTTTCAAACCTTACAATCTTTTGAGGATACCTTAGAACAAATCATTGAACTGTCACCCGATCGTTTATCGGTGTTTAATTATGCCCATATGCCGCATTTATTTATGCCGCAAAAACGCATTCATGAGACCGACCTGCCCTCAGCAGATGAAAAACTGGATATTCTACAAATGACCATCCAGACATTAGCCGACGCCGGTTATGTCTATATCGGCATGGACCATTTTGCCAAACCCGATGATGAGCTGGCTTTGGCGCAGCAAAACGGCACTTTACAGCGTAACTTCCAGGGCTACACCACCCATGCCGATTGTGATTTACTGGCCATGGGGGTCAGCGCCATCAGTCTGTTTAACAATTGTTTCAGTCAGAATATTAAAACCTCGGACAAATACTACCAACTCTTGAACGAGGGTCACATACCGATTATGAAAGGCTACAAACTTTCCGCCGATGACCTTATTCGCCGGCAGGTGATTCAGGATTTATCCTGTCATTTTTACATTGATAAAACTCAATTAGACAATCGCTTTGACATTAATTTTGATGATTATTTTGCGGATGAATTAAACAGCCTACAATCGATGGCAGAAGACGGCTTGGTGGACATGAGTCAAGACAGTATTCAGGTCAGCGCAAAAGGCCGCTTGCTGATTCGCAATGTCTGTATGGTGTTTGATGCCTATTTAAAACCGGAATCAAAACAGCAGTTTTCACGGGTCATTTAGTCGGCTAAAAACGCTTTTAGTTTTTGCCGTATTAAATCGGCTTCATTGGCTTTATTTTGGGCCTCTAAAACCACAATCAGATGTTCGTAGGTTTCTGCACTGACGCCGGGCTGGCGTAATGATTCACGCAAAAAATGCTCGGCTTTCAGTAAATCACCGCGTTTGTAATGAACCCAACCCAGAGAGTCTAAAATGGCTGAATTGTCAGGCTTGAGTTCATTTGCCCGTTCAATGTAATCCAAAGCCTGATCCAGATTCATGTCATTATCGGCCCAGGTATAGCCCAGTGCATTGAGGGCATCGGCGTGATCAGGTTGTTGCTCAATTATTTTGTTCAAATCTTTTTCAGCAGCTGCCACCTTTTGTTCCTGAGCGTACAACAAAGCCCGGGAATATAACAAATCCGGCTGATCTTTAAAAAACCGTAAACCCTCAGATAATTCGGCAATGGCTTGTTCCGCATCGGTCTGCTCATAGTGGTATTCAGCCGCCATTTGAAATGCCGGAACAGCATATTCCGGTGGCGCATTTTGTACTTGTTTAAACAACACCATGGCCCGATCGGGGTTGTCTTGTTTTAGGTAAACCCGCGCCAGTAATAATTTCGCCGCGTAAATATGTTGGGCATCGTTGACGTCACTCAGTAATGACAACGCGGTGTCGTAATCTGATAACCACAAAGCCACTTCACCATAATCCAGCTTTTCTTCCGGTGTCAGTATCTGCCTGTTAATCACAGCCATTAATTGCTGATACTGTTGTTTGGCCTGTTCAGTTTTATCTTGTTGCAATAGGATTAGTATATATTGATACAATAAACGCGGTTCCTCGCTGTGAATCTTGAGGATGTCTTCGGCAGCAGCTAAATCACCTTGTTGCATTTTTAAAGCGGCATACTGACTGATGTAATCCGTGTTATCAGTCGATTGTTGTAGTAACCACCGGTAATCCTGTTCTGCAGATAAAAAGTCTTTGGCCACCGCCAACAGACGTGCACGCCAATAAACCGCGGCTTCTGATTTGTCCAGTGCAACGGCCTGGTTGCTTAAGGGCAAAGCGGCCGCCAGGTCTTTATGTTGCATCAGTAAGCGACTGAATGCCAGTAAATGGGCTTGAGATTGCTGGATAACAGGACGATTTATCGCTTGCTGAATTAACGGTATCGCTTGTTCACTTGGTAACACCGCTAAAACCATGCGGATATACTGCCAATGACTGTCCTCGTCACCCGCTTTATCTATCATTGTTGCCAACTGTGCAGCGGCGTCATCAAATTGTCTTTCACGCACCGCATCAACCACTTGCTTTTGGGCAATTTGCCATTCACTTTGTGCGATTTCGTCAGTATCGGTTTGCTGGGCTTTCGGTGTCGGACTTTGACAACCGATTAAGGCCAGGCATAACAGTACTGTACATGTTGTTAACTTCATATTATCGTCCCAATTGTGCCAGCAAGTCAGCTTGCTCTGCTTGCTTAAGCGGCTCTATAACAGGTTCTAACTGACCCTCTATAATTTCACCTAATTGATATAATGTCAAATTAATGCGGTGATCGGTGATTCGACCTTGGGGATAATTATAAGTTCGGATTCTTTGCGAACGGTCACCACTTCCGACCTGTAATTTACGTGCTTCAGATTGTTCTGAATGAATGGCTTGTTGTTGGGCAGCCAAGATTCGAGAGGCCAATAAAGACATGGCTTTGGCTTTATTTTTATGTTGTGAACGTTCATCCTGACATTCCACCACGGTGTTGGTTGGTATATGGGTAATACGCACGGCTGAATCGGTGGTGTTTACATGTTGACCGCCGGCACCCGAGGAACGAAAAGTGTCTATTCGCAAATCAGACGGTTTAATATCCACCGACTCCACTTGGTTGACTTCAGGTAAAATGGCCACCGTGCAGGCTGATGTGTGAACCCGCCCCTGCGATTCAGTTTCCGGTACACGCTGCACCCGGTGGGTGCCGGATTCAAATTTTAAATCACCGTAACAGCCTTCACCTTTGATCAATGCGATCACTTCTTTAAAGCCACCATGTTCACCTTCGTGGGTGCTGATAAGCTCGGTTTGCCAACCTTGCTTCTCAGCATAGCGCATGTACATGCGAAATAAATCACCGGCAAAGATCGCCGCTTCATCACCGCCGGTTCCGGCCCTGACTTCCAGATAAATATTTTTATCATCGTTCGGATCTTTGGGAATCAGTAAAACCTTAAGCGATTTCTCCAACTGCTCAAGGCGGGCTTTACTTTCAGCCATACTTTCCTGCGCCAGATCTTTGAGCTCCTCATCGGCCATCATTTCTTTGGCCTCGCTCAATTCCTGCTCAGTGGCCTGATAATTTCTGTAGACTGCAATCAAGGGCTCTAAGTGTGCGTACTCTTTGGATAAATCTCGAAACCTGTTCTGATTGGACATCACGTCAGGCTCAGTCAATAAGCGAGTGATTTCTTCAAAGCGTTCTTCAGCAATGGCCAGTTTCTGTTTAATTTCGGGTGTCATTTTCTATTTCTAAATCAAGGAGTTCAGCCATTAACTTAATGTGTTCTTCATTACCGGATTCAATGACTTTTCGTAAACCCTGCATAATCGGGTGAGCTATTTTCTGACTCACCTGATGGGCCAAAATTTCCATTTTTTGCAAAACCATTTCATCCACATCACCCTGTTTTTTTTCCAGCACCCCCACTTTATCATGGTCAACTTTATGTTGGTATTGCTTTAATAAACCGTGGTACTTTTTTCTTTGCTGCCATTGCATAAACAAGGTGGCTTCGGCTTCAATAATACGGCGCGCTTCTTCCACCGTGTTTTGCCGACGACTCATGTTTTGAGTAATCACTTTTTGCAGATCATCCACCGCATATAAAAACACATCATCCAGCGCTTTAATGGAATCATCGATATCACGCGGCACAGACAAGTCAATCATCACCATTGGCCGGTGCTTGCGGGCCACCAGCGCTTGTTTGGCGGCCGCATGGGTAATTAAATGATGCGGACAAGCGGTGGCGGTGAAAATCAAATCAAATTCACCCAATCTTCGGTTCAAATCCGCTAATGGCATCACCCCGGTATTGAAGATACGGGCCATTTTTTCCGCCTTTGAACGGGTGCGGTTGGTAAGTGTGATGGTGTCTGCCTGATGATTCATCAAATAGCGAATCACCAGCTCCGAGGTCTCACCGGCACCCACCACCAATAATTTTTGTTGTTGCAAATCACCGAATATTTGCCGCCCCAACTGCACCGCACAATGGGCCACAGACACAGGATTACGACCAATTTCGGTTTCTGAACGCACCAACTTAGCGGCTTTAAAAGCCATTTGAAACAATTTATCTAAGGCACTGTCCATGCGCACCTGTCTGGCGGTTTCATAGGCTTTTTTAACCTGGCCCTGAATCTGGGTTTCACCCACCACCAACGAATCGATACCCGCCGTTACTGCAAATAAATGGTTCACCACAGCCTGACCGCTCATCTTATAAATCACATCACGGTTATCCTGTCGGCCGAACGTGTTTTCATAAAAATCTTCAAATGCTTTAACCGAAGACACCGATAAATAATATTCGGTCCGGTTACAGGTACTTAAAATAACCACGGCCCGAATTGCCGGGTGACTGAGGGTCTCTTGTATGTGTGAACGGTAATCTGATTCAGCCACTGTAAACCGCTCACGAATGGCAATATCGGCGGTTTTATGGTTCACTCCAAAAAGACAGATGCTCATGTGATTGACGGGTATTCGGGCTTGACAGCCTAAAGCTGCACACCCAGGCGATTAACTAATTGCAGTATTTTATCATGTAATTGTTGCGGATCCGGTGCCGTCAGGGTGGCGTGACCAATTTTACGTCCGGGTTTGGCTTTTTTGCCATAAATATGCCAGTGTAAACCAATGTCAGTCAAATGATGAACCTGATCGGGGAAAGCGCCAATCCAATTGAGCATGGCGGCCATGCCATCCATACCGGTATCACCCAACGGTAAGTCCAGCCCTGCCCGCAAATGGTTTTCAAATTGTGAGGTGTGCGCACCTTCAATCGTCCAATGGCCTGAATTATGCACCCTTGGGGCAAATTCATTGACCAGCACCTGATGACTTGTCTGGAAAAATTCAACCACCATGACACCCACATACTGCAATGATTCAGCCATCTTGACCGCATATTCAAATGCCTTGTCATCTAATTCATGGGGTTTGGCCGGTACCATGGTGGTGGTTAAAATCCCTGCCTTGTGCTTGTTTTCACACAATGGCCAGGTTTTCATATCACCTGAAGCACTGCGCGCCACAATCACCGACACTTCGCGTTCAAAAGGCACCATTCTTTCTAAAATCAATTCCTGATTAAAAACATCACCCGGAATTTGGCTGATATCCTGCTCTGAGCGAATGAGATACTGGCCTTTGCCGTCATAGCCCATGCGGCGGGTTTTTAAAATGGCAGAAAAGTCGAATTTCCTGGCGGCAAATTTTAATTCAGACAAACCGTTGATGGGTTCAAAGTCAGAGGTCGGTACGTTAATGGAATGACAAAATTGTTTTTCGACCAAACGGTCCTGAGCAATGGCCAGAACATCCGGTGACGGGAACACCGGCTTTTTTTTGGCAATTTGTCGCAAGGTTTCCACCGGTACATTTTCAAAATCCAGTGTCACACAGTCCACCTGCTGACAAAACTCTTCAAGGGCCACCTCGTTGCCGTAATCGGCCACGATCAGAGGGCCGACCTGTCCGGCACAGGCATTTTTACCCGGATCAAAAAAAACAAATTTAAAGCCCAGTGGATAACCGGCCAGCGCCATCATTCGGGCCAGTTGACCCCCGCCTAAAATGCCGATGGTTGGGGTCATGAATCCCCTGCCGGGTTTGGATGATCAAGTACTTTTTGGGTTTGCGCTTGTCGAAACATGTTCAAAGATGCCGCGATATCTTCATCTTTCAGCGCCAAAATGGATGCGGCTGCCAGAGCTGAGTTTTTGGCGCCGGAATCGCCGATACTCATGGTCAACACTGGCACACCGGCAGGCATTTGGACAATTGAAAGCAAAGAATCAACGCCATTGAGGGTTTTGGATTGAATCGGTACACCAATCACCGGCAAGCTTGTTTTAGCGGCCACCATACCGGGTAAATGCGCAGCGCCACCGGCAGCCGCAATAATCACCTGAATGCCGCGACTTTGTGCTGAAGCGGCATATTCCATTAGCTTATCCGGCGTGCGATGGGCCGACACCACTTGCTGTTCATAGCAAACATTGAGTTTGTCCAACATATCTGCAGCCAGTCGCATGGTGCGCCAATCAGATTGCGAACCCATGATAAGACCGACTTGTGGTGTATCAGTGGTCATTATTTACAGCGTTTTTGTGACATAAATACAGTATTGAAACAGCACCGGCAAAATGACCAGCAAGCCCAATTGTGCCAACGCATTAACACTGAGTACAGCTTTCACATCAAAACTGACATCAATCGCCTGGTCTGTTTCAGACTCATCAAAATACATCACTTTAACCACACGCAGGTAGTAAAATGCGCCGATGACAGCAAAAATAACCGCCACAATGGCCAACCACAGGTAACCGGCGGCAATTAAAGCCTGCAGCACATAGAGTTTGGCAAAGAACCCAACCAGCGGCGGCACACCGGCCATCGAAAATAAAATAAGGAGCATCATAAAGGCGTACCAACTGTTGCGCTGATTGAGGCCTTTAAAATCACTGATTTTTTCCGCTTCAATGCCTTTGCTGGATAACAACACAATAACGCCAAATCCACCAATGGCCATAATCAGATAGACAATGATGTAAAACATGGCGGAGGCCACACCATCGGCACCACCCACCAGACCCAACAACATAAATCCGATGTGAGAAATGGTGGAATAGGCAAACATGCGTTTTAAGTTGTCCTGTTGCAGGGCAAAAACATTACCAATCACAATTGATAACAGAGCCAATGAAGCCACCATCGGTTGCCAATAATCAAAGATATTTTCCATACCCTGACTCAACACCCGTACAGCGAGGGCAAAAGCGGCAATTTTCGGCGCGGAAGATAAAAATAACGTGGTGGCCACCGGTGCGCCTTCATACACATCGGGTAACCACATATGAAACGGCACCGCACCCAGTTTAAAAGCAATCCCCACCAAAATAAAAATCAGTCCCAGTACCAGCATCATGTCATTATCTTGACGGGCAATCGCCGCAGAAATTTCGTTGATCTGTAAACTGCCGGTGGCACCGTATAACAAGGACACACCATATAAGAACAATCCCGATGCCATGGCACCGAGGATAAAATACTTCATGGCAGCTTCATTACCTTTAATGTCAGTGCGACTGTAAGCCACAAGGGCATAGGAGCTTAATGCCACCAATTCCAATCCCAGATATAAACTGATGAAGTTGTAACCTGAAATCATCACCATGGTGCCTAAAGTGGCAAACAATAACAAGGCAAAATACTCACCCCGAACATTCTGGTTGGTGCGCAAATACTGTTTCGCATAAAAGAACACGGCAATCATTAAAATATAAACAACAATTTTAAGTAAATCACCAAAACCATCACGTATAAAGCTGCCGTTGAATAATAGTTGTCGGCTAAAATCCACCGTAGCCACATGATCCTTAGCGGTGATTATGATTGCAAACAACATGGTTAATACGGATAAAAATACGATAAATCCGCCACCGCTGCGGTTCGAAGAGTACAAACCCACAATCAAAACCACACAGGCCATGGCCAACACCAACAGTTCCGGTAATGCGGGAATTAATTCAGACCATCCAAACATATTAAATCACCTTACTCACTGACACGTGTTCAATCAATTGCTGAACAGAAGCACGCATAACCTCTACCAAAGGTTCAGGCCAGACACCCAGAACCAACACAAACACCGCCAACACGGCCAAAATAAAAAACTCTCTTGTCGTGACATCCTGCATGGATTCGACCGCTTCGTTGGTGATGGTACCAAACACCACACGCTTGATCATCCACAAGGAATAAGCGGCCCCCAAAATCAGGGTAATGGCGGCACAAAAGGCAATCCAGAAACTGGCCTGAAAACTGGCCAGAATCACCATAAATTCGCCTACAAAGCCCGAAGTACCGGGCAGACCCGAATTAGCCATGGCAAAAAACACAAAAAATCCGCCAAACCATGGCATGGTGTTAATCACGCCGCCATAATCACGGATCATGCGGGTGTGTAAGCGGTCGTACAAGACCCCTACGCACAGGAACATCGCGGCAGAAATAAAGCCGTGAGAAACCATTTGAATCATGGCTCCTGTGAGCGCCATATCGCTGTTGCCGTCTGAACGCATCAGCATAAAAACCAGAAAAATACCCAAAGTCACAAAACCCATGTGCGAAATCGATGAATAGGCAATCAGCTTTTTCATGTCCTTTTGTACAATCGCCACTAAACCAATGTAGATAATGGCAATTAACGACAAAGTAATCAGCAACCAGGTAAATTCCTGACTGGCGTCCGGTAAAATCGGCAAAGAAAAACGCACAAAACCATAACCACCAACTTTTAACATGATGGCGGCCAGCACCACAGAACCGCCGGTGGGTGCTTCTACGTGAGCATCAGGTAACCAAGTATGCACCGGAAACATCGGAATTTTAATGGCAAAACCAACAAAAAAGGCAAAAAACAGCCAAGTTTGCTCTGTCATGGTTAACGGCAAAGCCGCCAACTCAGTTAAATTCCAGGTGCCGCTGGTCATATACAGGTAAATCAGGCCGATAAGCATTAATACCGAACCTAAGAAAGTGTACAAAAAGAATTTCAAAGTGGCGTATACCCGATTCGGCCCGCCCCAGATACCGATGATGATAAACATCGGAATCAGCATCGCTTCAAAGAACAAATAAAACAATAAAGCATCATGGGCACTGAACACACCGATTAGCATCCCTTCAAGAATCAACATCGCCGCCATGTACTGGTGGACATTTTTATCAATAACTTTCCAGGCGGACAGCACAATCAGCACTGTGATGATGGTGGTTAAAATCACCAGCGGCATGGAAATACCATTGACCCCGAGATGGTAATGAATGTTTAAGGCGTCTATCCACACCGTTTTTTCAACAAACTGCAGGGCCGCTGAGCCGCCGTCAAACTGTGTCCATAAAGGCAGACTCAATAAAAAAGTCACCACCGATAACACCAGTGCCAAAAAACGAACCATACCGGCGCGTTGCTGACCCAGGGCCAGCAGTAACAGACCACCAATCATGGGCAGCCAGATTAATACACTTAATAATGATTGTTCAAACATAGTTAAGACTGCCTATTAAAAGAGATAAAAACTGATAAACACAATCACCCCGACGACCATCACCAGCGCGTAATGGAACACATAACCGGACTGAAACGGTCGCAGTAATTTAGAAACACCATTAATGAATTTGGCACTGCCATTGACAATTAAGCCATCAATAAAACGGCTGTCAGACCACTTCCATAAGGCTTCACCTAATTTCACCGTACCACCAACAATGTATTTTTGATTAAAATCATCAAAACCGTATTTGTTCATTAATATGCGGTGCAATGGTGCCAGTTTGTGCTTGATTTTGGTGGACAGACTTGGCTTCTTAAGATAAACCCAAGTGGCCACTGCAAAGCCGAACAAGGCCAGGAAAAATGGTGTCGCCATCATACCGTGCAAGGTGAATTCAGCGGGACTTTCAAAATGGTACAGCCCAAGCTCTTTGACCACATCATGGCCGGCTTTAACCACAATGGCATCATTCATAAAGCCATCAAACAACATCGGCTCAATGGTCATCCAGCCGATAACGACTGATGGTATCGCCAATAAAATCAACGGTAATGTCACCACCCAGGGAGATTCTTTTAAATGATCTTTGGTGTGGTTGTCCATGCGCTCTTTGCCATGAAAAGTCAAATATAACAATCTAAAGCTGTACAAAGCGGTGACAAAAACACCCAGCAAAACAGCCCAATAGGCCACGCCCGAGCCCCAACGGTTTGACAAATGGGTGGCTTCGATAATCACATCTTTGGAAAAGAAACCGGAGGTTCCCGGAAAGCCGGCCAGCGCCAGACTGCCAATCCACATCACCACAAAAGTAATCGGCATATATTTTTTCAAACCACCCATTTCTTTCATGTCCTGTTTATGGTGCATGGCAATGATCACTGAACCTGCGCCCAGGAACAACAAGGCTTTAAAGAAAGCGTGTGTCATCAGGTGAAAAATGGCGGCTGAATAAGCCGATACACCCAAGGCAACGGTCATATAGCCCAGTTGTGACAAGGTAGAATAGGCAATCACCCGTTTGATGTCGTTTTGAACAATACCGATTAAACCCATAAAGAAAGCGGTAAAGGCACCGATAAGCATGACAAAACTCAAAGCGGTTTCTGACATTTCAAATAACGGCGACATCCGGGATACCATAAAAATACCGGCTGTGACCATGGTGGCGGCGTGAATTAACGCCGAAATCGGTGTCGGACCTTCCATCGAATCCGGTAACCACACATGCAATGGTGCCTGCGCTGATTTACCCATGGCTCCGATAAAAAGTGCAATACAAATGACTGTGATTAAAGACCATTCAGTTTGACCGAAAATGGCGATGGTTTCACCCGCCACTTGCGGTGCGCGCTCAAACACCTCGGCATAATCCAAACTGCCAAAGGCATATAACACCCCGGCAATGCCGATGAGAAAACCAAAATCACCCACCCGGTTAACCATAAAAGCTTTCAGATTGGCAAAAATGGCCGATTCTTTTTTGTACCAGAAACCAATCAATAAATAGGACACCAGACCAACCGCTTCCCAGCCGAAAAACAGTTGCATAAAATTATTACTCATCACCAGCATCAGCATGGAAAAAGTAAATAAGGATATGTAGGAAAAGAAACGCTGATAGCCGGGATCATCTTTCATATAGCCGATGGTGTAGATATGCACCATCAGGGATACAAAAGTCACCACCGACATCATAATGGCAGTTAAGGAATCCACCAGAAAGCCGACGTTGATGGCGACATCACCAAACACCGCCCAGCTGTACAGGTTCTCATTAAATGCAGAGGCTTCACCGGCGATAAACTGCCACAATACTTTTATTGACAGCACGCAGGATAAACCCACCGCCAATATGGTGATACTGTGGGCTCCTGTTCGGCCTATTTTACGTCCGAACAAGCCGGCAATCGCAGCGGCCACCAAAGGTGCGAATGCAATGATAATTAAATTTGTCTTCATATCCATGATCAACCCTCTAACTCATTAATATCATCAACATCAAGAGATTTTTTATTGCGGTAAAGCATCACCAATATCGCCAGTCCGATGGCGGCTTCAGCAGCGGCCACGGTCAGAATAAAAAACACAAAAACCTGTCCGTCCACATCACCGATAAACTTGGAAAAGGCTATGAAGTTGGTGTTGACTGACAATAACAGCAATTCCAGTGACATCAACACCACCAGAATATTTCGGCGGTTGGCAAAGATACCACCCAGACTCACCATAAACAGTAAGGTGGAAAAGATTAAATAATGATTTAAGGTTAAACTCATGACTCTTCTCCGTTACCTTTTTCAGCGTCCATAGACACCACCCGAAAGCGATCAGCCGGATTAACATGGATTTGTTTTGACGCATCGATTTGTTTATTCTCAGGTCGTTTACGAATGGTCAGCATAATGGCGGCCACAATTGCCACCAACAAAATAACTGCCGCCACTTCAAAAGCATAGACATAATCAGTAAATAAAGTCATGCCGATTTCCGTCACATTGCTGTAAGACTCACCCTGACGAATCAGCTCATCGGCCGGTAACTGACTTTTCATGCGGTAGCCAAACAGCATCATCAGTTCCACCAACATGGCAGCGGCAATCAATAAAGCCGCTTTGGTGTAGCCGCTTTTGAACTGGCTTTTGGTGACTTTTTTGATGTCCAGCATCATAATCACAAACAAAAACAGTACCATCACCGCACCCACATACACCAACACCAGAATGATGGCGAGAAATTCGGCTTCCAGCAGCATCCACAAGATGGCCACATTAAAAAAACAAAACACCAAAAACAAAGCTGAATACACCGTGTTTCTGACACTGACCACGGCCATCCCCGACCCGATGGCCAAAGCACCAAACAGGTAAAACAATATTTGTATTAATAATTCCGGACTCATTATCTGTACTTCTTATCTTGTTCGCGGGCATTGGCGATTTGTTCTTCATACATATCACCGATGGCCAATAGTTGCTCTTTAGTAATCACTTTTTTGTTTTTGGTTTCCATGTGATACTCATGAATGTCGGTTTCTACAATGGAGTCAACCGGACAGGACTCTTCACAAAAGCCGCAGTATATACACTTAAATAAATCAATTTCATAACGGGTGGTGCGTCGCGTTCCGTCTTCCCGTTCTTCTGAATCAATGGTGATGGCCGCCGCCGGACACACCGCTTCACATAACTTACAGGCAATACAGCGTTCTTCGCCGTTGGGGTAGCGTCGCAGAGCGTGTAAACCGCGAAAGCGTGGTGACTTCGGGGTTTTTTCCTCAGGATAACGCACCGTAAATTTTCGTTTAAAGAAATATTTTTGGGTCAGGAACATACCCTGCCGAATTTCTTTGAGCGTTAAACTTTTTAAATATTTGACGATTTTAGACATCATTTACTCCTGATGATTAAAACCAAGGGCCAATTTGGTAAACTTTTAAAACAGCCGCAACCAAAATCCAGACGATGGTGATAGGAATAAAGACCTTCCACCCGAGGCGCATGATTTGGTCGTAACGATAACGTGGCAAAGTGGCACGCAGCCAGAAATAAACATACAAGAAAACCGATGTTTTGGCGATAAACCACAAAATACTGGGTTGGGCCAGCCAGCTGTCACCACCAATAGGAGAAAGCCAGCCACCTAAGAACATGATGGTGGCGAGTGCCGAAATTAAAATCATGTTGGCGTATTCACCCAAAAAGAACAAGGCAAACGCAGCGCCGGAATATTCCACATGGAAACCGGCCACAATCTCAGACTCACCTTCAGCCACGTCAAAAGGCAAACGGTTGGTCTCGGCCACACCTGAAATATAATAGACGATAAACAAGGGGAACAAAGGAATAAAATACCAGTTCAGAATACCACCCTGCTGGCCATTGACAATACCCGATAAATTTAAAGTACCGGCGGCCACAATCACACCCACAAGGGCAAAACCCATGGCAATTTCATAAGAAATAATCTGTGCTGCAGACCGTAAAGCACCCAATAAGGCATATTTCGAGTTGGATGCCCAACCGGCAATTATAACGCCGTAAACGCCCAAAGAAGTCATGGCCAGAACATAAATTAATCCGGCATTCACATCGGTCAGCACCAGCCCGTCAGAGAACGGAATCACTGCCCAGGCTGCAAAAGCGGTGGCCAGGGTAATCATCGGCGCTATCACAAACAGAAATTTATTGGCTTTTTGCGGAAAAATAATTTCTTTGGTGAGCAGTTTCAGTACATCGGCAAATGGTTGCCCGATACCACGCAACTTAAAGCCCAAAAAGCCCACCCGATTGGGGCCGATACGGGCGTGCATAAAACCAATGACTTTGCGTTCAAAATAAGTCAGGTAGGCAACCACCAAAACCACTGACAGCACAATTGCCAGGATTTTTGCCATGGTCCAGGCCAGATAAATCACTGTTTCCATCATGATTGTGCTCCAATAATGCTCACCGATAACTCACCGGCATTTATATTTAAGGTGGCTGAACGACCCATGGGTACCACCGCTGAACCGGCCGGCACCGCTTCATCGGTGGCCAGCGTTAATTCAGCATAACGGCCGTTTTGTTCAACGGAAACAAGATCGCCCGCGGCAAAACCAATTGATAACAAATCACCGGGATTCACATACACATTATCGGCGGTCGCTATTTTTGATTCCTGTAAAGGACGCGAACGTCTGACCAGTGCATCGCCGTCATAAATTCCCTGATGAGCAAACAGCACCAGTCCTTTGGCTTTTGGGTTGCTGATTTCTTTGAGGTTCATCGGTGACTTCACAACGGGCAATTTTAATTGTTCGGTTTGTTGCATCACTTCATGCACATCTTCGTAATCAAACCCGCTCAGATTCAGCATATTGCCCAAAACACGCAACACCCGCCAACCGGGTTTGGTTTCACCGGGCGCTTTGTGCGCCACCAGCGCGGTTTGTCTGGTACCGTCATTGTTAATCAGACTACCACTTGATTCAGGCAACAGTGCAATCGGTAAAATCAAATCCGCACGTGATTTTAATGCCTCATCACAAAATGCATTAAAAACAACGGTCATCTCACTGTTGACCAAGCACTCTTTTATCCTGGCGGGCTCAGCAAAATCCTGAATTTCAGCCTGATATATGAGGTTAACCGCATGATCATTTTGTTTAATATCACGGTCATTGTATAAACCGTTGACGCCGGCACCATAGGTATTGGCGCCCAAGAGTAACTCATTAACCGACGCTTTGACCACCCCGGCCATCCACGCCACCAGGGCCTGAATTAATTGGGCTTGCGGATGGCGTGCAGCGATGTGCCCCACCACAAACAAAACTTTCTGATTATTTTTTAACAGGGATTTAGCCAATGAATTAATGTCCTCATCAGCCGATTGCTGTTTGAGCCAATCACCCAGCGCACCGTCCGGTCGTTGACCCGATATTTCCGACAAGCTGACACCTAAAGCACCCAGCTTTTTGACCCAGTCAAGCTGGTTACCGGTGATGTCTAAATTCAAATCATAATTCTGCTCAAAATGGCAGGGGCCAAAGGCATTAATCTGTGCACCCTTTAACCAGGCCTGACGGATCTTATGGTTCAGAATCGGTTGTTCATGGCGCGCATAACTGCCCACCAGAATGATGTTTTCTTGCGCAGCCACATCCGCCAGAGCCACATCGTGACGGGGTGAATGATAAGGCATACTAAAATCAACTGTATTTAAACGGTGTTCATGCTGATCACTGCCCAATTGGTCGAATATTTTCTTCAGTAAATAATATTCTTCACTGGTGGCATACTGACCGGTATACAAAGCCACTTTTTCTGGTGCCGTGTCTTTGAGTTTGTTGACCAAAATACCCAATGCATCTTCCCAGGAAATAACATTCCACTGACCATTTTGTTTAACCATCGGCTGGGTAACGCGATCCTGATCATGGTTCAATCCGTGTATACCGTATCGGTCACGATCTGATAACCAGGCTTCATTAATGGCTTCATTTTCACGTGGTACCGCCCGTAAAATTTTACCGTGACGGGTGTGGTAATATATATTTGAACCCAAGGCATCGTGCATCGACAAGCCGGCTGTGGCCATCAATTCCCAGGCTCGGGCTTTAAATCGAAACGGCTTATTGGTCAGCGCGCCCACAGGGCATAAATCAATGATGTTACCGGATAATTCTGAATCCAGTCCCTGACCGATGGCGGTGGCAATATAAGTCCGGTCACCGCGACCGATACCGCCCAGTTCATCGGTGCCGGCAATTTCATTTAAGAACCGCACACAACGGGTACAGTGAATACAGCGCGTCATATCGGACGCCACCAAACTGCCCAGGTTTTCATCAGCCACAGAGCGCTTACCTTCTACAAACCGCGACACATCACGGCCATAACCCATGGCCACATCCTGCAGTTCACATTCACCACCCTGATCACAAATCGGACAATCCAAGGGATGGTTAATAAGAAGAAATTCCATGGCATTTTTCTGGCCACTGGTGGCACGTTTTGAACGGGTATAAATTTTCATGCCCTCAGCCACCGGCGTGGCACAGGCCGGCAGTGGTTTTGGCGCTTTTTCCACGTCCACCATGCACATTCGGCAGTTGGCGGCGATGGAGAGTTTTTTGTGGTAGCAAAATCGGGGAACATTGATGCCATGGGCATCGGTGGCATGGATAATCATGCTGCCTTTGTCGGCCAATACCGTTTGACCATCAATTTCAATGGTGACTTTATCGTCAGGCACCTGATTGCTTGTCTCGGTCATGAAGTTAACCTCTCATTCATTGATTTCTTGTGTTTGACGATATATTCAAACTCATCCCAGTAATATTTTAAGATGCCTTGTACCGGCCAGGCAGCCGCTTCACCAAAGGCGCAAATGGTGTGCCCTTCAATTTGACCTGCGGCCTGACGTAACATGTCAATATCCTTTTGTTCACCACCACCTGATAAGATACGATCCAGCATGCGGTACATCCAACCGGTGCCTTCACGACACGGCGTACATTGACCACAGGATTCCATATAATAAAACCGCGAAATACGCTGGCAGACTTCCACCATGCAAGTGCCTTCGGCCATGACAATCACCGCACCGGAACCCAAGCCGGAACCGGCTTCTCCCAGGGCGTCATAATCCATGGTCAAGCCCATCATCACATCAGCCGGTAATACTTTCATCGAAGACCCACCTGGGATCACGGCTTTAAGCTTTTTACCGTCTAAAACACCACCGGCCATTTCCAGCAAGTCTTTAAAGGGTGTACCGAGTGGGATTTCATAGTTGCCGGGCTTATTCACATGACCGGATACCGAGAAAATTTTGACACCACCGTTGTTGGGTTTACCGAGGTTTAAAAACCAGTCGGCGCCTTCACGCATGATCGCCGGCACCGAAGCCAGTGATTCGGTGTTGTTAATGGTGGTGGGTTTGCCGTAAATACCATAATTGGCGGGAAATGGCGGTTTGAACCGCGGCAGACCTTTTTTGCCTTCCAGAGATTCCATTAAGGCAGTTTCTTCACCGCAAATATAGGCGCCGGCACCATAGGTTCCGATGATATCCACATCGATGCCGGTGTCCTGAATATTTTTACCGAGTAAACCGGCTTCATAGGCTTCATTCACCGCCGCCTCAAAATTTTCATAGGGCTCATGATGAAACTCACCACGCAGGTAGTTATAACCGACGGTGGCACCCATGGCATAGCAACCAATCGCCATACCTTCAATCAAGGCATGCGGGTTATAACGCAAAATATCACGGTCATGGCAGGTACCCGGCTCTGATTCATCTGAATTACACAACAGGTATTTTTGACCTGGGGCATCTTTGGGCATAAAGCTCCATTTTAAACCGGTGGGGAATCCTGCACCACCGCGTCCGCGTAAAGCCGAGGCTTTGATGGTGTTAATAATGTCATCACGATCGGTTTTTTCAGCCAGGATTTTTTTCCAGGCCTGATAACCGCCTTTACTCAGGTATTCCTTTAATGACGGGTCTTTACTCGGGTTTAAACACACATTGACTTGTTCCATCAGTCTAAACCTCCCATAATTTCATCAATACGCTGTTCGGTTAAATTTTCATAATAATGGCCATCGACAATCATCATCGGCGCGCCGGTACAGGCAGCCACACATTCTTCTTCTTTGACCAGTGTGATGCGACCATCTTCGGTGGTTTCACCCAACTTAATGCCTAACTTGTTTTCAGCGTATTTAACCACCTGATCAGCCCCACGCAACATACAGGAGATGTTGGTACAAATTGAAATTTTATGACGACCCACCGGTTGGGTATGAAACATGGAATAAAATTCAGCGGCCTCACGCACCCATACCAGGGGAATGTCAATGTATTCGGACACGGCAGCCATTAATTCAGCAGAAACCCAACCGCCATTTTGATCCTGAACGGCGTGTAAAGCGCCCAGAACCGCAGATCGGCGCTGTTCACGCGGGTATTTTTTAAGCCAGCCATCTATGGCTGACCGTGTTTCATCTGATAACAAATCCAGATGAGTTTTTTCTTTATTTTGTGGATTGACAATCTGAAACATCAGCGATCTATCTCCCCGAAAACAATGTCCATAGTTCCGATAACGGCCACAACATCCGATAACATGTGACCCTTCACCATATCATTCATGGCTGATAAGTGGGCAAAACCGGGTGCCCGTAATTTAACCCGAAACGGTTTGTTGGAATCATCTGAAATCATGTACACGCCAAACTCGCCTTTCGGCGCTTCAACCGCGCTGTACACTTCACCGGCCGGTACTGAATAACCTTCGGTGAACAGCTTAAAATGCATAATCAGTGATTCCATGTCTTCTTTCATGGCCTCTCTTTTCGGTGGAACCACTTTGTGGTTATCCGCCATCACCGGCCCCGGATTGTCTTTCAACCATTGCACACATTGTTTAATGATGCGGGTTGACTGCGACATTTCCTCCATACGCACCAGATAGCGGTCATAACAATCTCCGTTGACGCCGACCGGCACATCAAAGTCCACTTTGTCATAGGCGGCATAGGTTTGTTTTTTGCGTAAATCCCAGGCCACACCACTGCCGCGCAACATCGGGCCTGTGAACCCCCAGGCTTTGGCTTGTTCGGGCGAAACCACACCAATACCTACGGTGCGTTGTTTCCAGATTCGGTTTTCTTCCAACAAGGTTCGATATTCCGCAATTTTACTGGGGAAATCATTGGCAAAAGCTTCAATAAAGTCCAGTAAAGAGCCTTCGCGCCATTCGTTGACTTGCTTTAAGTCTTCACCTTTGGTCCACTGGCTTTGTTTATGTTTCGGCATTTTTTCAGGCAAGTCCCGATAAACACCGCCCGGACGGTAATAGGTGGCATGCATACGGGCACCTGAAACGGCTTCATACATATCCATGCACAATTCACGTTCTCTGAACGCATATAAAAACAAAGCCATGGCACCCAAATCCAATCCGTGGGTTCCTATCCACATCAGGTGATTTCTGATACGGGTAATTTCATCAAATAGGGTGCGGATGTATTGCGCCCGAATCGGCGCTTCAATACCCAACAGTTTTTCAATGGCACGCACATAAGCATGTTCATTACACATCATGGACACATAATCCAAGCGATCCATGTAACCAATAGACTGATTAAATGGTTTGGTTTCCGCCAATTTTTCGGTGGCACGGTGTAACAAACCCACATGCGGATCGGCATGGGTAATCACTTCCCCGTCCATTTCCAGTATAAGTCGCAACACACCATGGGCCGCGGGGTGTTGCGGTCCAAAGTTCATCGTGTAGTTTTTAATTTCAGCCATTATGAATTCTCCTGCCCGGCTGTGTTATCAACATAACGGGAATCGCGTCGAATGGTTTTTGGCACCAGAACGCGAGGCTCAATAGACACCGGCTGGTAAACCACCCGTTTTTTCTTCTCGTCATATTTCACTTCCACATTGCCAATCAACGGGAAATCTTTGCGGAATGGATGACCAATAAAACCATAATCTGTCAATATTCGGCGCAAATCCGGATGACCCTGAAAAATAATTCCAAATAAATCAAAGGCTTCTCGTTCAAACCAGTTAACACCCGGCCAGATATCAATCAATGACGGTACCACCAGCATGCCCTCATCCGGGGCAAAACACTTTAAGGTTAACCGCTGATTTTTATTCAGTGATAATAATTGCACCGCCACGGCAAAACGATTGGCCACAGTTTCACGGCGGCGTTCGCTCCAGGAAAAACGTCCCGGTCCTTTACCACGGATGCCGCGGCTAAAACCGGTAAAAGTTACATCGTCAGTAGGCCACTCAGGTTCGCCGTAACTTAAATAGTCCACGCCGCACAAATCAATACACTGATCAAAATCAAAATCTCGTTCATCGCGCAGGGTTTTGGCCACTTCCAGCCAGGACTCAACCGGAACTGTACAACTGACGCCCTGCGGACTTTCCTTGATAATGATATCAAGATCACTGAATTGTGCCGCCAAATCCTTGCTTAATTGTCTTTTATAATTACTCATGATGTTCTGGCAATGGTGTTGGTGCGTTTGATTTTCTTTTGCAATTGCAGGATGCCGTAAATTAAGGCTTCTGCCGTGGGCGGACAGCCCGGTACATAAATATCCACCGGCACCACACGATCACAACCACGCACCACGGAATAGGAATAGTGGTAATAACCACCGCCGTTGGAACACGATCCCATAGAAATAACGTACTTGGGCTCCGGCATCTGGTCATAAACCTTGCGCAAAGCCGGGGCCATTTTATTGACCAAAGTACCCGCCACAATCATGACATCCGATTGTCTCGGTGAGGGCCTGAAAATTACCCCAAAACGGTCCAAATCATAACGCGCCGCACCGGCGTGCATCATTTCCACCGCACAGCAGGCCAGACCAAAGGTCATCGGCCATAATGAACCGGTGCGTGCCCAATGCAACAGGTCATCAATGCGGGCAGTGACAAAACCTTTGTCCTGAACACCCTGATCAACCACCGGCTGTAAAATATTATCGACTATTCCCATTCCAATGCTCCTTTCTTCCACTCATAGATAAAGCCTATGACCAACAGTAACAAAAACAAGAACATAGAAACCAGTCCAAATGCACCCAATTCAGTCAATACGACCGCCCATGGAAACAAAAAGGCAATTTCTAAATCAAAGATGATAAACAAGATGGCCACCAGATAAAAGCGCACATCAAACTTCATGTGAGCATCATCGAACGCTTCAAAGCCACATTCATAGGGCGAAACTTTCTCATCAGTGGTTTTGCGGGTACCGAACAGAAGACCCAATGAAATCAAAACCACGCCCAAACCGACAGATACGGCCAGGAATAATAACACCGGAAAATACTCGGCAATCATAAATCCATCCCTATAATCTATATGTTAAATACATTGGTGCCGAAGGCCGGACTTGAACCGGCACGACCGTTAGGCCACTACCCCCTCAAGATAGCGTGTCTACCAATTCCACCACTTCGGCACATTCTTAAAACCATAATATAATTATGGCCGCCACATCGCATCGGACATGATACGAATCATTTACTGGTCACTGCCTTGATCTTCATCAATTGGCTGACTTTGCGACTCTTCACCGCTTGCCGCATCGATGGTCGGATCAACCGTTTCAACGGGTGTTTCTTCAACAGTTTCAGTGCCCGTTTGGGCTTGTTGAGCTCGCGTATTCAGTTCAGAGTCCCCTTCACTTGGAATCATCGATTCAGGACGCTGGGCATTATCAAGGGTACCCATGACCCCCAAATCCTGGGTTTCTTTTTGCTCTGTCACACCATAGGTGCCTTGAAAATCAATACTGATGGCCATGGTTATGATAAAAAACAAGGTAGCCAGAACAGCGGTACTTTTCGACAAAAAAGAACTGGACCCCTTGGCACCGAAAACTGTTCCGGATGCGCCGCTGCCAAAAGCAGATCCGGCGGTGGCACCCGGTCCGCGCTGCACCAAAATAAAACCAATCATGGCGATGGTAACCAGCACCTGTAAAATATTTAAAAAGTTAATTGTCATGTTGTTGTCTCCTGACAGTGACTTTCACATCACCGCCTGTGTCAAACCGAAAAAATGATTAGCTTGACTGTGTTTCGTTCATCAGCTTTTTTGCCTCACGGCAAATCGCCATAAAATCTTCCGCTGTCAATGAAGCACCACCAATAAGGCCACCATCAACATCCGGCATGGAAAATAATTCAAAAGCATTGCTGCCTTTACAGCTTCCACCATAAAGGAGCCGAATTTGGCGCGCCATTGTAACATCTTTAGCCGCCAATTGAGAACGGATAAATTGATGAACTTCCTGCGCCTGTTCTGCCGAGGCGGTTAAGCCGGTGCCAATCGCCCAAATAGGCTCATAAGCGACCAAAAAGCGCCCCACATTATCTGCGGTTATCAGATCGCTGAATGCATCCAGTTGCTGTTTTATGACGACAAACGTCTTATCCGTTTCGCGTTGCTGGCGGCTTTCACCCACGCACACCACCACGGTCAGGTTTTGAGACAGTGCCTGCTGACATTTTTCGCGCACCAAAGCATCACTTTCAAAATGATCCTGGCGCCGCTCAGAATGACCAACCAACACCAGTTCTGCACCCACATCTTTTAACATGGCGGCACTCACTTCGCCGGTGTGAGCGCCTTTTTCATGAGCAGACAAATCCTGCGCCCCCACCGTCACATCAGCCGCTGCCAGCTCTTTAAGTACAGGCACATAGACATAAGGTACACACAACGCCACTTCCACCGCTTCGCGATCAGCGGCTGATTCAGCGTAATCTGCCAACCACTGACGCAACATGACCTGACTGCCGTTGAGCTTCCAGTTTCCGGCCACCATCAGTTTACGCATCATGGTCACCGGTTTCTGGGCTGCTGTCGGCTCCTGATTCAACATCATTACTCAAATCATCATCTTCATCCATATTGACAATCTTGGCCAGACCCACCAAAGACTCATCTTCTGCCAGACGGATCAAGGTCACGCCCTGGGTGTTGCGGCTTAAGGTCGAAATACCGGCCACCGAAGTTCTCACCAGGGTTCCGCCATTACTGATCAGCATCACCTGATCATCCGGCAACACCTGGCAAGCCCCCACCAACTGACCGTTACGCTCTGAAGTTTTGATGGCGATCACACCCTGCCCGCCCCGATGAATCCGTGAGAATTCCTGCAACGCGGTTTGTTTGCCGTAACCGTTTTCCGTACAGGTCAGAACGTGACCCTCTTCAGCCACGAACATGGACACCACGGACTGTTTCGGTTTTAAATTAATGCCTTTCACGCCCCGTGCGGTACGTCCCATGGATCGCACATCACTTTCATGGAAACGGATACATTTTCCGTCACTGGAAAACAGCAACACATCCTGGTCGCCATTGGTGATCTCCACATTAACCAGATAGTCATCATCCAGCAATCCCAGACCGATGATACCGTTGGCGCGCGGTCGTGAGAAGTTTTCAAGGGATGTTTTCTTCACCACGCCTTTAGCGGTGGCAAAAAATACATAATGATCGGGATCATAATCACGCACCGGTAAAATGGCGGTTATTTTTTCTTCCTTGTCCAAAGGCAACAAGTTCACCAACGGTTTACCACGTGCGGTGCGAGAGGCCATCGGTAATTCATAGACTTTTAACCAATATACCTGACCCATATTACTAAAACACAGCAAGGTGTCATGGGTGTTGGCAATCCACAGCTTTTCAACGAAATCATCATCTTTCATATTGGTGGCGGATTTACCCTTGCCGCCGCGTGCCTGAGCGCGATACACATCCAGCTGTTGCATTTTGGCATAGCCGGCATGCGACAAGGTCACCACCACATCTTCTTCAATAATCAGATCCCGCATGGTTAACTCACGCTGGCGATTCAAAATACGGGTTCTGCGGTCATCACCAAACTGCTCTCTGATTTCGTTTAATTCTTCAATAATGACCTCCAGCAAACGATCCGGATTGGTCAGAATATTCAAATATTCTTTGATGGCGTTGATGATTTCTTTAAACTCATCATTGATTTTATCTTGCTCAAGACCGGTTAAACGGTGCAGCTGTAAATCCAATATCGCCTTGGCCTGAATTGGCGACAACTGATAACCATCCTCGAAAAATCCGTAAGCCGCATCCAGCTCCTCAGGACGACACAAATCACCGTTGTCATCCAATAAGGCTTTAATCAACCCTGCATCCCATTTTTTCGCCAGCAAACGGTCTTTGGCCTCGGCCGGATTTTTAGAGGTTTTAATCAGCTCAATCACTTCTTCGATATTTGCCAAAGCCACCGACAAACCTTCCAGAACATGGGCCCGATCACGGGCTTTGGCCAACTCATAAATGGTGCGTCTGACCACCACTTCACGGCGGTGCTTCACAAACTCGTTAAGCACTTCCATTAACGTCAGTGTTCTCGGCTGACCGTTAACCAGCGCCACCATATTAATACCGAAAACAGTTTGCAACTGGGTGAGCTTAAATAACTGGTTAAGAATAACCTCCGCCACTTCACCGCGTTTGAGTTCTATCACAATGCGCATGCCGTCTTTATCGGACTCATCGCGCAAAGCAGAAATACCTTCGATTTTCTTGTGTTTGACCAGTTCGGCTATTTTTTCGATTAAGCGGGCTTTGTTGACCTGATAAGGCAGCTCATCAATAACAATGGTTTGTTTGCCGCTGGCTTCATCGGTTTCAATGTCTGAACGGGCACGCATGTAAATTTTACCGCGACCGGTTTCATAAGCTTCACGAATGCCTTCAGAACCATTGATAAAAGCCGCCGTCGGAAAATCCGGTCCCGGCAAATGGGTCATCACCTCGTCCAGTGTAATCTTTGGATTCTCAATCAGAGCAATCACCGCATCAATCACTTCATTGAGGTTATGCGGCGGTATATTGGTGGCCATACCCACCGCAATACCGGAGGACCCATTGACCAACAAAGCCGGCACCCGGGTTGGTAACACCGAAGGCTCGGAATCTGTTTCATCGTAGTTGGGTACGAAATCAACGGTTTCTTTATCAATATCAGCCAGCATCTGATGAGAAATCTTGGCCATGCGCACTTCAGTGTAACGCATGGCCGCCGGCGAATCGCCGTCCACCGAACCGAAGTTACCCTGCCCGTCCACCAACAGATAACGCATGGAAAACGGCTGAGCCATGCGCACAATGGTGTCATACACAGCAGCATCACCGTGCGGATGGTATTTACCAATCACATCACCAACCACACGGGCTGATTTTTTATGGGGTTTATTCCAGTTGACACCGAGCACATTCATGGCATAGAGAACCCGGCGATGAACCGGTTTGAGGCCGTCACGCACATCCGGCAGCGCGCGCCCCACTATCACACTCATCGAATAATCGAGGTATGATTTCTGCATCTCGTCTTCGATGTTTATTTTAATAATATCAGTGGAATTTTCCGCCATAAATCAGCATCCCTTAAGGTCAAAAATTAAACGCAACATTGTAACACATTTAGACACACCGGAAGCGCCTAATTAGCTTTCTATCAAGGCTTGCTTTTGTCGACTTAACATCATACAGCAACCCCCAAACGTGCAAAGGTTTCCCGGGCAAAGACATCAATTCGGTTGTCTTCAATGGCCTGTCGGATGGCCGCCATAAATTGTTGGTAAAAATAGAGATTGTGAATGGTATTTAACCGTGAACCGAGCATTTCACCGCAGCGATCCAGATGACGTAAATACGCTTTGGAAAAATGCTGACAGGTATAACAACCACAATCTTCATCAATAGGCGTGGTATCATACTGATGTTTGGCATTGCGAATCTTCACCACGCCATCCCAGGTAAACAAATAACCATTACGGGCATTACGTGTCGGCATCACACAATCAAACATATCCACACCCATTAAAACAGCCGCCAGAATATCTTCCGGTTTACCCACACCCATCAGATAACGGGGCTTATCTTTCGGCAATAATGGCGTGCTGGCGGCCAATACCTGTTCGCGCAAATCCTTGGGTTCGCCCACCGACAAACCACCGATGGCGTAGCCATGAAAATCCATGTCGGTTAACGCCGCCGCCGAACGTTCACGCAGATGATCATACATACCACCTTGAACAATACCAAATAAGGCATTCGGGTTGCCCTCAAAAGCTTTTAAACTCCGTTCCGCCCAGCGTAAAGACAATTCCATGGATTCAGCCGCTTCTTTTTCTGTTGCCGGGTAAGGTGTGCATTCATCAAAAATCATAACGATGTCTGAGCCTAATTTCTTCTGCACCGCCATGGACTCTTCCGGCCCCATAAACACCCGCGAACCATCCACCGGAGAAGCAAATTCAACCCCCGATTCAGTGATTTTCCGGCGTTTGGCCAGCGAAAACACCTGAAAACCACCGGAATCGGTCAAAATCGGCTTGTCCCAGGCCATAAAATCATGCAAATCACCATGTTCGGCAATCACATCCGTTCCCGGGCGTAACATTAAATGGAAGGTGTTACCCAGAATAATTTCCGCACCAATGCTTTTAATTTCTTGCGGCGACATGGCTTTCACCGTGCCATAGGTGCCCACCGGCATAAAACAAGGCGTCTCCACCGTGCCACGCGAAAAAGTTAAGCGACCGCGCCTGGCATCCTGATCTTGTTTAATGTGTTTAAATTGCACCGAAGAGTCTCTGAAAAAAAGCGCGCATTATAACATTAGACTTGGTTGTCACCTGAATGAATGTCATCCAATAAACCCTGCGCAGCATCCTGCAATAAATCCAGTACCCGTTCAAAGCCGTCTTCACCGCCGTAATACGGATCCGGCACTTCAGTTTCAAACCGCTTTTCTGCGTAGGACATCATTAAGCTAACCTTGTCATGGGACTGATCAGGAAAACGTTTTTTGAGTTCATGTAAATTGGCCAGATCCATCACAATCAATCGATCATATTGGGTAAAGTCAGACAACTCTACCTGGCGAGCGCGCAAATGGTTCATATCTATGCCTCGGTTGCCGGCCGCGGCCACCGAACGCTTATCCGGCGCATGACCCACATGGTAGGCATGGGTGCCGGCAGAATCGATGACAAACTGATCTGTCAAACCGGCGTCTTTAATCAACTGTGAAAAGATGGCTTCTGCAGAGGGCGAACGACATATATTGCCCATACAGATAAATAATATTTTATGTTTTGACATAAATTTCGTTAAGATGGCTAATTTTAAAACAGCCCATTGTATGCCATCTGTTAAAAAATTTCGCCACCGGCCGGGTCAAACCCGACCCAACATGTCCGATCTGCACCATTGGTTTGAAAACAATCACAACGACCTGAAACAAATGAGCCGCGAACTGGGTGATTTAAGCCGGCAAATGCGGGCCGAAGGCAAACAGTCGATACTGGTTATATTTCAGGCCCTGGATGCCGCCGGCAAAGACAGTACCGTGCGCAATGTGTTTCGAGATTGTGACCCTGGGCTTTTGCACGTACACAGCTTTAAAGCCCCCAGCAAAGAAGAAGCAGCCCATGATTTTATGTGGCGCTGTTACCCGCATTTTCCGGCTCAGGGTGAAATCAGTGTTTTTAATCGCAGTTATTACGAAGAAACCCTGGTGGTCCGCGTACACCCCCATTTTTTAGGCGCTCAGAAAATTGACGTTCCGGTGAAAAAATCATTCTGGCAACAACGTTTTGACACCATTAACCGGGTGGAGAAACACCTGACCCAAAACCGCACCCAGGTCATTAAGTTTATGTTAGATATTGGCAAAGATGTCCAGCGGGAACGTTTGGTGCGGCGCTATGCCAATCAGGACAAGAACTGGAAGTTTAATATCAATGACCTCAAAGAAAGAGACCACTGGGATCAGTATCAAATCGCCTTTGATGATATGCTCGATAAAACCAGCAGCGATGAGGCACCCTGGTACATCATTCCGGCAGATGATAAACAGATGATGCGACTGTTGGTGGCTACCATCATGACAAAAAGACTGAAAAAAATGAACCCGCAATGGCCACCTCTAAAATCCATGAATGAAAACGAACTGGCATTTCTGGCAGAAACGCTCAGATCCGATGCGCGTGATGAAGACTAACCGAAGTTAATCACACCTATGGATTCTTTTGGCGGCATTTGCAAGTGATAGCCATGCTCATTCAGATTTTGCCGGACCTTTAAGATGTCTTCACGTGCTAATTTTTCACGCTCATCCAGATTTATAGTCATCACCGCTTCACACAAACCCAATAAAATTTGTAATTCATCAGGCAAATCTGATGGACTAAAGCCCTCTTTGCAGTACACATATGCACCGGCCTTTTTGTTGGAACGGTAAACAACACAACGCATGATCATTTTTTATAATTGATTGGCAAGGCTGAATTTTAACCTGAATTATTGGTGACGAACAGGCTCATCAGTTTGTGCACGCGCCACCACACCGGTGATCTTGCAGCTTTGATAAGTGGGATGGGTGTCAAGAACGGTAAAACTGCCATCAGGCATCGGTGCTTTCAACTGACGCACGCCGGTAGATAAAAAATAAGTCAACTCAATATCCCCGGCGGTTTGCAGAAAACTTTGCCAACGGTCGCCGGGCTGGTAACAGGTCACCGCACACCCTGCTTTACCACAAGACAACGTTTGGCGGTACACATCTGCAGAAGGATTGGCTCGGGTTACGGTTGAAGCACTTAAAAACAGCACAATTAACATCAGATCTTTCATGGTTATTCTCACATTGATTCTATGGCTCTATGATAAGGCTGCGCCTTGAATCTAACGTGAAGAATTGTACCTGTCAAATTGTGAACGCTGTCACGTCCAGTGAATCACCGTATACCAGGACAGCACAGAGATAAACAACCACAAAATAACCGCCATCAACATCGGTCGCCAGCCGGTTTCCTTGATATCCGCCAGAGATAGACTGCTGCCCACCAAAAACAAGGTTAAAATCAAGAGACGCTTGGCCACCAGGGTGATATTCCCGGTCACCATTTCGGGCAACCAACCGGCGCTGTTAATCAACATGGCGACAATAAAACCGCCAATGAACCAGGGGATTTTAATCTTGTTGTCATGACTTTTAAACATTATCATCGACACCAGAGCCAACGGAATAATCCATAAAGTCCGTGCCAGTTTTACGGTGGTGGCGGTTTTAAGCGCTTCATCACCATAGGCCAGCGCCGCCCCCACCACCGAACTGGTGTCATGAATGGCAATCGCCGACCAGACACCAAACTGATATTGGCTTAAATCTAAATAAGCACCAATGGTGGGAAAAATCAGTAAAGCCACTGCATTTAACAAAAAAACCACGGCAATGGCCATGGTAATGTGTTTATTTTGGGCATTGATCACCGGCGCCACCGCCGCAATCGCACTGCCACCACAAATGGCCGTGCCTGATGACACCAAATGGCCTAAATGACGATCCATTTTCAAGGCTTTGGCCAACATCCAACCCAGTAAAACGGTGCTCACAATGGTCATGGCCGTAATACCCAAACTATCCACACTGGTACTGAGCGCCTCACCGGCCTGTATGCCAAAACCCAAACCAATCACCGCAATTTTTAACAGGTGCTTGACCCCGATCCGACTTTGTTCGGCAAAGGGATTGCCCAAAGTCAGTGCCAAAGCCACACCCAACAATAAAGCCACAGCACTGTTTATCCAGCCGGTTAAACAAACAAGGGCAATAGCAACAAACAGTACGCGGCTTATTATATTCATATGAACCGTTATCCTTAGGGTTGCATCGGCGGGTTAATGCGGTAAAAATTATAATAAAAATAGTAATAAGGATAGTCACCAATATCCGTTCTGTTTTCATCACGGTGATAAATCCGCATGGCATCAACCCCAATATTAGTTAGCTGCAAACTGTTTGAGACCGCATTATCAGGCACCGTCATGAAAACCTGGCATCGATTCCAGAAACCCGCTGATGTTTTAGGACACCGAATGGCATCAATCCATGAAGAAGTTGGCGCCACATTATTAAATCTAACCCAATCAGTCGGCGGTGGTGGTGATAGTTTATTATTAGACTCTTTAACCAAATGCAGTAAAGCGGACTCTGAACCATTTTCTTCCGCCATCAACCACCAGCCTTCCGGACTGGCAAATTTAAGTGGGTCGCCATTGTCAAAAAACTGACCTGCCACAAACTCCGGATAGCCAAACTGATAACCCTGAATGGTCTTAAAGTCACCCGTATCCTGACTAAGTTGTGCCATTTGCTGCCCACTCAATAAAAGTGTCACATCATGAACCTGGTCAACTTCAGCAGCCATCGGACTGCTTGACTCAATGGGTGTACCGTTCTTAGTAGAAAACATTTTTGAACTGAACCAACTGTTGGCATTATAACTATTGCCCGGAACATCTTCGGTCATCAGCTCACCGGTGGTCATATACCAAATGGGGTCGCCATTGTCATCATAGGTATAGACAGTCATCATAACCACATCATCCTGTGAGTGAAAATTGATACCACTACCAATATGAGGATCATCCAAAGTGCGCCAAAGGCCTTCAGACGGAAACGTACGCGTATCAATATCATTCGGGTCTTCAAACTCAGTGTTTAAGCGAAACGCCTGATAAACCGGGTGGTCACGACTGTAACTGTCATCATCTTTAGGTTGTAAATGAAAGGTCATGGTATTCATGCCGATGTCATCTAAAAACACATATAAACGACTTAATAATTCTGCTTTTTCGCTGGTTTGAATATCATATGGATCAACTCTAAACTCACAATAAGGTTCATCATATGACCGCAGCGTTGGACATCTTAGTCGATGCGAGATGTCACCACTTTGAATGAAGTCATTGAGATAATAATACGGAAAATTGGGCTCAGGCGGGTCTTGCAAACCACCATAGTAAGTATAAAAATTAAAACTAATATCAAAATTATCATCCGCATTACCCATCACCCATTGACCTGTAATATCAGGAAATTGATAGGAATCACCTGATGGCGTGGTCAATTGTGCGGTTTCAATACCTTCAATCCCAAATCGATAGGTATGGATGGGTTTAGGTTCGCTGTCATTAATCGATAACGTTCCGGTTTCGGTGGCATTAAACACCAATTCAATGGTTTTATTGGGATTAACAATGTCTGCCGTTTGTGGGTTATCGTTAAAGAGATTCTCTCCATTTTTAGTTTCACCCATGGCCGCTCGGAAGACACCATTGGCATCTATTTCACCGGTGGCAAAATACCAGACCGGCGAACCATCATCACGGTAGGTATATACAATAACCATGGTGATATCACCCTGTGTGCGAATATTGATACCGCTACCAATGGCCGGATCATCATAAGTTTGCCATAACCCATCACTGGGAATTATCTTGGCGCCTACACTTGAAGTCAACATCATGCCTAAAACGCTGACTATAAAAATCATCGTCCTCATCTAACTGTCTCTTTTAATTTGTGGGGGATAGTAATTATAGAATAATGGCTAAAGGTAAGCAAAATGACATATTTCTAAGATTCAATGTGAATATCTTGAGTACCCGGTAATTGCCGAATTAAATCTGCACCCAGCAGACTCGAAGGGGTTTGATAACCCGGTGATAGATCTGATTGACTTAAGACCGCATTGACCACATGCAAGGAACCATCCACTGTCAGTTGATAACCGTTGGCCACCAGCAAGCGTTTTTGAATCCGCTCCCCGGCAGGATTAGTGACCTCACCCCAGACGTAAGTGGTGAGTTTCTCACGGGCCTGCTCATCGGGGCCTTTGACGGTTTTTTCAATGCGTTTTTTAATTATATTTTGCACCCAGGACCAACCTAAAACCGGTCGTATCCAGTTCATGCGTTTCATCCGCTTAACTAATTTAGGTGAACCGGGAATATAGACCTCAATATTTTGTATTCCGGTGGAATAATAAGCGGTGGCCACATCACCCCAGGGAATCGTCATGGCCAGTTTCTGACCACCGCCGAAATCAATGCGGCGGGTTTTATAAGCCAATGGCACCTGCTTAATCAAACCGTCTTCACGCACTCGCCCCCCTTCAGGCAACGCTTCCACCGAGGTTTTGGCAGTCCCGGGGCTGAAACCGGAACGAGAATCAAAGCCCAGACACAGGTGACTGGCATCGGGCATGGCCTGCTTTAACATGGCCGCCATACAATCCGTCGGTATCACATCAAAACCCACACCGGGGCATAAAATAACTTCTGCCAGAGCCGCTTGTTGATGGCGTTCGGCGGCGGCCTCAAACACCGCTATTTCACCGGTGATATCAAAATAATGACACCGGGCTTCAATGCAAGCGTCCAAAAATACTTCAGCCGTTTGCGAAAACGGCCCGGCACAATTCAGCACCAAATCATAAGCTTTTAACAAGTCAGTATTGTTGGCCAAATCAGACACAGAAAAAACCACATAAGATAAACCCAGTTCATTAGCCAGTTGTTTGGTTTTGGCCTCATCGCGTCCGGACAGCACCAGTTTGAGACCTTTTTTAACGGCTTGTCTGGCAATCAGCTCACCGGTGTAACCGTAAGCCCCGTATAATAACCACTGCTGTGTTTTACTCATTAATTTAACCGTTTAATAAATTTAATTTTTTGCCGAAAAAATACATTGGGCAACCAGCGTGCCACACGCCATTGGTTTTTAGTTTTTTGATCACTTAACACCATGAATTGTTTTTTATCGATGGCGGTCAGAATATCTTGGGCCACATCATCGGCATTAAATGAAGATGATTCCATCCATTTTTCAATGCGCTGTTTCATTTTATCATGGCTGTCGATCATGGATTGGGTCAGGTTGGTTTTAAAAAAAGCCGGACAGGCCACCGCCACATGCACCCCGGTGCCCACCATTTCAGCCCGCAGGGTTTCACTTAAGGCCACCACCCCGGCTTTAGACACATTATAGGAGGCCATATAAGGTGCCAGCGCCAGGGCCGCAAATGACGCCACATTAACAATCGCTGCTTCGGGCTGTTGTTTTAAATAGGGTAAAAAAGCCCGACAACCATGTACCACACCCATCAGATTAATAGACAATACCCGATTCCACTGCTCAATGGAGCTGGCTTCAACCCCGCCCTCAGAGGCGATACCGGCATTATTAATCAACACATCGACATGCCCAAAATGAGACAGTACCTGTTGTGCCACCGTATCCATGGCCTGAGCATCGGTAACATCACAATTAAAATAAGCGGCCTGATGACCTTGTGATTGAATCTCATCAACCACCTGTTGACCGGCTTGTGCCTGAATATCCAAAACGGCAACATCATATTGCGCTGCCGCCTTAATAGCCAATGCTCGACCCAAACCGCTGGCCGCACCGGTAATAACCATGGTTTTTTTCATGGCATAATTTTAACAAAGTTTTTCGAACGCCTGTTCGACTTTTGCTATAATTTAATGATTCTCCACAAGCCCTTAGAATGCAAAACAAATCTTTTTCAGATTTTAAATCACATGCTCAGGATATCGTACAAACGGATATTATCGAAGCTGAATCCTTATTACTTTCTCACCAATGGTCACAATTGCAACAAACCATTGAGACCATTCGCCAAAAAATCAAACAGTCTGGATTGTGGGCACCGCATTTACCGCAAGATATCGGCGGTCAGGGTTTAACGGTCAGTCAATTGGGTGAATTCTCGGCAATTCTGGGACAATCACCGTTGGGTCATGTTTGCTTTGGTTGTCAGGCGCCGGATGCCGGCAATGCGGAATTACTGCATTTATATGCCGATGATCGTATTAAAAAACAGTTTCTTATACCCTTAGCCAGCGGTGCTATCCGCAGCTGTTTTGCCATGACTGAACCGGCCATGGCCGGCTCCAACCCAACCCGCCTCGGTGCCAGCGCTGAATTAAAGGATGGCCACTGGCACATAAATGGCCATAAATGGTTTACCACCGGGGCCGATGGGGCTGATTTTGCCATAATTATGGCTGTCACTGAACCAAAGGCCGCCAAACACCAACAAGCCAGTATGATTATTGTCCCCACCGACACCCCGGGCTATTCACTGGTACGTAATATTTCAGTGATGGGCAGTGAAGGTGATGGTTACTTTTCCCATGGCGAAGTGAAGTTTACCGATGTTAAAGTCCCTCAGCATAATCTACTGGGCCAACGTGGCGATGGTTTTTTGATGGCACAACAGCGCCTGGGTCCCGGACGGATACAACATTGCATGCGCTGGATTGGTATTGCCAGGCGTTGCTTTGACATTATGTGCCGTCATGTCAAACAACGTCACATTACCGACACCCAAACCCTGGCGCAACAGCCGGTTATACAGGTTAAGATTGCCGACAGTTATGCCGCCATTGAAGCGGCTCAACATTTGGTACAGGCCACCGCCGAACGGATAGACAAGGAAGGTTATGCAGCCGCCAGGCACGCCATTTCCATGATTAAATTCCACACCGCGCAGATGTTGCAACAAGTCATGAATCATGCCATTCAGGCTTTGGGTGGCTTGGGTGTGACCGATGACACGGTATTGTCCTTTTTCTATCGCGAAGAACGTGCTGCGCGTATTTATGACGGCCCTGATGAAGTCCATCAATTATCCTTAGCCAAGCAACTGTTGGCAAAGTTTGATTAACCTATGGATTACGAAACCTTTAAAAAGAAATTTGATTATTTTTTTGGGGATGAATGGCAATTTATTTACCAGCAAAACAAACAACGCTTAAATCTCAAAAACCAGCGCATCGCCACCAACAAATTAGCCACCATTATCTCGGCTGTTTTTAGCATTTCTAAACAAAACAGTTACAACGGCATGACCCTTCGGGACTTAAGCCAGACAACCGGTTACAGTACCGGTGGCTTGTATAAATATTTTCATGACAAAGAAGACTTGTTTGTGATGATTCACCACGGTCTGGTGGCCATGACTGAGCGGGTTTTAATTTCAGTGCAAAGCGACAATCCCTTGACCAGCATTGATCACTTGCTGGTCTATCACTTATACATGAGTGAACGACTGAATCGTTGGTTTTATTTTGTCTTTATGGAAGCCAAACACCTTAATAAGCCCTTACTGAATCGTTTTGTTGAATCAGAGAAGCTGTTGGAACAAGCCTTAATAACTGACATCAATAAAGCGGTTTCGAAAGGTTTATGCCTCTGCAGTTCACCTTTTTTAACAGCCTCGGTGTTAAAAGCAGCGTTACAGGATTGGTATTTAAAAAACCACAAATACCAGGCACAGGGTATAGAGCTTACAGATTATAAACATCACCTATTAGCCATGAGACAACAATTACTGCCGGAGATTAAAACATGAGTACAAACCCACTGCTCTCGTATCTGCGGTCGCGCTTAGAACTCTCCGGGGAAGCTCATTTAAGTGCTTTAAGCGGGGGCGTATCAAACCTCACCTACCGGTTGACGGATGGCGGCCGTGATTGGATTGTCCGTACTTCACCACCCGGTACCAAAGCCAAAGGGGCACATGATATGGCACGAGAATTTAATTTACTCAATGCATTATCGACATTTTATAAGCTCAGCCCCAAAGTGCATTTTTTTATTGATGATACGGATATTTTTCCCCGGCCCGTGTACGTTATGGAAGCCATTAACGGTATCGAAATACACAAAAATTTACCCGATAATTACAAGCCAGATGAACAACCGGCATTATGTCGTTCGCTCATTGCAGCTCAATTACAGTTACATCAAGTCCCGCTTAACCAGGATCTTCAGGCCTTTAACAAGGGCCGGGGTTATATTGAACGACAAATTACCGGCTGGATACAGCGCTATCGAAATGTTCAGGCCAGACATAATCATGCAGATATTGTGATCGATTGGCTGATAAAACATAAACCGGAAGATAACCGTGATTATTGTTTAATCCATAATGATTTTAAATTTGATAATTTAATTTTTGATCAACAAAACCCTACCGCCGTCAAAGGTGTCCTGGATTGGGAAATGGCCACCGTCGGCGATCCGCTGATGGACCTGGGCTGTTCACTGGCTTACTGGATTGAAGCCGATGATGCTGCCAGTTTACAGGCCATTGGCACCCAACCGACCACGGAAGATAATATGCTCAGCCGGGATGACTACGTCCACCAGTACTGCCAGTTAAGTGGTCAGTCTCTGGATAATTATAATTTTTATTACGTTTATGGTTTATTCCGCCTGATGGTCATCGTCCAACAAATTTATTATCGCTATGAACAAGGCCAGACTGATGATCAGCGATTTAAACCCTTTGGCCAAATTCGTGATATTCTGATCCAACACAGTCAACAACAAATAGGTTATTCCCATGTATGATTTTAATAAAAAGGTTGTCGTTATAACCGGTGCCAGCCGGGGTATTGGCGAAACCGCTGCCCATCAGTTTGCAAAAGCCGGGGCCACCGTGGTAGTCAGCTCCCGTAAACAAGACAGTATTGATCAAGTGGCTGAGGATATTCGCAAGCTGGGCGGCAAAACCCACGCCATCGTTTGTCATAACGGCGATAAAACCTCGCGGGAACGACTGATTAGCCAGGTGGTTGAACAGTGCGGACGGATTGATGTATTGATTAACAATGCCGCCGCCAACCCCTATTTCGGACCGGTTCTTGACACCGGTTATGATGCCATGAAAAAAACCATTGAAGTTAATATTGAAGGTTATTTTCACTTGAGCCAACTGGCCGGGCAACAAATGAAAAAACAGGGCAGCGGTGTCATTATTAACACCGCATCAGTTAACGGCGCTGATCCTGCGCCCATGCAGGGCATTTATTCAGTGACCAAAACCGCCATTATGGCCATGACCCGGAGCTTCGCCAAAGAATGTGCCGCCCATGGTATTCGCGTCAACGCCGTTCTACCCGGTTTAACCGACACCAAATTCGCCTCAGCATTGACCCAGAACGAAGCCATGTTAAAAATGATACTGCCACAAATCCCCATGGGCCGCATGGCACAACCGGAAGAAATCGCCCCCGCCTATTTATTTCTGGCCAGTGACCAGGCCGGTTATATCACCGGCGTTAATTTACCGGTGGACGGCGGGTTTTTGGCTTAATTTGAAAAAAAATAACTTATTTTGAAAAAAGTGTAGGTTGGGCTGAGCTCCGCGAAGCCCAACATCAAAGCTAAATTCTAAAATGTTGGGCTTCGCGTTACTCAGCGCCAACCTACGGATTTATTAAAGCTTACAGATTCTCAATAAGTGCCGGGCCTGCCCAGCACCCTTTACATTCATCCAGATGAATACAATCCTAAACTGTTCTAACAATTTTCAACTTCACGGATTCTTTAATGGGTGCTGGGATGGGTGCTTGGACATGGTCACCACCCAAATACCACGCAGTTGATTGACATCAAAACCGGTGGCTTTGTCATTGGGGTAACGTTCCTTGATGGCTTGTAAGGTTTCAGGGGCAATGTCTGTTTTAGTTGAACCGTGGCATTGTAAACAGCCCGGTTGGCTGACGATGGGATAATAGCCCACCATCCGGCCATTTGCTTCCCTCACTTCACCGCTGGGTTTTTCACCGGCCGCCAACCGGGCTTTGGCTTGTTTAATGTAATTAAGTTCATCGGCATTGGGAACATTATCCGGATTGCGGTTTTTATCTGACACCCGTTTTAAGTCCAGTAAATCACCGGCCACCACAGATTGCGTTAAGGGAATGGCTTGCTCATGACAAAAATGCAGCGCCCCCACCGGGCCACTTGCCTGCATGGCTTTTTTCAGATTACCGCCTAATTTTTGTTGTGCTTTTTGGGCGTGTTGTTGCCCCAGACTTAAATAATCAATTTCCGCCGCTTCAGTGACAGTCTCAGAGGATTGTTGTTTGGTTTGTGGCTGGCACGCCACTAAAAACAGGATTGTTGCGATTAACATTAATTGTTTCATGATTTTCTCATAGTTTATTGATGGGGATTTTAATAAATTGTGTGCCTTGGTCAGACACCGCACCAAATGCACCCAGACGCATATTGGTTTGAATGGACGGCAAAATCAATCTTGGCACGGCCAGCCTGGCATCCCGTTGTTGTCTGACTTTGGTGTATTCTGCCAATGACGTAGCTGACTGAATCATTTTGTTGTGTTGTTTTTGTTCACCCACGGTAAAGCAGTTACGCGGTTGTTGGCCTTCATCAGGATAATCATGACACAAATACATCATTGTCTCATCAGGCAAGGCATAGAGTTTTTGGATGGAATGATACATTTGTTCGGCACTGCCACCGGGAAAATCAACACGGGCCGTTCCGCCATCCGGTGCAAACAAGGTATCACCGACAAACACCGCCGACTCGATTAGATAACTGGCACAGGCCGGTGTGTGACCCGGCGTATGCATAACACGCGCGTTTAATTCACCGATTCGAAAAGTATCGCCATCTTCAAACAAATGATCGAACTGAGAACCATCCATGGCGGTATCCTGCTCGGTTTCAAACACCGGTACCCAATGTTTTAACACCTTGACAATACCCGAACCAATGCCTGTCTCACCACCTAACTGCTGCTTTAAATAATGGCTGGCACTGATATGATCGGCATGGATATGCGTTTCTAACAGGTATTGCAGGGTTAAATTCTGATGCTTAATATACGCAATCACCTCTGCCACTGATTCAGTGCTGTAACGGGCTGCATCTTGATTATAATCAAGCACCGGGTCAATGACGGCACACTGTCGGGTCGCTATATCCACCACCACATAGGTCCAGGTGGCGGTATCTTGATGATAAAAAGATTCAATATGCATAGAACACTCTACTTAATATAAGTATTATATTATATATTGAAAGTCTGGTTTAATCAAACAAAACCACAGTGTTTTTGCGCTTGGCTGATTTGTTGAAAGTACTCTGACGGGATAGATTGACCACTGACAGCTGTCAAGTCCCGAATATGCCCGGCTGATGTACTGCCGATTAAGGCCGATGAAAAACAATTAAATCGCAAGACATAAGCCAAAGCCAGTTGGGTTGCAGTTAAATCAGGATGTGTATTCAGGAAGTCAAAATACTTAGCCGCTTTTAGTTGCGCTCGATTATTTTTAAAGGCCCGTAATTTATACCACAGGTTTTTTAATCGATAAGCCCGTTGCCATTCACGACTGTACAAAGCACTGCCTAAAGCGCCGGCAATAATGACCTCCAGACCCTGTTGTCGCGCTGATTTTAAGGTATTAAGCTGATGCGGTTTGAAAATATTAAAGTCAGTCATCAACACATCAAACTGATGACTTTCCTGAGTCAGTTGAATGATGTGCGGATTAAATGTGTTAACGCCCCATAAAGCCACTTTTCCGGCTTGTTTTAACTCAGCCAGCGTTTGATAGGTTTTATCGTTAAAATCTTCAACATTGGGACCATGCAAAAAGCAAACAGACAGTTGCTCAATACCTAATCGTGTTAGACTGCGTTCACATGAATGTCGTATATTTTGAGGGCTAAAGTCTTTGTATAAGCGCCCAAAACGCCCCACTTCGGTGCCAACTTTACTGCTGACAACAAGCGTGTCTTTATCGGCTACATGTCTAAGGATACGACCTAAACGCTGCTCGGCATAACCGCCCGAATAACTGGCACCGGTATCCATGTAGTTAATACCCTGCTCCAACGCAGTTTGTACCACATGACTTGCCTGTTGTTCGGAAAAGTGCTTTTTGCCCCAGTAACTGGCGCAGCCCAGGCCCACTTCTGAGACCTGAAACTGTGCCAATGGCCGATATTGCATAAGGTGTTATTGGTTTTGATCAGAACGGCGTAAATAGTTAAGTAAATCAATACGGGTGATGAGACCTAAGAATTCATTATCCTGTTTAACAATGGCCACCCGACCCGCTTCAAAAACCGGCAATAATTCTTTGATTTCAGCTTTGACATCTAAAAATTCAAGCTGATCGGTCATGGCTGAAGTTACACTGTTATTAAAGGCTTCGGCATTATCAAACACCGTCAACAACACATCAGATTCATCAATAATACCCACAATTTCATTGTCGGCCATCACCGGTAACTGGGATACATCATACAATTTCATGCGTTGATAGACATCGGCCAGGGTTTCATCCGGTCGCATTACAATGGTGTCATTATTCTGATAAGGCCTGGCAATCAGGTCGCGTAAATCACCGTGCACCGGCGTTTCCATATAACCATTATCCATCATCCAATAATCATTATACATTTTTGACAGGTACTTATTACCGGTATCACAGACGATGGCCACCACTTTTTTAGGTTTAGTGGCTGACTGACAATAATCAAGCGCGGCTTTTAAGATGGTACCGGTGGATGAACCACCGAGCACACCTTCTTTTGATAGCAATTCACGGCCATAGTGAAAGCTCTCTTTATCACTCACCGAATAAGCTTTGGTGACATGACTGAAATCACTGATGGTGGGTAAAAAGTCTTCTCCAATACCCTCCACCTTCCAACTACCACTTTTGGTGCTCAAAGTGCCTTCATTGATGTATTCAGCCAGAATACTGCCCACCGGATCAGCTAAAATCAGTTCTGTATCCGCGCGGTGTTCATCAATATACTGACTTAAACCGGTGACCGTACCACTGGAACCAACCCCAAACACGATGGCGTCCACCTGATTGTCCAATTGTTCAAATATCTCAGGTGCGGTGGTTTGGTAATGGGCTTTGGGGTTATCCGGATTGCCAAACTGATTGATGAAATAAGCACCGGGGGTTTCATCGGCAATGGATTGGGCCAAATCCTGATAATACTGTGGATGGCCTTTGGCCACATCGGAACGGGTCAGGACGATTTCAGCACCCATGGCTTTGAGGTTAAAGATTTTTTCTTTGCTCATTTTATCGGGAATCACCAGAATGAGCTGATAGCCTTTTTGCGCCGCCACCAGCGCCAAACCAATACCGGTGTTACCGGCGGTGCCCTCCACCAGGGTGTCACCGGGTTTAATCTTACCGGCTTTTTCAGCCTCTTCAATCATGGTCAAACCAATGCGGTCTTTAATCGAACCACCGGGATTCATGTTTTCCAGTTTTAAATACAGTTCACAAGGACCGGTGTCCAAATGATTGACTTTCACCATGGGTGTGCGGCCGATCAGATCGACCACGGAATTAACAACTTGCATGTAATGGCCTTTTATTTAAGGAGAATGATTTCAACCCGACGATTTTTGGCTTTGCCGGCTTCTGTGTTGTTGGTCGCCACCGGATGTGATTCACCCTGACCAACGGCGTTTATGCGTTCGGCTTCAATGCCATTTTTAATCAACAATTGTTTCACAGCATCAGCACGTTTTTGGGATAATTTTTGGTTTAAGTCTTCACTGCCGGTGGAATCGGTGTGGCCTTCAATGCGAATTTTTCGCCCGGGATAACCACTGATAAACTGCATCACCCGATCAAAATTATCCACCGCTGCTTGTTTTAAGTTGGCAGAACCAGAATCAAACACAAAATCGCCCAGCGTCATCATCAGACCGGCGTCGGTTTCTTTGGCAACCAGAGATTCTAATTGCATCCGCAAGGCTTCAATTTCAGCAAACGCCAAATCCGCCTCTTCTTTGGCCAGTGCCGCCACTTTTTCCTGCGCTTTAGCATACGCCTGCGCCGCTTCCAGTTCTGCCTGGGTCATCTCTGCTTCACTGGCTTTCTGATTGGCCAGTTCCAGGGCATTTTGTTTTTCCTGACGCGCCCGTTCAGCCTCTTCGGCATGTAATTTAATCAGCAACTGGGCCCGATCAGCTTCCATGCGAGCCAGTTGCGCTTCAGCTTTCAGGGTTTTCATGTTGACCGTTTGTAAATGTGCCTCTGTCTCTTTCAGCGCTTGATCCAAATAGCCCGCTTCCGCCGCCAGCTTGGCCTTTTTTAAGTGATTGCGGGCCATATAGACGGCATGATTCTTCACTTCACCGCGCTGGTTATACAAGGCTTCAATGGCTGATTTGGCCTGGGCTTTTTCCTTTTTGGCGTAGGGTTTGTATTTTTGTTCAGTGATAAAATTATCAAATTCAATGCGCAAAGATTCCAGTTCCAGGTTTTCTTTGGCTGATAAATAACTGACAAATAACGTCAGTAACATCACAATAACCATTTTATTCATGGTAATTGGGCCTCCAGTTGTTGCAGGTAAACCCGGGCCGCCGATAATTCATCGCGCTTTTCAAGCAGGGCCTGATTCATTCGATTAACTTTAGCACGTAAGCGGGCCACCTCAATATCTGATCGTATTTGCTGGGTCAGGCGTGCTTCTTCGCGTTTTTCACCCATGGCTTTGGCTTTTTTGGCGCGTTGTAATTTTTCGGTGATAAATTTCATTTCAAGCGGCGCCGCATCCGCCACTTGAGAATTTTTGACGGCTTCTACCTGTTCTTCAAGCTGGTAATAGGTGTTGTCATTAATCTCAACCACTGTCGGCGGCGAACAAGCAATTAACGTGCTTAAAAAGGCTAACAACAGAGCTTTTTTGAGCGATTGTAAGGGTTTTGTCATCATATTTTGCTTCATCAGTTTGTTAAAAGCCGTTGAAATAAATTATAATTCGGTCATGATAAACAGTACCACTTTAAAACACAAGTTCTTAACATGACCTTAAAAACATCCATTTTGAAGCCGGTTAACGGAACATGCTTTAAACTCATTTCGTGGGCTTTGACCGCCTTATGTTTGTTTGGCTGGGGATTAAATACAGCCCAGGCCGGCAATATGAAAGTTTATAAACACGTGGATGCGCAAGGCATTATACACTACTCCTCTAAAAAACCGAGGGGCAAATCCTACCATATTCTTAATATTCGCTGTCCTGAGTGTTCTGTGTGGCGCAACAGTGTCGATTGGAAAAACACCCCTTTAATCACCGATTTATACCAGGCGGAAATTGACCATGCGGTCACCACCCATGGTGTTGAAAAAGCGCTGATACAGGCGGTTATTCACGCAGAATCGGCTTACAAAGTGGCTGCCGTCTCATCGGCCGGTGCACAAGGACTTATGCAATTGATGCCTTTGACCCAAAAAACCTATGCGGTCAACAATCCCTTTGACGCCAAACAAAATATTCTTGGCGGTGCGGCCTATTTGAAACACTTAAAAAATGCTTACAAAAATATGGACATTTATCTGGCGGCCTACAACTCGGGAGAAACCGCGGTTGAACGCTATAACAGACAAATACCACCTTTTCCTGAAACCAAAGAATACGTTCGTCGGGTTAAAATCTTGTACAACCGTTACAAACAAAACCAGCAACGCCTGAATGCCATTAGTAACAGCCGGGTTGTGACCACCGGCGTGTCTGCAACGGCATCACCCTGATTTTACTCTGAACGTATGGATTTTTTCGCCAGACGTCTGGCTTTAAAAAAATCCTGTAATAATTGTCCACATTTTTCAGCCATGATACCGCCATCATAACTGATGCGGTGATTGTGGTAAGGTTGCTCAAATAAGTTATCCACAGTACCCGCCATTCCGGTTTTAGGATCAGCAGCACCATAAACCAGCCGCTCAATGCGTGCATGAACCATCGCGCCTACGCACATTAAACAAGGCTCTAATGTGACATACAAAGTGCATCCGGGCAATCGGTAATTTTCAACGACTTGTGCCGCTTGTTCCAGCACCAGTACCTCAGCATGAGCTGTGGGATTTTGAGTAGTGATTTGTTGATTATGCGCCCTGGCAATGATGCTATTCTCATACACCACAACCGCCCCCACCGGCACTTCACCCAATTCGGCCGCTAACTTGGCTTGCTGTAAAGCTAACAGCATAAAATCTTCATCTTGTTGAGCGCTTACTCCCATTCAATGGTGGCCGGGGGTTTACTTGAGATATCATATACCACACGAGAAACCCGGTCTATCTCATTGATAATGCGTCGAGAAACCAGGTCAATAAACTCATACGGCAAGTGTGCCCATCGGGCGGTCATAAAATCAATGGTTTCTACGGCACGCAAGGCAATCACGTATTCATAACGACGCTGGTCGCCAACCACACCCACAGACTTAATGGGTAAGAACACAGCAAAAGCCTGGCTGGTTTTATCGTACAGATCATGACGACGCAGTTCTTCGATAAATATGGCATCGGCACGGGCTAAAATATCTGCATATTCTGCCTTGACTTCGCCTAAAATACGCACACCTAAACCGGGCCCGGGAAACGGATGCCGATAGACCATGTCGGCCGGTAAGCCTAAAGACACGCCTAATTTTCGAACTTCATCTTTAAACAAATCCCGCAGCGGCTCAATCAGTTTCAGCGCCAAATCGGCGGGCAACCCACCGACGTTATGATGAGATTTGATTACATGGGCTTTACCGGTGCTGGCGCCGGCAGACTCAATCACATCAGGATAAATGGTGCCTTGAGCCAGCCATTTAATGTCATCCAGTTTTTTGGCTTCCTGCTCAAAAATCCGGATAAACTGCTCGCCAATTACCCGTCTTTTTTGCTCGGGGTCATCGATGCCTTTTAAGGCACTGTAAAACTGTTGTTGCGCATTAACGCGAATCACCCGGATATCCATTTTATCCGCCATGGTTTGCATCACTTCATCGCCTTCTTTAAAACGCAATAAACCGGTGTCCACAAACACACAGACCAACTGATCACCAATGGCTTTATGTAATAAGGCCGCCACCACGGATGAATCAACGCCACCGGATAAACCCAACAAAACCTGATCCTGACCGACTTGGGCACGGATATTGTCCACATGGGTATCGATGATGTTGCCTGTTTTCCACTGTTTTTCACAGCCACAAATTGTGTGGACAAATTGCGCCAACATGTCCCGGCCACCTTCAGTGTGTTCCACTTCAGGGTGAAATTGTAAGCCAAACAATTGTTTTTGAGGGTATTCAAAAGCCGCCACTTCTGTGGTGCCGGTTTTAGCCACGGCTTTAAAGTCAGGGGCTAATTGTTTAATCTGATCACCGTGACTCATCCACACATCAATGCGGTTATCATCCACTTGCGCCATCAGTTTGGACTGATCCATCAGTTCAACGGCGGCATAACCAAATTCTTTAAAATCTGAGGCTTCCACCTGACCACCAAAATGAACATTTAAAAGCTGCATACCGTAACAAATACCCAATATCGGCACATTGAGATCAAGTATATCGGTATTCAAAGGCGGTGCATCGGGCAAATGCACGGATTCAGGCCCCCCTGATAAAACAATACCGGTCGGTGCAAAATCTATTATGTCCTGACTGTCTGCATCCCAGGCGTAAATTTCACAATAAACATCCAGCTCACGGATGCGTCGGGCAATCAGCTGGGTATACTGTGATCCATAATCAATTATCAGGATTTTACTTTGTTTAATGTCCATCAGTTTCGGGTTCCGTAATTGGGGGCTTCTTTCGTAATGTGAACATCATGAACATGGGATTCTTGTACGCCGGAACTGGTGATACGCACCATTTTTGGTTTGGTTTTCATTTCATCAATATCGCGGCAACCCACATAGCCCATACTGGCACGCAATCCGCCGACCAATTGATGCACAACCGGCGCCAAAGGCCCTTTAAACGGCACCCGACCTTCTATGCCTTCGGGTACCAGTTTTTCCGCATCCACCTCATCCTGAAAATAACGGTCTTTGGACCCTTTATCCATGGCGCCTAAAGAACCCATACCGCGGTATGATTTGAAGGTTCGGCCCTGATACAATTCCACTTCCCCGGGTGCTTCTTCGGTACCGGCAAACATACCACCCATCATCACCGTGGAAGCACCGGCGACAATCGCTTTAGCCAAATCACCTGAATAGCGGACGCCACCATCGGCAATCAACGGAACACCGCTACCGCGTAATGCTTTGGCCACATCGTCAATGGCCGAAATCTGCGGCACACCCACACCGGCAATAATACGGGTGGTACAGATGGATCCCGGACCCACCCCGACTTTAACCGCATCCGCACCCGCCTTAACCAGGGCTTTGGCCGCCTCACCGGTGGTGATATTGCCGGCAATCACATCGACGCCGTCATAATGCGCTTTAATCTGTTTGACCCGGTCAATCACACCTTTTGAATGACCATGGGCGGTATCCACCACCAACACATCCACACCGGCATCGACCAAAGCAGCAACGCGTTCATCGGTATCTCCGCCGGCACCGACCGCTGCGGCCACCCGCAACTGTTCTTCTTTGTCTTTCACCGCAAACGGAAAATCCTGAGATTTCTGGATGTCTTTAACGGTGATCAGACCCTTCAATTCAAAATCGTCATTGACCACCAGTACTTTTTCAATGCGGTGCTGATGCAACAGTTTTAGCACTTCCTGCTCGGCCGCGTGCTCACCCACGGTGACCAGTTTTTCTTTGCGGGTCATAATATTGCGCACCGGATCATCGAGTACTGTTTCAAATCGCATATCCCGGCTGGTGACAATCCCCACCAGTTCATCGTTTTCAACCACCGGAACACCGGAAATCCGGTGTTTTTTGGTGAGCGCTAAAACCTCTCGGATGGTGGTATAAGGACCGACAGTTATCGGGTCTTTAATCACCCCGGATTCAAACTTTTTAACCTGCGCCACATGGGCGGCCTGATGTTCTATCGACATGTTTTTGTGTATCACGCCAATACCGCCCAGTTGTGCCATGGCAATGGCCAGCCGGGCTTCGGTCACGGTGTCCATGGCGGCTGATACTATGGGCAAATTAAGCCGGATATTACGGGTAAAGCGGGTGGACAAATTAACGTCTTTTGGTAAGATATCTGAATAATCGGGAACCAGCAGTACATCATCAAAGGTTAAGGCGTCGTAGGCAATTCTCATGGCGGTCACCTGGGTTGGAAAATTAGCGGCGTATTCTATCACATAAGGGGTCTTCAAATGTATATAAACTCAGGCAATAACGTCCAAAATCCACTGACCCCGTCTGAGCTAAACCAAACCCTGGCTTCACTGTTAAAATCAGCACTCAACAGCTTCTGGCTGAGCGGTGAAGTCACTGATTATTTTCGCTCCCGCGCCGGTCACCATTATTTTAGCCTAAAAGACCCGAATGCCAGCATTCGATGTGTTATGTTTAAACAGCAAAACAATCTGTCCATCGAATCCGGTCAGCAGATTGTTGTGTTCGGATATTTGTCCATGTACGCGCCCCGTGGCACTGTTCAAATTAATGTTTTAAAAGTTCTCGATGCCGGCAGTGGTCGTTTGCAGCAGCAGTTTCATCAATTAAAACAAAAACTTGAGGCCGCCGGTTTATTTGACGCAGCGCGCAAACAAAAACTACCTGCCATCATCGACGATGTGGCCATCATCACCTCACCTGAAGGGGCGGCATTAAGAGACATTCTGGAAGTCATCCAACGCAAAAACCCCTTGTTAAATGTAACCCTTTATCCCACAGCAGTACAAGGCCACACAGCCGTTCGGTCGATTATCCGGGCACTGACCGAAGCAGATCAGTCTAACCACCAGACCATACTGCTGACCCGTGGCGGCGGCTCTGAAGAAGATTTATGGTGTTTTAATGATGAACAATTGGCTCATATCATCGCTGATTTAAAGACGCCACTGCTCACTGCCATTGGCCATGAGCGCGATGTCAGCATTGCCGATCTGTGTGCCGATGAAATGGCCATCACCCCCACCGCGGCAGCGGAACGTCTGAGCGGTCAGTTTTCAGACAACAAACACAATCTTGAAAATCAAAGCAGCTACCTTGATTTACTGATGCAAAATAATGTACGCAAAAATCAACAACAGCTGGATGGTTTGACTTACCGACTGGAAAAACAACACCCCAAAACCCGATTGTCTCAACAACATCATCAAGTCAATCACCTGTCGCATGTATTAAACCGCAGGCTTCAGTACAAATTCGAATACGCCAAAACCGGGCTGCTACAGGTTCACAATCAGCTGTCGGCTCGGCAGCCAGAGATTCGCACATTACAACAAACGATACACCACAGCCGACAAGGCTTAAATCAACTGATTCGCAGCAGATACCAACAAGACCAAAATGCATTAAAACAGCTCATCAGCCGGCTTTCTTCTTTAAGCCCCTTATCGGTGCTGACCCGCGGGTACAGCTACACCACAGACGAAAATGGTCGGGTGATTACCGACAGTCGGCAGGTGAAGAACCAGGAAATCATTGCAACCCAACTCAAATCAGGTAAAATTCTCAGCAAAATCGTGGAACGAATTGACTGATCCACGTTCTAATGCAACATTCAAAATGAAGAGGATTTAAAAATTATGGCCAACCAATCTAAATCGATGGTTTTTGGTTTCGTTATCATCGCCGCCATTATTTTTGCGGTGGCACTGGGCTATCGCATGACCCAAAGTGATGAAAGCCCTCAGGTCCAAGTGAAGGAACCTGTGGTGGAACAACAAAAAGAACCTGAAATCAAAGTCGTTTCCTACGACACAGATAAAATGGATGAAGCTGTTATTCCCACCCCTCAAGAGCGAGAAGAAATTGAAAAACGCTCCCCGTACTTTATGGAATTTGCCATGCGTTTTAACAATGGCACTGATGCAGTGAATGCCCTGTCTTTTATGATTGAAAACGATCAATTTGAAAAAGCAGAGTATTTGGTTAAGTACATTAAAGACACCTACCCTGACACCAAAATTCCGGACGAATTTGCCGACCTTTAAAAACCTGCTAAAAACACACCGGTATCAGGAAGACATCAAAAAATCCACATTTATTGGGATATGTTTTCCGATTGACAGCCTGGCGACTTTTGAACAATGTTTAAGTCGCCACGGCGATTCCCGGGCCACCCACAATTGCTGGGCATACCGATTGGGTCAACAATACCGCTTTCATGATGACGGCGAACCCTCAGGCACAGCCGGCCAACCGATGCTCGCAGCCATTGACGGTGCCGGATTTGATGCCGTGGGTGCACTGGTGATTCGTTATTATGGCGGCATCAAACTGGGTACCGGCGGACTGGCTCGCGCCTATGGCGGCGTGATTGCCAAAAATCTGCAAAGTGCACCTTTTCAATGGCATATACCGAAAACAGTCCTCTGTCTGCAGGTGCCTTTTGCGCATGGTCAAAATGTCCATGCTTTATGCCAACAATTTGAGGGTGAGGTTCTGCAAGAAATTTTTCACAGCCAAGGGGCTGACATGCAGGTACGTGTGCCCAAAGACCATATGACTGACTTTAAATCGGCACTGCAAAATAGCAGCAAAGGTCAGATTAGTTTTTTGAACAAATCAAGCCATTGCGGTTAAGAGCTTTGTTGCCATCGTGTCACTAAAAATAACACATGAAGAAACATCAAAGGCACTAAATACCACGCCCCCCAATACCAGGCAAAACCCAACCAGACAAACAGACTGATTCCTAACAATGCTGTCATAAATAGCGACTGTTTGCGTAAAACCAGCAAAAATAACAACGGGTTGAACAGCAACACATTGAAATTACCATCGGCCATGGGATGCGGCAACACCCACCACAATAACAACAGCCCCACACCGATAAGACTGGCCACATAAAACCACACCGTGATGGCATAAGATCGCAATGATTTTATGGACCAGGCAAGGAGCAAAACAGTCAGTAATACCAAATAAAAAGCATGATTTTTTAATAATTCCCATGAATCGGCTGGTGGCTGATAAATCACCGCTTCATAGGTCACAGCATCCGCCATTTGATGGCTGAAAAAATCTTTAATGACCAAAGGAAAAGCCATTGCCTGCCAATAACTGATTTTTTGATAGGCTTGATAACCAAAACCCACAGCCAAACCAAAACGCATGGCCGATTGGTGATGCGCTGGTAAAGTCAAATCGGCATAACTGTACGGACTGAGCGCCTGTGCGCGTTGATAGAGCTCACCGTCGGTGGCCTGGTTTAAAAAATCGCGGACTTTGGTGGCACAATTATTGGCAAAATAATCATACCGGTAACGGCGGTTTTCGGGTAAATAATGCTGTGCCAGCTGCTGCTTTAATTGTTGAACTGCCCCGGTGCTCAGCTCAAGCACTTGTTCGGTGAATGGGCGTTCATGGTGTTGTGCCCAATATAGTTCATCGGATAATTCACTGATACCCATGGCATAATTCATGTCATTCAGTAAAAATGCTTTGAATAAATTATCCGCATCAAAATCAAAATAGCCAAAAGCATATACCTGGTTATCAATGGCCAGTGCGGTGTGACCATATACCGACCAGAAGGCTTCACCCGGGCCTATGGTAATTAAGCGAACCATCTGACCATGGGCGGTGGCCGAAAGACACAAAAATAAAAAAAGGCACTGTCTTAAGACCATTCTAAGTCTAAAAACTGGATGCGGCGTTTATCTGACTGGGTCACCGTAAAAATCATGTGATCAATCACCAGTGTCTCACCTTCATCCAGCAGACGGCCGGCTTTATTTGACACCATGCCGCCAACCGTATCAAACTCACTGTCATCTATATCCAAATCAAAAAATTCATTAAACTCAGATATGGTGGTCAGCGCGTTGATGCGGTATTTTTTATCGGCCAGCTTGAGAATAAAAGGTTCATTCTGGCTGTCGTATTCATCGTCAATTTCGCCAACAATTTCTTCTAAGATATCCTCAATGGTCACCAGACCGGCCACCCCGCCGTATTCATCAATCACAATCGCCATGTGGTTGCGCGATGTTCTGAACTCCTGCAACAAGGTGTTGATGGGTTTGGATTCGGGAATCACCACTGCAGGCCGGGTTAACTCTTTAAGATTAAAATCATTTTCTTCTTTCACAAAAGAACGCAGAACATCTTTGGCCAGTAAAATACCTTCCAGCTCATCTTTGTCCTCACCAACCACCGGAAAACGCGAATGGCCGGATTCAACAATTATCGGCAGCACTTGTTCGATGGTGACATCAATCGGCACCACCACCATCTGTGAACGCGGTACCATCACCTGCCTGACTTGCAATTCCGAAACAGTTAAGGCCCCTTTCATCATACTCAAGGCATAGGCGTCCAGTAAGCCGTCCTGGTGAGCGGCATCCAGTATTTCCAGGATATCATCCTGACTTTGGGGCTGGTCATTAAAGAGGTTGGTTATCTTGGATAACCACGTTTTCTGCGACGCGTCTTCGTCCGTGTCTTTATTACTCTGGTCGTCTGTCATTAGGGTAAGGAATCGCCCCATTTAGTTGAACATGGCTCAAGTTTAACTTTTGAGAGAAATATTGTCTATAAATATCACCGTCAAGGGTTGTAATTGAATAAAAAATCAGCGTTGATACATAAACACAGCAACACCAATTGAGGCCAATAATAATAAAGTGCCGATTATTTTCAACCAACTCCAGGGTCGCTCGCCATAGGTTTTACCGGACTGGCCATGAATCACATATCGGTAAATTTTATTTTTAAAACTGAATGCGGCCATATATACCGGCACCAACACCAGTCGAAATTTGACCTGTTTATAGTCTGAATTAACTTGATGAATTTGCTGCTGATCACCACCAATATCGCTTCGGATGCTACTGCGGATGGTGATGTCCATAATCTGCTGCGCCCTTTGATAACCCACATCAATACCTAATTGGTAAAGTTGCGATTGGAAACCGCTTAGATAGTCCGGTTTATATGATTGTACTTTTTGAAAATCCCAGCGACTTAAAAAATTCAAAAATTTATCCGGTAGTGCTTTAGAGGCGAAGGTATAGACATGTTTAAACACATTAAAGACATGGCCACTGACTGAGCGCCAGCGAATCTCTTGTACCGGTTGCCTCGACGTTTGGCTGCGACCATTCACCCGCCGAGTCACCGTCCGGTAGGTGGTGTAATAATCACCACGCCGTCCCTGATAAGATGAGCTGACCTCCGCATCAAAGCTCCACATCGGTATATACACGCTTTTCATCGGTTGAGATTTAAAAGCCTTTAGCTTAAGTTTTGAGGGTGCAAACCATAATTTACGCAGCCATTTCCTGAATGATTGGGTGGCGGTTTTGTCATCCACTTCGAACGGTAAGACATAATCAGGCGCCAGCTGACGGTGCTGCTCAGCAGGTACCACGATATTTAAATCACAATAAGGGCAATCACCGGCATGTTGATCCGCTGCCATTAAAAACGTGGCGCCACAGTTACTGCAATGAAGCTCTAATTGGCTTGATTGTGGTGTCAGGTAGTCCAGATTTTTTTTGGTTAATTCATAATCATGAGGCTGATCTATGACATCTTGAGTGGATTCAATCGGATTGGTGGCACCACAACTGACACATTGCAATGAATTTTGACCGATGGCGTAATCCATGTCAGAGCCACACTGCTGACATTTAAAGTGTGCATATTGAATCATGATACCAAATTAGTGAGGCATGGGTGGCGGCTGTTGCTGTAACAAGGCATTAATTTCTTTAATTTGATCTGCGCCACTCCAATCGTGCATACCGGCGGTCCACACCAGGGTTTCGGCTTTCAGTTGCTGTTTTTCAATCAATTCTTTTATGGCGGCTAAATTAAGCGGACCCATGCGTTTACCGTCAACAACCACAAAATAGTGTTTAATTTCTTTGACCGACTCCGGCATCGGCGGTGGTTCTAGGGGATCTGTGTCATCACCTTTGGTCAAAGCCTGACCAAAGGCCTGTGCCATACCAAAACCCATCCCCATCCCCATGGCACCGCCCATTGTGCCGGACTGATTGGCTGCATCGCGCATGGACTGCGCCTGTTGGTAACGGCTGAAACGGTTCAAATCACCCACCGCAATGGCACTGGCGCGTTCATCCAGGGCTTTTTCCACCGCTTCGGGCACAGAAATGTTTTCCACCAGCAATTGCTCCAAAGACAAACCATAAGCGGCAAACATCGGTTGAATCTGTTCGGTTAAAAATTGACCCAGATCATCATAACTGGCGACCAGATCCAGGACCGGCACACCCGACTGACTGATCACCTGAGCAAAGCCGCTGACCACCAGATTTTTTAGCTGGCCGATGATTTCCTCCAGTACAAAATGACCATCTGTACCGACAATCTCTCGCAGCAACACCGCCGGTTCTGCGATACGAAATGTATAACTGCCAAAGGCCCGCACCCGAATAACACCAAACTCTTTATCACGCAATATGAGCGGATTTCTCAGCCCCCATTTCATATCGGTGAAGGTGCGGGTGTTGAAAAAATACACCTCGGCTTTAAACGGACTTTCAAATCCATGTTTCCAGCCCTGCAGTGTAGATAATATAGGCAAATTGGCAGTTTCCAATTGGTAGAGACCGGGCGTGAAGACATCCGCCAGTTCACCTTCATTCACCAGCGCCGCCACCTGTCCTTCTCGAACAGTGAGCATCGCACCGTTTTTAATTTCATTGCCATGCCGTGGAAAGCGATAGACCAGTGTGTGGCGGCTGTCATCGGTCCATTCGATAACATCAACCAATTCACCCCATAATTTATCCCAAATACCCATAATTTTTACGCTCCTGATTTATTGTTTTTGTACTGATGGCTGTTGTCCTGAAAATCCTGTAAATCATTTTCCAGAATTTTGGTTGCCAGTTTGATAAAATCGTATTCGGTGACCACACCGACCAAAATGTTGTGTTCATCCACGATAGGCAAACAACTGATGCGCTCTTCACGCATGGTTCGCAATGCCTCAACGGTGCTGGTTTGCGGATGGGCAAAAATCGGCTCCGGGTTCATTATGTCCCGAATTGCCACACTTTCCTCCCGCTCACCGGCAACAATTTTTTTGATGATTGAACGGTGTGAAATGAGGCCAATCAATTCACCTTTATCGTTTTCAACCGGCACATGTCGCACCCGTTTCCAGTCCATAATGCTGGCCGCCAGATCCATGGAATCATCGGGCCGCACCGTAATGAGTTTAGTGGTCATAAATTGGCCCAGGCGATGATAGGATGCACGCCAGTCCACATCTTTTTCAAGGGCGGCCAACGGCCATTCATGCACCGGTTTCTGGCTGCTTTCATGGCGGTTCATGGCCGCCACAATGGCCCGTACTTTTTCATCAGGGTGGACCTCTTTGTCCATTTCAGTGATGGATTTAATGGCCCACTTAGCGCCGGTTTGTTTGCTGTGTGCCCGCTGTTCAATAACCGACAAGTAGCGATCGATATCCGCTGCATCAATACCCGAACTGGTCAGGCCTTTTTCGGCTATTGGCAACAGCTGTTTTAAAATTAATTCCGTGGCCGGTAATGTTTCACCTTCAAACCAGTTAAAGTGACATTCCAGTCCACTTCGACAAGCCTGTAAAAAATTATTTTTGGCATCGGAAAAACGCATCTTTTGCGGGATTTGGGTCGCTTCTTTCATTAAACCTGACATCATGCCGAAATAAAAAGCCGCATTGGCGATTTCATCCAGTGTGGTTGGCCCTGAAGGCAACACCCGGTTCTCAATCCGCAGATGCGGAATGTTGTCTTTGACCCCATAACAGGGTCGGTTCCAGCGATAAACACTGCCATTATGCAACATCAGTGCTTTCAATTTTGGCATGGTGCCGGCTTTGACCATGGCCACCGGGTCCTTTTCGAAATCGGTGGTCAACACCACCGGAAAACGTGAAATATCATCGCGAAACACATCGACAATGCTTTCAATCCACTCGTTTCCAAAATGAACCCGTGGCTGGGTCCCACGTTTTTGGTGGGCCGTGGAACGGGTATCAATGGAATTTTGGAACACCGCAATTCTGGATTCATGCCATAACCGGTAATGGTGGATAAGCCCCGAATTGGCAGCCACCGCCATTAAGGGACCGGTAACTGCCTGCGATAAATTATACATGTCAACAAATTCATGCCCACTGACCTGAAAATGAATCTGAAAACTGGTGTTCATCGCTTCCAGCATAAAATTATCATGGGTCACTGCCAGCTCATCAATGCCTCGAATATCCATCCGAAAATCGTCACCGCGTATTTCTTTTAAACGGTCGTTCAATTCATAATAGCGATCCATCGGCGTGATGCTGTCCAGGGTTAAATCCAGTTGCCGAAGGGTCGGTAGAATACCGGCTAAAATAATATGTGCATCGTGCCCGGCAGCCACTTTTTTTGCCAACGCCACGACTTCCTGCGTTTCTGCTTCCATATCACGCAGACAAGAACCGACAAATCGGCGCGGGGTCAGGTTGGCTTCTAAATTAAACAAAGCAATTTCATTGGTAAAACGCTTATCATTAATCTCATCCAATATTTTTAAAGCCGCCAGTTTGGGGCTGTAGTTCTGATCAGTGATAAACATTTCCTGCTCGGCACCAATGCGGCGAGCACCGGACTCGATAAGACCCTCGTCAATCATCAGTTCCAAAGCCCGTAAATCATTCAAAACCGCCCGTGTAAACAGACGTTTTGCCTCGTGGCTGTCACCGCGTGTTATGTTTTGTTCACCCATACATTAACCTTTAATAAAGCTGATAAATCCACGTCAACAATCCAGTCAACGACAACCACATGATGATGGCCAGTGGCAGACCCACGCGCACAAAATCATTGAATTTATACCCCCCGGCATTCATCACCAACAAATTAGTTTTGTAGGCCATCGGGGTCACGTAACTTAAATTGGCACCAAACAACACCGCCAGCACAAAAGGCTCCACCGGCATACCCATGCGTTGCGCAATACTCACCGCAATCGGCGTTCCGATGACTGCGGTGGCGTTGTTTGACACCACATTGGTCAATACCGCCATCACCAGCATTAATATCCCTAACACCATGCCCGGTGCCAGCGCATGGGTGGTGACCACAAAAACATTGGCCAGAAAATCCGCCCCACCGGTGGTCATCAAAGCCGAACCCAGTGCCAAAGACGCCACAATAATGAGGATCACTTGCACGCTTAAAGCACGGGTGGCATCATGCCAGCGCAAACAACCGGTGGCAATCAACACAAAACAGCCCACGGTGGCACTCACCGCAATAGAAGTGATGTTAAAAGCTGCCAACGCCACCACTGTGGCCATCACCGCCAGCGCCAAAGGCGCTTTTTCGGTGTGGGGCAATTCTTCTCCGCCATCGAGCAACAGCAAAGACCCGGATTTTTTCACCGCTTTAATCGCTTCGTTACTACCCTGCACCAACAACACATCACCCTGATGAATCACCCGGTCATTCACACCTTTGGATAATGCCGATGTTTCCTTACCCTGTGAATGAATGGCCAGCAAGGTCAAACCAAATTTACTTTCTAAGCGGGCATCACCCACACGTACACGATCTAATAAAGAACCGGATGTGATCACCAGCTCTGCAATTGACTGATCACCGGCGGACAAAGGATTACTTTCACCCACTTGCTTTCGGCCGGTGTATAAAGAAGCGCCGAGCTCAATTTCATATTCACGCAAATTATCCGGAGTATCGGTGACCAGTAACCGGTCACCGGCGTGAATCACCACATCCGGCAGGGTGGCAATTGATAGATTGTCACCGCGTACAATCCGTGAAATTGAAATTTTACCGTCCAACTTATCACGGATTTTTGCCAGGGTTTTACCATCGGCATAACTGCCTTCGTTAATTTTTAATTCAGCGGTAAACACCCGTGGCGAGGTGTCGCGTAAGGGTGGCAGGCGTTCAGGAATAATCAAGGGCGCCACCAGCCACAAATAAAGAATGGCCAGCGCACTGGCGATGATTACCGGCAAGGCAAAATCAAACATATCAAATTTAGGCACACCCAGGTCTTCGGCCACCTGCACCACCAGTAAGTTGGTGGAGGTGCCTATGGTGGTGGACATGCCCCCCAGAAGGGTGGCTAAACCCATTGGCATCAGCGTTCCAGAAGGCGATTGACCGGTTTTTAAAGAGACATTGATGAGAACCGGCAATAACAGCACCACAATCGGCGTGTTATTAATAAAGGCACTGAGCACCGCACCGACAATTAATGTCATCAATAATGACAAAGACGGACTGTAACCCCACATTTTGGCTAAAAAACGACCCACCGGCTCGGTGGCACCGGTGCGAACCAAAGCCTGACCAGCAATCATCAGGGCACAAACAGCCACCAGCGCTTCATTCCCAAATCCCAGAAAAAAAGAGCTTACAGGAAAAACTTCACCGTTACTTTTGACGTATGGAAAAATCTGGAAGCCAATCACCAACATACACAAAACAAAGAAACTGGAGGTTTCTAAGCTGATGTTTTCACGGGTGAATAATACCAGTGCCACGACGGTAAGAACCAAAACACCTATGGTGTGCGGCTGCGGGGCATGAATCAACAAGTCTGTCGGCATAGGTGCTGTGTCTGATTGGTCAGTCTAAAGTCTATCAAATAAGTAGAAAATTGTCATAAAAACATTTACTATTGAATAGAAACTTCTGTAGGGCTTGAGATCACTGATTGATTGGTGATACCTGACTTTTAATCGATAAATCATTCGCAGAAATGATATGACAAATAATTGGGACAGTATGAAAATAGATAAACCTTGGTTAGATCATTACAAACCCGGCATTCCGGCCGAAATCGGTGAATTACCTTATCAAAATGTGGCTGATATGATGGTTTCAGCCTGTGAAAAATATGCACAGCAAACCTCTTTTGTAAATTTTGGCAAGGGTATCACTTATGCTGAACTGAATGATTATTCACAGCAGTTTGCCGCCTATTTACAACAACATTTCAATTCAGGTGATGTCATCGCCATCATGATGCCCAACGTATTGCAATATCCGATTGCGGTTTTGGGCATACTGCGGGCCGGTATGATTGCCACCAACATCAATCCGCTTTACACGCCCCGTGAGCTGAAACATCAGCTGAATGACTCTGAAGCCAAAGGTATTTTAATCATTGAAAACACCGCCGCTTCGCTACAAGAAGTGCTCAACGAAACCGATGTCCAACAAGTCATCACCACCACCATTGGTGAAATGGTGGGCGGTTTAAAAGGCTTTATCATGGATTTTGTGATTAAGCACATCAAAAAAATGGTGCCGGCTTTTAGTCTGCCCAATGCCCAAAAATTTAAAGAAGTACTTAAAGAAGGTGAAAAGTTAACGTATAACAAAGTCAAACGCAATTTGGACGACCTGGCTTTTTTGCAATATACCGGCGGCACCACCGGTGTCTCCAAAGGCGCCATTTTGACCAATCGCAACATGGTATCCAATGTGATGCAAGTCAAATTGTGGATTGGCAGTGAACTGGATGATAAAAATCAGGAAGTGGCCATCACTGCTTTGCCTTTGTATCATATTTTTGCCCTCACGGCGAACATGCTGACCTTTTCCTATTACGGGGCTAAAAATATTTTGATCACCAACCCCCGAGATATGACCGGATTTGTCAAAGAGCTCGGCCAACACAAGTTTACCGTGATGACCGGCGTGAACACCCTGTTTAACGGATTATTAAACACACCCGGCTTCAGCGATTTGGATTTTAGTCAATTTAAGTTTGCTTTAGGCGGTGGTATGGCGGTACAAAAAAGCACTGCAGAAGCCTGGAAAAAGGTCACCGGCGTTACGCTGGCAGAAGCTTACGGTCTGACAGAAACCTCTCCGGCGGCCTGTATCAATCCAATTCCGCTTGAAGATTACAATGGCACCATCGGCTTACCGATTCCTTCTACTTTATGTCAGATCCGCGATGACAATAACCAACCTTTACCGGTGGGCGAACCCGGGGAACTGTGCATCAAAGGACCCCAGGTCAGTCAGGGTTATCTGAACCGGCCCAAAGAAACCGCCGCCACTTTTATCGATGGCTGGCTGAAAACCGGAGATATCGCCATCATGACAGAAGATGGTTACTTTAAGATTGTGGATCGCAAAAAGGACATGATACTGGTCTCGGGTTTTAATGTTTACCCCAATGAAATTGAAGATGCAGCCACCTTACACCCGAATATTGTTGAAGCCGCAGCCATTGGTGTTCCCGATGAACGCTCAGGCGAAAAAATCAAATTGTTTGTGGTCAGTAACAACAAAGACTTGACTGTCGATGATGTGATTGAGCACTGCCGCAAAAACCTCACCGGCTACAAAATCCCAAAAATGGTTGAATTCCGAGACGAACTGCCTAAAACCAATGTGGGCAAGATTCTGCGCAAAGACTTGCGCCAGGAGGAAATAGCGAAAATCGACACAGACTAATCTCCAATCGATTGTACGTTAAACGGTCCCGGTCTGATTGCTTTGTAACAACGCTGTCAATCAGTCCGTTATGGTTTATAATGGGGTCGCCTGAAAAATTGGCATCAAACAACCCACTTATACTTCACGCACGGTGATATACATGAAAGCATTGGTCAAAAAATCCCCCGAAAAAGGCATTTGGATGGATGACGTTCCTCAACCTGACATCGGCCACAATGATGTTCTCATCAAAGTTGAAAAAACCGCCATATGTGGCACAGATTTACATATATACAATTGGGACAAATGGTCTGCCAAGAACATCAAAACACCTCTGGTCATTGGTCATGAATTCGTGGGCCACATTGTCGAAATGGGGGTAGAAGTCAACGGCTATGAAATCGGACAACGGGTCAGTGCTGAAGGCCACATTGTCTGTGGCGTATGCCGCAATTGTCGTGCCGGTACCCAGCACTTATGTCCAAACACCCAGGGCATTGGTGTCAATCGTGATGGTGCTTTTGCAGAATATGTGGCCATGCCGGTGCAAAATTTATGGCCTGTTCCAGACGCCATTCCCTCCAATTTAGCCGCTTTTTTTGATCCTTTTGGTAATGCCGCACACTGTGCTTTGGAATACGATATGGTCGGCGAGGATGTGCTGATTACCGGCTGTGGTCCGATTGGCATTATTGCCACGGGCATTTGTAACCATGTGGGCGCTCGCAATGTGATTGTCACCGATGTTAATGACTACCGTTTAAATCTCGCCAAAAAAATGGGCGCCACCCGAACCGTCAATGTAACCCGTGAAAACTTAAAAGATGTCATGCGTGATGCCCGCATCACGGGTTTTGACTTGGGCATGGAAATGTCCGGCAACCCCCATGCCTTCAATGACATGTTGCAAAATATGTATAACGGTGGCAAAGTTACCCTGCTCGGCATGTTACCCGATGAAACCCAAATCAACTGGGATAACATTATTTTTAAAGGCTTGTCCGTCAAAGGGGTGACCGGTCGGAAAATGTACGAGACCTGGTATAAAATGACACAAATGCTGTTATCGGGTTTTCCCTTACAACATGTACTCACCCACGAAATTTCAATCGACGACTTTCAACACGGTTTTGATCTGATGGCCTCAGGTGAATGCGGTAAAGTCGTGTGCAGCTGGAGTTAACATGCAAGAATACCAAAAAATTATTGATCAAATTAAAGCCGATGGACTCTATAAAAAAGAACGCATCATCGTCAGCCCGCAATCGGCACATATTGAATTGCCCGACGGCCAGAAAGTACTGAACTTTTGTGCCAATAACTACCTGGGTCTTGCCAACCATCCGGCCATTATCCAGGCCGCAAAAAAAGCTTTAGACAGTCATGGTTTTGGCATGGCATCCGTTCGCTTTATTTGCGGCACCCAGGATATCCACAAACAACTTGAAGCGAAAATCAGTGAATTTTTCGGTACCGAAGACACCATCTTGTACACATCTTGTTTTGATGCCAACGGCGGTTTATTTGAGACCATCCTGAATGATCAAGATGCCGTTATCAGTGACCAACTGAATCACGCCTCCATTATTGACGGCATCCGATTGTGCAAGGCCCAACGTCACCGTTATGCCAACTGTGATATGAGTGCTTTAGAGGACATCCTCCAAAAAACCCAACAGTGTGAACGCCGGTTAATTGTTACCGATGGGGTGTTTTCAATGGATGGCCGTATAGCCCCTTTGAAACAAATCACTGATTTGGCCAAGCGCTATCATGCCATGGTGGTGGTGGATGATTCTCATGCCACCGGTTTTGTCGGCCGGACCGGACGTGGGTCAGCGGAACTGGAAGGCGTGCTGGACAAAGTCGATATTTTTACGTCCACTTTAGGCAAAGCCCTGGGCGGGGCTTCCGGCGGCTTCACCACCGGTAAAAAAGAGGTGATTGAACTGTTGCGCCAACGCTCACGGCCGTATTTATTTTCCAACACTTTACCACCACCTTTGGTGGCAGCCAGTATTCAGGTGCTTGATTTGATTAATGAATCTCAGGATCTAATCGAAAAACTAAAAACCAACACCGACTATTTCAGACAGCAGGTGTCTGCGCTGGGCTTTACCGTGGCCGGAGACAATCACCCCATCACACCCATTATGCTGGGTGATGCCCGTCTGGCGTCCGATATGGCCGACCGTTTGCTGGAACTGGGTGTTTATTGTATTGGTTTCAGTTATCCGGTTGTTCCTAAAGGCGAAGCTCGAATTCGCCTGCAAATTTCAGCGGCCCATTCACAAAATGACCTGGATTTGGCTTTGAATGCCTTTAAAACGGTTAAAAAAGAATTTCTGGATTAAAACCCATGCCCATTCGTCAGGTGCCGGTGTTGACCTATCACGCCGGCAACATTTCAGGTAACAGTTACCAGACCAATGACCGCATCGCCTTTCAAAGTGATCTCTATACGCTGCATCATCTGGGATTTTGTATTATCTCTCTACACGCCTTAATCGACTGGGTTTTGGGTTTGAAGGAATTACCGCAAAAAGATACGCCTTTGGTGGCCTTAAGTTGTGATGACGGTTTGGATCAGGATTTCCTCGATGGAGAGTATTTGCAGTACGGCCCACAAAAAAGTCTGTATAACTTACTGAAAGATTTTCAAAATGAAGTCGGTATTCAACAGCAACCCCATGCCCACCTCACCGCTTTTGTGATTGCTGATGCCAAAGCACGACAAATCATTGCCAAAAAATCACTGTGCGGACAGTCCTTATTAAATGACAGCTGGTGGCAAACGGCGAACGAATCACCTTTGATGTCGATTGAAAATCATTCCTGGGATCACCGTCATCCGGATATATATTCGCCCGATCTGGCACATTTTTCAATCATTGAATCAGCCACTGAAGCTGACCGTCAAATCATTCAGGCAAAACATGAAATCGACCGCTTAGCAAATACTGACAGTCAATTATTTTGTTACCCCTGGGGGCAAACCAACAACTACCTGACACAAGAATATTTACCGAATCGTGCCGCGCGGGCCGGCATTAAAGCCGCCTTTACCTGTGAGCCAAAAGCCGTCAGCAAAACCACAAACCGTTGGTTGGTGCCCCGTTTTGTTTGCGGTCCTGACTGGCATTCTCCGCAACAATTACAAAAACTGCTTAAACACCACAGCTGAGCTGTTTAATCAAATCCACTTTTAAAAATCAAATCACTGGCCACAAAATTCATCGACTGGTGTCCGCTGTATCCCGGAAAAACCTGGTCTAAATGCGGATTGCCGAGCACTTCTTTAACGATGGTGCCCAGTACCTGACGGTAATCCACTTCCGGTGAAACATCTTCACCTTCAAACAGTTGAGCATTCGCCAGTCCGGCAAACTGACCGTACATCTGACCGCCGTTAACACGACCACCCATCACCAACATCACATTTCCAGATCCATGGTCTGTGCCACTGTAGCCTTCGCCGTTTTGTTTGGCGCGTCGACCAAATTCACTGTGAATCACTATGGTCACTTGTTGGCCGAAGCCGGATGCTTTCAAATCTTGCCACAGTGCCGACACCGCAGCGGATAAATCACCCACCCGATCCGCAAAATAACCACCACCGCCATCGCCCTGGCCATTGTGGGTGTCCCAACCGCCCAATTCCGCGGTTGCCACATTGATATTTAAATCTTCTTTAATAAGTTGTGCAATCAACTGTAACTGATCCCCAAAACTGTTATCCGGGTAAACCGCACCGCCACCGGGCAGATAGTTATCCAAATCCAGTTGGTGCAGAATTTGCAGGGTATCCATGGCGCCATGCACCGCCTCATCCATCGCAGATGTGCCGGCATACATGGCATTAATCGCAGCCACATGCGGGTCTTCAAAACGACCGGAATTGGGGTGGTAACCACTCACCTGACTCACTGTCAGCGCATTATAATAATCCTGCAAACTGATGGGTTTCGACCCACTGGAAACCAGTACCGGTATAATTTCTGCGCCGGTGATCTGAGGTGAACTCTGCAGATGGCGGGTGAGCCATCCATCTGGGGTTAAGGTATTATTGGGCGTTCCCAGTTCAGTCAGTTTGGTGGCATCAAAATGACTCCGTGTCACCTGCGGTTTGGGCAAGCCTGTACCGTGAATAATCGCCAGATCACCGCTTAGGTACATATCTTTGAAACCAACGGCAGCCGGATGAAAACCAAACGCTTCACCCACATCCAAAACCCGGTTCGCGCCGGTTAAAGGCACCTGCAAATCCGGTCTAAGAATTTCGTATTCGATGCGGTCAGCACCGGAGAAAGGTGGAATCAGGTTCAACCCATCAAGACCACCGCGCATAAACAAATCGATGACGATGGGTTGCGATGAAGACATGAGGTTGTGCGCCCGACTGATTTTAACGCCGGATAAGCCGGCTAATAGAGCAGAAGATTGTAAAAATTTACGTCGATTCATGGTTCGCATTGTACCCTCCTACCGTTGCATAAAATAAGGTGACGCAATCATCAGCTTAACCGCACCTCGCAGCCGTTCACCCCAGTAATAGGGCCATTCATTGTTGGCCAGCATGGACATATCAATATAATTACTTCTGTGCCACTGGGGGTATCTCGGATCTTGAGGCCTGGTTAAAATAAATGTGATGATGGATTCATACACCGGATCACCCAGCCAGCCATTGGTCGGTGTTTGGTCAAACAGTCGTGACATCCAGTAGGAAACCATATTATCCGGCGTCAATTCAGTGGCCGGTAAGCCCTGAAAATGTTGTACAACATAAGGCACAATGGGCAGCAAAGGACTTGAAGAAGCATCGTGATCAATTAACCAGTCAACGGTTTTCCAGGTGTGCACCAAAGCAGTGGAATTTAACCAGAATGATGAATCGGTCGGATAACCATCCGGTGGCCGCCATTCATACGGAAAATGACCGGTGTCATCCATGCGATAAACAAAACTGTTGCTGTCACCATCATCAGGCCTGAGCGTAAAATCGGCATCACAGGCCCGCATCGCAGAAACCACCACATCAAATGGTCGTTTTACCTTGCTTTGCCAGTACTGGGGATCACTGAATGCGGCATGGTTGAATAACGCTTTAAACACCAGTTCCAGTTGGTTGGCGGCTGTCCGGTTATCATAAAATACCGTCGCCACGTCATCAATCAGCTGTTGCGGCGGGTTGTCACTGATAAAAGCCCGCGCCAGTTTACCGGCAATGTGTTTGGCGGTGCCTGGATGATAGGCCAGCATTTCCATGACTTCAAAGCCGTCAGTTTCACCCTGATTGGCGGTGAAATTCTGAAATCCGCCGGTTAGCACCGATTTGGCAAAATTATCATGACGCCCGCTGTCATAATAGAATTCTCCGGTATCACCCAGCGAAGTTGAATCATTCACCCGCCAACCGGTTAAACAGCGTGCGGTTTCATAAACATCATTGTCCACATAATACTGTTGAATCACGCCGTTGGCCGGCCACGGACCGCCGGATTCATTCACGGTTATGGTCGGTACTTCATGGGGTTGCGCCAGGCCGTAATAATTTTCCACCCCGAGGGTATGTAATTCAATCAATTCGCGACCGTAGTTTTCGTTGGGTTCCGAGCGGGAATTATTATAATTGTCCAGATAATACAACATCGCTGGATGCCGCGCCGTCGCAATCAGAAAGTCTTTAAAATTGCCCAGCATATGGGTGCGAATCACATCTCTATCCCAACTGCTCCAGACCGAGCGGGCATAATAATCATAACCATAAACACTAAAATGATTATGCCAAAATTCCGCAATCCGTTCGCGTAAAGGAAACAGTGAGTAAGTCGAACGCAGAAACTTCAAAAGCATATGCTCACCCACCGGCTGACTGGAACTGGTTTGATTATTGGCATCAATGTGATAATCAACCCATAACTGGTTCAATGTTTTGTTCAAGGTCTCATAGGTGCCCGCCTGGTTAATACGTTGATTCACATAGACATCATTACCACCGGCCAGCTGCTGATCCACAAACTGACTTAAACGATCGGCATCGGTGGTGCCCAGGCCCTGAAAATAAGTTTTATCCATAATACCCGGCGTAACACCATAACCCAATCGATTGAGCACCATATGGGCAAATGTCTGATTGGGTAAAGGGGCCGCCTTAAAACCGGCGGTGGGCTGTTGTTTGGGTGGAACGGATTTTTGATTTGTCGCAGTGGGCAAGGCTGAAAACGGCAAAGCCGTTAATAAACCGGCGGTAGACAGACCGGCCATGACTTGGCGACGGCTTTGGCGGTAATCTTTCATGATGACTGGCTCTGTGACGAGTCTTAAAGTTTAATCTGAAAGGTTGTTATAAATGTGACTAATCACACATTTATGAACTAAAAACAGCCATCAAAGTGTCAGTTTTAATAAATTTTTAACGTCAATTACGGTATTTATGAAAAATTTATTGGGGTTTAAACAATTGTTTAACCCCATGAATCACCAGGTTTAACCAACCCAAAATCAATAAACTACCACCGATTGGCGTGATCCATGAAAAGGCGGTTTGACCTAAAAAAATCAGCACATACAAACCACCACAAAACAGCAAGACACCCACCGCAATGGCCAGCGCAGCCGCCCGCAACCAAAACCCATGATGTAACTGGGTCGCCACCCAAATCAACAGCAAAGCATGAATCAACTGGTAGATATATGCGTGCTGAAACAATAAATAAGGTCTGGAACCGGCTTCAAGACCAAAAGCATGTTGACCCAAAGCGCCCAACGCCACCGCCGTGAGCCCGTAAAATGCCGCTAAAATCAAATATCGAGGCGCCTGACGGTTCATCCTTCTGTGTCCGTCTGATCACTCGATAACAGTTGATTTGGGCCTTTTTCGGTGTCCTCCGATGGCTTTTTCAGGGCCTCAGATTGAGACATCATTAAGGTGTCCAGTTTATAATCCGGCACGGTGAATTGCCAGTTAAGATAGCGCTCCGGCTGATCACTGTCGGTTACTTTCAAAATAGCGCTGTCTTTGTCACCAAATAAAGCCAAAGTGACCGAACGGCCTTCGGTCAAACCAAAAACAAAGACCTGTTGCGGTTGACCTAAATCTTGTTCCGCCTCAAGTGCTTGCTGAATTCTGAAACCCGATAAAGCGCTGGCCAGTGACCCAACCGCTTGTTGATCCGGTGTGAAACCATCCGTTGCCGGGTCGGCAAACTGCCATTGACCTGTTTCATCATCCTTAACCAAGCGCACAATGTCTTCGGCGGTCCATTCAATGACCTGCACCTGATTATCCGGCACATCAAAAAGCATGGTTAAAGTCCACAGCTCTTTAGATGAGTTTAAATCATTCAAGCCGGAGGCCAACCAGGATTGTGTATCCTCCGCATAACGCACAAAGCGGGCGCCGGGGGTGCTGCCGGTTTGGCCCAAAATAACATCTGCCAATAACTGTTCGCCCCGGTACAGGCGAACCCTTAAATCTTCTTCAGTCAGAGACAAAGCGGGAAAATGAGCCGGGTTGGCGGTTTTGCGCTCAATTAAGCGGGCATTTTTTAACGCCTGTACCCAATTAAACAGTGAATCCACACGCACATAAAAACCACCATTCAAATGCCAGCCGCTATCACTTTCGCGCATATCAAATTGCTGCTCTCCTTGTGTGACCAAAACACGGTCCAGGGATTTAATGCCGGTCTCATTGTTGCTCAAAGCGGCAATCAAAAAATCATGCCCGCTGTCTTTTGGTGCTTGGTTCATTAAATAAAACACCAAACCACCGGCCACAATCAATAAACCCAGCAGGGTTTTACCTGTTGTCATTTTTTGTACTCCCTGCGACGACTGCGAAAGGCAGAAACGATGATAATCACCAGCGTAATCAGAATCGGAATCAGTGCAATATTGATAAATTTAATGCGGTTTCCAAGCGCTTCGATGTCTTTATTGAGGTTTCTTTTCACTTCACGCAAGTTCTTTCGCACCTCAAGTTTTCGTTGTTTAAAGCGTTCTATTTCCTGTTGTTGCTCACTGCTTAAAATCAACTGACTTTCGCTGCCCTTGGCTTGCTGCAATTCATTCAGCTTGGCTTCTGTTTCTCTGAGCTGCTGACGTAATTGGTTTTCAGTTTCACGGTATTTTTTGTCGCTGGCGAGCTGAATGGCCTGAACCTTATCAAACGGTCTGTGTGAGGAGCCGCGCGACCGCACTTTTATCAAATCCTCACTGCCGGATAAATTATCCACCAGATTATTCACAAAATAACCATTATCCGCAAAAGGCGAAAATACCTGACGACCAAAGAAATTCTGTGACTGTACCCATAAACGGTCATACAACATATCCGCATCCGCCACCAACACCACCCGCGGATCGCTTTGCTCAGTGATAACATCGTCAACGTCCATGTCTTCAAAGCCCTCTTTAAATGCACTTTCAAGGGGTCCGTTTAATCGTGCCGCAATCACATAACGCGCCTCGTCGGCCTGATATTGCTGAAACAATGAAGCAGGATTAAACAACATACTAAAAGGATCCACATCGGTGGTCATTGAATCCTGGTGGCTGGTGATTAAGGGTGTCAACCGCCCCGCTTCAGCCTCAAAGTAACCTGCCAGTGCGGTATGAATTTTATTCAACTCAAAATTAACGATGTCATCGCTTAAATTATCACCATCCCAGGCATTGATTCCCAGATGGCGAATGGTTTGTCCCTGGGTGGATTGAATGCTTAAAGCAGAGGGGTTATCTAAAACAACCCGGCCGGGGTCATATTCAACCCCCCAGGCCTTGAACAGAGGCGCCAGATCTGATGAGCGGTTAGCCTGAAACTGGGCCATCGGGTTTTGTGGGTCTGCGGGCACTTCCTGGGTTTGGTTCATGGGGTCCACAAACACCAGTAAACGCCCTCCTGCCATCACATACTGGTCAATCGCGAACAGCGTTTGTTCCGGTAGGTCTTGTGGATGCACCAAAATCAGTAAATCAATATTACTTAAATCCGTCTGATCTAATGCCACCGATTGGACCGTGTACATTTCTTTTAACTGGGTCAACACGATTTGTTCTTGCGACGGCATTCCCGGTGCAGTCGGGCCGTTGGCCAGCATCGGTTCAGCTGACATCACCCCAATGAGGGGTTTCTGAGGGTTATTCAGGTTGTAAATTAACTCGGCCAAATCGTATTCTAAATAGGACTCACGTTCCGGTTGAAAAAAAGGAATAATGGCCACATTATCCAACGCATTGGTGGCCGCAATGCCAAAAAACACATTTTCACCGCCCTCACCCACCGGCAAAGCCTGTAAACCAAATTGTGAAGCCTGATCCTCTTCTTCTGAAAATGACACCGGATCAATGATACTGAGTTTTAATTTCCCGGCGCCAAAGCGGGTCAGTTCTTCGAGAAAGTCCTTGACCCGTTGAAAGTAGGTTCGCAACATTGGCAAATCACGTGCCGCTTGTTCAGAAAAGAACAAACGCAGGTGTACCTGCTCATCGATGTTGTTAACAATATTTTTGGTGCCCTGGCTGAGGGTGAACATGTTATTGTCGGTTAAATCCACACGTAATCGTGAGAACAAGCCGCTTTCACTGATAATCACAGATGATAATAAAAAAATAACAGCCAGTATTATCAGTTGCAATCGATGTCCGGTTCTTTTCATCATCAGTCTCCTTTTTTCATGTCAACCACCAACACAGTGGCATATAACCACACACCAATGGTTAAGGCAAAATAGCCCAAATCACCCAAATCCAACACCCCTTTAGTAATTGAAGTGTAATGACTTAAGAAGCTGGTAGATGCCACCACATCCACCATAAACTGCGGTAAAAACAGTTTAAAGAACGCCAACACCATCGGGAAGCCGGACAACAGGAATAAAAAGCAAATCACCACTGTTAGAATAAAAGCAATCACCTGGTTTTTGGTGGCTGCCGATAAACAACTGCCAATGGCCAGAAACGCACCGGCCAACAAGAATGACCCCATGTAACTGGCCACAATCACCCCGTTATCGGGATCACCCAGGTAATTGATTGAAATCACGATGGGAAAAGTGAGCAACAAAGCCAGACCCACAAACAGCCAGGCCGCCAAAAATTTACCCAATACCCAGGTGAGGCGTTTCACCGGCAAAGTCATCAGTAATTCAATGTTACCGCTGTTGCGTTCTTCAGACCAGATTCTCATGGCCACCGCTGGCACCAGAAACAAATACAGCCAAGGATGGTAATTAAAAAATGGCAACAAATCTGCCTGACCGCGTTCATACAAACTGCCAAAATAAAAAGCAAACACCCCGCTCATCACCAAAAAAATGACGATGAAAACATAGGCAATCGGGGTCGCAAAATAACTGTGTAATTCTCTGCGAATAATGGCACCAATGTGATTCATATTGCCGCCTCCTGCTTTTGTATCGGTTGGGTGATATTCCTGAACACTTCATCCAGACGGCCGGCCTCCATTTTAAGACTCATCACCTGAACACCTTCACGTTTTAACACCGCACTGATCTCATCAAAAATAAACAAACCCTGTGACGGAAAAACCGTGGTTTCCTTCAGGCGGGCGTTATATGTGACATCACGCACACAATCGAGGTGTTTAATTTTATTGAGTAATTCGGTGTTTAAATCGGCCACAAAACTGACCGCATGGTGATAACGCGACATTTTTTCCATTTCAGTGGGCGTGTTATCCGCCACAATCGCACCACGTGCAATAATAATCGCCCGATCACACACCGCATGCACTTCTTCTAAAATATGGGTTGAAAGAATAATGGTTTTATTTTTGGACATGGCGGTAATCAGTTCACGCACCTGGTGTTTTTGGTTTGGATCCAGACCATCGGTGGGTTCATCCATAATCAGCACTTCAGGGTCATGAATAATGGCTTGCGCCAACCCCACACGGCGTTTAAAGCCTTTGGAAAGGGTGTCTATTTTTTGGTAATAGACATGGTTTAAATTCAGTCTGGCCACCACCGAATCAACCGCAGCTTGTTGACGGGCAGACGGTATATTGCGCATTCGCGCCGTAAATTGTAAAAAAGGACCAACCTGCATTTCGTGATAACTGGGTGCACCTTCGGGTAAATAACCAATTTTATTTTTGACTGCCAGGGAATCTTCGGCCAAATCGATGCCACATACTTTAATATTGCCGGAAGTGGCCGGCAAAAAACCGGTAATCATTTTCATGGTGGTTGATTTTCCGGCACCGTTGGGCCCCAAAAATCCCAAAACCTGGCCTTTGTGAGCAGTAAAACTTAAATCATCCACCGCTTTTACATCGCCAAAGTGTTTACTGAGGTGTGAACATTCAATCATGGTACAATCGGTTATGAAAAAATCCCATAGATTTTGGGTCCGAAGGTAAAAAAAATCAAGCAGGGTCTTCCAATTTTTTCGGCAAAGCGTTAACTTAACCACTTTAAAAATTTAAGAGAACGCTTACATGCCCCGGATGTTGTCGCAATTACCTGATGGGATACTAGAAGTCAAAGCCAATCAACTCCATCAGTTTGTCGATGATTTGACACTGGTGGAATTGAAAGGGCGCATTAAACGGCCCATTTTCATATCAATTTTGCAACATGGCAATGAAACCACCGGCTGGGATGCCTTGCGGGTTTATCTGAAACGACACCTGTCCAGATTACCCAGAACCCTGATCATTCTGTTTGGCAATGTTCAGGCCGCACAAAACAACGTGCGCCAGTTAGCCAATGGCGTTGATTTTAACCGCTGCTGGCCCGGTCAACGGCCAAATCACCACCCAGTGGCTAAAAAAATGGCGGACATCACCGAATTTTTGAAACAACAAAACCCCCTCGCCAGTGTCGATATTCATAACAACACCGGCCGCAATCCGCACTATGCCGGTATCAATGCGATTAAAAAAGAACACATTAATTTGGCCTCCCTGTTTTCAAAAACCATCATTCACATCACCAGTCCCGACGGCATTCAGTCAGGGGCTTTTTCTGAGTTTTGTCCGGCCGTCACCATTGAATGCGGCATGAGCGGAACCGCCGATGGTATTGAACAAACCATTACATTTTTAGAAAATCTATGCCGTTTGTCTAATCTCAATGACCTACCCGGGGTCAGTGAAGATCAGGAGGTGATGAATATTTTTGCCGTGGTTAAACTTAAAAAAGACATGACCATCGGTGTGGCCGGTGAAACCCGGGAGCCGGTTGACTTTGAAATTCCTGAAGATTTGGATTATCATAATTTTCATCAGTTGGCACCCGGTACCGTGTTCGGTCAGTTACAAACCGATCAAACTCCGATGCCCATTACGGTGACGGATGCCATGGATTATGACATCACGGAACAATACTTTCGCATTCAAGCGCAACAACTACAATTGAGTCAATCGGTGATGCCGGCCATGATTACCCTCAGTCCGCAAGCGGTGCAACTGGACTGTTTATGCTACTTAATGCGACCCTTAAACCAACAGAAACCTTTACAATAATCGTATGAAAATAAATCAAGTTAAAGCCCTGATAACAGGGGGCGCTTCCGGACTGGGTCTGGCCTGCGCACAACATATTATAGACGGTGGCGGGCAAGTCACCCTCATCGACATCAACCAGGAAGTCGGTCAGTCCCAGCAGCAACAACTGCATCCTGAACGGGCCTTTTTTGTGGCCGCCGATGTCAGTAATGAGGCCGCCATTGAACAGGCTTGTCAGCAAGCCAACGACAATATGGAGGGCTTGAATGTGGTGATTAACTGTGCCGGCGTATTGTCTGCCGGACGGGTCCTGGGCCGTGAAGCACCCATGGCGCTGGATTATTTCAATAAAGCCATTCAAATTAATTTGGTGGGCAGTTTTAATGTCGCCAAAGCCGCCGCCCAACTTATGCAAAATAACCCTGGCGATGAAGATCAGCAACGCGGTGTGATTATTAACACCGCCTCGGTGGCAGCCTATGAAGGCCAAATCGGACAAGCCGCTTATTCAGCGTCCAAAGGCGGTATTGTCGGCATGACCTTGCCGATGGCGCGGGAGTTCACCCGTTTTGGGATTCGCGTGATGACCATTGCCCCGGGCGTTTTTATGACCCCCATGGTTTCGGGTATGCCCGATGAAATTAAAAAAGCCCTGGGAGAATCCGTGCCCTTCCCGAAACGCCTCGGCTCACCGGCCGAATTTGCCCACACCGCCGCGCATATCATCGAAAACACCTATTTAAACGGTTCTGTTATTCGTTTAGACGGCGCCATTCGTTTAGAGCCGAAGTAAGTTTGGCTCTAATTTTTTTTTTTGAATTAGAGACCTCTGCATAAGTCGTGAATCATGTTAAAAAGTTTGAAAAGCTAAATTTCTGCGTTAGAAAACTAATCAATAGCCCTGCTATTACTCGCGTTTCCTGCCTTGAACTTTAGCTTTTCAATTCTTTTTTCCAAAGATCCAGACTTATGCAGAGGTCTCAATTAATTAATTCAGTGTGGTTATTGGGCCTGCCCAGCACCCCTTGTACCGATAAAGTTAATCACTCACTTAATTCTTCTGTTGTTTGTGGGAATTATTGGAACCTATATGGGTGCTGGGCTTACTGAGAATGTAAGCCATCAGGCTGATAATCACGATAAAAACAACGATGAGTACCGTGGTGGAAGCCCCACGGTACCAGACCACCGCAAAACTGAGCGCCATCATTAAACAAGCCAACACTTTGGCGGTGATGGGAATGGCGCGGTGGTCGCGCCAGTTACGCAAAAGCGGCCCCATTGTGGGGTGGTTTTCAAGCCACCGGGCCAGGCGGGGCGAACAGCGACCGGCGGCCCATAAAGCCACAATCAAAAAAGGTGTGGTCGGTAACAGCGGCAACACCACACCAATCAAACCCAAAGCCAGCGCCACCACTGCGATCAACCAGTAAACCCATTTGGCATGCGGTAACCGGTTCATTACTGCCTCCTGCCGCTCAAGATGATTTGATGGGTATCAAGTTTATTGGTTTTAATCATGACAGTTGACAGACAATAATGGCAAAGTGATTACGGGCGAACTATTATACGCCACTTAACCGATAATGCCATGACAGCGGATGATGAAAGCCAAACCACAACTAATTAAATCTCAGGATGTGTTTTTCCCCGCAGCCTGTCTGGCTGCCATTGTGTTGTCGGTACTTTCGCAAACCACACGCATGGGTTGGACGCCCTGGGGCCACGCCTTAATCGGTCTGGGTCATGCCCATGAAATGTTTTTTGGTTTTGTACTGGCCTTAATCTGCGGCTACACCTTAGGCAAACAAACAGCTGTTAAAATGCGGCTGATGCTGTTACTGTGGCTGACCGCCCGGGTGGCGTTTGTGATGGCACCCGGCACACTTATTACCGCGTTATTGACGGTACTGTTTGCCCTGTGGGTGGTGCGCCATATCGCACCACGTTATCTGGTGGCGAAAAAATGGCGCAATAAAGTGATTGCACCCTTATTGGTGGCCTTATTTTGCTTTCCTCTGGGTTGGTTATTGTTGTCAATGACCCACTGGCCAATCAGTCCGCAAAATCTGATGCAAAGCCTGTTGGTGTTGCTGATTATGCTGATGGCCTTTATCGCCGGGCGCATGTTGGCACCGGCTTTTGCCGGCGAATTACAGCAACAAAATTATATTTTACTCGCGCGGGTACAACCGCGGATTGAAGCCCTTATTTTAATCTTACCACCTCTGGCTTCCCTGTTATTGTTGCATCCGCAAACCCACCGCATCGCGGCGGTTGTGTTGTTGTTATTGGCCGGCCTGCTGTTGTTGCGACTGCTGCGTTGGCAGTTTTGGCTCTGTTGGTATCGCAGTGATTTAATGGGCTTAAGTTTAGGCTATCTGTGGCTAATCTGCGGTTGTATACTGCTGGCTTATGCATTGAGCACGGGCCACTATCAACCGGCCTTTATGCATGTGATTACCATGGGTGCCATCGGTACCTTGTCATCGATGGTGATACTCAAATACCTGATGCCAAAACGGCACGTTCCGGCCATCATATTTTACCCCCCCGTGTTGTTGCTTATTGCTGCGGTGCTGTCACGCGTGGCTGCCGACTATTCAAGCCAGCGTAATGCGTATTTAATCGCTGCGGTCAGTGCCTGGTCACTGGCTTATCTGTGGGTTTTAATCCAATGGGTCGTCACAAAACGACGGCTTAATCGATCAGTTTGATTTTATCCGCCGCCAGACTGATTTTGCGTTGCTTATACAGTTTGCCCAGGGCTTTTTTGTAACTGCCTTTGCTGACCTGCCATTTGGCTTTGATCGCTTCGGGATTGCTTTTATCGGTTAAATCAGACTCACCCCCCCGGGCTTTTAAATCCGCATAAATTTGTTCGGCCAGATCACCCAATTGGGCCTTGTTCGGCAAATGCAAAGCCAGATTAATTTTCCCTTCAGGACTGATGGATTTAATATAACCGCTGCGTTTTTCACCCACCCGTACACTTTCATAATCATCCTGATGGTGCAATAAGCCTAAATACCGGTTATTTATCACCGCCTTAAAGCCCAATTCAGTTTTACCCCAGAAAAACAACTCAACCTGTTCACCGCCTTTAAACGGGCCATTTATTTCAGGAATAAACTTATTTAAGCGACTGGTGGCGGTGATCCGATTGGAGGCTTTGTCGAGATAGACATAAACGCCCTGCTTGTTACCCGGTTGTAAACGGCGTTTTTGCTCCGCATAAGGCAGTAATAAATCTTTCGGTAAGCCCCAGTCCAGAAAGGCACCGGTTTTATTCACATCCACCACCTTTAAAAACGCGCACTGACCTACTTGAACCAAGGGTTGTTCGGTGGTGGCCACCGGTTGGTCATCCTTGTCTAAATAAATAAATACCGAAATGTTATCGCCCTCGTTCATGGATTCGGTCACAAACTTGGCCGGTAAAAACAGAGTGTCTTGGCGATCGGTAACCAATTTGGCACCGGTTGTCATCAGTTTTTGAATGGTTAAATGATTGGTTTGACCGATCTTAAGCATGTTGTTTCTCAAAATTGCGCATAAATTCAATCAGTGCGTCCACCGCTTGCATTGGTACCGCGTTATAAATGCTGGCACGCATACCGCCCACGGCTTTATGGCCCTTCAGCGCTTTTAGTCCGGCGGCACTGCTTTCCCTTAAAAATTGCTCATTCAAACCGTCGTCCGCCAGCCAAAAAGGCACATTGACTTCAGAGCGGATGCCCGGCGCGACACGATTTGAATAAAATGTACTGTTATCAATGAAATCATAGAGTTTTTGGGCTTTGGCCCGGTTGCGTATTTGCATGACCTGAATTCCACCTTGTTGTTGATACCATTGCAACACCAAATACATCACATACCACACAAAGGTGGGGGGTGTGTTGTAGGCTGAATTGTGTTGTTCAAAGGTGGCATAATCCATCAAAGTGGGTATGTTGTTATCATGTTGGCCGATGAAATCTTTGCGCACAATCACCAAGGTTAAACCCGCAATGCCGAGGTTCTTTTGGGCACTGGCATAAATGATGCCGTAATCGTCTATATTAACCTCACGGGTCATTAAATCCGACGTCATATCACAACACAACGGCAAGCCGTTGCTGTCAGGCAATGTGTGCCACTGAATGCCTTCTAATGTTTCGTTGCTGGTGTAATGAAAATAATCGGCATCTGTGTCAATTTGAGCGGCATCATAGTCACCCAGACTGTGTTGTGGCTGATAGGGCGCTTTGGGCGGTTCAGTGGTGGTCACAACCTGTGAAAATTTTTGTGCTTCCTGATAGGCTAAAAACCCCCAATAACCATTCACGTGGTAAACCGTTTTGCGATTCGGTGCAGACAAATTCATGGGTAGCATGGCATATTGTAATCGGGCACCACCGGGCACCAACAACACCGCATACTCATCACTGATACCCAGCAAAGACCGCAATAAGGCTTCATTGTCCGCCATCAGCGCTTTGAACTCTGGACTTCGGTGTGAGACCTCCATCACCGAAGTGCCGGTATTCTGCCAGTTATCCAGCTCACTTTTCAGTTGTTGTTTAACCGCTGCGGGCAGTGACGCCGGGCCGGCGGAAAAATTATGGATTGTCATAGACACAAGAATTGTTCAAAGCATGAATTGTAGCGGTTTTTGGCAAATAAACCAAAATCTAACGCCTGCTTATTGGTGATAGTCGCTATTCAGGTTAATATAGTACTTTTAATTTTTTTCTTATCATGGTTTCCGAAAAAAGGAAAATTCGCCAAAAACAAGCTGCCATGCTGATTAGTATCAGCAAAGCCATCGCCGAAGCCGGAACCCCGTCACACCGTCTGGAAGCCTATATGCAGGTGATTTTAGAAAAATTTAATTTTTCAGGTCAGTTTGTGGCGTTTCCCACCGCCATCATCGCCAGTATCGGGGAAGGTGATGCACAGCGCACCTATATGGTGAAGACCAAAGTGGGACAAATCAATCTCGGCACCCTGCAGCGCATTAATGGCGTGATTAATGATTTGGAAAACAACGTCATTAACATCGACACCGCCATCGAAACCATCCGCCACATCAAAGACCAGGAGTCCAAGTATCCGGGCTGGTTGGTGGTTTTGGCTTTCGGTATCGTCGGAGCGGGTTTTTCCACCTTATTTTCAGGTGGCTGGCTGGATGTCTTATCCGCTTTTTGTTTGGGTATTGTCACCGGAATATTTGCCCGTACCGGCGATAAATATTTTCACCTGTCCCATGTTGTTGCGCCTTTTTCTGCAATGGTTGTGGGCATTCTCGCCATCATGATTCACCATTACAGTTCAGGTATTAACTATGTTCTGGTGGCTTTATCGGGGTTAATTGTTTTAATTCCGGGTCTGGGCATCACCATTGCCATGCGTGAGCTGTCCACCGACCATCTGGTATCCGGTAGCGGTCGTCTGGCCGGAGCGGTGACCGTGTTATTCTTATTGTCATTTGGTCTGGCTTTGGGTTACCTCATTGGTCACCGCCTGTTTGGAGATGAAGCCTTTACCCAGTCAACACCCACACCCGACTGGTTTCGCTATCTGGCGATTGTCATCACATCACTGGCCTTTACGGTCATTTTTAAGGCCCGTCTTGCCGATGTTTTTTGGATATTTTTATCCATCGCCCTCGCCTATACCGGATCCAAGTTGTTTAAATTGTGGCTGGATCAACCCTTTATTTCACTGGCCACTGCGGTGTTGATTGCCACCGCCGGAAACGTTTATTCACGCATCACCGACAACCCGGCCTCACTGATGCAGATTCCGGGCATTATTTTACTGGTTCCGGGCAGCATGGGCTTTAACTCCCTCACCGCCATGTACACCCACGACACCATCACCGGCGTTCAGGCCGCTTTCAGTGCCGCCCTGGTGGCCGTCGCCATCTCAGTCGGCCTGCTGGCGGGCAACTTATTTGTTCCACCGAAAAAGGATTTATAATGGTGAGAATAGACAAATGGCTGTGGGCCGCCCGGTTTTACAAAACCCGCTCTTTGGCCAAGAAAAAAATAGAACAAGGCAAAGTCAAAGTCAACGGCCAGCGCTGCAAACCCGCCAGATGTATCGAAGTCGGCGATCAAATCGAAATCAAAAAAGACCAGTTAAAATGGGTGGTTGATGTCCTTGAATTATCCGAAAACCGGGGCCCCGCCAAAGTCGCCCAAACCCTCTATGAAGAAACCGAAGCCAGTCAACAAGCCCGCCAAGATAAACAACTGCTCAGCAAACTCGAATACCACTCCACCCCCAAACCCGAAGGCCGCCCCTCCAAAAAAGACCGCCGCGAAATCCAAAAACTTAAAAGAAAACGCTGATAATCTAAAAATATCCATCATGACGACCTTGAAAGACTGTTTAAATCAATGTTAACCACTGAGAACACAAAGAACATACAGAGGTCACATAGAAATAGAGCATAGAAATATGACTTAGCGTTCTATGAGCATCCCTTGTGGTCATTGTGGTTATCAATTTAATATTCACCACAAAGACACAGAGACCACAGAGCTTAAACAAGCTTGCTTGTAATATTTAACTCAACTGGAACAAGTTAACGATTTATTATGATTTAATCACTTCCCACGCGACATTATCGGAAGTCCACTGACTTTTTTAATGGGTCCGTTGAGATCATAATCATGTCGGTCCCAAATGCCATATCTCGCACGACATGCCCAGTCGTGTAAATCATTGTTGGTCTGCCAAAAATCACAATTTATATTCAGGTAAGGTAAATCTTCTGGTGTGCCGTAATAATATAAGTAGGTAAGTGCCTCATGTTTGTCACCATAATTTTCATCCGTTATCATTTTTCGCAAATAAGGCAGAATCTTCTCACCGGCTAATTTAGCATAGACTTTGATTGCCGTTGTTCTTACCCATTTTCGTGGGTCAGAAAATAAAGACACCATAGCGTTTTGGGTGGATTCTCCACCGATAGCCATAAGGGCTTTATGAATCTGATAATCATGGTTGCTATCTGCCGTTAATAATTTCAGTAACAACGGTAAAGCCTGTTCATCTTTTAAAAAAGTTATGCGCTGAATAAGCCATAACTTCACAATGGGATTGACATCATTAATGTCTTTAAATTGTGTTGCTAAAAACTTCGCTTCATCATCAACAGTGCTGACAGATGAAAAAGGTCTGACATGATTATAAAGTTCATCCGAAAATATCTCCGCATGGGGCTGAGCTACCTGATCAGGGTTCAACCACATAAGAGCCAATAATAAGTGCAAATCTTGACAACAGCCGTAAATTTTTCCTTTGTATTTAATATTGCTGAGCCTGTTTAAAATAATAGACTCAGCTTGTCGAATAGCGGAATCCCCCATGGTGGCAACGACAAAAACTGCTTTAATAAAAGCTTTTTGATTTTGGTTTATTTTTAATTCCAAAATTCTAAGAACAGCAGGTAATCTGGCTTGATTAGGAATTTCAGTCAGAATATCAATCACTCTGTCCAAGTTGGGGAAGTAATTTTTTTCAGTCATCAGCATGGCGTCTATTTCCGGTAGCAGATGTTGAACCAAATAGCCCTTATCTCCTTCATTGGAAATGTTCAACAGTGCTTGAGCCGTGAATAATTTATCAGACAATGTGGCTTCATTTAAAACTAACTGTTGGTGATAAATCCTTCTTGCTGCTTGTAATTTTCCTTGTTCTATTAATTTATTTGCTATGTACAAGGGATGTTCTGCCAATGGATTAGAATCCTTGTAGTCAAATCTTAATGCTAAGTATTGAGCGGCAAATTCATGAACACCTTGGGTATCTTTAAAACGGATAAAAGCTTCTGTCACACCAGGAGCACCCGGATACGTGAAATATAGGGCATGGGCTGCTGTATTGCGAACTTCTTCAGAATTTGAATCTAAGGCAGACACAAAAAAAGGGACTGCCCGCAAATCAGCGGTTTCATTGATTGCGCGCATCAAATCATATAAATATTCTTCAGCTAAACTTTTGGCTTCTGAAGATGATGTCTTCTGTAAAAATTTTTCATGCTGCATCAATACCTGTTCAAAATACGCAAGCACCACAGGAAAGCTTTTGGGATCTTCAAGGTAAGCTATTTCTGTTACAAATTGTTCCCGCATAGCTGAATTCGATAACGGTTCTTGTAAAGCAAACTTCATGAGTTTTTTTAATCTTCTGCTTTCATTATCTACATCAATTATAGCTAACATTTTTTTTAAATTTCGTATGTCATCTTTATCGGTATAACTATAAACAAACATGTCAAAGACACGCCTGTTTTGCCAATCTTCACTGAATAAAACAGCCACATTCTTTTCACCTATCGGTGGAAATCGATAGGAACCGGCCACTGTTATTCTATTGGGTCTATCTAAATGCTTATTGGTTAATGAAATGGTTTTATGCCGAAATGACTTATCACCTTTTAGTACCTGGGTGATTTTAATATATTGATCATTTTTATCTTTATATGTATCACCAATCACAATCAATTCAGCCAATTGACTATATTCCCCCATACTCAGGTGACGATAGCGAGTGGCATGGCTAAGACCAGTAATAAAACAAAACACCAGACTTAATAGCAACACCAACCGGCTAATGATGACAGGTTTATTGCTTGGCAGATTATTAACTTTATTATGATTTGAACTCAACTTGCTAATTTCTTCAAAGTATGGATATTGACATATTAATACCACCATACGTTTATTGCTTGATTATTTTTATGCATTATTTTTTGTATGGTGCCAAATCTGGGACAGGCATCCGATTCTTTTTCAAATAGCTTTCCACAGAGTGCCAAATCTGGGACAGGCATCCGATTCTTTTTCAAATAGCTTTCCACAGAGAACACAAAGGACTCGCAGAGGTCATCAAGAACTGTCACCATAAATATGACATTGTGTTCTTTGTGCAACCTTTGTGGGCTTTGTGGTTATCCATTTAATATTCACCACAATGGCATAGTTTCCAACCCGTGTATTATTGACTGCTTAAAACATTGACCGCGGTTTTATTATTTTTGGACTCGGGGAAGGTGATGACCTGATAGATGAGATGATAGGTGCTTTCATCCATATCCGGTATCGCTTGTCCCGAAAGCAATCTCACTAATTGAGGTGTGGTGTTGCTGTGGCCGAAAATAACGACATTTTCTTTTGATTGCCGCAATTTTTTGGCCAATTGCTGTAAATTTTTCGGATTATATGTGGTGATAGGAACCGCCAACTTTTGAGCCAGAGGTGATGCCGTTTGTTGTGTTCTGCGGTAGTCTGTTGAATAAATCTTTTTGATATGGGCCTGCGCTAACAGATTCGCGATTCGATGAGCGCGCTCATGTCCCGCTTGGGTCAGGCTCGGGTCGTCGCCGGTTTGTTTTTCGGCATGTCGAATCAGGTAAAAAGTTGCTGCCTGCACATGCGCACAACAAAACATCAGAACAAATAAAGAGGCCAATTTATATTTAAGTGAATAAGAAGGGCGCATATCGTGAGATCAGATAAATAGCTGAGTATAACCCATAAGATGTAACAACCGGCAGTTTAGTGATTCAATACAATTGACCGACCGGTCAGTCAATTGTATAATCCGCCACTATGAATCCATCAATCACAAAAAAAGAAGCAATTTTAGACGCGGCCTTAACTTTATTCGCCGAACATGGCTTTGCCCATGTGTCGGTGGCCATGATTGCCGAGCAATCAGATGTCACCAAAAGCCTGATATTTCACCATTTTGGTAACAAAGAGCAGTTATGGGATGAGGTTAAACAGCATTACTTTAATCAATACGCCCAAACCCAGGAAATTCTGTTTGAGCAGGAAAAGAACCCGCTGACGTTGATTGAAAAATCGATGCGAAATTACTTTAACTTTATAAAGCAAAACCCTTTGGTGGCACGGTTTTTCAGTTATGCCCATCTGGACAATGACGCCGGCTGCGGGGATTTAGATCGCCCTTTGTTTCAACAAGGCGAATTTTTAATTAAAAGCGCTCAGGAACAAGGACTGATTCGCCCCGGTATCAATCCAAGTGTGCTTATCATGACGTTTATCAACGGTATTAATCAATATTTTGTGGCCCGCTGTCGCTTTGAGCAATGGGACGCAGCCATTTACCGGGATGACGACACATTTATGAATCATTTTATTGCTTTGTTAATGAAAGGGATAAAACCATGAACCCAATGACCGACCAAAGATCTGCGAAGCACAGTCGTTTTTATGTTTTGACCATCGGCATCATTGTGCTGTTATTACTCGCAGCCTGCAGTGATGACAATCAACCAAGCCAAAACAGCGATGACAGTGCCATCATCCGTGCTGAGTTCTCGCCAAAAACCCACTATAAGCAACATAAAATCAGTGCTTTTGTGCAAGCCGTTGAGCAAGCCCAGCTGGCCTTTCAGGTTAGTGGCCGGTTGTCTGAACAGTATGTAGAAATTGGCCAGCAGGTGAATAAAGGACAGGCACTCCTGGCGCTTTATAATCCCGCTTTAGCGCCACAAATTGATCGTATCCAGAGTCAAATCGAGGCCAATCAAGCGAACTTAAATCAAACCCTGTCTGAGCTGGAAAGGAATCAATCCCTGTCCGCCATTCAAGCCATCAGCCAAAACCAACTGGATCGTTTATCCAGCCGGGTGCAACAACTTAAATCACAACAAGAGACATTACAAGCTGAATTACAAGCCGCCCAAAACAATTTAAAAGAAGCCACCCTCACTGCCCCGTTTGCCGGTGAAGTGGCCGATATTATGGTCAAACCGGGAGCTCAGGTTCAGGCCGGACAGGCCGTGATTGTCTTCAGTGGCTCCAATCTTTTTGAGGCCCCACTATATGTCAGTCATGCCTTACTTAAACAGCTGCAAATCAATCAGGACTTAACAGCCCATAATGGACCAGATAAATGGATCGTTACCGTGAAGGAAATCAGCCGCTCAGCCAATCCGGCTTCGCAACTTTTTAAAGTCCTGGTCAGTTTAACACCCAATACCACCTTGTTGGCCGGCCAAAAAATAGACATCACCATCCCCGAACCTATTGATAATATTTATCAATTACCGGTGAGTGCCGTGATTGATGACGGCATTAATGAACCTTATGTCTATGTACTTAACAATGAACAGTTGCAACATCAAGCGGTTCAAGTGGTTGCTTTTGATAATAACCACATTTGGGTTCGTTTTGAGCGACCGCAAACACCACCGTTAACTGTGGTCACCGCAGGCCAAAGTACCTTAACACCACCACAAAAATCCTCTGAATCATGAGTATTGTGCGATTACTGGTTAATCAGAAAAGACTGATTTTAACCACCTCGATTTTGCTGGCCTTATTTGGCATTTTGTCCTGGACGAGTATGAATCGCCAGGAAGACCCGTTTTTCCCCTATCGTCATGGTTTTGTGCTGGTTCAATATCCCGGTGCGGATGTGCATAAAATTGAGCAACAGGTGCTCAAACCGCTGGAAGAAGAACTCGCCCAAATCGAAGAGTTAGAAGAAATTCGGTCCACCGTTCGCGATGGTTTTGCCCAGGTGGTGGTACAGATGCTGGAACATATTAATGACACCGATCTGGTGTGGGACAAAGTCAGACGCGCGGTGACCCGCGCCGAACGTGAATTTCCCGAAGGCGTACTGGAAGCCACCGTGGAAGACCGTTTACTGGACACTGCGCTGGCGGTGTATGCCATCGCCGGAAACAACGATGTCATGCATTTACGGCGTGCTGCCAAAGATATTAAAAACCGCATGTTCGGGTTAAAAGGGGTGGGCAAGGTGCGACTTTACGGCATGCCCGAAGAACAAGTCACCATCACCCTCAAAGATGATTTTGTGTCCAGCCGGGTCATAAATCATGAATCCATAGCCGAGCAAATCAACGCCAAAACCAAAGCCCGGCCCATTAAGCCGCTGCATGTCGGTCATCAGCGGGTCAGCCTGGATGCACACACTGAATTTAAGTCACTGGATGAAATTAAAAATACACCGATTCAATTATTTAACGGCGAACAATTACCACTTTCAACCCTCGCCGATGTCCGGATTGAGTCTGAAACAGTAGGTCAAAGCGGCTTTTGGCATCAGGGAGAACGGGCGGTGGCTTTGGCCGTATATGTGCCTAATAATCGTTTGAATGTGGTCGATTTTGGTGAACAACTGCGCGATTACGTCGCTGATCTGGCTCAAGAATACCCAAATGTGACCATTGAAGAAGTGTTTTTTCAGCCCGATCGGGTCACAGACCGTTTGCGAGAGCTTGGCTATTCTTTACTGACCGGTATGGCCTTAGTGACCATAATTTTAGCTTTATTTTTAGGGTTACGCCCCGGCCTGGTGGTGGCCACCATTATTCCTCTGGTGACTTTTTCAGCATTGGCCATCTTTAATCTCGGTGGCGGCGTGCTGCATCAGATTGCCATTGCCGGCATGGTCATTGCCCTGGGGATGTTGGTTGATAATGCCATTGTCATGGTCGAAAACATACAATATTACATCGACCAGGGTCGCCGTGGCGGCGAAGCCTCCGTGATTTCTGTGAAACAACTGGCCATGTCACTGGGTTCAGCCACCGGTACCACCATCGCGGCTTTTATGCCGATGCTATTATCCCAGGGCAATGCTTCTGATTTCACCCGGGCAATTCCTGTGATGATTATTCTGTCGATTTCAGTCAGTTATGTCTATGCCATTATGGTAACGCCGGCGTTTAGCCACCTTTTTCTAAAGCCCAATCAACAACGCCGGCAATCGTCTTTGGAAAAGTTGGGAGAAAAACTGGGTGGTCTGGCCACCACAAAAGGTGGTTTAATTATCCTTATTGCGGTGCTGTTTATTGGCTTATCTGCGTATTTGTTCAGCCATGTGCAAAAAGACTTTTTCCCCGATACTGACCGCAATCAATTGGTTATCGATATTAAATATCCGGAGAATTACCACATCGAAGAAAACATGTTTGTCAGCCGCAACATAGCCCGGCAAATCGCTGCCCGTGATCATGTTCAAGAAACGGTAACTTTTGTGGGTAATTCAGGGCCAGTTTTTTACTATAATCTGGTGGAAAAACCCCATTCACCGCATGTGGCCAGAATTGTCGCCATTCTGGATGATGTGGATAACAGTCAGGAACTTATTCAATGGATTGGTGCATCTATAAACCCACAATTTCCACAAGCTGAGGTCGTCGCCCATCGCCTTGGGCAGGGGCCACCGGCAGAAGCCCCGGTTGAACTCAAAGTGATTGCCCATGACCGTTTACAACTCCGTGATGCGGTGCAAACCATTCAATCCGAGCTGCAGAACACCCAGGGCGCGCGTATGGTGCGCAACACCCTGGGGCTGGGGATGGCGAAATTAACCCTAACACCCGATGATGGGTTACTCAATATGAACAACATCACGCGGCAACAGCTGGCGTCCGGTCTGGCTTTACGCACCTCCGGTCAGGTTATTGGCCAATATCGCGGGGATAAGGATCCCATGAATATCGTCATGCAATCGGCCGAGCATGTTAACTTTCCAATTGAGCAATTATCCGACATTTCCATTTATCACGGCCGGGACACATTGTCTTTAAGTACCATCAGTGAAGATAACATTTCATACTTACCGGCCGCTATTCACCACCTGGACTTACAACGCACGGCCAGTATTTATGCCGAAACCAAAGACGGCTATACCTATAATGATGTGTTAACTCAGTTATTACCAAAACTGGATGACATGGATTTTCCACGGGGTGTATCCTATCAAATTGCCGGAGCAGCCAAGGAATCCAGCGAAGCCAATCAATCCTTGGGCAATGCTTTACCCATCGGGGTGATTTTATTGTTGGTGTTTTTATTGATTGAGTTTAATTCATTTAGAAAAGTGCTGATTATTTTAATCACCGTACCACTGGCCTTTTCCGGTGTGCCCCTGGGCTTACTGCTCACAGGCACGCCTTTTGGTTTTACCGCGACTTTAGGGGTCTTGGCATTGGTTGGTATTGTGGTGAATAATGCCATCGTTTTGTTGGATTTAATCCAACGCAATCAGGATGAAGGCATGGATTTGGCAACAGCCATTCAACAAGGTGTCGCCCGGCGAACCCGACCGATTATCCTCACAACTTTAACCACCATCGCCGGTTTATTGCCCCTGGTGATGACCAAATCGACCTTGTGGCCGCCGCTGGCCTGGTCCATAATTTCAGGTTTATCGGTGTCAACGGCCTTGTCTTTACTGGTGATACCCGCCATGTACCGGTTATTCATTAAAGACAATACACATATTGACCTCAATGAAACTCACTAATGACTATGCACAATTAGACCCGCAGTTATGCCGGGCGACTCAGCCTTTTATGGTCAGCGACCCTAAGCTGTTGTTGTGGAATGAACAATTGGCCGGGCAGCTCCATATTCAATCATTAGAAACCGCAAAACGTGCCGAATATTTTAGTGGTCAGATAAATTTACCCGGCTCTCAGCCGGTGGCCTGTGCCTATGCCGGCCATCAATTCGGGCATTTTAATCCGCAACTCGGTGATGGTCGGGCGCATTTATTGGGCGAGGTGCACACCGATGATGGTACCTTTGAATTACAACTCAAAGGCTCCGGACAAACCCCCTTTTCACGCAACGGAGATGGCTTATGCAGTTTAGCACCGGCTTTGCGTGAATATTTAATGAGTGAAGCCATGTATCATCTGGGTGTACCCACCAGCCGTTGTTTGGCGGTGGTCAGTACCGGCGATAAAGTCTTGCGAGAAAAACTGTTGCCCGGTGCCATTGTCACCCGGGTGGCCTCATCGCATATTCGGGTGGGCACTTTTGAATATTTTGCCGCCCGCGGCCAGAATGGTGTGGTAAAAAAACTGGCTGACTTTGTGATTGCTCGTCATTATCCTGAACTTAAAAATAGTCGAAATCAATACCTTGATTTACTTCAGGCGGTTATTCAAAAACAGATTACACTTATCAATCATTGGCTGCGGGTTGGTTTTATTCACGGCGTCATGAACACCGATAACACCTTACTCAGCGGCGAAACCATTGATTACGGGCCTTGTGCCATGTTGGGTGTTTACCATCCGGCCACGGTATTCAGCTCCATTGACCGTCAAGGACGCTACGCCTTTGGCCAACAAGCCCGCATCATGCAATGGAATATGGCGCGTCTGGCCGAATGTTTATTACCCTTAATTAACGCCGATGAAAAGGTGGCCTTGCAACAGGCCGAAGACATGATTAAAGCCATTCCGGAACAACAGTCCACGGACTTTGTGGCGATGATGAACCGCAAATTAGGCTTTAACCGGCCTGTGTTTGAACGCCCATGGATTGATAATTTCCTTAAAAGATTACAAACAAAACAGTTGGATTACACCTCAGTGTTTATCGCATTGACTGAAAATGCTAAAAAATCCACTGATGACGATGCACTCAAAGACCAATTGGGCGATTATTATGGGCAATGGCGCCAGCAATTACCCACAGCGGATTTACAGTCTGTTCAATCAACCATGAAAAAGCACAACCCCTTGGTCATTCCGCGAAATCATGAGGTCGAACAGGTTCTGTCGGCGGCTGTGGAAAACAATGATTTACATCCGTTTAAAATGTTTCTACAGGTACTTCAGTCACCCTATCAGACCACCAAAAACACCCAGCGGTTTCAGCAACCGGCACCTGAATACGATGCCGGCTACCAAACCTTTTGTGGCACTTAAATTGAGCGTCCCGCTATTTCAGCGATAAAATCTGAAATCAACTGCTCACTGCGTCGGTGGGCGTCTTGATCATAAACCGTTCCAAAATCCGGATCATTGGCGCCGGGTGTGGTGAAGGCGTGATAAGCCAATCCAAAGTCATGTTTCTGCCAATCACAACCGGCCTGCATCATCTCATCCCGTAATTGCAGCCAGTCTTCATCGCTGACCATCGGGTCTTTGGCACCGTGTAGCAACATCACTTTGGCTGTCCAGTGTTCCGGCGTTTTCACATCCGGCTTGTTCATTAAACCGTGCACTGACACCACCCCGGCCACCTGATGATTAATCCGGGCCAAATCCTGCACCACCAGACCGCCAAAACAATAGCCAATGGCGATGATTTTATCGGCGGCCACGTTTTGTTGACTCAAGGCTTCAAAGCCGGCCTGGATGCGGCGGTGTAATTCGGCCCGATCATCCAGCAACGGTTGCATCAAAGCTGCCGCCTCATCGTTGTCTGCCGCCACCACACCATCTCCATAAAGATCCACTGCTAATGCAGTCATTCCACGTTCAGCCATCTTCCGGGCTTTGTCCTCAATAAATTCAACCCGGCCTTTCCACATCGGCACCAGTAAGATGGCCGCTGCATGTGGGTCGGGATGATGCGGTTCAGCCAAAAAGCCGTGCGCCTGCACATCACCGGCGTGGTATTTTAAAATTCGGGTATTAATCTGCGTATTCATTTTTAATCACTTGACCTCCTTTAATAACCACCGGAATATCGGTGAGTGTCTGAATATTATCTAAGGGATTGCTTTTGACCACCACCATATCGGCGTAACTGTCGTTTTTGATGACACCGATTTTATCATCACCAATCAATTCAGCGGCAGACCTGGTGGCTGACACGATGGCTTCTGCCGGTGACATGCCCTGTTCCACCATCAATGCAAATTCACGGGCATTATCACCGTGTTCAGACACACCGCTATCAGTCCCAAAAGCAATCTTAACACCACCGTCATAAGCCCGTTTAAACGCCGCACCCATAATAGGTCCGATGGTGGCGGCTTTTTTGGCCACCATCGGCGGAAAATAACCGTCTTCCCGGGCTTTTTTAGCGACAAAATCACCGGCCATCAAGGTCGGTACTAAATACGTGCCATGTTTTTTCATCAGTTTGACAATTTCATCATCCAGATAACTGCCGTGTTCAATGCTGTCCACACCGGCTTCAATCGCCCGTTTCATACCGGCCTTGCCATGGGCATGGGCGGCCACTTTAAAGCCATAGTCCCGGGCCGTTGAAATAATGGCCTCGAGTTCATCCCGCGTAAACTGACTGTTATCACCACTGGAAGCCTGACTCAAAACACCGCCGGTGGCCGTGATTTTAATCAGATTGGCGCCATCCTGGTAATGTTGTCTCACCGCCCGGCGCGCTTCCACCGGACCATTAACCACACCGTCTGCAGGTCCGGTGGGCGGGTGTAAGCCATGCCGGTATCCATTGCTGGGATCGGCGTGACCACCGGTGGTGGCCAGAGATTTTCCGGAAGTAAAAATTCTCGGTCCAACGACCTTACCAGCATGAATGGCATCCCGTAAAGCCACAGTGACGCCATAAGAATCTCCCAGATCACGGACTGTGGTAAAGCCCGCCTGTATCGTACGATCGGCATACTGAACAGCGTTTAAAGTCACATCCGGGGCATTGGACGTGAATTTTTTAACATAACTGTCGGGGCCCATTTGAGAAGACAAATGGGTGTGCGCATCGATTAAACCGGGCAGACAATAGCCGTCACTGAATTCCAAATCAATGATCTGGTCTTTTTTATCCAGGACAGCCCTAACTTTGTCCTGATCAATGTCAATAAGCTGGTTTTCAACAAATTTACCCTGCTCACTGTCAAACAAATGACCACAGGACACCGTTAAGGCAAAACCGGCGCCACTGAGGCCCAACAAAAAAACGGCTAGTATTTTCTTCATGTGTTATCTCTCATTAATTCTTCAATGTCATCAATCTCTTTAACCAGCTCAGATGACAATACATCAGCACCGCTGTCCGTGACCAGAACATCATCTTCAATACGAATACCAATACCTTTCCAGGCTGCCGGCGCTTCGGTGTGTTCACCGATATACAAGGCCGGCTCTATGGTGAGTACCATATCTTTTTCCAGTTCAATCCACAAGTCATCCACCTGATAATCACCCACATCGTGGACATCGAGGCCCAGCCAATGGCCGGTCATATGCATATAATAGGGTTGATAGGCTTTTTCTTCTAAGACCTGATTTAAAGAGCCTGTTAAAATACCCAGGTCGAGCAATCCCTGACTCAGGGTTTTGACTGCCGCCTGATGCGGTTTATTCCAGGGATTGCCCGGTTTTACCGCGGCAATGGCATTTTTCTGAGCTTGTAGAACCACTTCATACAAATCCCGTTGTCGGGCAGTGAAACGACCATTCACCGGAAAGGTGCGGGTGATGTCTGAGGCATAATAATCATATTCAGCACCGGCATCAATCAACACCAGATCTCCATTTTTTAATGGTTGATTATTATTAATATAGTGAAGAATACACGCATTACTGCCCCCGCCGATAATCGGCAAATAGCTGGGTTCAGATCGATGGCGTGTTAATTCATGTATATACTCGGCTTGTAAATCATATTCATTCAATCCCGGCCGGCAGGTTTGCATCATGCGAAGGTGGGCTTGTACCGCTATCTCTGCGGATTTTTTCAGACAACGAATTTCTGCGCGGCTTTTATACAGCCGCATATCGTGAACCATGGGATCGAGCGACACAAATTCTTTGGGCGCGCGCGATTTTTGACCCTTACGGTGTTCTATATTTTTAACCCAGTCACTGACTTTATGATCAAAATCTTCATGCTCACCCAGTTTGAACACCAGGCGTTCTCGATCCTGCAAAAAAATCGGCATTCTTTGATCAGCTTCTTTGATGTCGTAAGCCCGGTCAAAACCATAATCTCGGACAGCCGATTCAGTGCCTGTCATGGGACCGTCCCAAATCATTTTGTCGAGGTTTTTTTCACGACAAAATAAAATTTCAGCCGTTTGCTCACCAGTCTGAATAAGTACCAGCAGCGCATCCGGCTCATTAAATCCGGTTAAATAGTAAAAATCACTGTCTTGTCGATAACGGTATTGGGCATCGCCGTTGCGCAGTTTTTCTTGCCGAGATTTAACAATAATGACGGCATCATTACCGGCGCGTTTCAACAGTTGTTGGCGGCGTTTCTTGTATTCTTTTGTTTTAATCATCCCGCTTGGGTTGCCATTGATAAACCGTTAAGTCTATGCGATGACGGTCTGATATTTCAATGCCTTCAGCGCGTAATTTTTGGGTCTGTTTTCGGGCCGACAGGCCATTCAAGACAATCCGTCCTTGGGCGTTGATAATTCGGTGCCAGGGTAAATTATATTTATCACTGCAACTGTGCAATAAGCGTGATACCTGACGGGCAGCGCGGGGCTCACCGGCCATGACCGCGATTTGACCATAGGTGGCCACCTGGCCGACAGGAACGGCCGCAATGATTGACAGGATACGTTGACTAAAAGGGCTCATCAAAAAAGCCCGGCCGAGCCGGGCTTTAATGTTTAATCGGTTTGGGTTATTTTAGCTGCGGTGTCATCGGTTTTCGCACGATCGCCTTGCACCCAGTTAAAGGCTTTTTCTTTGAGTTTGACGAATTTCTTGGAACCGCGCTCTAATTTGGCTTCCCATTCGGGATTGGGTTCCTGGCCTTCAGTGACTTTAAAAAAGACCTGCATAAGCGCCGTCATGGCGAACGGATCTATCAAAGCGGCTTTTAAGCCCCAGGCGGTGACCACCGCCAGTGCGAACGGCCAGAATCCACCTTCATAGCCGCCAAAGCTCATGAGTGCCGCCAGCGGGGCAAACACCACAATCAACACCAATAAGGCCATAACCCAGGTCATAACCGTTAAAAACAAGGCATTTTTCAGAAATGTTTTGTAGTTTTGTGCATACAAAACCAGGGCTTTGCGGGAATCTTCCCAGGGATTGGTGGAATTATTACGGATATAATAAGCCAGAATCACCTCATCCACATAGGTTAAGGACATGGTCACCACCGCGTTGGCAAACTTGACCAGCGGTTGCGGAATAAACGGCAGCAACAGCATCACACCGGAAAAAATCCGGGTGAAGGTTTTCAGCACACCTTTAATTAACTGATCCACACCAAATAAGACCGAGGACTCGGTAAAACGGTCTTTTACCACACCCTGGGCATACTTCACCTGACTTTGGCCCTCAGGCATCGGCTGATTATCCAGGTGTTTGACAATCACCGCAATGTGGCCGGCTTTGACCAAATAGAGCAGGTATTCTCGGAAAAAGTACAACACACCGCTGACCAGCGCAAATCCGCCAAACATACCGTAAAATACACCACTTTCCGGGTTGTTCCCCACTTTGCCGACCAAATAGCCAATCCCACCACCGGTGCCGGTGACCGCAATATAAGCCACCGTTATGCCCATATAAATCAAAAAACGAAATAAAACAAATTCTTTGGTTTTAAACAAGGTGGACATGACCTGTCCAAATTTAAAATCAATCATGATGACCTCTTAAAAACTGAGAATCCCATTGACCCAATTTAAATGAGATTCCTGTCTAATTAAACAATTGGCCGAATCCCCACAGCGTCTTTTAATTGCGCCAAAAATGGCTTGGCAGACTGTCTGGCTTTGGCCGCCCCTTTTTGTAACTCTTCATCAATCTTAGCAGGATTGGCCATCAAATCTTCATAATTTTGACGAACTTGTTGCAATTCTGTGTTCAAAGTCTCAAAAATAATTTGTTTTGCTGTTCCCCAGGCGATTCCGTCACGGTAGGCTTGCCGCATTTCAGCCACTTGTTCATCGCTGGCAAACGCGCGGTAAATGTCCATCAAAGCGGAATCATCCGGGTCTTTTGGCTCCCCCGGTTCCAGGGAATTGGTTTTAATTTTCATGATATGCTTGCGCAGTTTCTTTTCCGGCAGCCACAAAGGAATGGTGTTATTATAACTTTTACTCATTTTTCGACCATCCAAACCGGGCAAAACCGCCACATTGTCATCCACCACCGCTTTTGGCATCACAAAATGCTCGCCAAAATGATGGTTAAAACGGGCACCGATGTCGCGGGCCATTTCTAAATGCTGAATCTGATCTTTACCCACCGGCACTTCATCGGCATTAAACATCAAAATATCCGCCGCCATTAAAATCGGGTAACTGAACAAGCCCATGGTGATGCCTTTGTCCGGATCCTCACTGCCCTGTTCCTGATTTTCAGCCACTTGCGCTTTATAGGCATGGGATCGGTTCATCAGGCCTTTGGCGGTCATACAAGTCAGCAACCAGGTGAGTTCTGAGATTTCAGGCACATCCGACTGGCGGTAAAAAACGGATTTGTCTGTATCCAGACCCAAAGCCAGCCAGGTGGCGGCAATTTCACGGGTGGATTGGGCGATGCGCTCAGGCTCCCAGCATTTGATCAAGGCGTGCAAATCCGCCAGAAAGAAATAGCTGCTGATATCAGCATCCAGGCTGCGATGTATGGCCGGCTTAATGGCGCCGACGTAATTTCCCAGGTGTGGGGTTCCAGTGGTGGTGATCCCTGTTAATACTGTGGTCATGGAGGTTATGATGATAAAAAAACGACTATTGTATGCAAGCGGCCTGATTAAATACAATAATAAGCGATTAATTCAAGGTATATTTATGTACAAATTTATTTTATCGACCCTCATGGTTCTGATGATAATCAGTTATTCATCGACAGCGACGGCAACCTCAGACGCAGAAAAAGCCGCCAAATCGGGTTTAGAAGCGGTCACTGTTTTTATCGATATATCACGATTTAGCCGTAAAAACGGGGCTGCCGAAAAAATGACCGAATCCCATCAGGACTTTGCCCGCTTCGGCTATATTCTTGTTGCGGTGAATGTGTATACGGAAAATGGAGACTTAGAAGGCTTCTTCGTCAGTTACCGCAAAGACAAGACGCAGGAATAATATTTGACGGGCTTAAAGCCACATTTTGACTGCATTACGGATCACTTATGCACAAGCCATGCACCCAAAGTACAAAACAAACATTTAGTGAAACGTTATTAGAATTTTGTTCAATATATGTTTGTAATGTATTGATATATTTAGAAATTATAGAATGAGCTATTTTTAACCAATCTGTACAACGTCTTTACTTAACTTCACTTTAACTAAAAATAAGGACTTTATACACACACTTATCCACAGCTTTTGTGGATAACCGAACGGGTTGATCTTCTTGATAAAGTCTACTTAGATTAAGGCCTGAAATTGTGCCACCAGTGCACGCGCTGCGTCCTGATCCACCGGGTTACATTGCAGGCTGAAAACCCACAGGGATGCGTCTGCTTTACTGACGTAAAACTCACTTATGGCCGCTTGCGCGGCATGACGGTAGATGATATTAAACACCTTATAAGCCGGATGGGACTTAAATTCACTGTCCAGTAAAGGATAGGTTAAACGAATCCGGTGATAACGGTTTAAAGCGTAAGAAAACGCCTCTTGATTGAGTGTCAACCCAGGGTTTTTAAAATATTCCACAGACACACGGCTCGGCTGCTGATTGTTTTGAGCCGACAGCGTCGCCGTCAGATGCCAGCCATGCCGGTTTTGGGTAATTTGTGATGCCCACGGCTGACCTTGCAACAAATCAACAAAAGCTTGTGAAGAGACCGGCTGTTTGTCTTTACGGGCATGGGAAGTGAAGTTGTTTGGCCGCGGTGGTTTAGGACCAGTTGGTTTTGTCACGGCATGTCGGGTTTTTCTTTGTTGTTGCGCACCCGGTTTAACATTGATCGTGCCTGTTACCGCACAGGGTCGATCCTGAACCACCCTGTTGCCATCCGCCGACTGGCAATGGTACAGTTTCAGTTTGGCTGCATACACCGTCTCAAGCCCCATCAGAATGAGATTCACCCCGAACAAAGCCATCAAAAACCAACCCTGTTTACGCATGGTATTTAAAACGGCAAACCACCACCGGGGAGTTTGCCGCCCAGTTTCTGCATCATTTTCATCATACCTTTGCCTTTGAACTTGCGCATCATTTTTTGCATTTGGTTGTATTGTTTCAACAATTTGGACACATCCTGAATGGATGTTCCGGAACCGTTGGCAATGCGGCGTTTCCGGGATCCCTTAATCAATTGTGGATAACGCTTTTCCTTAACCGTCATCGAATTAATCACCGCCAGCATCCGGTTGGTGTGTTTATCACTGGCCTGATCTTTAACCGCATCTGGCAACTGTCCCATACCGGGTAATTTATCCAGCATGGAACTCATACCACCCATGTTTTGCATTTGTAGCAGCTGTTCCTGAAAATCCTCCAAGGTGAATTTATTGCCCTTTTGGACTTTTTTGGCGAACTTTTCAGCCTTTTTCTTATCAATTTTACGCTCGGCCTCTTCCACCAGAGACAAGACATCACCCATGCCCAGAATACTGGAGGCAATGCGGTCCGGATGAAAAGGCTCCAGTGCGTCCATTTTCTCACCCACACCCTGAAACTTAATCGGTTTGCCGGTGATGGTCTTAACTGATAGGGCGGCGCCGCCGCGGGCATCACCATCCACCTTGGTGAGAACCACGCCGGTCAGATCCAACACATCGGCAAAAGCTTTGGCCGTATTGGCAGCATCCTGACCGGTCATGGCATCCACCACGAATAAGGTTTCTGTCGGATTTAAACTGTCCTGCAGGGCTTTGATTTCCTGCATCATGGATTCATCCACCGCCAGACGACCGGCGGTGTCCACAATCAGAACATCAAAAAATCCTTTTTTGGCCGCATCCACGGCACTTTTCCCAATCGTAACCGGATTATCGATCACCGAAGAAGGATGCACACTGACACCGACTTGTTCGCCGACGGTTTGCAATTGCTCAATCGCTGCCGGACGATAGACATCGGCAGACACCATCATGACTTTTTTCTGTTGGCGTTCGGTCAGGTATTTGGCCAGCTTACCTGAGGTGGTTGTTTTACCGGCCCCTTGTAAACCGGCCATTAAAATAACCACCGGTGGCTGCGCGTTAAAATTAATACCGCTGGTCTCTTTACCCAATACCCGCTCAAGTTCTTCCTGAACGACTTTCACCATCATTTGTGCGGGTTTAACACTGGTTAAAACTTCCCGCCCCAATGCCCGTTGTTTAACGTCATCAATAAATGATTTAACCACCGGTAGAGCGACATCTGCCTCCAACAAGGCCACCCGGATATCGCGCAGAATATCTTTAATGTTGTCTTCAGTGAGATTGGCCTGACCGCGAATTTTTTTGATGCTTTGCGAAAGCCGATCGGTTAAATTGTCGAACATGATTGGATTATCCTGTTGGTAAATAACGAGCATGCCATTATAATGGCTTCATCTTCAAAGATAAATGAGACCATCAACAAATATCGTCTCCCAACGCCATGACAAGCCTGTTTATTGCCACCACAGCGGCCCATTTAATCGCTTTGCTGCTGGTTAAAAGATACCCTGTTTCCGTATTGTTCTTGATACTTGCCAGTTTGTTTCAAACGGTTTTAACAGCTTTGCTGTTGCTTAATGACAGTGGCTGGACGTTTAACGCCCAAAATGCCTGTCTGGTGGTGAGCTGGTTGTCCAATATCATCGTGATTGGCGGTCAGTTCAGGTTAAAAACCGTTCGTATTTTATTAAGCGCTATTGCCATTGCGGTTATGGCGTGGATTTATTTCTGGCCGTTGCCGGACTTTTCCAAACCCTATGCTTTATTTATTGATTTACACATCACATTATCCATACTCGCTTACAGCTTTTTGTTTGTTTCTTCTCTGGTGGCGATTAATCTGGCCATTCAAATATACCGACTTAAAAAGAACGCTTTTATGAGTGCCGATTTGAGTTTAAGCAGTTTATTAACAAACGAAGAGAAGCTGTTTATTTTGATTGTAATCGGCTGGTTATTTTTGGGACTGTCGCTGTTATCCGGTGCCATTTTTATCGACAATTTCTTTGGCAACCAAATGGGCCACAAAATCGTGTTTTCCATCCTTGCCTGGATTCTGTTTTCCGTTCTGATTGCCGGCCGCATGCTCAAAGGCTGGCGTGGCAAAAAAGCCATAAAATTGAACCTGATTGCCATGGCCCTGCTAATGATTGGGTTTCTCGGCAGTTATTTGGTGATTGATTACCTGCTCTGATGCTCGCCACCCTCTCAACAGGACAATTAGTCAGCGTCATAATCGGTCTGCTGTTGTTGTCGGCTTTCTTTTCCAGTGCCGAAACCGGCTTAATGGCCCTTAATCGGCTTAAATTAAAAAATGATGCCAAAACCCAAAAAGGTGCCTGGTTGGCCCACCGTTTGTTGCAAAAGCCCGACCGCTTGATTGGTATTATTCTCATCGGCAATAATTTTATCAACATTCTGGCCACTGCACTGACCACGGTGCTGGCACTGAAAGTGGCCGGTGAACAGGGCATTGTCTTTGGCACCGCCATTTTGACCGTGGCTATATTAATTTTTGCCGAAATCACCCCCAAAACCTATGCCGCCATTCATCCTGAGCGCATCGGTTATCCGGCAGCTTTTATCCTGACACCGTTGTTAAAAATTTTTTGGCCCCTGGTGTGGCTGATTAACCTGTTTACCAACAGCATTCTCAGATTGTTGGGCGTGCCTGCAGAAATCGCTGAAAAAGCTTTGTCCCGTGAAGAACTCAAAACACTTGTGATTGAAAATGATATGCTCAATCCCGATGTGCACCAAAAAATGATGATTAATGTGATGAACTTAGAGCACATAAAAGTGGAAGATGTGATGGTGCCGCGCAATGAGATTCAGGCGATTAATATAAACGATGACTGGGACAGTATCGAGCGCAAAATTGTCGGCACCTACCTGACCCGACTGCCGGTGTATCAGGACAGTATTGACCATGTTATTGGCATTTTACATATTCGCACCATCCTGAGCATGCTCAAAAACAGCACCTTAACCAAACGAAAATTAAAAGGCATCTTACGCAAACCTTATTTTGTACCCGAAACAGCCCATTTATCGGGCCAGTTGCGTGAATTTCAAAACAAAGAACGGCGCATGGGTCTGGTGGTGGATGAATATGGCGATTTAGTCGGCCTGATTACACTGGATGATATTCTGGAGCAGATAGTCGGGCGTTTCACCTCCCAGTTTGGCGACCGTGGTCTTCAAATCATTCAAAAAAGTGACCACGAGTATGTGGTGAAAGGGCGTATTGCGATACGTTTTTTAAACCGGCGACTTCACTGGGATTTACCGACCGACGACGCCACAACCATTAATGGTCTGATTACAGAAACCATTAAAGATTTACCCTCAGCCAATCTGACCCTGGATATTGAGGATTATCGTCTGACCATACTGGAAGTGGGCGAAGACAACACCATCAACACCGTTTTAATCAAAAAACTCAACCGTGAAGAAGACTGATTCAGGTGATGGATTTTTGATGACCAAATATCAAAATACCCACAAGTGCGATAAAAATCAATAAACCAAACAAGGCCCATAATACAGCACCGAGCGCTAAGGACATCAGATACCCACCGACAGCACCGCCGGTAAAGGCGCCCAAAAACTGACTGGTTGAATAGGCCCCCATGGCCGCACCTCGGTATTGTTCGGTGGCCACTTTAGACAACAAAGCCGGCATCGAAGCTTCCAAATAGTTAAACAGACCAAAATAGACAATTAAACTGACAACAATCACCAGCCATTGCTGCATACCCATGTGTAACAGCAAAAAATTTATCCCCAGCAATAAAAACGAAACCAGCATCAACCGAATATGATTCTTTTGTTTTTCCTGCCAGAAAATCAACGGAATCATGATAAATAACGAAGCCACCATCACCGGTAAATACAAATGCCAATGATTGATCACCGGCCAATCAAAATTATTCACCAAAATGACCGGTAACACCAAAAACAAAGCCGACATACTAGCGTGAATGGCAAACACCCCCAAATCCAGCAGTAACAACTGCTTATTGCGGAGGCTGCGAACCACCTCGATGAATCGGTAATCGCGATCAATGCGTTTTTCAGGCTCGGTGATAAATACAAACAAAACCAAAATCGCCAATGCAGCTAAAACTGCGGTCACCCAAAACAAGCCACTTAAACCATAAAGCCTGGCCAGCATCGGACCGGTGATAAAAGCCAGCATAAAGGACAAACCAATGCTGACACCGACAATCGCCATCATTTTACTGCGTTGCTCAGGCCGTGAAACATCGGCAATCAAAGCCAGACCGGTGGCCGCAATGGCACCCATGCCCTGCACCGCCCGACCGATAATGATGGTATAAACATCTGATGCCAGTGCGGCAATCACTGAGCCTGCTAAAAACAAAACCAAACCCAGCGCAATAACTTTTTTACGTCCCCAAATATCCGATAAAAAACCCATGGGGATTTGAAGAAAAGCCTGTGTTAAACCGTAAATACCGATCGCCATACCCACCAGAAACGGTGTTGAGCCGGTGATGTCCCGGGCATACACCGAAAACACCGGTAAGATCAGAAAAAGCCCATACATGCGCAAAGCAATCATAAAGGCAATCGCAATGGCTGTCCGACGTTCGGTCTTTGGGGATAAAGTTGTCATGGCGGTGCATTTTACCCGCTGAAGAGGAATTTGACCACTCTTGGTTTATCAGGGAAAAATCATCTGTTTATCACGCCAACGGTTGATTATAATAACGCTTCTTTGACAATTTAAAACCCACAATGACCGGACAAATAAGCTGCCTTGAGGATGTATTGGCATTCACGTCTTCTGATATGCAACAGGTAAATCAGCATTTAACCCAACAGCTCAATTCGGAAGTCATTTTAATTAACCAGATTGGTCGCTATATCATTAATAATGGCGGTAAACGCCTGCGACCGGTGATTATGATGCTCTTGGCCCGCGCATTAGACTATTCAGGCAACCAACACATCAATTTAGCGGCGGTGGTGGAAATGATTCACACCGCCACTTTACTCCATGATGATGTGGTGGACGAATCAGACCGGCGACGTGGCGAGAAAACTTCCCATGAAATCTGGGGTAATGCCGCCAGCGTTCTGGTGGGTGATTACCTGTATTCAAAATCCTTTAAAATGATGGTCACTGCCGACAGCATGGATGTCATGTCAGTGATGTCAAAAGCCACCAACACCATTTCAGAAGGCGAAGTCCAACAGCTTCTCAGTATCGGCGATCAAACACTCACCGAAGACAATTACTATCAAATTATTGCCAACAAAACCGCCAAATTATTCGAAGCCGCCTGTGAACTCATTGCGATTATCACCGCCACTTCAGTTCACCAACGACAACAAATGGCACAATTTGGTATGTTACTGGGATCCGCTTTCCAAATCGCCGACGATGTCCTGGATTACACCGCCGAAGACGACGCCTTGGGCAAAAATATAGGTGACGACTTTCAGGAAGGCAAACTCACCTTACCCCTGATTTATCTGCTTAAAAACGGCACAAAACTACAAAAGCAAGCCGTCAGCCAAGCATTAAGTGACCCAACAGCCGCTGACTTCATGGCATTAAGACAATTAGTTATAGACTCCAAAGCCATCGAATACACCCAACAACAAGCCCAATCCAAAGCCCAACAAGCCGCCCAATGCCTCTCAGAATTACCAGACAGCCAAGCCAAACAAGCCCTACTGTTCCTCTGTGACTACACCTGGCAACGAAACAACTAAGGTGTGATGCGACGCATCACACCGCAATACCGGCGCAGGCCGGTATCAAGCGTCTTTCAGAATAGACCTAACTCATCAAAAACTAATTAAATCACTCCCCTCATGCACATTGTGGAAAGCCTATTGAACTGTGATGAATAGAATAAAAAGAAAACCACAGAGACACAAAGAGCGCACAAAGGACACAGGTCAGATGACAGAGGACTGAAGACAGAATAAAAAATATTGTGGCTTCTTGCCATAGTCCGAAATACAACTGGCTTCAAATTTAACAATCCCTGAAAATTATTTTGTTAAGGATATATGAAAAATCTGTTTTATGACCGCTGTCATCAGTCTTCTGAAATGTGAGCGTCTCAGAACAACTCTGCAACGCAGAAAACTATATCGTTCATTTCTGAAATTATAGCTGCATTCAAAATTGGAGCTGAGAACAAATTTGGAAGTGGAGATCAAGGCGCAGAGGGATTATGAAGGCGGGAGCGGACGACCAAGTCCGTGACCGTCTCAGAATTCATCTGCAACGCAGAAAACCATATCGATCATTTCTGAAATTATAGCTGCATTCAAAACTGGAGCTGAGAGCAAATTTGGAGGTGGAGATCAAGGCGCAGAGGGATTATGAAGGCGGGAGCGGACGACCAAGTCCGTGACCGTCTCAGAATTCATCTGCAACGCAGAGATTCACCTTCAAATTTGTTCTCAGTGGCGTCCCCTAGGGGACTCGAACCCCTGTTGCCGCCGTGAAAGGGCGGAGTCCTAGGCCACTAGACGAAGGGGACACAAGAACATTTCCGATTGTTTGATTGAGAGTCTTCGAGTCTCGGCTACTCAAAGATGGCGTCCCCTAGGGGACTCGAACCCCTGTTGCCGCCGTGAAAGGGCGGAGTCCTAGGCCACTAGACGAAGGGGACGCAAGGACATTATTTTAAATCTCTTTGTTGGTGGAGCTAAGCGGGATCGAACCGCTGACCTCAACACTGCCAGTGTTGCGCTCTCCCAGCTGAGCTATAGCCCCACAAAGAGGTTGCGTATTATCATCATTTATCGAAAGATAGTCAATTAAAATCAACAGCTTTTTTTGATTTTTAATCCTCGCCCCGATAGATACAGCCGGAGGTGCAGGTTTCACAGACTTCCACCTGTGACAGTTGTGGTAACTGAGGCTTTAACTCACGCCAAATCCATTGTGCTAAACGCTCACTGGTTGGGTTCTCAAGGTCTTTGACATGATTGAGACACTGGTGGTCCAGTTGTTCAAAAATTGGCTTAAATGCAGCCTTTATATCCGCAAAATCAATAATCCAACCACTGTCATTACCGGGCACACCGGACACTGTGATGATAACCTTAAATGAATGACCATGTAAGCGACCACATTTATGACCATCAGGAACATTCGGCAGCCAGTGCGCTGACTCTAAATAAAATTCTTTATAAATATCCATATCTATTCTACTGTCATTTTTTCTTTTTCACATAAAGAACCATCTTATGATCAATTAAATCATAACCATGTTCATCGGCAATTTTCTCTTGTAACTTTTCCAGATTCTCATCATAAAATTCCACCACTTTGCCGCTGTCGATATCCACCATATGATCATGGTGTTCGCCGGTATCAATCTCAAACACCGCCTGATTTTCTTCAAACTGGTGCTTCATTACCAGCCCGGCCGTTTCAAACTGATTTAACACACGGTAAATGGTTGCCAGACCTAAATCCTGATCGGCCAGTTTCATTTCGGTGAATAAATCTTCTGCTGTATAGTGCTTACCTTTATTGGCAGTGAGAAATTCTAAAATCTGCAGCCTGGGCAAAGTGACTTTTAAGCCGGCTTCTTTTATTTCATTTTTCGACATGTTAATTTTTAACTGTTATTTAATTGAATTTATTGTATCATTTGGCACACAAATTTGGACATAATTACCCATGAAAAGTATTTCCATCAAAATTATTCTGCTGTCTGTTTTACTGAGTTTATCGGCTTGTTATAAAACCCCGATTCAACAGGGCAATATTCTCAAACAAGAGGATATCAACGAAATTAAGCCCGGCATGAGCAAAAAACAAGTGGCCATAATCTTAGGCACACCGGCCATCGCTGACCCCTTTAACCAGGATCGATGGGATTATATCAACACTTCTAAAGTCAAAGGCAAGTTTAAAAAACTTAAAAAACTGACTTTATATTTTGAAGACAATGAACTGGTCAGAACCGAAGGTAATTATTTCCCAGAGGACGAAAAAGAGTAGATAAGGTGCTGATGCGAAGCATCGCACCGCAATACCGGCGCAGGCCGGTATCCAGCGGCTTTAAGACTGAGCCTGATTACTTAATAACTATCATAAAATTAATCAAAATTAACATGAAGTAAGCACAATGTTCACAAGGTAAATATAAATAATTAATAATTTGTGTCATTTGCCAATACTTGGCTAACTTTGTGGTTCAAAAAAACAAATCCAAGCTATTTTGTTTTATTCTGCTCGGCTTTTTCTCGCCGCTTGACTTTTGGATCAGCAATCAGCGGACGGTAAATCTCGATTCGGTCACCGGTCTTGAGGACATAATCTAAAGGCTTTACCTGGCTATAAATACCCACCTTATTCCTGGCCAAATCAATCTCCGGATATTGCGTCATGACACCAGATTGCTCGATGGCTTGTCCAATTGTGGTGCCGGGTTTAACCACCAATTCAATCATTTTCTGTTGCTCGGGTGTGGCATAAATCACTTCAATATTAAGCATACACATCTCCGGCGCGTCGAACAAAATCACTGACCAGTTGTGAAGCCACCTGATCAAAGCCTTTGGCAAACATGCGGCCAATCATTTTTGATTTAATTTCGTAAGACAATTCCAGTTGGACCTTAGAGCCCAATTCGGATAAGTGAATAAATCGCCAATAACCCTGCAAGCGACGAAATGGTCCTTTGGATAATGTCATGGCCACCGCCAAAAAATCAACATCATCAATCAAGGTGTTCACAGTGCTGAAATCCACCCGTATGCCTTTGATTTTAACCAGCATACCTGCTTCATAGCCCGATGCAAAAGAATCCAGAATATAGCCATGCTCGCACCATTTCAAAAACTCCGGATAAGCCGGTACATTATTGACCAACTGCCGCATATCATGGGCGCTATACGGTACAATGGCAGATTTGATAATCTCAGTCATTTTGCTTGAAATCGTCGCTTAACGTGACTAATTTGGTAAAATTAAGGCGGTATTTTAACAGAACCCGGGAACACAATATTTAATTTATGGCTAAAGCAAAGAAAAACAATAACACCATCATTGTCAATAAAAAAGCCTCACACGAATACCATTTTATTGAGGAATTTGAAGCCGGTCTGGAACTGCAAGGCTGGGAGGTCAAAGCGCTGCGCGCGGGAAAAGTTAGTTTAGCTGAAAGCTATGTCTATATTAAACTAGGCGAAGTGTTTTTAACCAACTGTCACATCACCCCGCTCGATACCGCCTCAACCCACATAGTTCCTGACAGTAACCGGCTTAAAAAATTGCTGCTACATAAAAGTGAAATCGACTATTTAATTGGCGCAGTCGAACGCAAAGGTCTGACCCTGGTGGCCAGAAGTCTGTACTGGAAAAAAGGCAAAGTGAAGTTAAAACTTATTTTGGCACAAGGCAAGAAACTTCACGACAAACGCGCCGCCAGTAAGGAAAAAGACTGGAACCGTCAGAAACAACGCATCTTAAAAGAAGGGCGGTATTAAACCGCCCTCACAGCAGACTATCTCATTTACTGCCAACAGTTAAGCGGTGTTTTCTGACCTAAATTATTGTAGTTGATGGTTGGACATTCGCTATCTTGGGCCTGGCCGCCGATGGCCGTAGCCGTTAGGGTCCAGCCGCCTCCGGTGGCAGCCGTTATTTGGTAGTTTTCCCAGGTCAGATAACCAGAATCCAAATCGAGATTGTTACCACCCCCTGTTAGCCCCCCGGGGTAACGGTTGGTGTTGGCATAATATTTTTCAAACATACCGGCGACTTCCAATAAGCGATTTTGTGCTTCTGATCGTCTGCTTTCTAAAACATATTGTCGGTAATTGGGTATAGCATAAGCTGCCAGCATAGCCACAATAGCAATCACCACCAAGAGTTCAATTAAGCTAAAGCCTTTATATTTAAAGTGTTTCATTATTCAGCCTGCGGTTCTTTTGCGATAAAAATCAATTTAAACTGGTCATTGCGATCGGTATTAGACTGATAAAGATTAAAAAAATAAGTTTCACCTTCTTTCAAATCATAAATATCCAGCCGTTTACCGGCATCTTCATCTTGATAAAGGGCATTTTTCAAATCCGGTTCATAACGATAGCGTTGGTTGTTAAAAACAACTTGTTGCTTGGCTGTATTCACCTCTTGTAAAGAAGCTTCAACCAACCGACTGAGCGATTTGTTTTGCGCACAAACACCTGTTGCCAAGAGTAGTGTCAACATGAAAATAGCAGTTATTTTATTTATAGACATATTCATTATTATACCTTAATCAGTTAGTAAATTTGTCCAGTTACGGCGACGCCAGTTGTAGCCTTTTAAAACAATGGGATCAATTGGTGACGACGCAGTGCCTTCAATAGGAATAAATGCCTGACCCAACCGATCTTTTAAGACATTGACCCCACCAATAATTAAATCATTGATTAATAATCCGGTTCCGGTTTCTACAACACCACCATTTTTCAATCGGAAAATATTACCCACTCTTGGCGTACCGCCGGTTAATGGGTTAAAAGCAGAAATCCAGCTTCGCCCACCGGCCTCACAGGGATCTATACCAGCCGTAACAGTGGTCGGAGCAATCAATACTTGGTTTGCTAACATCGATAACGGATTGGCCAGACGCTCGCCCTGTTCCGGCAACTTAACCTTCCAGCCCTTTTTAGTCATTAAATCAACAGGGTAATCTGAGAGTGTTCGTATGCCACCGTTAGTGGTAAAAGACTGTTCAACAAAATCACTGCTGGTGATTGATAAATTCTGATTTAGTGAAGTAACGCCATCCATGACACCCACCATATACTGATCAGCCGGTAAATTAATGGAACGATCGGGTATTTCAATGTATTTTCCGGTACCAAACATCACCATCACATCTTTTTCCTTTGAGCGATAACTTCTTGGAATTCCAACCACTTCTGGTCTGGTGGTAATTGGCCGATGCTTAATATTGTTAGCTTTGACCAAGCGTGTGATTGAAGAAGACCAGTCAGAATAATTCGGGCTGGTCATGTCAAAACGCCATAGGTTTCCGTACAAATCACCGGCATAGGCATAATCGCCGCCCTGATCCAGACCAATTCCGGTTGCGCCTGTTTTATCCGCATATATGGAATCAACAACCACAGCAGAAGCCAAACCATTTGGATTGGTTGGCGAACCCTCGCCGGTATTAAGTTTAGCCAACAACTGACCATCACGCAATCGAACAACATACAACACCGCATTACCACTGCCTGAAACATGGATATCATTTGGATTGGACGGATCTTCCGTCCAATTTTGGGTGTTGTTGTAGCCATTGGGTAATAAGGCCACCCACTCACCGGTACTGCTCACACGGGTTATGGTGGCCTGTCCGTATGAAAATCCCATATCGGCATCATCTTCATCGGTAAACTCCCAAAGTACTTTTGGCGTTGTGGAAGGTCCGTCTGTTACATCTAAAGCATAAAATGCTTGTCCACCGTATCGCATTCCGCCTATCAATACGGTGCGCCATTTTTTGTTGAAATAGACATCGCGAGTGATTGCTGTGTTATCCACATATGACCAATGCTTAAACTGCGGATTGGCTAAACGGTGTATATTGTCGAAAGCTTTGCTTGGAATATACGACCAGTATTCCTGAGTGGTGGTGGGATCTTCAGCATCAAAGGCATGCAACATGCCGCTGTTGGAACCCACATATAAAACATTGTGTCTATTTTGTTTGGCGATTTGGAATTCCAGGTAACCATTGCCATTGGCTGATGCCAATTGTTCAGGAGTGCCGGTAGGCCAGTCCCCATCTTCGTATCCCGCATTGGGTCCTCTGACCACCGAAGGACTGGCGTGCACAATATCCGCCAGAATACTGCTTCTGTTTCGAAGCACCCCACCCTGGGCAATTTCATTGCTTTGATCGCCGGCTACATAATCAATTAAATCATTCACCGTCACACCGGTCTGGGCTATTAAATCACTGGCATGACCCGCCATTTCTGCTTTTAATGCCGCAGGCATACCGGTATTAAAGGCTACCAACCCTTGAGCATCGTTATAGGTGTAAATATTTCGACTCATTTGTTTGGTAACATGGGTTCCTGTGGCCGCACACAATCCACCGGTTAAGACGCAAGCCGCGTCCCATTTAACCGTACCAAAACTGCCATCACCATTAACCTCTCGTGCTATCAAATTACCGGACCACTTAGATGAGTCAAATCCCGGTGAGTATGCCAGGGTGTTATTGGTGATTACACCGGATGATATGGTTGAAGAACTACCCCGTGATAAGCGTTCTAAAATATCGTTAACCACGTTATTCAGGGCTTTAATTAACTCTTCAGGGTCATTGGCACTGAAGAAATCACCGCGGCTGTTGATAGAACTGTGCCAAACGTCATCAATTTTATTCGAAGGCCAGGAACAACTGCCATCCCGCAAAGCTTGATAAACCGCTTCTTTGGGGTCGCTGATAGAATTGGTGACACAAGCCGCACCACCGGCCATCTGATCCAGTACCAAAGAAGACTCCAATCCCATGCCAACATTATAAGTCACCACATGCTGCCAGTATGCGGGGTTGTTTCTGGGATTCCAGACAAACTCATCATTGGCCCATTCATCGGTGTTGCCACCAAAATTAATATTCGCGCCTGAGGCATTTTTATAGTCTTTTTTGTAACGCTTCACATTATTATTCAAACTCGGCATCAGGTCATTGGCCCAGTAATGAAAAGCCACATCAGCCAAACTGTTGCTGTCGCCACTGTAGGGATAAATGGTCTGTTCACCTGAACCGTTATAAGCCCCGTATTTGGCACCGGGTTGTGCGGTGGTACCGGTGTCGCCCGGCAAAGTACTCAAAGACTGGTTATCATGCTTAAAGTTTGAAGGATTTGAAAACCCGCCATTCCATTCCCCGTCTGATACGGCTATATGGAAATTTTGTTGACATGACAAACGGGTGTTAAAGTCAGCAGAATCATAACTACTGCCTTTTTCAAATAACTGACCGGCCCGTTTAAATGCATTTCTTAAGGGTGTACCGCCACTGGCCGGCGATTTAAACAACCAGTTATAAAAATTATCCCGATGGGTGTTTTCAAACTTGTCTAAATTATTGAGGGTGGTGTCTTTGTGTAAATTTTGCCAGTCGATTTTAAAACTGGGACCAAAGCCGGCAAAAGACCGGCTAATGGAAGCCCGTGCCAATTTCATGCGGCTGTTATAATAACTGTACCAGTTGGCAAAATTCTGCAATTCAGCAGCACCATAAAGATAATGAACCGTATAGTTACTGCCGTTTTTGGTCAGGTAAAACGCCCGAGTCCCGGCCGATGACCAGTTTGGGTGGTAATTTTTATATGAATTATCATCAATCCAATTTTGATTGACATTGGACACGCCGGTGCGCTTAAAGCGGATATGCACATCATCATCCCAGCGATCATAAACATATTCAGCCACCGGAACATATTTCGTGGTTAAATTAACCGTGTCGGTCATATTATTGGGATAACCATCCACCCAGGCGTTATAAGGGTTGGAATTAGGCATCTGGCTGCCGTCGGCGTTGATGGGTGGGGTGTATTTAATATTCGGATTATAATAAATCCGGTTTTCGGTGGGGGTCACAAAATCATTCCAGCCACTTTCACCCATAAATCCCCAGGCCATACTGCCAGAGTCATCTAAAGTTACGGCAATCGCCGGTGGTACAGTTTGGTTAAGAAACAAGGGGTCATGCGACAACTGCAACAAAGAAGCTTTGGCCGGCGTTGTTCCGGCTAACAAGCAGACGGTGAAAATACCCAAAAATGTAAATATTCTGTTGTTATACATACTAACCTCTGATTAATTTGTTGAAGAACTGCTGATAATCGCAGTAAACATGGATTGCACCAAAACAATTGTACGTCCGTCACCGCTGGGGCTTTTGCCCGTTACTAAAAAGACTTTTTGCTCGTCATCACCGCCACCACCACCACCTGAAAGTCTATCATTCCTAGAGCCACCAAACGATAACTCGTAAGGAAGCTCTTCTATAATATATTGAGGTTGTTGGGAAAGTGCGCCGTTGTAGGTCGAAGTGGTAAAATCATTGGCATGTACCGTGCCGGCCGCGCTGTTCCAGTTTCGTTCCTTAAACAATTTAACGATGGGATTTATCGGTGCAGAAAGGTCTTTTACGGATGTGAGCTGCGAATATAAATCAAAAAATGATCCAGAGGGTGTGCCACGTGCCTGAACAGAATTGGTTGAATCAATTAAATTATACAAAAAAGACTCACCGGCACGCACGGCGGAATTAGCACCGGCCATGGCCAGACTGCGGTTATGCAACCCGGCAGCCATCTTTTCCTGCAACATGGTGCCTTTCATGCCGACATAACCCATCAGCGTAATGATAAGCAATAAAATTAAACCGACTGCCAAAGCGGCACCCTGCTGACGTTTAATAACTGAGAAATTTTGATTATTCATAGGGTGTAACTCCTGATGGGAATCGTTGCAGTAAACTCTCTTCGGTACATACGCTCTCTGTCCAAACCTGAAGGTAATGTGGCGCTGGGTGTTTGAACAGTCGTTCCGTCAGGAGAATAGATAAAAACCTCATCCTGAACCATTGAACTGTCATTAACAGTATTCATCAATACATGAATTTCCATGGCATAAATAGAACGCCATAAACACCCCGGACCATTGGCCAGCTGAACACCATTAATCTCTGATGGTTCAGCTATAACAGGCGGATTAATACAGCCAATCATGGTATCCATAGCATCGTCGGAATTTAAGTCACCACCCCCACTTACAGACTGCACCTGATTGGCGGTTAATCGAACCACATGTCCGGTTTGGGTTTGAGCCAGATAAAAGACATCAAAACGCTCAACCCCTTCAACCAATTGCTGAGCCACGCCATTTTCAGCCCGATACAACGAGCTAAATTGGCGTCCCGACCGATTGGGATCATTATCAATACCCACAAAATATGTTACTGTCCTGAAATCACGTGCCATATTAAACGCTCGGGTATCCGGTCTTAATTGAGGATTAAAGGGTTGATTAACATTAAAGTTCAAGGTATTAATGTTCCATGTGGCATTTCCTATCAGCGAAAAATTACAATTTGCCACCATCGCTAAATTGGTTGAAATGGGTTCAGAATCTTCTAAAGTGATGGTATTACCACTACCGGTTTTCACGATATTGGTTACACGATTACCACCGGTCAAATAACGCACCGTTAACACGTCCGTGTTGGCGGCCCGATCACCCGCATTGGTCCCTATACTTGGAATAACGCCACTGGTATCGGCACCAATAATATTCACGCCGGGTTGACAGTTTGAAGCACCGCACTCATGCCCACGAATAAAATATTGCGGGTCTAAGGGGTATTCCGGCAAACCTGCCGTGACCACCGAGTCAGGTAATTGATCGGCATCGGCTGTCAAATCCAGCTGAATTTGATTGATTGCAGGAAAACCATTGGTTGATGTATTGGCATTAAGATTTACATTGGCATCCACAGACCAAGTTGACATTTCATAGCCCTGATTCCAGTTAGAGAACAGTCTGTTCGGCATGGCCAATGTGGCACAATGTTTGCGACCCGCTTGTTCAACATCTTCTTTAATACGTGAAATGGCGTAACGTCCATTTTCCTGAAGTGATGCCAATCCTGATTGCGCTTTATTTAAAATACTCGAATTGTTAAACAAAGAAACCAGACCAAGCAAAACAATCAAACCAATAACCATAGCCACCATTAACTCAATTAATGAAAAGCCATGTTGTGACTGAAATTTATTGTTCTTTATATTCATATAATTACCGTTCATGTTCATGGTTGTGCGATAAGTTCCATCGTTTGCAGATCTGAAGCAGAATCCCGATTGGCTTCGTTCCAAGTTACCTGAATTGTACATACACCATTATAGGGTGCTCCGGGCGCCCAGATTGAAGGCGGCGTCACGGCACTGGATATGGCCGGAACTGTTCCATTTATTACACAATTAATGGTTCCCTGACCACTGGGTAAAGCCAATTGTAATGACCGCGCCCACTGTTGCATATCATACTGAGCCAATTGTTGGTAATTGCAGGGTGTGGCCAAATCACAAGCTGTCGCTCCCGGTGTCGCGGTACCGGCATAAAAGCTATTCCATAAGCCGTTGGGGTTGGCACGCATCCGATCCAGCATATTTTCAGCGAGAAAATTTGCCTGAGAACGCAAGTAACCATTGTGATTATTACGCACTGAAATGGTCATCATGCCGGCAATACCCAATAGCCCGAAAGAAAATACCACAATGGCAATCAGGACCTCTAATAAAGTAAAACCGTCGTCTTTATTCTTCATTTGTTGACCACCTTAATGTTACCCGACATGGTGACAAGAACTTCTTTTTCATCATTGGCCATGTCTTTATGTTTCAGGATAAAACGGGCGGGTTGGTTGTTTTTCAAACCACCAATGCGGTTAAAAATAATTTTATTGGACGCGATATTGGTCAATTTAAAACGCATTTGACTGTCCATGGTATCTTCTTCAGCAATAACGTAATCAGCAGCACCCCCAATCCCTTTAACTGTCACGGTCCAGCCTTTATGCCACTGACCACCCACCGGATCAATTTCGACGTCGGTGCCCACACGAATTGCCTCGGCACGGGCCAGGTTTAAACTGTAGGTGAGGTTGTTGGCGTTATCGGTGATCATTCGGCGGAGTTTGAAATCCCGGTAATTCGGGACGCCCCAGGCCAATAATAAGGAACCAATCAACAAAGTGATAATCAGTTCAATTAAGGTAAACCCTCTGACTTTCATTGTATGCGCTCGCTGTTTTGACTTAAGTACACGTTAATCATGTCTAAATTTTTGTCAAAACGCAAGTAACAGAGAGCGACTTCCGACCAATGGAATAAAAGAACCGATAAACGGTTGGTTGGCAGATGGTTTTTAAGAAGTTTGAACCAACCTGAGTTCTTTAGGTAAGGCAAATACCATATTTTCCGGTTCGCCGTCTAAGGATTCAACTTGCAAGCCGTTGTCGTATTTTTTGAGCCAGGCAATCACGTCTTTGACGAGTTTTTCCGGTGCCGAGGCGCCGGCGGTGAGTCCGATGGTCTCAACACCATTCAGCCAATCAGGATTGATGTGGCCGGCATCATCAATTAAATAAGAAGTCACTCCTTTGCGTTCTGCCAGCTCTTTAAGTCGATTGGAATTGGAGCTGTTAATACTGCCGACCACTAACACCAAATCACAAAATTCGGTGAGCTCTTTCACCGCATTCTGACGGTTTTGGGTGGCGTAGCAGATATCATCATGCTTGGGGCCTTCGATGGCCGGGAATTTGGTTTGTAAAGCCTCGATAATTTCTTTGGTGTCATCCACCGATAAAGTGGTTTGGGTGACAAAGGCCACCTTATCGGGATTATCAATCGCCAGATCTTTGACTTCATCCACGGAATCCACCAGATAAACAGTGCCCTCACCTTTATGCTTGTCCCATTGCCCCAATGTGCCTTCCACTTCCGGATGGCCATGGTGGCCAATCAGGACCAAATCGTAGCCCTGTTTACAATAACGAAACACCTCAATGTGAACCTTGGTCACCAATGGACAGGTGGCATCAAAAACTTTCAGATCACGGCGCTTGGCTTCTTCACGCACCGCTTTTGATACCCCATGGGCAGAAAAAATCACAATCTGATTGGCGGGAATTTCATCCAGCTCATCGACAAAAACCGCTCCTCGATCACGCAACTTTTCCACCACATACTGGTTATGCACCACTTCATGGCGCACATAAATCGGCGCACCAAAAGAATCCAAGGCCCGATTAACAATATCAATGGCACGGTCAACGCCGGCACAAAATCCGCGTGGGTTAGCCAGAAGTACTTTCATTGTGTTCTTTATCCTGCTTTCTAAAGAGCGTGTCAATTATCAGTAACACTGCACCGACGGAAATGGCGGAATCGGCGATGTTAAATGCCGGCCAGTAATAGTCGGTATAATGCAGTTGAATAAAATCCACCACATAGCCTAACACAGCCCGGTCATAAATATTACCCAGCGCACCGCCAATCACCAAAGCCAATGAAATATTGTGCAATTTAAGGGTTCGTGAGCTGTTATATAGCCACAGCAATAACCAGATGACAATCACCGAAGCCATAATGAGGATAAACCAGCGTTGCCAACCCGGCTGATCGGCCAATAAACTAAAGGCAATGCCTTTATTATGTAATAAAGTCCAGTTTAAAAAGCCGGTGACTTTTTGAGGCACATACAGCGTCAGTGCCTCCGTGGCTATGTATTTTGTCAGCTGATCCAATATAAGAACCACCGCTGATAGCCATAACCACACCAGACCCCGTTCACGAAAACGCATCAAGCCACCCGCCTCTTTTCGCCGCTGCCTTCGATGTTAATCACACAGCGGTGACATAATGCGGGGTGCTGACTGTCCAGCCCCACACTGTCCTGAATATGCCAACAGCGTTCACATTTTCGGCCTTGTGCCTGGATTGCTTCAATGCGCAAAGCGTGGTCTACAATTGAAACCGTACCCTGTTCGGTTTCAGACAAAGGTCTTAAACCGGCTTTAGAGGTAATCAACACAAAACGCAATTCATCGGCAAAAGGTGCCAGTTGTTTGTGTAACTCATCATCCACATAGATGGTCACATCCGCATCCAGCGAACCACCGATTTGACCAGCCACCCGCAATTGCTCCAATTCTTTAGAAACAAGCTTGCGCACTTCAGACAATAATTGCCATTGTTCAGTGCTGATTGGGTTATGAGTAGTCATTTTTGGAAACTCATACCACTGCTCAAATAAAATATGCCGCTCATGACCCATGGCCTGCCAGATTTCATTGGCGGTAAAGGTCACGATCGGCGCCAGTAACCGCACCAAAGCATTGAGTATATGGTGCATCACGGTCTGTGCCGAGCGGCGTGCCTGACCTGTTGTTTGTGCGGTGTACAGCCGGTCTTTAATCACATCCAGATAAAACGCACCCATGTCCTGTGAACAAAAATGGTGGATTTTCTGAAAAACATGGTGCAATTGATAATCATCATAATGCTTCAACACCTGCGCCTGCAAATCCTGCATCCGCTGCATAGCCCATAAATCAATCGCCAGACAGTCATTTAGATCCAGCGCATCTTGGGCTTTAAAATCATTCAGATTACCCAACATAAAACGGGCGGTGTTGCGAATGCGGCGGTAACCGTCCGCAGCCCGATCCAGGATTTCATCGGAAATGGTCATTTCACCGCGGTAATCCGCTGAAGCCACCCATAAACGCAAGATGTCAGCACCGTATTTATTCATCACGTCCACCGGTGACACCACATTACCCAGCGATTTGGACATTTTTTTGCCGTTTTTGTCCACCACAAAGCCGTGGGTCAACACCTCTTTATAAGGCGCGCGATCGTTGATGGCGACACCGGTTAATAATGAGGAATGAAACCAGCCGCGGTGCTGATCGGAGCCTTCCAGATACAAATCCGCAGGCTCACGCAAGTTTTCGCGGGCTTTTAACACGCAATAATGGGTGACACCGGAATCAAACCAGACATCCAGTACATCAGTGACTTTTTCATAATCATTCACAGCCTCACCCAATAACGCAGCATCGTTCAGGTCATACCAGACATCCATGCCTTTTTGTTCAAACAAATCAGCCACTTTTGCCATGATATTTTGTGTGTCCGGATGCAACTGACCGGTTTGTTTATGGACATAAAACGGAATCGGCACACCCCAGGTGCGCTGTCTGGAAATACACCACTCCGGGCGGTTTTCAATCATGCCGTAAATGCGTTCTTTGCCCCAGTCAGGAATCCATTTCACCTGTTCGATTTCGCTTAAGGCGCGCTTACGCAGTTGTTGTTTGTCCATGCTGATAAACCATTGGGGTGTGGTGCGAAACGCGGTCGGACTTTTATGGCGCCAGCAATGTGGATAACTGTGTTGAATAGTTTCATGATGCAACAGCTGACCGCTTTTTTCTAAAGCGGTAACAATGGTTTTATTGGCTTCCCAGACATGCTGACCGTCAAACATCGGCGTGTCATCTAAATAATAACCCTGAGCATCCACCGGATTGTATATTTCCAAACCATATTGCTGACCGATGAAAAAGTCATCCGCCCCGTGTCCCGGCGCCGTGTGTACCGCACCGGTACCGGCCTCGGTGGTCACATGATCGCCTAATGTCACCGGTACTTGCAGATCGAATAACGGGTGTTGCAGCTGAATCTTTTCCAAATCACGCCCCATGACAGTGGCGGCCACATGAAATTCATCCACCCCATAACGTGCCATCACCTCAGCCATCATGTCTTCAGCAATAATCAATATAAATTTTTTGTGACCTGTTACCACCGCATATGCTAATTCAGGATGCAAGGACACCGCCCGGTTGGCCGGAATGGTCCATGGGGTTGTGGTCCAGATCGGAATGGCCAGGGGCAAATCAGAATCCGGCAAATTAATCACCTCGGCAATACGCTGATCAACCACCGTAAAAGCCACATCAATCGCCGGCGAGGTCTTGTCCTGATATTCAATTTCCGCTTCTGCTAAAGCTGAACCGCAGTCAAAACACCAGTTCACCGGTTTCACGCCCTTCTCCACATGGCCATGGGCCACGATTTCTGCGAGCGCTCTGACCATGTCGGCTTCGTATTGAAATGATTTGGTCATATAAGGCGTGTCCCATTCACCCATCACGCCCAGCCGTTTAAAATCTTTTTTCTGAATGGTGATTTGGGTGTCGGCGTAATTGCGACATTTTTCCCGAAAGGTTTTGGCATCCACTTTTTGACCGACTTTACCGACCTTTTTTTCCACCTGAACTTCTATCGGTAACCCGTGACAGTCCCAGCCGGGCACATACGGTGCTTTAAAACCCGACATGGTTTTTGACTTGACCACCACATCTTTTAAGACTTTATTCACCGCATGACCCATATGAATGGCGCCATTGGCATACGGCGGGCCGTCATGCAACACAAACAACGGGCGATCCTGACAATGTGCCTGTAAAGCTTCATACAGTTTTTCCTTATCCCACTGCTTAATCCATTGCGGCTCTTTGGTGGTTAAAGACGCCTTCATTTTAAAGTTAGTTTTGGGCAAATTGAGCGTATTTTTATAATCTTGGCTCACAGATTTCTCCTGTTGTGTTCGGCAAAAAAGTGTTGGGTTTGTTGCACATCTTCCTCGATGGCGGTGCGCAAAGCACATAGACTGTCAAATTCTACTTCATTTCGCAACTTTTTATAAAACAAAACTTCAACGAAATGGCCATACACATCGGCATTAAAGTCCAGAACATAAACCTCCAGTCGCTTGGCATTGCCACCAACCGTGGGGTTGTAACCCACCGACGCCACACCCTGATACCAGCGCTCAGACAGTTTGACTTTGACCGCATAGACACCGTGCAAGGGGTTACCACCTTTGTTAAGTTCAATATTTATGGTTGGATAGCCCAGGCTTCGGCCCAGTTTTCGACCATGCGCCACCCGCCCTGAAATCACATAATCACGCCCCAACGCCTGTCGGGATTGCTGAAAGTCACCTTGTGCCAATAATGAACGAATCTGTGTGGAACTGATGCGACCGTGCTGATTATTGATCGGTGGCATAATCTCAACCTTAATCCCTTGGCCTCGCCCCCAGTCGGCCAAAAACGCAACATCGCCCGTGCGGTTGACGCCAAATTTAAAATCATGGCCAACCACAATGTGCTTTGCTTTTAATCCCCGGTCTAAAATCTGACCACAAAATTCTTCGGCTGATAAGCGCGCCAGAATTTGATTAAAATTGAGCACACATAACACATCGGCACCCAGATTTTGGATCAATCGGGCTTTTTGTTTAAAGGGTGTCAGCAAACTGATTTCAAACCGGCCTTTAAAATACTGCACAGGCAACGGTTCCATGGTGACCACCACCGATTGTAACGACTGTAAACGCGACACCTCAATGGTTTGTCTGATTAAAGCCTGATGACCCTGATGAACCCCATCAAAATTACCAATGGTCACGGCAGAAGGCAGTGTGACGGGATGATGCTGCGGGTAACGAATAATCTTCATAGCAGTTTTTTATGTGCTTTAAGCAGCCATAAAACCACAAAATAAACCAACACACCGACACCAATCAGCAACGCTAAGTGCATCAGACGTTGGTACCACAACCACTGCATCCAGTCCCCCGTGTGTTGCAACATAATCCATAGCACCAAAGCCATCATCAGCACCGCCACCAGCAATTTAACCAGTAAATGCAGGGGCAGCAAAGCCTGTTGAATAACACCGTCATGTTTTAGACGCTGATATAACCAATAACACTGCAGCCAGGCCGAACCGACACCGGCCATGGCCAGGCCCATGTGTAAAGAAACCACATCCAAGGCATACAGCAGCGCCACAAAAACAACATTTAAAATGACATTGACCAACATCGCTTTGACTGCAATTCGCACCGCTGATTTCGGGTCTTTACGGGCATAAAAAGCCGGCAACAGAATTTTAATGGCAATATAGGCCGGTAAACCCAGCATGTACACCATTAAACTGTATGCCGTGTACAAAGCATCCTGCGGACTGAACTTATTATAGGTAAACAGGGTGACAATCACCGGCTTGGCCAGGATAAACAAACCCACTGCCGAAGGAATCGCCACCAACATCGCCAGTGACATACCCCACTGCATGGTTTTATGGTAATCTTCCTTATCTTTGGCGGCAAAGGCTTGTGACAATTTGGGTAAAATAACCGTTGAAATGGCGATTCCAAATAAGCCCAGCGGAAACTCCATCAAACGATCCGAATAATAAAGAAAGGTGATGCTGGCCGTGAGCGGCAACATCGAAGCAATTAAAGTATCAACCAACAAATTAATCTGTGCCACCGATGAGGCAAACAAAGTAGGTACCATCAGTTTCATCACTTTTTTAACTTCCGGATCATGAATTTTAAATACCGGAACCGGCACCACACCCAGACGTATCAGCGCCGGAATCTGAACCAACAATTGCACGACACCGGCCGCCAGAACACCCCAGGCCAAAGCCACCACCGGTACCTCGAATGCATCGCGAAAATAAATCGCCGCCACCACCAAACACACATTCAGCAAAATCGGCGTGGCAGCCGGCACAGCAAATCGGTTAAAACTGTTCAAAATACCGGCTGAAAATGCCACCAAAGAAATCAATAGCAGGTAAGGCAAGGTGATGCGCAACATGGTGACAGTTGTATTAAACACGGCAGCCGGCTCGTCCAATAATCCCGGTGCAAAAACAGCAATCACCCCCGGCGCCAGCAATTCCATCAAAGCCAAAACCACCAGTAAAGCGGCCAATAAAGCTCCCAATACATGGTTAATGTATGCTTTTAAATAAGCTTCACTTTGGCGGGTCTTGATTTCATTCAGCACCGGTATAAATGCCAGCGAAAAAGAGCCTTCTGCAAATAAGCGGCGCATAAAATTGGGGATGCGAAAAGCCACAAAAAAGGCGTCCGTCCAGACCGTGGCGCCAAAATAGCGTGCCACCAAAACATCCCTGACAAAACCCGATAACCGAGACAGCAAAGTAAAAAAACTGACGACCGCTGTCGATTGAGCTAAATTCATTTAATTAACCTGTCAAACATTGACTATTCATAAAAAAAATGGGAAAATGCGCCGTTTTTTAAAACCCTATTAGTCAGGAGAACTGTTTTGGCCAATTCAGCATCTGCAAGAAAACGCATCCGACAAGCTGCAAAAAATCGACAGCTTAACATGAGCCAACGCTCTAAAGCACGCACCAAAATTAAAAATGTATTGTCTGCCATTGAAGCCGGCGACAAGGAAAAAGCACAAAAATTATACAACGAAATGGTCCCCGTGGTTGACAGTGTCGCGCGCAAAGGGCTTTACCACAAAAATAAAATTGCACGACATAAAAGTCGCCTCAATGCCAAAATTAAAGCCATGGCCTAAAGCGTCAACACAATAGCATAAAACCCGGCACCGACTGAATTGGTGGCCGGGTTTTTTTATGGCAAGCAATGGGAATTGACAAAATTTGTCACTTTTGTGGTTTTTTTGTGAATTGTGTCACTTAAGTTGAATGAAGTTGTGCTAAAATCACGAAAGGTATAATCTTCAAAGGTTAACATTATGGGCATAGAAAAAGAAAAAATATCCGTCAAGTATCTCAAAGTTGGCATGTACGTCTGCAAATTAGACCGTTCATGGCTGGATACACCGTTCCCTTTCCAGGGTTTTTACATTCGCAGTCAGAACGAGATCAAAGACCTCAAAGCTTTTTGTGAATATGTCTATATTGATGTGGTCAAAGGTAAATCTCTGGTGGCCGAGCCTGAGATTTCTAAACCTTCTCCTTTATTGCGAAAAAAAGATAAAAGTCACAAATACCGCACCCGTACCCAACCTTTGGTGATTAAACACGATTATTACACCACACAATTAAAGCCCATAAAGCGTGAATTTAGTCGTGCCCATTCTCTGATGATTGATTTGAACAGTGCGGTTGAGGAAACCAGTTTTAATCTGCGCGTTGGTAAACGGCTTGACATTAAGAAAACTAAACAAATTGCCTCCCAAGTGGTTAATTCGGTGATTCGCAACCCCAACACCCTGGTGTGGCTGACCCAACTGAAAGAAAAAGGTCAATATGTTTACGGCCATTCATTACGCTCTGCCATTCTTGCTGCTGTATTTGGTCGCCACTTAGGCATCGCTGAAGAAAAACTCGAAACCCTGGTCACCGGTGTATTATTAGCCGATATTGGCAAAACCAAAATCAGCCGAAAACTGCTCAACAAAAAAGACAGTTACACCGAAAACGAACGTAAAATATTTGAATCTCACGTTGAGTTGGGTGTAGAAATTCTCGCCAAAGATAAAAGTATTCCCCATGATGTTCTGACCATTGCTGAAACCCATCACGAACGTTTTGATGGTAGCGGTTATCCCTACGGCTTGGTCGGTGATGAAATTCCGGCCATGGGTCAAATTGCCGGTATTGTGGATACCTTTGACGCCATGACCAGTAAGAAACCTTACGGCAAGGTGTATTCATCCTCTCAAGCGATGGAGTGGTTATTTAAACAAAAGAACAAATTGTTCAGCGCTCAGCTGGTGGATGAGTTTATTCAGGCCATTGGCTTATATCCGGCCGGATCACCTGTTCAATTATCTGACGGTTCCGTTGGTCTGGTGTTATCTCACAACAAGCAAAAACGTTTGAAACCGGAAATTTTATTGATACGCAATGCCCAGAACAAGGTGCTTGAAAAACCCCGTTTTATTGATTTGTCCAAAAAACCCCCGTTTTCCAATAAAGAACGGCCTTGCATCACAGGTGCTTTGAGCATGTCCCAACTGGGTGTTGATGTGGATCACGTCTTAGATAATTTCAACGCGCCCAATGTGGTGCAGCGTATGTTTGCTTAGTTAAATTCGAACGTTAATTAACACTTAAACCTTGCTATAATACTAAGTTTTTATAGCAAGGTTTTTTTATGCGCGCTTATTTGGATTTTGCCCGCCATATTCTGCAACACGGAACCCGCAAAGAAGATCGCACCGGCACCGGCACACTGAGTGTGTTCGGGTACCAAATGCGGTTTAATCTGGCCGATGGTTTTCCCTTGCTGACCACCAAAAAACTCCACATCAAATCCATCATCTATGAATTACTCTGGTTTTTAAACGGTGACACCAATATTCGATACTTAAACGAGCATGGCGTCAGAATCTGGGACGAATGGGCCGATGAATCAGGTGATTTAGGCCCTGTTTATGGTCACCAATGGCGTTCCTGGCCGGTACCTGACGGCGGTCAGATAGACCAAATAAGCCAACTGATTGAAAGCCTAAAAACCAACCCCGATTCGCGACGCCATATTGTCAGCGCCTGGAATGTAGGGGATGTCAGTCATATGGCGCTACCACCGTGCCATTGCTTGTTTCAATTTTATGTCAGTGACGGTAAACTCTCTTGCCAACTTTACCAACGCAGTGCCGATGTGTTTCTGGGCGTGCCTTTTAACATCGCTTCTTATGCCCTCCTCACTCATATGGTGGCACAAGTCTGTGGCTTGCAGGCGGGTGACTTTATTCATACTTTTGGTGATGCCCATATTTACCTGAATCATCTGAAACAAATAAAACAACAGCTTGAGCGAACCCCCTACCCGCGTCCCCATTTACATATTAATCCTGACGTGCAGGATATATTCAGTTTTGATTATGGTGATTTTAAAATGATTAATTACCGGGCCCATCCGCACATCAAAGGCCAGGTGGCAGTATGAGTTTCACTCTGGTGGCAGCCTTTGATAAAAACAGACTGATTGGTGCCGATAATGATTTACCGTGGTATCTGCCTGCGGATTTAAAAATTTTTAAAAAGAACACCTTAAATAAACCCATTCTGATGGGCCGAAAAACCTGCGAATCACTCAAAAAGCCTTTACCCAGGCGGGTCAATTGGGTGTTAACACGCCAACAGGACTACCAACGTGATGGTTTTAAAATTATTCACGATTGGCAACACCTCAAGTCTGATAATGAAATTATGGTTATTGGTGGCGCCAGGATATTTGAACTGTTATTGCCTGAGGCGGATAAAATGATTATCACCCATATTGAAGCCGAATTTGAGGGTGACACCTATTTCCCGAAAGTTAACTGGTCAGATTGGCGCATACAAGAACAAACAGACCACCCCATTGACGAAGTTAACCCGCATTACCCGTTTAAAGTCATCACTTATCACAAACGGTGAGTTTTAATCATCACCTTCTAATTCCCGGTGTAACAACATGTTGTTGATATTTTTATCCACCAGATACCTGTGTAAAGATTCAGCCAGATACACCGACCGGTGGCGTCCGCCGGTACAGCCAATGGCCACCGTAATATAACTGCGGTCATTGACTTCAAATTTATTGATCCATTTCTTGCTAAAAGCACACAAATCTGTGAGGTATTCAGCCACCAGCTCCTGCCGGGAAAAAAAATCAATAATGGCTTTATCCTGTCCGGTGAAAGGCCGTAATTCTTTTTCCCAGTAGGGGTTTGGCAGACAACGGGCATCAAACACAAAATCCGCATCAAAGGGCACACCGCGCTTGAAAGCAAAGGATTTGATGATTACCGTCACTTTCTGGTTGCTCTGGTTCATGATTTGCCAAATCTGTTGTTTAAGCTGTTGTGCTTTTAGCTGACTGGTGTCAATGATTAAATCCGCCACCTCTTTGACCGCTGCCATGAGTTGGGTTTCTAAACGAATGGCTTCGGTTAAAGAGTGTTTATGCTGAGCTGTTGACAGGGGGTGACGCCGTCGGGTTTCGCTGTAGCGATTCATCAATACCTTCTCAGCTGCAGATAAATAAATCACCCGGACATGCAACTGTTTTTTTAACGTTTCTACCATCTCAGGAAATTGAGACAAGGCTTTTTGTTGACTGCGGATATCAACCCCAACACATACTTTGGGATAAAAATTCACATCTTCATTGATGTGATCGGCAAATTCAGACAACATACTGACCGGCAAGTTATCCACGCAGTAATACTCCATATCTTCCAAAGCCCGTAAAACGATGGTTTTTCCAGAACCGGATAAACCGGTGATAATCACTAATTGTTGCATTGTTCAAAAGCCTCCAATATCGTATCCATCATCTGATGTTTGTCATCAATATTGACCAGCTGCTCATATAAAACATGCTGTCTGAATAAATGTGCGGTTTCTTTTAAAAAACGCCGGTGCTCGGGTCTGACATCAAGCGGAAAAACCAAACCCACCACAATTTGAACCGGCTGGTTATCCACCGCCTCATAATCTGCAGGATGGGATAATTTAATCAGACAGGCACGAATTTCATCGGTTTTTAAGCAGCGACCATGAGGCAAGGCAACACCGGTGCCGAGAGACGTGTTGCCCAGTTTTTCCCGGTCCAGAAGACTGTGATAAATAAAAAGCCCCTGAGAGCGGGATTCACCCAGTAACTGACCAACCTGTTCAAACAATCTTTTCTTACTGATAAAATGATAATTAAGTAAGATCTTTTCTTCTTCCAGAACATCAATAAATTTCATGGTTTCAATAAAAATGGCCCAACAAGGTGTCAGGCCATTTTCTCATGTTATGCGTATTAAGGGTTAATATTGTGTGCGATTAATGGCAATCGCCTCTTTATTATTATAATTATTTAATTTGCTTTTATGGCGTCTGATCTGCTTATCCAGTTTATCCACCATTGCATCGATGGATTTATATAAATGATCCTCTGTGGATTCGGCAAAAAAGGTTTTTCCCCCGATGTGCATGGTGGCTTCTGACTTATGTCTGATTTTTTCCACACTCAAAATCACGTGAACACTTAAGACCTGGTCAAAATGACGTCGAACGCGTTCAAATTTGGTGTCAATGTAGTCTTTAATGGGTTCAGTTACTTCAAGTTGTTGACCGGTGATGTCTAATTGCATATCTAATACCTCATTGTTGTTTTGAATTTTGGTTTAAGGTTTTGAATGAGCACAATCAACCCTGACAAAGAGTGGCCATTTAATGCACTGTATATAAGTCCGGATGATTGTGAAAGGCGGGAGGTTTTTTTTGCGGTCAAGTCTGACCGCGGGTTGAAATGGATACTGAATGATAAGCGCAAATTTGTGTTAATGGCCGTAACCTCCTGTCTAATAATATACAGAAATAAATGTTAAAGTGCAATCGCATTCACAGCTTTTAAACAGTCAGCCAGACCGCCTGATAATCACATCGAAAAATCATGCCCGAGATAGACTTTTCGTACATCGGGATTGGCAATAATCTGTTCCGGTTTTCCTTCAGTGAGCATTTTACCGGCATTGAGAATATAGGCACGGTCACAAATACCCAGGGTTTCACGCACGTTGTGATCGGTGATTAACACCCCGATACCTTTACTTTTAAGATGATAGACAATTTTCTGGATATCAATCACTGATACCGGATCCACACCGGCAAATGGCTCATCCAATAAAATATATTTTGGCTCCATGGCCAGTGAGCGGGCAATTTCCACCCGGCGCCGCTCACCACCTGATAAACTGATACCCAACTGGTTTTTAACATGATCCACGTTAAGCTCTTCGAGCAATTCGAGGCAGCGGTTTTCACGTTGGTCCCGATTAAGGTCTTTGCGCAGTTGCAACACCGCCATCAGATTATCCTCAACCGTGAGTTTTCTGAATATTGACGCTTCCTGGGGCAAATAACCGACACCCAGTCGAGCCCGTTGGTGCATACCGAAATCAGTGGCATCCACATCATCAATCGTTATACAGCCACTGTCAGCAACCACCAAGCCCACCACCATATAAAAACAGGTGGTTTTACCGGCGCCGTTGGGGCCCAATAAACCCACCACCTCACCTTCTTTTAAACACAAAGAAACCGAATCGATAATGGTTCTTTTGTGGTAACTTTTGACAATATTGTCGGCTTTAATCATTGTTGGGATCGATTTCTAATCTAAATTGCTGGTTATTTTCACCCACGGCTTTGACTTCCTGCGTTTTTAAATTGAATTCCATGGCCTCACCGGTGCTGACGCCGATGTTGTTTTCAATACGGACATCCCCTTTGAGAAAAGCGATTTCGGACTGGTAATCAAAGTCAATCTGATTGGCACGGATAACCATGCGGCTGCCATCATCCATCTGCTGTTCCATGGTCACCGGAGAACCGGTCATTTTAACGGTGGCAATCAGTTTGCCTTCGTGGGTTATTAATCCATAATCTGATTCAATTTTTAAACTACCCTGACGAATCAACATGCCTTTTGGACATTCGGTTTGTCCGAGATTAAGCTTACTGATGCAACCGTCACCGGACAAGGTGATTTTCTGCTGTCGATCACTTTCTAACGCAAACACACTCAAAGTCAGCGATAAACCCATGAGCATGACCACACATTTATTGACGGGGCTGAAATTCTGCATAGACATCATTTAATAGTTCAATTTGTTTGTTGTTAAATATAATATGTGCACCCACACCACGCATCCAGCCACCGGGCTGTTGTAGGTTAATTGCAGCCGGCGTGCGACCTTCTTTGGTGTTTAAATCCACACTGAGTTGTGATGATTCAACCACCACTATAGGGGCTTGTTGCGAAACCACTGTCACTTTATCGGGAAAGTATAAGAATTGTTGATTGCGTCGAAAAACAGCGGATGGGGATTGCAAAATCCAATTGTTGTCATCCGCAAACAACTGCACGTGTGGTTGTTCAATCAGGGTTTGTTCGTTGTCTAAATAATGGGTCATGTTCGGCGAACGAATTTCAGTCACCACCTGACCGCTATCATCAGTGGAACGCATCACCACTTCGGTTAAGGCATAGCCTTTGGTAAATGGCTCATAATCAGTACCGGCAGAATGCCGAAAAAAACCCTGATAAACAGCCACAGACAACACGGCAAATACAAGCATAATCAGTAATTGTCGAATTTTAAACGTCATTTATTGGCGGCCGGTGAATTCATAACCATCAACGGCTATCTGCTGACTGCTGAGCAACACATCGCAGACCTGACGGGCGGCCCCGTCTCCGCCTTTTTTGCCTAAAACCCAAAAGGCTTTATCAATCACCGCGTCATGGGCATCGGCCACCGCAACCGGTAAGCCACACTTATCCATAATCGGAATATCAATCACATCATCACCCACAAACGCCACCTGCTGATCATCAATGTGCAAAGCCGCTTTGAGGTTTTCATAGGTTTCAAGTTTATTCAAGCGCCCCTGATAGACGTGATTCACACCCAAAGATCGCATCCGATCAGCCACAATCACCGAATTACGCCCGGTGATGACCGCCACTTCAATACCATACTTGATAAGTAAAGAAATGCCCAGACCGTCTTTGACATTGAATTTTTTCATTTCACGACCATCGTCTGTGAAATACAACCCGCCATCGGTGAGCACCCCGTCCACATCAAAAATCACCAATTTAATGTTTTTGGCTTTTTGCAGAACATTGTCTATAACTTTATTAACCATCAAACCACCCCGGCCCGTAATAAATCATGAATATTCAAAGCACCTGTGAGCCGAGCATCCTTATCAACCACCAGCAGTGAATGAATTTTATGGGTTTCCATTAATTGTGCCGCCTCAACCGCCATCTTATCTGCCCGGATGGTGACCGGATTACGGGTCATAAATTCACCCACCACATGGTCTTTAAAATGCTCAATAGTGGGTAAAGAACGGCGTAAATCACCATCTGTAAAAACCCCCGCCACCCGATTGTCTTTATCAACCACAGCCACCATACCCAGTGCTTTTTCAGTCATGACCAGCAATGCTTCACTGAACTTTGTGTGCGCATAGACTTTTGGAATATCATCACCGCTGCGCATCACATCACTGATCCCCAATAGCAGGCGTTTACCGAGAGAACCGGCCGGATGCGACCGGGCAAAATCTTCTTTGGTAAAACCCCTTGACTCCAATAAGGTAATCGCCAGCGCATCGCCCATCACCAAAGTGGCGGTGGTACTGGCTGTGGGTGCCAGCCCCAAGGGACAGGCTTCTTCATTCACCGACACATCAATATGAATATCAGAATTTTTGGCCAGCGTCGAATTCGGTTTGCCGGTCATGGAAATCAGCGCAATCCCCATGCGCTTTAACACCGGTAAAATCGCCAGCACTTCTTCGGTTTCACCGGAATTAGACATCGCCAGTACGATGTCATTACTGGTAATCATACCCAAATCGCCATGACTGGCCTCACCCGGATGAACAAAAAAAGCCGGTGTGCCGGTGGAGGCTAAAGTGGCCGAGACTTTATCGGCTATGTGACCGGATTTACCCATGCCGATGACCACCACATGGCCGGAGCCGTTTAAAATCATTTCGACAGCCGCCACAAAATCTTCGCCAATGCGTTGTTGCAAATCAACGATGGCCTGATTTTCAATGGCAAACACCCGGCGTGCCTGGGCGATGGCCTGTTCTGCATTCACCGTTCTGCTCATGTGGCTTTACTGACAAATAACCAAATCATATAGGCACTATATAATAACACTAAAACCAAGCCAATAAGACGCGACACAAATCGGTCTTTGAGCACAAAATAAATGGAAACTATAAACAAAAAGACCGTTAGAATCACCATATACAGGTAATCAAACATCAAAAACCTGCGTGAGAAATGGTAATCGTTGATTACCCCGGATATGCCGATAACGCCCAATAAATTGAATATATTAGAGCCTACAATATTACCGATGGCCAAATCATGTTCTTTTTTAGCGGCACTGGCCACAATCGCTGCCAATTCTGGCAGAGAAGTACCCAGGGCGACAATGGTTAAACCGATCACCAAATCCGACACCCCAAAATACTGGGCAATGTCGGTGGCACCAATCACCATCAACTGGGACGCCAGCGGCAATACCACAACACCCATCAGCAAAAATAAGATGGCATGAGACATTTTAATGTTAAGGTCGTACTCACTTTCGATCTCTTCACTGTAACTGTCCTTGCTTTCGTTGACACCCAGAAAACCCAGTAACAACGTTACACCAAGCATTGAAATCAATAAGATAACCCCATCCATTAAAGTCAGGGATAAATCAAGTAATAAAAACAACGCCAGTAAACACACCATCAATAAAATCGGCATTTCACGTTTAATGATTTTGGATTTGACCTGCATCGGTGTAATCAACAAGCCGACACCCAGCACCAGTGCGATGTTGGTGATGTTTGAGCCAATCGCGTTGCCCATGGCCAGACCGGAATTGCCTTTGAAGGAGGCAATGGCTGACACCACCATTTCCGGGGCTGAGGTGCCGAAACCGACCACAATCAGACCCACCAACATGGTGGAAACACCCAAATGTTTGGCCAGAGCCGCCGCACCCAGAATAAACTTGTCAGCCGCAAAAATAAGCAATATCAGTCCGATTACCAGATAACCTGAAGCTATTAACATATAATGTGATTCTCAAAAGGCGCTGAAATGAAACTAAATGCGCATGATGTCTTTATAAACCGGTCATTATAAAAGATAATGCCCCGGGTAGAAACAAACAATTGATGAAGATGGAACCAAAAATAATTGAAGAAAAGATAAAAGCCCACATTGACTGTGATTATATCCATGTCCACAGCGATGACATGCGCCATTATGCCGCCACCATCGTATCCCCTGCTTTTATTGGATTAAATCAACTGAAAAGGCACCGCCAAATCCACCAGGCGCTAGGCTCGGTCATGGGCCAAGAAATACATGCCATGAGTATTCAGGCCATGACCCCTGATGAATATGAGCAAACCCATTTATGAGCAATAAAATCGTCATCAACGGTGGCCGGAAACTGTCCGGTCAGATTAAAGCCTCCGGAGCCAAAAATGCCGTGTTACCCATTTTAACCGCCACTTTACTGGCCGAAGGCAACTCTCACATCCAAAATGTCCCCCATTTGCACGATGTCACCACCATGAACGAACTACTGGCACATATGGGGGCCGAATTAACTGTCGGCGCCCATTCTGACATTTTTATTAATACCAATCACTTACATAACCACACCGCACCTTATGACATTGTACGCACCATGCGCGCCAGTATTCTGGCTTTAGGACCTTTGCTGGCCCGCTACGGCCAGGCCAAAGTGTCCTTGCCCGGCGGTTGTCAAATCGGTGCACGACCGGTGGATTTACACCTCAAAGGCCTCAAAGCCATGGGGGCAGATATCGATGTCAGTGACGGTTATATACACGCCCATTGTCAAAGGTTACAAGGCGCACGCATTATTATGGATAAGGTTACGGTCACCGGCACTGAAAATATCTTGATGGCGGCGTGTCTGGCCCGCGGTGAATCTTTGATTGAAAATGCGGCGATTGAGCCGGAAGTGGTTGATTTGGGCCGCTACTTAATCGCTATGGGGGCGCACATTGAAGGTCTTGGCAGTTCAAAAATCAGGATTCAAGGCGTTGATAAATTGCGTGGCGTGGCACACCATGTATTACCCGACCGAATTGAAATCGGCAGCTTTCTGGTGGCCGCTGCCATGACCGGCGGTAACATCACCATCACCCACACACAACCGGATGATTTAGACGCGGTGCTGTTAAAGCTCACCGAAGCCGGCGCCGAGATCCGCACCACCGAAGACCAAATTTATCTTGATATGCATGAAAAAAGGCCGCAGCCGGTGGACATTCGCACCGCGCCGCATCCAGCTTTCCCCACCGATATGCAAGCCCAGTTCTGTGCTTTAAATGCCATTGCCGACGGCACCAGTGTGATCACCGAAACCTTGTTTGAAAACCGTTTTATGCATGTGGATGAACTCAATCGTATGGGTGCCAATATCGCCGTTGAAGGCAATCAGGCGATTATCACCGGGGTAGAAAAGCTCAGCGGGGCACCGGTCACAGCCACCGATTTGCGCGCCTCGGCATCACTGGTTATTGCCGGTCTGGCCGCACAGGGTCAAACCGAAGTGCATGATATTCATTACATCGATCGGGGCTATGAGGCGATTGAAGAGAAACTCAATCAGCTCGGGGCCCGCATTATTCGACAATAGCCTGAGAAAAACCATGCATCTGCTCAAAAACACCCTGTTCATGGTATTAATTTTACTGGTGATTCGAGGCGGCTATGAGCTCAGTTACCCCTCAAAAACACCGTCTCATCTGATTTATGACGGTGTTTTTATGGAATCCGTACTCAAGCATATCCACAAAATCACCGAACACCCCCATGCCGTGGGTCAAGCCACCCATCAAGTGGTTGGTCGATACCTTGAACGCCACGTGCAACAGTTAAATAACCCCAAGATCAAAATCAATCAACACCGGAGCCATTACTATAATCAACACAACCGAAAAGCCGCTGCTTTAACTAATTACATCATCCAATATCCGGGGCAGACTGAAGATGCGCCGGCCGTTATGTTGATGGCCCACTACGATGCCGCACGCTTTTCAGCCAGTGGAGCGGCCGATGACGCCGCCGGTGTGGCGGTGGCGCTGGAAATTTTTAAAACCTTCATTCAACAAAACCCCACACCCAAGAACAAACTATTGCTGCTCATCACCGACGGTGAAGAACTCGGCTTATTGGGGGCCAAAGCCTTTATTGAAGACCAATTACGCCACCACAATATAGGCGTCATCATTAATTTAGAAGCCCGCGGCAGCAGCGGTCCGGCCATTTTATTACCGGAAACCGACACCGGTACCCGGGGCTTGATTGAGGCTTATCAAAAAGCCGGTGTGCCGATGCCGGTCAGCAGTTCACTGGATGCGGAAATTTACGCCAAAATGCCTAATGACACTGATGTCACACCATTTAAAGAACACGGTATAAATGCATTTAATCTGGCGTTTATTGATGACCATTTTAATTACCACAGCCCCACCGATGATCTGGCGCACCTGTCACTTAATTCTGTGGCCCACCATTTAATCCAGAGCAAATCACTGCTGAATTATCTGGCTGAGACTGATTTAAAACATTTACAATCTGACGCATCACCTGTTTATTTCAGCGTGCCGACTCTGGGTATATTGAGTTATTCTCGCAGCACTTCACTCATTATTTTTGCGGTGCTGTGGCTGAGCTGGCTGGTGTTGCTGGCGCTCACAATCAGCCATAAAAACCACGGCTTTAAAGCGCTGATCGAGGGACTAAAACCATTGGTTATGACCACCTTTTTTGTGTTTATCGCCAATTACATTTTACTGGCTGCGGTGTACACCTTGATTCCCGGCTGGAAAGATATTTTACAGGGCTTTCCGTATGGCGGTCATGCGCTCATCAATGCACAACTTTTTCTCAGCCTGGCAATTGTTGTTCTAATTTATCGCCGTCGTTTGCCGCTCAATCATGCCGGTGATGCACTCTTCAGTCTGGGCATTTGGTTGATTGCTGTCAGTTTTTTAAGCCTGTCACTGCCTGGCGCGGGATTTTTAATCATTCCCGCAGCGGCGGCGCTACCGGTGGCTTTTTTAAACCTGTATAAACCCGCATGGGCACAACAACTGGCACCGTTTATGCTGCTCTTGGCACTGTTGCCGCTGGGGGCTTTACTGATCAATTTACCGGTGGCGCTGGGCATTTGGATGACACCGGCGGCGATGCTGATTCTGGTATTAATGATGGCCCCTCTGAATGCATGGATTGAAGGCATTCAAGGGAAGGACAAAACCGCCTGGTTATTGATCATCCCGGTCATTTACTGCGCTTCGATTGTGTTTGAATACCGCCAATTTACACCTTACCGACCGTTACCGACATCCATTAACTACTTAAAAGATGTGGATCAAACGCACGCCTATCTGTTTCACGCCGATAACCGCCGCGGCGACTGGCTCAGCGATTTATTTGACAATCCATTATCTGAAGAAGCCACACAAGATTTTCAAAAAACCTATAAAAAACCGCTGACGACTCTGGTAAAAAGTGACTTAAACGCCACATATCCGGCCACCATTGAGGCCCATAAACCCTTGAATCAAATGAATTATCAACGAATTAATGTCACCGTCAAAGCCACACCGGGAACGGACATCGTGTCTATTTACACCCAACAAGCAATGACCATCCACAGTTTGGCTGTGGGCGGACGTATTCACCGCTTTAAAACACCGATACAACTTGCACCGGGCTATAAACTGATCGAATACCACATCACTGACAACCCCACCTTCACCTTACAATTTGAAGTGTCTGATGACACCGTTTTTGACTGGCAAATACAAAGCCACCGGGATGGTTTGTTGGCTGAATTTAATTTGTCTGAACGACCGGAAAATCAGATGGCCAAACCTTTTATCAAAACCGATTTAATCACCACCGTGCAGGACTGGTCGTTTGGCAACAATCAGTAAAGGCCGTTTATCGTTGGGGTTTTTGGCGTTTGGTATTCTGTTGTTGTCCAGAACCAGATAAAAGAATTCATCATCCACCGCGAGCCCTTCGGCATGGCCATATTGCATATCGCTGTAGGCGTATTTTGGATCACGTACAATATCCTCATAAGACCAGGCCCGGCCCTCTTGGTATTGCCGGTTTCCCACGGCGATGAGTTCATGAATCACATAGGCATTACGCTGCAGGGCATACACTTGTTTCCGGTGTACATATAAACCGGTCATATCGGGGTGTCGTCCATGCAAATACTGACGACTGTTCAGCATGATTAGGTTATGCTGTGACACAATCTCAGTCAGGTCTTCAGAAAACTGGAGTGTGATTAAACCACGCGGTTGGCGTTCCGCCGCCACCAGAAATCGCTGCTCGCCTAAATAGGTTACGCCCTCGAGACCGGCATTGTGTAATTGCAGTAAGCCTGCAGCAAAAGCAGACCGATATAAATCGTTGCCCTGCGCCGGCAGCCAACGGAGCTGACCAAGATTGTCCACATGAATCAGTCGATGATGGGCTTCTGAAACCAGCACAAAATCACCATTGACCGTGGTAATGCCTTCTAAATCCAACACTGATACACCCAAATCACGCTCACTGGCCAATGTCATTTCCTTGTATAACCAGGCCTCATCATCTTGGATATCCAAGCGAAAAATGGCGCGGTGTTTATCACCCACGGTATAAAGTGTGTCGTTCTTTAAAGTTAAACCGGAGGGTTCGATCTGATCAAGACCATTAATGGGATAAACCTGATAATCGCTTAATTGCACCGGCTCGACAGGTTTAAAAGGTTGCGCAATTAATCCGGTCGTTACTAATAAAGTAAGCAGTGTTATCCAAAGTTTCATTCCTCTGTGCCCACTTGTTGTTGATTCACCCATCGTCCAAAATAAAAGGTCAATACCTGAGCATCATTCAGGGTATCATCAATTAAGGATTCATAATCACTTAAATATATCTGTTCCATTTTCTCCAGCACATCAGCACGTGATTTGGTGCGGGGATTCTTTGAAATTAAAGCACAACAGTCCTTATGCGGTTCTCGACAAACCTCAAACAAACCCAGTTGGGTGGACAAATCAATAATATCGTGTTTATTGTAGGCCAACAGCGGTCTTAAAATCATGGCTTCGGTGCTTTTGTTCATGGATTCCATGTTTTCGAGGGTTTGCGACGCCACCTGACCCAAATTATCACCGGTGACCAGCGCCTGCGCTTCCACATCCGGCATCAAACGGGTCGCCACCCGCGCCATAAAACGCCGGAAAAGAATTAAATCATATTCTAAATCCAGTTCCATTAAGGCCATATCAAAATAGGTGTATGGCACGATATATAAACGCACAAAGCCACTGCTTTCACTGACAATTTTTGCGGTTCGGACAATTTTATCCGCCTCGATGGCCTCAGGCGGCCGATGACTGGCGGTGAAGTGAATAAAATCGGTTTGACAGCCGCGTTTGGCCATCAACCAGGCGGCCACCGGCGAATCAAAACCGCCTGATAATAAGGTCAACACCTGACCGGTGGAACCCACCGGCAAACCACCCACCCCCATGATTTTTTCGCTGTGCACCGACACCCCATCCGAAGCAATGTCCACGTAAAAGGTCTGATCCGGACGGGACAGATTGACTTGTTGCCAGTCGCTGCTTTTTAAAATGGTGGTCGCGATTTGTTGTTCAAAATCCTGGGATTTAAGCGCAAAACGTTTATCCCGGCGCTTCACCCGTACTGCGAAGCTGGACTCCGGACGGTATTGTTCTTGTGCCAGCCGTTCAATCAATTCATGTATCACCAATAAATCAGGTTTTTCGCCCAAAAAACCAAAGCGCTGTTCACTCAGCCAATAAACAAAGCTCAACCAGGCAATACCCGGCAAACGCCCTAATTCATGGACCACTGCCCTGGCTGTTTTTTCGTCAATTGATTCAGCCTCACCCTCAGCACCCGGCACCTGTACATAAATCCGGTCATGAATGGCTTTCACCGGCCATTCATAACCCAGTATTTTGAGTTTATCTTTGATGTTTTTACGCAGTCGTCTGATAAAACGGTGCCGATTTTTGCCCTTGAGAGCCAATTCGGCAAATTGCACAATGATTCGAAACTGCATGTTTAAGCCCGTAATTTTTCGACCGCTTGCTTAATCCGTGCCATCGCCTTTTCCAACACTGTCATGGAGGTGGCAAAAGAAATCCGCACATAACCCGGCGCCCCGAATGGTGTACCCGGCACCACCGCCACACCGGCTGATTCCAGTAACCAGGTGGCCAGTTCCACATCATTGCTACAATCCTTGTGAGAATCAATTAAGGCGGTCACATTTGCAAAGGCATAAAAAGCCCCAACACCTGATAAGCAGGTTATACCGTCTATTTCGTTCAATGCCTGCACCACAAAGTCATGGCGTTGTTTAAAAGCCCGGGTCATGGTTTGCAAACAATCTTGCGGGCCGTTAAAAGCCGCCACCGCAGCGGCTTGAGAAATGGAACATGGGTTGGAGGTGCTTTGAGATTGTAGTTTCCGCATGGCGGTAATGATGTCTCGATTGGCGGCGGCAAATCCAATCCGCCATCCTGTCATGGCATAGCCTTTAGACACGCCGTTAATCAATATAATGCGGTCTTTGAGTTCGGGAAAAAGCGCCACCGGGTTAGTCATTGGTTCAACACCCCAATAAATATGCTCATAAATATCATCGGTGAGCATCAACACCTGCGGATGCGCCTTTAACACCTCAGCTATGGCGGTTAATTCATCGCGCGAATACACCTGTCCGGTGGGGTTGCTGGGCGAATTCAAAATAATCAGTTTGGTTTTATCAGTGATGGCGTTCGATAACTGATCGGCGGTCATTTTGAAAGCTTGTTCGGCATCGGTCTGAACAATCACTGACCGGCCACCGGCCAATAATGTCATGTCCGGATAAGACACCCAGTAAGGCGCCGGAATAATCACCTCATCGCCGGGATTAATCACTGCATTTAATAAATTGAAAATACTGTGTTTGGCACCATTGGACACCAGAATTTCACTGGCCTGATAGTCCACCTGATTATCACGCTGTAATTTATTGATGATGGCTTGTTTTAATTCAGGCGTGCCATCCACGGCGGTGTATTTGGTCTTCCCCTGATTAATGGCTTCAATGGCGGCTTGTTTGATGTGTTCCGGGGTATCAAAATCAGGTTCGCCGGCGCCCAGACCAATGACATCCTGACCGGCAGCTTTTAATTCGGCGGCTTTCATACTCACCGCAATGGTCGCCGATGGTTTGACCTGTTTTACAAGATCTGCAATAAAGTCATTCATAAAATCACTTGAAATAGAAAAATCCCTTATCTTACGGCATCTCAGCCAGGACTCAACATTTTTAGCTGCGATTCATGCAATTCAGTCCGATTTGACCGGTTTGCGCAACACCCGTTCCATGCCGGACTCCATATCGCCTTCAGCCTGCTCCTGTAAACGTTCCAAATCCCGGATACGAATATCTTCAATGTAATCACTGGCCTGTTCTTCACTAACGCCCAATTCGATTAACACCTGTTTACCTAAAATAAGAGCACTTTCAAAAGTTTCGCGTATTGAAAAGGTCACATTCATGTCATGTAAATCAATGGAATGACGGCGGTTATAAGATCGTACAAAGACCTTGGCCTGTGGATTAATCGCCTGTAAAGCCCGAATACTGCGGTTCGTCACTTCCGGATTATTGGTGCAAAAAATCACCACCTCACAGCTTTCAGCGCCAGCCGCACGCAAAATATCCCGGCGCGTACCATCTCCAAAATTTACTTTAAAACCAAAACCACGGGCTTCTCGGATGCGGCGGGCATCATTGTCCAGGATGGTGACATCGTAACCGTCTGCAAACAGTGGTTGGGACACCATCTGACCAAATCGACCGAAACCGATAATCAGTACATTGCCGCGGGTATCTTCGAAGGTTTCATCCAGAACGTCCTGTAACTCTTTGTTTATAAATATGTTTTGAAATAATAAAGGCAACGGTGACATCATCATGGTCACCGACACAATGGCAATCAGAATTGATGAAACATTATCAGCAAAAATACCGGCAGTGGCCGCCGCTGAAAACAGCACAAAACCAAACTCACCCAATTGGGGTAAGGCAAAGGCCAGACGAATCGAGGTGTTGTGGTCATGTTTGAAAAACCGGCTGACCACGTATAATAAAATTGTTTTTAGCAACATAACGCCCGGTGCAATCGCCAGAATCAACAGCCAGTTATCCATCACCACCCGCAAATCCAGCGCCAAACCCACCGCCATAAAAAACAAACCCAAAAACAAGCCACGAAACGGCTCGATATTGGCTTTGACCTCATGCCGATAGGAAGACTCAGACAGCATCACCCCGGCCAAAAATGCACCCATGGCATTGGACATGCCCACCACATCCATCAGTAAAGCAGCGGCAATCACCAGACCCAACGCACTGGCGGTCATAATCTCATGCAGCCCGGTGGACGCCAGCAGCCGAAACACATGATCCAAAACATAATAACCAATCAATATCAATGCCACAATGGCCACCACCGCAAATCCGATATCAATCAGACTTTGTACCAATGTCACGTCTTCGCCGGTGGGCGCGAGTAATGTCACCAACAACAATAAAGGTACAATGGCAATGTCCTGAAACAGTAAAATGCCAAAGGTCTTGCGGCCGTGCAAACTCCGCCGCTCACCTTTTTCACTCAGTTGGCTCATCACAATCGCTGTGGAACTCAAGGCCATGCCGCTGCCAATCACCACCGATCCGGTCCAGTGTATCCCCACAAAATAAGCCAGCAGGCCAATCACCAACGCACTAAACAACACCTGCGCTGCACCCAGACCAAATATATCTTTGCGCATATCCCATAAAGTGGCGGGATTCAGCTCTAATCCAATCACAAATAAAAACAGCACCACCCCGAACTCAGAAAAGTGCAATAACTCTTCGGGATGTTCGGAAAAACCGCCTGAAAACAATAAATTGACGGCGATACCGGCCACCAGATAACCCAGCACCGCACCAAACTTGATTTTAACAAACACCGGCACAAAAACGCTGGCTGCCACAATCAGCGCCAGGGCATTCCAAAACAGTAAGTCAGATGAACCGGTTTCAGGCATATTTTTGGTTTGTTATCATTAATATGGATAGCTCTATTGAATATAATTATCATAGAGCTTTTGGTCTTTATGTACAAACAAAAAAATGCACAGATGTTCATCACATGCCTGATGAAGGCCCGATAAAGCAAAGCATACAATTGAAAGGGTATCGGTGCTAAAATAGCCGCTTTTTTTGGGAAGAAAAAAGTGGATATTGCTGAATTGCTGTCGGATCAGCCTCATAGAATCGTCGAATTTCAGGGCATTGAATACACGCTTTTGGGCACCGCCCACATCTCTCAAAAAAGTGCTGATGTGGTAAAAGAACTCATCGAACACGCTGACTATGATGCTGTTGCCATCGAATTGGATGAATTACGTTACCAGGCTTTGACCGACACCAACCGCTACCGTAATTTAGACCTCATCAGTATCATCAAACAAAAGCAAACCGGTGTGATTGCCACCAACCTGGCCATGAGCGCCTACCAGAAAAGACTGGCCAACCAACTGGGCATTGAACCCGGTGCGGAAATGAAACAGGCAATCGAATCAGCGAAGGCCAAAGATCTGCCGGTGTGGAACATTGACCGCAATGTCGGCATCACCATGAAACGAACCTGGCGGGGACTGTCCTTTTTAGAAAAGGTCAACCTGATATTCGGTTTTGGCGGATTTTTTGAGCAATCTGAAATCAGCGATGAAGAAATAGAAAAACTCAAAACCGGCGATATGCTGGAAAGCACGTTCAGCGAACTGTCTGAAAATTCAGCCGGTATTTACCGCTCTTTGATTGATGAGCGGGATCAGTTTATGGCGGCTAAACTCCATGTCCATGCCGAAAAATTAAAAACCGACAAAGAAAAACCACAGGTATTGGTGGTTATCGGTGCCGGCCATTTAAAAGGCTTAACAGGCTACGTCACCGAAGAAAAGAACAATCAAAACACCATTACTGAACTGGAATCCATCCCGCCGAAAAAGAAGTGGTTTAAATTACTGCCCTGGCTGATCACCCTGGTTATTGTGACCGGTTTCGTCTGGGGCTTTGCCACCGAAGAAGCCCTTGGCTGGTCACTCATCAAAATCTGGTTGCTGTATAACGGACTCTTATCAGGCATTGGCGCAGCCGTCGCCGGTGGTCATCCACTGACGATTCTGTCGGCCATGCTGGCGGCACCTTTCACTTCTTTAAATCCAACGATTGCGGCGGGAATGGTGGCGGCACTGGTGGAAACCATGGTGCGCAAGCCCAAAGTACAGGATTTTGAATCTTTGCAAACCGATGCCATGAAGCTTGCGGGCTGGTGGAAAAACCCGGTTACTCGGGTGCTTCTTGTGTTTATCCTCACTAATGTGGGTTCAGCCATTGCCACCTGGGTGTCCGGCTTTAAAATTTTCAGCCAACTGGTGTAATCGGCTCATGTATTTTCACATCGGCCCATACAAAATTGAACACCCGGTGATGCTGGCACCGATGGCCGGTGTCACCGATCGCCCTTACCGTCAATTATGTAAACAACTGGGCGCCAGTTATGCCGTAGGTGAAATGCTCAGTTGTGATTTATCACTGTTAAAAACCGCCAAAACCCGCTTTCGCATGAATCATGAGGGTGAACCGGGACCGATTGCGGTGCAAATCGCCGGTTCTGATCCCAAAGCCATGGCCGATGCAGCCAGACACAATGTCAGCAACGGCGCACAGATTATCGACATTAATATGGGTTGTCCACAAAAAAAAGTTGCCAGAAAACGTTGTGGCTCGGCCCTGATGGCTTATCCTGAACAAATCAAAGCCATTTGCGAAGCGGTGGTGGATGCCGTTACTGTACCGGTGACCTTAAAAACCCGATTGGGTACCGACAGTCATCATCTCAATATCGAGCGTATTGCTCAGGATGCAGAATCAGCCGGGATTGCCGCGCTGTTTGTTCACGGTCGTACCCAACGACAAAAATACACAGGTAAGGCCGACTATGGATTAATCAAAACGGTTAAACAACAGCTTAATATTCCGGTCATTGCCAATGGCGACATTGACAGTCCTAATAAGGCACGGCATGTGTTGAATGAAACGGGCTGCGATGGTCTCATGGTGGGACGTGCCGCTCAGGGCAATCCCTGGATTTTTAGCCAAATTCATACCTATTTGATGTCCGGGGAAAAAATCAGCAGACCGACAACAGCACAAATTATGACAACCTTATATCAACATGTGTTAAATTTACATCAGTTTTATGGCGTCGCGCGCGGGTGTCGAATGGCAAAAAAACACATTAAATGGTTTTCGGCCCAACTGCCCGCCGAATTCCGTTTTCGTGAACTGTTAACCCTTGATGAGGGTCGCGCACAATTACAATTTATTGAACAACACTTATTATCTCAGGTGGCCTGATGAGCATACTGAATTGGTTTAACAAGCCAAAATGGCAAAGCAACAATGAACAAGTCCGATTAACCGCGATCCAACACAGCAGCGAGGGTGAACTCAAAGCCCATTTATCAGACATTGTTTTTCATGACAGCAGCGAAAAAGTTCAAAAAGCCGCCCTTAATCGAATTCAGGACTTAAGTGTTTTACAACACATTGTCCAACACCACTCCAATAAAGACCTGCAATTACTGGCAGATAAAAGACTGAGCCATTTCTTAGCCGCCATCACACCGGAACAGCAAACAGAAACGCATAAAACCATCGCCCGGCAACTACAAAGCAATGAAGCCAAAGCCCATCTAATTAAGCACGGTCAATCATTGGCATTGCAGCAATCAGCCATTAGTCAGCTTAAACGCCAGGGATTACTGGGTGATTTATTATTGACGGTACAATCAGCAGAGTTGCAACACGCTCTCCTCGCCGTCATCGATCAGGGCTCAACCCTCAAGCGCATTCTAAAACAGCTGGGTCATAAAAATGCTGACTTAAAAGCCGCCATCACCCAAAAATTACAACAACAAAGCCCCGAAGATCCAAACCAAATGGCAGAAGACTTATGTCGACGCTTAGAACATGTTGTCCTAAAAAATCAAAAAGTCGATTTAAACGACATCGAACTTCAATGGCACCAATTGCCTCAGGATCAACTCTCCGATCAACTTAAAACCCGTTACCTCGGGGCTCTGAATACCGCCAAAATGACCCTCGACAGCGACTACCGGGATGCTTTTTTAAAACAACAGAAACAACAAAAGCAGCAGCATTTATTAACACAATTACTGAATCACAGTCAGCGTGCTAACAACCTATCGTTGAGCCAATTACAACAGACCATAGAACAGTACCAAAGCGCTGAAATTGATACCCTCAATGAAGAGCAAACAGCGCAATGGCAGCAAGGTCTGGCGACGCTCAACGAGCACTTAATAAAAGCCCAGCAAGATGCCCAGGCACCGACTGAATGTCATGATATTCTGGCTGAACTAAACCGGCAATTAGAACAAAGCACTGCTGCACCGCACTCACTTAAACAACTTAGGAATAAATGGCAACGGGCAACCAAACAAGCTTCAGACACCGCTGATTTAGTGGCCTTGCAAAATCAATTTGATGACGGTATCGCTCGCCTGGCCGATAAAATCACTGCCACCGCTGATCGTCGCAATCAAGCGGCTGACCAGGCAGTTGCTTTAATCGAACCCACCAAAACGAAAATTAAAGACGGTCAACTCAGTGAAGCGAAAGCTTTGATTAATCGTCTGAACGCGCACCAAAAAGAGGCCGGCTTTAACCACCCGACACTTAAAAAACATAAATTTGCGATCGATCAACTATGGAATCAACTTAAAGAACTCAGACAATGGCAACAATGGAGCCACGACAAAGTGCGCCAACAACTCATTGAAGACCTTAAACAGCTGGTTGGTTCCGGTATGCATCCCGACGCAGTACTGCAAAAACTGCAACAGGCCAACCAGCAATGGGCCGATTTGGAAGACATGGAAAAATTACCCGGTGATCGTTATTCACCGAGAAATCAGAAGCAATGGCAAGAATTCCGAACTGTTTCTCAGGCGCTGTTTGAACCGGCACAACCGTTTTTTGAAAAACGCAGCGAACAGCAGGATCAACAGTTAGAAAAAATCAATCACCACATTAAAACCATGCAAGCGGCTGATTTGGAAGAAGGTGTACCACAGGAGTTAAGCAAACTGGTCAGAACCGCGGTTAACTACTTGAAAAATCTGGATAAATTACCCCCCAAAGACCGTGGCCAAGCCGCCAAAGCCCTGCGCCGGGAAATGAACCGCATTAATGACCATCTATCCGAGGGGTACAAAAAAGCCGAACAGAATAAACAGGCGTTAATCGAACAAGCCAAAGCCCTGGCAGATGTTGAGGACTTATCCGAAGCCATTGAAACGGCCAAAGAACTCCAAAAACAATGGCCCAAAGCCGGTTATGTCAGCCCCAAAGTCGAACGCACCCTGTGGAAAAAATTCCGGCGTGCCAACGACAAGATCTTTAACCGCCGTCAAGCAGAACAAAAAGCCCAACAAGCGGAAATGAACGCCCTAAAAAAACAATGTCTGGAATTGATCAAAACCACCCGCAAACAATTAAAACAATGTCAGGATATCGAAGCACTGGATCAATTGCGCAGTGAATTCAACGGCAACTGGCATCAACTGGCGCAACAAGGTCATGTTTCGCAAAAAGAACAACAACAATTACTGCAGGATTTTGATCAGTATAAACAACAACTTACAGCACAACGATTAAACCGGAATATAAAGCAATGGCAACATATCGATGCACTGTATACCCAACACGAACAAGGCGATCTATCAGCCGATGAATTGGACAAGAAACTCTCGGATTTTTCGACTGATGCCGGGTCATGGTTTGCTGATCGATTACAACAAAATACTGACACAGACGATCTGTTAGAACGCCTAATTGCCGGTGAATACCTCACCGGTTTAGAAACACCCAAAGACTATATGGATCAACGCATGGCTTATCAGGTCAATGTCCTGGCAGACCGCATGGCCGGTCAAGAAGCTAATCAACAGGTCTATCAAAGGGCTTTAAAGTGGTTAAAACATTGGTACCAACAACCCAAAGACAATCAGGATCTTCTCAGACAACAACACAAACGCATTCAAAAAGTTACAAAAGCGGTCACCGATTTAGCCCTCAGCGGTAAAAGCTAAATCCAAGGGGCGTTGACTTCAGCCAACAAAACCGGCATAGCGTCCTTTTAAATAGCGTCTATAACATTAAAGGAAATTAACCACAGAGAACACGAAGAATACACTAAGGCCACAAAGAAAAGAATCATGAAATAAGTAACTTTGTGCTCATCGTGAACACTTTTGCGAACTTCATGGTAAAAAAAACAGGACAAAAACATAGATTGCTTTACCTCAGCATTGTTGTCTATTTAAAATTTCATAATTAAAAACAAATAACATCAAGGTCGAAATTCTTCAGTCCGACCTCGGTCATCTGTCCTCATTCCTCTGTCCTCTGAAAACCACAGAGAACGCTAAGAACTCACAAAGGCCGCGAAAGAAAAAATAATGAATTAAATGACTTTGTGTACTTTGTGAAAATCTTTGTGAACTTTGTGGTTAATAAAAACATAAACAGAGATAAGAACTCAAATCCAAAGCAAGCCTCTGTCCTCAGTCCTCTGTCCTCAGTCCTCTGTCCTCTGTCCTCAGTCCTCAGTCCTCTGTCCTCAGTCCTCTGACCTCTGACCTCTGACCCCTGTCCTCCGAACATGACCAAAGACACATACAGACCAGGTCTAAACCAGTTAAGATAACAGGGTTTTATAATACCGACTCAATTCCATGAAAAAATTATTTTTTACGGCAGCCGTTTGTTTACCCTTAATGGCCTGCCAAACCAATCAAACCAAACAAACTGATGTACAAAACACAGAAAATTCTGTGCAATCAGGCATCACCTTAGACCATATGGACAAATCCATCCGACCTCAGGATGATTTTTACCGCCATGTCAACGGCCACTGGCTGGAAACGTTTGAAATTCCCGCTGACAAATCCAATTATGGCTCTTTTACCAAACTCGGTGATGAAAGCCGCGAGGATGTGAAAGAAATTATTCTTGACGTCTCAAGTCACGACAACCAACCGGGCAGCACAGAACAAAAAATTGCCGACATCTATGCCTCTTGGATGGATACCGATCGATTAGAACTGCTGGGTATGCAACCACTGGCCGATGAAATAGCCCGTATTAATGCCCTTGAGTCCAAATCTGACTTAAGCGCCTACATGGCTTATGCCGATATATACAGCACCTCACCCTTACGGATGTATGTTTACATTGACCAAAAGCAGTCAGATACTTACATTGTGTATATGAGTCAAAGCGGCCTCGGCTTACCGGACCGTGATTATTACTTTAAAGAAGGCGAGCAATCTCAAAAAATTCGAGATGAATACAAGAAACACATCGCCACAATGTTTGATTTGGCCGAATACGAAGACAGCCAAGATATGGCACAAAGTGTCTATCAAATGGAAAAATTCCTGGCTGAAGGCCAGTGGACCCGCATTCAAAACCGCGATCGGGATAAAACCTACAACAAATTAACGTTTGGCGAACTAAAAGTCCTGTTGCCGAATCTGGACTGGGATGCCTGGCTCAGTGAAAGCATGATTGAGCAACCGGAGCAACTCATCGTTATGCAACCTGATTATTTAACGACCATCGACAAGGCGCTTTCTGAATTTGATGTTTATCAATGGCAGGATTATTTCAGATGGCAATTGTTGCGATCTGCGGCACCCTATTTAAGTGATGATTTTGAACAAGCCAGTTTCGATTTTTATGGCACCGTTTTAACCGGCACCCCCGAACAGGAACCCCGCTGGAAACGCGGCGTTAATCTGGTCAACGGCCTAATCGGTGAACTGGTGGGTAAAATCTATGTTGAAAAACACTTCCCGCCACAAGCCAAGCAGCGCATGAATGTCATGATTGAAAATCTGCGGGATGCCTATAGCGACAGCATAAAAGAACTGGACTGGATGAGTGATGCCACCAAAGAAAAAGCCCTTGTTAAACTGGCCAAATTCAACCCCAAAGTGGGTTACCCCGACCAATGGCGGGATTACAGTGAAATGCACATTCAGGCCGATGATTTAATTGCCAATCTGGTGGAAGCCAACCGCTTTTTAACTAAACGTAACCGCGATAAACTGGGGCAGCCCATTGATCGCCACGAATGGGGTATGAATCCTCAACGGGTGAATGCTTATTACAACCCCACCAAAAACGAAATCGTGTTCCCGGCAGCCATCTTACAGCCACCATTTTTTAACTTAGAAGCCGATGAAGCCGTTAATTATGGTGGTATCGGTGCAGTCATTGGCCATGAAATGGGTCACGGCTTTGATGACCAGGGCTCCAAATATGACGGTGACGGTAACCTGAAAAACTGGTGGACAGACGAAGACCGAAAACGATTCGAGGAACGCACGGCAAAACTGATTAAACAATACGATGCCTTTACCGTATTAGATGATGTTCATGTCAAAGGCGAATTTACTCAAGGGGAAAACATCGGCGACCTCAGCGGCATGGCCATCGCCTACAAAGCATTCAAAGAAAATTACACTGCCAATCGTGTGATAGACGGCTATACCCCCGACCAACGGTTCTTTCTGGGCTGGGCCCAGGTCTGGATGCGCAAATACCGAGATGAAGAGCTGCGCAAACGCATTGAAACCGACCCGCATTCACCGTCTGAATTTCGCACCAACGGCATTTTAAGAAATATGCCGGAATTCTACCGGGCCTTCGATGTCAAACCCGGCGACGGCATGTACTTAGCCCCGGAAGATCGTGTCAAAATCTGGTAAATGGATTAATCTTAACGATAAAAGGCGGCCACCGAGCCGCCTTTTTTATGGCCTATTTCCCACCCCGTCCCGGCTAAGTCCGATAATCAGCATCTTTGGGAATAATCTCGCTGTATTAAAAGAAATTTAACCACAAAGGACACCAAGGACACACAAAGTTCACTAAGGAAATAATAATGGATTAAATAACTTTGTGCCCTCAGTGAAAACCTTTGTGTTCTTTGTGGTTAAAAAATAAAACATTTGGCTCATTTACGTCCAAATACTTAACCACTTGTGTTATGGCTTTCACCATTTTTCATTAACTCAAAGGTAACCACTATCGGCAAATGATCACTGGCAATTTTAGCGGTTTTTATTTTAGAGCGATGGGCATTCAGGGCTTTCAGACCGCCGCGGTAATAAACACGGTCTAAGCCACCGCGGGGTGAAAAGGAAGGATAGGTTTTAATGGCTTTTTCATTGCCACGAATGGTGGTGCGATCGGTGGCGCATTGAAAATCCCGGCCAATAATAAATAAAGCCCGCAGCAAAGATCGCCAGTCATTAAAATCACCGCCGACGATGCAGGGATAATCAGGATTGATATTGGAAAATTCAGGGGATTTGAACAAAATACCCGCTTGTTTTTGGCGTTCTTTGGCCGACAGGCCCAAATGCAGATTAAACACGTCCAGCATCAAACGTTCATTACGCGATTCATCCAAATCAATCAAGGTATGCTGACAACCGCGTTTTTTCTTATTATCCACGGTTAAATCGATGTTGGTTTCACCGACAATCGGAAACCGACTTAAGGTGGCATTGCCGTAATAGCCCTTTTTTAAACTGACGTTGTATCCGGTGGCCTGATAGGGGTAATCGCACATGTCCGCCAGGGTCGCCGCAAGATCTAATTCATTGGAGCGCGGCACACCGTAATCCACCTCTTGAAGCATGACGATATCCGCATTAAGGGTGTTTATAATATCGGCAATGCGCTCCGGGCTAAAGCGACGGTCCAACCCGATGGCCCGATGAATGTTGTAAGTTACCAGTTTGAAAATCATTACCGTAACTGACTGTCCTTGGAACCACGCCGATTAAATCCTGTACGATCAGTGACGGTTTGATCGTATTCTTCCTGACAGGCTACACACAAACGAACACCCTGAATGGCTTCCTGCCGGGCTTTCGGAATCGGCGCATCACATTCTTCACAATGCGTAAGACTGGGCCCGGTTGCTTGCCGTTTTTTTAACTGCGCTACAGCATCCGCCACATCGGCATCAATCTGATCCTGCACCGCCCCGTCTTTATACCATCCGCCTGCCATGACCACTCTCCAAAAATAACAATGATATCATATGGGTATTATCCTAATTTAACGCCGTCTTTACAGGGTTTATCGGGAACAGCCAAGATTACAGCGCCTTCTTCATTATAAAAGCCGGTCACCAAGCATTCAGACATCATGGGCCCAATTTGTTTGGGCGGGAAATTGACCACGGCGATGACTTGTTTGCCGATGAGTTCTTTTGTGGTGTATAAATCCGTAATCTGGGCACTGGATTTTTTGATGCCGATGTCTTCACCGAAATTAACTTGTAATTGGTAAGCGGGTTTGTGGGCTTGTTTAAAAACCTCCGCTTTAATTATGGTGCCGACCCGCAGTTCAACCTGTTCGAAGTCCTGCCAAATGATGGTTTTCATGAGGAAGACCGGCAGGCGTTGGCGACTTTGCTGTTGACAGAACGACCCAGGACTTTGCTGATGTTTTGGCCGGCGGTGATGAGTTTATCCAGATCAATGCCGGTTTTAATGTCCATGCCGTGGAGCATATAGACCACGTCTTCGGTGCTGACATTGCCGCTGGCACCTGGCGCATAGGGGCAGCCTCCCAATCCGGCCACCGAAGCGTCAATTATGCGGGCACCTTCCTGGATGCAGGCCAGAATATTGGCCAGGGCCTGTCCGTAGGTGTCGTGAAAATGAACTGCCAGGGAATTGGTTGGTATGCGTTTGGCGACTTGTGCAAACATGCGCTGTGCTTTTAATGGGGTGCCGACACCGATGGTGTCGCCCAGGGATATTTCATAACAGCCCATGGCAAACAGTTTTTCACTGACTGCCGCCACCTGTTCCGAATCAATATCGCCTTCATAGGGACAACCCAACACACAAGAAACATAACCGCGTACTTTGATGTTCTGTTGTTTGGCTTGCTCTAAAATCGGTGCAAAGCGTTCAAAAGATTCTTCGATACTGCAATTAATGTTTTTCTGATTGAAGGTTTCTGAAGCAGCGGTAAATACGGCCACTTCTTTAATACCTGAGTCCATGGCGGCTTCAAAGCCTTTCATATTGGGCGTTAACGCAGAATAGACAACATCTTCATCGGGCGCTAATTGTCTGGCCACTTCCTGCGCATCCGCCAGCTGAGGTACCCATTTGGGGCTGACAAAGCCGGTGACCTCAATGTGTTTAACACCGGCAGTACGTAAATCATTAATTAACTGAACTTTGTCATTAACCGCGATAACCTGTGATTCATTTTGCAGCCCATCTCTGGGTGAAACTTCAACGATTTTAATGCTTTGCGGCAAACTCATCATGGCATCAGCTCCACCAACAAATCATCGGCCTTCACCTGATGATCCACTGCCACCGCCAGTGTTTTAATTTCAGCATCACGTTCGGCTTTAATCGCCAATTCCATTTTCATGGCCTCCATAATTAACAAGGTATCGCCCTGAGCCACCTGCGCGCCTTCACTGACTTTAATATCAATAATCTTACCGGGCATGGGTGCATACAGTGCATTGGCATCTGAAGCCACGGCTTGTACATCGTGGTTGGGCAATTGAAAAGTGTATCGGTGGTTGTGATGTATCACCTGGACAAAATACCGGTGCCGGTGACACAAATCATCGGAAGTCGGCTGATAATGATATTGGCCATCCACTAAATAACCGTCTGTGTTCATCGTCACCTGATGCTGCTCTCTTTGGCCATTGACATTGACCGTGAGTATGAGTGGCCGGGTTTGTTGCAAGCGCCAACCGCCGACCTGCTCCCACATGCTTGCCGACGCGTGAGAAGGCATAATCTGACTTGCCAAAATCGCCCACACAGCCGGCGGGATTTGTTGCTGAATATCGAGGTTTTGATTGTCGAGACTGTTGGTGTAAATTTGATGTTGTTTAAAATAACTGCTGTCAATAATGGTCGATAAAAATCCCAAATTGGTGGTCACACCAAACACCGCACTGTGGTTCAGCATCCGTTGCATGCGCTGAATACAGGCTGATCGGTCTTCGCCCCAGGCCACCAGCTTGGCAATCATGGGGTCATAATGAATGCTGACGCTGTCATGGGCGCGCACGCCGGAATCCACTAAGCCCTTTTCTTCTGTGGAAAATTGTAAGTGTTCAATGAGACCGGTGGACGGCAAATAGTCATTGTCCGCATCTTCGGCATAAACCCGTGCCTGAATGGCATGACCCTGACATTGGATATCGGCTTGTTTTTTGGGTAATGGCTGACCTTCGGCCACCGCAATTTGCCAGGCCACCAAATCAACCCCGGTTATCAGTTCAGTCACCCGGTGTTCCACTTGTAACCGGGTGTTCATTTCCATGAAATAAAACTGCTCATCATCCAAAATAAATTCAATGGTACCGGCACCCCGGTATTCAATCGCCCGGGTGGCTTGAACGGCTGCCTGGTGCATGGCCTGGCGCACTGTGTCATCCAAATCTGCTGCCGGCGCTTCTTCAATGATTTTCTGGTAGCGGCGCTGCGTGGAACAATCGCGTTCAAATAAATGCACCACTTGACCGAGACTATCGGCAAAAACCTGCACTTCAATGTGTTTAGGCTTGGTGATGTATTTTTCCAGTATTACGCGGTCATCGCCAAAGGCATTACGGGCTTCGCGTTGGGCTGATTGTAGCTGTTTGTCGAAATCAGCGGCAGACTCAACAATTTTCATGCCTTTACCGCCACCGCCGGAGACGGCTTTAATTAACACCGGGAAGCCGATTTTATCAGCTTCTTGGGCCAGTAATTCAGGGCTTTGATCATCACCCTGATAACCGGGCACACAAGGCACTTCGGCAGCCAGCATGGTTTTCTTGGCCGCTGATTTAGAACCCATTAAACGCATGGCTTGAGCCGGTGCACCGATAAAAATTAATCCCGCTTTATCCACTTTTTTGGCAAAATCAGCTTGTTCAGATAAAAAACCATAACCCGGGTGAATCGCATCGGCCTGGCAATCTTGAGCAGCTTGTATGATTTTGTCACCATTTAAGTATGAATCAGACAGCGCCACCCCACCCAGGTAAACCGCCTCATCGGCCATGCTGACGGCTTTCGAGTAACGATCAGTATCCGAATACACCGCCACTGTACGAATACCCATTTGGCGACAGGTTTCTATAATGCGCACTGCGATTTCACCACGGTTGGCGATCAGTATTTTTTTAATCGACATAAAAAAAGGCTTTTTAAAAAAGGTAATTATAACGGATTGTGCCCACAAAAGCCCATGTTGCCGATGGCCTTGGCGCTTAACGGCGCAACAATTCTCGTGAACGGATACGGCGTCCGCCGACCAGATGATGCACCACGGATCGGAATAAACGATTTAAGCCTCGCAGCTCTTCATCCGTTATTGTCTCGTATCGGCTAAAACGACGGAAAGTGTCCGCATCACAATTTTGATGGCCATGACTGCCCACCAAACCCTGATCCGGTTGAAAAACCAGTATGGCTTCATCGGCCATGTCCGGATCAACGGTCAATGCATAACCGCTGAGTTCACACAATTGTAATTCAAAATATCGCAGCAAAAGCGCCACAGATTGATTCTTTGCCAATGCTGTCAGTAAATCACGGTAAACAGGATAAACACGGATTGCCATTTCTTCGTCCATATTTAACAACAGCAGTAATTCATTGCAATACAACATAGCCACCTGGTTAAGATAATTCAGGCTGCCGATGACGGCTGATTGCTCTGCCCGGGTCAGGGTTTTTAAATCACGCTTTCCCTGACAACATATGGCGGTCTCAATGAAGGGTTGTAAATGGCCTTTAAAAGGAGATTTGCTGCCACGGCTGCCTTTGGCTATGGCATCAATGCGTCCATGCTGACGGCATAACAGTCTGACAATCTGGCTACTGTTTTGGTAAGTAAGGGTATGCAGCACAAAAGCCTGGTCAGTGATCATGACGGTTAGGGTTCTTTATAACCCAAGCCATCCAGTGCCTGCTGGTCATCAGTCCAGGCTGACTTAATTTTGACCCATAACTTTAAATTAACACGGGATTGAATAAAGTCTTCAATTTCTGCCCGCGCTTTGACGCCCACTTGTTTAATGGCAGCACCACCACGTCCAATAATGATGCGCTTTTGTTGTTCACGTTCAACCCAGATGGTGGCGTGAATGTGGGTTATGGATTCTTCTGGTTCATACGCGTCAATGGTGACGGTCAGACTGTAAGGCAGTTCTTGATGAAAACGCAAAGTTAACTGTTCGCGAATCAATTCTGAGACAAAAAAACGCGTTGATCGATCAGAAATAAACGACGGATCATACAAAGGCGGCGATTCGGGCAACATGTTCAGTAATCTACTGACCAGGTGATCCACTTGCTTGTTTTTTAGAGCACTGATGTAAAACACTTCATCATAAGAAAAATTGATAAGTATATTGTCCACAAAAGGTAACAGTTCGCTCTTTTCATCAACCAGATCAACTTTATTTATCACCAATATTTTCTGGCCGCCACCGGACATCACAATTTCGGTGGCGCGCCGGTCTTCATCATGCCACTGTCCGGCTTCCACCAGATGCAAAATTACATCGACTTCCTGAGCCGAACTGCGTGCGGTCTGGTTAAGCTGTTTATTTAAAGCGGTTTTTTTCTGATTATGAATGCCGGGTGTGTCCAAAAAAACAATCTGACCTTTGGGGTTGTGGTAGATGGCCAGAATTTGGTGACGGGTGGTCTGTGGTTTATGACTGACGATGCTGAGTTTTTGTTGCAACACTTGATTAATCAGCGTGGATTTACCCACATTGGGTCGGCCGAGCACCGCCACATAACCGGCTTTAAATCCTTTTTTATCAACCATCAGTCAGTAAAGCCATCATTTGAGAAGCGGCTTTTTGTTCTGCCTTTTTGCGACTCTTGCCAGAAGCTTCGGTTTTTTTATGAAGCTCACTGATCTGACAAACCACCACAAAAGTCGGCTCATTATCCGTATCTTCAACCGCCACCGTCTCATATTGAGGCAGTTGATAGCCATGTTTTTGTAAATATTCCTGCAAACCGGTTTTCGCGTCTTTGCCGATTTCATCGGGATCTATGGCGTCCAGCCAGGGTTGCATCACTGTTAAAACATAGTGCTGGGTAAAGTCAAAGCCCTGATCCAGTAACAAAGCCCCGAACACCGCTTCGACCGCATCAGCCAGCACCGAACTTTTGTTGACACCGCCGGATTTGATTTCACCGGGTCCCAGCTTGATTTGATTGCCTAAATCATAATGACGCGCAATTTCTGCCAGGGTTTTGCCTTTAACCAGTTGCGCTCGCAAGCGGGACATATCCCCTTCAGTCAATTGTGGGAAGTGGTCAAAAAGATACTGTGAAACCGCCAGAGACAACACCGAGTCACCCAAAAATTCCAGCCGTTCGTTGTTATTTTTACCTTTGCTGCGGTGAGTTAGCGCTTGCTGAATAAGTGCTTTGTTTTGGATGCGGACGGTTTGACCTAAGATTTTCAAAACTTATTTAAGCGGGACAGATTCATTAAATTTCATGGTAAAAAACAAGTTACCAATAAACGGTTTTTCCACTTCGTACTCGACTTTTAATTCGCGACCATTGCCTCTGACGACTTTAAAGTCCGTAGGTTTGACCACGTCCACATAACTGATATAAAGCAATTTATCAATGCGGGTTTTGATTTCTGCAGGGGATTTATTGGCCGATTCATTGGCCGCTGTTTTCATGGCCTTGACCACCGAGTGGTGATCCAGGTAAACAGGGATAACCTGCATGCCGGCATAAGCGACCACGCCCAGCAAGGCCAACATGATGACGAAGCCGATCAATGTAATGCCTTGCGCTTTGTGTGCTGTTTTCATGATTTCTCTCTAAATAGTCAACAATGAGAATTAATTATCCGTGTAAAAACAGGCCTTTGTCAAATTATCTTGGTGCCAATTCTCTTTAAACCTTCCCAAAAATGCGGTATTCGCCAATGCATCCAGATAAATTCCGCACGTCCAACCAGATTGCGTTCCGGCACCAGCCCCCAATAGCGGCTGTCAGCGGAATTATCACGGTTATCACCCATCACGAAATAATGACCTTCAGGAACGGTCAAGCGGGTGTATTGAAAAGGCTGATCCACCACCCCGTTGATGGTCAACATCCTGTGTGGTACTTCACCCAGGTGCTCTTTTTTCTCAATGACGCGACTGCGTGCCTGCAAATCATCCAAAAAGCCTTCGTACACACCCACAGTGTCCTGTTCAATCAATTGACCGTTGAGGTAAACATGTTTGCTGCGCATATCATAAAAAACATCGTCACCGGGCACGCCCACCACACGCTTGATATAATCCTTGGTTTGATCCGGCGGATAACGAAAAACAACCACATCACCGCGTTCAGGGTGTCCCATTTCAATCAATGTGTCGTGAAAAACCGGCAACTTAAATCCGTAAGAATATTTACTGACCACAATAAAGTCACCCGTCAGCAGGGTCGGCATCATCGAAGAAGAAGGAATTCTAAACGGTTCAAACACAAAAGTTCTGACCAGCAACACAAAGAAAAAAACCGGAAAAAATGAATAAGCAAATCCCAGTAAATGACCACCGACACCTTCGGGTTTTGCGTCTGATTTTTTATATTTAAATTTGACATAAAACCATGGAACAATCGTTATCAGGGTGGCCAGCGTTAAAATCGCTTCGAAATCTAAATGTATTTCATTCACGGAAATTATCCTCTCTTTAAGACCTTAGGTCTTTATTTATCAACTTTTAAAACCGCCAAAAAGGCTTCCTGCGGTACTTCTACCCGGCCGATTTGCTTCATGCGCTTTTTACCGGCTTTCTGTTTTTCCAGTAATTTTTTCTTTCGTGTGGCATCACCGCCGTAGCACTTGGCGGTCACATTTTTACGCAGGGCTTTGACCGTTGTGCGGGCAATAATCTGTGAACCGATGGCCGCCTGAATGGCAACATCAAACATTTGTCTCGGTATCAGTTCTTTCAGCCGTTCGGTGAGTTCACGGCCCCTTTGTTGGGCGTTTTCGCGGTGGGTTAAAATGGATAAAGCATCCACCCGTTCGCCATTGATTAACACATCCAGCCGAATAAAGGGACCCGCCTGGTAATGACTATGCTCATATTCAAAGGATGCATAACCCCGGGACACTGATTTTAAGCGGTCAAAAAAGTCCAAAACAACTTCACTTAAAGGCAAATCAAACTTCAATTGTACCTGCTTGCCCAAATAAACGATGTTTTTTTGCATACCACGTTTTTCAATACACAAGGTAATCACATTACCCACATAATCCTGAGGCAGTAAAATATTGGCACTAATAATCGGCTCCCTGATTTCTTCAAACATGTCCGGTAAGTCGGCGGGATTATCGAGTTTTTTGGTGGTACCGTCTTTTTGAACCAGTTCATACACCACAGTGGGGGCAGTGGTCACCAGATCTATGTCAAATTCACGCTCAATCCGTTCCTGTATCACTTCCATATGCAACATCCCCAGAAAGCCACAGCGAAAGCCAAAACCCAGGGCTGAAGAGGTTTCCGGTTCAAACACCAATGAAGCATCATTCAACTGCAGTTTTTCCAGGGCTTCACGCAGATCCTGATAATCATCTGCAGAGGTTGGGAACAGTCCGGCAAACACCCGTGGTTGAGATTCCATAAAGCCCGGCAGTGGTTTGTCAGCCGGATTTTTAGCGGTGGTGATGGTGTCACCCACAGGTGCACCGTGAACATCTTTAATTGAAGCGGAGACATAGCCGACTTCGCCGCATTCGAGGGCATTTTTTGGCGTTCTCTTGGGATTAAAAGTTCCCAGACCATCCACCAGTTGCTGTGTTTTGAGCGACATAATGGTGATTTTATCTTTCACTTGCAGCCGACCATTAAACACCCTAACCAAAGACACCACACCCAGATAATTATCAAACCAGGAATCAATAATCGAAGCTTGTAAGGGCGCTTCGGGATCACCTTTGGGTGCCGGCACTTTTTCAGCAATGGCTTCAAGCACGGATTCAATGCCCACACCGGTTTTTGCCGATACCAATAACGCCTCCGAGGCATCTATGCCAATCACCTCTTCGATTTCAGACTTCACCCGCTCCACATCCGCCGCCGGCAAATCAATTTTATTTATCACCGGAATTACCTCCAGACCCATATCAATGGCGGTGTAACAATTCGCCACTGACTGGGCTTCAACTCCCTGAGCGGCATCCACCACCAGCAAAGCCCCTTCACAAGCGGCCAATGAGCGGGACACTTCATAGGAAAAATCCACATGACCCGGTGTATCGATAAGATTAAACTGGTATTCCTGACCATTTTCTGCCCGATAACTTAAACGCACCGACTGGGATTTGATGGTGATACCCCGTTCACGTTCAATATCCATGCTATCGAGCACCTGATCCGCCATTTCCCGCTCGCTGAGACCACCGCACAGACGTATAAACCGGTCTGCCAGAGTTGATTTGCCGTGGTCAATATGGGCAATGATAGAAAAGTTACGGATATTCTTCATGAATTCAAGGGTCCAAAAACAGTCATAATTATCGAGGACAGACATGGTTTAAATGCAGCATCGACCTGAATAGCCGGCTCAAATTAACCACACACATTCCTGTCAAGAATGCAAAAACAACAAATCCCATGCAAATGATGGGATTTGTTGGCTATTTTATACTTATTCTGCGTTGCGTTCAATCACAATAAAGCGATTTGCCGGTCCTTGTTTAACGAGTAACACCAACGGCTCATCGTCTTTAAGCGCATCAATCGCATCACTGAAGTCAGACAGATTACTGATGGGTTTTTTATTGATTTTTTTAATCACATCACCCACCTGTAGTTGTGCCCGTTGCACCTCTCTGTCCGTGATGTCTGTAACAATCACACCGCTGCTTTCACCGGTGCGGTTTTTATCCTGGTCAGATAATTTACTGACAGAAAAACCAATGCCGGCTTGAACGTCCTCTGATTGTCCGTTTTCTCCGGCAACAACGGTTTCATCCAGCGCATCGAGTTTTGCGGTGATGCGTTTGTTTTTACCGTCCCGGAACACTGTCAGACTAACCTCTGTATTCGGTTGTACCATACCAACAATCGGTGGCAAGGTATCCGCGGTGCTGATTTCCTGTCCGTTGAATGCGACAATAACGTCACCCACCTGAATACCGGCTTTGTCAGCGGCACTGCCTTCAGACACTTGATTAACCAGGGCGCCGTGAGGTTTTTTCATGCCCATATAGTCGGCCATTTTCTGGGTCACATTTTCAATACCCACACCCAAAAGACCGCGTTTAACCACGCCATTTTCTTTTAACTGATCAACCACATTCATGGCCACATCAATGGGGATGGAAAATGAAATCCCCATATAGCCGCCGGTGTTAGAAAAAATCAGGGTATTGATGGCCACCACTTCGCCGTCCATATTGATTAACGGGCCGCCTGAGTTACCCCGGTTAATGGGCACATCGGACTGAATGTAGGGAATGTACTGTTGACCGCGTATGCGTCGCCCTTTGGCGCTGACAATGCCTTTGGTGACCGAATTTTCAAAACTCAACGGCGAGCCGATGGCCATCACCCATTCACCAATTTCTAAATCGCTGACTGAACCCACTTTCAGGGTCGGCAGATTTTTGGCATCAACTCTTAGTAAGGCCACATCACTGGCTTCATCTTCACCGATAATTTCAGCCTCTAATTCACGTCGGTCTTTTAAGGTTACGGTGATTTTATCAGCCCCGTCAACCACGTGGCGATTGGTTAAAATATAACCATCCGTTGAAATAATAAAGCCGGTACCTCCCGAAACACGGTCCCTGTTAGGCGGCGTGCCGGGATTGGGGATACCAAAAAAACGAAACAATTCATCGTTTGGCATGGCTTGACCCGGCTCTGTTTGTTCTGCATTTTCCCGTGCCCGAATATTGACCACCGCCGGCGCCGAATCTTTAACCAGTTGGGTAAAATCAGGCAATTGAGCCGCTGACAATTGCGGAACCATGGTCATCAAACTTAACATCAATAAGATGGCAAATCGTTTTTTCATAAGTTTCTCCTGAGATGATATTAAACGTACTTATAGACTGTCCGGCATAAAACAAGTGCCGGAGATTTACAAAATCGTGACTTTTGGCAGGGTGGGCGGTGGCTTGTGTTGTTTTATTTTAAACCGCAACAACACCCACAATATTGCCAGCAGTAAACCACAAAATGCACCGACATCGGTGGGCAGATGAAACTGTACAGCCATAAAATGTCCCCCGGTCATGGCCGCAATCATCACCAGCAAGGGCAGCACATAAAACTGAAAACCACCGGACAATAGAGTGCTGTCATTCATTTGCATGCCCACTTGCTGCCCCACCTGACGTTCCGAAGAATCCTCAGAAAATAATAAATGGGGGTTAACAAAATGAACGCCTTTTTCATGACGATAAATCCGAAAATGGTTGTCTTCAAAAGAAAACAGTTTTAATAAGGGCCGGTGACATTGACCGGTGCACCCCTGGCAGCCGGGCTGTTTAATTAATTGTAAATCCACCCATTGTGGTGACCTTGCCACAATGGTGGCCCACCTGATCATTCGTCCGTATAAAGATTGGATTGGTTTTGAATGCTTTGCTGAACCGGTAAGCGGTTACTGGATACCCGGTAATAAATCGGCATCACTGTCTGGGTGTTTTTATCCATGATGTAGTGTTGTACCTGAGGTGTTAAGTCAGGATAACGGGTGTATCGGGGCTTTTGCTCTACACGGGCTGTCATGGCATTGGGTGGGTTAATCAACTGGTGAGGCGTTTTTGCGTATTCAGGCACGTTGACATCGGAATAACCGGTCTGGAAGGCATTCTGGTTGAAGGAAATCACTGCCACCAATGCCACAGAAGCGGCTATGGCAGAACCTGTCAGGGCTTTTAACCAGCTGCGCGATGGCTTATTGGCAGGCTGTACTGTCGCGCTCTCAACTTGCAATTTTTGCACCACACGACTGCCCAGGTTGTACATCAACGGTGCTTCATGATCTTGCTGGACAGCAGAACGTAATAAATGGTAATGGTGCCAGCTTTGACGAAAATGGCCATCATGTTGCATGCGTTTGAGTAAAAAACGGCTACAATCACGGGACAGCTCACCATCCATCAATTGGGACATATTTTGTTTAGATTGATCTGACATGTTCTTGCTTTGTTTGCTCTCTGTCTAAAAGGGGTCTTAAGGCCTGATCAATGGCATCTCGCGCCCGAAAAATTCTCGAGCGTACGGTGCCGATCGGACAAGCCATTTCTTCAGCGATCTCTTCGTAACTTAAACCATCCACTTCACGCAGAATAATCGCTGTTTTCAAATCTTCCGGCAACTGACTGATGGCTTTCGACATCACTTGTTCCAGTTCTCCACGTGCATAGACCGCATCTGGCGTGTCTAAGTTCCTGTGTGCCTCGTTGCTACTGAAGGCTTCGGCCTCTTCATAATCAACCTGCGTATTCTGGATACGTCTGGATTTGGCCACCAGGTGATTTTTTGCGGTGTTGATGGCAATTCGATACACCCAGGTGTAGAAAGAACTGTCACCACGAAATCGCGGTAAAGCCCGGAAAACTTTAATGAACACTTCTTGTGCCACATCTTCAATTTCACTGCGGTCTTTGACTAATTTGGCAATCACATTGGCAACCCTTTGCTGGTAGCGATTAACCAACATTTCAAAGGCAGCCATTTGGCCTTTCTTGGCCTGCTCCACCAACTCAGCATCGAGGGTTTTCTCGGACATTTTAGTGTTGTCGTCTTGTTTCATTCATGTGCCTGTTTGGACTCAATCCCGGTCCGAAAAGTTCACGCCATCTAATAATTTTTTAAGATTTGCGCGCGTTGATCAAGAATATCTTCAATTTTTGTTGCCGGTAATGGCCGGCTAAACAAATACCCCTGAAAATAATCACATCCTTTGTGACTTAAATATTGACGTTGGCTCTCTGTTTCAACACCTTCTGCCACAATAAAATGGCCTACCCGCTTGGCCATATCGATGGTCGCATCCAGAATGGCTTCATCATCAGGACTCAAACCGATGTTTTTCACAAAAACCTGATCAATTTTGAGTGTTTTGGCCGGAATTTTGCGCAAATAATCCAGGGTTGAATGACCGGTACCAAAATCATCAATGGATAAAGTACAGCCCATATCCACAATGCGATTGAACATCACCAAGGCATCTTTCACACTTTTGAATTTTTCACTTTCGGTGATTTCAAAATCCAGATATTTGGCCTGGATACCGGTTTGATTGATGACATAGCTTATTCGGTCAATCAAACGGTTATCATTTAATTGTATGGGCGAGAGGTTGATGGACATGGTCAGCGGCAATTCATACCTGGTCTGCCAGGCTTTCAGACATCTGGCTGCTTTTTCAATGACCAGCAAGCCTATTTTGTGAATGAGGCCCGATTGCTCTGCCAGAGGCACAAATAAACCCGGGCTGATAATCCCCAGTTCCGGATGCTGCCAACGAACCAGGGCTTCAAAACCGGCAATGTCTTCGGTTTTGGCATCAATTTTGGGTTGATAATATACATCAATTTGATCAGATTCGATGGCCTGTTCCAAATTTTTAACCATTTCCTCGCTTTGTTTGGCTTGTTCGCCGTCCAATTCAGTTCGATAGATGGAATATTGGTTTTTACCGTTTAATTTAGCATCGTACAACGCCACATCGGCATGTTTAATTAACGTGTTGACCAGCTTTCCATGATCCGGATACACTGCAATGCCCAGTGAGATGGTCAGTTTTATCTCGCTGCCATCTGCCAGGGTCACCGGTTCGGCCACAGATTTAAGAATACTGTCAGCCACTTTTTTAATGTTGTCTGCACTGACATGGCGGTTTAACAACAACAAAAACTCATCACCGGCATAACGGGAGGCCACCCCGAAATCACCGACAATGTCTTTGAGAATTTGGGCTACGTTTACCAAAACCTGGTCGCCCACATCATGTCCCAAAGAGTCATTGATGACTTTAAAACGATCTAAATCCAAAAAAACAACTGCCAAAGACTGTTTTCTCTGGGCCGCCTGTTCAATGGATTTTTCAATGTGTTTGATGATGTATCGGCGATTGAGCAAATTCGTGAGCACGTCATACTGACTTTCCGACTCATGAGAATGCTGCAACATTTTAAAGGCCATGGTCGCCCGGTAATGCTCGACCAGTTTACTGAACAATAATTTCAGGTGTTGCCACCGTGGGAAAGCCCGCTCCCCGCCCAGCACCAGAATCGCCTGTTGGTGTTTATTGACCCGACAATTGAACACCATTATCGATTCAACATCATTCATGGTGATAAATTCGTCACCGGGAATGTGCTGGCTGGCCTGTTCACTCAAAGTCAAGGTGCGCTGGGTTTTGAGTTTTCTAAAAATAAAGTCATGATTTGACTCAATAAAATGATGGGCATGATTGCTTTTAGAGTAATCAAACACAATATTTTGATACTTTTGTTTTCGGCCTTTGGTGAGCATAAAACAAAAATCAAATTCAGCCCACAGTACCATTTGTTTTAACAGTTCTTCCGACCGCTTTGTAACAAAATCAAGAAGCCTGATTTTGTCTAAAAAATACAGCATCTTCTGACGAAACACATGTTCACTCTGATCATGACATTCGATCAGGTAATGAGGTACCCCGTTAAAATTAAGATAAAAAGCACACAATTTGACCGGGAAAGATACACCATTCATACTCCATTTTGATTGAATCTCCAGTTGCCCTTTCTCGTTCAGCTCTGATTGATATCGATTAATCTTATCCTGCTGATCTTGTGCCAGATAGTCCACCCATATCTGTCCCAGCAGTCTTTTCTTGTAAATCTGAAACTGCTTTAAAAATGTCTCATTCACCGCCACAATTTCCTGTGATTTGGCATTCACCAACAACAGGGGTAAACTACTTGCCTGAAAAGCCCCTTGCCGATAGGTTTCCAGTTCAACGATCTGTTTGGTCTGATCAACTAAATCAGTCAGCCTCACCAGCTGATTGTGATTCAAAGGTGAATACAGCAAATGACTGACCGATTGTATAATCTCACGATAATGCGCATAATCCAGGCGCATGTCCTCATCCACCAAAGCGACCACGGTTAAACCGGAATGATTTTTTTGAAGCCGAGACAATTGCTGGGTGTTTTTAATCCAACGACTCGATAATTCAACCGCCAACAAACCGACATCCAGGTTTTCATCACATAATAAATCTTGCATTTGTGATAAGTGACTGGCTGTCAGTATCTGTTTCACATTTAAGCCGTCAAAAAAATTAAAAAACTTTAACCGGTCTTCTTTATGAGAACAGGCAATAATAAGGCTTTGCTTAGTTAAGTTCATCGGCGCTCACCCAACGTCCATCCCGTAATACGAAATTACCATCGAGACCGGTGTTAAATGACACCTTGTGGGCCATGTCACTAAAAAAACCATGTGCTTGATCTCGGGGAAGAATAAATAAAAACTTAACCGGATGGGTCGAATCCGGTCTGTTCTCATTAAAAAACATTTTACATTGTAACCAGCTGTCCTTGTCAATTACGGGAAACACGAACACAGAAAAGTGTTTTCGTGCCAAAGCAAATTTAAACGCATCTTTAAAGAGTTCAGTTCTCGGTGGTGGCGGTTCAGAACTCTTGATATTTATCAGACCCCGACCGTTTTCCCATACATAAAGCGCCCAGCCGGTTTTTAATGTGATAGCTTTAAGGCTGTTGCGCAAGCCTGAGATATTATTTTTTTCAACATAAAGTATACGCTCAGTTTGACGTATTTCTTCTTCAAGATGAGACAGTTCATGACCGTTTAACAGATCACGCATCATTAATCACAATGTCAATGTGGCAATATCTTCGCCGTTATAAGGTGCCAAAATGCTGTGTATTTTGGTTTTGATACTGTCCATATCACTGTTGTCATTAAATTGAACACCAATGCCCTGCACACGAGAACCCTGAGCGCCCGTGGGGGTTATCCACACCACTTTTCCGGTCACCGGCATGCGCTCATCGTCATCCAGGGTTAATATCAGAAAAACCTCATCACCCATCCGATAGTTTTTGTTGGTTTTAACAAATAAACCGCCATTTTCTATAAACGGCATATAATGCTGGTGTAATTGGGCTGCACCCTGAATATTGAGTGACAATATGCCTTTTTTGGCCATACCGGCTGAAAATGCCATAATCCTTACCCCTGTGTTTGTGTGGTGTCTTTTATGAGACCTGCCTTTGCTTGACCTTAACCAACATGGACTCAATCAATAACCGGGTCTTTGTTTGGTTATTTAAGTTTACCATAATTGTATTCATTAATTGACAGAAATTTAGCAACAAACCGCTGCCGCAAGGCTGCTTAAAAAACCATTGCCGCAGGTCGTGTGACCATTGAAAAGCCTCCGACTGCGGTCGGTGCTCCTCTTTGAGCCAATGTAAAAACAAGGTCTGTAACAAAGGCCAATGATTGGCTTTAACCTCTTGATCAAGCTGTTGTGAAACCACTGTCAAAGATTGCCGGTCATCCAAATATGCCAACATAGAACTCATGTGAGATGCTAACTGTGACACCACATCTTCATCAATCAGGCGGGCAATTTGTAATGGTAATCCGGGACTCAGCGCCCACAATTGCGCCAGTTGGTCTGCCGACAAGTCCGGTTTTTGCTTTTGCAGCCAGTTTTTAACCGCCGGGTATTGCTCAGCCCGACATTGCAACTTTAACTGCAAACAACGCGAACGGATGGTTGGTAATAAATAATGAGCCCGATCCGTTTCAAGAATCAGCAAGCTGCCGGCAGGTGGTTCTTCCAACACTTTGAGCAGTGCATTGGCCGCTGCGGTGTTCATGCCATCGGCTTGTCTGATAACCGCCACTTTATGAGGAGCACTGTGGGCTGTGGCGGTAAAAAAACGCACCAGTTCCCGAATCACAGCAACTTTAATCAGATTTTTTTCAGGCGCCACCAAAATCAAGTCCGGATGCTGTCCGGAGCCGTAAATTCGACAACTTTGACATTCACCACAGGGCTCGGGTTTTGGCGCGCGGCACAGCAACTCAGCCACAATCGCACGGGTCATGGCAGATTTACCAATGCCTTGATTGCCTTCAATGATTAATGCCTGTGGCTGACGATTAGCGGCCAGTTGCTGATGCCATTGATCCAAAGCCGGTTGTAACCAGGGGTAAATCATGATACGACCCGATTTCTGTGTTGTTCAAGCACGTCGATAATTTGTTCTTTAACAGCCTGTTCAGATACATTCGCATCTATGGTTTTGATGCGATCAGGGTAACGGCTCTGGCGTTGTTTGTAACCTGCCTGAATCCGCTGAAAAAAATCAACATCCTCTTGTTCAATGCGGTCCTTTTCAGAACGCTGAGAAGCCCGCTGCAAACCCACAGCTGGGGCCACATCCAGCCACAAAGTTAAATCCGGCTGACAATCGCCTACGGTCAGTTTCTCCAGTTGTTCAATCAAGCCCAGATCAAGTCTGCGTCCAAATCCCTGGTAGGCAAAACTGGCATCCACAAAACGGTCTGAAATAACCCATGTGCCTTGACGTAAACTCGGTTCAATGACTTTTTTAACATGTTCATGACGGGCGGCAAACATCAGTAACAATTCACTCATGGGCTCTAAGTGCTCGGCGTGTAATAAAATATCGCGTATCCGCTCGGCGGTTTCTTCACCACCGGGTTCACGGGTCACGATAAACGGCACCTGCCATTGCTCTAACTGGCTTTTGACGGTTTCCAGTGCGGTGGTTTTGCCGGCACCTTCTGATCCTTCTAAGCTTATGAATCGGGCTTTATTGTTCATTTTGTTTCTTTAAATACTGTTTCACGGCTTGCTGATGTTGTTCATAGGTTTCACTGAATACATGACCCCCATCACCACTGGCCACAAAGTACAATTCCTGACCTGTATTGGGTTGACCGGCCGCAAAAATGGAATCCCTGCCTGCCATAGCAATGGGTGTCGGTGGCAAACCGTGGCGTGTGTAGGTGTTGTAAGGCGTGTCGGTACGTAAATGCTGATAGGTGATATCACCGGCGTATGTTTTTCCAGCACCGTAAATCACCGTTGGATCAGTTTGTAATCGCATATTTTTTTTCAGACGGCGATTAAAAACACCGGATATCACCGTGCGTTCTGAATCCACAGCAGATTCTTTTTCAATAATGGATGCCAAGATTAGCAGCTCATAAGGTGATTTTAATGCCAATTCAGGCTGCCGTGCTTGCCAGGCTTGATCCAATACCTTCTGCAAAGATCGGTTGGCGCGCTGCAGTAACTGTAAATCGCTGTCCTCACGGGTATAGTGATAGGTCTCGGGAAGCAACTGACCTTCCATCGACAGCGTTTGAAGGCCCAATAAACCGGCAATCTGGGCTTCTGACTTATCTGTCAGTAAACGGTTTTTAAGCGACAGGGCGCTCAATTGTTGCGCCACTTGTTGCCAGGTTTGACCCTCAACAACCGTCCAGGCATATTGTATCACCCGGTTCTCGGCAATCGCATCCAGTAAACTGCGGGGCGTGTCCTGACGGGTAAATCGGTATTCACCACTTTTCATTTGACTTTGGTATCCCTGCCAGCGGCCCAATATTTGCCATTGCCAGGAGGCGCCATGACCGTTGTTTTGTTTAATTTGGCTGATCAGCTGGCTGTAATAACTGCCGGGTTGAATTTCAATGCGGGTTTCATCGGTATTGAAAACCGGTGTGCTGAGAAATTGTTCATAGCGATAATAGGCATGAGCTGCCGCCAACGACAAAACAACCGCTGCACCAAGCATGAGTTTTATAATAAATGATTTCATCTGCAATCAGTCAATCAGTTGTTGCCATAATCGGCTTATTCTATCGCAGATTGGGTGATTAGTCTGAAACTTAGCCAGCGTTTTTATTGAAGATACCGTCCGAAAACCGTGAACGGCATTGGCAGTCATTATCGCGTCAGCCTGTTTAATATCGGTCAAATCCAGGCGTTTGGTTTCGATCGGCAATTGCTCATTTAACCAGCTCAGTGCCACACCGTTCACCCCGCAATCTTGTGTGTCCGGGGTGTAAAGTTGTCCGTCTTTGACAACCAGCAGATTCTGGCAGGTGGTTTCAATCACATCACCCCTTTGGTTACAAACCAACAAATCATCTACGTGCCGGCCATTTAACTCAGCGGCAATCAGTATTTGTGGTAAACGGTTGAGGTGTTTTAAGCCCTTTAACAAAGGTTGTGGTGACAAATGGCGGCCGGCCAATCCCAAAATTTGCGGTCCGCCTTGTGCCTGAAAAGGGAATCGGCTGATAAGCCAGTGCGTGTCACGACTGACTGGCGGATAACCGCGTTGCGACTGCTGACGAAATACAGTCAATCGCAGCACTGACTGATCATAATCTGTCTGTTCGTTAATACAATTTTCGATGGATGTAAGATCGCTTAAGTCCATCTGCAAATAAGCCAGAGATTTTTGTAAACGCGCTACATGCCAGGGCCACAAAGCCACCCGCTGGCTTTTGTATCGCATGGTTTCAAAAACCCCGTCCCCATACATTAAACAGCGGTTTTCCCACTGGCTGATGTCACCGGTATTAAAGGAGGCGCCGATAATCATCCGTTCAGGGCCCGAATCATGCCTTGTGCTTTGTGCTCAGTTTCTTCGGTTTCTCTGTGCGCATCAGAATCATGAACAATTCCCGCACCAGCATTAAATTGAACCATTGTGCCCTGTAAAGAAAGGGTGCGAATCAGGATATTAAAATCCGATTGACCCTGGTGGTTGATATAACCAATACTCCCGGTGTAAGCACCTCTCGGACGCTGTTCAATTTCGGCAATAATCTGCATACAGCGTATTTTAGGGCAGCCGGTGATTGTACCACCCGGAAACAAGGCTTTAATCACCGCTGATAAGCCCACATCTGTTCGCAACCGACCCTGCACATTTGACACGATGTGGTGCACATGAGGGTAGGTTTCTACCACCATCAATTCATTCACTTGTACCGATCCCGGCTCACAGACCCGACCGATGTCATTGCGCTCTAAATCAACCAGCATAATGTGCTCAGCCTGCTCTTTATCATCTGATATTAAACGTTTAATCTGCAGACGATCGGCTTTTGAATTATGACCCCTCGGATGGGTACCGGCTATGGGGCGGGTACTGACACAGCCATTATTAACATTAAACAAGCGTTCGGGCGATGAACTGACAATGGCCCATTCGCGGTACTGAAACAGGGCGGCAAAGGGGGCCGGATTGGTTTTTTTTAAGCGTGCAAATAAACCGGCAGCACTTGGATTGCTGTCCTGGCTGTGATAAAGCCATTGACGCGACAGATTGGCCTGATAAATATCACCGCGACGTATATACTGCTGACAGGTTTCAATGCCCCGATGAAACAATTGGGCTGATTCAAGCTGTTTCAAATAATAAGTATTGTGTACCAAAACACCGGTATTTAGTCTTTTGATACGGTTTTTAATTGCATCAACAACCTGTTGAGATTGTCCGCTGATAAAGGCTGTTTGGGTGACTCGATCAATCACGACAGCACCTGCACAAAGAATGGCGGCAGCCAAAACCTGCTGCGGGGGCAACGAGAGTTTTGGTTGCCAGCAATTGACCGCTTCATAAGAAAAATACACCAGCCAACCGTGCTCAAAGGGCAGCTTTGATGGCTTAGATGAAGGCTGTTGATCTATGACCGTCAGCAAATCAATCAACTGGTCTGCATTATAAGCCACCCGGGTTTGTAGTGGTGCGGCAAAAAGAATGTCATACCGGGCATTCATACCTTCACCCGACTGGCTTTCTAATAGACCGGGAAAAAAATCCTTATCGCTGGCAGCCAGATGAATACAGGAAGGCGGAACCTCAAGGCGTTCTATCACCGGTGGGGGCGATTCAGTCATTCATGACCGGCAAATTTTTTAAAGACAACTGAGCCGTTCGTGCCGCCAAAGCCAAACGAGTTGGACATCACCGCATTGATATGGGCTGATCTGGACTGATTGGGCACATAATCCAAATCACAGGCAGGATCCGGGTTATCCAGATTAATGGTGGGCGGCAGCATCTGGTCTTTTATCGCCAAGACACTGAAAATGGCCTCTATACCACCGGCGGCACCCAATAAATGACCGGTCATGGATTTGGTGGAACTCACCGCCAGATGATAGGCCTGGTCACCAAAAGTCATTTTCACTGCATCACTTTCACCCACATCACCCTGAGGCGTTGATGTGCCATGGGCATTGATGTAATCAAAGTCGGTTTTAGCCAATCCCGAATCTTTGATGGCATGGGTCATGCAACGGGCGGCACCTTCACCGCCGGGTGACGGTGCGGTCATATGATGCGCATCTGAGCTCATGCCAAAACCAACCATTTCCGCATAAATTCTGGCTCCCCGGGCTTGAGCATGCTCCAAGGTTTCCAGCACCAAAACCCCGGCACCATCACCCAATACAAACCCATCCCGTTCCTGATCCCAGGGCCTGGAGGCTTTGGTGGGCTCATCGTTACGTGTGGACAAGGCTTTAGATTGCGAAAAACCACCAATCGCAATCGGCGTTGAAGCATATTCCGCCCCACCGCAGATCATGACATCAGCATCACCATATTGAATACTGCGATAAGCCATGCCAATGCTGTGGGTGGCCGAACTGCAGGCAGACACCATCGCCAGGTTGGGACCTTTTAATCCGTATTTGATGCTTAGATTACCCGAAGCCATATTGATAATGGTACTGGGAATGAAGAAAGGTGAAATTCTTCTCGGCCCTCTTTCCAGCCAGGTTTCGGTGGTTTCTTGAATACCCAAAATACCACCAATACCGGCGCCCACATAGACACCGATGCGCTCGGCATTGGCCTCAGAAACTTCTAATCCCGCATCCTCAATGGCATCGGTACCGGCGGCCATGGCATAGTGAATAAAAGGATCCATTTTTTTGGCATCCTTGGCTGACAGGTATTTTGACACATCAAAATCTTTCACTTCACCGGCAATTTTTGCCGCAAAGTCAGTGGTGTCAAAGTGACTGATAGGGCCAATTCCACTGACGCCGTTTAAAATATTATCCCAGGCTGTTTTTAACTGGTTTCCCACCGGCGAGACAATTCCCATGCCGGTCACCACCACTCGACGTTTTTGCATAGTAGTCCCCATAAATAATTTGCACAAATAAAAAAAGCCACGGTTTAACGCGGCCTTTAATAGGTTACGCTGTGAACAACTTAAACGTTCGCCGTGACGTAATCGATGGCTTGTTGAACAGTGGTGATTTTTTCGGCATCTTCTTCAGGAATTTCACATTCAAATTCTTCCTCCAAAGCCATCACCAATTCAACCGTATCCAAAGAATCCGCCCCCAAGTCATCGACAAATGAAGCGCTGTTGTTTAATTCTGATGCACTGACATCAAGGTCCAACTGCTCAACAACAATTTCTTTTACTTTATTTTCAATGTCACTCATGTGTTCATTACCTGTCTTTAAAAAATTATATTGTATGCAAGCTTCACTGATTTTTCCACCAATAAATGTCCCCAGCTTAGCTAAAAACCACTATTTATTTCAAACGTCTGTTTATGACCGATGAACTTGACCGTGATTAAGCCATATACATGCCACCGTTGACATGCAAGGTTTCGCCTGTGATATAACGACCTGATTCCGCAGCCAAAAACAACACCGCCCGGGCAATGTCATCGGTTTCACCCAGCTTTTGCAATGGAATTTTATCCAATAAGGCGGTTTTTTGGTCTTCCGGCAAATCAGCCGTCATATCGGTCTGGATATAACCCGGCGCCACCACATTAACGGTGATACCACGCGCACCCACTTCCTGAGCCAGTGCTTTTGAAAAGCCGATTAATCCGGCCTTGGCTGCGGCGTAATTGCTTTGACCGGCGTTACCCATTGAACCAATCACTGACCCAATGTTAATGATGCGGCCGTTGCGCGTCTTCATCATGCCGCGAATAAACGCTTTGCTCATACGGTAAATGGCCGATAAATTGGTGTCCAGAACCCGCTGCCAATCGGTGGCTGACATGCGCATTAACAATTTATCTTCTGTAATTCCGGCATTGTTTACCAGAATCTGCGGCAAGCCGCTGGCCTCTTTTAAGCCCGTCACCAGCTGCTGAACACTGTCATCATCGGTGACATCCAACACCCGCCCCTGCCCGCCGTAGGCAGATAAATAGTCACTGATGGCGCCGGCACCGGATTCACTGGTGGCTGTTCCAATCACAACTGCACCGGCTTGGGCCAGTGTTTCAGCGATGCTTTTACCGATGCCGCGACTGGCGCCGGTAACCAAAGCCACTTGTTGTTCTAATTGCATAACTTCTCCTTTAAAATCAGTATTTTATTAAGGCAGAACCCCAGGTAAATCCACCACCAAAGGCTTCCAGCAATAGCACTTCACCCCGTTTGATTTTCCCTGAACTGATGGCCTCATCCAAAGCCAGACCCACCGACGCTGCCGACGTATTTCCGTGTTTATCCACCGTCACAATCACCTGATCCATATCCATGTTCAGTTTTTTGGCGGTGGCGGCAATAATTCGCAAATTGGCCTGATGGGGGATTAACCAATCCACATCTGATTTTTTCATGTGGTTGGCCTTTAATGTCTGGGTGACAATTTTGCCCAAGGTCAAAACCGCTGTTTTAAACACCTCATTGCCTTTCATGCGGATTTTTAAACCACCATTGGGTTCATTTTTCAACCCACTGGATACGCCCACGGTGGCATTCAGTAAATCATCATGTGAGCCATCGGCATGTAAATGGGTGGATAAAATGCCGGGCTCTTGTGAGGGTTCTAAAATAATGGCGCTGGCACCGTCACCAAATAAAACACAGGTCGCCCGGTCCGTCCAGTCCACCATTCTTGTCAGGGTTTCAGCACCAATCACCAGCGCTTTTTTATGTTGGCCGGTCTGAATAAATTTATCCGCCACACCAAGGGCATAAATGGAACCGCTACACGCTGCATTCACATCGAAGGCGGTGATGCCCGGACAACCCAGGGCTTTTTGAACCAAACAGGCGGTACTGGGAAAAACCAAGTCCGGGGTGGTGGTGCCCACCACAATCAAATCCAGTTCATCTGCGGTCATATTGGCCCGTTGCAAAGCTTGTTTCGCCGCTTGAACAGCCAAGGTCGAGGTCGTTTCTCCGTCAACCGCCACATGCCGCTGTTTAATACCGGTGCGATCCTGAATCCATTGATCATCCGTATCAACCATCTTTTCCAGATCGGAATTAGTCAAAATTTTCTCGGGTAACGCGCTACCGGTACTGCTTATGCGTGCATATGTTCTCATTCTTCGTTCTCTTATCGGGCGACTTTAAAGGTGTTAACGTAATTTGTGGTGCGTTGCAAAGCATGGAAGAAAGCATCAGCCCCAGAATGCCCGTGTGATTTCACCACCAAACCGTCTAATCCAAGCAATAATGCCCCATTATATTGTGCCGGATTTAAATTAACAGTTTTAAATCCCGGTATCCACCGTCGCCAACCCAGGCGACGGTTTTGATGCTGTATGCTTTTTATCAATCCCTCACAGGCTTTTAAGGTGATGTTCCCGACAAAGCCATCGCAGCAAATCACATCATAGCGGCCGTTGAATAAGTCACTGCCTTCACAAAATCCGCTGTAATTGTGCGGCGATTGCTGTAACAGATGATCGGCTTGCTGAATGGTGTCATGGCCTTTAATGTGTTCGGTACCTACATTTAACAAAGCCACTTCAGGGTTTTTTAAACCGGGTATTAAGCGAGGTGCCATCTGCACACCCAATTCGGCCAAATTATAAAAATCCTGGGCCCGGTATTCCAGACTGGCCCCCACATCTAAAAGCAAGGTGGGTTTGGGCTGACCGGGCAAAACTGTGGCCAATGCCGGTCTTTCAATGGGGCGCATCAGTTTTAACCAGTATTTCGCAAATGCCACCAGTGCACCGGTGTTACCCGCCGATAAGACAGCATCAGCCCGGTTTTCCTGTATGGCTTTGATGGCCATCGACAAACTGCTGTCCTGCTTGTTGCGCAAGGCCGCCAGTGGGCTTTCGGACATCATGATTTGTGAAACACACACTTCGGTTACCCAATTATCGGGTAACTGTCCGGCTTTTTGTTTGAGCTGTTGGGCAAAAGGCGCCGCCACAAAAACCAATAGGTCAACGGCAGGGTTTTTTCTGGCAAATTTAAGCACGGCATTAAACCGGTCTTCAACCGGTGTATCACCGCCCATCAAATCGACTGCCACACACACCATTTTAAAAGCCCCAAAAACACAAAGGGCAAATCACTGATTCACCCTTTGATGCGCTCAATTTTGCCTGATTAACCGCGACATCCACGATCCAATAATTACCAGGCATTCGGTTAATTATTCTTCGATAACCGGCTCAAACTGAATCACTTCTTTACCCCGGTAAAAACCTTCAGGACTGACATGGTGTCGTAAGTGGGTTTCACCGGTTTCCGGCTCAACAGATAAAGTACGTGATTTTAATTTGTCATGAGCACGTCGCATACCTCGTTTGGAAGGGGTTTTTCGACTTTTTTGTACTGCCATCTTAGGTTCTCCAAAATTATTTTAAATCTTTTAACACGGAAAATGGATTTTCTCCGCCGCTTTCCGGTTCATCAGCATCATCGCTGAGGTATTTACTGTCTAATTTGGCTCCGGTTTTATTCGGGTAATCCGGAATCAATAATAATATTTCGTCTTCCACCAGTGCCTTGGGGTCAACCAACATGTCTTCAACCCATGTGGCCAGTACATCCGGCGGTAGTTTGGCTTCATCTTCCACTTCACTGATAAAACCAACTGTACTTACATTTTCAATGGTGTAAGTAAATGGCTCTAAACTGCGCTGACAGATTAATTCTAAATCACCTTTGACCTTAATGATTGCTTCACCCAGAACTGTTTGCGATGTCTGAAACTGAATAGCATATTCAATCAAACTGTCTTCACTGTGCAACAGTTCATGTGGCATCCTCTGCAGATCGGATAATTTAATTTGACCTGACAATTGCCAGCGGTTTCTCACCGCAGCATTTAAATCAATGGATTCTGGTAGTGACTGAGCCATAGCCGGCGAATTCTAAAGGTTTTTAATAACTAATGCAAATGCTATAACATTTTTTTATTGCAGCCAAGCACTGCCTGCATAATTTTGATAAAATCACGGCTTTTATGCAAGCGTCGAGTGAAGATTCATCCACAAAAACTCAGCTATGATTCACGGCTTTATAAACGCCCTTTGACGGCCATCAATCTACTGGTGATTCATTGCACCGAATTACCGGACCTGGCCATGGCTCGGGAATATGGAGAAAAGATATTATACGACAGTGGAACCGGCAACAGCGGTCACTTTTACATTGATCGCAACGGCAAGGTGTACCAATGGGTGTCGCTGGATCGGGTGGCGCACCATGTTAAAGACCATAACCAGAACAGTGTCGGCATTGAACTGGTGAACACAGGCCGATACCCCAACTGGTACCACAGCGACCACCAAAACATGAAAGAAGCCTATCCGGATCAACAAATTTCTGCATTAATTCAACTGATTCAATACCTGAGCCGTCAGTTGCCGGCCTTACAACACATTGTGGGCCATGAAGATTTGGATCAACGCAGAATTCCGGCCGAGGACAATCCGTCTCATACCATCTTGCGTAAAATGGATCCGGGCCCTCTGTTTCCTTGGCAAACTGTGATGCAAAGCACCCGTCTAATTAACATTGGAAGCCATGCGATAAATTATGACCAATCAAGACAATGACATCGACACCCTGTTGCAGTATTTTGCACTGGAAACCCTGGAAGTAAACCTGTTTCGCGGACAGTCTTTAGACATCGGTACCGGCCGAATCTTTGGTGGTCAGGTTTTGGCGCAGTCCCTCAAAGCCGCTTATTCCACCACCCGGGAGCATCAGGTCCACTCCCTGCATGCTTATTTTCTGCGTGAGGGTGATTGCCATAAGCCGGTGATATTTGAGGTTGAGCGGGTGCGTGATGGCCGCACCTTCAGTAACCGCCGGGTTTCTGCCATTCAAAATGGCAAAACCATTTTGATTATGTCTTGTTCTTTTCAAAAACTTGAATCCGGCTTTGATCATCAGGCACCGATGCCCGATGTCCCAGGCCCTGACGAACTCACCGAAAAGACCCTGATACCCATTGATAAAATTCGCCAGTTGTCACCCCGCATGCGACGCACCCTAACCACCCAAGGGCCGTTTGAGTTCCGTTTTGTTAATGACGTGGATCCTTTTGACGAAACCCCAAAAAAACCCATAAAACGAATTTGGTTTCGGGCACGTTCTCCGTTACCGGATGATCAAGTGGTGCACCGAACTTTATTAACCTTTGTCTCTGATTACCACCTGGTATCCACCGCCACCCTGCCCCACGGGATTTCTTATCTGGATCCACGCTTACAATTTGCCAGCCTGGACCATGCCATGTGGTTTCACCGCCCATTAAAAATTGATGACTGGTTATTATACGATTGTGACAGCCCCAGCGCATCTGAGGCACGGGGCTTTGCAACCGGTCATGTTTTTGATATTAATGGAAAATTAGTGGCGTCCACGGCACAACAAGGTTTGATGAGACTCTGGGACAAACCCGAAAATACTTAAACCAACATGAAACCACAACGCATTTTTTGGCTTGAAGAAAGCAAGAATTTTCTGAAGATTCTGATCGGTTCGGCACTTATGGCCGCTGCCATTTCCTTGTTTTTAGTGCCTGCCAAAATTTTAACCGGCGGGACACCCGGAATGGCCATGATTATCTATTTTCTCAGTGATATATCGATGGGTGTGGCCATGTTGCTGGTGAATATCCCTTTACTGATAGCCGGTTTTCATTTTCTCGATCTAGGCTTTGCCATCCGCAGCATTATAACCATGATAATCACAGCTGTTTTAGTCGATGTAACAGCGGCGTACGTATCCTTTCCTGTGCTTCACAGCTTATTATTATCAACCTTGTACGGCGGCATTTTAGCCGGCATCGGCATTGCTTTGGTGCTCAAAGCCCAGGCTTCTGCCGGTGGCACTTCGATAGTCGCCCGAATTCTTGCTCAATATACCACCATAAGACCCGCCCAAACGGTGCTGTTTATGGATTTGATTATACTGATCACCGTGGGTTTTATCTTTCGCGATATGGAACAACTGCTGTGGAGTATGATCAGTATTTACGTTACCGCACAAGTCATTGATAAGCTGCTCACCGGCGGTGTCAGTGAAAAAATCGTTCACATTGTCTCACAACAATACCGCGAAATCAGCCAAGCCATTAACCAACAACTTCACCGTGACGGTACCGTGATATCGGGCACCGGATTCAATCAAAATCAGAACAAGCACGTGTTGTTTGTGGTCGTCCATGCTCGCCGTATTCCACAACTCAGAAGCCTGGTTAAAGCCATTGACCCCGGTGCCATCATGGTGGTTATTGAAGCCTCAGAAATCATGGGCAGCAGTCGAATCATCCAACAATTACAAAACAGTCAAAAATAAAGCATGTCCTATGATTTAACAATCACTGTTCCATTTACAAACGAAAACAGGTATAATCCACAACCCTTGCGGTGAGGTGTCCGAGTGGTTGAAGGAGCACGCCTGGCGTCGGCAGACCATCACATCAAAATTCATTGCGGTTTAAATCCGCAGGATTTAAGAAGCGATGAATTTTCACATCAGCTTGTGTATAGGTTAATAGCTTATCGAGGGTTCGAATAGTTTGCCCGGAGCAAACTATCACGCAAGCCCCGAAGGGGTGAATCGCAGGGACGCGATGAATAAAAAAATGTCAGGAACATTTTTTGACGCCGCAGGCGCACGAAGTGGCAAATACAGGACGTATTTGATCCATCCCTCTCGACACATCATTTTAAAATTCATACAAGACAACCCTATAATATAAAGTTGAATTGACAGTTATAAAACAACTGAGTTGACCAATTTTTAAAAAGTATCAAATCAAAACCCTACGATTTAACAATCATTGTTCCATTTATCAACGAAAACAGGTAAAATCCACAACCCTTGCGGTGAGGTGTCCGAGTGGTTGAAGGAGCACGCCTGGAAAGTGTGTATAGGTTAATAGCTTATCGAGGGTTCGAATCCCTCTCTCACCGCCATTAAATATCTGATTCAATCAGCTATTTAATGGCGCTGGTTGAGGGTGAGAACCCGAGCTGGTTCGAAAATTTTGTCTGGAACAAAATTTGACGCCGAAGGCGCACGAAGTGTGAAATACAGGATGTATTTCATCCATCCCTATGAATAACCCCTCCGTATTCACATTTTTTAAAAAACTTATGAATATGTAAACAAAATGAATTGACTGTTCGAGAGGGCGAGCATCTGAGTCGGTTCAAATAGTTTGCCAGGAGCAAACTATCACGCTAGCCCCGAAGGGGTGAATCACAAGGATGCGATGAATAAAAATTCTTCTGGAAAGAATTTTACGCTATACATCCCTGTATATCGCCCTACGGGTTACATGAAAAAATTTTCCCGAAATTTTTTTGACGCCAAAGGCGCACGAAGTGTGAAATACAGGATGTATTTCATCCATCCTCTCCACAAATTCATCCCAACTAATCCGCCTCAGGCAACTTAAAAGGGTGTGTTCTTGGGACTTCATTCACTTTTGTTCCCGACAAAAGTGAAAGCGGCCACAGCGAACACTTCGTATAACTTCGTGCTATTCGCCTCTGATTCGCTACGCTCACCAACCGGCTCGGCGGGTCGTGCTGCTCAGCAGCACTCCATGTTGACTGATCGAGAGCTTATCCCTCTAATGTGGCACAACCAACCCCTCAGTCAACGCCCAAAAAGAGTCCAATTCCCGAAGCGCATCCAACGTCTGTCTTGGCCAATTGATCTCCAAAGCATGCACGGTTTTTAATAGTTTAAACGCATCAAACCATTCAATCACAAACTGCTGCCAGCGCTTAGCTGTTTTGGTTTGTCGCAAGGTTTTATGTAAAAGCAGCTCAATGTTCCAAAAATTATTAATAATGATGTTATCGGGCAAAACTTTCTTTTCATAATAATCATATAGTTGCTGATACCAGGTTTTTATATCGGCAAATATCTGTGGATGATAAAAACGTGACGTTTTAACTGAGTTTTTCATTTTCAGTAGAGCCGGCCCCGTACCAAATGGCACCCGGTCCGATAACCTGCTTTTAATCTGAATCACCGGCTTGTCTGGTTGGGCGATTGGGCCTGTTTTGGTTAATTTATTCAGCACATAAAAATCCTCACCACCACTGCGTATCGGAAATCCGCGTACCTTGGCATACGCATCAGCTTGAACAATCAGGCAGCTACCGAGTGGAATGTAATCATACGGCGAGCCGATAAAGCGCATGGCTTGCTGATAATACCTTAATTTAAAATCATACAGTGTCTGCCATTGATTGATTTCCGGGTCATGGCTACTATGCTGAAAAGCCAAACTGTAGGCAGCATACTTTGTATCTACCGCCACCTGAAAATAATCAGGCGGCAATACCACATCGGCATCGGTGCTGTGAATCCAGCGACTTTTGATGGCTTGTTGATCAATTAACTGCAGGGCTGAATCTGCGGCCATTTTTCGGGCTAAACCCACGCCTTGGTTACCATCAAACGGCTGATCATTAAAATCCAGCAACCAGATATCGTGGCAATTAAAAGACAAAAAATAACCTTTTGCCGTTTGCCTGACCGAATTGGCTTGTTGACATAAGTGATTGATTAATTGTTTATTTAGTCGCTGCCAGTGACTGCTTTTAGGGTGATTATCAGGTCGATTAATACAAGCGACGATTAAATATCGGTCACCTTGAATCCCGCTGATGAGCTGTTGCAGACAATCAGATGTCTCACCACAAATGGGTACGATTAAAACATGCTGCCAGACTTGATAACAGTCAGTCGACAGATTAACGGCATGACCGTAGTTCGCAAGGTAAGTCTGAAAGGAGGGTTGCACCGTTAGTGAACGGCAGCTCTTAAGGGTAAGTTATTGATTATCTCAGCTTCAGCATCCAACAGTTCATCCAATCGTGCCCTCACCTCAGTTTCATCAAAATACTGCAAAGCCAAATCCATAAATAAGGTGTAATGTCGGTATTCAGCACGGGCTAAGCGCTGATAAAAATCTTTTAGTTTTGCGTCCTCAAGGGCTTCACCCACCAGATGAAAGCGCTCATGACCACGTTTTTCGACAATACTAAAAATCAGCAACCGGTCTAACAAATAGGCTTTTTTGCCTTTGCCCATGTGCTTTAACAGGGCTTTAATATACGGATCTTTTTCATCATTGTCTTGTTGCAAGCCTTTGGCCAGCATAATTTTAATCACTTCCCGAAAATGCGCCATTTCTTCCATAGCCAGATCGATCATGCCACGGATTAAATCCGGTTTATCGGGGTAATGTTGTACCATCGACATGGCCAGAGCCGCTGCTTTGCGCTCACAGGCAGCGTGGTCTTTTAAAAAGGCATCAAAATCAGCTAAAGCCACTTTCACCCAATGCGGTGATGTGGTGGCTCTTAGTTCAAATTCATTATTCATAACTTTAGATTAAACCTAATTCAAGTGCCTTTAACACGGCACGGGTGCGATCCCGGACACCGAGTTTAGATAAGATATTGGACACATGGTTTTTAACCGTACCTTCAGCCACAAAGATTGAATTGGCGATTTCTTTATTACTGTAACCACCGGCCATTAAACGTAAAATCTCAGTTTCCCGGTTGGTTAATGGATCAGGGCGCTCAAGGCTCATGAATTCATTTTTCAGGCCTTCCACACTGTCCAGTATTTTTTCAGTAATCTGCGGACGAACAATGGTTTTACCGGCGGCCACCTGTTTAATGCCTTCCACCAATTCTTCAAGCGGCACATCTTTGAGTAAATACCCTTTGGCACCGGCTTTGACCCCGGCCAGGATTAATTCTTCGTCGTCAAAAGTGGTGAGAATAATGGTCGGTGGAAGTTGTTGGGTTTTTGCTAATTCATGCAAAACATCCAAACCTGACATGCCCGGCATGCGCATATCCAACAGCACCACATCCGGTTTAATTTCGGGAATCATTTTAACCGCTTCCTGTCCGGAGCGGGCTTCACCAATTACTTCGATGTCATCGGCCAGTTCCAACAAAGCCTGAACACCTTGTCGCACAAGATTTTGGTCATCGACCAGTAGTACTTTTATCATTTTCTCTCTCCCGTTTATATTGGAAAGGTTAAGCGCACACAGGCACCGTTTTTATCATTGATTTCAAAGGTTCCGTTCATAATCGCCACCCGTTCCTGAATGCCTTTTAATCCATTGCCAAATGACTTGTCACCCAATCCCAAACCGTCATCACGCACACTCAGAATCAATTGTTGGTCTTGAGTGCACAGCTTAACCCATAATCGGTGGGCTTTGGCATGTTTTAAGGTATTGGTAATTAATTCCTGGGTGCAGCGCAATAAGGTTTGCGCCAGCCGCGGATCTTCCACCATCAACTCATCCGGTATGTCTTTATTCACTTTTAACCCCGGTAGGTCATTCAACAGTTCATCAATGGCCTGACCCAAGTTTAACGTACCGCTTTGTCTGAACTGCCCCACCACTTCACGCACGTCAGCCAGCAACAGGCGTGCGATGGACTGAGATTTTTTGACATAGCTTTGCGGCTTGCCTTCGGTCAAATGACTGGCAGCTTCTAAATTAAGGGTTAAAGCGGTTAAATGATGGCCCACCAGATCATGTAATTCCCGTGATATCCGCAAGCGTTCATTGATACGGGAACTGTCCGCCAATAGCACTTGCGTGGCTTTAAGTTCGGTGTTTAATAACCGCAGTTGTTCTTTATCATGCTGCTGTTTAAAAGCCGTCAAAGAGATGATAAAAGAAAACACCGACACCCCGAGGTAAACAAAAAACAGCACATATTGAAAGGTCGGGTTATTCAATTCCGCACCGATGTAACCAAATTGAAGACCAATCAATAAGTTATAAGCTGCCAACACAAATAAACTCAAGCCCACCGGAAACAGCCAGGGTAATAATACTGAGATAATTAAGGCGTAGAAAATACCGGTGGCACTGTCAGTAATGTGATTAATCACCAGCACAAAAACCACCATCATAATCACCGCCAACCAGCCGCTGGTGTTGTACAGACTGTTTTTAAAATTTAAAGTGGCCAGCCAAAATACCACGCCAAAACTGATGTGGGCCAAACCATACACCAAAAATGGCCGGGTTATGACTGAATCATAATGCAAAACCAGAGGAATCGACAGGCTGAGCCAAATAATCAGCCCCGCCAGTCGAATCAATTGTATATGGCTATAACGCAGTATCAATTTATTGAATCACAAATTTATTCGGGCCTGTGTGTTCTATGGGCTGTTCAATACGGGTGTCTCCCACCAGCCAAAAATAGGCACTGCGGCTGTTACCCAATGGTCTTTCAACCAATACGGTATGATTGGATACATATAAAATATCTTTCGGATTTAACTGAGACGCTTTAATGGTGTTGTTAACCGATTTATTACGAATATAATCTCGGCGCAGCTGATCTTGCCTGTCCAGATCGTCTGTTACGGCCACAAAATCAAAGAATTTGGCGGCCGGATTGTCTATTTTACCGGAATCCTCATCATTTGAATGGTTATCTGCAATCGGTTTCTCTGAATCCGAAGAAGCATCTCCAATCTTAGCGAACTTGCCACTGCCTTTATCAATCAAATGATGCGTCTCGGGGTTATAGGCTTCCTGCATCCAGTAATAAATGGCCACACCCCGGTTGACATAACGTTTTACCAGCACCACATCGTCAGACACAATTAACTCATCTTCGTCTGTAATATTTTCGTAGCTGATGGTTCGATCCACGGTTTTGCTTCTGGCATAACGTTTTCTCAAATTTTCTTTTATGAGTGCTTTATCTTGGTTTTGAGCGTCTGATTGCGATGTTTCAGGTTGATTGCTGGTTTCGCGGCTGTCGGCTTTGACAACTTGCTGATTCGATGCATGAGTTATCTGTCGCGGTTTTTTCTCCGTTTTACCATTATCCGGCAGGGTCAGTTCAAGTTCGTCCATATCGGCCAAAATATCACCTGCCTTAAAATTGTTATCAAATTCAGGTGCTTCAATCTCCGTGTCCATTTCAGGCTTATCAATGACCACTTGTTTTTTGGCCACCGCCGGTAGCGTGGTTTCGACGGTGGTTGACTTCAGCTCCATGCCCGGTGTTGCGGATATGGTGATGCTTTTATACAGGGAGTCTTTAAAGTTAATCTGTACATTTTTCGCCCCTTGTTGACTTAAAGCGGCACGAATTTTACCGTGCCAATCCTTGGGTGCCGTAATTTTCAATAACCAGTCGTTTTTCACCGCCTGATCACCGATTTTTTGCATTTTGTTGGTGAAATTGGGCATTTTGTACTGACTTTCTGTCATGCCCCATGAGGGCAGCTCCTTGGCCACAACCACTCCGGTCAACAGTATTACCATCAAAGTTTTTATCATATATTTCATTATTCTTTCTCCAGCCCACCGAGGGTTAATTTAATCGGGTCTAAAATAACTTTAATCTCCTGTTCACTGAGATCAGTCATTTCTTTGGTTACTTCAATCACGGAACGTTTTTCCTGATACGCTTTTTTGGCAATTTTTGCCCCCAGTTCATAGCCAATCACCGGGTTCAATGCGGTCACTAAAATCGGGTTTTTGCCCACACTTTCAGAGACCTTCTCGTGATTGACATGAAAACCTTCAATACATTGCTTCGCCAATTGTTTTATACCGCTACTTAAAATATCGATACTCTGCAAACAGTTATAAACAATCACCGGCAACATCACATTGAGTTGAAAGTTGCCCGACTGACCGGCCACGGTTACAGTGGTGTCATTACCGATAACCTGTGCACACACCATGGTCACCGCTTCAGGAATCACCGGATTGACCTTACCCGGCATAATGCTGCTGCCGGGCTGCAAGCTGGGCAACTCAATTTCACCAATACCTGCCAGGGGTCCTGAATTCATCCAACGTAAATCATTGGCTATTTTCATTAATGTCACCGCCGAAACCCGCAGCTGACCGGACAGCTCCACAATGTTATCCTGGGTACTGATGCCATCAAATTTGTTGGCCATACTGGTAAAATGTAAGCCGCTTAATTTTGATATTTTCTCGGCAAAAAGTGCACCAAAACGACTGTCCGCATTGACACCGGTACCGACAGCGGTGCCCCCCTGCGGCAATTGACAAACCCGTTTTAAGGCATCACTTAAACGGTCCACATTACTTTGCATGGTGCTCGCCCAGGTATTCAGTTCCTGACCAAAAGTCACCGGCATGGCATCCATTAAATGGGTACGACCGGTTTTAACCACTGCGTTTAACTGCTGTGCCTTCGCCTGACAGGCAGCAATAAAAGTATGCATGGCCGGAATTAAGTTTTGTGCCACATCCAAGGCATTACTTACCGCAATCGCCGTTGGGACCACATCGTTTGAACTTTGTCCCATATTGACGTGATCGTTGGGGTGTATCATGAGTTCCTTCGTGGATGCCAAGTGGGCTATCACTTCATTGCAGTTCATGTTTGAACTGGTGCCTGAACCGGTCTGAAACACATCAATGGGAAAATGCCTGTTCATATCACCACGGATAACCTGATCCGCCGCCGCTTGAATCGCCTGACTCTTGTCTTTGGCTAAATGACCCAACTGCTCATTGGCCTGGGCCGCGGCTTTTTTAACCAATCCCAAAGCTTTAATAAAGGCCGGCGGCATGGTTAATCCACTGATGGGGAAATTGTTCACGGCACGCTGGGTTTGGGCACCGTATAAAGCATCAGCCGGGACTTTCAATTCACCCATGCTGTCTTTTTCGATACGAAAATCGCTCATGACTTGCTCGTTTTTTAAGAAAGCGCCGATTATAAGCAAAAAGCCGTTATAAATCGATGGTCTTAGAGGATAACCACGTCCTGAATGACCATAAACCGATAAAAAATGCTTTATTTATTAAAACCGCGTTAATTTGAATTATGCAGCGACATAAAATTGACAAGACACCTTTTAAAATGACCAAAAGTCCTTATATTTGTAGATGGCTTATAATAAGAGACCTCTGCATAAGTCGTGAATTAAGTAAAAATGTCTGAAATCCTGAATTTCTGCGTCATAAAACTTAGCAATAGCTATTGCTATTACTTGCGTTTCCTTCCTTGAACTTCAGAATTTCAATCATTTTTTCAATAACCCAGACTTATGCAGAGGTCTCAATTTATATTTTTTATTATGGAGGAATATTATGTCATTTGAATTACCTGATTTACCCTATGCCAAAGATGCTTTGGCACCACATATTTCTGAAGAAACCCTTAACTATCATCATGGCAAACACCACAATGCATACGTCAATAAATTAAATGATTTGATTAAAGGCACTGAGTTTGAAAACATGTCTTTAGAAGACATTATTTTGAAATCTGATGGGGGTATATTTAACAACGCCGCCCAAATCTGGAACCACACTTTTTACTTCAACGGTTTCTCACCCGATGGCGGCGGTGAACCCGGCGGCGAACTGGCCGATAAAATTAATGCAAAATTTGGCAGCTTTGATGAGTTCGTCAAGAAATTTAATGATTTAGGTGCTGCCACTTTCGGCTCCGGCTGGGTTTGGCTGGTGCAAAATAAATCCGGAGATTTAGAACTCATTAATACATCGAACGCCGGCAATCCCATGACCGACGGTTATCACCCGTTATTAACCTGTGATGTCTGGGAGCACGCTTATTACGTTGATACCCGCAATGATCGCGGCGCTTACCTCAAAAACTTCTGGAACATTGTTAATTGGGACTTTGTTGCCAATAACTTAAAATAAGTTTTTCGTTTAACGGAATGTCAAAAGCCGGTATTAACACCGGCTTTTTAGTGTCCGATTTTTTTTGCAAGCACTTCAAAATACATATCTCTCCACCACTCAATAGTAGAAGCTGTTAAAATAGCCTTACTAATTCACTGGGTTTTCTATGGCTTTGACATTTTGGAAAAAATTTGAAAAAAGTGATTTTGCGCAATCCGCAAAATTGAAATTCAGACAGTCTTATGGACGGGAGCCTAAATTTAGGCTTGATGAAAACTGTGACATCACGGTATTTGGCGACTGGGGGTTACCGCTTGATGCGCTGAATGAAAATGACATTGTATATAGTTTTGGCGTTTGTGACGATATTGATTTTGAACTGGCATTGATTAACTTAAAAAAAGTTTCTGTTCATGCCTTTGATCCAACCCCTTATTCTGTTGACTGGATTGCGCAACAATCTCTGCCCGCTGAATTTCATTTCCACCCCTTTGCCGCGGCGGCTGAAGATGGTGAATTTTATCTTTATCCACTGGTCAATAAAAAAGGCAAAAAATCAGCCGTCATGTATAGTTTTAGTCCACATCAAGAATCACGCAATGATGGTGTGCTGGTTCAAGCCCTCTCTCTACAATCAACCATGAAACGACTGGGGCATGATAATATTGATGTGCTAAAAATGGATGTCGAGGGGGCTGAATATGATTTCTTAAAAAGCGTCATTCAGTCACAACTAAGGCCAAGACTAATTCTGGTTGAATTTCACCATCGATTTAAAGACTTTGACAAACAAGATACAATTGACACCGTTCATTTATTGCGTCAATCCGGTTACCAGATTGTTTATATTTCACCCGCCGGTCGCGAGATGTGTTTCTTAAATAAAAGCGCATTTTAATAAAAATAATCCAGAACAGAAATTAAAGGGGAACCTCAGTACCCTTTAATCTTGTTAAGTTCCACATCAACGCTGTAACCAAAACGGCTTAAATCACCACCCACACCGAAGTGATCAAAGGCATTTAATTTATTTTCAACAGACAAGGATTGTTTGGAAAAAGTTTTGTTTGATCTGGGGTTTGAATTATTTTTAGATTGAACTGGTGCAATGGAAAGAGAAGTGACGAGCAGAACACAGATTAATTGATATTTCATAGACGATTTGCTTCTTAAGATTTTAATTTATAAACCCGCTGATTTTTTCTTAAGATAACAAATAATCAGTCACGGTCATATTCACCATTATAACTATTTCCACACAGGTCACCAGTCTGTGGTTCAAAATTGTCTAAAGTTGAACAAATCATCACAAAAGATTCCTCAATCACTCACCTTCAGTAGCCGATACTCATCATATGCGCTGTGATCGGTCATGGCGCTGATGTGGTCCTGGAGCAGGCGGCATCGATGGTAGAAATCCCATAGCTCATGGTTATCATCAACGTCTTGCATGGCCAGCTGGTAGGCTTTTAAATGGTTGGGGTCCATGCGGTTTATCAGTAAGCGGTGTGCGGATAATTTACCGGGCTTGAGTAAGCGTTGAAAATCATCGAATGCTAAATTCAGCAGGGATGCGTTGTGGTTTAAAATGCCTGAGATAATTTGCTGGCCTTGCAGTTCAAGTTTTTGGACTTCGTTGTGACAATAGACATGATCATAGCCCACTTGCTTGAAGGTTTTGAGTAAGCGATGGGCCTGGCTGCCGTCTTCTAACAGGGCTTGGTTGAAATGGCCATGATATATGGCTTTTATATTGGTCACAAACTGATTGGCGGCGTGATTGACCAGATAATGGATAATGGGAACCCGAATTTTGATAAAAAACGATTGGTTGCTGTTAATAGCCACTTGTTGACTGTCTCGATAAGCCTTGTCCAACACAGACTGTAAGCTGTGTAACTGATCGTTATGCGGGCCTAAAAAGGCCTTGTCCAAATCACCGCCCAGCTGTTTAAAAGCAATCAGTATTAATTCAATCAAATAATGTAACGGCAAAATACCCTTTTCCACCGCATCTTCAATATCAGCCAGACAATACGCAATGTCATCGGCGGCTTCCATCAGATAGGTCAATGGATAACGGTGCCCCGGTTGTACAGAGACAGCCTGCCACATATCGGTCACAAAGCTGTGCTCGGATAAATAGTAGCCGGCTTTTTTATGCAGATAACTTAATGGCTTGTCAGGCGTTTCAGCGTTACTGCGACTGTATTTTAAAATGGCCGCAGTTTGTGCATAGCTGAGGTTCATGCGCTCTAAGCGCGCGGTTAAACGAATCGCCTGAGCATTGCCCTCAAATCGACTTAAATCACGCTGCATACTGCTCATGAGTTGTGCGGATGCGTTGTTCACCGGCCAATGGTGGTCATCAGATAAATAATCTGCAAACCACTGGGAAATAACCTGTTCACCAAAATGACCAAATGGCGGGTTGCCGATGTCATGCATCAGGCAGGCCATCTCCACCAAAGAAGTCACCGCTTGCAGACCACCGTCTAATCCATAATCTGCGGCTTTCTCAGCCAGTTTTTTATACACTGTCTGTACCAGATAGCGGCCATTTTGCTGAACCTCAAGAGAATGGGTTAGCCGTGAACGCACTTCGGCATTTCGCTCCAAAGGAAAGACCTGAGTTTTTTGTTGTAAGCGCCGTAAAGACGGTGCGTTAATAATCCGCCCGCGATCGCTTTCTAAGGCATATTCAATGGCTGACCAGTCTGGTTCATCAAGCTGCGCACCATAGGGTCGGTTAATATTCAGTTTTTGTTTGAAGTTAATGTCAGTCATGGTGTTATTTTAACCCAAGGCACAAAAAAGGGCCGCTTAATAGCCGCCCTTTTTATCATACGCTTTTCCGCTTAATTTAGCTGGCTTTGCGTCGCTCTCTGGCTGCTTCAATCACTTCATCAGCGATGTTTGAAGGACAAGGCATGTAGTGCGAAAACTCCATGGAGAATTGTCCGCGACCTGAGGTCATGGTACGCAGCGAACCAATGTAACCAAACATCTCAGATAATGGCACATCGGCTTTAATGCGCACACCGGTGGCGGTTGGATCCTGCGATTTAATCATACCGCGACGACGGTTTAAGTCACCAATCACATCACCCACATGGTCTTCAGGGGTAAACACGTCCACTTTCATGATGGGTTCCATCAGTTGTGGTTTGGCTTTTGGAATCGATTGTCGGTAAGCGCCTTTGGCCGCAGCCTCAAAGGCCATGGTTGAGGAGTCAACCGCATGGTATTGACCATCTTGTAGGGTGAATTTTAAATCCTGCAACGGATAGCCGGCCAAAGTCCCTTCTTGCATCATTGACTGAAAGCCTTTTTCAATCGCCTGCCAGTATTCTTTGGGTACATTACCACCGGTTACCGTGGATTCAAAAACGTAACCTGAACCGGTTTCACCGGGCTCAATGGTGTAATCAATTTTACCGAACTGACCTGAACCACCGGATTGTTTCTTATGGGTGTAAGAGTCAGTCACCGGCGCGGTGATGGCTTCACGGTAAGCCACTTGCGGCTGACCCACTTCCACTTCAACACCATGGGTACGCTTCAAAATATCCACTTTAATGTCCAAGTGAAGCTCACCCATTCCTTTTAAGATGGTTTCACCGGAATCTTCATCGGTTTCAACCTGGAAAGACGGGTCTTCTTTAATCATTTTACCTAAGATAACACCCAGTTTTTCAGCAGCCGCTTTATCTTTTGGCGCCACAGCCATCGAAATAACCGGATCGGGGAACACCATCGGCTCTAAAGTGGCCGGATTGTCAGGGTCACACAGGGTATGACCGGTTTGTACATTTTTCATACCCAACACAGCGACAATATCACCAGCTTGAGCTGATTCAAGTTCTTCACGGGCATCGGCATGCATTTCAACAATACGACCAATACGTTCAGTTTTACCAGTAAAGGTATTCAGTACGGTTGTGCCTTTTTCCAGCACACCTGAATAGATTCGAATAAAGGTTAAAGCACCGTAACGGTCATCCATGATTTTGAACGCCAAGGCACGCAAAGGTTTTTTGGGGTCAACTATGGCGAATTTTCCGGTTTCATTACCTTCCAGATCCACTTCAGGTTGTGGTGGCACTTCAGTGGGAGCGGGTAAGTAATCAACCACCGCGTTTAACACCAATTGCACGCCTTTATTTTTAAAAGCTGAACCACAGTAGGTGGGGAAAAAAGCCAGTTTATTGGTACCCTGACGGATACATTTTTTGATGGTTTCAATGGAGGGTTCTTCGCCTTCTAAGTATTTTTCTAAGGCTTCATCGTCCTGTTCCAAAGCCGTTTCAATCATCGCTTCACGGAACTCTTCCACCTGATCAACCATATCAGCCGGCACCTCTTCGACCGTGTAGGCCAAAGGATCACCGCTGGCGTCCCAGACATAGGCTTTGCGCTCAAGCACATCAACCACGCCTTTGAATGCGTCTTCACGGCCAATCGGCAAAGTCATCACCAGGGGTGTGGCACCCAATACTTCTTTAACCTGTTTAACCACATTCAGGAAATCAGCACCAATGCGGTCAAGTTTATTCACAAATATGATACGGGCAACTTTTGAATCATTCGCATAACGCCAGTTGGTTTCCGATTGCGGCTCAACACCACCGGATCCACAGAATACACCCACACCGCCGTCCAATACTTTTAATGAACGGTACACTTCAACGGTGAAGTCAACGTGACCCGGTGTGTCAATAATGTTTAAACGGTGGTCATTCCACATGCAACTGGTGGCCGCTGATTGAATTGTGATACCACGTTCGCGTTCCTGATCCATAAAATCAGTGGTGGCATCACCGTCATGGGTGTCACCCATTTTATGAATTTTTCCGGTTAAACCTAAAATACGCTCGGTGGTGGTGGTTTTACCTGCATCAACGTGCGCGAAAATACCAATGTTTCTGTATTTGCTTAAATCTGTTGTCATGATTGCCTTCGTATGTCTTGTTAAAAAGTAATTCGGGAACAGCCATCAATAAGTAGCCTTTGCTTAATTTGCACAGCCCGTTGCCTGGATGCCAATTGAGCAAAAGCCGCTTAATAAATTTTTACCTGCCCCAAAGTGCGCGCATTCTACACCAAAACCGCCTTCAGGTTAAGGATTTCCTGTCTTATTTAATGATTTTTTCAATTCCTGGGAATTTCCCGGTCTTATGCCGCCGGTGGGGTTAGATAAGAAACGCTAAAACTTGACAATACGCAGGCGTATGGTGACAATGTTAAGTATTCTACCTATCAACGGATAAAAATGATTTTCAAAGACTCGCAAGTGGCTGTCATCGATGGCGTTCGCACCCCGTTTATGAAGGCACCGGGTGGTAAAGCCCAGGACCTCAAGGCCTATGATTTAGCGCGCATGACACTCAATCAGATTAAACACCGTTATGATTTTTTACAATCGGACTGTGATCAGCTTATCATGGGCAATGTGATTCAAAATGCCGCCACGTCGAACGTGGCCAGAGAAGCCATGATTGGTGCCGGCATTGACGTTAAAACGCCTGCATACACGGTCACCATGGCCTGTATTTCGGGCAACCGAGCGATCACAAACACCGCTCAGGACATTCAGTCCGGTGCCATCAATATCGGTCTGGCCGGCGGTGTGGAGTCGATGTCTGATGCCCCGGTTAGAATCAGTCATGATTTAAAGAAAACCCTGATGCAAGCCCAGAAAGCCAAAGGCTTTAAGGATTACTGGCAGGTGTTTAAACAATTTAAATTTAAGTCCTTGGTTCCTGAGACCCCGGCGATTGCTGAATTCTCCACCGGTTTAACCATGGGTCAGGATGCCGATCAATTGGCCGCGAAATTTAATATCAGCCGTGAACAGCAAGATGCCTATGCTTTGCGCTCACACCAGTTAGCCGCCAAGGCCTGGGAAGACGGCCAGTTTGAGCAAGAAGTAGAATTTATCACCATTCACCCTGACTTTGAAGTTATCAAACAGGATAATACTTTTTATGCTGACAGTTCCATGGAAAAACTGGCCTCTTTAAAGCCGGTGTTTGTTAAGCCGCATGGAACGGTCACAGCCGGTAATGCCTCACCCATAACAGACGGCGCATCAGTGAGTTTGCTGATGAGCCTTGAAGAAGCCAGAAAAAGAAAACTTAACCCAAGCGTGGTGATTGAAGGCTACGTCTATTCAGGTCAAACACCCAAAGGTGAATTATTATTGGGACCGGCCTATACCATCAGCCGTTTGCTTAAGGAAGCTGATCTAACGCTGGATGACATTGATGTGTTTGAAATACATGAAGCATTTGCCGGTCAGGTACTGGCCAATCTAGCGGCTTTACAAGACCCTACATTTTGTAAGAATCAACTTGGACTGGATCAACCGGTGGGTGAAATACCTTTGGAAAAAATTAACACCCAGGGTGGTTCACTGTCTCTGGGACATCCGTTTGGTGCCACCGGCAGTCGCCTGTTAACCGCAGCCAAACGCCGCTTACTGCAATCAGACGGTCAATACGCATTGATCAGTGCCTGCGCTGCCGGTGGATTGGGTTCTTCAATTTTACTGAAAAAAATAGGATAACATCATGGCCAATTTTGAATTAGACATTAATAACAATATTGCCACCATCTGGATGGATCAACCGGGTTCGGAGGTCAACACCTTATCTGTGGCTATGCTGGATGATTTCAGGACTTTGTTAGACACCATCGAAGAAAATGATGAGATTAAAGCTGCGGTGTTGATCTCCAAAAAACCCAACTGCTTTATCGCCGGTGCTGATATTAAAGATTTTCAGCGTATGGAAACGTCTGAAGAAGCCACCAAACTGTCCCGCGAGGGCAACCAGATTCTGACACGCCTGAGCAGACTCAAAAAACCGGTGATTGCGGCCATCAATGGCGCTTGTCTCGGCGGCGGCCTGGAAGTGGCCATGGCCTGTCATTACCGCATTGCCACCACCGACGATAAAACCGTATTTGGTTTACCGGAAATGAAACTGGGCCTGTTACCGGGTGGCGGCGGCACACAGCGGCTGATTAAACTCACGTCCCTGCGCTATGGCCTGGATGCGCTGTTGACCGGCAAGAATATATATCCCTACAGCGCCAAGAAAAACGGCCTGGTGGATGAACTGATTCACAAAGAAGGTCTGTACCAGGCCGCTTTACAACAGGCGCACAGCCCCATAAAACGCCGCCCCAAAAAACAATCACTGTTGGATAAAGCCCTTAACACCTCTGTGGGGCGTAATTATGTGCTGAAAAAAGCCCGTGAAACGGTGATGAAAAAAACACGTGGTAATTATCCGGCACCTCTAAAAATACTGGATTGTGTGGAAATTGGTCTGGAAGACGGCTTGCAAGCCGGTTTAGAAGCCGAAGCCATCGCTTTTGGCGAACTGCACAGCAGCCCTGAAAGCCAAAACCTCATCCGCTTGTTTCTGGCCATTCAAGACAATAAAAAACTCAAAAATAACAACAAAACCGAAAACACAGATGCCATCACCATGATTGGTGCCGGCTTTATGGGCGCAGGGATTACGGAAGTCTCCATTAAAAATGGTTACCATGTGATACTGAAGGACATCAGTGCCGAAGGCATCGCGTCGGCCCTGAAAACAATCTGGGATGATTTCACCAAACTGGTGCGCAAAAAAGCCATGACGGCAGTGGATCGAGATCGTTTGATGGCAAACATCGAAACCACGCTGGATGACGACGCCATTTGTGAAGCGGATTTAATTATTGAAGCCGTTTTTGAAGATTTAGGCCTGAAACAAAAAATACTGGCTGATACCGAAAAACGCTGCAAAAAAAGTACAATTTTTGCCACCAATACCTCATCACTGCCATTAGCCGATATCACCAAAAACTCAAGCAACCCTAATAATGTGGTGGGTATGCACTATTTTTCACCGGTACCTAAAATGCCACTTTTAGAAGTCATTGTCACCGATAAAACAGCTAAAAAAGCCCGCCAGATGGCCATAAATGTAGGTGTCAAACAAGGCAAAACCGTTGTCGTGGTGAAAGACGGTCCGGGTTTTTACACCACACGGGTATTATCAGCCATGACCCATGAAGCCATTAAGGTACTCCATGACGGCGCCAAAATCGAAGATGTGGATAATGCCATGAAAGACTGGGGGTTTCCGGTGGGGCCACTGGCATTAATGGATGAAGTCGGCATTGATGTGGGTGCGCACATCGCCCGCGGCGCGTTGGGCGATTTATTCAGCGAACGGGGTATCGAACAGGATGACACGGTGCAAAAACTGGCTGAAGCCAAACTCTATGGCCGCAAATCGGGTAAAGGATTTTACCGCTACCCCAAAAAAGGCCGCAAAACAGTCAACACTGATATCTATGAATATTTTGGCGGCGAAGACAGAAAACCTATGGATAAAGCCACTATTCAAGACCGTATTGGTCTGATTTTTGTGAATGAATGTGTACATTGTTTTCAGGAAGGCATTTTAGATAGTGCAGCCGATGGTGATTTAGCGGCCATTTTGGGTCTGGGCTTTCCGCCGTTTACCGGCGGTCCGTTCAGATATATCGACACCCGGGGCGCTCAGGAGATCTGCGAAACCCTCAACCGGCTGGCAAAACAGCACGGCAACCGATTCGACCCCGCACAATTATTGACTGAAAAGGCTGCCGCAGAAGAACTTTTTTATTCATAAAAATCAAAAATCTCTGCATTGGTTTTTTAAACTGAATTCTTAACTTATGCAGAGATTTCACTCAGCAGCAGGCTTAATTCAAAATGTCGCTTCCCCGTAAAACAGCGAAATGTGTGAATTAAAAGCAAAAGCGTGAACCCAAGGCCAATGCCCAAGGACACTTCTTTATTCGGTTTGTGCTTGAGTCGGCTTATTTATTTCGCTGGACAATGCCATATCCGGCGATTCATCAGAGGCCAGCACCGCTTGATTTTTGCCTTGCTGTTTGGCCTGATATAAGGCTTTGTCGGCGCGTTTTATGGTTTGCTGTAAGTAATCGTCCTGATGGCTGTATTCAGCCAAACCGGCACTGATGGTCAACCGAATGTCGTGCTTGTGATAATGAAATGTGGCCGCAGCCACCTGTGCAATTATTTTATTGGCCACTTGTTCCCCCGCGATTAAATCGGCTTGAGGCAACAATACCAAAAACTCCTCGCCGCCCCAACGGTAAGCATAATCAGATTTCCTTAAGTTATTAAGCATAATGCGGCCGATCTCGATTAAAACCACATCACCGGCGGCATGACCTAAGTTATCATTGATTTGCTTAAAATCATCCAAATCAAACATAATCACCGACAAAGGCTTGGATTTGTTCTGCAAGGAAGTGATCAGTTGTTGGCTATAGCGGGCATAGTGACGGCGATTAAACAAACCGGTAAGTTCATCAGTTTCACTGCTTAAGCGCATCATCTCGCGGGTTTGACTGTTGTAATGGGAGAAACGGGTGGCACCATAAGCGCCAAATACATAGGCAGACACCAACAAACCGCCACTGATGTACCACACCATATTTTCAGGCATCTGAAAAACTTGGGCATAGCCAATAAAAGTAAAAGCCCCATGGGCAAACAAAAAACCCAGCGCCATAGACCGGCCTTTTAACTGTGAAGCCAATAAATCATTGAGTACAAAATAATAGTATGAAACCAATGACAGAATACAATAAAGACCCACCAGCCAGAAATCAAATTCTTGTTTTATAGGTAATGTCTGCAGAAAAAGCCAGCCCAAAAAACCATTAAAACACAAAAAGACCAGTGCATAGGCCACTGTATCCAGCGTACTGAATCCTTTATTCTTTTCGGCACCATGTATCAAGGGCAATATACTCGGGGAAGAAACGGTGATGATTTTACCAGAACTGCGCACAAGAATTGAGCGCTTGTTTCGCATTATTGGACTTAAAGCAAGCAAATTTGGCCCGATTTACGCTTTTGTTACATTTTTTTTGAAATATCAAATCTTTTTGGGTTATCTCGGCGCACAAAAAAACCGGCCCAAAAAGCCGGTTTTAATGTATCCACTGATAAAGTGTTTAACGTTTAGAGAATTGAACCGAACGCCGTGCTTTGCGCAGACCCACTTTTTTACGTTCAACTTTTCGTGCATCGCGGGTTAAAAAGTTATGTTCTTTTAACGCACTCTTTAATGAGTCATCTGATTCCAGTAAAGCCCGAGATAAACCCAAACGAATGGCACCGGCCTGACCGGTGATACCACCGCCTGTCACTGTACACCGCACATCAAACTGATCATCAAGACCCAGTCGCTCCAAAGGTTGACGTGCCAGCATGCGGGCTGTTTCCCGGCCAAAGTAATCTTTAATGTCTTTGTCGTTGATCACAATCTTCCCGGATCCCGGCGTTAAAAAAACCCGTGCTGATGAAGATTTTCTGCGTCCTGTTCCATAATATTGTTCTGTTGCCATGGTTATACCTCTAATGCTTTGGGCTCTTGTGCGGCATGGGGATGCTCATTGCCGGCATAGACTTTAAGTTTACGATACATTTGTCGGCCCAGTGAATTTTTGGGCAACATACCTTTGACGGCCTTCTCAATCACCCGCTCGGGATGTTTGTCTAACATTTCTTTAAGGCCGATGGTTTTTAAATTACCCACATAACCGGTGTGGTGCTGGTACACTTTGGCATTCATTTTATTGCCGGTGACCGCTACTTTTTCGGCATTGATGACCACAATATAATCACCGGTGTCCACATGCGGGGTGTATTCAGGCTTGTGCTTGCCGCGAAGTCGGGTGGCAATCTCAGTGGCCATTCGACCCAGTGTTTTTCCTTCGGCATCCACCAAAAACCATTCACGGTTAATTTCGTCTGCTTTTGCGCTGTAAGTTTTCATATTTATCTACGTTATTTGAACCGGGGCCAAACTTGAAAGTGCCATCCAAGGCTCGGCCATTCACAAAGTGCGGGAATGTTACTGAATTATGTCCCAAGATGCAAGTTATTTGTGCAGAAGTTTGGACTTTCTTGAAGGGGTTTAATTTTCACCGCTTAAGGTGATTAATTTAGGCGCTGGGCACCGGGCTGGATGTGGTTTAATTCGGTGTATAAGAGCATCACACCACAGCGAATATATTCCACCACCTGTTGATAATCCATTTCATCACTTTCCAAACCCTCAACCTGGTTATCCATTTGTCCAATGGCGTTTAAATCAGCCATAAACTCGCGACTTTCAGCGCTTAATCCAACCTGGCTAAAACCGGCCTGGCCCAATCCTGATATAAAAGCCTGAACCCAGTCAGAGACTGCTTTCAATCGTACGCTTAAATCATCATGATCATCGGGTAAAATTAAATGATAGCCATAGTCATTATCTTTGAGCTCTTTTTGGGCCAGTTCGAAGACGGCTGAAAACACCTCTGACACCGCCTGTGGTGTTGTTTCTGACAAGCAAAAATCTGCCATGGTTAATTGTAACCACTGTTGGTATTGGGTCTCGGCATTAAAGCACAGCATGGCACTGGCCTGAGCATGCAGTTCAGCCGGAGATGCCAGAACTTCCAGAGATTTAAGGTGCTCAGCAAAGGCTTGGTAAGGAATTTGCATATATTTTATAGATTTTTCAGAAACTTGGGGCAATAAGCTAAGAAGTTTATTGACCTTTTCTCATTTACAATTTATATTAAATCCATTGGTATTCCAATGGCTCAATCGGCTGCTGACCATTATGGGGTCATAACCCATGTGCATCAAGAGGCTTGTTAAGGATTTGTGACTTAATTGACGGCTTATGAAATTATGAATGATATTAAAGAATTAGAAAAAAATATTGAAAAATGTCTCGAAAAAATTGAACAATTTGCCGCTGAAAATAATGCATTGCGAACCCGCATGGAAGAACTCACCCAGGAAAAAGCCCGGCTCATGCAAAAAAATGACCAGGCGAAAACCCGGCTGGAATCTATGATTTCCCGGTTGCGCAATCTGGAGCAAGCGGTATGAGCAAAGAACGCATAACAGTCAAACTACTCAACCGGGAATACCCGTTCAGTTGCGAGCCGGATGAACGCCAGTCACTGTTAATGGCCGCTGATCATCTGGACGGCATCATGCGTGAGATTAAACAAAACAACAGCGCCCTGTCCTATGAAAAAATCGCTCTGATGTCGGCCATGAACATTGCCCATGATCTTATTAAGGCGCAATCAACCAACCGCCATTACGACACCGAAGTGATGGGCGCCATAAAAAAACTCAATGGTAAACTTGAACAGGCTTTCGCGAACGATTAGAATGAACCTTAATGATGTTGACTGTGGTGTTCGAGAGCTGTTTGCATATGCCTTGGCCCTAATTAAAAACCACAGGAAACCGGAAACAATCATCCGTGTGCCGGCTCACCCTTGCAGTGAGAAGCCTTAGATGTTGTGAGGTTTCCGCCTTGTACCTTTGGTACCAAGGACGCCAATAGTCAACGGCACCAACGGTCAACATCTTTCTACGCTTTGCCATGTCCTCAAGCACATCAAAAACCCACCTCAGAAAATATTTGCGTCGTCAACGCAACGCAATGAGTGCTGCTCAGGTTCAGAAAAATTCACAGGCGATAGTCCACAAAATACTGCTCAGTACGCTGTGGCAAAAAGCACAGCACATTGGCTTATATCTGCCCATCCATCATGAGGTGGATTTAACGGATTTATTAAACACCGACAAAACCTGTTATCTGCCCAGCATCCAGGGCCATAACATGCAATTTCACCAACACCATAAACAGCTGGAATTACAAACCACTGACTATGGTTTACGCCAGCCGGCATATAACGACCGACTTCCGCAGGCGGCCATGGACCTCTGCTTTTTGCCTTTGGTGGGTTTCGATGATAAGGGCCGCCGTTTGGGCATGGGTGGCGGGTTTTATGACCGTTATTTTGCAGACAATACAGAGACCTGTTTGTGGGGTGTTGCACACGCCACACAACGCCACGAAGCATTGCCCGATGACCCCTGGGATGTTAAACTTCATGGCATTATTACTGAGCAGGACTGGATTTTAATATGAACCAAGATGACATGAAAAAAGCCGTGGCACGGGCTGCCCTGGACTATTTGAATGAATATGACATGGTGATCGGCATGGGCACCGGCTCAACCGTGAATTATTTTATTGATTTACTGAGTTCGGTCAAAAGTCGGGTGGATGCGGTGGTTTCCAGTTCAGATGCAACCACAGCCAAACTCAAAGCCCTTGGTTTCCATGTTAAAGAACTTAACCAGACCGGTGATATCCTGCTCTACTTTGACGGCGCCGATGAATGCGATCAGCACAACCGCTTAATCAAAGGTGGGGGCGGCGCCTTAACCCGTGAAAAAGTGGTGGCCGAAGCCGCTGAAAAGTTTATATGTATGATTGATGAAACCAAGCGGGTTGATTTATTGGGCGGCTTCCCCTTGGCGGTTGAAGTGATACCCATGGCCCGTAGCCTGGTGGCCAGAAAGCTGGTTAAACTTGGCGGTCAACCGGTATTCAGACAGGGATTTGTCACCGATAACGGCGGTGAAATTCTGGATGTCCATCACCTGAAAATCACCGACCCGGTCACTTTGGAACAGGAAATCAATGCCATTCCCGGTGTCATCAGCCATGGTTTATTTGCCCGACGTGGTGCCGATATTACCCTGATTGCTGACAGCAGCGGACAGGTTAAGACACAGACTTAATTAAAACAACTAACTCCCTGCTTGATGCACCAACCAGTGTTTTAACGGTTTAAATCTGTTCACTAAGTTTATGCCTTTGCTGCGCAACCAGGTGGCCCCCGGTTGTTCAAGGGCATAAAAACGCTGAAGAAAACTCATCAATTCAGAGGTTATCAGCACATCACTGTGGCGGCGACGCTGATAGCGTTTTAAGGAACGTGTAACCGCTTGCTCGTCGCGCAGATTAATGTTCTGAATTTGCCGCACCAGTTCAGCCACATCGCTTAAACCCAAATTCACACCCTGCCCGGCCAAAGGGTGTACCACATGAGCACTGTCACCCATCAGGACCAGTCGATTCAGCACAGTCTGATCGGCATACATCTGTCGCAGCGGAAAGCTGACACGTTCGCTGATGATTTTAATGTCGCCAAAATCTCGCCGTAAGTGAGCCTGTAAGCCATTGATAAAATGGGCTTCATCGGCATCCAACCACCGCTGGTATTGGTCTTCATCACAACTCCACACCAATGAAAATATATCACCACCCATCGGCAATAAAGCCACCGGACCACTGTGATTAAAGGCCTGTAAGGCGGTTTTTTCAGGGGCGTTATTGACACCCAGATAGCACACAATGGCATGTTGTTTATAGAAACTGTTACGAACCCCAATCCCGGCCATTTCACGCAAGGGTGAGCCGGCACCCTCACAAGCCAATAATAATCGTCCCTGTAATTTCTCACGGTTGTCCAGGGTCACTGAAACCTGACGTGGTGATTGCGCAAAAGAATCAATGCTGTGCTCATAAAATGTCTTCACTGAGGGACAATCTTGAAGTTTTTTCTGAGCGGCATACGCCAGCCATTTATTTTCAATGATGGCACCGAGGTGCGTGTTTTTCGGGCTGTTGAACTGCAGTTCACCGCTGCTGTTGTTATCCCAAACCTGCATCGCGTGATAAGGTCCGATGCGGTTTAAACCAACCTCTTGAAGCAACCCCAAATCATTGAGGTATTTGAGGTGCTTTTCGGCCACTGCAACCACCCGCAATGTACGTTTGTCTTGTGGCTGACAATTCAACCGGGGAGCGACTTCCACCAGCGCCACTGATAAATCAGCCGCTGCCAGGGCATTGGCACAAATTGCACCCACCATACCACCGCCGCTGATGATAACATCATATGTATTCACGATGTCATCTCTGCAAGACCACCGGCCAACCGATAGAATTGACGCTGAAGACCCACTGAACTGTCCACCGCCAACAGCCCAAGAGCGCGCAACCCATTAACCAATGGCTGATCAATTTTAAACCAGGTCATTAAATCGTCCGTGTATTGTAATATCGCTTGTTGATCCGGTTGGGATTGGCGCTGATATTCAGACAACACCCCATCATTGCCGATGTCTTGCTGTGTTTTCAGGGCTTTTTTAATAACCGCCGTTAAACGTTGAATACCACGCACCCCTAAATTCAGACCCTGTGCTGACACCGGTGAAACTGTGTGTGCAGCATTGCCCAAAAGCAACACCCGCTGTTTAAATTGCTGCGGCACACAAATACGATACAGCGGATATGCACTGCGTTTTCCAATACGTGATATGCGACCTAAACGGTATCCGATGGCTTCTTGTAAACCCTGTGTAAATTCAGAATCACCAAGCTTTAACAGTTGTTGCGCCTGTGCTTCGGGCAATGACCATATAAGACCCAGCCGGTCATGGAAAGGCAACAACGCCATCGGACCTGTGTTGGTTAAGCGTTCATAGGCGCAATGCCGGTGAGGAAGTTCGGTCATCACATTGGCTACGATGGCGGTGCGGTGATAATTTTTGGTGATGGTTTTTAAACCCAGCTTTTGCCGAACTGCTGAACGGGCGCCATCAGCGGCCAGTAATAACTTTGAACGGTGACTGTTTGGTTTTGACGGGCTCTTGTACTGAATCAATACATCTTGATCGCCGCTTGAGAATTCTGTCAGCTCAGCCGGTGCAGATAAGGTGATGTGCGGGTGGCGCATGACCTGTAGCCACAGGCACCGACCTAATACCTTGGCTTCAATCACATGCGCCAGATAATCAACCTGCAAGCGCTCACGGTCAAAACGAACGGAACCAAACCGACCTTTTTGACTGACATGCACGCGGTTCACGGCGGTACAATGTGGTAGTAAGTCTTTCCATAGATCCAATTGTTGCCAGAACAACCGCGAAGCCGGATTAATCACCAAGGTACGATCATCAAAACTCGGGTGCCGGTTGGCCATAATTTTTTCCGGCTCACCGGCTTCCAACAAATGCACCAAACAGTTTTCACCGGCCAACGATAATGCGGCGGCCAGACCCACCAGTCCGCCGCCGACGATGGTGATGTCATAATCGATATCTTTATGCGGTGCCATTGTTCTGCTTGGCCAGATCACTGCGATGCAAACCAATGCGAGCAAAATAATCCGCATCGACATCGGTGACATAATCGTTAGAAAAGCAGGATGAATCGAAGCGATCAATGTTTGGGTTACCTTCCCAACATGCGGCTTCCAAATCTTCCAATGTCTGATAAATTAAACCGTCGGCACCCAAAACCCGGCAAATTTCCGCTTCGGTACGCTCATGGGCCACCAACTCATCAGCCACCGGCATGTCAATGCCATAGATATTCGGGTAACGCACCGGAGGTGCAGCAGAAGCGAAAAAGACTTTTTTGGCACCGGCATCGCGCGCCATTTGAATGATCTGTTGTGACGTGGTGCCCCGCACTATGGAATCATCAATCAATAACACGTTTTTGCCGCGAAATTCCAGTTCAACCGCGTTTAATTTGCGCCGCACCGACTGAATACGCTGTTCCTGGCCGGGCATGATAAAAGTGCGGCCGATGTAGCGGTTTTTTATAAAGCCTTCGCGAAATTTTAAATTTAACGCATGAGCCAGCGGGATGGCTGCGGTGCGAGATGATTCAGGAATGGGTATCACCACCTCAATGTCTTCGTTTGCCCACCGTTGTTTAATCCTTTCGGCCAGTTTTTCACCCATCCGCAAACGGGCTTTATACACCGACACATCATCAATCATCGAATCCGGTCGGGCAAAATAAACAAATTCAAAAACACAGGGTGACAGTTGGGTTTTGTCGCTGCACACTTGCCGGTGCACCTGACGCTCATTGGTGATGATAATGGCCTCACCCGGTGCCACATCCGAAACCAGTTCAAAATGGTGCAAATCCAGCGCCACACTTTCCGAAGCCACCATATATTCATCGCCTTCGGCTGAATGGCGAACCCCATAAACCAGAGGGCGAATACCATTGGGGTCTCGAAAAGCCACAATCCCATAACCCGGAATAATCAACACCCCGGCATAAGCACCCTGACAGCGCTGATGAACCCTTTTAACCGCATGAAAAATGGCTTCAGGGGTGATCTGCAAACCCGAGGCATTGGCCAGCTCATGGGCAAAAATGTTCAGCAATACTTCCGAGTCTGAACGGGTGTTTATGTGACGTCGGTCTTCAGCGAACAATTCACGGGTTAATTGTTCGGTGTTGTGCAAGTTACCATTGTGCGCAAAAGCAATGCCAAAGGGTGAATTCACGTAAAAAGGCTGGGCTTCCTCATAATCACTTGAACCTGCCGTCGGGTAACGCACATGGCCGATACCGGCATTGCCTTTGAGTTTTTGGGTGTTGGCGGTTTTAAACACATCACTGACCAGACCGTTATTTTTAACCAGTTCCAATTTACGTCCGTGACAGGTGGCTATACCGGCGGCATCCTGACCACGGTGCTGCAAAATGGTTAAACACTCATAAATGGTTGAGGCCACTTCATGATTGGCCATAATCCCCACAATTCCACACATACTTCGATAAACTCCGGTTACTGTTTGTCAGGTTGGGTTGTTGGATTTTCCGGTGCATCTGTCTGCTCATTTGATGATGCTGAGGGTAAACCCGGTTGTAAAGATTGCTTCAAAGTCTCATCCTGCATAAAAGAAAAATAATCCCCGATATCTTCTGGCATGCGTTGTTTGACCCAGTCGGCCATTTTAGAAAAGTGCGGTTGCAAAGTGGATTGTTGCCACCAGGGATCTTTGGATAAGGGTGTGGCCTGTAAAAATAACACCATAAAGGTTACCGCAACCGCTCCGCGCAACAAGCCAAAAAACATGCCCAAAAACCGATCGGTACCGGTGAGACCGGTGCCGGCTATTATTTTTCCCAGTAAAAAATTAATCAGCCCACCGACAATTAAAGCAGCTAAAAATAACGCCACAAAGGCAATTAAATGGCGTGCTGAAGGCAGTTCAATATAGGCTTGCAACCATTCGGCCCCGACATCCACATAATGCCAGGCCAGCCATAAGGCCGCCACCCAAATAACCAGTGACATCACCTCACGAATGAGGCCGCGAAATAAACTCACCACCACAGACAACAATAAAATCGCCAATATAGTGAAATCAAACCAGTTCATGACGACCTTCAACTTTATTCAACTTAACATGGCACATTTTAATCCACGAGACGAGCCAGTTCATGGGTCTTAACCAGGCCTTTTAATGGTAGCTTATCAGATATTTGTTGTTTCAGCTCCTCTGCCTGATCGCGGCTGTTGACAGGGCCGACGCGTAAACGGTAACGGGCTTCGCCCTGGCTGTTGCTGGTCTCATCAACAAACGCGGTAAAGCCCGCCAGTCTTAATTTTTGACGTAAATCAAGGGCATTGTTCTTGGCTGCAAAACTACCCAGCTGCACCACCCAGCCCAATTGACCGCTGTCGGCAACAGCTTTTATTTCATCTTCCGTAACGGAAATTATTTTTGGCGTGCCAATGTTGAGTTTTAATTTTTTAACTGCCGCCACATAACTTTCTGCTTTGGCTTTATCCCGATAAAGCACATCAGACCAGACCCGATACAAGGCCCTGTCAGTTGCCGGTTCCACCAAAGAACCGATGTTCTGTTGTGCCAATTGATTTTTAACCTTTTGGGCATTTTCGGCTTTAGAAAAACTGCCCAGCTTAACGCGGTAGATATTTTTTTGAGCGTCAGTAACTTTCATTTCTGAGGGGTTTTTGTCGGCATTATCAGAATTTTGGGTCTGATTTTTTTCTGTCTGTGCCACAGGTTTATTGTCTTCAGCGCTATTTTTTGCCGTGTTATCCGGCGCCGCTTCATGATTAACCGGATCGGTTTCACGGATTTGTTGAGACATATCCCGGTTGCTTAACCCGTCGGTTACAGTGGATTTTTCAATCAAGCCGTTGCCTTGCACGGTTTCTTGTTCCACCACCCGATCATCGGCCAAACTAAAATCCGATTTGGGGATTGTGACTGAATTTAAATCCGTTTGCTCGGGACCGTCTTCTAAAGAAAACTTTTTGACAGTCAGAGGATGACTGCCCGATTCAGGAATGACAATGTCGATGTTTTTATCATCTGATTTTTTGACCTCATTATCAAACAACATAGGGATAAAAATAATGGCCAGAGCGATGATAACTGAGGCACCGATTAAACGTTGTTTAAGTTCCTGATCCATAATTTACTCGCTTAATTGTTGCTTGAGAAATGATACCATATCTGAATAAGACAGTTGTTGTTGCGGAACATTCCGGTCTTGCATGGTTTTCACGGAAATCTGTTGTTGAGCCATTTCATCCGGACCTAATATCAGTGTAAAACGCGCGCCGGCCTTATCGGCTTTTTTAAACTGCGATTTAAATGAAGCCGCCGTTAAATGCATCATCACGGACACACCGGGTATATCACTGCGCAGTTGTTCACTGATGGCCATGACCTGATCCACCCCGACCTGTTTGTCCCAAACCACATAAACATCGGTCTGTGCCGGCGGCTGCCAGATATTTTTTTCAACAATCAATTCCACCAGTCGATCCACGCCCATAGCAAAACCGGTGGCCGCTGTGGGTTTACCGCCCTGCATTTCCACCAGTGCATCATACCGTCCACCGGCACACAAGGTGCCTTGCGCGCCCAGTTCATCGGTGATCCATTCAAAAACATTGTGACTGTAATAATCGAGCCCCCGCACCAACTGCTGATTGATGTCATAAGGAACATCACAGGCATCCAGAATGGCACACAATCGCGCAAAGTGCTCTTTAGACGCGTCACTTAAATAGTCGGTGATGCTGGGCGCTGCTTTGATCACGGTTTGCATCGCAGGGTTTTTGGCGTCCAGTAAACGCAACGGATTACTGTGCAAGCGGTTTTTGGCCTCTTCATCCAACACATCCAAATGTTGTTCAAAATATTTAATCAGCACCGAACGATAGGCCGCGCGGCAATCAGCACTTCCTAAGGTGTTCAGCTCCAGACGTACATTGTCTATACCAAGTTGCTGCCAAAGGCGGTGGGTCATCAACAACAATTCAGCATCGGCCTCGGGACCTGGGTAACCAAAAACCTCAACACCAATCTGTGAAAATTGACGGTTGCGACCTTTTTGCGGCTTCTCATAACGGAACATCGGGCCTGAATACCACAATTTTTGTGGTTCGTTATAAACCAGACCATTTTCCAAAACCGCACGCACAGTGGATGCGGTACCTTCGGGACGTAAACTGATGGACACGCCTTTGCGATCTGAAAAGGTAAACATTTCTTTTTCCACCACATCGGTGACTTCTCCGATGGCAGAATGAAACAAGGCGGTTTTTTCAAGAAGCGGAAAACGAATTTCCTGATAACCATATTGGTGTAACAGGCCGGTGACAGCGGCTTCTAATTTTTGCCAGACCCAAACAAGATCAGGCGTGACATCATACATGCCACGAAGACGTTTCACATTTTTGCTCAAGTGTCTACCTTATATTGAAAGAATGGTTGCCATTTTATATGACCCTCAACCTGACGTCATCGGCTGATTGGTCATTTTTTCATATATAAACGAAACATTAGCTGTCAGGCAAGGGCCAACTGAAGTTAGCCACATTTTTACGGGTGCTGGCTGTTAAATCAACGGCCTGGCCGTTAATAGTAAGGCGCAGTTGGTTGGCATTGCCAATGCGAAAGTTCACGGGTTCATCCGCACCGTAACTGCGCTCACCCGGACCAATCAAATCACTGACAACTGTTTCACCACTTTCTGTTTTAATCGAAACCCATGCTTGTTCGGTAAGATCAAAACGAATATTGTAAAGGTGCTGATTCAGCGTTTCATCGGTTGATGATTCAAGAACAGCGCTTTCATCACTAACAGAAACCGGTTCATCCGTATTGTCCTGAGGTTGCGGCTCAGACGGGTCCTCAAAATCCAAATTCGTGCCCTCATCCTGATTGTCCGGAATGACCGATTGATTCACATCGGAATTATTATCTTGTATTAACTCCGCCTGCGGTAATAAAGAAGAATAGATGACTTTCTTTTGTTTTGATTCAGTCCCGGTATTCATCGAATCATCATTGAGTGCGGTTTGATTCACGGCATCGGCCTGGTTGTTGTCCCATTTGTCATAGACAAAATAAACACTGACGCCCAAAGCCGCCACCAAAAAGGTACCCAGCACATAGCGACCAAAACCACTGGACTGCGTTTTAACCCGGGAAAGCGGGTTGGTGGCCCGATGGGTTGACAACTTGGGTTCGTAGGGTTTTAAGTGTTGTTCCGGCACCATAGCGATGATAATTTGCGGATCAAGCTTCAGCTCTCTGGCATAGTTACCCACATGACCGCGAATAAAGGTGGCTGATCCAATGCGATTAAATTCGCCTTGTTCTATGAAATGAATAATTTCGCGACTGACCTTAATGCGGTTGGCCATATCGGCCACCGAAAGACCCAGCTTCTCTCTGCGGGCACTTAATTCTTCAAGGGTCAAATCATTGTGCGTATTGTCTGTCATAATTTTCGTGTTTGGTTTACTGCAACTTTCTCAATTGCGATAAATATTTATGGGCTTCATCCCGGTTACCCAGTTTTGTTTCAACCTGATAGGCCACGGTCAATAGACGTTCATCCAGAGACTGAAGCCGTGATAATCGCTGGATGAAAGCGCGGGCTTTCAGCGGTTCGTCTTTTCCGGCGCTAATGATGGCCATGTTATAGAGTGCCACATTCATTTCAGCATTTATGGCCAATGCGGCTCTGAAATGCTTTTCTGCCTCATCAAACAGATTGTCTTTCATCAAGCAGACACCGGCATTTTCATGCACTGTTTCGGGGGTTTTGTAAAACGGATTGGCCAATGTTCTGCGGTAGTATTCCAGGGCTTTTTTGTAATCACCCTGCTGGCACAAAAAGGTTCCGTAATTATTTAATATAATGGGGTCGTTGGGGGCGTATTTTACCGATGCTTTATAATGTTGGGCCGCCTCATGACCGGCACCCATGGTACTGTACACCAAAGCCAGTGCAGAATGAGCAATCGCTAACTTCGGATCGATGCTAATGGCTCTTTTCAGTTTCTCAATGGCCAAATCATAATCCTGGCGTTCAAAATAAGCCACACCCATTCTGACATTCAGCATGGCCGGACTGTTGGGATCGGACCGGTTGTTGGGTTCATCATATTCAGCGCGTTGATTGGTCTGGGCACAGGCCACCAAAAAAGACAACATCATGCATGTAACAACGGCTTTCATCGAACCTCCAAAGGTCTTTTCATTAATCTCGAGCCATAAACGGCTGATCGTCTTGTGCGGTCCATAAATTCTCCGGCCAACTGACCACATGCCGCGGCGATATCATCACCCCGGGTTTTACGAACGGTACAAATGTAGCCCGCTGCCATACAGATTTCCTTGAACTGATCGACTTTTTTAGAACTTGGTGACTGAAAAACCGTACCCGGAAAAGGGTTAAACGGAATTAAATTAATTTTGCAGGGGATGTCGTGTAGTAAACGGGTCAATTCATGCGCCTGTTCAGGGGCATCATTCACCCCGCCAATCACCGTGTATTCAAAGGTGATGCGGGCTTTCTTTTTGTTGCGGACAAATTCACGGCAAGCGTTTAACAATTGTTCTATGTTGTATTTTTTATTTAACGGCACCAATTGTTCCCGTAAGCCATCATTCGGTGCGTGTAAAGACACCGCAAGAGACACATCGGCATCTTGATTGAGCTGATTAATTTGCGGCACCAGTCCGGAAGTGCTGACCGTGACCCGCTTATTGGCAAGCCCAAAACCACAATCATCTCGCATAATATTCAAAGCCGGTAAAACCCGCTCATAATTGGCCAGGGGTTCACCCATACCCATCATCACCACATTGGTGATACGCCGGTTTTTATTGTGGTGATTTAACTGTTTGGCCGCCACCCACACCTGAGCAATAATTTCAGCGGTACTTAAATGGCGATTAAACCCCTGCGCGCCGGTGGCACAAAAAGTGCAGTTCAGTGAACAACCCACCTGTGAGGAAACACATAAAGTGCCCCGGTTCTTTTCCGGAATATAGACTGTTTCAATGGCATTATCACTGTCCATTTTTAACAGCCATTTAATGGTTCCGTCCTGGGAAACATGCTCACTGATAAGCTCTGGAACCGCTGTGCTGAAATGTGCCGCCATTTTCTGACGGAGGGCTTTGGAAAAATTCGTGAATTGATGAAAATCTAACTGATAGTCACCATACATCCATTTCATGGCCTGTGTGGCGCGAAAACGCTGCTCACCCATAGCCGTAAACAGCGCTTCCAGTTGAGATCGATCGAAATCGAGCAGATTTTGCGGTGATTTAGTCAAAATTATTCACATTACGTTAATTCAACTGTGGAGAAAAAATAAGCAATCTCAACAGCCGCAGTCTCAGGCGCATCAGATCCATGAACCGCATTGGCATCAATACTTTCGGCAAAATCTGCACGAATGGTACCGGCTTCTGCTTCCTTGGGATTGGTGGCGCCCATAATTTCTCGGTTTTTGGCAATGGCATTGTCGCCCTCCAACACTTGAATCATCACCGGACCGGAGGTCATGAATTTAACCAAATCAGAAAAAAAAGGCCGGTCTTTGTGAACAGCATAAAAACCCTCGGCTTCACTTTGGCTCAGCTGTTTCATTTTAGCTGCCACAATTTTTAAGCCACCTTCTTCAAAACGTTGATAAATTTGGCCGATTACGTTTTTCTTAACCGCATCCGGCTTAATGATAGATAAAGTTCTTTGTAAAGACATTATTTACTCCATTTGACGAAAAATATCAAGACAATTTCATTTAATTTCCGATATTTACGTCTTCATTTAAAGACTTGTTATTAAATTGATCGAAAGACACCGTCTTGGGTCGTAAAACGGCACCGGCTGATCTGAGAACAAAACGTTGCGCATTGTAGCAATTTTTGGGTCGCAATAAAAGTACGAATTTGCTGGCCAGACAACACAAAATGACACTTAAACAAGCGTTTGAATTGCGTCTTAACGGCCAATCTTATAAAATGCCTAATCCTCATCTAATTCAATCAGGCATGAGCACATTATCAACGAAGGAACGGATTCTCAACAGCACCGAAAAATTGATTGCAAAACACGGCTTTGCGGAGTTATCTATCCGAAAAATCAGTCAGCAAGCACACACCAATTTGGCCGCCATTAATTACCATTTTGGGAACAAGCAACAACTCATCGATCAAGTGCTGGAACGTCGCTTAAACAACCTATTCGATATTCGCAAAAATATGCTGGATAAACTTAATCAGGGCAATCCTGAAAAAGCCTGTAACTTAGAACAAATTTTACATGCTTTTATTGCACCGGCTTTATTTATGATTAACGACGAACATCAAGGCGGGCGTATTTTTATGCAGGTGTTGGCGCGGGCTTATGCCGAGCAAAGCGAGGCCTTGCACGAATTAATGAAAGAACGCTATACCCCGATCATCAAGGAATTTGCCGAAGCCATTGGTCTGGCTTGTCCGAAATTACCCAGAGAGACCATTTTCTGGCGGTTTCATTTCATCATCGGTGCGCTGACCTATACCATGGGTCATTTCGGCGCCACCAGTGTTGCTCGCCAAATGCCTGAAGCGGAATACTTTGAAAAATCCGTGGCAGAACTGATTCAATTTGCCAAAGCAGCTCTGAGCAACGCGTAACGGCATGATTCTGTACCTGCTGGCCTTATTACTGATTTTAATCGTTCATCTGTATTATCGCCTGCCTTTTTGGTTGTTATCGATATTTTGGTTTCTGACCCCTTTTATTTGTTATAAATTAAAACTCATCACCAACACCCAAGGTATCATCACCCTGTTTTTAATTCTCAATATCATTATTATTGGTAACTTCAACCACCTGAGGCGATTATTTTTCACGCTACCTTTACTGCGTATTTTTAACAGCAAAGACCGGATTAACTGGCAGCGTTTTAAAAACATCGATGACGGCTGGCTGGTTACAGATTTTGAAAAAGCACTGTATAACGGTCAACCGGATTTCAATGTCCAAATTCCCGATTCACCGCCATCGCAGTCAGCCCAGGACTTTTTAAATGAAATTGGCGGTAAATCTGATTTGGGACCGGAACGTTATCGCCGGTTCCTCAGCGACCACGGAATTGCGGCTCTGGCCATTGACAAAAACCATGCAGGCCATGGTTTTAATCGCCGCGATGTGGCACACATCATCAATGGTATCAGTCAGTACAATCCCCTGTTGGCCGCCCTGATTGGCATCATTAACACCGAATCAGTAATCAGCCTGATTAACCGTCACGGCACCCCGACACAACGTGAAGATTATTTACCGGCCTTTGCCAAAGGCGAAAAACAACCTTTTTTAAATACCACCTTTTTATACGAATTATTGGAAAATGGCCGCTCTTCCATTGAAGGTCGCCTTGAAACAGATTTGTATGATCAACAAGACACCGTGGGCATTCGTTTGAGCTTTACCGACATCATTATGTTGGGTACGGCACGGTCATCGGTGTTTTATGTGGCAGTTAATCTCAGTGATTTCACCAACTTACTCAGTGGCCACACCCGGCTGGGCACAGTTTTGTGTTTGCTGGACAGTGCCCACGACAACATTGAAGTGATTCCCGGTAATGAAGTTTACAAAGGACTTTTTAATTATTACCGCTGTTCGGCCAAAGATATTTTTATACCGATGAGTCAAATTATCGGCGGCGAGACAGCCATTAATCAGGGTATTCGTCAACTTTTTCTAAACCAGGCTCAAGGCGCCGGCGTCTGGCCGGCTGCGGTATCGCGATATATTCAAGACAGTGCCAGTTATTTTTCCTGGTATTTTGCCCACATTAAAAAACAAAATTCTCGACCCTTAATGGATTATCGACTGGTGAGAAAACAACTCAATCGACAGTTCAGCTACCGGCAAAGACTGATTAATGTGCAACAAACCGCTTTGATTAATGGTGATAAACCGTTGATGAGTTACACCAATATTTTGTTTAAAAACAGTCTGTTTGACGCCAGTTTACAACAGCTTAACTGGCTCAGAACCATCTTGGGTTCGCACGCCCACCAAATTAAAAGTGAGCATAAACTGAATCAATATTTTCGGGTCAAACATTTAAGTATGGAGTTGGACGGCCACAGCCACGAAATCAACCAGTTACCACTGATGAAAAAAGTGGCCTTATCAGCACACCCCTGGTATAAACTAGAGATTGCAGAACTCAGCAAACCCCGGGTTGATTCCAAAAAATTGGATAAATTTTTATTTAAACACCTGGCATATATCCTACATAATATTGTGAAAGTCTGGGTTTATGCGGTCAGAACTTCATGGCTCGGTCGTTTTTTTTGGCGCAAATCAAAACACAAAAACCGCATTCGGCGATTAAGCAGCAGTTATGCTTTGATTGCTGATTTGGCTTTAATCAAATGGTCTTTGAGAAAAGATAATAACACCGAGTTCACCGCTTTTCTGGCTGAATGTAACCAGCATTTGGTCACTCAAATGGCGGTACTCAGCGAATACCGCCAACACAAAAACCATGACCGGCGACGCTTCGTGCTTAAACAATCTTTACGAGACAGTTATTACCTCTGTCAAAAAGCCCTTAACCAGAGTATTAACAGTGCTTTTGATCATTATGCTTCTTTACTGTTAAAAATTATCATTTTTCCTTTTGGAAAACCCTTTCATCCGGCCGGTTTTGCCACCGATGAAGCGCTGGAACCCTTACCCGAACGCGGTTTACAGCACCCCATTCAGGCCACCCGCAGTATCACCCGGGTGGCCGATGCCAGTCACCAGTTACTGGCATCCAAAAAAATTGAAACAGCGGTCACCAATGCCACCGGATTAACGGTGACCAGTAAGAACTATCAGGTTCTGATTGACCGTTCTCTCGCCGCCGGCATCATCAGCGTGGAGCAGGCCGAACAGCTGCGTGCGGCCTATGATGCCATTCACGATTTAGAAATCATTAACCATTTTGGAAACCATTATGACCCATAAAAACATTCACAAAGTCGCCATTTTAGGTGCCGGCGTGATGGGCGCACAAATTGCTGCCCATTGCGCCAATGCCGGCATACCGGTGTTACTCTACGATTTGGCCGCCAAAGAAGGTGATCCCAATGCCATTGTTAACAAGGCTTTGGCGGGTTTGAAAAAATTAAAACCCGCTCCTTTGGGTTCGCCACAAGCCATTCAATTAATTGAACCGGTTAATTATGACCACCATTTAGAGCGGTTATCTGAAGCTGATCTGGTGATTGAAGCTGTGGCTGAACGCATGGACATTAAAAAAGCCGTTTATGATAACGTCGAAGATCATGTGGCCAAAGATGCCCTGTTCACCACCAATACCTCGGGCTTAAGTATCACTGAACTGGCCACGGTGTTACCGGATTCTTTGCAACATAAATTCTGCGGTGTGCATTTTTTCAATCCACCACGGTATATGCATTTGGTGGAATTAATTCCCACCAAAGACACCGAACAAGCGGTACTGGATCGTCTGGAAGCGTTTCTGACCACCACCTTAGGTAAAGGTGTGGTCGTCGCCAAAGACACGCCGAACTTTATTGCCAACCGCATTGGGGTATTTTCTATTATCTCCACCATGTATCATGGCCAGCGCCTCGGCATTCCTTTTGAAACCATTGATGCCCTTACTGGGGTTCTGATAGGTCGGCCAAAATCGGCCACCTTTCGCACCGCTGATGTGGTCGGTTTAGATACCCTGGCGCACACCATCACCACCATGGACAACGGTCTGCCTGACGATCCCTGGCAGAATTACTATCAACAACCTGATTGGATGGCAACATTAATCGAAAAAGGCCAATTAGGCCAAAAATCCGGCCGGGGCGTTTACTGGAAAAAAGGCCGTGATATTTTAGTCCTCGATCCTGAGACCGGTGATTACCGTGAACAAAACGCACAGGTGGATGAAGACGTTCTGGCCATTATGAAAAAAGCCAACCCTCAGGAGCGCTTACATAAATTACAAGCCTTAAAAAACAACAAACAAGCCCAATTCTTGTGGTCTATTTTCCGCGATTTATTCCATTACTGTGCCTACCAGTTGGCCGACATTGCCGACACCGCGCGTGATATTGATTTGGCCATTCGCTGGGGCTTTGGCTACAGCCACGGTCCTTTTGAAACCTGGCAATCCGGTGGTTGGGAACAGGTCACGGCTTTAATCGAACAAGATATTCAGTCCGGTCATACCATGGCAAACGTGACTTTACCTAATTGGGTCAGCGAAATAAAAGGGGCCCATCAACCGCGCGGCTCTTATTCCGCCGCCGATGGTATATTTAAACCCCGTTCTGAAGCAGCGGTTTACCAACGCCAATTATTCCCCGACAGCTTATTGGGTGAAACTGTAAACTACGGTGACACGATATTTGAAGACGATGACATTCGCATGTGGCATCAGGGTGACGGCATCGCCATTGTCAGTTTTAAAACCAAAAAACACATTATTTCAGACGGGGTGCTTAAGGGCCTGCGAAAAGCCACACAACTGGCCGAACAAGACTATAAAGGTTTGGTTATTTGGCAAACCGAAGAGCCCTTCACCTTAGGCGCTAATCTGGCACCGGCGGCCCAAGCCGTGGCTTCGGGGCAAGTGACTCAGGTAGAAGCTTTGGTGAATGAATTCCAGCAAACCTCACAAGCCTTGCGATTCTGCGGTGTACCGGTGGTGATTGCTACCCGCGGTATGGTGCTGGGCGGAGGATGTGAATTCTCAATGCATGCCGATGCCGTGGTGGCGGCTTTTGAAAGCTATATCGGACTGGTTGAAGCCGGTGTTGGTTTATTACCGGCCGGCGGTGGTTTAAAAGAAATCGCCCGTCGCACCGCCAAAGACACCTTTGGCAATGATCTCTACCCAATGTTAGAGCATTATTTCAAAGCGGTTGCCATGGCGACAGTCGCCGGCAGTGCCGCTGAAGCGCAGGACATCGGCTTTTTGGACAGCCACAGTGAAGTGGTCTTTAATCCCCACGAAATACTCTACGTGGCCAAAGCCAAAGCCAACTATCTGGCTGATAAAGGTTACCGCCCGCCGGTTGAAGAGCAGTCCATCAAAGTCGCCGGTGCCCCGGCCATTGCCAACTTGGAAATGCTGCTGGCCAATATGCTCGAAGGTCATATGATTTCAGAACATGATTACGCCATTGCCAAACGCATCGCCATCGTCTTAGCCGGCGGTTATGTGGAAGCTGGAAGCCGGGTGAGCGAACAATACCTGTTGGATTTAGAGCGACATTACTTTATCGAACTGATTCAAATGCCCAAAACATTACAACGCATTGAGCATACCCTGAAAACCGGTAAACCGTTGCGTAACTAAATAAAAACAACCCGAATTTGAAACATATTCGAGTTAAAGGAGACAAACATGAAACCTGTATATATTGTAGAAGCTGTCAGAACTGCGGTGGGTAAAGCCCCGCGGGGGATGTTTTCTAAAACCCGTCCGGATGATTTACTGGCACGCTGTTTAAATGAAATTATCGGCCGCAATCCTGATTTTGATCCCCAGGACATTGGTGATGTGGTGATTGGTTGCGCCATGCCGGAAGCCGAACAGGGCATGAACGTGGCCCGCATCGCCACCCTACTCGCCGGTTTACCCGAAAGTGTACCGGCCATGACCATTAACCGATTTTGCTCCTCTGGTGTACAAGCGGTGGCCATTGCCGCCCAACAAATTGCCACCGGTCAGATGAAAGCCGCCATCGCAGGGGGTACCGAAAGCATGAGCATGGTGCCCATGATGGGCCATAAAGTGACCATGAACCCGAAAGTATTCGAAGACGATCATGTCGGGATTGCCTATGGCATGGGCATTACCGCTGAAAAAGTCGCTGAGCAATGGGAAGTCAGTCGTGAAGACCAGGATAAATTTGCCTATCAAAGTCATCAAAAAGCCATTAAAGCCATCGAAAACGGCTGGTTTGATGATGAAATCATCGATTATGAAATCACACACCAATACCCTAATCCGGATAATCCCACAGAGCCCATAGTTAAAACCCATGTGGCAGACACCGACGAAGGCCCACGCGCGGATACCAGTGAAGCAGTGCTCAATAAATTACGCACCGTGTTTCGCACAGATGGCTCCGTGACTGCCGGTAACTCGTCTCAAATGTCCGATGGTGCCGGTGCCTTATTACTGGTTGATGAAGACACTTTGAAAAAATACAACATGACACCGATAGCCATGTTCCACGGCTTTTCCGTGGCCGGTGTACCGCCTGAAATTATGGGCATCGGTCCCATCAGAGCCATCCCCAAAGTGCTGAAACAAACTGGCGTTAAACTCGATGACATCGAATGGATTGAGCTCAACGAAGCCTTTGCCGCACAGAGCCTCGCTGTGATTCGCGAAGTCGGCTTAAACCCGGACGTGGTGAACCCCAATGGCGGTGCCATTGCACTGGGTCACCCCTTAGGCGCCACCGGCGCCATCCGCTCCGCCACCGCCATCCACGGCCTACGCCGAACCGGCGGTAAATATGGCTTAGTCACCATGTGCATCGGTACCGGCATGGGCGCTGCGGGTTTATTTGAAGTGTTGTAAGCGAAAACGGTTACCTAAAACGTCGGCTTTAAGGCCGGCGTTTTTTGTGCAATGAAAAGTTTCTTACGTTTAAAAAACTTAACTAAAGAGAGCACAAAGAACACACAGAGTACACGGAGTAAAAAAATAAAACTATGTACCCTCTGTGAAAACCTTTGCGACCTCAGTGGTTAATAAAATAGCTCACCACAAAGAGCACAAAGAACGCACAAATTACACGGCGTAAAAAATATTAATCAAAATACTCTGCGCCCTCTGTGAAAACCGCTGTGAACTTTGTGGTTAATAAACAATTCACAACGGAGACACACTCGCACTGTATTTGTTAAAATCAAACCATGAATAATAACTCAGAACAACACATTACATTTATCGCCGGTGGTTCCAAGGGTTTGGGGCTGGCCATTTACCAACAACTGCGTGAAGCTGGTCATACTTTGGTGGAATTTTCCCGCAGCGGTGATCATTTGGGTCATTTGGATTGTGATTTCGCAAAACCTGAAAAAGCCATTAATGTCTTTAAGACTGCTTTTAATGAAAAGTACGATAAGGCCGGACATATTAATCTCATAATCAACACCGCCACCTTAGAGCCCTTTGGTCCCATTCAGCGCGCCGCCGCTAAAAGTATCAAAGAACACATCGCCATCAATGTCGAATCAGTGACCCATTTAGTGCGTTTATTTACCCGCGCTTATCAGGATCATCCGGCGAATAAGACCTTAAGCTATGTCTCTTCCGGCGCCGCCAACCGAGCCATTCCGGGCATGGGCATGTATTCCGCCACCAAAGCCTACGGTGAACGGTTAATCGACACTTTTAGAGAAGAGCAAAAAGAACAAAGCCAGCCCATCCAGACCATGATTTTTAATCCGGGTGTGATGGACACCGACATGCAAACCACCATCCGCGCACAGAAGAAAAAAGACTTTCCGTTACGCGATCACTGGCAGAAGCTGTATGAAAATGACGAACTGGCCGATCCTGAAACCATTGCAGAATTTATAATCGACAGAATCAATAACCCGGATCCCGGCTACCATAAGGCACAGTGATTTCACTCAATAAAATTTATTGATCCACCACCATCTGAAAGCCACCATAAATCAGTCGCTTCCCATCAAATGGCATACTGGTCTCCATGTTTTGCATCGCTTCATCAGCCATCGGAGTGCTGCTGAGCAGCGCGACCCGCCGAGCCGGTTAGGCTAGGTAAATGAAGTCATGCGGTTTCGCCGCAGGCGAAGAAGCGTGACGGAATGTCCGTTAAAGCCGTGAGCGTAGCGAATCAGAGGCGAAGAGCGCGAAGTTATACGAAGTGTTCGCAGAGGCCGCTTTCACTTTTGTCGGGAACAAAAGTGAATGACGCCTCCATGGATGGAGGTGTGCTGCGTGAGCTGGGAGCGGAAGCGTAAGTCCCAAGAACACACCTTATTTTTTCCATCCCTGCATCCCGAACAGCCATTGAAGGCCAAACAGCCCATGAAAAAACCAATCATCTTACCTTAGATAGATTGTGAGTGTTCGACGTTGAATCAAAAAAGATAACCACAAAGCACGCAAAGGTTTTCGCAAAGAACACGAAGTTTTTTAATTATTTTACACTCCGTGTACTTTGTGTATTCTTTGTGTACTCTGTGGTTAATATTTGGAGTGCTGCTGAGCAGCACGACCCACCGAGCCGGTTAGGCTAGGTAAATGAAGTCATGCGGTTTCGCCGCAGGCGAAGAAGCGTGACGGAATGTCCGTTAAAGCCGTGAGCGTAGCGAATCAGAGGCGAAGAGCGCGAAGTTATACGAAGTGTTCGCAGAGGCCGCTTTCACTTTTGTCGGGAACAAAAGTGAATGACGCCTCCATGGATGGAGGTGTGCTGCGTGAGCTGGGAGCGGAAGCGTAAGTCCCAAGAACACACCTTATTTTTTCCATCCCTGCATCCCGAACAGCCATTGAAGGCCAAACAGCCCATGAAAAAACCAATCATCTTACCTTAGATAGATTGTGAGCGTTCGACGTTGAATCAAAAAAGATAACCACAAAGCACGCAAAGGTTTTCGCAAAGAACACGAAGTTTTTTAATTATTTTACACTCCGTGTACTTTGTGAATTCTTTGTGATCTCTGTGGTTAAACCTTATTCTGTGAAACCATGCTTGTCATCAATGAAACTGGTCACAGGCCTTCACCGAGTATTGCGGTGTGATGTTTCGCATCAGCTCCTTATCTATGGTTATTTTTTTATGAAAAATGCTGGACATTTCGATTGTATTAATTATAATGATAACCATTCTCATTTAAGAATATTATTATGCTTAAAACATTTACTTTCGCCATTCTCCACTTTAGCGTGGCCTTTTTAGTGGTTTATGCCCTCACCGGAAGCTTTCTCATTGGTGGTGCCGTGGCATTAATTGAGCCCACAATTAACACCTTGGTGTTTTATTTTCATGAAAAGGTCTGGCGTCACTTTGAACGCCATCACAAAACGACTTTAGCCGCATAAACCGGATTATTCCGCCAATCGAACCGGGATGGGCACACCGCAGGCATCGATGTAATTATGCTGATATAAAAACCAGTCTTCATTGCGGTTTTTTCTGGCGGCTAATAATTGTTTAAAACTCACTGAATCGCTGCGCATGACTTGAAGTTGTGGTCTTTGAGCCGGTGGTAGTTGTGACCCAACAACAACTTGCTTAATCACATTCTCATCTGCTTTTAGTTCCACCACACCTGATAAATCCTGCGTTCTTTTCAGCGCTTGAATGGTATCCATACCTATCAATACCCGACCAAATACGGTGGTATTGCGGTCCAAATATCGTTGCGCCGGGCCATTGACGATATACAATTCCGTACCACCGGTATCCGGATCATTGGCGCGTCCCGCTGCCAGCACGCCATAACAATGCAACAACCAGCTGCTCTGCTCTGATAAATCACGGCCCACCGCAAAACCTTTATAAAACCCGGTTTCATCGGCAAAGCCGTCGTTGCCATCAAAAGCCAGATAATGCCTACCTAAATCAATGGCTGAGGTTAACTCCGCAGGAATGCTTAATTGCCCTTCGGACAATTCAGGTAATTCACTGTCATCACCAAACATCGGCCCGCCCTGGGCCACGAAGCCATCAATGACACGGTAAAATTGGGTGTTGTCGAAAATGCCTTGTTTGACCAGGGCTTTGGTATTGGCTACATGCCCCGGCGCTAAATCCGGCAGCAATTCAAATACCACAGTCCGTTCTTGACCCGCTAAGGACAAGGTCATCACCAGCATATTGTCTGCTGATACATTTCGCCAATCGTTGGCCGGCGCCTGTTCAACCACTTCATAAGGTCCGGCTTTAATCGGGGCAAATGTATCATCAACGGATTGGTTTTTGGGTGTCACTGATGCACAGCCGAAAAGCGTGAGTGCAGCCAGTAAAGTTATTAATTTGTGTCGAAATTTAAAATTAAACATAGCACCATGCCTCTTTTTTTTACTTGTTGTTTTAGCTTATCACAAAGATAATGTAACATTCTTTTAGTTTAAATCGTCCGTAGATTCATGTCAGATTTATTGAGTCAATCATCCATTAGAATCCCGGCCATGCTGATACTTTGGTTGGTGACTTTTGTTTGGGCGTTTAGTTTCTCATTGATCGGCGTATATTTAAGCGGTCATGTGAACAGCTATCTGGCGGTCTTTATTCGGGTGTTGATTGCTTTACTACTGTTTTTGCCGTTTTTTCGGCCGCAGAACGTTCCGGTTAAAAAATTACTGACGCTGGTGACCATTGGCGGTATTCAGGTGGGCGCCACTTACTTGTTTTTGTACCATGCATTTGCTTATCTAACCGTTCCCGAGGTTTTATTATTTACCATTTTCACACCCTTGTGGATTACAGTCATTGATGAATTCATTATCGGTCGACGGCGTTTGCCCCTGCGCTGGTGGCTGGCTGCAGTTATCGCGGTTCTTGGCGCAGCAGTGATTCGTTATGATGGCATTAATCAAGGTGCGCTGACGGGCTTTATGCTGATTCAAGGCGCGAATCTGTGCTTTGCCATCGGTCAGGTCGCCTATAAACGCTTGCCTTTGGGCGATGTGAAGCAACAGTCCCAGGTTTTTGCCTGTTTTTTTCTGGGCGCCTCACTGGTCTCAGGTATCGGTGTTATATTATTTGGAAACTGGCAATTTGAAGCCATCACACTGACGCAATGGTCGGTACTTATCTGGTTGGGTGTCGGGGCTTCGGCCTTTGGCTATTTAGCCTGGAGCGCGGCTATAAAGCAGGTTAATACCGGTCAGGTTGCAACCATGAACAACATGCTGATACCGGTGGGTATTCTGGTGAATTTCTTGTTTTGGAACAGTGATATTCAGTGGCTGCGCTTGCTTACTGGTGCCAGCCTGATTGTTTTATCTGTGTGGCTTTGTTCACAAAGCAAAGCCATAAACCGGCCAATAAGTAAGGACACATCTCATGCATCTATTTGAATTAAGTCTGGTTTTTATCACCATGGTACTGTGTAGCGGTCTGATGTTTTATTTTATTCGCAACCATGCCAATCCGGATTTTCAGAAGTTATATAAAGACGACGATGACGATGAACTCGACATGGACGACCTCGAATCTCACCCATCATCAAACTACAAAGATTTTCTGGCCAATAAATGGCTTTCTTTTGGTGGCGGCTTTTATGGACTGGTGGCGGTCCTGACCTACATCATTGTCGAAGCCCAGGAAATTTTTGACTTATTGAATATGCCTGGAGAAGGTGATGTCTTTAGCGGTATTGGTATCGGTATGCTGGTTCGTTTTTTTATTGATTCACTGATGAACTTTATCACAGCCATCGCCTGGCCGGCCTATTGGATGAATACCGGTCAAGCACCCTTCTGGCAATGGTTTCTGGCCGCTTATGGCGGCTATGTAGCGGGCAAAACACTGGTGAAAACGTATTATCCGTTTAAAAATGGATAACCACCAACAATAATCAGACATGAGGATATGTAACGCATCCTACCGCAGCATTTGTCCTCAGTCATCAGTCCTCTGTCCTCTGAGATGACGCAACATCAAAACTTCACAGCCACCATGACCGGTATCGCCTAAACGTGTCTCCCGATAGTTAAAGCCATGTTTTAAATAGAGCTTTTGGGCGGCTTTCATTGCCGGCGTGGTTTCTAAATACATCTGCTTAAAACCTGCCTGTCGGGCACCTTCGATACATTTAATCATTAAGCGATGTCCCCAACCTTGTCCTCTTAATCCAGGCCGTAAATACATCTTGCGCAATTCAGCGATGCCCTCACCTTCACAACCAGCCAAGGGTGCAAAACCACCGCTCCCGACTATTTCACCGGCTTGTTCAATAACGAAGTAAGCGGTCAACGGACCTTGGTACGCCGAAAACATATCATCCATTTCCGGATCCACACCGGCAAAACCTTCTCCTGAAATTCCATGTTCAATCAAGACATCGTGCACCAGTTGTTTAACTGCGGCATTATCTTTGGCTTGGATAAGACGAATTACTGGTTTGGCGTCATTAGTGATAATGGCATCACTCATAATGACTCCAAAGTCGAATGACTTTAACCACTTTTTGTTCTGTGTAAACTTGATAGACAATGCGATGTTGGATGTTATTACGCCTTGAATAACTACCTTTTAAGTCACCCACTAATTTTTCAAAAGGTGGTGGTTTTTGATAAGGATTTTCAGCCAGTATCTCTAGTAATTTAAAGGCTTTTGGTTTTAAACCGGCAGATGCTAATTTTTTAGCATCCTTCTGTGCTTGTTTTGTATAGACTATTTGCCAACTCACCAATCAAGTTCCGTTTCGCAATCTTCAATGTCTGTATCCATACCTGCTCGGATTGATTCACGCATTCCCGGAATAGACAATAAATAGAGGGTTTCTTGTATCGCCGTCCAATCATCTTGTGACAACAAAACTGCATTATTACGTTTTCCGGTAATAACCATGGGTTCATGAGATTCAGCCAGTTCATCAATTAACCGATAAAGCTGACTTCGGGCTTCTGTGACTGTTATATTGGACATGTTATGTGGAATTGATAAAAGCTTATTGTACGTTATTGCGTACGACTTGTGAATAACATTAATTTGGTGCCAATGTCGCCGAATAAAACACGGCTTCCGTATCACCCAGCGGATCTTTATAAATATCTGTTTTTTGATACGCCATACCTAATTTTTCCATGATTCGTATCGAGCCGGTATTGCCGGCTACGGCGATTGCTGAGAAGGTTTGGTAACCGACTTGACGGTGCAGTGCCATCATCACGGCTTTGGCGGCTTCGGTGGCATAGCCTGTGCCCCAGCTTTTTTGCATAAAGCGCCAACCCAGCTCGATGTCTTCATCATCACGATCATCACTGAAATAATGCATGGGTCGAACCAGAATCCAGCCGATAAATTCATCATCCGCCAGCGTATTCACCTGCCACAAGCCCCAGCCTTTGTCCGGATTTCGGTATTGCATCATCCGAGGAATAAAAATGTTATCAATTTCGACTCGGCTGGTGGGTTTTCCCTCATTGATATGTTCCATCACCGCCGGATCCTGATCCAGTTCGAACAGTAAATCTGCATCAGTATCATCCATTAATCGGTAACTCAGTCGTTCGCTGTGTTTAATCGTCAACATAAGATTCTCAACTTAGATAAACCACCAGCATTGCGGTGGCCACCGCAATGGCAAAGCTCAATAAAGTACCAATCAAAACATATTCCGTTAATTGCCGATTCTTAGACTCTCTTAAGTCACCAAAGCGAAAAACCGATTTAGCCCCGAGTAAAAATCCGATGGCTTGCCATTGGCCGACCACAATAAAGACGAATACAAATAACCGTTCCAGCATACCAATATATCGACCGGCATGCGCCAAAGAGCCATCTTGCAGGTCGTTTAATGCCTCAGTCCAGCGAGACATCAGAATTTGCACCACCACACCGGCGACAAAGGTCAGAAATAACAACGCTGTGGCATAGAGCCAAAGAGATTGACTATTAAACCAGGCCGCAAAATTAATGGTTGGCTTAAACCAGATAAACCATAAAACTACTATGCCGATAATATGAAGACTCTGGTCAATAATAAACCAGCGGGTTCTTGATGATTCATTTTGGGCATAGAGTTTCAGCATATCGATCAAAAAATGCAAAGCCATGATAACTAATGCCAGCAGCCAGTACTGCAAAGAACCCATAACCAACAGCACCAATATGCCATGCACCAATACATGCATATACAGTCGCCAGGATAACAGCTTATGGTGCTCTTTTTCTCTAACCCAAGTGCGCGGTTGCAATAGAAAATCCCCGAGTAAATGGGCAAAAATTAATTTAATCAGAATAATCATGACATTTGCTCTTTGAGTGATGCGCGAAAAGCTGATTCAACGGCCAGCATTTCATTGATATGTGCCCGGTGCCAGCGACCGCTGACTGAATTTTGTTTAATACCTAATTGCGCACCAATTTCTGCTTGAGTAGCCTCTGGGTTATTTAGAACAAAGGCCACCAACTCAGCCGATAACACCGACCAGTCATCCATAAAAGTACCGGCCAGTTTTAAATATAAATTCAGGTTTGCGTCCAGTTTTGGCCAGGGACTTTTAACGGCTAAATTCGTCTTGTCCTTTTTAAGTTGCTCAAACGCCTCACCCGCATTGATAAAAGCCGGTCCATTACTTTCCGATACCCGTTCCCCGGTGTACGTTTTTTCACCAATGCCAAGTCCCATACGCACATCCAAAGGACTGATGGTTCGTTTTGATTCGACCGGGGTGATTTGTTTAAGCAATGATTTTATCGCCAGGGCTTTGTGCAATGCTGTCTCCGGCGCTGTAATTTCCAGCTGAAAAGAATCACCCCACACCAGTTCCCATTGGCCGGGTGTTTGACCCCATCGACTGAATAAAGCTTTAAGCGGCTTAAGCCATCTGTCCGGGTTATCAATCCGACGAGAAGCCACGATATCGCCTTTGATCACCGTAATCACGATACATTATCCATTATTAACACGATATAAAAATATATCATATATTTAAACGATATTCAATATTATCGTTTTCAGAGCGGATATGTTTGAAGGTATATTCGAACACTCAATACCGGTGGCCAAAGCAGGCAACGTATCAAGCCAATGCAATGTTGCTGAACACAGCACAACACAAAATGAGAACCTGTTTGCATTTTACAGACTGTTTTTCGCTAACCATTGAATTTGCTCTATACTTAAGGTGTTCAAAGCGGAGAAAAAATCATGCCATTAGTTTATTTTAACCGAACTCTATTGGGCTTAATGCTCATGAGCTGTCTGCTTCTGACAGCCAATTGCAGCGCGGATTCAAATCAAAAACAACCCTTATCTCAGGTTTTAAAAGAAAGTTTAAACAATGATGGGCCGGAGGCCACCCGACAACTTTTTGATGATATATACCCGGAGAAAAAAGATGACTATGTGATTGATAACGAGGCGTTGGGTCAACTGACCCGTGACTACACGCAAACCGGTGATATGGAAGCCTTGCAGGTATTAAGTCATGTTATGACAATGATTACACAAGACATGATGGCGGAACACATGGCCGGCCAAGAAGAAATCATGAAGAAAATGATGGCTGAACAACAGAAAAAACAATCTGAAAAGAGCAAAAATAAGCCACAAACAAAACCTCAGAAACACACACCGCGCACAGATTTAGACCGTTTTACAGGACTTTATGGCGACCCGGACAAAGCCGACCCATATCGCCAACTGTGGGTGGCTCAATCCTGTGATGGCCGACTGGTCATTGGTGCCACATGGGGTGATGTCGCGCCCTGGTGGATGACGTCACAATCAGACAAACAATTCAGCTACAAAGACTCTTTTATCCAGTTGAGTTTTGAATTTAACGAAACAGCACAAAAACAATCCACCAGCCTGAAGCATGACTTAAGAGGTATGGTCAGCCCTCTTAAACGGGTTGGGCCCTTAACGGATGACTATCCGACTTGTTTCGAAACACCCAGGCGATAAGCAGACAGGAACTTGACAGACACCCGTTTTGAAACCGGGTGTCTATTGACTATTGAGCCGTCTTCAGGGACTGCATATCAATCACAAAGCGGTACTTCACATCGCTGTCCATCACCCGTTGGTATGCCTGATTAATGTCTTGCATGTCAATCATCTCAACATCGGCCACAATATTATGCTCAGCACAAAAATCCAGCATCTCCTGAGTTTCCTTAATGCCACCAATCAACGAGGCGGCAATCATCTTACGCCCAAAAGCCAGACCAATGCTATGGCAATCTATTTGGGTTGCACCCAATAAGGACATGGTTTTACCCAATTTAAGCAACGGAATGTAAGCATCTAAATTATGGGCCACCGGTATGGTGTTCAGCAGAAAATCAAAACTGCCGGCATGGGCTTCCATGGCGGCTTCATCCTTAGAAACCAACACTGAAGCAGCGCCCAAACGCTTAGCATCTTCGCCTTTTTCCGGTGACGTGGTAATCATCACCACTTCGGCACCCATCGCGGCAGCCAGCTTAACACCCATATGCCCCAGTCCACCGAGACCGATGACGCCGACCTTATCGCCGGCTTTCACGTTCCATTGTCGCAATGGTGAGTACGTCGTAATGCCGGCACACAATAAAGGCGCCACCGATTTAGTGTCTAAATCTTCTGATACCCGCAGCACAAAATCCTGATCGACAACAATTTGTGTGGAATATCCACCATGGGTCATATTACCGGGCTGATGTGGATCTTCACTGCCGTAGGTCATGACCATCCCTTGCTCGCAATGTTGCTCAAGATGATTCTGACACGGCCCACATTCTCGACATGAATCGACCATACAGCCGACGCCGACTAAATCACCGGCTTTAAATTTGCTGACTTTGTCACCCACTGATTTAACCCGACCAATAATTTCATGCCCCGGCACCACCGGATACACCGTCATGCCCCAGTCATCGTGGGCAATATGGATATCACTGTGACAAACGCCACAATATTCGATATCAATATGCACATCACAGGCACCGGGTTCTCGGCGATTAATGCTGTGTGGTTTTAAATGATCTGCTTGATTAAAGGCCGCGTAGGCTTTGGTATTTGACATGTCTTCCCCCTCATTAAAAACATCAGCATACCAGAAACGCTGTTATTTTTTTATGAAAATCAACCTCAGAAAGGTATGGCTTATCGCTACAGTCATTAATCAGTGTCAGTCAAGACAGTTTGAGATGGGTTGTTGTCCACTTCAGCCGACGGCAATCGATAGGCTTTAATCAAATACCAGGACCCAACGGTCATCGCCACCACCAATAAAGGCAATAACACCATCATCAAAATAAGTTGTCGTTGCGACATGCGCCCGGCTTTGGGTCGATACTTAACAGACTCTTTGTCACGACCACATTGCGGACATATATGTTCATCTTGTTTTGATTGCGAGTGTGGAATGGTCATGCCGCAGTGATGGCAGTGAATAGTGGTTTGATTATTCATGAGGGGTATTATAATTTAAGCGATAACACAGTCAAAACTTTCAACAGGATTTTTTTCACATGCAATATAAGATATGCTTTGCTATTCTAAGGCGCTGTTATTAACTCAGGTAAGCTGATATGAAATTAAACTCTGTTCTGATTCTGTGCTTCATGTTGCTGGGCAATTGGCAATTAGGCACGGCCGCAAAATCCAATAAACCCACCCAAATCAATTTCACCCAAACCCTGCCAAAAGAAGGCAATCTGATTTTGGGTGTTTTTCAAGACGGTCAGCTTGGCCCCCAAGGCCAGGCCATGGATAAAGCCAGTGACGGCGCCTTGAGTCATGCCATTCAAGCCGCTGACTTTGAAGCTAAAACCAAAACCACCCACCTGATTACTGCACCTATGGGTTCCGGTTTTGATCAGATTTTACTGGTTGGTTTAGGTCATCGGGATAATGCCAAAACCGACTTACAGTGGCAAGAAATCGGTGGCCATGCTGTTCAAAAAGCCGTCAAAGCTTTTAAAACTGTGCCCGCCTTTCAGGCAGACGTTTCAGCATTGGATAACAGCCATAAAATCATTGCCCATATGGCTTATGGTGCGAAGTTGGGCAGTTATTATTTTGATAAATACTACACCGATGAAAATCGCCATAAACACCAAGACAGATTAACTTTTATCACTGACCAGAAAGACCAAGCCAGTAAGTATTACAATCAAGAACTTGATGCCTTGGCCGATGGCATCTGGTTCACCCGAAACATCGCCAACGAACCGGCCAATGTCATCTATCCACAAAGCTTTGTCGAACAATGGCGAAACCACTTCAAAGGCATTGATCACATTAACATTAAAGTCCTCGATGAAAAAGACATGCTGAAAAAAGGCATGGGGGCCATTTATGGTGTCGGCCGCGGCAGTAAAAACCCACCACGAATGATGATTGTTGAATACATGGGTGGCGAGAAAGGCGATGCACCGGTGGTTCTGGTCGGCAAAGGCATCACCTTTGATACCGGTGGTATCAGCATTAAAGGTTCCAGCAACATGTGGAACATGAAATTTGATATGTCCGGTGCCGCCGCCACCATTGGTACGGTTTACGCGCTGGCCGGCCGTGAAGCCAAAGTCAATGTCGTCGGCATTGCGGCACTGGCCGAAAACATGCCCGGCGGTAACGCTCAACGCCCCGGTGATGTGGTTACTTCCATGTCCGGTAAAACCATCCAAATCCGTTCCACCGATGCCGAAGGCCGATTGGTACTGGCGGACGGTGTTTATTATGGTGACATGACCTACGACCCGGCTCTATTGGTCGATATCGCCACCCTTACCGGCTCTGCCAGCCGCGCTCTGGGCAAAGATTACGCCGCTTTATTCACACGACATGATGATTTGGTCGCGCCATTTATCGAAGCCGGGCAACAATCCGGCGATGAAGTCTGGCAATTGCCCTTGAATAAAAATCACTTCAAAGCCATTGAAAACAATGTTGCCGATGTCATGAATTCAGGCCCCGATGCCCCCGGCGCCAGCGCCGGTGCCGCCTTTATCGGCTCATTTATTCGCGATACAACACCCTGGGTTCATCTTGATGTTGCCGGTGTCTCCTGGAGCGATAAAACCACCCCGGTTAAAGCCTCACCCGGTTCAACCTCCTTTGGCGTACGTTTACTTAACAACTACATCAAAACGCATTTTGAAAAGTAATACCAACTAAACTGTGCGCCCCATTTAACATGTGGGCGCACAGCTTCACGCAAGACATTAGCATTGGATTATCAAAATTGAATATAAAATAAATGAACATTAACTGTACCAACTGCCAGCAACCCACTATTGCTAAAAAGTGGCTTTTACTGTCCACCTTGCTACCCTTTGTCTTTTTATTTATACAAATTAAATGCGGCCGCTGCAAAGAAGAACAACATTATGAATTGGGACTACCCGGTGTACTCGAATTTCTTTTGGGCGCTGCCTTCCAAATTACTATCGCTGTGACTGCGATTTATGTCTTTGTACTCACAAACGCAAATTTATGGCTCATGGGACTTATATTTCTTAGTTTGTATTTAACCGTTTGCTACATTAAATATAAGTGGCTAATGAGAATTTATGGTAGTTAACCAATATAGCATTTACTCAAAATTTATTTGGAATCCCGTAGGATGGGCCCTGCCAATCAAATACCAATGGAAATTTTGTTGAATTATGATGGGCGGAGCCCATCTTACCTGAATTCTGGAGATTCTCGGGTCGAGCCCGAGAATGACAGTGGTGCTTTTTGGGAATATATGAAAATTGACGGTGGAATTTGCTCACTTTGGTGCTTTTCCAGTTTTGAGGTAAATGATATAGAATGATTGGCTGATAAATTGTGGAAATTGAGGTTAAGCATGAGTGATAAAAAACGGATTGAATGTGTGATTAAGGACCAAGTGGCTTATGTCAGTCTGGCGCGGCCGGATAAGCGTAATGCGCTGGATATGGCGATGTTTCGGGAGATTGATGTCACCATTAAACGCTTGCGTAAAGACCGTTCAATCCGGGCGGTGATTATAACCGGCCGGGGTGAGGATTTTTGTTCGGGTTTGGACGTCAAATCGGTGATGGCTTCGCCAAAAAACCCCTTGCGTTTATTATTCAAATGGTTACCCTGGCGGTCGAATTTAGCGCAACGGGTGTGTACCGGATGGCGACGGGTTCCGGTTCCGGTGATAGCCGCCATTCACGGTCGCTGCTGGGGTGGTGGTTTACAAATTGTCCTCGGCGCTGATTTTCGCATTGCCACGACTGACGCCACGTTTTCGATTATGGAAGGTCGTTGGGGTTTAATTCCGGATATGGGCGGCAGCCTGGCTTTGCGCGAACATTGCCGGGCGGATGTGGCCAAAGAACTGACCATGACCGCAAAAATCATTAACGCTGAAGACGCACAAAAGTTCGGTTTAATCACGCATATTAGCGATAACCTCATAACCGCTGCCGAATCCCAGGTTGCTGAATTAATTAAACACAGTCCCGATGCGGTGGCCGGGGCGAAGAAACTCTTTAACAAAAGCTGGACCGGCAGTCGCGGTATGGCACTGTTACGCGAATCCTGGTATCAAATCCGTAACCTCACCAGCAAAAATAACCGCATTAAGGTCTGGAACCAGACCCACCAGAACAATCCCGCTAAACCATTTAAAAATCGAAAACGCTGGTAATCAAATACCGTTTGCTAACCCCCTTTAAAAAATACCTCAACCCACAGTTATTGACCACTTTTTTGTCTTACGTGTATAAAGCATCAACCCAATTTCAGGTTTATTTCAGGTTTTTTTCAGGCATAAAACACTGTTTGTAACTAAAGTAATTACAACTTACACCTGATGGGAAATTGGTATGTTTTATAAAACCAGACTCTTTTTGTTACTAAATATAGTATTTTCAAGCTTTGCATTCGCACAGCAACCAACCAGTATGAGTGTTAATGAGCTGGATGGTGAAATCGGCTTTATGACCCATGGCGAGAATCGAACGGACTGGTTGGGTTTTGCTGTCAGTGATGCCGGTGATGTCAATGATGATAACATCGATGATTTCGCTGTTTCAGCCTTAAATCATGATGGTGGTGGCGAAGATGCCGGCGCCGTTTATGTTATTTTTGGAACTGAACAAGGTTTCAACACGAACCTTGATTTATCAACACTGGATGGCAGTAATGGCTTTATGATTATGGGTGAGGCCACAGAGGATCAATTCGGACATAGTATCAGTAATGTCGGCGATATCAATGGTGATGGCGTCAATGAACTGGCGATGATGGCCAATGAGGCTGAGACACCGGGTTTGGTGGATAATGGCATCACCTATGTCATGTTCGGCAGACAGTCTTATCCGGCCGTTGTGTCTTTATCGACATTTGACGGTTCCCATGGCGGTTTTACTATACATGGTAAATTTGCCGGTGACCGGGCCTCGGATGTCAGTTCAGCCGGTAATTTTAATGCTGATAATTTTAATGATTTAATCATCGGTACCCAAGCCCATGATCCGGGCGTTACCAATGCCGGTGCGGCTTATGTGATTTTTGGTACCGATCAGGGCTTTCCGGCTATTTTAGATCTTGGCGACATTAATGGCACCAATGGGGTGGCTTTTTGGGGTGAAAATGGCGGTGATATAGCAGGGTACAAGGTTTCCGGCGCCGGTGATATCGGAGGCGATGGTTCCGGGGACGTAATGATTGCCGCCATAAAAGAATCGAGTCACGCGACACAATCCGGTGCAGTCTATATGGTATTCGGCAAAAGACAACAATGGCCGGCAGCGATTTCACTTGATATGTTAGATGGTAATAATGGTTACAAATTGACGGGTGAAGAGGAATTCAATTTATTGGGATTAGCACTATCTGGTTCAAGTGATATAAATAATGACGGCAAAGACGATGTTTTGATCGCAGCTCGGTTTAATAACCCCGATAGTACGAGCTATTACCAGGCTTATATTATATTTGGTAAGGATAACACGATGGCGCCAAGCCAGAGCATTGATGTCGTCGCCGATTTACTGATAAAAACCCCATCAATACCCTCAAGTTCACCTTATAATTTTGATGCCGGATTTGTGGGTAATTTAAATGGCGACAACATACCTGATTTGGCCATTGGTGACCCTTATAACAGTGAAGTGGGTAATTACTCAGGCGCTGTATATGTGGTTTATGGCTCACAGACATTTGTAAGCACTGAACTATTAACGGATCAATTATCTGATACGGAAGGTTTTAAAATATTGGGTGGCAACTGGAATGATCGGCTGGGTTCAGCCATCAGCACCGCCGGCGATGTTAACCATGATGGTATCGATGATTTATTACTGGGTGCACATATGACGGATAACACCGATACTGATGCGGGTTCGGCCTATATCCTTTTTGGTAATGATGTGATTTTTGCTGATGCATTTGAAGCATCACAATAAAATTAATCGTTAACAATCAAACTGGTTTGATTGGCTCACAAGATGCTATAATTTTTATAGCATTTATAAAAGTGGGAAAAACATTTAATAATGTCCAGTCAATCAATTTATCGTATAAAACACCTTACCATCGATTTCGAAGCGTGCGTGATTACCTCAAACGATGTACCAATCAGCATTGATCATAAAGCGATTGAGGTGATGAATATGTTGGTAGAGGCCTCCCCTGAAACAGTTCATATCGACCAGTTCATGGACACCATTTGGCATGACAAGCCAAGTTCACCGGAAGTTGTCACCGCAGCGGTGGCGCGTTTACGCAAAGTATTCAAACAAGTGGGCATTAAGGATGAACTGATTATTACCGTCCCTAAAAAAGGCTATCGCTTTGAACCGCTTGAAGAAAACCCACCACATGAAATTTCACAATTTGTGGCTAAAAAACCACTGTGGTTGTATGTTTTATTGTGCTTTTTATTGGTGGCATTAACCATCAGCGTTGGATTTAATTTAAAGCCATCCGCCCATAATCCCCCCAACCGGGATATCGCGGTCACTGAAGCCATGAAAATCCAACCTGAATCAGCTTCCGGAACAACAAAAATCTTTATTCTAAGGCACACCGAAAAAATAGATGATTCAGAAGACCCAGGGCTTTCTGAAGCCGGCAGAGAACGTGCTCAATATTGGAAAAAAGTACTTCAGCACACGGCAATTGATCATGTTTATACCACTGACTTTAAGCGCAACAGGCAAACCGCTGCCATTATATCTGACGACAGTTCAGTTAAACCGGAGTTGTATTATCCGATGTCTTTTGAAGTGCTTAAATTCCTTAATAACATCCAGGGTAAAACCGTCTTAATTATTGGCCACAGCAACACCATCCCGGACATGGTTAATCGATTAATCAACGACAATAAATACCCTCCTATGAGCCATAAAAACTACAATATTCTTTACCTGGTAACCATTAACAAAAATGGTGACAGCAGTTCTACTATGCTACACATTGAACCACCCTTTTCTGTTGTACCCGCTTCATAACAGTCCTTTTTTTATTGATTGACCCGGCGCCGGGTTTTATCTAACATAATGGCTTTTAAATTTAAGGAATCCCATGTGGCGTTTTGTTTTGCTTGTGTTGTTTTCGGGGGCTGTGATGGCTGAAGAACTGACTTTGGAGCGGTTATTTTCGAGTCCGGATTTAGCCGGTGCGTCGATGCGCGTGGTCAAAGTCTCGCCGGATGGAGAGCGGGTGACGTTTTTGCGTGGTAAAGCGGACAATAAAGATCGCTATGATTTGTGGGAATATCACATAGCAGATAATAAGACCCGTCTGTTGGTGGATTCTGACGTGTTGCAGCCGGAGCAAACCGAGCTGTCAGATGAAGAAAAAGCCCGGCGTGAACGTCAGCGTTTAGCGGGTTTAAGCGGGATTATTGAATACGATTGGTCGCAGGATGGCCGGTCTTTACTGTTTCCTTTGGGTGGTGATTTATTTGTCTATCGCCTTGGGGTGGCTGCCGATAAAGCCGTAACGCAAATCACCGATTCTGATGATTTTGATACCGATGCTCGGTTTTCACCGAAAGGCAACTATGTCTCATTTATTCGTGATCAGGATATTTTTGTGGTTTCAAGTGATGGTGGTCATGCCCGGCCTTTAACCTTTGATGGCAAAGGTGTGATAAAAAACGGCATGGCGGAATTCGTGGCACAGGAAGAAATGGACCGCGACACCGGTTACTGGTGGTCACCGGATGAACAGCACATTGCTTTTCTTCAAGTGGATGAATCGCCGGTGAGCATCACCAAGCGCTATGAAATTAATGCCGATAACATTGAGGTGATTGAACAGCGTTATCCTTATACCGGCGAAGCGAATGTGACGCTACGGCTGGGTCGAATTGAATTGAAATCCGGTGATGTTCATTGGATTGATACCGGTAACAATAAGGACATTTATATTCCACGCGTGAAATGGCTTCCCGACAGTCAGGCCGTGGCTTATCTTCGACAATCCCGTAATCAACAACATATGGAAATGATTAAGGTCGATTTAGCCGGTAACAGCACCTCTCTGTTTACGGAGCAAAGCAACACCTGGATTAATTTACACCATGACTGGCGCTTTTTAAAGGACGGCAGTTTTATTTGGGCTTCAGAAATTAAAGGCTATAAACATCTCTATCATATGATTCCGGGTCAAAAGCCCTTAAAAGCCATTACTGTCGGTGACTGGATGGTGGATGAAATGGTTGGGATGGACGAAGAAGAAGGCCTGATCTATTTTACCGGCACCTATGATTCGCCTTTAGAAAAACAATTATATGTGCAATCTCTTGACACCGACACACCGGAAAAACCAAAGAAAATCACACAACGTGAAGGTATGCATGAAATTTCCATGGCGGACAATGCTTCGGTGTATATCGACACCTGGAGTGACCGTGAGCATCCGCCACAAACGTCATTGCATCAGGCTGATGGCAAACGTATTACCTGGTTGAATGAAAATGCGTTGGACAAGAACCATCCCTATTATCCTTACTTAGACGCTCATATCGACAATGAATTTGGCACGCTCAAAGCTGAAGATGGTCAGACTTTATATTACCGCATCATTAAGCCGGCGGGTTTCTCAAAAGATAAACAATACCCGGTGTTTTTCTATACCTACGGAGGTCCCGGCGCACAACTGGTGACCAAGGCCTGGCCACGTCGGATGTTTGAACAATATATGGCACAACAGGGCTATCTGGTGTTTGTCCTTGATAACCGCGGCATGGCACGACGCGGCAAAAAATTTGAAGCACCGCTTTATAAACAAATGGGTTCAGTGGAGCTCGATGACCAGTTGGTCGGTGTGGATTATCTTAAATCCCTGGATTATGTGGACTCAGAGCGCATAGGTATTTTCGGTTGGTCCTATGGCGGCTATATGGCCTTACGTGCTTTGACCAAGGCTCCGGAAGAATTTGCCATTGGCGTGTCCGTGGCACCGGTTTCGGATTTCCGCTTGTATGACACCCACTACACCGAACGCTATATGTCCACGCCACAGTTAAATCCGGATGGCTATGAAAAAACAGCGATTTATGGCGATACTGGAAACTTAAAAGACGGTCGTTTACTGCTGATTCACGGCATGGCCGATGATAATGTTTTATTCACCAACGCCACCACCGTAATGAGCAAATTCCAGGACCACGGTATCTTGTTTGAAAGCATGGTCTATCCCGGCGCCAAACACGGCATCAGCGGCGAGCAAGCCCAATACCATGTCTATAAAACCATTTTTGATTTTTTTGAACGTAAAATGACAGGGGACGGAAAATTAAATAGTATAGATTAAACTCCTCAAAGGATTGTTCAACAATACTGATTAAAATTTCAACCCCCTGTCACCCTCGGACGTAGATCCGAGGGTCTCAGTAAGTACATGAGCCTGTTAAACGTTAAAATAAATTAAAACCACATTTTAAAAAATCTCAATCCTCGGATAGTTTCTTATTCATTTATGAGACTGTATTTTGCTGAAAAAAACAAAAAAAACATGATAAAATAGACGTATGAAAATACATCAGAAAAACAAGAAAACTTTACAAAAAAGAATTAACCGCGCTGTGGCCAGTTCGAGTGCTATTGAGATTGACTTGCCAGTTCATGCGATTGAAAAAAAAATACAATCCAAACACGAAAAATTTAGCCAATTAAAATTAGCTGACTGATTAAACCAAAATATCTTTGACCAGTCTTTTCATATGATTAATGTTACCACTAAGTCCCGCCTGAATAGATTTAAAGTAATAATCTTTATTTTCATCCCATAAGGAATAATCCATTGGGTAATATCCGGCTTTAACAGCTATAACATCCAGAATCAATCTCGATAATCTGCCATTACCTTCTCGAAATGGATGAATCAAGATAAATTCAACATGAGTTTCGGCCATATAGGAAACCAGTGCTTGAGAATCCAAGTTTTGTAGTTCAGAAAACCGAGAAAAATAATTAACTTCCATATTTAGCATTAGCTTTGGAATAAGTTCGGCGTTGGCGAACACAAAGTTTTCTTTACTCAAGTTAACTGCTCTAAATTGACCTGCCCACTCATAGATAGGACCTAACCATTTACGATGCCATGTCTTTATTAGTTGAATGGTTAATTCTTGAGGAAGTTGACTTTGAAATACGTAATCGTAAAGTTTTTTGAGCAATAGTGTTTCCGCATCACCCATTTCTTCAGGCAATATAATACCCAATTTATTTTTTAAGACCAATTCATTGGACCCAGATTCAAACTGACCTTGAATACCGGAGGCTGAATATTTACTCATAAAATAGCCACAAAAATATGATTTTATCATTATTGTTGCTTATAAGTGTTTTCAAAACCTGGATGTAACACAGCAAACTTTGTCGATAACACAGTTTGTGGTAAATTGTCTCTTTTGACAATAAATGGATAAATATGCCACGTGCGGTTATTTTAGTGTTGGATTCTTTGGGCGTGGGTGCCAGTGCCGATGCCGATCAATATGGCGATGCAGGGACGTGTACTTTAGGGCATATTGCCAAAGCTTGTGCGGCCGGTGAAGCGGATAATGAAGACCGTTCAGGACCGCTGCATATCCCACACATGACTCAGTTAGGCCTGGTGGAGGCTTTGGCCGAGAGCTGGGGACAAGAACCGCCGGGTTTAGAGCGAATTCAAGCACCCACCGGGACTTATGGCTATGCCGAGGAAATCAGCCGCGACAAGGACACGCCCAGTGGCCACTGGGAAATGGCCGGGGTGCCGGTACCGTTCAAATGGGCGACCTTTCCCAAAGAAGTGCCCTGCTTTCCGAAAGATCTTATTGATGATTTAATTCAACGCTGTGATTTACCCGGTGTTCTGGGCGAATGCCATGCTTCGGGCACTGAAATTATTGCCCGTTTGGGTGATGAGCATATTAAAACAGGCAAGCCCATTGTTTATACCTCAGCAGATTCTGTGTTTCAGATTGCCGCCCATGAAGACCATTTTGGTTTAGACCGCTTACTGAAAGTCTGCCAAGTGGCCAAAGAACTGACCGAACCGTTAAATATCACCCGGGTGATTGCCCGGCCTTTTGTCGGTGATGGCCCCGATAATTATCAACGCACCGGTAACCGCAAGGATCTAACTACCGAACCGATTGAACCGACCTTACTAGATGTCATGAAAGACAATGGTGGCGAGGTGATTTCGGTGGGTAAAATTGCCGATATTTTTGCCGACCGCGGCATCACCAAAAAGGTCAAAGCCAGCGGTAACATGGCCTTGTTTGATGCCATGATGGCAGAACTCAAATCAGCCAAGGACAACACGCTGATTTTTGTTAATTTTGTGGATTTTGACAGTTTATATGGCCATCGCCGTGATGTGGCCGGTTATGCCAAAGCTTTAGAAGAATTCGATGCCCGCTTACCTGAACTTATGGCCGAACTCAAAGCCGATGACATCGCATTAATGACTGCTGATCATGGTTGTGATCCCAGCCAACCGGGTTCTGATCACACCCGTGAGCATGTACCAGTGGTATTTTTTGGCCCCAACATTCCGGGGCAGAACATCGGTCTTCGTAATGGTTTTATGGATATGGGACAAACCCTGGCCCGACATTTTCATCTGCCGGCCTTAAAACACGGTAAAGTGATCAATTTTCATTGATGACTTTATTCAAATCCATTCAAAAAAATTAAATCCGATATCCGTTCGACCGCACCAATATCACAAGCAATACCCTGGGGCCTTGTCACACCACGCTGATCAACACCGGTACAAGTTGAATTATTTCCTGCATCAATCAAAGGACTGTTAATAGCCGGTAATAGAGTTGGGGTAAAGCCACCATGAGAACCAATTCCACTTAACAAAGGATTAACATTAAGGATATTTGTACATGTCGCATTTAATGGACATCCACCCGCAACCAGACTGTCAGCAATATTAGGTTGTGCATTTTCATTGAATATTTCGGGCACTGAAGCACCGTTATTCCAAAAAGCACTGTTTGTAATGCTGGGGTCACAGTTTCCATCGGTTCCAAAATTATATAGGCTTGAGCCAGAATCTACTGCAGAATTATTGAAAAAAGTTACTTGATTAAACGTTGGACTGGATTCTCCTAAAACACCCAGGTTATAAACTGCACCACCTCGTTGATCAGATGAGTTTCCGTAAAAAGTAACATTCGTAAATGTTGGATTACTCACGCCTTGATATCCATCATTGTATACCGCTCCTCCATTTCTATCTGCAGAATTATTGATAAAGCTAACTTGATCAAATACCGGGCTACTTACGCCATCTTCACCGATATTATAAACAGCACCCCCAGAGCCAGATACGCTGTTATTTTCAAATAGTACATTCTTAAATACAGGGCTGCTTTCACCCAGGTAACCAATATTAATAACAGCACCTCCTTCCGATGCAAAATTATTTCTAAAAATACTGTTCTCTATGATTGGGTTACATGGACTATATTCATTTGTGCCAACGCATAACATGCCAGCAGCCACACCCTGTCCTTGTCCACTATTTCCATTGGCATATGCATTTTCAATAATAAAACCATCTAAAATCGTGTTATTACTGACTGATTTAAATTCTAATATGCGATAACTGTTGTCACTCACATCGTTCATAACACCTATATCGCCGGACAGAATGGTTTCATAGAGTACATAATCACGCTCCTGGCGACTGGTTTCAAAACCTTGAAACCCACCGTAAATGGATACAGCACGGTCAATGATAAATTTTTCAGCTCTGTCACCATTATTGGTGGGATGATAAACGCCTTGTTTGACCCAAATTTCATCACAGTTGGTGTTACTTAACGCATCTTTCAAATTCATGGCTTCTACCCAGCTATTACCTGTGCCGTTCGTTGAAGTATCCACAAAACAAACTTGTGCGTTGGCAGTGCCAAAAACAAATATCAAAAGTGTAAAAGATAACTGAATAATTTTTGGTAGGATTAATTTGATATAAATGCTCATTGAGATTATCCGTAATGATTTATTGTTTAGTATATTAGCACAATTAACTAAAACCAACCGGGATTGAGTAATTGGTGCCAGAAATAAGTAACAACCTTTGGTTCAAGAACAATCGTTAAAATCACACCATACAAAGCCCCATATAGATGCGCGCTGTGGTTAATGTTATCGCTGGCGCGTTTATGGGCTTGAATACTAAAAACAATATACAGCACCGCAAAAACTATCGACGGAATCGGAATAACCCCGAAAATATACAATAGCTGCCACGGTGCAAATAAAATATAAGCAAACAACACCGCTGTGACGGCACCGGATGCGCCGAGACTGGCATAGTGGCGGTTGTCCTTATTCTGAACGTATGACGGTAACATGGCCACCACAATCGCAGACAAATAGAACAGCACAAAACCGGCACCACCGAGATACTGGCGATAAAATTCTTCGATGATGCGGCCGAAGAAATAAAAGGTGAACATATTAAACAGCAAATGCATACCATCGGCGTGGATAAAACCATGGGTGACAAAACGTTCATATTGGCCGTCTTTAATGGCCGGCGGCCAGAAAATCAGGCGTTCCTGCAATGCCCGGTTCTGCCAGCCCATATAGGTGACAACACCGGTGATGATAATGATGATAACGGTTTGGTTGATGTCCATACTACAGCCGAAAAATAAAGCAGTATAGCATGCCAATGAATACTGTTTGAATACAGCACGCCACAGCCGGCATTGTTCTTTATTTAACAACAGTGTTTTGATGTTCCGGCGGTTTATCACTGCTGAACACAACAGTACAATGGCCATTATGTTTTGGAGGATTAACGATGACAAACTATAACAGCATTCAAAAACGCTTAACCGGCCGCCCCACTTCAGATGGTGCGGGCGTTAAACTGACCCGCTTAATCGGTGGTGCGCCTCTGCAGGATTTAGATCCGTTTTTATTACTGGATCACTTTGGCTCTGAGGAATCGGCCGATTATATCGCCGGCTTTCCCGAGCATCCACATCGTGGTTTTGAAACCGTGACGTATATGCTCAAAGGCAAGATGCGGCATAAAGATTCAGCCGGTAATGTGGGTGTTATCAGCGATGGTGACATTCAATGGATGACCGCCGGATCGGGTATTATTCACTCTGAAATGCCGGAGCAAACCGAAGGCGAGATGAGCGGTTTTCAATTATGGGTAAACTTGCCCAAATCAGATAAGATGACAGAACCGAAGTACCAGGAGTATAAAGCCGCCGACATTCCCGTTGAACAGCGTGATCATGGTATACAAATAAAAGTCATTGCCGGTCAAACCAAGCAAGGCACCCAAGGTGTCATAAAAAACGATTATGTTCACCCCAATTATTGGGACGTTAACATGCCGGCAGGTAATACCTTGACTGACCACTTGCCTATTGACCACAATGCCTTCATCTATGTTTATGATGGTATGATAGAAATTGGCGACAAGCCGTTAAAAACCGGTGAATTAGCGGTCTTAACTGCAGCCGAAACTTTGCAAGTCAACAGTGTGAAAGCGGCCCGGTTTTTGGTTGTTTCCGGACAACCTTTGAGCGAGACGGTGGCGCGTTATGGTCCTTTTGTAATGAACAATATGGACGAGATTAATCAAGCTTTACAAGATTTTAGAGACAATAAATTAACGAGGAGTACATAATGGGACTATTAGTGGATGGCCAATGGCATGACAAATGGTATGACACCGACAGCACTGGTGGTGAATTTAAACGCAGCGAATCGCAATTTCGAAATTTTATTACTGCTGACGGTTCCGCCGGACCCACCGGCAAAGGCGGATTTAAGGCTGAGGCCGGTCGTTATCATTTATATGTTTGTCTGGCCTGTCCCTGGGCACATCGAACCTTAATCTTTCGCGCATTGAAAGGCTTAGAGAACATGATTGATGTGTCGGTGGTGGATTATTTTATGGGTGAGTCGGGTTGGACTTTTGATCAGGCGCATGATGACATTGTCAGTGATGATTTATACGGTCTGGATTATATGTATGAGTTGTATATTAAAGCCGATGATAACTATTCAGGCCGTGTCACTGTACCAGTGTTATGGGATAAACAGCATGATACCATCGTCAGTAATGAATCGGCGGATATTATTCGCATGTTGAATTCAGCCTTTGATGACATCGGTGCCAAATCGGGTGATTACTACCCGAGTGATTTACGCACAAACATTGATAACATCAATGCGCGGGTTTACAGCGACATTAATAACGGTGTTTATAAGGCCGGTTTTGCCACCAAGCAATCGGTTTATGAAAAACATGTGGCTACACTGTTTGAGGCCCTGGATTGGGTTGAAGGACTGTTAGCAGATAACCGCTATTTAACCGGTGATCGACTGACTGAAGCTGACTGGCGTTTGTTCACCACCTTAATACGCTTTGATGCCGTTTATCACGGCCACTTTAAATGCAATTTAAAACAGCTGATTGATTATCCGAATATCAGCGGTTATGTGCGCGAGTTATATCAAATGCCGGGCATTGCTGATACGGTTAACATGGATCACATCAAAGCCCATTATTACACCAGTCATCCGACCATCAATCCCAATGGCATTGTACCGTTAGGGCCGAATCAGGATTTTAGTTTGCCACATAACCGCGATTAGTGAAGGTATTTAGCAGGTCTTTTTTAAGGCCCGGATGAATAACCTGCGCATCAGTTTTTCCTGAAAGCCACGGGTTTGCTGAAACTGCATCATGTCGATTAAAGGCTGCATGTCCTTTTCAGCCGAAACGAATAGAGCAGACGCAATGAGTTTTAGCGTTAACCAGCGGCTTGATTGTTGCTTTTTAAGCCAGGTGAGGGCTTGAATAATTTGCTGCTCTTGTTCAGTAAAATCCTGGCCAAAAGGAAAGGCGCCAAAGAGATTGTTCTTTTGCAGCGGTTTTAGCGCTTGCCCAATGGCTTCTGGTGTGTTGTTCTGATACGCAGCCGGAATCAACCAGTCAGACCTTAACTTACCGTATTTAATCGCCGTTGTACGCAAATCTTCCTGAAAAGCACTGTCGGCAATACAAATCAGTCGCTGAATACAGGTTTCATCGCTTTCACCGCGTAAATCAGCGATCCCATACTCAGTCACCACAATATCCCGCAAATGCCGTGGGATGGTGCATTCGGGGTATTGCCAGACAATATTTGATTCTCGTTGTTTGCCTGATCCGTGAGTACTTTTGAGCATCAGAATGGAACGACTGTGGTATAAGGCATGGGCCATGGCCACAAAGTTATATTGCCCGCCGACACCGCTGACCACCTGATGGTTTTTTAAGGTATCTGAAATGGCGGCTCCGGTTAAATCAACTTTCATGCAGGTGTTAATAAAGCGGGCATTGATGCGTTGCGCCCGATCGATGGCTTCGCTGCGATACAGCTGATTAATCTGACTCACCGGGGTCATCAAAAACAGTTGGCGTTCGTTGTCAGATAAATCCCGCAGAAATTGGTAAAAGCGTTTTGAACCTAAAAAGAAGGCCGCATGTAATACCGCACCTTTTTCAAGCTGCTGATTAAGCGCATGTGAGGTAATGCGTTTTAAATGTTTGGGTTTATTTAAATCATGCCCCAGCTTATTACCTTCAGCATCGTACAAAGTGCCATTTGAAAAGCTCAAGCAATCTTTAAAGATGCCCACATGCTGTAAGCGCTGAACAGCCTGAGCGGTTAATTGTTGATTGATAATGCCTTGATCAACCAAAGTGGTTAAGGTTAAAGCAGACACGTCCTCAGTGATTTGTTCCTCATTTAACAACTGTTGAATCTCGGCATCCTCATAGACTTTGCGTTTAATAACACCGGCTTTAAATAAATGCATAAAGCCCTCCACAAACATCTCACTGGCGGCGAATAAGCCATCCTGAAATGGCGCGTCACCGCCATGCTGGTCAATCAGTTGACCGTACCGTTGTTTAATATTTAATGCTTTTAATGCCGCCTGGTAATCGGTTTGTTGTTGATGCCGTAAGATACTGCTGTAAACCACCGCATCTGCCAGCGAACCAATACCAATTTGTAAAGTGCCATTATCCTGGATTAAGGTGCTGACATGTAAACCTATACTGTGATCGACCACAGAAATCGGCCGGGCCGGTGGTGCATAGGGCTCAAAATAATCGGCCGGATTATCCACAATCACATCAAAGAAATCCTCAGCCACCACCGCATCACCTTCTAAGAAGGGCAACGATTCATTCACCATGGCAATAACCAAGGGTCGAGGACACTTTTTCTGGGCAGCGATGCGAATCACATCCAGGGTTAAATCCGGGTTGCAACTGAGACTGTAGCGAGGCTTTTCACCTTGTCGGTCAACAGCAATCATTTGCACAATAACATTGATTCCCTGATTCACCATATCGCGCGCCACATGGGTGTAATTACAACTGATGTAGTTTTGCTGTGCCGATGGCGTGCCTAAAAACTGACCGGACTGGAAATAAAATTCTTTCAGATGAATGTGCTTTGGAACACGGTCTTTTTTAATGTCTTCAATATAGGCTAATTCAGGATAATCTTTAAAATATCGTGACGTAAATGCCGATAAAAAACGTTGTTCCAGCAAGGAGTCACCCTTGGGCACTTCCAGCGACAAAGCGGTGAATAAAGACATCACTATGTCCGGCTTTTTGACCACATGGTGATATAAAGCATTCATCAGCGGATTGGGCTTGCCAATGCCCAGTGGGGTGCCTATTTGCCAGTTATTACCCAGTTTTTGCTGTAAAAAGTCGAGAACGTCCTGATTGTCTTGGGTAAAAAGTGGCATACGATGCATTACTATTGGGAGTCATTATTGTAACCAATTTGACTCAGCTGATGACAGTTTTATCCGGACTTAAACCAATCCAGGGCTTGCCCTCTGGCTTGTTTGTAATCAATGATGGGCTGAGGATAGCCACAGTCACGCCGCTGCTGTTCACTGGGTTCATGAATATTTTTGGCCGGTAAATCCTTTAATTCCGGGACATAACGGCGAATATAGTCACCATTTTCATCGAACTTCTTTGACTGCGTGGTGGGATTAAAAATCCGAAAATACGGTGCGGCATCACAACCGGTGGCCGATGACCACTGCCAACCACCATTATTAGAAGCAAAATCACCATCAATCAGGTTCTGCATAAAATGCTGTTCACCAATGCGCCAGTCCTGCAGACAGAGTTTAGTGAAGAACGAAGCCACCAGCATCCGCACCCGATTATGCATCCAGTGTTCTTGTTTTAATTGTCGCATGCCGGCATCGATGATCGGAAAGCCGGTTTGTCCGTTTTTCCAGGCTTCAACAATACGTTCGTCATGTTGCCAGTGATCCATGGCATCTTCTTTAAAGGTTTGATGTTTCACCAACCGCGGATAAAAGGCGATTAAATCATGATAAAACTCTCGCCAAATAAGCTCACTGACCCAGGTGGATTGAAACGCAGATTCACCCTGTTCTTTTAAAGCCTGAGCTAAACATTGTCGCGCACTGATAATACCCAAGGCCAAATAAGGCGATAATTTTGAAGTCCCCTCAACAGCCGGGTAATCCCGCTGTTGTTGATATCGGGCGTGTTCAACAAATTCAGATAAAAGTTTACGGGCTGCCGGCTCCCCCACCGGCCACCAGTCATGCTGCCAATCCGATTTAATATCCTCACTGTCAAGCGCATGGGTGTAAGGCCTGGTCACTTTTTCCGGCATGCCCAAAGGTGTTGCATAGTCCGCTTTAAGCTGCTCAATAAACTGGCGTTTATACGGTGTAAAAACATGGTACATGCCACCGTTTTTCTTTTCCACGGACTGCGGCGGTAATAAGTAAGCGGGCTCATAAATACAGGACTGTACATTATTATGTTCACAAACTTTAATCACAGCCTGATCACGTTTTTGTTCATTCACCAGGTATTCTCTGTTGAAAAACAGTTTTTCAATTTTGTGCGATTCCAGTAACACTTGCATGAGTTGTGCCAGGTTTTCATAGCAAGGAACCGTTTTAATCATGGCTGATATGTTCAGTTGATTCAGTCTGTTAATTAAATCAACCATGTTGGCATCCCAAAAATCACACTGAGACTGCGCTCGGTGGTGTTTTTTGTCCTGTTGCGGACAGCGCACAAAAAGAGCCAATAAAGGACAGTGGTCTTGATTAGCTTGATTAACCGCTGCCGAAAAGGCCGGGTTGTCTGTTAAACGGAGATCGTTTCTAAACCAAATTAAATGCATACATTTATTTAAGAAAATACAGCTTATTTCTTTAAATTTAAAGGTTTATTAAATCAAAACAAAGGTGAAATACAAGTGGAAAGTTGCGCCGAAAAATACGGTTTTGATGGAAAATTGACAGTTTGACTGTCAAAATACCGCATCATTTTCATTTGTTCAGCTCAAATGCAGACCATTAAAAAATTTTTTCAATTAGAAGCCGCAGCCGGTATTTTACTGTTTTTTACGGCAATGGCGGCATTGCTGGTGGCCAATTCTCCGCTCGATTTTTATTATGATTTGTTGCTTGATACCACCGTCATGATTCAGGTCGGTGCTTTGGTTATCAACAAACCATTGTTGCTTTGGATTAACGATGGTCTTATGGTGGTGTTTTTCTTTTTAGTGGGTTTAGAACTCAAAAGAGAGTTTTTACAGGGTGAGTTAAAAGACAAACGTAACATCGTATTACCCGGTTTGGGTGCCTTCGGTGGCATGTTGGTACCGGCATTGATTTATATTTGGTTCAATAAAGACAATCCCTCCGGCTTACAAGGATGGGCCATTCCGGCCGCCACCGATATTGCCTTTGCTTTGGCCGTATTGAAACTCGCGGGTCCTCGGGTGCCGACTTCGTTAAAAATATTTTTAACTTCGCTGGCGATATTTGATGATTTGGGCGCCATATTAATTATTGCCTTCTTTTATACCAGCAACTTGTCTTTGTTATCACTTTTAATTGTTGGATGCTGTATTCCGATATTGTGGTTGATTAATCGCCGTGGAGTTGACGCATTGAGTATCTATATGGCCATCGGCTTGATTATGTGGGTGGCCATGCTTAAATCCGGAGTTCATGCCACATTAACCGGCATTATTCTGGCGTTCTTCATACCTATAAAGTCCAAAAGAACGCCGGGTTATTCTCCGCTCAAAGACTTAGAACAGGATTTACATAATGTGGTGGCTTATTTGGTTTTACCGGTGTTTGCTTTTGCCAATGCCGGCATTACCTTTAATGGCATGGGCATCAATCAGCTGCTCCATCCGGTGCCTTTGGGCATTGCCGTGGCGCTGGTGGCCGGCAAGCAAATTGGGGTGTTTGGTTTCTGTTGGCTGGCGATTAAGTTAAATTGGGCAGCGATACCGAAAAACACCAACATCTTGTCCATCTATGCGGTGGCCTGTTTATGCGGCATTGGCTTTACAATGAGTTTATTTATCGGCTCACTGGCATTTGAAGAATCACAAATAAATAATTTATTTGACGAACGATTGGGTATTATCGTCGGCTCAATGGTGGCTGCTATCATGGGTTACGGCGCTTTAAAAGTGGCGCTTAAGAAACCATCAGATGCGGTTGGTTAAACAGCATCAGCCAGCGTTCAATCAACTGCCAGGGATTGCCCGGATGGCGTCCTTTGATGGCCAAGTCAATGTCAGTTAATAACATCAGTAACTGTTCAAAATCAGCCATTGTTAAGCGGTTTAAAACCCGCTGGTAGGTCGCCTGTTGTTTTGGCCAGATACGCATTTTCTGAAAATCCGATTTTTGAATACCGCCCTGTTTTTTTCGAACAAAAGCCAGTTCAGCCAGTTGTCTCGTCAGATTTTCCAAGGCCCAATGAATCACCACCGGTGAGGTGTCGTTTTGTTGCAATGAACGCAGTATCCGAATGGCACGGGCACTGTCTCCGGACAACAGCGCATCGCTCAGCCTGAAAACATCAAAACGTGCGTTGTCTGCCACCAGTCCCGCCAGCGCATGGATATCCAGGCGCTGTTGGCCAAAACGCATTTTGAGTTTATCCAGTTCCTGCGCCGCAGCCAACAAATTGCCTTCCAGACGATAAGCCAGTAAGCCCATGGCCTCTGTGTCAATATTTAATTGTATCTGCCGACAGCGGTTGGCCATCCATTTTGGCAGTTCGTTGTTGTCGGGTTGATAGACCCGCATAAACACGCCTTCATCCATGATGGTTTTGACCCACTTGGTTTTGTCATTGGCCATATTCCACTCATCACAGCGAATAATAAGCAACACATCATCGGGCAAACTTTTCACAAATTCAGTGAGAAAATGAGAACCTTTTTGTCCTGGTTTACCGCTGGGCATATGTAGATCAATTATCCGTTTTTCAGCAAACAAGGACAGATTGGCCGAACTGTTCTGCAAGTCATACCACTGGAATTTGGCATCCACCAGATGCCGCTCACGCTCAGTAAAACCCTCTTCCCGGGCTTTTTTTAAAATGGCATCGAAGGCTTCTTGTTTTTGTAAGGGTTCATCTCCAACCAACAAGTAACATTTGGCCAGTGTCTTATTGATATGGGCTTCAAACTGATTGGCGTAGAGTCGCATTACATTGACTTTAGATCAACGGGTTTAAGTTTCTGATTGGCCAGGGTACGAATAATCATCTGTGCCATGTCTTCATAAAGCTGCTCTCGAAGTAACCGCTCTTCGGTCTGAGCGCCGGTGATCTGGCCGATATCGAAAGCATAATCTTTACTGAGTTGTAATGTGTTTGAATCCATCACCACATCATCACCCAACAACACCCGAAAATCGAGCTGGTAAACCAAACGGTATTCCTGAACCCGGTTGTTCACACCAATCGACTGGATTTCTTTAACCAGATGATTTTGACCAATCACCAGCACCGCTTCGGCTGCTTCAGGTTTTACCAGCACAATACCTTGATTGGTCAGGGCTGTTGCCAAAGGTTGGTAAAGGGGTGAGGTCAGGGACAGCGCCAGATGGGTTTTTCCCAGGGCCGGATGCAATTCGTAAGGTTGTTTGAGCTGATAACCACAAGCCGCCATCAATATGAACCCGGCAAAAACAACGATGCGTATCATCAGGACACCACCACATTCACGAGTTTTTTCGGCACCACAATGACTTTGCGGATGGTTTTCCCATCCACAAATCGTTGCACATTGTCTTCAGCCAGGGCGATTTTTTCGACGGCTGATTGATTGGCTTCAGCAGACACTCTAATCCGGGCGCGTAATTTGCCGTTCACCTGCACCACCATCTCAACCTCATCCTGAACCAAAGCCGTCTCATCAACCTGTGGCCAGTCGGTTTCCGCGACTAAACCGGGTTGTTGCATGTCTTCCCACAGTGCCTGACAAATATGCGGCACAAACGGGCTCAGCATTTTAACCAGGCTGAGCCAGCCCTCATGCATCAAAGCCACACCATTGTCACTGTTATCATCATACTTACTCAAGGCATTGGTGAGTTCCATCATGGCCGCAATGGCGGTATTAAAATGATGCCTTTCGGCAATATCACTGGTTACTTTGGCGATACTTTGGTGAATTTTATAACGCAACTGTTGTTGCTCAGAACTGAGATTCTCGGTATTAAGTGGTTTAACGGCGTGTTTTTTTGCGATAAACTCTTGGACTTGATGCCACAGACGATTCAAATAACGAGAAGCGCCTTCAACCCCTTCATCAGACCATTCCAACGACTGTTCAGGCGGGGCCGCAAACATCGAAAACAAGCGCACCGTATCCGCACCGTAACGGTCAATTAATTCTTGTGGTGCAACTGTGTTGCCTTTGGACTTGGACATTTTGGCACCGTCTTTCAGCACCATGCCCTGCGTCAGCAACCGGGTGAACGGTTCATCACTGTTCACCAGACCCTGATCACGCAATACTTTGTGAAAAAAACGGGCGTACAGCAAATGTAAAATTGCATGTTCCACGCCACCAATATACTGATCCACCGGCACCCAATAATTGGCTTCATCACTGAGCATGCCCTCATCATAATCAGGACAGGCATAGCGCGCATAGTACCAGGACGACTCCATAAAGGTGTCAAAGGTATCGGTTTCACGTTTAGCCGATTTATGACATTGCGGACAGGTGGTTTCATAAAATGCCGGCATTTTTTTCAAGGGTGAGCCGCCGGTGTCATCAAACACCACATCTTCAGGCAGCACCACCGGCAAATCACTTTCCGGTACCGGTTGTGCGCCACAGGCATCACAATAAATAATGGGTATCGGACAGCCCCAGTAACGCTGTCTTGACACACCCCAGTCACGTAAGCGATAGTTTATTTGCAGACGGCCAATACCCTGCTGTTGAAAGTAATGTTGCATACGTTCAAAAGCCTGTTCAAAATTCAGGCCATCATAGTCAGCAGAATTCACCAATATCCCGTAATCAGTTTCCGCGGTTGCCTGAATATCACCGTCACCGGCAATCACCCTTTTAATGGGCAAATCATATTTCAGGGCAAATTCATGATCCCGTTCATCGTGCCCAGGCACCGCCATCACCGCCCCGGTGCCATAGGACATCAGCACAAAATTCGCCACCCAAACTGGAACTTTATCACCGGTTAAAGGATGAATGGCCATCAAGCCGGTTGGCTTGCCTTTTTTCTCCATGGTCGCCATCGCCGCTTCGTTGCTTTGTTCTTTGCTGCATTGTGTGAGAAACTCGGCCAGGTCTGCGTTATTTGCGGCCGCCTGTAATGCCAACGGGTGCTCCGGGGCCACCGCCATATAAGACACACCGAATAAAGTATCCGGCCGGGTGGTGAAAATACTGATTGAACCGAATTCCGGTACTTCAAAATCGATTTCCAGACCTTTGGATTTTCCAATCCAGTTTTTTTGCATGGTTTTCACCGAATCCGGCCAACCCGGCATGTCATCCAATGCGGCCAGCAATTCATCGGCATAATCGGTAATTTTTAAAAACCATTGCGGAATGGTCTTACGAATCACTTCAGCGCCCGAGCGCCAGCCCTTGCCGTCAATCACTTGCTCATTGGCCAGCACTGTTTGGTCCACCGGGTCCCAATTCACAGTGGCATCTTTTCGGTAAACCAGTCCCTGCTTAAACAAACGCACAAATAACCACTGCTCCCAGCGGTAATAATCCGGATCACAAGTGGCCAGTTGTCTGGACCAGTCAAAAGCAAACCCCAATCGTTTGAACTGTTCACTCATATCTGCCATATTGGCATAGGTCCACTTGGCCGGTGCGGTTTTGTGTTTGATTGCGGCATTTTCTGCAGGTAGACCAAAAGCGTCGTAACCGATGGGGTGTAAGACATTTTTGCCCTGCATTTTTTGGAAGCGTGCAATCACCTCACTTAAGGTGTAATTTCTGACATGCCCCATATGCAATTGACCACTGGGATAAGGAAACATGCTCAGGCAGTAATATTTTTCTTTGTCGCTGTCCTGTTTGACAGTAAAAGTGTCCCTGTCCTGCCACAACTTTTGGGCATGCTGTTCAACGTCTTGGGGGTTATAGAGTTTCATTAGTTTTTATAAAACGAAAACCAGCCCCACTGAGCTGGTTTACAGATTAAATCAATTTTAAATGGCTTATTATAAAGGAATGTTCTTGGTACTTCATTCACTTTTAACATTAGTGATTTAAGTCGTGAAAAGTGAAAGCGGACACGGCGAACATATCATTTTACCTCGCGCTATTCGACTCTGATTCGCTTCGCTCACCAACCGTCTCAGCGGGTCAAGCTGCATTGCAGCTTTCCTTGTGACTACGCGCACATTTATAGCGTTTTATGATTTCACATAGGTGTCAGCTATCGGGTCCTTAATCGCATCCCTAACTCAGTGCTGTAACCAATGGAGCGGGCCGCCAGTTCGCCGTCTTCATTGACCACATAATAAGAAGGAAAGCCTTTAATCTGATAATCATCCATCTGTTGTCGATGGCCGATTAAAACCGGCACCTTTAAATTCAGGTCAGCCACAAAGTCTTCCACCGCTGCAATTGACTCATAAGATTGGGCAATCATAAAAATCATCAGTTCTTCTTCGCTGCGGGCGGCGCGCAGATCATTGAGATTAGGTGCAGAAGCCCGGCAGATGTGGCACCAGGGTGCAAAAAAATACACCAGCACCTGACGCCCACGATAATCTGAAAGGCGGTGGGTTTCACCATTCAAAGATGTCAATGTGAAATCCGGTGCCGGTTGACCGGCGGCTTCCAGACTACCTTTGTTCTGCCACCATGAAAAAGCCATGAGCACCAAAACAATCATAAAGGCATCAATTAATAAGGCGTTGTACTTGTTTTCTCTGAGTTTTTTATATTGTTTATACATGAACCACCAGTTAATCAGCAAAAATGCCGTAAAACTTAGACTTCGTGTTAACCCAAATAGTTTAGCTTGACTGTTTCAAAGCATTTAATTTTTGAGTTATTGAATAAAACATGACAATAAATGTCATTTTGCCGGTTAATTTCATTTTTGTGACGGCCATCACGTTTTAATTGTAGTTATTTTCTGGTTTTCGCCAAATTAAAGGTTGTTTTGAATTTGTTTTTGCGATATAAGTCACAAATCTAAAAATAAGGGTAAAAAAATGACCTCAAGACTCATTTCAGCTTTCCTGCTTTTAAGCGCATTTTATGTACAAAGCAGTCACGCACAAGTAACGCGTAATTTCGAAGACCGCGTCAGCTTTAACGTTAATGGTAATATTACCATGGTTGGCAATACACTTCTCACATGTGACACCAGCGATTGGTGGTGCTCATTATACCAGTCAAATACTTGGTCAGGCTCAAATAACACTGAAATGGTGTTTGTAAATGTGGATGCCGCCGCCGGGTACAACAACTCATCAAGTGCCACATTATCCATTCCCAATGGCGCCACAGTATTACATGCAGAACTCTACTGGAGTGGTCGACATAATACCAACCAACCCAACCGAGATAAAATCAGAATAAAAGCACCCGGTAGTGGTTCTTATACCCAGGTCACTGCCCATACCATCGACACCTTTTCTTCAGAAGGTGAATTCGGCTCACGCCCTTACCAAGCCTCTGCCGATATAACACAAATTGTAGTTAATGGTGGAACTGGAAGTTACACTGTTGGTGATTTAAAAGCCAAAACCGGTGCTGACAGTCTGGGCTTTTATGGTGGCTGGGCCATCGCTGTTGTTTATCAGGATAATTCAGAGCCATTTAGACGTCTAATGCTGTTTGATGGTGCCGCCAAGGTTATTGGAAACAACACCGTTTCAATTACTACAGATAATCTGGTAACGCCCTATTCAGGTAATTTCAATACGTACTTAGGTGCACTGGTCTGGGAAGGTGACCAATCTCTCGATGGCGACGCTTTTGTGTTTGAAGGCAATACCTTAAGTGATGCAAGTAACCCAAGTAATAACTTCTGGAACAGCAGCATTTCAAATTTTGGCACCCGTGTCACGGCAAAAAGTCCGGATTATGTTAACCAGCTTGGCATGGATTTAGTGATGACTGATGTATCGGGCTTATTACCCAACGGCGAAACCCAGGCCGATATTGATTTTGTCACTGATGGTGATTACTACTTTCCCCATGCTTTGGCATTTATCACCGATTTATTTTTACCGGATTTTGATTCCAGCATGGATAAAATCGCCATTGACCTCAATGGCGGCCAAGTCGAACCTGGTGATGTCATCGAATACCGTATATCCTTTGAAAATACCGGCCAGGACGTTGCCATTAATACAGTGGTCACCGATGCATTACCAACAGGTATCAGCTATGTTCCTAATTCATTGGAGATAGTCAACGCTTCAACAGGCCCGGTTGGCGCTATGAGTGACGCCATCGGGGATGATGCCGCACAATATGATGCTAACAATAACACCATAACTTTTTGGGTAGGTAATACTGCTGGTGATGGTCAAGGCGGTGATTTTTTGCCCGCTGAATCAGCTGTGGTCAAGTTTCTTGCCACTGTTGATAACCAAAATTCAGGCAGTGTCACCAATTCAGCCACCATTGACTTTAATGCTCAAACCACCCCTGGCGAGACCTTAATGGCAGAAGATGATGCGGTTATTGATGTGGTTGCCACAGCAGGTATAACGGTCACCAAAACCGCCCAATTATCTGTTGATAACGGCAACCCTGGAACAGCCGATGCCGGCGATGAAATCACTTTTAGTATTGTTGTTGAAAATACCGGCAACTTAGCCATGAACAACATCAATCTTACGGATGCCATGGCACCTCTTGGTGCAGTCACCTGCCCATACAATGATCTGGCACCTTTTAGTTCTATGAACTGTGACAGTTACGCCTACACCGTCACTCAAGTTGATATATCCAATGGTGGCACTATAGATAATACAGTTCAATTAACTGCCGTTGATGCCGCTGCCGGAAACCATCAGGATTCTGACAGCACCCAAACAGTTTTGACTTTAGCTGAGCCTGTAATTACAGCACCCTCAGAAGGCGATTTAATTAATAACAGCACCCCAACTATAAGTGGCACCGGCCCGGTCGGCGCTCAGATTGTTGTATTAACTGATCAAGGCAGTGGTTGTCAGGCAATCGTTGATGGATCCGGTCATTGGACCTGTGATATTTCACCTGCGCTGACGGATGGTACTATTATTATTTCAGCCTTTGCCAGTGATGGTGGCAGTAACCAATCTGCGACTGATTCTGTTAATGTTAATTTAGATGCCACAGCACCGGGCGCGCCGGGTGTTGATGCACCAACCAATGGTCAACCCATTACTGGAACCGGCGAGCCCGGTGCCACAGTTACCGTGATCACTGAAAGTGGTGGCGGCTGTACCGCTGTGGTGCAGCCCAATGGAACATGGTCTTGTACTTTGACTGGACCTTTCGCTGATGGTGATGATATCACTGTTACGCAAGAAGACGATGCCGGTAATGTATCACCACCCACGGTGGTTTCCAATGGGATCGACACCCAGGCACCTGTGATCAGCATCACAGCACCAGTTGATGGTAGTTTAATTAATGACAATACACCCACCGTTTCTGGCACCTCTGAAGCCGGTGCCGAAATCAGCGTCACCATTGGTGGTGTGGAAGTTTGTACGGCTGTGGCCGATAACAACGGTGACTGGTCTTGTGATGTCAGCCCGGCAGTCAACGACGGCACCGTGCAAATTGATGTCACTGCCTCCGATGCCGCAGGCAATTCATCCAATCCTGAATCGGTGAGCATTGATGTCGATACCACAGCACCGGATGCACCACTGATAAACACCCCAACCAATGGCCAGGATGTCACCGGTACTAACGGTGAACCCGGCGCAACTGTTCATGTCACCACCCCGGGCGGTGCTTCTTGTACTGCCATTGTTCAGGGTGATGGCTCGTGGTCTTGTACCCTCACCGGGAATCTGGTCAACGGTGATGACATCACCGCCACCCAGACCGATGAAGCGGGTAATGAGTCTGCACCAACCACCGTTTCAGGTGGACTGGATACCGAAGCCCCGGGTGTTACCATTACAGCTCCGGCTAACGGCGACTTAACCAATGATAATACACCGACTGTTTCAGGCACCTCTGAAGCCGGTGCCGAAATCAGCGTTACTATCGGTGGTGTTGAGGTCTGTTCAACTATTGCTGATGGCTCGGGTAACTGGTCTTGCGAGGTCAGCCCGGCAGTCAACGACGGCACCGTGCAAATTGATGTCACTGCCTCCGATGCCGCAGGCAATTCATCCAATCCTGAATCGGTGAGCATTGATGTCGATACCACAGCACCGGATGCACCACTGATAAACACCCCAACCAATGGCCAGGATGTCACCGGTACTAACGGTGAACCCGGCGCAACTGTTCATGTCACCACCCCGGGCGGTGCTTCTTGTACTGCCATTGTTCAGGGTGATGGCTCGTGGTCTTGTACCCTCACCGGGAATCTGGTCAACGGTGATGACATCACCGCCACCCAGACCGATGAAGCGGGTAATGAGTCTGCACCAACCACCGTTTCAGGTGGACTGGATACCGAAGCGCCGGCTATGCCAACCATTGATACACCGATTAATGGCAGCACCATCAACAATGCCTCGCCGAACATTGGCGGTACGGCTGAAGCCAATAGCACCGTAACCGTTTCTAACCAGAATGGCGTGTTGTGTGTGGCGCAAGCCAATGACTACGGCGAATGGTCATGTGTACCCGGTTCAGCGTTATCAGATGGTCTGCATAATATAGAAGCTGTGGCCAAAGATGCCGCGGGTAACGAATCACAACCTGGCACCGCCAGCTTCACTGTTAACAGCGGCGTCGGCTATACATTAAGTATAAATGGTGCACATAATTTAACCACCACTGAAGCCGGTGGCAGCGACAGCTTTACGGTGGTCTTACCACTGACGCCATCGTCTGATGTGACCGTTAATTTGAGCAGCAGTGACACCACCGAAGGCACCGTTTCACCTGCTTCTATCACCTTTACCCCCACCAACTGGAACCAGGCAGTGACGGTAACCGTCACCGGTGTGGATGATCAGATTTATGACCAGGATCAGAACTACACCATCAATTTCAGCGACTTAAGTTCTGCCGACAACAACTACAACGGTGTAGAGGTGGCTCCCGTTGATGTGGTGAATGAAGATGATGATGCTCAACCGGATCTCTCGGTCTTTCTCACCAACTGTATTGACGGCAGTTTGCCTCAACAGCCCATCAGTTATTATCTGACGGTGAGCAATGAAGGCAACACCGACATTCAAGGGGCGCGCCTCACCACTGTGCTACCCGCCAATATGTCGCTGGCCGATTGGGATTGCGTTGACCAAAATGGTCAGGCCTGTGGCCGTGCCACCGGCCAGGGCGATCTGGATGAACTGATTGACCTCGACAGCCAGGAAACCATGTTGTTTACCTTTGTGGCCGATGTGAATGGCAATTTACATGATTTTCTGGATGCCACAAGTCAGATTGACATGCCGAGCGGCACCGTGGATGTTAACCCGCTGAACAACTCGGCCGAAGATCATGATCTGCTATACCAGTTCCTGTTCAAAAATGGTTTTGAATGTGCGGCACCGGGTACCATCGGCAGCACCGGACAACAGTTAGAGCAACTCTTTAATTTACAGTAAACCATCAGGGGGATGTCCACAACGGCGAAGCAGTTTCTGTTTCGCCGTTTTTTATGGGCATATAATACTTAATTCCATTTCAATTCTTGTTAAAATTAGTTTTTCTCATTCAAATCGATTAAACAATGACCGAACAAGTTCTGTGGTATCCCGATCCACAACAATGTAAAAACAGCCAGTTAAGCCAATTCACTCATTACATCAATAAACATCGGGGGCTTTCTCTGCAAACTTACCAGCAACTGCATCACTATTCGACAGAAAACCGCGCTTCGTTCTGGCGTGATGTGCTTGAATTTTGTGAGGTCATTTATCATCAGGACGCCAGTCAGGATCTGATGGATAAGGGACATATGATTGAGGCTCAGTGGTTTACCGGCATGACTTTAAACTTTGCCGAAAACCTATTGCGTAAAAAGAATGACGATATCGCCATCAGTTTTACCGACGAAAACAATCAAAACAACCAATACAAATACCGCCAACTACACTGTCAGGTCAGTCGCTTCCAACAAAAACTCAAACAATGCGGCGTACAAAAAGGTGATCGGGTGGTGGGTTTTATGCCCAATATACCTCAAACCGTGATTGCTATGCTGGCCGCCACTTCGCTGGGTGCCGTGTGGTCTTCAACATCACCGGATTTCGGTATCAACGGTGTGGTCGATCGCTTTGGCCAAATAGAACCCAAAGTGATGTTTTGTGCCAATGCCTATTACTACAATGGCAAAACCCATGACTGTCTGGAGAAAGTCAAACACATCAGTCAACAAATCGACAGTATTGAGCACATCGTGGTGGTTGATTTTGCCGAGCAAAGCGATGAGACACTACCGGATAATGGTGTGTATTTAAGCGATTGGTTAGCAGATACTGATGATTCAGTCGCGGTCGAATTTACACCGGTGCCTTTTGATCATCCGCTGTATATTCTTTATTCATCGGGCACCACCGGCAAACCCAAATGCATAGTTCACCGTACCGGTGGTGTTTTGTTACAGCACCTCAAAGAACTGCAAATCCACAGCAACATCACCAGCGGCAAATCTTTATTTTATTTCACCACCTGCGGCTGGATGATGTGGAACTGGCTGGTTTCCGGCCTGGCCACCGGTGCCACTGTGGTGTTGTATGACGGCTCACCATTTTATCCTGATGGCAATCGCTTATTTGATTTAATTGATCAAGAAAAAATCACCCATTTCGGCACCTCCGCCAAATGGATTTCGGCAGTGGAAAAAGCCGGTTTAAAACCCCGTGAGAGCCATGACTTAGGGTCTTTAGAAACCATCTTCTCCACCGGTTCACCTTTGTTGCCTGAAAATTTTGATTTTGTTTATCGTGATATAAAACAGGATGTTTGCCTGTCCTCTATTTCCGGTGGCACCGATATTTGTTCCTGTTTTGCTTTAGGTTGCAGTGACTTACCGGTCTATCGCGGCCAATTACAATGTCTTGGCTTGGGCTTATCGGTCAAAGTGCTGGATGAAAACAAAAACAGCCTGATTGGCGATCCCGGGGAGCTGGCCTGTGATCAAGCCTTCCCTGCGATGCCGGTTTATTTCTGGAACGATCCGGATAACAGCCGCTATAAATCCGCCTATTTCGACAAATACCCGGATATCTGGTGCCATTCAGACCGCGCAGAAATCACCCCACAAGGTGGCATGATTATTTATGGCCGTTCGGACACCACTTTAAACCCCGGCGGTGTGCGTATTGGCACCGCGGAAATTTATCGCCAGGTAGATAAACACCCCGAAGTCTTAGAAAGTATTGTCATTGGCCAAACATGGGGTGACGACACCCGGGTGATTTTATTTGTGGTGATGCAGGACGGTTACCAGCTGGATGATGATTTGATTAAACAAATTAAAACCACAATCCGTCAAAATACCACACCGCGCCATGTACCGGCGAAAATCATTGCCGTCAGTGACATCCCCAAAACCATCAGTGGAAAAATGGTGGAACTGGCGGTGCGCGATGTGGTGCACGGCAGACAGGTGGCCAATACCGATGCCCTGGCCAATCCCGAAGCCTTGGATTTGTACAAAAACCTCCCTGAGTTACAAAGCTGAACATGAAACGCCTGGAACGTCTGGATCAAATCCTGAGAGACAGACGCTCACCGGTCAGCGTTGAGCAACTGATGGAACAAATGAACTGTTCCAAAGCCACGGTTTATCGGCGCATCAATGAGCTTAAAAACCATTACCAGGCACCGGTTCTACAGGATGATGAAAACCGTTACTATTATGACAAACAAGCCAACTTCGCCCTGCCCGGTATTCGTTTTACCGCAGAAGAAGCCCAGGGTTTACTGATGGCGGCTGATATCCTCAATAAATTACAGGGCGATAAGCTCTCTGCACCCATTGCCCGCATCATCGATTCAATCAGCAGACTCTTGGCAGAACAAGGCATCACCAATCAAAAACTGGTTCAGTTTATCCCGACATTGGTAAGAAAACCCCAACCGGCCGTTTTTCTGACCGTTTTGACCGCTTTACAAAAAAATAAAAAATTACAACTCAGTTACCGCAGCCGTCAAGGTCAACACTCTGAACGTCTGGTCTCTGCGCAACATTTAAGCTATTACAAAAACAACTGGTATCTGGATGCCTGGTGTCATCGCGTGGATGCCCTGCGCCTGTTTGCCATGGAATTAATCGAACACGCCGCTGTTGACCCTGAAAAGGCCTATGTGCTTGACAAACAACAATTGCGTGAACATTATGCCAACAGTTACGGATTATTTGCCGGTGATGCCAAAAACCATGCCACAATTCGCATTGATTTAACGCGGGCACCCTGGGTAGAAAATCAGATTTGGCATTCACAACAAAAAACCATCCGCCGCAATCAACAGTTCGTGGAAATAGAAATTCCCTACCACCACAGCGCTGAACTGATTTCTGATGTGCTGCAGCTGGGGCCGGCTGCAGAAATCATTGCACCTGAACAATTACGCCTGGAAATCAAACAGGCATTGCAACTCAATCTACAACAGTATGACAGCCCGCCATGACACGTCGCTCAACAAAACGCCGTAAAATTGTGCTCTCGGCTTTTGTCGTAGGTTTGATTCTTTATTGCGTGGCTTTGCTGTGGTTGCTGCCTGGTTTGTTAAAATCCCCCATCAATGCCCAGCTTAAACAAAACCACTTAAAAATCAATTACCAACACCTATGGATCAATCCACTAACCCTCGATATCCACCTGCGAGAGACCACGCTTGAAGATCTGTCCGGCCACAGCATTCTTGATGCCCAAAAGATGACTATTGACTGGCAATTATGGCCATTGCTTAACCGTCACATCAACATCAATCATCTGTTGTTAAAAGAAGCCACATTAAACCTGCACTTGAACGCCGACAATCAATTGATCCGACCTGCTTTAAACCCACCATCGGGCGACAGTCAATGGCAATTTTCTCCGGGCCGTATTGAAGTCATCGACAGTTCACTTTATCTGCAGCGTGACCAACAGACGCTGCAGATTCACCACATCAATCTTAAACTCAATATGGCGAATTTATTGGACTCAACCCAAACATCCAATCAGCCCTTACTGCGCTTTGAAACCGACCCCGGCGGTGAGTTTTTACTTGAGCAAAATGCCCAAAACAAGGGTTTTCACTGGCAAATATATAACTGGCCGCTGGCACAGCTTGCACCTTGGTTTAATGTTGGTATTGAACTTAATGGCAAATTCACGGCATCCGGTTCGCTCACATGGTCATCCGGTCAGTTGCCGGTGATTAAGGTTGAGGACAGCACTTTGAATATCGTGCAATTAAGACGACCGCCTTTTGGTGTCCAACAAGCGAACATCAAGGCAAATAACATACAAATAGATATCAACACGCAACAACTGGATATCGAAAACATCAGTGCGAACGGCGGAGAATTAACCGTGCAGGCTGACCCGCTGGATTTCAGTAATCTGATTAACCCGCCTCAAGCTTCAGACAATCTTTGGCAGTTACGGTTGAATGCCCTGGCTTTGCTTGACTGGCAAATAACACTTCAGGACAAACATCCAACCATAAAAAGTCATGTGGAACATTTTATCCTCGAGACTGAAAATCAACAACAAAATATCAACGCCGCATTTGAAGTCACAGAACCGTTTAATCATGCCGTAAAAATGAACCTCCATGGCCCAATCAACCCTGTGCTATTACAGGGTACCATCCAAGCCGATGAATTGGCACTGGAACGTTTAAACCCCTGGTTAAAAGCGCTTGATACCTGGCAGTTTGAACACGGCCGCTTAACAGTGGACAGCCGGTTTTGTCTTTACAATGAAGGATTTTACACCCAAGGTAAATGGTCATTGCCCCGGGTGAGCGCATTCAGTGCGGATCAACGGATTGAAACAACCCAAACAAGCCTGCAATCAATCGGTCTTCAATTTGATGAAAAAATCCTGACGTTAAATAACATGCACAGTGAAACCCTTGATGTGTTTCTCACGACGCCAGATTTAAATAATCCGATAATACAAGATATTAACCACGCACCGCCGGTCACTGAAAACCTGTGGCGCGTGGTGATTGGCGATGTTTTAAATCGGGGCTGCGAAATTAAGCCTCTTTAACCACTTCAAACACCGGTACGTATTCACTGCCCGGTAATTTCATGCGCTTTTGTTCGATAAAAGCTTTTAATAAATTATCTAATTTATCCATCAGATCCTTTTCACCGTGAATCTGATAGACCCCATGTTTGAGAACCTGCTGACGCCCAAATTCTTTCACATTCCCGGCCACAATCCCGGAAAAAGCCGCGCGCAAGGATGCCGCCAGTTCACCCAGAGGCCGGTCACGGTAAAGTTTTAATGATGCCATGTTTTCATGGGTGGGGATGAAGGGAAATTGCAGTTTTTCATCGATATGCAGCGCCCAGTTAAAATAGTAACTGATTTTGTGACGACTGCGGTGTAACTTCACTGCCGACAGACCGGCCATCATTTTCACCGCCACCTGTTCGGCGTCATCAATAATGATTTCATATAAATCCGCCACTTCATCGCCCAATGCAAAACGGATAAATTCATCAATCTGATAAAAATATTCTGCCGATTCTTTAGGCCCGGTCATGATAAAAGGAAACGGAATGCCCTGATTGCGTTTATCCGACAAAATACCGATTAAATATAAAATCTCCTCGGCGGTACCCACACCACCCGGAAATACAATAATACCGTGACCCAAACGCACGAAAGCTTCAAGGCGTTTTTCAATGTCCGGCATAATAACCAGATTATTCACAATCGGGTTGGGGGCTTCGGCAGCAATGATACTGGGTTCGGTTAAACCCACATAACGGCCATTGTCTATCCGTTGTTTGGCATGACCGACACTGGCACCTTTCATCGGCCCTTTCATGGCACCGGTACCGCAACCGGTACAGATATGACCACCACGTAAGCCAATCTGATAACCCACATCTTTGGTGTATTGGTATTCCACACGGTTAATGGCATGCCCTCCCCAACACACCACCAGATTGGGTTCCAGTCCATATTGATGCACCTCGGCACGGCGCAGAATTTCAAACACGTAATTGGTGATATCAAAAGGCTGTTCTAAATCAAAACTGCTGACTTCTTTTTGGGCACTTTGGAACACAATATCGCGCAACACCGCAAAGATCGAATCGCGGATACCTGAAATCATTTTACCGTCCACAAAAGCTTGTGCCGGCGCATTGGTGAACTGCAAATGAATACCGCGCTCACGTGGAATCAGCTTCACATTAAAGTCCGGATAACGGTTCAGTACCGCCATCGCATCATCATCACTGGCATCATGGTTTAAGACCGCAAGGCAGCATTTGCGGAACAGTTCATGGACACCGCCCTGGCCCACCTCCATCATGCGGTTAATTTCCTCTTGAGATAATAAAGTCATACCACCGCGGGCGGCAATGGTACATTTATCGATTGTTTTGATATCGTTATAATTCATAATTGTTTTCCTTATTGTCGTTTTTATAATAACTGTCGCTAACCGGTGAAAAGATCAGCGGTTATATAGTGGGTCAAAAATTGATTTTTTGACTAAAAAGCCGGCTCGAATGGCCGGCTTTTTAAAGGGATATGGAATGTTCCATAGGGCATTATAACGCTTTATCTTGCCAAAAACCATGATTAACAAAATCCATGGGTTCATCGCGCCGGGATTCACGGCAGAACAAAACAATCAGTTTCATTTGTTGCCAAGACCTCTTACAATCCTGTGTTCAAGATATTTCAATGACCACCAAAAAGAATGTTTGAATTAACATTGTTAATTATATTGGGCTTTATTGCAGCCTATTGGTACAACCAAACCAAAGCCATTGAACAAGTGCGTCGCCTGGGGAAACAGTTAACCCGCGAGCGCGGCTGGGCTTTTTTGGATGATTCGGTGGTACAAAAAACCTGTAAACTCAAATCCCGTCTGGGGCGCATGGCTGTTTATCGGGTGTTTGATTTTGAATTTTCAGACACCGACGCCAACCGCCACAGCGGTCATATTAAACACCACGGCGGTGTGGTGATTGAAATTCAGTTTAACCACGGCAGTGATATTGAAACACTGCGATTAAAAAGGTTCTGATCATGACACTTTTTAAAGTCTTAGCCTATGCCAAAGGTTTTAAACGTCAGGCTATGTGGGCCTCAACCTGCTCGGTGGTAAATAAATTATTTGATATTGCCCCGGAAATTCTGATAGGTATTGCCATTGACGTGGTGATACAGCAAGAGGATTCCTTTGTGGCTCAATTGGGAATCGTGGAACCCAAAAACCAATTATTTTTACTGGGCTTATTGACTTTCCTTATTTGGCTCGGTGAATCGGTTTTTCAGTTTTTATACCTGAAAAACTGGCGTGAGTTGGCGCAAAAAATACAGCATCGGTTTCGAGTGGACAGTTATTCCCATATACAAAACATGGATATGGCTTTTTTTGAAGACCAGTCCAGCGGCCGTTTAACCGCCATCCTGAATGACGATGTGAACCAGTTAGAACGCTTTTTGGATGTTGGCGCCAATGATATTTTACAGGTTCTGACCTCGGTGGTGGCGGTGGGCTCGGTATTTTTTATCTTATCGCCCAAACTGGCCTTACTGGCCTTCACACCCATTCCGCTGATTATCTTTGGTGCATTTTTCTTTCAACGTAAAGCCGAACCCCTGTATACAAAAGTGCGCTCCATGGCCGGTAAGCTGGCGGCAGCCATCAACACCAACATAACCGGTATTGCCACCATTAAAAGCTACACCAAAGAACAACACGAACGGCAACGCATCCATGCCATCAGCGATCAGTACGTGCAGGCCAACCAGGCCGCGATTAAAGTCAGCGCCGCCTTTACGCCGGTGATAAGGATGGCCATCTTAATGGGTTTTCTGGCGACTTTTGTTATCGGTGGCCTGGATACTTTGAACGGTAATTTAGCAGTGGGCGCGTACGGTGTTCTGGTCTTTTTAACCCAGCGCTTATTGTGGCCGTTTAAAAACCTGGCGGTAACCATGGATCTATACGAAAGGGGAATGGCTTCGGCTCGGCGTATCCTTAATTTGCTCAATCAGCCGATTACCATTCGATCATCAGACCATGATAAACGCATTCAATTAAGTGGTGAGATTCAATTTAATCAGGTTCAATTCACCTACCCAAATCAGGCAAAACCGGCTGTGGATGCCATCAATATACACATTCAAGCGGGACAAACCGTTGCCCTGGTGGGACAAACCGGCTCCGGCAAAAGTACTTTGATTAAACTGCTGATGCGTTACTACCGCGCTGACCAGGGCAATCTTTGTCTCGATGGCCATGAAATTAACACCATTCACCTCAACGCTTTACGCAGCCAAATCGGTCTGGTGTCTCAAACCACTTTTCTATTTAACGACAGCATTTTTGCCAACATTCATTACGGCAATCCTGACGCCGATGAACAAGCCGTTTACCGTGCCGCTCAACAAGCTGAAGCCCACGGCTTTATCAATCAACTGAAAGATGGCTATAACACCCCGGTGGGTGAGCAAGGCACCAAGCTGTCCGGCGGACAAGTTCAGCGCATTGCACTGGCACGGGCTTTGCTTAAAAACCCGCCTATCCTCGTTTTAGATGAGGCCACTTCTGCAGTGGACAATGAAACTGAAGCCGCGATTCAAAAATCGTTACTGACCATCGGACGCGATCGCACCGTGATTGTGATTGCCCATCGATTGTCTACGGTGGTGAATGCAGATTGTATATATGTGATGGATCAAGGTCATATCATCGAATCGGGCAGTCACACTGAATTACTTGAAAAAAAGGGTCGCTATCAATCACTGTGGGCCATTCAGACAGGACAGATTAAATCACCAGAGTGATGAATATCCACATGGCCAGAAAAACAAACACAGCGATGCTAAACCAATCCATCAAGAATTTATAGCGGGGCTTGGTTAACTGCTTTTGTCCTATACGGGCTGTGAGCCAGGCCACCAGTGCAAAAGCCGCAAAACTTGTGAGTATAAAAATAAGGGCCAGAATCAACATACGAACTTGATAGCCGGCTTCATCCAGTTGTGCAAATTGCGGAAAAAAAGCCAGAAAAAACAGCAGCACTTTTGGGTTGCTGATGTTCATAATAACCCCACGCCAATACCTGGAGCGATTGGGTTTTGAGGTGTTTAACGCTGAATCAGAATGCGGCAAAGACTGATGGCGTTCTCGAAAGGTGGCAAACGCTAAATAGAGCAAATACAGCGCACCAAAGGTCGCCATAAAACCTAATGCGCCGGGCAATGCCATAATCAGGGCAGAAACACCCAACAGCAACAAAAAGGTATGAAACCAGACGCCGGTGACCAGACCGCAAATAAAAAGTAAAGCAGGTTTAAGGCCTTCTCTGGCAGCCAGTGCCATCACCATGAGCATATCCGGTCCCGGCGTTAAAGCCAGAATCAGTGAGGCAAAGGCAAAACCGAGGTACAAAGACAAGCGTTAAAACGATATTCGGGGATTAATAGTCGATGGGTTCAACTTCATGTACATATTCGCCCAGCAACTTCCACAACTCAGCTTGTTTGTCTTCGGGGATGGCAATAAAATGCAAGCCGATTTGATTGTCTTCTATGCGGGTCACTTTAGAGGAGACATGAATGTTGAGTGATTCATTCACCACAATTTCAAGAATGCAAATGGATTCCAAATTAAGGTTTTTAACCGCATCATCCTCGACCAGTTGAACCAGAATCCCGGTGGCCGAAATGTTAATCACGCGGGTCACATAGGCATGGCCGTTAAAAAGCAACAGACAGGAAGCGTCCATTTTTTTTCTGGCGTATCTCACATCTTGTCGATTGTCCATAAGTACCTCTTATTGGCCATAACGACATCGGTTATGACTATTCATTAATACTACTCTGGCTTCATATACGGGAACAACAATACATCACGTATGGAAGCCGAATCTGTGAACAACATCACCAATCGGTCAATGCCAATGCCCTCACCGGCTGTGGGCGGCATACCATATTCCAGCGCCCTGACGTAATCCTGATCAAAATGCATGGCTTCATCGTCTCCGGCTTCTAATTCAGCCACTTGTTGTTTGAACCGTTCGGCCTGGTCTTCAGGGTCATTCAACTCAGAAAAACCATTGGCGATTTCATGACCACTGATAAACAGCTCAAAACGGTCGGTGAACTCAGGGTTATCATCGGATCGACGCGATAATGGCGATATCTCTGTGGGATATTGTGTCACAAATGTGGGCTGAATCAGCTTATCTTCCACATAAATATCGAACAATTCCGCAATGAGGTGGCCTTTTGAGGCCTTTTTATCGTATCCGATGCCTTGTTGTTCACAGTATTCCTGCAAAAGTGACAAATTATTACACTTTTCCACACATAAATCCGGGCTGTACCTGACCACCAGATCCGTCATCGTTTCACGGGCAAAGGGCCGCGAAAAATCGATCGCCTGTCCCTGGTAGTTGATTTTTGACGTTCCCAAAACCTGCTCAGCCAGGTGTATAAACATTTCTTCGGTGATATCCATGAGATCATTGTAATCACGGTAGGCCCAGTAAAACTCCATCATGGTGAATTCAGGGTTGTGCTTGGTGGACACCCCTTCATTTCTGAAATTACGGTTAATCTCGAATACTTTTTCAAAACCGCCGACCACCAGACGCTTAAGAAACAATTCAGGTGCCACCCGCAAATATAATTTTAAATCCAGGGCATTGTGGTGAGTGGTGAATGGCTTGGCAGCCGCACCGCCGGGAATCACATGCATCATCGGGGTTTCCACCTCTAAAAAATCCCGCGATTCCATAAAACGCCGCATTTCAGAAATCAGTTTTGAGCGGATTCTGAACACCGCCGCCGAATCGGCATTAACGATGAGATCCACATAGCGTTGGCGGTAACGGGTTTCCTGATCGGACAGGCCGTGAAATTTTTCCGGTAAGGGTCGCAGTGATTTGGTGATTAACTGCAGATTACTGACGTTTACACTGAGTTCACCGGTCTTGGTTTTGAACAGAACACCTTCGCCGGCAATAATGTCACCAATGTCCCAACTTTTAAAGGCTTCGAAAGTCTCTTCACCCACCCCGTTTATTTGCACAAACAGCTGTATATCACCGGACACATCCCGCAGCACCGCAAAGCCACCTTTGCCAAACAAGCGCTGACTCATCATACGTCCGATCACTTTGACCGGAATATTTTTTTCAGCCAATGTGTCCTTGTCGTATTGGTCATACAAAGTGTGTAACTTGGCCGCGTGATGACTGCGGCGAAATTGGTTTGGAAAAGCCACAGACTGATTATCACGAATTTTTTGTAACTTCTGGCGACGTTCTGCAATTAATTTATTTTCTTCACTCATATTAAGTCTCGTTATACACCTTGTTTTAAACTGGCTTCAATAAACTTATCTAAATCACCATCCAGGACGGCTTGGGTGTTGGTGTTTTCCACCCCGGTGCGTAAATCTTTGATGCGTGACTGATCCAGAACATAAGACCGAATCTGGCTGCCCCAGCCGATATCCGACTTATCATCTTCCACCGATTGAGATTCTTCACTGCGCTTTTGCATTTCCAGCTCATACAGCCGTGATTTTAATTGTTGCATGGCCGCGGCCTTATTCTGATGCTGGGATCGCCCGTTTTGACACTGTACCACAGTGTTGGTTGGCAAATGGGTTATGCGTACCGCCGATTCGGTTTTGTTCACATGCTGACCACCGGCACCGGATGAACGGTACACATCAATGCGCAAATCCGCAGGATTAATGTCAATCTCAAAATTATCATCAATTTCAGGCGACACAAACACCGCTGCAAAACTGGTGTGGCGTTTATTATTCGAATCAAAGGGGGATTTTCTTACCAACCGATGGACACCGGTTTCACTGCGCAACCAGCCGTAGGCATAGTCACCTTCCACCCGAATGGTGGCCGATTTAATACCCGCCACATCGCCGGCAGACACTTCCATCAGTTCAGCTTTCCAGCCACGGGACTCGATCCAGCGTAAATACATACGCAGAACCATATTGGCCCAATCCTGGGCTTCAGTGCCACCGGAACCGGCTTGAATGTCCACAAAAGCGTTATTCGGATCCATCTCGCCTGAGAACATTTTCTGAAATTCCATGCGCTCAATTTTTTGACGAATATCGGCCAGCATGGCAACCACTTCGGAGAAACTGTCGGTGTCTTCTTCCTCATCCACCAGTTCCAAAAAAGCTTCAGTATCCATCAGTGCGGTATCCAAATCATTCAGCGTAGACACCACATCATCTAAGCGGGCACGCTCCTTGGACAGGCTTTCAGCTTTTTCCTGGTCATTCCAGACATGAGGATTTTCCAGTTCTAAATCGACCTCTTCCAGACGTTCTTGCTTACCGTCATAGTCAAAGGTACCTCCTCAACGCATCAACACGTTGCTTGTAATCTTCAATCTGGGCTTCTTGGGGGGCGGTTTCCATAATCAGCCTTCGCGGGTTATTTTTTGTTTCAGTTCCCAACGCTCCTGGGCATCTATGCACAATGTGGCGATGGGTCTGGCAATTAAACGGGGTAAACCAATCTCTTCATCGGTTTCTTCACAATAACCATAGTCACCGGACTGAATACGATCCAGCGCCTTATTGACTTTCTTTAACAATTTACGGTAACGATCGCGGGTTCTCAGTTCAAAGGTGTTTTCAGTTTCCCTTGAAGCCCGTTCTGCTTCGTCACTGATGTCTCTCGCTTCAGAACGTAAATTGGCAATGGTTTCGCTGGATTCTTTCAGTAAATCTTCTTTCCACTGCTCAATGCGACGCCGAAAGTATTCAATGTGCTTATCACACATATAGTCTTCTTTTTCGCTGGGCACATAACCATCCGGCAGATTTAATTTGGGGGTATAACCTTCAGGCAAATCATTGATACTTCTTTCAGCCATAATTTTCTCCTTCAAAAGACACGGTCTGTAACAGGCGTGCTAAAATATGGTTTTATATTTTATTTTCAATATCCAAGGCACATCACGGCTCAGGACATGAAATAATTAAGCCGAACTTTATACCTGAAACCACCCCAAAGAACAACTGTTTTTCATGATAAGATCACTATTCATCCAACTTTTAAAAGGCTATCAATTACTGATCAGCCCTTTTTTGGGTAACCGCTGCCGTTTTTACCCCAGTTGTTCCGAATACATGATTATTGCGGTGCGCCGATTTGGTGTTTTTCGGGGTATGTGGCTGGGTTTTAAACGCCTCGGACGCTGCCACCCCTTATCTGAGGGCGGCGTCGATCCGGTGCCTGAACAACTCAAAAATAACCCCAACAGGGATTAAAAAATTTAACTTTTGTTCGGTTATTTATTGATGGCTTGATTGACCCGTTGTGCCAGTATAGACATCGGTACCGCACCACCCATTAACACCCAATCATGAAAATCTTTGATCGAGAATTGTTCACCTAATTGTTTTTGGGCCTTTGCTCGAAGCTGTAAAATTTCGATCATTCCAAGTTTATAGCCCAGCGCCTGACCCGGCCAGACCATATAGCGCTCCACCTCTGCCACCGCATCGGATTCAACCACCGCACCGACATTTTTCATGTAATCAATGGCCTCTTGCCGCGTCCATTTTTTGTGGTGCAAGCCGGTGTCCACCACCAGACGCACAGCACGGAATAACTCGGCTTTTAAACGCCCCACATCGCTCATCGGATCGTCCTCATATTGACCCATTTCTTTGGCCAGTAATTCTGCATACAAGGCCCAGCCTTCACTGAACGCATTAAACGAAGCGATACGCCGTAACAAGGGCAAGTCAACCTGCGCCAGATTTCCGGCAATCTGCCAATGGTGACCCGGATTGGCTTCGTGATAGGTCAGGGTTTTCATCTCAAAGGTCGGCACCGCTTTAATATCCCGCAGATTGATCCAGTAAATCCCCGGCTGACTGCCGTCGATACTGGGCGATGAATACATACCACCGGGCGCAGAGGCTTCACGGGCTTTGGGGAACGGCCGAACTTCAATGCCATAAGGTGGTGTCGAATTAAATACCTGCGCCAGTTTTGGGGTAAATTCATCAATATAACGATTCAAATCAGCAATCACATTCAAGCGACCGGCATCACTGTCTTCATACAGGTAAGCAGGATCCTGATTGACCACCATAAGACGTTCTGCCACCGTGCCATCCTGATAACCCTGTGATTTCAATAAGGCGTCCAATTCGGTATTAATACGGTCAACCTCGTCCAAACCCAATTGGTGAATGGCATCCGGTGTTAAATCCGTATCTCCCAGGGTTTTCACCGCTTGCCGATAATAAGCGGCACCATTGGGTTGCGCCCAGATTCCGGCCTCCGCTCGGGCTTTCATGACTAATTGCTGCTGTAAATGAATCATCAGACCATAGGAACCATAGACATTTTGCTCAATGGCCTGCTCGGCCTGCACCAAGAGATCATCACGACGTTCAGCCGATAATTCACTTATTTGCGGTAATTCTTTGCTTAATCGCTGATACAGCGGATGTTCCTTGACCGCTGGTGCCACAAAGCTCTCCAGCCCTTTAATGGTCTGTTCCACAATCACTTTCGGCGGTATCCAGTCCTGACTGACATCTGCATCGAGTTTCGCCACCACCGACTGCACCATACCGTCAAAGGCTTGCAATCGGGCAATATAGGCCAACACATCAGCTTCTGAATTCAAAGGCTGATTCGTGACAATCCGATTCGGCACATCAATCAACGGCCCGTTAATCTGATTCACAATAAACGGCGATAAACCCATCCAGGGATCAATATAACCAATCGAAAAATCATCCGCACCGGCATAATAATGATTAAGATGCATCATCACCGCTTTATTCTCAGCCGCGTGCCCTGCGTCCGCTTTCTGGCCTTCAATGTCTTTATTCAAAGCAAGGAACCGCTGACGCAATTGCTGCTCGGCCGCCGGGCTATAATCACCTAATTTCGATTGAAATTCATCACCAGCCAGGTCTTCACCCACCCCCAAAACCGTGGCATAAGTGGGCCTGGCTTCTAGTAGGTTTTGAGCACTTTGTCTGTATAGCTTTGTCAGCATTGATTGATTACCGACAATTTCAGTTTGTTTACTATTCTGGTGATTCACAGTATCTTTGGATTGATCAGACACCGAGCCATCGTTGTCACACGCTGACACAATAAATGCCAGTATTAATATCAAAATAAGCCGCATATTTATGTCATTTAAAACTGTTTAAAGCATAACATCATAATAGAAGAACCCACATAAAACCATTGATTAAACCGATACTAAGTTTAAGACGGCACAGATTGCTTGGAGCGATCCAATTTGATAAATTCAACACTCGGTCACAGTTTTTATTCTGGAATTTTTGTTAAAATAATGTCACTTTTTAGAATGGATAAACCATGGCTTTTGTTCGCTTATTAACATGTGTACTTGTCTCAATCATTGCCACGTCCGGCCACACAAAAATCATCGGCCATCAGGATAACGTTGATAATGCATGCGAATTGTTAACCGAACAACTGGCGGTAGAACTCGTGGGCCAACCGGTAAAACCCGGCATCAAAGAACACATCCCACATTTATATAGCCAATGTAATTATGCCGGCACAGAAAAAGGCGGTTATAAAGTCAGCTTTACAACCAAATTCTACCCCGTTGACCTGCTTGACTATGACAATTTAGACCCCATGCAATTGGATTTTAATGTCTTGTTTATCAATGGCGGGAAAAAACATCACGACAAAAAACAGTTCCCCGGTGAAGCCACCTATGTTTTTCATGATCAGGATTTGACCAATGTGTTTATGATTCCCGGCATCACCGGCCCTGAGTATGCCAATGGCGAAAAAATGCGTTTAGGTGTCAATTTTCAACTCACCCACCCGGACATGAACCCCGAAGATCGGCGCGATGTATTAATGCAACAAGCCTGGAACTACATAAAGCGTTTATTTAAAAGAGCAAAAAAATCCGAGTAATTTTAACGCGTTTTAATTGTGCACCATCGATGATTAGTGGTCTACCAAACCATTTCAAATCAATTAATCCAATACCTCTATGCGTGAGCGACTTTTTAAGGGATAAGCAAACCCATACTGCGCCAGTATTCCGGGCTGAGCATTCGTATTGGTAAAGCGCATTAAAGTAACACCAATTACAGGCAAACCCATGACATGTACTGTCTGACCTGTTTCAGTATCTGTTGCTGAAATTGGACGTACGCCATCAAATCTTGTTCTAATATAACCACTTCTCAATTCACCATTATCATTTATTTGAAGACCACCAGAATTTTGCGAACCTGAAACAATCGACATACCACTGTAAGATCCTCGCAAATGTGACTGAACCCAAACACTGCCATAATATCCCATCACACCATAACAACGAGGCGGGGTATAGCCAGGACTTCCTATATAAAAACTAGCACCACCATCTCGATCAAAGCCCAGTACTTTCACTCGAGACATACGGTAGTCAACCTTACTATCGCAATAAGTGAACTCAGCATAAGGTGGATCAATAGTTTGATTGTTTTCACCCAAATAAAACCGCCGAGTGGGTTGTGTATAGACCGTTTCTGAAATAGTATTCACAGTCCATTCAAATGAATAAGTGCTTGTTACCTCATCCGCCATCAACACCGCACTCACCGCATCAATGCCGCGTTCAAAGCTTAGCTGATAGGCTTTGGTATCACTGAGCACGGTTGCTTTGGGCGCGGCGGCATCCAGGGATAAACTGGTATCAGTCGGTGCAGCATGGATGATGGCATCATCCGCAAAAAAGTCCGCTAAAGCCACCACCGGAATCGAATAGTTAGCGCCCTCACCAACTTGGATGATGTCCACTTCAGCCATTAGACCACCACTGGCCGGAGCGAGATCCTGTTGACTGTTTCCACCCGAGGCTTCATGCCATAAACCGCCTTCCTGCCAGGCGGTTTCAAAGAATTGGCAATTGCCAGGCATGCCGTTAACAGCTTGAGCCGATTCAGCCGCATCCCCTTGTAACTCACCCATTTCGATGATTTCAATAAAGCCTTCCCGGGTGCGTTGCGTGGTTTGCGGACCATCGACTAAGCCTTCAAAGTTGAATTCCGTTTTGGCTTTATTAAATAACGGCGCACAAGATTGATCACCACTTAACAGACCGCCTGAAGGCTCCCCTTCATAACCGGGAATACTGGATGGGATGGCACCCATAACAAAAGTCCAGGTGTCATAGCCACCTAAATAAACGTTATAGGACAGCACCGGTAAGCCGTTAAGACCTTCGCGCAGGGTTATTTTGATGGCTTTGGGTGTGGGTTTGGTGTTGGTGATATTGACGGATGTATTTAAGTTGTTGTTCACAGTGTAATAAGGCACCAGTATCACTTCTCCCTGACCTTTGGGGTTGACAAAGACAGCGGCAGCCTGGAAAGACAGCGTCATGAATAGTATCAGTACGCTCAAAGTAATTGTTTTAAGCTTAAAATTGTTCATAACGCCACCACCGTCACTTTGGACTTAATGCCATGCGAAAAACCGTATTGCGCCAGAATATTGGGCTGTGCATTAAAATTGGTAAACCGGCCCAGACTAACGCCAATCACAGGCAGGCCCAGAATATGCACTGTTTTACCTGAATTTATGTCTGTTGCCACCAATGGTCGGGTATTGAGAAACCTGGAAAGAACAAAACCATTTTCCGTACCACCGGTTACAATTTCCTGAAATTGGAGGTTATCAGATCCTGTGATGTCATCTGCACTTGGAAGGGTATCGGGAAAAACCATCTTCTGAACAGAAACGCTGCCACATAAGCTGTCTTTAATTTGAATCATGCCACCGACGGTACCTTGCACCGAGTCATAGTCACTTTCCCGGTCAAACACCGCTTGATTCATTTCCGTGCCACCATAATGATCAGGTGGACACATCATGACATTCATTTCAGATGAATAAGGCGGCTCAGCTGTTTGGGTTGCATAATCAGTGTAAAACCGACGGGTGGGTTGGGAATAAACGGTTACAGACAATCCGTTTACGGGTGTGTCCAGCGCATAAGTACTGGTCAGCTCATCCGCCATTAACACGGCACTGACCGCATCAATACCACGCTCAAAACTTAATTGATAGGGCTTTTCATCAGTTAACAGGGTTGCTTTGGGCGCAGCCGCATCCAATGACAAACCACTGTCCCCCGGTGACACATGAGGATGGTCACCCTCTACGAAAAAGTCCGCCAAAGCCACCACCGGTATCGAATAATTAATGCCATCTTCAACGTGCGTGATATCGGCCTCAGCCGTTAAACCACCTGAGGCAGGTTCCATATAATGATTGGGATTGGCATGCCAGACACCACCCGGTTCCCAGGCTTCTTGTAACAATGCACAATTTTCGGGCTCCCCATCATGACTTACCACGGCTGCATTAGCTAAATAACCTTCCACCACACCCATTTCAATAATCTCGATAAAACCTTCTCGCCCCCGTTCGATGTTTTCAGAACCATCCACAAGCACGTTAGGATTAAACTCTTGAAGGGTTTTATTTATCATCGGTGCACAGGAATTATCTTTGGATGCAAGCGCGCCAAAATCCTGTCCCACATAACCGTCAACAGAAGATGGCCAAGGACCCATAACAAAACTCCAGGTATCATTGGGACCCAAATACACGTTATAACTTAACATCGCATAGCCATTTAAGCCTTCACGGATTGTTATCTTAATGGCTTTAACATCTTCGGTGGTGTTGGTAACTGTAGCGTTAAAATTAAGGCTGTTATTCACCGAATAATACGGAATTAACAACACCTCACCACTTCCCTGCGGATTAACAAACACCGCAGAAGCCTGAAAAGACAGCAGTAAAAGGATAAAAATTCGTAACATCATATTCATTATTAAAATAGTCCTTTGTTAGTAATCAATCTCAATCAATCGTATTTTCTTTTTAATAGGTTGAGAAAAGCCATATTGGGCCATCACACCTGGCGCCGCATTATGGTTAGTAAACCGATTTAAGGTAACGCCGATGACTGGCAGGCCCATTAAATGGACGGTTTTGTTGGTGTTCATGTCTGTTCCCACGAGCGGCCGGGTAACAAATCCAATCTGTGTAATGCCATGTTCTGTGCCGCCTGATACGCCGGATATTATTTGAAAATTGTTTGATTGGGTCAGCGGCGATTCCGACTGACCTGAACCGGGACTGACAATGGATTGAATAAAAACACTGCCACAAAATGAATTATTGGGCGGTGGTGGAGGGGGTGTTATCCCACCTTGTTGAACATAATACTGTCCTTCTCTGTCAAAGATGGTTTGCGTTAATTCAACACCACCATAGTCCTGATCTTTTGAACAGCCGTGTACACTCGATGTCGGAAATGGAGCATGGGAAATATAACCTGGACTGGATTGATAATACCGCCGGGTGGGCTGAGTATAGACTGTTTCATTTATACCATTCACGACAGCTTCATAATTATAGGTCGACAACACTTCATCGGCCATCAATACAGCACTCACGGCATCAATACCCCGCTCAAATGACAGTTGATAACTCTTTTTATTGGCATAAACAGTGGCCATGGGTGCCGCTAAATCGAGTGAAACACTGTCATCACCGGGTTCTGTATGATGGATACTACCTTCAGCAAAAAATTCTTCCAGTGCCACCACCGGTAAGGAATAATTAATGCCCTGAGCGACATCTATAATATCCGCTTCTGCCATTAAACCACCTGTAATAGGTGTTAAGCTATAGTTTGTATCCGTTGTCCATTCCCCATCATTCCAGGTATCTGTTAAGAGGGCACATCCTCCTGTCATGCCAGTCCATTGATCCACTGCAGCAGTCGCCAATTCACCCTCTAACACTCCCATCTCAATAATTTCAATAAAACCTTCACGTGCACGACTCATCGTTTCGGGGCCATCGGCAATATCAGAAGGCAGAAACTGCTGAAGAGATTTATTTAACCGTGGCGCGCAAGAATTGTCTGCAGAAGCATGCGCCCCTGAATCTTCACCCTCATGATTATCAATCGTAGAAGTGTAAGCACCTGTCACAAAACTCCAGGTATCATTGGGACCGAGATAAACGTTATAACTTAACACCGAATAACCGTTTAAGCCCTCCCGGATATTAATTTTGACGGCTTTCACTTCTTCCGTGGTGTTGGTCACCGAAGCAGTGGTGTTTAAACCATTGTTCACCGTGTAATAAGGCACCAATAAGACCTCACCGATTCCTTGGGGATTAACCCGAACGGCATAAACGTTATAGGCGGTCAGCAGTAATATGGGGATTAAATATCTTTTCATTGTCATATCCATTAATCATTAGTTCCAAATTTTATCAAAACAAAGAATAAACCTTTGACCTTTATTTCACAGTTTTAAAGGTTAAAATAAAGAAAATTACATGGTTTTCCTTATGACATTTAAAAATACTCTCTGCTTCGCATCACTGCTTCTCACGTCAGCTTATGTCTCTGCACAAGACAACAATGAGGATAACCACAGACTGCGTGTTGGCTTGGCTGCCGTTAGCAGTGACAGTATTTATCGACAGGGCGACCGACAGAATAAGGCATTTCCGGCGTTTGATTATGAATATGAACAATTCTATTTTCAGGCAGGTGATGTCGGTTACAAAATTTTAGATGGTGATTTTTGGCAATGGGATGCCGGACTCAATGTCGATTTATCCGGCGATGTTGATCGCGGTGATTCACCGTTATTTGATGCCTTGCCGACGTTACATTACCCCTTAAACGCTTTTACCACCTTCGGCGCCATGACAGATTATGGTTTGTTTGAAGTTCGGTATGACCGTGAAATCAATAATAAGCATAATGGTCATATATTATCGGCCTCTTATACAGCGTACTTTAAACTCAAAGACTGGCGCTTTTATCCTAAATTGAGCCAACGCCGATACAGTGCTGAATATGTGGATTATTTTTACGGTGTTGATACCGAATTTGCCACAACCGAGTTGCCGGCCTTTCGTGGTCAGCAAAGTGATGTATCTGAATTGTCTCTGACCATTTTAAAGAACATCACGCCTAAATGGTATTGGGTCAGCAGTCTGCAAAGCCAATGGTTTGATGATGAAATCACCAACAGCCCGTTGGTCAATGATGACCAACGGCTGTCTGTTTTTATCGGTGTGCTGTACGAACTATTTTAAGTGTTGAGTGCTTGCTCAATATCCCGGGTCAGTTTTTCCGGCTTTGTGGTCGGTGCATAACGTTTTAAGGGTTTACCATCGCGTCCTATTAAGAATTTGGTGAAATTCCACTTAATTTTATTGCCCAAAGTACCGGACAGTTCGTCTTTAAGATAATTAAATAAAGGATGGGCATGATCTCCATTCACATCAATTTTGTCAAACATCGGGAATTCAACACCATAATTCAGCTCACAAAATGAATTAATTGCCTCCGCATCACCCGGCTCCTGACCACCAAATTGATTACAGGGAAAGCCCAAAATGGTAAAACCACGGTTTTTATAGGTTTCGTACAATTCCTGTAAGCCTTTGTATTGCGGCGTAAAACCACATTTGCTGGCGGTATTCACCACCAACACCACCTGGCCCTTATAATCACTTAATTGTCGTTTGTCACCATTCAGGGTTTCAGCTTCAAATTGATAAAAATCTGACATTGTCTGTTCTCAATTAAAATCATATTGTGGGTATAAAAAAGCCGAAAAGCAAGTGAATGCTTTTCGGCTTTTTTTTAAACGCATTTGTTTAATGCCTTCACATAGACCTGCGACGACGTATCGCCGGTACCGCAATTCCAACACTCATGAGTGCCAATAACAGCAGCGCCCATGTGCTTAAGGTCGGTATCGGGAAGGCCGTGCGGACCTGAGTCGGGTCGTTGACTTCAGTGGTCGTTGGATCATCCGTCACCACCGGCTCCTGACCGCTTTGAGCATCATCATTGGGATCTCCGTTGTTGTTTTCATCCCAGTTAGCATTGGCCTGGTTTTCAATCACCACAGCACCATTTGAATTGATGCGGGTATCAAATTGTATCAACACTTCATGGTTCAGAGCCGATGCCGGTGTATTCGGCGCTGCGCCAAAGTCCGGACTGATCACAGCCGTTAGCTCGATGCGGTTTAAACCGGCGTTATAGACCGGTTGGGTACAGGTACTGGTACCGTCCGGGGTACAACTGCTGGTACCCGTATAGGTTGTGCCGACGGGAATTTCGTCAAAGATAAAGACCGGCAAATCCGTATTGTTATTGGGGTTATACCAATAAAAGGTCCAGTGCAACAAACGCGGATCGGACGCATCCACTTCGACGGTTTTAACGCCCACCGGCGGATTTAAGAATAAACCGGTGGTTTCATCATCATCATTATTCGTGAGATCTTCATCCGGACCATTACTGCCATCATCGCCAATATTAACACTGTTGACTATTTGCTGAACATTCTGCGGCAAGGGATCATCCACATCGACAGCGAATATAACCATACCTGTGTCACCGACATTCAGATTACCCACAAAGTAGGTACAGGAATTACCCGGCGTGGTACCGCTACAACTCCAAGCAGGATCACTGGCACCGGCATTAAATGTGGTGTTGGCCGGAATCGTTTCCGTGATCACAACACCCACTGAATCTTGTGAGCCGATATTTTCATAGTTTAAGGTATAAACAATGGTTTGACCCGGCCCTGAATTCAGACCGCCATCTGTTTTGGTGATGACCAAATCAGGGGCCGCCACCACATCAGTGGGTTCGGTATCGTCATTATTGGTTGGATCCGAATCAGGTCCGTTATTGCCATCATCAATGATACTGACGGTATTATTCAGCGTATCTACACCATCAGGTAAGGCCGCATCGACCAATACCGCAAACTGGATGGTGACCGGTGGATCACCGGCATTCACAGAACCGACATTAAAGGTACAAGCACTGCCGGCATTGCCATTGGGCGAACAGCTCCAACCCGGGGTACTGCTGCCGGCATCAAAACTGGTGTGTAATGGCACCGTATCCGTGATCACCACGCCGGTGGCATCCTGGTCACCGATATTTTCATAACTGATGTCATAAACCAACACATCACCGGCATTCACACTGCTCTGTTGATCAACTTTAGTCACCACCAAATCAGGCGCTGCCGTAACCGGCGTATTGTCACTGCCGCTGTTATTGCTTGTATCAATATCAGGACCGTTGTTACCGTCGTCAGAAATAGTCACCGTGTTGTTTAATTCAGTCACTCCACCGGGTAATGGATTATCCACCGTCACGGCAAAGTTAACCGAACCGGAATCACCGCCATTTAAGGTGCCAACTGAATAAGTACAGCTGCTACCCGCATTACCATTGGGCACACAAGCCCAGCCCGGTGTACTGCTGCCGGCATTGAACGTACTGTGCATCGGCACGGTTTCGTTAAGTTCCACACCGGTGGCACCGATGTTACCCAGGTTCTCATAACTGATGACATAAGTCACCACATCACCCGGTGTCACCGTAACACCACCATCATCTTTGCTCACAGCTAAATCAAGCGCCGTTCCGGTTAAGCTGTCGGTGTCACTGTCGGTATTATTACCCGGTGTCGGGTCGGCACCATTGGTGCCGTCATCGGCCACACTGGCGGCATTGACCACTGAAGTGGCACCAGGCGCCAATGGATTATCGACAATAACCGCAAAACTGACTGCACCGGAACCACCACCTGCGACAGCACCGATGGCAAAAGTACAGACGCTACCGGCCGGTGCACCATTGGCACAACTCCAGCCCGCGCTGCTGTTACCGGCATCGAATGTGGTGTGTGTCGGTACCGTATCCGTAATGGATACACCGGTGGCATTCTGATTACCCACATTGGCATAGCTCAGTGTATAGATTAGGGTATCCCCCGGACTGGCTAACGCCACACCATCATCCTTAACCAAGGTTAAATCCGGCACCGCGTTCACCGGCGTATCGTCGGTATCATTATTGTCACCCGGGGTTGGATCTGGCCCATTATTACCATCATCATTAATAACGACGGCATTGTTGATGGCCGTAACACCGGCGGCCAATGGATTATCCACTTGCACCGCAAAAATCAGACTGCCATTATCACCGGCAGCTAAACTGGCCAGACTCACTGTACAGGTGCTTCCGGCATTATTATCCGGCACGCAAACCCAACTGCCACTGCTGCTTCCGGGTACGAATGTGCTGTTGACCGGTACAGTTTCAGTAATGACCACACCGGTGGCATCCTGATTACCCACATTGCCATAATTTATGGTGTATCCAATCACATCACCCGGTTGCACCGTAACGCCGCCATCATCTTTGCTGACCTGTAAATCAGGTGCTGCATTGATCGGGGTATTATCACTGTCGGTGTTATCACCGGGTGTTAAGTCGTTGCCGTTGGCGCCATCATCGGCAATGGAGGCGGTGTTATTTAATTCATTAACACCTGCGGGTAATGGGTCATCAACGGTTACAGCAAAGTTAACGGTTGTCACAGGATCACTCACAGCAACTGCTCCAATATTTATGGTACATGTACTGCCCGCATTGCCATCAGGTACACAAACCCACCCACCGTTGGAATTGCCGGCATCGAAGGTACTGTTAGCCGGGACCGTTTCTGTAATGACAACACTGGTGGCATCTTGTGTACCCACATTAGAGTAACCCAGGGTATAAATTACCGTACCACCCGGGACAGTCGTGGTCCCGCCATCATCTTTAACAATCACCAAATCAGGCGCACCATCCACTGGAATAATGGTGGGGTCATCAGGGTCCGGCGTGCTTGGATCATTGGAATCAAAATCGGGAACTTCCTGGGAAGCAATCAAAGCCTGATTTACCAACTCATCGACACCGGCCGGTAATGGATTATTAATCACAACCTGATACGTAATGGTCACCGTTGCACCGATATTTAAGGTACCGACATTAACCGCCACTGTGGTATCTCCGGGCGTATTACCGGTGGTCACTGAACCGACATTGGTGGTCACAGAACCCACCACCAAAGTACCATTGGGATCAGGAATATCCGTCACCACAACCGAAGTGGCCGGTGCTTGCCCTGAGTTCACCACCGTAATGGTGTAATTTAAGGTCTCGCCGGGGCTGGCACCACCGGAACCGTTGGTGTCGGCATCTAAAACCACCGACTTATCCGAATCCAAAGCAGGTAACAACAACGTGTCGCTGGCATTGACCGGACCGTAATCCCGCTCATTTGGATCAGTACCGGGTAAACTGCTGGCTTCGGTGATGGTCGCCGTATTCGGTATATTGGTCGGAATGGACACATCGCTGCGTAAAGTGGCATTAAATGTAAAACTCACCACTTCATTCGGCTCCAAAGAGCTGTCAGGCGGTGAAAAATTACCATCGGAACTGATGCGAACCGTGGTTTGATTCGGGCCGGGTCCGGCCACCGTGGTCAAGACAAAACCCACAGGAATGGTCACCGCACTAAAACCACCGGCATCCCAGATATTGGTGTCAAAGACATCTTCAACCACCAAATCATAAGCACTGGCTGAACCACCGGTGTTATTCATGGTTAGGGTAATCGGCACCACATAATCATTGACCGTGCCAAAGGATTTAGCCAGGCCTAAATTGGGCTCAACCACTTCCACATCCGCACTGTCCGTCAACGGTCCGCCGGTGCCGTAAGTAAAGGTCACATTATTGGTTAAGGTATCAATCGCCATATTACCCGGATTGTCGACCAATCGGGCAGTCACCGTCATGGTGATTTGATCACCGGCATCCACCACCCCATCCGGCTGATTAGTAATGTCACCAAAATCAAACACCACGCGATCATTCAGGGTATCAGCATTACTGTCTGAAATAACCGGCGTGCCGGGTAAAGTGGTGTTGGTGATGCTTGTACCTGTGCTGTCGACCGTCGCAGAAATCAATTCCAGATAACCCGGACCGATCGGTAATTGATCGGTGACCACGGCATTGGTGGTGACACCCTCAGGTACAATGATGGTCAAAGTGAAATCAATGGTTTCACCAATGGCCAAATCCGGTACCAAAGGATTGCCCTGGTTATCGCCGGTATCACCCAACGATGAACCGGCTGTGACTTTAACCACCGCCGGATCCGGCGTGATAAAGGAGGTCTGATCGGAATCGGTCGATGTTCGGGTTTGACCGGCCACAATCACCGGCGTCGAGGTATACGATAAATTAGCTGTATTAGCATACGTCTGAGTCGGGTTGACTAAATTATTAACACTCACATCATAAGTGATCGTACAGCTGCTGGGAGCAGGTAACAATGCCAAGGAATTGAAACTAAATTCAATCACTGGTTCTGCGTTTGAATCCACGGTAAAACCGGGACAGGTTGACGAAGCAGTCCCATCATTAATCCACTCCGTACCGGGCACCGGTAAATTATCCTTTACAATCAGGTTAAAAGCATCGGCACTGGAATTGGCCTGGTGAGCAATGGTTAATTGATAGGTGAGTGTATCTCCGGCATCGGCTGTGATCGACGCCGGTAGCGTTGTTTTCGTCACTGTTACAAGCGGCTCCACAATATCCACCAGCGCAGTATCCGTGACAGAACTGCCATCGGCACTGAAAGTGGCCGTATTAACAATATCATTCAGATTGGTCTGGTTAACCGGGTCATCAACAACCACAGCCACCACTTCAAAGGTTATCTCATCATCACTGTTATTAATGCCATCCGGTGCATTGATAATGTTGCCTAAAGTCCAGCTGATGCGATCTAAATAAGTATCCGCATTGGTGTCTGTTGCAACACCCGGATCACCGACAGAACCACCGGGCACCGTTAAATTACCACCAATCGACACAATCTGCGAACTCACCACATCAAACTTAGCCGTGGTATTCGGGAGTTGATCCGTCATGACGGTATTATTGGTGGTGCCTTCGGGTAAAGTCACCGTCATGCGATAAGTCACCAGCTCACCGATGGTTAAATCAGGCTCAGACCCGTTTTGGGCCGTCCCGGTGCTGGGTTCGGAGGTATCGAATACCGTTTTGCTTAAGCCTGAAGCGGTAATGGTTACCGCATGACTTTCGGCATCGGTGCCGACCCGCTCATTGGGTGCCGCACCCGGCATAGACGTCCAGTTAATGGTGGCGGTATTGGTAATCACCTGTTCCGGTGAAACTGAGGTATCAACAGTCACATCGAAACTGATGGTCACCGTTTGGCCAATCGGGAATTCAGCCCAGGTCGCAGTTATGACGCCGCCACTTTCTTGTAAGCTACCCACATCAGGCGCCCAGCCACTGACCACTTGTAAATTACCGGCAAACGTTAAATCGGCCGGAATGGTGTCACTTAAAGTCGCTTCAAAAGCCCGCGCAGACGAAGGTGGTACGGTATTATCAATGGTGATGGTGTAGGTGATGGTGTCACCGGCATCGGCACTGTTCACCGATCCGGATTTATTGACATTCAGAATAGGCTCAACCACTTCAACATCCGCCGATCCCGAAACATTGAGACCGGTGTTATACTGAATCAGGACATTGTTGGTTAACACTTCTATACCTGAATTCACCGCGGCACTGGTCACCACACCGGTGACTTGTACCACAATCTGATCATCGGCATTGACAACCCCGTCTGGGGTATTGGTTACAGCGCCGAAATCGAAAGTGACCACATTATCGTTGGCACCGCTGATAATACCCGGATCACCCGGATTCCAGGTATTGGTTGGGGTCAAGTTAGCACCCACTGAAATTACTTGAGAACCGGTCACTTGCATTTGACCGGTGGCATTATCCGGTAAGGTGTCGGTAATAATCACCGATGGCGATACACCTTCGGCTAAGGTCGCGACAATGTTAAAAGTCACTTCTTCACCGATGGTCAAATCCACCAAACCGGGATTACCCTGCCCTGACACACCTTCTGATTGTTCGGTACTGGTAGCCGGCAGCACAGATTTGACCACTTGGGCCGGCGCAATATTGACATCCGCATCGTCTGTTACCGGCCCATAAGTGCGCTCGTCCAGACTTGCTCCCGGCAGAGAACTGCCACTGGTCGAGGCGATATTATTTAACACATCACCGGACTCGGCAGTTGGATCGATTTGTACCTGAAAGGTGACTGTCACTGAACCACTCACGGCGACTGAAGCCACATCCACACGTACGGTGGTATCACCCGGGGTATTACCTGTGGTGATGACACCTGATGTTGTGTTAACCGAACCGACCACTAAGTTTAAGTCCGGATCTGTTAAGGCATCACTGATGACCACATCAAAAGCCGGACTGGTGCCTGTGTTGTTCATCACCACCGTATAAGTCACGGTATCACCGGCATCAGCATTGCTGGGTGACACAGTTTTATTAATGGTTAAAGCCGGTTCTCGAATGCGCAAATTAGGCGCACTGTCACTCGCTGAACTGCTGTCAGAGGTAAAACTTGCGGCATTATTTCTGTTATTTCCATTTTGATTGGCTCCAACATCATTAACCAAAACACTGTAAGTAATGGTGATGGTTTCAGCAACACCGTTATTGGTGTTGCCATTTGTCAGGTTGCCAAAATCAAAACTGGCATTTCGGGTTCCGATGCTGCCGCTTGCACCCGCCAGCACGGCAGCAAAGCCACCGGCCACGTCTGTTGTAATATCTCCACTTGATGGCACGATGGAATCAAACGATAAAAAGGTTAAACCATTATCCAGTTGATCGGTTACAACGGCATTGGTTGCCACACCTTCCGGCAACGTGATTTCAACCTGATATTGAATCACTTCACCAATCGTGATGGTGCCATTATTACCATCCACATTAGGCGCAATCGAAACAATGGTTTTATCCATGGTCGGCTGACCGATTGTGGCTGTGGCATCATCTGAAACAGTCGGGAAATTAACCGCGCCGGATTGAGATGCATAATCAGCCGTGGCGGTATTGGTCAAGGTGCTACCAATTTCAACCGCAGAAGCCACTGTACAATTAACTGTCACCAAAACCGTGTCTGTGCCATAGGGCGCCCCAATCGTACCATCGTTAGCTGCCAAAGGGTTCGTGAGCGTTATACCGGTTCCAATACTTCCGCTATAAGCCAAAACATCGCCATTGCCATCGGTCACTGTACTGACTGAACAAGCCGTTAATCCCGCCACAGCCGGGTCAGTAATCACCACATCATAAGCCGGTGCTCCACCAACATTTTCAAGTGTTAATTGATAGCTAATGCTGTCTCCGGCATCAACGTTTGTAACATCACCATCCACCGGTAACACACCCGTTGATGGGTTGATGTTACCTTGGTCAGCAGATACAACGCCTTTGGTCATGTGCAATTCTGGTGCGCGAACTTGGATCAAAACCGGGGTGATACCTGTCGACACCTCTGCTTCAGTATTCGAGGTGCTGACACGCAATAAATTAGCTAAACTCAGATTATCTGCAAACGGATCATCCGTGACAACCACATCCACCAGTACCGATAAGGTTTGCGGTGTTGTGGTGGTAATATTCGGCCAGTTAATCGTCAGGCTATTGGTGCCCGCATCTGTCGTTATACTGGTTGGCGTTAATCCCAAGGTATCTGATAGATCCAGGCTAATGCTGCTGTTGGGTAAAGGTAAACTCGTATCAATGGTGGTGGCATCAAATACCGGTAATGGAAAAAAGTCTTCAAAAACAACCCCATTGGTGTCCCCGGAAGGAACGGCCAAACTCAACCGATATGTGACAGTATCACCAGGCATATAGGGTCCGGTGCTCACAACATCTTTACTAATGGCAACCGGTGCAACCAGAATGGTCGCCGCAGAGTCATCACCACAAGCCGACGCGCCTTCAACTAAATCATAATCCAAATCAACCGTATTGCTTAAGGGGTCACTGGCTAACACCGCATTACCGGAGTTATAAGATTGGTTCACTGTGGCATCGTAGCTGAGGGTGAAACCCGAGCCGGCAGTGACGGTGCCGTTGGCTGCGGTTACATCAAAAATCAAAGTGGTTTGACCTGCCGCCGGTGTGTTGTTTTGCACCGTTGGTGTCACGCCGCCTGACAGCACTGAATTAAATGTAACTCCATCGGGCAACACATCGGTCAAAATCACCCGATTGGCATTACCGTAGTCACTGAGTTGTGCGTTCAATGTATAGGTCACCGTATCACCCGGATTAACCACGCCCGGTGAAGCCGATTTTTGCACACTCATGTGCTCAAGCTGAATGGTGTTGCTGTCGGATAATTGTGGAATGGCTGTGGCATTGAAATCAGCATCGAGTGTGGCTGTATTAATCGCCTGATCTTTTTGACAGGTGGTTTCATCCAGCACATCATCAAAATAGCCACTGTAACTGACAACCACATCATTTGAAGCAGCCGTACCGTTAACGCTATCGCACGTTATACTAATGTTCGGCAATCCTGAAACACAGTTAACACCACCCGAGATATTAATAGAACCTGTATCCAATACAAATTGTGGCGGTAAAACATCATTAATCACGATGTTATCAATGGTGTTATTGTTGGCAACATCAACATTTAACGTATAGCTTACCGGCCAACTTGGCCCTGGTGGCCGCTCGCCTTCAGGGGCATTATTACTTTTTTCAAACGTCACCAGTATTGGGGTGATATTGAAATCATCCGTCGTGCCAACTATCGGCCCGTTATTTCCAGTCGGCGTATCTCCAAATTCATAGGCAGGAGTTACTGAAACCGGTAACGGTACATTGACAGTCGCAGTCGGGTCTATGTCTAAGCAAACATTAAACGTTAAAGGCGGGCCTCCGGCAACCACAGAACCAATTTGAGGCTGAATAATTTAAAAAGAATCGCCAGGATTACCCGTAACGGTTTGACCGGTCACCGGATCAATCAGTTCATGTGGTGGCGTAAGCGGAAAAGTCCCCACAAACGTGGTTGGAACCGTTAATCCAAAGAGCTCCGTCGTTGAATAGTTCAACCCCACCGGAACTGTTAACTGAAGATAAGGTCCATAACCCGGTGAACCTGTATTCTGGAATTCAACGTCAGTACAAATTTGTGTACCCGGAAAATCCTGGCCATCTGCAGCGGGTATGGTGCTGGGCACTTGAGCAAGAGACAGGCCACTTATCAGCAGACCAATAAAAATAAAACTTAACTTATTCATAAGTTGGGGGACTCCTCTATAAACAACAATTTGCTTACTTAAATATTATTTCAGCCAACAAAAATTGCCAACCAATACTAAAATAGCGTAAAAAAAATAACGCCTATAAAAACGTATTGCATTCTACATGAATAGAAATGAATACAACTAATATTTCATCAAACAGATGCTACTTAAATCATTTTTTTATTAAAAACTTGCTGTTTTACCCAAAACTGACAAAAATTTGTGCCACTTTAATGTGATAAACATCACATATTCGAAAAGCTATTCATGGCAAAGGCATCAAAACTTATGACAATATTAGCAATGTCGCGATTATATATTTAAAAATGCAAAATTTTGCGAATTCTAAATGTTTGAGAAAGATTGCAAACACAATGAGACATTTCGTCAAATGGAATAATGGCATAATGTTTGTCTTTAGTCGCATTAAAAATTGGCATCATATTTAAAGATAATGAAAACCAGACATGTTTAGTCCAAAAATTCACCGTCTAGCCACCAAAAACAGATCATTTAAAATGGTTTACAAATTCACAACACCCTTCCGGTTCGCAGTTTTTTTCATGTGTCTTTTATTCACGACTCAACTCATCGCATTCGACGATAAATACAGTCTTTATAATGTCGTTAAACAATACACCAAAGACAACGGACTGCCCGTTAATGCAGTCACTGATTTAGCCATCGATCGCGAGGGGTTTTTGTGGGTTGCCACTCATGACGGATTGCTGAGGTTTGACGGATTGGGTTTTAAATTGCTCAACACCAACAGTCACACTGACATGCCGAGCAATCAAGTGAGAATGATTAAGCCGCTCGATTCTGGTGGTCTCTTGGTGTTATTTGGGGTGAGTCAGCTGTATTTATTTTTTGATGATACATTTTTGCCGGTCGGTGAAGTTACACTTGACAGTTTTGCGCTCACTCAAAACCAGTTATGGTTTGGTACCAAACACGGTCTCTATGTGCGTGATTTAAGCAACCACCAAACCCGAGAAATTGAAAATGGCATTCAGGTCTCTTCACTGACCTTAAATGATATGGGTGTCTATTTCGCCGATACACAATGCCAGTTGTACTTTTATTCTTTTCAAACAAATAAAAGTACAGCTAAAGCAAAACTAACATGTGAAAAGGTTAACGAGATGAAAATCTCAAACAACAATGAATGGGCAATTGGCACCAATAATGGTGTGTTTATCCTGGGAAAAAAAGTAAAACAATATTTACCTGAACAGCAAATCCTTAAGCTTTCTTGGATAAACAATCAGCTGTACACGCTGAGTGGGTCACTGCACATAATTGATACTGATGGAACAGTTGTTGGTTTAAGCCAACCTAATGAATCTATCGTATACCTCGATTCACCGGCACGCCTCGATGATAACGGAGATATGTGGATTAACGGTTTTTCAACGCTGTGGGTAAACAACGACATTGCATATAACGCCAATTCATCCATTTTTAAACATGTGGTCGATAAACAAGGGGGACTCTGGGTGGCCACAAAAGGGGACGGATTAATTTATCTCCGTAAGCCGGTGATGCAAACGTTTGGGTTGGATAAAAACCAATTACAATCAGGCTTTGTCACATCTGTTGACAAAACCTCTGATGGAAATTATTTAGCCATCGATACCACTGGTTTATATCGATTCAATCCTCAAAAACCCAACTGGCATAAATACGAGTCCTTTTCCATGGCAAGGATTTTTTTGAACAATTCAAAAGGCAATATTTGGGTTGCTAACAACGGTTTATGCCGATTAAATCGCCAAGATCAATGTATTAAACAACCCTACCCTGTTTCAGCCTATAGCGATGTCCAATTATTATTTGAAGATTCTGAAGGCAAAATATGGGTTGGCAGTGAAGAAGGACTGTTTGTTCAGCATAACAATAACTGGCAACAATTAGAAGATCACAATAACCAGTATGTGTTTGCCACTGAGGTTCCTAATATCGGTGTCTTTTTGGCCAGTCGACAACAAGGTATCAGCCTGTTTAAAAACAAACAAAAAATTGATCAGATCGATATACATGATGGTTTACCGACCAATAAAATCAGAACCTTCTATTTTAACCCTGATATCTTTACTGACGGAATCCTGGTGGGTACCGAAGATAAAGGCCTGTGTTTATGGCAATTTAAAGGTGAACTTGTTCGTTGTGCAAATGAGGCAGAAGGTTTACCACATTATGGCATTCACCGTATTTTATCGGACAGAAAGAATCGTCTGTGGATAAGTTCAAATAAAGGCATATATGCCCTTGAACGAAATGACATATTAGATTATTTTAACTTTAAAAGCAATTTTTTACCCAGCCACAGATTTGGTAAAAGTGACGGTATGGCAGATTCTGAGGCCAATGGCGGTGTCCAAACTTCTGGAACCATAGGCCATGAAGGTGATTTGTGGTTTCCCACACAAAAAGGGATTGTCCGGATACCAGCCAACGACCTGGAATTCACTGAAACACCGCTAACACCTTATTTTAAAGAGGTTATTGTGGGTGGTATAAAACAATCGCCGGATCAGCCAATTATTATAAAAGACCCGGAGCATAGGCATCTAACTGTGTCCGTCTCAACCATTGCCCTGGGCTTGTCTGATGGTATACGATTTCGCTATCGACTGAAATCAAACCACCCATGGAATGAAATAGAACGTTCACAAGAAGTCAGTTTTGATGCCTTACCGGTGGGCCAACATAACCTATCATTTCAAGCAGCACGATATGGCCACTGGATTGGCCCGACAACGCAACTTGCCATCCAAGTCAAACCAACACTTTATGAAACCTTCTGGTTTCGAATTAGCATTATTATATTTATTGCATTACTGTTATTTTGGTGGATACACACTCTTCGCAAAAGAAAAGACACCCTTGAAATCGAAGTCCATAAAAGAACAACGCAATTAAGCAAAGCGCTAGAGACCATATCAAAACAAAACAACAAAATAAAAAAGGAAGCGGATCGAAAACAACAGCATTTTCTGGATTTAAGTCATGAATTAAGAACACCGTTAACCCTCGTTATGGGGCCTCTTCAAGGTGAATCCCCCATCAAACCAGACACCCGAAAAATGATGGTCAACAACAGTAAACGTTTACTTCACCTGATCAATCAAATGCTAAAACTGGAACAACTCGACTTGTTTGACAGTAAAACCAATCTCACAACCGTGTCATTAACAACACGTTGTCAATTGGGGGCTGATCAATTTAAACATAAAATGACCAAACAAAAACTTCGTTTTGAATTAGATAATTCAGATAATGAACTTTTTATTCAAGGTAACACGGAAGAAATTGACACCTTAATTATCAATCTAATATCAAACGCCGTTAAATTCACCCCACCAGGCGGTCTCATTCGTCTCAGCACAACGTCTCAGGATGCCAAATTATGCACATTAACGATTGAAGACAGCGGACCCGGTATTCCAACCGCAAAACGTAATCAAATATTTAACCGTTTTGTGCGTTTGAATCAAGAGGATATTTCCGGAAGCGGTCTGGGACTGTCTATTGTCAAACGAATTGTCACGCGTCATCATGGCAGTATAACGGTTAATAAAAGCGCGCTAGGCGGTGCTCAATTCCAAGTTACTTTGCCGCTGACTAAAACAAAACAAACTGAACAAACCCATAACAAATCATCTAAACAGACAGTTATGGTGGTGGATGATAATGCAGATATATTGCACTACATTAAATCCATCCTATCAGACAAATATCAAGTCATTACCATACAATCAGCCAAGGAATGTTTAAACACAATACCTCGAACTCGTCCTGATATACTGATTGTTGATATTGGCATGCCGGATATGAACGGCTTCGAATTGGTGGCCGCCGTAAGACAAAACATAGAATCAAAGAACATACCGGTCATATTTGCCACTGCCCGAGCACACCCAAATGACCATGTTAAAGCCATTGAAACAGGTGGAGATGCTTTTATGACAAAACCGTTTACAGCTGAGCAATTGCTAGCCTATGTTAAACGTTTCTTAACAACCAAGACCAACTTAGAACATTCAAAATCATCGAAAGACCAACCCAAAAGCTTGCTTAATCGCTCTGAAACAATCATTTTAGACGCCCTCAGTGATGCTAATTTTGGTGTTGAAGAACTGGCCTCTGAACTGGCCATGAGTCGCAGCGCTTTGTACCGCAAATTTAAACAAGAAGTTAATTTTTCACCGGCTGAATACATAAGTCGTTGTCGGATGGAACGGGCCGGACAATTACTACAAGACACCACGCTAAGTGTCGCTAAAGTGTCACAGATGACCGGATTTAAACAAGTGTCAACCTTTACCCGAAGCTTTCGTCGTTTTTACGGACACAACCCAACAGAACATAGAAATCAATAAGTGAATACTGTTACCGATATCTATATTGGTTACAATAGAATCTTATTTAAAGGAAGTTAACGCGTGTCAGACAGCCACCATCACGATCACAATATAAGCGTCAACCAAGACAATAAGAAACGTGTTTTTATTGCCATGCTCATGACCTTTGGCTTTATGCTAGCGGAAGTTATTGGCGGAATTATTTCCGGTTCCTTGGCCTTATTAGCCGATGCCGGACATATGTTGAGTGATGGTGTGTCGTTATTACTATCCTGGGTGGCGTTTATTTACAGCGATAAGCAGGCTGATTTTAAACGCACCTTTGGCTGGCATCGGTTTCAGACCCTGGCGGCATTCGTTAATGGACTGACTTTATTGGCGATTGCGGTCTGGATTATCTGGGAAGCCGGCTGGCGCTTCTATCAGCCGGTCGAAGTCATGGCCAAACCCATGTTTATTATTGCCGTTTTGGGTTTACTGGTGAATGTGATTGTTTTTAAAATCCTGCAAGGCGGTGACCATGACAACCTGAACCTGAAAAGCGCGATGATTCATGTGATGGGTGATTTGCTTGGTTCTGTGGCGGCTATTTTGGCAGCGGTTTTGATTTATCTGTTTGCCTGGAATTGGGCCGATCCTTTATTGTCATTGTTAGTGGCGCTGCTGATTATGCGTTCAGGCTGGTTTGTGGTGAAGAAAGCCACCCATATTCTGTTAGAAGGCTCGCCGGATGTCATCGATATTGAAGCAGTCAAAAACAAGATTATCGCAGACATTAAAACCGTCACCGATGTCCACCATGTCCACACCTGGTCATTAACCAATGACAAGCACCTGATGTCACTACACATCAAAGTGAATGAACATGTGGATGACTATGATGTGCTGTGGGAAACCAAAGAGCTCATTCAACACAATTTCCCAATTTTCCACACCACCATTCAGATCGAACATCTTGATTGTCCTGATGACAGCTGTTGATAGGCTTTAACCGGCTACTTATCTTAACTCTTAACAGCTTGCATGTTACAATGGTTTGTTTTGATTTAGAGACCACATACCATGAAAATAAAAGCCGCTGTGGCCTGGGAAGCGGACCAACCTTTGCAAATTGAAGAGATTGATTTAGCCGGCCCCAAAAACGGCGAAGTCCTGATTAAAATGGTTGCTACCGGGGTTTGTCATACCGATGCTTACACCTTATCCGGTGACGATCCTGAAGGTCTGTTTCCGGTGGTACTCGGCCATGAAGGCGGTGCCATTGTGGTTGAAACCGGTGCCGGTGTGACCTCTGTGCAGAAAGACGATCATGTCATTCCCCTCTACACGCCTGAATGTGGCAAATGTAATTTCTGTACATCCGGCAAAACCAACCTGTGCCAGGCCATCCGCGAAACCCAAGGCAAAGGTCTGATGCCTGACGGCACCAGCCGCCTGTCAAAGAATGGCGAGATGATTCATCATTATATGGGCACATCGACCTTTGCCGAATATGCTGTGGTGCCGGAAATTGCCCTGGCTAAAATTAATAAACAAGCGCCTTTGGATAAAGTCTGCCTACTTGGCTGTGGCATCACAACAGGTATTGGTGCCGTAACCAATACCGCTAAGGTGGAACCCGGTTCAACCGTCGCTGTCTTTGGTTTAGGCGGTATCGGTCTGGGTGTGATTCAGGGCGCCGTTTTATCCGGTGCCAAACGCATTATTGGTGTGGATATTAATCCGGATAAATTTGAATTCGCCCGACAAATGGGCGCCACCGATTTTATTAACCCGAAAGAACATGATGTCCCGATTCAAGAAGTCATCATTGATGCCACCGATGGCGGAGTCGATTATTCCTTCGAATGTGTCGGCAATGTGAACTTAATGCGATCGGCCCTGGAATGTTGCCATAAGGGCTGGGGCGAATCAGTCATTATCGGTGTCGCCGGTGCCGGTCAGGAAATTTCAACCCGACCGTTTCAGCTGGTCACAGGTCGGGTCTGGCGCGGTTCTGCTTTTGGCGGTGTGAAAGGCCGCAGTCAGCTGCCCGGTATGGTTGATCAATACTTAGCAGGCGATATTAAAGTCGATGAATTTGTCTCTCACACCATGCCGCTTGAAGACATTAATAAAGCCTTTGATTTCATGCACAAAGGCGACGGCATTCGTTCTGTCATTACGTTTGATTAAGGTATACACATGGAAACACTCAAAAAGCACCGTTGTTTCGACGGTCAATTAGGTTTTTACAAACACGACTCTGAAGTCAATAATGCACCGATGACTTTTGCGGTTTATATGCCGCCACAGGCAAAAAAGAAACGGGTGCCGGTGTTGTTTTATTTATCCGGTCTCACCTGTACCGAAGAGAACTTTATGGCCAAAGCCGGCGCCCAGCAATATGCCGCTAAACACGGCATTGCCCTGGTCAGTATGGACACCAGCCCCCGTGATTTGGGCTTGCCGGGCGAAGAAGACAGTTATGATTTTGGCGCAGGTGCCGGTTTTTATGTCAACGCCACCGAACAACCCTGGGCGAGATACTATCAAATGTACGATTATGTGGTGGATGAACTTCCGGCCCTGATTTTTGAACATTTTCGGATTGATAAAGACCGTGTCAGCATCTTTGGTCATTCTATGGGTGGTCACGGCGCGCTGGTAATTGCCTTGCGAAATCCAGGTAAATATCGCTCAGTCAGTGCCTTTTCACCGATTGTGGCGCCCATGCATAACGACTGGGGAACAAAAGCTTTCAGTGGTTATTTAGGTGATAACAAAGAAACCTGGAAGCAATACGACACCTGCGAACTGGTCAAAGAAACCAACAGCAACATTCCTTTGTTTGTGGATCAGGGCATGAAAGATGAGTTTCTTACCGATTACTTGCAGCCCGAGCGTTTAGAAGCGGTGTGCCAGGAACAAAACCACCCGCTCACTTTGCGCAAACATAATGGCTACGACCACAGCTATTACTTTATCAGTACTTTTATGGAAGATCACATCGACTACCATGCTGATTTGTTGTTAGCTTAGATTTTTCAAGCGCGGTCTTCAGCACCGCGCTTTTTTTAATCAAGACGAATAAAACAACCCAAAAAGCACATACAAAATAACACTCAAGCCACCACCCACCAACGCATAAGGTAATTGCGTTCTGACATGATCCAACAAATCACAGCCGGCCGCTAAGGAGGCAATCACCGTGGTGTCGGAAATCGGCGAGGCATGATCGCCAAACACCGAACCACCCAACACCGCACCCAGCACCAAACCCGGTGAAATCCCCAAAGTCACCGCCAATGGAATGGCAATCGGAATCAGAATACCGAATGTCCCCCAGGAGGTGCCGGTGGTAAAAGAAATAAAACCCGATAATACAAACACCAGCGCCGGAATCGCCCACACCGGAATAAAATCACCAATAGCTCCGGCCACAAATTCACCTGTTTTTAAATCACCCATGGCACTGGATAACGCAAAAGCAAGCAACACCAATGCCACCAAAGGCAGTAAATGACCCATTCCTGTAAACGCTTCATGCATCAGTTCTTTGGTTGGTTTTTTGGCATCAAACCGCAACAAGGCAAAAGCCAGCATGGTCGCCAGTATCACTGACCACAGCACCGACTCAGAACCCGAGCCTTGCCGTAAATCACCGTCACCGGTGAGGTACATAAACACTAAGATACTCGACACCATTAAAATCAATGGCCACAGCATATAACGCTTTTTAGTGGCTTCGGGTAAAGACTCACTGGTTGTGGTCACCCTACAGTTTGCTTCCATGGTTTTTAGTGGACCGTGCACGCGGGCACTGATGACGGTATAAAAAACCAGAATCAAAGTAATAATGGCATAAAAATTAAAACCGATGCTGCTGACCATCACCGCCACCGGATCGGCAACCTGAGTCTCCTGAACATAACCTAATATCGCCGCACCCCAGCCATTAAGTAGAATCAAGACACTGATGGGCGCACAGGTGGCATCGATAATATAGGCCAAACGCAATCGACTCATATGATAACGATCAAATAAGGCCTGAGAAGAAATACCGGCAGTCAATACGCTCATATTGGTGTCGATAAAAATACTGCTGCCTAATAAGGCCGGCAACAATCCGGCTTTGCGTTGATTATTGACCCAACGCTTACGGGTCAGCCAATCCACAAAAGCCGTTACACCACCTGAAATTTTGATCAGCTGGATCAAGCCGCCAATCAATAAACTGAATAAAAGAATACGGGTGTTATAGGCGCTGCCAAAGACATCGACAATTCGTTCCACGGTATCGGTAAAGGCAAACACCGGATTGCCACCAACTAAAATGAGCGACGCGGTAATAATCGCCAGAAGCAATGCAATCGTGACTTCACGACGCCAAATGGCATAAATAATCGCCACCAACGGCGGTAAAATACTTAACCAACCCATATTGTTTGACCTGTGGGAATAATCATTGGATTAGTTTAAAGGAAATCACCGTTAAATGGTCAATCCCGGGATAAATTTCCGCAATCAATTTTTTCAGGGCAGTCAACGACATCGCCTCTCGCTCGGCATGGGACTCATTCAAATCCTGGAAACAAATGGCCTCAACAGCAGTAATTTCAATCTCAGCAACACGCTCACCATTCGAATCACGTAACACATCCAGCCGCGACCCGGGCTTATATCGGTACCCGGATGCACTGCGAATGGTGATGGTTTTATCACCACTTAAAATAGCCGGAATTAAATTATCATAAAAACGGATTGAGCGAGACATTACTACCCGTGGTGCATTTAGGCAATTTTGATTTTTAGGTTGTTAATATTTCTGTTTTCGAGGTAGTTAATC
>NZ_BMEO01000002.1 GCF_014636635.1 Marinicella pacifica | reverse complement strand
TGGACCTGAAGTTGTATTTTATTCTGCTTAATCGCTACATTAAGAGTAATGGTCTTTGCTTCAGCAGCAGCTGAATTATTAAGCACATTTAATATCGCCAGTTCCAATAAAGCGTCAGTCATCACAGGCTGCTGGCAATCGCCATCAATCCTGACACGAACTTGCCGATGGTTGTCACAGAAACGGTCTTTAATATCATGCAAAAGTAAGCCTAAATCGGTGATGTGAGAATTTAAATAATTCGGATCATTGGCCAACTCAACCATTTCACGGATGATGCCCTGACAGCGTTGTACTTGCTCATCAATCACCTTTAAATCGGTCTGTCTGTCCTTCGCTGTAAGATCCGGCGAAGCCAATTCAGCGGCCAGTAATTTTATGCTGTTCAGCGGTGTGCCCAGTTCATGAGCCAGTCCGGTGGCCATGGTGGCCATGGTCATGATGTGCTGATCTTCAGCACGCTGTTGTTCAATGGTCAATAATTGGTGGTTTTTATCATGAATGGTTTTCATCATTTGAGTGGTGATATAAGTCAACAAACTCGAAATCAAAACAAAACCAACCCACATACCCAATACATGGGCATTAAACGGCTCATGTGCGCTGTGCATACCGGTATTGGTCATCGGGGTCAGCGCCCATAGCACCACATAACTGAGGTTACTCAATAAAGTCATGACCCAGGTAAAGCCGATGCTTTGACTCATACCCGATAACATAATCGGCAACATTAAACACCAAATCAACGGATTTGAGATGCCATTCAATAACGCAAAAAACACAACCCAGACCAGCAAATCAATCAGTAGAAGCCACTTGCCCCGGTGCTTGGCCAACAACCAAAAATGCCCGCCATAAACCAGCAAAACATAAACCACCGGCACCAACCAAACCCAGGGATTTTCAATTGAAAACCCCAACCAATCACCAAGCCACAACAGAGTTAACTGACCCAGGCCGGTGAGGCTGCGGAATATGAGTAATTGGTTGAGCATAACTATCTTGGCGACTTGACTGAAAATCCTTCATTATAATCAAATCAGCCCACCACCTCATCCTCTGCGACACGATGTCGCATTGATGTGCGCTTATAGGGATATATTTTTAGACTTTACTCAGAGAAATGGGTGTGTCGCATTAAACAACGAACAACGACTTAGCAAGGTAGGTTGGGCTGAGCACCGCGAAGCCCAACATTTAATGGATGATTTAACAAATTTCTTTGTTCTGATTAATGGTTGTAGGTTCTATAAATTGAACATTATGGTGTAATTGAAGCTTGTGGTATTGGGCAGCGCGATACTCAGTCCAACCTACCTTGCTTTTAAAATCTGAAAGACAAAAAGGCCGTTATCGGATATAACGGCCTTGAATTTTTATGTGCTTTTTAATCCCAACTCAACGCCCCACCGGTTTGGTATTCAGTGACCCTCGTTTCAAAGAAATTCTTTTCTTTACGGAGGTTGGTTTGTTCATCGAGCCATGGCAGGGTGCATTTAGCACCTGGGAATGGTTCGTCAATGCCTAACGAGCGGGCGCGGCGGTTGGCGATGTAGCGGAATTGTTCGCAGTGATCTTCTACTGAATAGCCGAGGATGGGTCGGCGCAGGATGTATTTTGCGTAGGTTTTTTCGGCGGCTTCGGATTCTTCCCACATGTGCTTAACTTCGGCCGGGTCGAGTTTGATGTCGTTTTCTTCGATCATTTGTTTCACCACGCGAATGCCGAATGAGCAGTGCATGACTTCATCACGCATGATGTACTGCAGCTGTTCAGCGGTGCCTTTCATCAAGCCCCGGCGTTGTAGAGCGAAAATGGGGCTGAAGCCGTTATAGAACCAACAGCCTTCGAAAATCGCGGCGAAGAACAGATATGACAGGGCAAAGTTATGCAGTTCATCGCGATTGCGTAAGTCAATATCGGGCCGTAAAACCGAATTCAGACGTCGGTTGGCCACCTGAATTTTCTGGTTAATTTCCGGCACCACGCGATAGCGGTTATAGATTTCACTTTGGTCAAGTCCGATGGTTTCAATGCAGTGCTGATAGGTCCATGTGTGCAGGGCTTCTTCGTACACCTGCCGTGCCTGATAAATCTGCAATTCCGGTGCGGCCATTTTTTCCATCACCGCTAAACCAATATTTCGCATCGCCAGGATATCGGAAGTGGTTAAATAAGACAGGACGTTTTGATACACATGCTGCTCATCTTCGGTGAGTTTTTTATGGTAATCGTGCACATCCTGCGTCATGTTAATATCCAGCGGCGTCCAGTGGTTTTTGTTGGCATTAAGGAAATATTTCCAGGCCCAGGGGTATTTAAACGGTGCCAGCTGGTTAATGTCGGCCATACCATTGACGATGCGTTTGTCTTCGGCCCGCACCGGTTGAAAGTTATGTTCACCTCTGGGCACACGGTATTCGCCGGTCACACCTTGAATGACATACGCGGTATCGGTATCAGGCACTTCTGTGGCCTCCGCTTGCTGCGGCTCTGCTGAGGGTTTCGGCTCGGCTGAGTTGTGGTTATCCGGATTGACCGGTGGTTTGCTTTCATTCTGATTGAGTCCTAATGGATCGTCCCAATTCATTGTGTTCTCCTGAGAAGTTGTCCGGGGCTTTCGGTTTCAGCCCCGGATCGTAAAATTAAGGTTTATTGACAAGCATCACAGTCCGGTTCCAAAATGGAACAGGCTTTCGGAGCCTGAGAGCCCGGTGTGGCCGGCTGGCTTGTGTTTGAGCTGGTTTCGACACTTTTTTCCATGTGGGTGGCACCCATCGAGCGTAAATAGTAGGTGGTTTTTAAGCCCCGAACCCAGGCCAGCTTATACAGGTCATCCATCTTTTTACCCGATGGGTCCACCATATAAAGATTCAGCGATTGGCCCTGGTCAATCCATTTTTGACGGCGGGAAGCCGCTTCCACCAGCCAACGTGGATCCAACTCAAACGCGGTGGCATATTTTTCTTTGAGGTCATCGGGAACACGATCAATTTTTTGAACACTGCCATCAAAATATTTCAGGTCATTGAGCATCACATCATCCCATAAATTAAGGGCTTTTAAATCTTCCACCAGGTGATGATTAATCACGGTAAATTCACCGGACAAGTTCGATTTAACAAACAAGTTTTGGTACACCGGCTCCACCGATTGCGACACCCCTGAAATATTTGAAATGGTCGCGGTGGGCGCAATCGCCATGGTGTTTGAATTTCGCATGCCCTGGTTCTTAACCGTTTCTCGTAAACCATCCCAGTCCAGGCGCGTGGTTTCATCCTGATCCAAAAAGCGACCGCGTTGTTCTTTTAACAAGGAAATGGAATCAATCGGCAATATACCTTTTGACCATAAAGACCCCTCATAACTGGCATAACGGCCTCTTTCAGCGGCTAAATCACTGGACGCTTTAATGGCATAATAAGACACCGCTTCCATACTCTCGTCGGCAAAATCAATGGCCGCTTCACTGGCATAGGCTGTGTTCAATTTAAACAAGGCATCCTGAAAACCCATCAAACCCAAGCCCACCGGACGATGTCGTAAGTTAGAGCGACGCGCCTGGGGCACTGAGTAAAAATTATAGTCAATAACGTTGTCCAGCATACGCATGGCGGAGGTGATGGTTTTTTCCAGTTTGGCATGATCTAAGCCATCTGCCGTCATATGCTGAGGCAGATTAACTGAACCGAGATTACACACTGCAATCTCCTCGTCAGAGGTGTTCAGGGTGATTTCAGTGCATAAATTTGAGCTATGAACCACGCCGGCATGTTGTTGTGGCGAGCGAATGTTACAGGGGTCTTTAAAGGTTATCCAGGGGTGGCCGGTTTCAAACAGCATGCCCAACATTTTACGCCACAAAGCCACTGCCTGAATAGTTTTAACATTTTGAATACGACCCGCTTCGGCTTCTTGTTCATAGTGTTCATAGCGATTTTTAAAAGCCTGGCCGTATAAATCATGTAAATCAGGCACATCTTCGGGCGAAAACAACGTCCAATTTTCATTCATAGCCACCCGCTCCATGAATAGGTCCGGAATCCAATTCGCGGTGTTCATATCATGGGTTCGGCGACGATCATCTCCCGTGTTTTTACGCAACTCTAAAAACTCTTCAATGTCCAAATGCCAGCTTTCCAGATAAGCACACATGGCGCCTTTTCGTTTACCGCCCTGATTGACCGCCACCGCGGTGTCGTTCGCCACTTTCAAAAAGGGTACCACGCCCTGTGATTCACCATTGGTGCCTTTGATATGGGCGCCCAATGCCCGCACTCGGCTCCAATCATTGCCCAATCCGCCGGCGTATTTACTTAATAAAGCATCGTCCTTAATGGCACTGAAAATTCCGTCCAAATCATCCGGTACCGTGGTTAAATAGCAACTGGATAATTGCGGTCGCAACGTGCCTGAGTTAAACAAGGTTGGTGTCGAGCTCATGAAGTCAAAAGAACTCAACAAATCATAAAACTCAATGGCCCGTTCTTCACGATCCACTTCATTAATCGCCAGCCCCATGGACACACGCATGAAAAAAGCCTGTGGCAATTCAATGCGGGTTTTACCCACATGAATAAAATAACGGTCATACAAAGTCTGCAAACCGAGATAGCTGAAACGCTTATCCCGTTCGGGTTTTAGGGCGGCCGCTAATTTATCTAAATCAAATCTGCCCAGTTCAGCATCCAACAAATCCAATTCAATACCACGATTCAGGTATTTTTTAAAATAGCGCGGATAACTGTCTTGCATGTCTTTTTGTGTGGCTTCGACCGTTTCTGCAAAAATAAAGCTCAAAGCTTCCCGTCGAATGCCGTCTAATAATAACCGGGCTGTGACAAAGCTATAGTTGGGGTCTTTTTCAATGAGTCCGCGAGCCGCCATCACCAAAGAGGTATTAACATCGCTCGCCGACATACCATCAAAAAGGTTTCGGCGTAAATCCTGCAAGATCCGTTCTTTGGTCACCCCTTTCAGACCTCGGGTGGCTTCAGTGATAACAGTTTCCAAACGCGCCATATCCAAAGGCAGCTGTTCACCGTTTTCGTTGATGACATGTAGGACAGGCCTAGCAGCAGTCGGTTGGTCTTTGTCAGCTTTGGCTTTGGCTTTGGCGCGTTTTTCATTTTGTTTTTCACGATATAGAACATAACTTCTGGCGACTTTATGTTCACCAGCTCGCATCATGGCCAATTCAACCTGGTCTTGAATATCTTCAATATGGACTGTGCCGCCATCATCCATTCTTCTGAATAAACCGTCAAAAACCTCTTCACTTAACCGATCAACGGTTTCTCTGACCCGACTTGAGGCGGCCGCCTGTCCGCCTTCAACGGACAAAAAGGCTTTGGTCATGGCCACTTTTATTTTATTTAAATCGAAAGCTGTGGTCTCGCCATGGCGTCGGATGACACGATAGGGCGACGACTGTTCGGTTTGAGACATCGGCTGATTTGAAGGCGCCATCACCGGTGGCGCTGACGGGCCGTGCTGGTTGGTGTTTTGCATGGTTTTGTGACTCTTTTTTCGTTAAAAATATACTCAAAATTAAATATTTAAATAATTTTCGAGCTCTCTTTAGAAAATGAATCATATCTATTATAGCTGAACCTTCCAAGCCTTTTTTCATCAAAAAGTCATCAATAAATTATTTTGTATTATTTATCAATGCTTTATGACGTTTAAAACTGAACGATATATTTTATCTGTTGACAAATTTAGTGTTTTTCAATTCATAAATAATTTATTTTTTATGTTATTTATTTTATTAATAACAATCCATTCTTATCCGCTTGCGAATGGTTCCTATTTGCGTAATTTAAGCTATTTTTATCCATTATCCCACCATTTTAGACACGTTCCACCCTGCTTAAATAAGTTTGCAGGACCGTCTGTTTTAAGCGATGGAATCGGGGATTTTATGTTTTTTAAACTGACGGGTTTTAATCCAAAATCGCCAAAGGTTTAATACGGCGGCAGCGGAAAGACCGACGATAATGCCAATCCATAATCCCGGTGCACCCATACCCATGGGGAAGCATAAATACCAGGACGCGACAAAACCCAGAAGCCAGAAGGAAAACAAATTACTGTTCATAATAAAGGTCATGTCTTTAATGCCACGCAAGGCACCGGCGGCGGCGACCTGAATACCGTCTGATAACTGAAACACAGCGGCATAGAACAGCAGACTGACCGCAATGGCGGCCACTTCACTGTCATCGGTATAAAGATTAACAATATCACCGGCGAACAGCAGGGTGACTGAGGCTGAAAACAGCTGGGTGAACAGCACCAGACCGGTGCCCAAAAATCCGGCGCGGGTGATGTCGTCTTCATTTTTGCGGCCCACGGCATTACCGACCCGTATGGTAATACCCATGGATAAACCCAAAGGCACCATAAACAACAACGATGAAAAGTTCAGGGCAATTTGATGGGCGGCGACGACAACCGTGGCAAGGGACGAGGACAGCAGAGTAATCACCGAGAAAAAGCCCACTTCGGCAAACATCGAGACACCCACCGGCAGGCCCATTTTAAGCAGCCGCATAATAACGTGCCAGTTGGGCGGGTCAAAACGACTGAACACCTGATAACTACCGATAATTTTGTGGCGTTTAACAATAAGCACATACACCAGCATCTGGCAGGTAATCACAATCGCTGAAGCATAACCGGTACCGACGGCGCCCAGAGCCGGAAAACCTAAATGACCAAACATCAGAATATAATTTAATGGGACATTTAACAGTACACCCACAAAGCTGACATACATGGTGGTTTTGGTGATGGATAAGCCATCGGCCAGATAGCGAAACGAGACAAAAAATGCCAGCGGTAAAACGCCCCAGCCAATGGCATCCAAATAACCCACCGCTTCAGGAATCACCTCTTCCTGGGTTTTAAATAAAATAAAAATCGGATCAACTAATCGAATAACAACACTGAACAACAAACCCAAAAGCAGTGCCAGCCACAAAGCTTGTCTAAAAAATGGCGCCACCTCATGATGCCTTTGGGCACCATCTTTTTCCGAGACAATCGGCGGAATCACCATCAGCGTCCCAAACACAAACAAAATCACCGTGGACCAAACCGAACTGCCCACTGCCACCGCTGCCAGGGTGGTGGCACCCAGCTGACCGGCCATCACCGTATCCACAAAGGTCATCGCCACCATCATCACCTGGCTGATAATTAACGGCAGCGACAGGCGAATGGTCTGAACAATGTGGTGTTTAACGGATAAAGGTTTCATATTTAAACAACTCAAATGTTATACGGTCTATTGATAACGTGGACTGACAGATGGTTGAAATATAACGCCTTTGTAAGTCACATTGAATGTCAATGAATGTGACTTAATCGTACGGGAATATCTAATTAAGTCTTCTGTGCTTTTGCACCATCAAACACTTCCCGGGCATGCTCAAATTGCATGTTGGCTTTAGACACGTATTTCAGCACTTCATCCACATAACCGTCGGTCGAGGCTGACCAGATGCGGTTAATATAGCGCTCGCCGGCGGCAAAAGAACTCATGACATCGGCATAGGCCTGAACGCCATACAAGTGTTTAATACTCTCACGGGCATCGGCAAACTGCATCAAATCTTCGCGAAATAAGCGATCAATCTCAAAGCGCATCTCATAGGTGGGTATGGCGTCTTTGTTACCATCGAGTTCAACCAGGTTTTGAGCGATGTTGTGTAATGACCGGTCTAAAATGGCCATATTATTTTTTAGCACATCACCATGGGTGGCGGCCTTGTTGGCTTCTATCTTATAGACAAATGCCCCCAAGAAACCCAGTACCATCACCGGAATGAAATAAATCCAGTTGACCGTGTCTTCATCCAGAGAGGTTAAAAAAGCCCCGCCTAAAAAGGCCAGTACCACAAATCCAAAAGCCATATTTTTCATCTTTTATCTCCTTTATCCTGCGCTGGCAATAACGTAAACGGCATTACCCACACCCACCAAAGCTTCACCGACAATTAAGCCGGCGGCAATCGGAATACCCTTACTTTCTGACCAGCTTTTACCTTTGCTGCGATCAACGATTTCGCGGATTAAGGTACCGATGGCATAGGTCAGAACAATACTGAACGGCAGATAAAAACCTAAGCCGACGGTAATACCTAAACCGGCTTGTAATAAGGACAACAAACCACCCAAAACCGCGCCGGCAATGTATTTCTCAGTCGGCACATCACCACCGGTGATGCCTTCCACCATCGATGCCAATGCCTGACCTTGCGGCGCCGGGAACTCTTCACCGCCGAGACCAAAGGCTTCATGCAGCATAAAAATCAGAATAATCACCACAATCGGCCCCAACCAGGCGCCCATAAACTGACCCAGTTGCTGTTGTCGTGGCGTGGCACCGACCAGGTAGCCGGTTTTTAAATCCAACATCAGATCGGTGGCCTGACTCATGGCCACGCATGTGGCGGCACCCACCGTAATGGCTGCCACAATCGCCGGCCCGGTGCTCATGCCACCGAACATTTGGGTAATCATAATCAATAAGGTCACCGCAATCAGGGTCATGCCCGATAAGGGTGACCAATTCGTCCGGCCGATGGCTTCGGACAAAATAATACCGGCCATCCAAATCCACAACGTACCCAGCACAGCCATTAAAATACCACGCATCAAACCGACTTCTTGCGCTGAGGTCACCGCCATCACACCCAACAAGATGGCCGCACCGACCACCGCAAAATACAATAATTTAATCGGCATTTCATCTTTGCTCAGTGCCATTTCGTCATTGGCCGAGGACTGCATCGACTTAATCGCTGATTTAATCAAAGGCAGGGCGAAGATAACCCCGACAATGGCACCACCAATCAACATCCCGATACCAGTGGGTCTGAATAGCATCAGGCGCAGTTGATTCGGATCGGTCACCGCCACGCCATCCACCACCGGAAACATACCGGTGATATCCAGTAACGGTGCCAGCACCCAATAACAAACAAAGCCCCCGATAATAAAGGCCAGACCGCCCCGTCCGGCAATAAAGGCCACACCAATGGTCATGAGGGATAAGTACCAGGTGCCATTAAGGTATTCGGGCAGACCCAATTGTTCAAATAAAGGCCAGTATTCCACACCGGTGGCCAAAGAAATCACATGCACCACGCCAGAAAACACCATCGCACCGACCAATAACAAGGCTTTGCGAATACCGGCACCGGGCGATTTCAGAATCGACGCCACCGCCACCCCGCCGGGATAGGTCAGACGCTCATAATCAATCATTTGTTTACGCAAGGGAATGATAAAAGCAATCCCTAAAAACGCCCCGGCAATGGCGCCAAAAGTTAAAACATAGGGATTAAAATCCATACCGTAGCCAAGGATAAAAATCGCCGGTACCGAAAACATCATGCCCGAAGACGCGCCATTCACACCCGAGGCCACCGTCTGGGTGACATTGTTTTCAACAATCGAACGTCTGCGCATCAATCCGCGCAAAATACCAAAACCCAATATCGCAGCCAGCTCTGAACCTTCGATGGAAAAACCCAGCTTCAAAGAGGCATAGCCAATGGAAATCGCCAGGATAACACCCAGAAAATAGCCGACAAGTACGGCATGCGGGGTTAGTTCCGGATAAGGCCCGCGGGTAATCGGCCCGGCGGTGGTTTGGTTTTCAGACATGCTGTTCTCCCGTTATTATGCTTGACTATAAAGCCTCATTTTAAGTGAGGCAAAAAACCCAAAAATTATAGCATAGCCTTATAAGCTGATCTCTTTGGATTTGATGATTTGTTAAAAAAGATGATTTTTACCGTAACCGCGCCCTTTACTGACAACCCATTTAAACCATTTGGATACCCACCATAGCAACGACTATTTCTTAACCACCGTATTAAAAATCCGGTCACCGGCATCACCCAGACCCGGAATAATATAACCGAGCTCATTCAGTCGTTCATCCACCGCCGCCACCGTCACAAGCACATCCGGATGCTGCCGGTTTAATTCATCAAGCCCCTCCGGTGCGGCCAGTAAAAAGACCCCGTGAACACGTTGGCAACCGACTGCTTTTAAACATTCAACCGTGGCTAAAAAGGTACCGCCTGTGGCCAACATGGGATCAATCACCAGGGCGGTTTTTTCTGCCACATTGGGCGCCCATTTTTCATAATAAGCATGCGGTTGCAGCGTTTCTTCATTTCGCTCAAAACCCACCACTGACACCGAAGCCCCGGGCAGTAAATCCATGACGCCGTTTAACATGCCCAAACCGGCACGCAGAATCGGCACAACGGTGATGCCTGAATCACCGAGTCGTTCCACTTTCGTCGAACCAGCCCAGGTTCTGATTTCTTCAGGCACTGTTGCGAAGTTTTTAAGGGCTTCATAGCACAGTAAATAACTCAGCCTATCCACCACCGGCCGAAACTGCGCCGGGCTACGGTTATGCTCCCGGAGTTGGCCGATTAAATGCTGGACCAATGGGTGTTTAATTTCGTTGACTTGATTCATGGTTGTTGTAATTTTAATTTTTTTAATGTTCCTGAACAATGGGCGACAGGCTGCTTTTGATTAAACGTTCGGCGCGATCAAAATCAAGCACCGACTCGACATCCGCATCGTCCGCCATATCCCGGCTTAAACGATTCAATAAGCGATCCTGTACCCGACCACGGGCATAGGCTTCGGCATAAGGCACACGGTGAAACATCACCATAGAATAACGTGGAATAAAAGTCTCGGGCCAGCGTTTTTCCAGGGCAAAGGCGATGCGTTTTTTCAGGTGAAATTTGGGGTCATTCACGGCCGCGCGCATTTCCACATAGTTTTCCAGCGACATATCGGCAATGGCATTGGCGTTATTCTGCCGTGCCATTTGAACCGTTTTGAACAATCCAGACCAGTCATGATTGCTGTTTTCTAAAGCCTCCATCACCGCCACACAATCTTCAAAACCACAATTCATACCCTGGGCATGAAAGGGCACCACCGCATGCGCCGCATCGCCCAATAACAGAACATTATTCTGATACCATTGTTCGCATCTAACGGTGCCAAGTTTCCCCGTCGGGTTATTAAAATAATCGCCTTCCAGGTTTGGAATTAAGGCTTTGATATCGGCAAATTGGGCATCAAATAAATCATGTAATGCCGATTCATTATCAATGGATTCAAAACTCACCGGTCCGGTTTTGGGCATAAATAAGGTCAGGGTAAAATCACCGCCGGGATTCGGTAAGCCAATCATCATATAATCATCCCGCGGCCAGACATGCAGGGCATTTTTATCCAACTGAAAATCACCGTTTTTATCCGGTGGCAAATACAGTTCTTTATAGGCATGATCCAGTAATTCACTGGAAAATGTTGTGGCATTATCGCTATGCTGTTGCATCTGTTGGCGGGTGACACTGCCGGCACCGTCGCAGGCAAGCATATAATCAAACTCAATGTGAATATCAGCATCCCGGTGGCTGAACTGACAGTGATTTTCTGCAAAATCAAGGCTGTCACAGTGGTGCTCAAAATAAAATGCCACCCGACCGGTGGCTTCGGCCTCATCCCGCAATAAACTCACCAGACCGGCCCGTGAGACCGAATAAATGGCCTCTGATTCACGTGAACCATACGGCTGGAGTGTCTGCTCACCTTGCGGGTTATGCAACATACGACCACGCATCGGAATCAACAAAGATTCGGCTTTTTCCAGCACGCCGGCTTGTTCTAAGGCATGCCGACCCCGTGAGGCCAGGGCGAGATTGATGGATCGTCCGGCAGACATCGCCTGTTTTCGAATATCGGGCAGCTTGTCATACACCCGCACCCGATAGCCTTGCTGTGCCAGTAACAATGCCTGTAAAGAGCCCACCAAACCGGCCCCTAAAATAACAATATTGTCAGATCGTTCGCTCATAATTCAGCCACCAGGGTCTCAACAAAACGATAGGCATCATGAAAGCTGTTATACAACGGCGTCGGTGCCACCCGAATCACATCCGGTGCACGCCAATCCACCACAATCCCGGCATCCGTTAAGGCCTGATAAACCGCTTTGCCCGGTTTGTCTGCTTTAATCACCAGTGATAATTGACAACCCTGGGCATCTTTCGGAGTCAGAATCTGCACTTTATCGCCACAGCAATCTTCCAGCATCTGACGCAAAAATCCGGTTAACTGCTTCGATTTAGCGGCTAACGGCCGCATACCACCGGCTTCTTTGAAAACTTCAAGTGAAGCCCGTACCGCTGCCAACGAAAGAATCGGCGGATTCGATAACTGCCAGGCATCGGCGCCCGGTGCCGGTTTAAATTCATTATCCATATCAAAACGGGTATTTTTCTCATGTCCCCACCAGCCCTGTAATCTCGGCAAATCTTTATCATGATGCTTTTCATGCACAAAGGCACCGGCCACCGCACCGGGACCGCTGTTGAGGTATTTATATGAACACCAGGCAGCAAAATCCACACCCCAGTCATGTAAAGCCATCTCAAGGTTCCCGGTGGCATGGGCCAAATCAAAACCCACAGTAATTCCATGTTGTTGTGACTTTTCAGTGATGGCCTTCATATCCAGCACCTGACCGGTGTAATACTGCACACCCGGCAATAAAATCAGCGCCAGTTGATCGGCGTGTTCGTCTATGGTGCTTAAAATATCATCAGTTCGTAAGGTGTCTTCACCCTTGCGTGGTTTTAATAACAACAAGTCACCATCGACATCCAAACCATGCCAATCCACCTGCGATGCGGCGGCATAATGATCGGACGGAAAGGCATGGTCTTCAATCAAAATCTTGCGTTTTTGGCCTTCAGGTCGATAAAAACTCACCATCAAAAAGTGCAAATTCGCCGTAAGAGAATTCATATACACCACTTCAGAGGGCTTCGCGCCGACTAATTCAGCCCCGGTTTCCTGTAAAAACTCATGATAGGTCATCCACGGAAAATCCCCAGTGAAATGCCCTTTGACTGCATCGTTTTGCCACTTATCCATCTCTAACTGCATGGCTTCGTTGGTTTTTTTCGGCTGCAAGCCCAGGGAATTACCACAAAAATACACCAAAGGGCCCTGTTCGTTTTCCGGAATATAAAACTGATTTCGATAACGCGCCAGCCCATCCTGTCGGTCAAGCTGTTCGGCATGCTTTTTGGCATCTTGCAGGGTTAGAGTCATGGATTTTAAGGTGATAGAAAGTTTTATTATAATCGAAGTCAAGACTCGCTTCGACCTCAACCCATGAATCAAAGTTAAATGATTAAGGTCGCTTTTTTGTGACGAGCCCCCCAATTGATACTTTTATCAGAAATTTGTCCGTATTTTCTGTTCTTTTCGTTTTATATTCAGTAGTGATTTTAACTTATAACGATTGGGAGAGGACCATGAAGTATTTTTTGATACTATGTTTATTATCAAGCTGTGCATTGGCCACAGCCAAACCAACGTCACAGCAACAACTGGCGCTTTATCAGGAGCTCGCTGGCGAGGGACTGATTAGTGCCGATGAATTGAAACGACACCGCATCAGATTACAAGCAGAATTCGTCGATGAATACATAAACAGTCGTGCCGGTACATCTGAAATTAATGGTACTGTCTACGAAGGTGCCGCTACATTGACCGGTGTAGAAGTCCGACTGTTCAGTTCGAATTGGAACTACATAGGGAGTGTCTTTACGAATGGTTCGGGTTATTATGCATTTACAGCACTGGATGATGGTGATTATATTATTGCCATTGACGATCCCACTGATGATTACATTGATGCGCTTTGGACAACCACAGGTACTGAGTTCTGTCAATATTGTGAGCCGCCTGCCAACAGTATAATTACTCTGGCGGTTGGTCAAACTTCAGCGAATCACGATTTATCATTAACGGAGGGTGCCACATTGACCGGCCTGATGGTGGACAGCACCACCGGGCTTGAGATCGATAGTTTACATGTAAACTTATATCGACCCGACGGCCTTTATAACAATTGGTCCTTTTACACACAATTAGACGGTGCAGGGCAATACACCCTAAAGGGGATTCCTGCCGGTCAATACCGTGTCTATTTAAAACCTGACATAATCTCAGGAAATAATCACGTTCCTGAAATATACAACAACATTCAATGTAATTTATGTATCAAACTGGTCTCTGACGGTATCGGAGACCTGGTGAATATGGTGAATGGAGCCACCCGTTCCGGAGTAGATTTTAGCCTGCAAACCGGTGCCAGTATTTCGGGGCAACTGGTCAATAATATTGGCTTAGCCCCTTTAAAAGATTACGGTCTGGTCTATTTATTTAACGTGTCTAATGAAGTGATTGCAACCATTTTAATTGAAGGCACCGACACCAATCCCGGTGCCACCGGCGCATATTCCATTGGTGGTTTATTACCGGGTACTTACTTTGCCCAGGGCGGCGACTGGGGTCGCTCGTTTTTTGTTCGCCAGATATACAACAACATGCACTGTCCCTGGAGTGGTTGTGACCGGGGTGCCGGAGGAACTGCCATTAATCTGGGGCCTAACGAACAACGCCCGGGTATTAATTTCTTGCTTCAGTATGGTGGAAAAATCAGCGGTAACGTCAGTGATATAAATACTGGTTTGCCCATCAATGATGATAACCAGTATCTTCAGTTTCATGATGCCACAGGCAAGGTCGTCGGTGGTGCCTATGTGGATTCTGCCACAGGTGATTACATCAGCGCACGTGCTCTCCCGGCCGGCACTTACAGCGTGCGAACCGGCAGCATGTTTCATGGTAAATTTATGCCGGGATATGTGATGGAAAAATATGATTCATCCGGTAACATTGACTGCCCCGGTGTGACCTGTGATTTAACCGCTGTTAATGTTGTCATCAATGCATACAATCCTGCTTCAGGTCCGGATCCGGACGCTGATGCCACCACCGGTGGTATTGATTTTGCTTTGGACACCGGTTACAGCTTTTCCGGCACCATTAATGACTTATCGACATTATCACCCTTGGCGGATGTTCATGTTCTGGTTTATGACGATATGGGTGTGTTTGCCCATTGGGCCACCACTGACGTCAATGGCGATTTCACCGTATCGGGTTTACCGACCGGTACTTATTACGCCAAAACCAACAATGGTTCAAATCTGCCCTTTATGGGACTCTGGCCGACTGCCACCGGAACCTGGGTGGATATTTTATATGACAACCTCTCGTGTCCGGGTTCAGCCTGTGATGTCACCACCGGCACCGCAATTATTTTGGGTGGCAGTCCGCATGCCGGTTTAAAGGGTATAACTCAATATGATTTTGAGTTACCCAATGGTGGCACCCTGTCGGGGCGGTTAATCCACAGCGAAATCACCGTCGGTGTCACCAACACCCACGTTAATATTTATAACAGTAATGGAGACTTTAACGGTGGTTTTGAAACAGACGGTGAAGGTTACTGGCAATCATCAGGCTTACCCACAGACACCTATTACCTTACCACCGGGGGTATAGGTGGCATGGTCGATGTTAAATTTGGTGGTGATTATTGTTTTAACGGCCAATGTGATCCTTTAACAGCCGATCCCATTCCCTTGGCAGGCCAATACAATATTACCGGGCTTAATATGATTCTTAAACCTGATTATATTTTCCGATCGGGTCTCGAATAAGTACCGATTTTTTTGTGCTGTCAAAGCCGTCCTAAGGGCGGCTTTTTTATTTTTCAATATATTTCAGACATCATGTCAGTTTTTTCTATTTTTTCTCGATATATAAATACGAAACATTTAATTTAGGAAACAATTTACATTAGGAGTATATTATGAAGTGTATGTTTATTCTGCTTTTACTGGGTATATGTAGCACGACAACAGCCAAACCCAGTCCACAACACAACATTGAATTTTACCAAGCATTAGCTTCCGAAGGGCTCATATCAGCGCATGAGTTAGCTTACCAACAATTTCGTTTGCAACTGAATCAAAAAGCCCGTGACACTGAACAAAATCGAGGTACAGCCATCATCAGCGGCACAGTCTATGAAAGCAGTACAGCCATCAGTGACGTTACGGTCTGGCTTTATGACACCAATCGGACTTTAATCGACTCAACCAACACCAGTGTGACGGGCTATTATGAATTCACGGCATTGGATCCGGGTGATTATTACATCACCACATACTCCGAAGTTGATGTTTACATTGATGCCATTTGGTCCATTACCGGTACCGAGCATTGTCAATGGTGTGAAATAACGCCCGAACGAACCATTCAATTATCAACCGGTGAAATGAGCACCGGACATGATTTTGTATTGACTCAAGGCGCGACCCTAACCGGTCGCATGGTCGATGGTTCTACAGGTGATCCGGTGGATACGCTGAATATCGCTTTGAGTCGACCTGGCGACATCTTCTTTAGGTGGAATGTGAGTGCTCAATTTGATGGTTCTGGAAACTATACAGTCACGGGAATTCCCGGAGGCATTTATCGAATATATTTAAAACCTGAATATTACGATAACCTACACATACCGGAGATATTCAATAACATACAATGCAATCTATGCGCTTCAATGGCGTATGACGGTATGGGTTCTCCTGTGACCTTGAGCAACGGTTCTACACGTTCGGGTATCGACTTTTTTCTTGAACGCGGTGCCCAAATACAAGGATATCTAATTGATGCAACCAGCTTAAATCCATTAGATGAGTTTGGTTACGTGATGATATTTAATGAAACCAATCAATATATTCAGGGATATACCGTTCGCGGAACCAGTGAAGACCCTTTGGCTGATGGCGCTTATTCTATTGGCGGATTATTACCCGGAACCTATTTTGCACAAGGCGGTGACGCCGGTAATGGTTTTTATGTCAGAGAATTATATGCCGGTAACGCCTGTCCATATACCGGTTGCAGTCGTGGTGACGGCGGCACACCCATTACATTGGGACCTGCAGAAATTCGCGGCGGCATCAATTTTTCCTTAGAATATGGCGGTAAAATCAGTGGTCAAATCTCTGATGCTGTGTCCGGTCTGCCAATAAGTGCGGATAATCAAATGGTACAATTTTATGACAGTGCAGGTGAAGTTGTCGGCGGTGCACATGTCAATCAAGCAACCGGAGAATATACATCAGCCAGAGCCATGCCGGCAGGGATATATTCAGCCCGCACCGGAAATATGTTTCATGGTGAATTTATTCCAGGCTATATAATGGAAAAATATAATCCAACCGGTAATATTGACTGTCCGGGTGTTGCCTGTGATTTAACGTCCGGTAACATCACGGTTACCTCCTATAATCCGTCTTCGGGATCTCCTGATCCCGAAGGGGACGCCACAGCCACCGGTATTGATTTTGCCTTAGACCTCGGCTTCTCATTTTCAGGTATCATCAACGACTTAAGTACATCATCCCCGCTGGCCGATGTTCATGTTCTGGTTTATGACAACATCGGTCGTTTTGCCCATTGGGCCACCACCAACAGTGATGGTGAATTTACCGTAAGAGGGCTTCCGGCCGGAACCTATTATGCTAAAACCAACAATGGTTCTAACTTACCTTTCCCAGGTAAAAACTTTGACGTGACCGGAACCTGGATTGATATTTTGTACGACGGTCGTAGCTGTCCTGGATCTGCTTGTGATGTGACCACCGGCGATCCCATCATTATTGGCAGCAGTCCGGATAACGGACTCAAAGGTGACATTGGATACACGTTTAATCTACCGGACGGCGGTACTTTCGCCGGACGCTTACTGCACAGTGAGACGAGCGCAGGTGTCCCCAATACCCTGGTTAAGGTTTATAACAGTCAGGCAGAATTTTATGGCAGCTATGAATCAGATATCGATGGCTATTGGATGACCTCAGGTTTTCCCACCGATAGTTACTATTTGGTAACACAAGGCAGCGGTGGCATGGTCGATGTAAAATACGGCGGTGGTTATTGTTTTAACGGTCAGTGTGATCCGTTAACAGCCCAAGCCGTTGTTTTGGGCGGCACCTACAATATATCGGGACTTAATATGACTCTTAAACCGGATTATATTTTTAGAGCGGGTATGGATTAATCTCTCAGTGTAAAGCCAATAAAGCCGTCTTTAAAGGCGGCTTTTTTATGAACCGTCCTCCGGCTGTTCGGCTTCTTGCGCATCGGCCTCTTTTTGCACATCCGAAAATTCGATGTCTTCATCAATGTTGTCCTGAAAGGCTTTGACCCAGGCATTTTTAAGGATATTAACGAAGGTTTGCCAGACACCGGCTTCAACGTTATCCAGGTTGCCTTCGAAAGGGATTTTGGTGGCGACTTTGTCGGTGGACTGGTTTTTAAAGATAAATTTAAACACACCGACCACGCCTTCCCAGAGTTTTTTGAAAAACCCATCACCCTGATCAATCAGTTTGGCATCAGTCAATAAGGGCTTAAAGTAGCCTTTGAGGTAACCGTCCGCAACCGCCACCTCGCTGTATAAATCCAGTTGCCCCGAGGTAAAATCCACATTGGCGTAATGCAGGGTAAAACTGTTGAGGGCGGTGACATCAATATCTTTGATGCTGAGACTGACATCCATATCGGGAATATCTTTAATAAAATTAACCCGGCCTTCGAGTTCGGTTTGACCGCGGCCGATGGTCACGGCGGCGGCTTTAACGGGTGAGGGCAGGTTTTGTTCGTCGCTTTTTACCAGCTGTAAATTATCGGCGGTTAACTGCAGTTGATCCATATAAATATCCAACATCGGATTGGCATTCACTTTAACCAAACCCAATCGGCCGTTTTCAATATTTAAATGGTTAATATCAATGGGCACCAAATCATCCAAAGCTTCTGTCCAGTCCTTGGTTTCAGGTTCTTGCTGGCCTTGCTGTAACTGGTCTTCGAAGACGTAAATTAACTGGGGTTCTGTGAGATAAATTTCACTGACAATTTTACCGTTAAATAAGGCGCGCCACTGAATGGATATGTCGGCTTGAGGAATGTTTAAAAAAGGTACATCGGTTTTGGCATCACGACGCCGTAAGCGGAGATTTGTGACCACATAGGCGCCTCGGATCAGGGCAATATCAATGTCGTCCACTGAACCCTGATAACCCGGCAAATCATTCAGTACTTTATTCACGTGGTTTTTAGCGGCGGTGGGTAAATACAAGCGAAAGCCCACGAAAATAACCACCAACACAAGCAAAAAGACCCACCATCCGGTTTTTCGCTTTTTCTTTTCTGTGCTGAACATATTACGTCGCATAGAAATAATTATAGCAACACGGGGTTAACAAACCATTAAATTGATTCTGACAGCAAGACCGGATTGGACGGCACCGCATTGAGCTGCCAGGCGGCGACTTGCAGGTTCAATGTGTAAAAACCATCTGCAACGACATCAGGAACATAAATCATTTCAGTGATGGTTTTGTGGCTTTGGTTGCCGTTCAACCATCGGCCGCTTTCATCTACTTGCCAAAAAATCCGGTGATTAGACAATAAACCCTCATCATACATTTTATCAATGCTCGGCATATCCACCAGTAAATGGTCAATGTCGGTTTCCTCTACCAGCCAGCGCATCGCCTGATGGGTGAAAAAGGGCGGTTGATGATCAGCGCCATATTGACGGCTTTTTTTGCTGTCGTCATTGGGTAAAGTTCTGATTATTAAGGCCTTTACACCCTGTAATAATTTGCTTACACTTGTTAACATGTCTTTACATATCACGGAATCGCTTTGATGTAATGGTGGTGTGTAAGTTTCATCACCCTGGTAATTGTTAACCGGTTTAACCGTCAACACATAGGCTTTAACCAGCGGTGATTGAATCACCTGATAGGGCGCGAATTGTTGATGTTTATCTTCAATAATATGCCCAACGGTTTCCGTATGGGTGCCGTTGCAATGCGGATTGAGCGTCACTTGCTCAGCATTACAGGAGCCGCCCTGAGCCACATCACCGATAAAATCACCACTGCCCATCGGTTCTGCGGTGGCTTTTGGAGCACCAAAATGATTTGGCTGCGGACCATTAAACTGCAGCGGAATGGCCAGCGAAATGCCCTTGGTCGCGTCAGCCATAAAACTGCTCAGCGCGCAGGTTTAACCATTCTAAAGCGGTGCCGGCCAATAAGCGTTGCTTCACCGCATCATCATAAGGCATCGAGTGAATCAATTGTCCCGGCTGCAACTCGCCCAAAGGAAACGGATAATCGGTACCCAAAGCCAGACGCTCGGGCCCCATTAAATTCACCACATAATCCAGCATGGCCGAATCATGCACCAGGGTATCCAGATAAATCCGGTCTAAATACTGCTCCGGTGAAATGTTATTATCCACCGCCACCAGATCCGGACGTACATCAAAGCCGTGTTTAATTCGCCCCAGTGTGGCCGGAAAAGAGCCGCCGCCATGGGCAAAGGCAATACGTAAATTCGGTAAGCGCTCTAACACACCACCAAAAATTAGTGAGCAAATCGCCCGAGACGTTTCTGCCGGCATGCCCACCAGCCAGGGCAGCCAATATTTACTCATATCCGCTTGTCCCATCATATCCCAGGGATGGACGAAAACCGCCGCGCCCAATTCTTCGGCGGCGGCAAACACCTCGAATAATTCAGGCGCACTCAGGTTCCAGTCATTTATATGGGTCCCAATTTGTACCCCGGCCAAACCCAATTCTTTCACGCAGCGGGTCAGTTCCTTCACCGCCAAATCCGGTGCCTGCATTGGCAAGGTGCCCAAACCGACAAATCTTTTTGGGTTTGTGGCCACGGTGGCGGCCAAATCGTCATTTAACAATTGCGATAAATCATGGGTGTCTTTGGCTTTGGCCCAGTAAGAAAACATCACCGGTACTGTGGACAAGACCTGGACATGCACGCCATGTTCATCACACTCCTGTAAACGGGTTTTCGGGTCCCAGACATTGGGCTCAACATCCCTGAAATGGCGGCCATCTTTCATCATTTTCGCGCAACCGCAGCCATCGTACTCTAATTGCACAAAACCACCATAGCCGTATCTCTTGGCTAAGTCAGGCCATTTTTTAGGTAAAATATGGGTGTGAATATCGATGGTGAGCATCATAACTCCAGTTGATTGGTGTCCGGCATGACCGTGCCACACTGATCACAGGTGCGCAATTCTTCATCGGCAAAAAATCGATCAAAGACCGGCAAAAAATCCTTTTCAATACTGCGTAAGTGAAAGTATTCTTCATACAGTTTGTGGTTACAGTGTTCGCAATACCATAATAAACCGTCTTGCTCATTGGCCAGTCGTTTACGCTCCACCACCAAACCGATTGAATCAGCATAACGCACCGGCGAATGGGGCATTTTCGGTGGTAGCAAAAAAATCTCACCGGCCTTTATCGGGTAATCCACCACCTGACCGTTTTGTTGGGTTTTCAGGCACATCTCACCTTCCAGCTGGTAGAAAAACTCAGGGCCTTCATCATAATGATAGTCCCGCCGGCCATTGGGCCCGCCGACCACCATGATGATAAAGTCATCCTGTTCATAGACCTGTTTATTACACACCGGTGGTTTGAGCTGATCGCGGTGTTCGTCTATCCAGGCTTTAAAATTAAACGGTGGTACGGGTTTTAACATGATTCTATCCTCGTGGTTTATAGGCCAAGCACTTCAATTCAACCGCAATCGGTGTCGGCAATTTATTCACTTCAACCGTGGTTCGGCAAGGTTTATTATCGGTGAAGTATTCGGCATAGATGCGGTTAAAGGTTTTAAAATCTGCATCCATATTGGTTAAAAATACCGTGATGTCCACCAGATCTTCCCAATCCGCGCCGGCGGATGTCAACACCGCTTTTAAATTGGCGAACAGCTGGCGGGTTTGGGTTTCTATGCAATAATCTACAATCTGTTCCTGATTATTCAAAGTGACACCGGGAATGTCTTTTTGCCCGGCAGCGCGCGGGCCCATACCGGATAACAACAGAAAATCACCCACTTGACGGGCATGTGGGTAGGGACCGACCGGTTTGGGGGCTGAATCAGCCATGACTTCTTGCATATTTTGCACCTCTTTGCACATTGTTTCTGGACTTGTGGTTCTTGACAGGACACAATAAATATATTTTATCGGCCTGCACCCTAACACCATTGTAAAAGATAGCCCGATAAAAAGCCAAAACAAGCCATCAACCACACTGAGAAAAAGAGGTTCTTAACCATGAAACGTGTAGCTAAATATTTCGGCATTTTTCTGCTCACCCTGCTGTTACTGGCGGGCTTATTTTTTATTCATGTCTGGTATTTCAAGCCCTATAATATTAACCTGTTTTTCGGAAAAACCGCCCTTAAATTTGTGCTCGAAAGCCCCGAAACGCTGTCCTCGCTGCGGATATTAGAACCCTTCGGTATCGATGGTCACAATGCAAAACTGGATGATGCCAGCATTGAAGCCGGCGATCAGATGATGGCCGATATGCAGGAAGCCTATGACACCTTAATGTCCTATGAAGACGAAGACCTGGACCCGGCGGATAAAATGTCCAAAGATGTGCTGGCTTCTTTACTGGGTGTGGTGATAGAAAACCAACGCTTTCGGTTTCACAATTATCCGGTGAACCAGTTATTTGGTGTGCAAAGTAACTTCCCATCGTTTATGGAAAGCACCCACCAAATCGAAGACAAAGGTGATGCCGAAGATTATATTTCGCGCCTCAAAGCGGTTGATTTAAAATTCTCTCAGGTTTTAGAAGGCCTGAAACACCGTGAACAATTAGGGATTTTACCGCCCCAGTTTGTGATCACCAAAGTGGTGGAAGAAATGCAAAATTTCGTCAACACACCACCCGAAGATGGAATTTTAATGGTCAGTTTACTGGATAAAATGGAGCAGGCCAAACTGGATGAATCGGTGCAGCAGGAACTGGCTCAAGAAGCCAAGCAAGTCATCGAAACATCGGTCTATCCGGCCTATCAAACACTGATTGATTACTTTGTTCAATTGGATAAAAAGGTCGATAAAAACCTGGGCGTGTGGAATTTGCCCGACGGCGATGATTATTATCAATCGGCACTCAAACTGTTCACAACAACCAACGCCACACCCGATGAAATCCATCAATACGGACTGGCCGAAGTGGATCGCATTCAGGCAGAAATTCTTGACATACTCGAACAAGAAGGCTGGGACACCTCGCAAGGTTTTTCTGCCAGCATTGATAACCTGGCCAATTCAGAACAGTTTTATTATTCCGATTCGAAAGAAGGCCGGATGCAAATTCTGGCCGATTACGAAACCATCTTAGATGATATCCAGCCTGAATTACCGGCATTTTTCCATGATCTGCCAGATGCCGATATGGAAGTCCAGCGCATCCCTGAATTTAAAGAAAAAACCTCACCCGGCGCCTATTACCAGCGTCCGGCCTTTGACGGTTCCCGACCCGGTGTCTTTTATGCCAACCTGTACGACATCAAAGCCACCCCAAGATACGGCATGATGACGCTGGCTTACCATGAAGGCATCCCCGGTCACCATTTCCAAATCGCCATCCAACAGGAACAGGATGATTTACCGTTTTTCAGACGTCTGATTCCATTCACCGCCTTCTCAGAGGGTTGGGCTTTATACGCCGAACGCCTGGCTTACGAAATGGGCCTCTATGAAGGCAAACCTTACAGTAACATCGGCCGCCTCCAGGCCGAACTGTTCCGCGCCGTACGCCTGGTGGTCGATACCGGCATCCACGCCAAACGCTGGTCCCGCGAACGCGCCATCAACTACATGCTGAAAAACACCGGCATGGCCGAATCCGATGTTATCGCCGAAATCGAACGCTACTTCGTCATGCCCGGCCAAGCCACCGCCTACAAAATGGGCATGCGTCATATCCTCATGCTCCGCGACCGCGCTCAACAAGAACTCGGTGATGATTTCGACATCCGCGACTTCCACCGCGTGATTCTAACCAACGGCGCCGTCCCCTTAACCATTATGGAACAACTGGTGGATGCGTATATTGCTGAGAAAAAAGCGTAAATAAAACAAGCTGCTTTAGTAATCTTATAAATCAATAAAATCAGCCGGGCTTTTGATTTTATTGATGGAATGGGAAGACACATGGGTGTAGATCTGCGTCGTCTCAAGGCGTTTATGCCCCAATAATTCTTGAATATATCTGATGTCAGTGCCTTCATCCAATAAATGGGTCGCAAAGCTATGCCGTAAAGAATGAACCGTGGCGGATTTTTTGATCCCGGATTTTTTTAAAGCCGTCTTAAAGACACTTTGCACACTTGTTGGGCTATATTTCCCACCTTTTTGGCCTTCAACTAAATAATCTGATGGCTTATATTTTGTGTAATAAGACCTCAACATGGTTAAGACATTTTCAGACAACATAATGTACCGGTCTTTTTTGCCCTTGGCCTGACGCACATGAATTCTCATGGATTGTGAATCAATATCCCCAACCTTTAAATTCAACAACTCACTCAATCTAAGACCACCCGAATAAATCAATAATAAAATGGTTTTGTGTTTTAAATTATCAGTAACTTTGATGAGTTTAGAAATATCTTTAGATGATAGAACAGAGGGCAGGTAAACCGGTTTCCGTAATTTAATATCCAGCGCATCCGAAACCGGTCGATGAAAAACCTTAGCATACAGAAATCGTATGGTGGCTAAAACCTGTTTCATCGAAGAATACGCGTATTTCTTTTCACGTTTACAGTAATACAAGTAGCCATGAATATCATCATCAGAAATCTTCTCAACCTGCGATTTTGAAACATAGTCCAAAAACAATCTTAAAGCCGAGACATAATTTTTAACCGTCGCTTCAGAATAGTTTTCAATCCGAGCCTGCCTAACAAATCTGGAAATAATTTCTTGCTTTTTCATCAAAACCAGCTATTTTACGTAATATATACAGAATAATTTACATATAGTCGTAATATATGCAATTGTGTATATTGCGACGTTGCGGTGCATTTAAAAAAACGACTCGAACAAAGGAAAAAACAGACTGAATTAACCAATGACAAATAGAACACTTGAACAACAGCGAATTGAATTTATCAATCAAAAATTTCTTGCTACACCGTTAGCTGGATTGATTATTTGGACTTTAATCGGATTAATCGGAATCTTTTTCTCGGACTTTGTAGCAGTTTGGTCAATTTTTATTGGAACTGGAAGTATTGTTTATCTAGGACTATTCCTTTCAAAATTCACAGGTGAGAATTTCCTAGATAAGAGTAAACCGAAAAACGAATTTGATACTCTTTTTCTTTTCACAGCCGGACAAGCGATTCTCGTTTATTCAATTGCAATACCATTTTTCCTAGTTGACTATTCTTCTCTTCCAATGACTGTGGGAATTTTGACTGGATTAATGTGGCTACCATTTTCTTGGATTATAAAACATTGGGTTGGAATTTTTCATACATTGACTAGAATAATTATAGTTCTAACTCTTTGGTATCTCTTACCTGAATATAGGTTTATAGCAATTCCGTTTGCAATCGTATTGATTTATATTATCACAATAATCATCTTGAAAAACAGAAAGAAGACTGAATAAAAACGACACCACAACAATGGCTATAAGTAATTGCTTCTACTCGCCTACTTCTGAAAATCCTTGCGGATTTTCAGTTTGGTGTGTACTTGCTAAGTTAACCGCTAAACCACGCAACTACTCATACCCGAGACCGTTACAAAAGCAAAACCATATAACGCGTATTATCAATCCTTTGAAACTTTAAATGCCGGCGATTTCAATTCTTGCTCAACCCGGGAAAGGCCCTGTTTTTGAGCAATTTTTTTCCATTGACTAACAGCATTTATAACTTCATCTATAATTTCAGTGGCTCTTTTAGGGCTTAATCGAAAATAAGCAGCTACCTCAAGTGCCAGATTTAAATCCAACGAATTATCATCTTCTGAAATATTCAGCTTTAATCCGCCCCCAGTTTCTACTGGGTTAATGTCGTAGGCCGGTGACAATATCCAGCCTTTGTTAGTTAATATAAAGCCATGATTCCTTAGGTGATCATCGGTGTTTGAAACACAAATACTGAAAACGATTCGTCTCCAAAGCTGCTCTAAATCCTGATTTACATTGGCGCCGTTATTCTGTATGAATTCAACCAGTTCTAAATAACTTGCACCCTCTGAGTGATCTTGGCCATCTTTATAACCAAGCATTGTCATGGCAGATGCAAAGTGCAGACGTTGTCCCAGTTCATTTCGATCAAACCTTTTGGTCAAAAAGGTATAATAATCAGATGAGAATTTTTTTGCTCTGGATTGCGCCATATTAATACCGGCTAATAATGCTAACTCGTAGCATACCGTTTCCCACCCACCCACATCACCCTGATCATTTCTGCTGGGAAATTTTGCTATCCATAAAACACCTTTATCATCTACGATACTGGCTTTTGGCCTGGCGCCACCTAATGAAGTACCAGGGGCTATGAGAAGAGTGAGCCATTTTAAATATTCCGGATCATCAATGGTATTTTCTTCCTCCAGTTTTAAACTGATTTGCTCTAATTCCCTAAGCGATGCCCATGGAGGGCTTGCCAGTTTTTTATTGTTATTTAAAAAGTCGCCGGCCTGTTCAGATTTGAATCTTAAGCCGCCCATTCTGTGTCCATCATATACGCCAAGCAAGTAATCTGTTTCAAATAACTTGTGTTGCTTTCGGTTCTCGGTTCTGGCTAAGGCGGCCTCACGTCTGCGCATTAATAGCCGACCCCAACGATCTGGTGATGAATCCAGAAATAGTCCAAAATTGTCTTGTTCCTCATTCAAATAATGCAAGCCAGCATATAATTGTAAATCAGGGTCTAATAATTGTGAGCTTTGGTTTTTTAACCACTTAGAATCATACTCAAAAGAGAAGACTTCCTTGCCTCTTAACCTGTCAGAATGTAAAAGCCCCATGAGGCTGGGGTTTTCAAGTCCTGCCCAATCGGCATAAACCCATATAGTCCTTTGATGACTTTGGTTAGTCATTATCATCTGCCCGTTTGGGTGCTCGCTTTTTAATCGTCATACTGGCATCTTGTAACTTTCTACCTAACTCATCATCTTTGGCAAGCAACAAAAAATCCTTTTCCAAGCCCAACACCTGTAAGACCATCAAATATGATCCAATACTAACCGTCGGCTTGCCTTTTTCAATCGATGACAAAGTAGGCCGGCTGATACCAGCACGCTGGGCCACTTGCTGAGAACTGAATTTCCTTCTCAACCTGGCCAGCTTAATATTTTCCCCCAATTCATCAAGAATTCTTCTGGTTTTAGGTAATAGCATTATAATCATTTTCTTAAAGTAAACTATATTTTACAAAAAAAGGATTATTTGTCAATTATAATTAACGTTATAAAAAATAGTTTATTAGATTATTCTGCTGATATTAGGGGTTAGAATCGAGATTTGATCAGAGATCGAAGCGTGACGGTATGTCCGTAAAGGGGTGAGCGAGCGGAAGCGTTAGTCCCAAGGACACACCTTAAGGTGTGTCCTTGGGACTTCATTCACTTTTGTTCCCGACAAAAGTGAAAGCGGCCACGGCGAACACTTCGTATAACTTCGCGCTCTTCGCCTCTGATTCGCTACGCTCACCAACCGGCTCGGCGGGTCGTGCTGCTCAGCAGCACTCCTATGTATATTTCGTTGTTATGGCTTATAAGTTCAGATAAAAAATTGCAATTAATTAACGGGTATCCCGTAAACCGAATTGATAGAGCTATTATCGAGCAAAACAATGATTAATCTCACCGTACTGTATCCTCAGCCTGACGATGTTGAGAAGTTTGAATCTGATTACGCGGATCATATAAAACTGTTTCATAAGAGAACCGGTCTGCCCAATGATGTTAAACCTTACACCGTGACCCGGTTTGCCCACGGACCGCAGGGCAAGCCGCCTTATTATCTGATGTTTTCCATGCCGTTTGATTCGGCTGAGGCACTGGAGTTAGCCATGACTTCACCCGGTATGCAGGCGGTGGCAGCTGACGTCAATCGGATTTCCACATGGGGTGCACCGACAGTTTTAATCGGACAGTCCGATTAAATGTGTCCATAAAATATTTTATCGTTGCAACCAATTGTAAGCGGTATCCAAATCCTGAAAATGCTTGACATCCCCTGAGACAAACCAGCCGCCGACTTTGGCCGCCAGTTTTTGCCATTTTTGGTTGCCGATGATGGCCACTTTTGTGAATTCACCGCGGTATTTTAGGCCGAGTTTAAAATCGTCCCAGGCGGCTCGTAATTCCCAACCTTCCATTTGTCGGCCGTCAAATAAAACTTTTATCCGTGGTTCTTCAATACCCGCGAGGGCCGATTCAATCATTGGCGTGATGACCTGGTAATCTTCATGGGTGAGCTTGCCGAGGGCTTTGATGGTTAATAAAAATTCATTGTTAAATTGTTCAATACCGATGGATAAACCGTGTCTTTTTATGCCCATGACCAATACCTCTTCAAAACCTTTATTTTAACAAGCCGACTTTAAGAGAACGTAAAAAAACCGGCTCACAGTGGCCGGTTTTTTTATCGGTTGATAAGGGCATTATTTGATCCCGCGTTTCTTTTTAATTTCTTCGATGCGTTTTTGATTGTCGATGTGTTCCTGCATACGATAGTCGATAGGGGATTTCATAATTTTTAACGGTTGCCAGTTTTCGCCCTCGATTAAATTACCGCCCATATCCATTTTACCCCATTGGGAATTGGCCACATAATAGACATGATTATCGACCAGGGTGCCGTTGCCTAAGGTGACAAAATCCGGGTGCGAGGCTTCAACCGGAAAAGTCATTTTAATCAAAAGGTCTTGCGCCAAATCAAAACGCATCACCCGGGCCGGTGAAACACCACTTTGAATGCCGACCAAATCGCCATCCACATAAAACAAATCACTGATACCGGTAAAGAATCGCTCACCTTTGGGGTCCATGTTACCCACTTTTTGGGTTGCTATATCAATCACATAGAGACCTTTTTCAAAATCTGCCACATATAAATAACTGTCATCGGTATTTGATGTGATGGCTTTGATGGCGTTGAGACCGGGTAATTCAATGACTTTCTCGGGTTTATCGGAATCTGCATTGAGTTGATAGATGGTTTTATCGAACAAACTTAAAAAATATAAGGCGCCAGCGTGGCCCATATGTAAGGCTGTGAGTAGTTGTGGGGTTTGGCTATCACCGAACACAACGCGTTTGATTAATTCACCATCACTCAGTCTATATTGACTGATCATAGCTCGACCGAGGTTTTGTTCGGTGACGCCATTGAATTGGGGCATAGAGGCAGAAGCCACCCACAGAGATTTGTTGTCATTGGCTAATACCATATCCACCGCACCCCAGGGGCCTTTTTCGGGGTTGGCATCTGATATAAAGGGGCTGAACTGACCTTGTTGGTCGATTTGGTAGATTTCACCGCTGCGGATGCTGGCCAATAAAAAACGTTGGTTGTTTTTATCATAGACCATGTTTTCAAACAGCATCCCGGAAAAACTGTCATCGACGGTGGCCACCACTTTACCTTCGCCGTAGGCTGTGGCATTGTCTTTCATACCATTGACGATATAGTCATAGACTTTGGTGCCCTGAATGTTTGTAAAACTATCATCACCGTCAATCTGATAACTTAAACCGGCATTTTGTAATTTCACCAGGGCGTTATAAGCACCGGTTTTTTCATCCACAAGGGCATAGGCTCTGGCCAGCTCAAACTGAAATTCCGGGTTGTTGGGTTCTAACTGGGCAATGCGCTCCCAAACCATCAAATGGCGTTTGTGTTGTTTTTTTTTCATTGTGCCCTCAGCCACCTGCAGTAACTGGGGAATGTAATTGGCACGCATGATTTCTTGCTGAAAGGTTTTATCCTGTGGTGAAAGCTGATTGTCTTCCAGCGCCTGGGCAACCAGCGGCGTACTCATAATAATTAACAGTAATGGCAGTAACTTTTTCATTTTTTTTAGGTGATTTTTCATAGGCATAGTCTGACCTTTGTAATGGCCTAAGGTTCAAAAAGCCTGCATTTTAACAAACAATCACTGTGTAAGCTGTTTATCGCCTGTGATACTGCTAAAATAGCCGTTTTTTTGTTGTCCCTTGGTCATGGAATTAAAAAACGATTTGTATTTACGTGCTTTGCGCCGCGAAGCCACCGAGCGCACCCCGGTATGGCTGATGCGACAGGCAGGACGTTACTTACCCGAATACCGTAAGGTGCGCGCCAAAGCCGGTGATTTTATGACACTGGCCGGAACCCCGGAAATGGCCTGCGAGGTCACCATCCAACCGCTGGAACGCTTCCCACTGGATGCGGCGATTATTTTTTCAGATATTTTAACCATCCCCGATGCCATGGGCTTGGGTTTACATTTTGTCCAAGGTGAGGGCCCGCGTTTTGCTGAACCGATTACGGATGTGGCACAAATTGGCCAATTACCGATTCCTGATGCTGAAGATTTACAATACGTCATGGACGCCATTAGTTTAACGGTGAAAACCTTAAACGGGCGAGTGCCACTGATTGGTTTTGCCGGCAGTCCATGGACTTTGTTCACTTATATGATTGAAAATGGTGGTAGCAAAACGTTTGCTAAATCAAAAGCCATGCTTTACAAAAACCCTGAAGCAGCCCATCAGTTACTGGATAAACTGGCACAATCAACGGTGAAATATTTAATTGGCCAAATTCAAAGCGGTGCATCTGCGGTACAGGTTTTTGACAGTTGGGGTGGTGCGCTATCACCGGCTGATTTTAAAACGTTTTCTTTACGTTATATGCAACAAATTGTCGATGGCATTAAAGACGCCGGCTACGGTGACACACCGGTGGTGTTATTCAGCAAGGGCGCCAATCAAAGTCTCACCGCTTTGTCAGAAACCGGTTGTCATGGTTTAGGTGTTGATTGGACCATTAATTTAGATGATGCTTTGAAATTAACCGGTGGTCAGGTTGCCCTTCAGGGTAATTTAGATCCGGCCACATTGTATGCCCCTGACGATCATATTGATCAGGCGGTTAAACAGGTATTGGATAGTTATGGCAACCAACCGGGGCACATCTTTAATCTTGGCCATGGTATGCAACCTGATATGGAGCCTGAAAAAGTGGCGTTACTGGTGGATGCCGTGAAACGTCATTCACAACGCTAATGTCTGTTTTTCTCTGCAACCTCAGCGACTTAGTTGAAGATAAGTGGATGACCTTTGCTGCAGCAGATGGTGATGAAGATGACACTTATATGGTTAAAAAACAAGGTGAAAACATTTTTGTCTATCGTAACTTTTGCCCGCATCAGGGCCGACGCCTGGATTATGCCCCGGGTGAGTATTTAGAAACGCCAGATAAACAAGTGGTCTGTCCGGCCCATGGCGCCACTTTTCAAACAGAAGATGGCTTTTGTACCGCCGGGCCCTGTGCCGGTGATGCCTTACGCGCGGTAACAACAGAAATAAAAGACAATCAGGTTTTTATTGATGTTGACTAAAGACACATTTGCATTGCTATTCCGCTATGGTCTGGTCGGTGGTCTGGCCACTGTGGTGCATTTTGGCATTGGCTTTTTAGCCCATGAACAACTGCTGATTAAACCATTTTATGCTCATGCTTTGGGTTTTATCGGCGGTTTATTTACCGCTTATCTGGGTCATTATCACTATTCCTTTAAGGACACCGGACGCCATCAAAACCGTTTTCCTAAATTTGTTATCTCGTCTTTAATTGCTTTATTTCTGCATCAGGGCGGGGTGCTGTTATTGGTGGATTATTGGCACCTGGATTATTCCTTTCAGGCGTTGCCCTTGTTGCTGGTAACGGTGCCACTGGTGACTTTTTTGATGGCCAGGTTTTGGGTTTTTTCTGACCACTAATCTGTGGATCAATATAGTTAATGTCAAAAGGCATTAATTGCACATCGGCCGGTAAGTTATCTAAATTATCATCATCCAAAAAATAAAAAGCTTTCATCGTCTATCACAGTCTGAAAACCCTTACTTTAATCGTCAGTTATGACTTAATTATGACGCTTTAGAGAAACTTCCTGACATCAGTGCGCTTGACGCCCTTAACCCTGACTGCCACAGCCACTTATGGCTATCAACTTTATTGCGGTGTTAATTGAGCCTGATAACGGGGTTCTTTATGACGCTTCAAATCATACGTGAGCACCTTTGTCTCCGGGTCATACGACAACATCCAGACGTTGGTTGATGCTTCAGGAATCAATGTCGCGGTTTCTTCATCGGCTTCAAAATATTGTTGATATGCACTACCGGCTTGATTTGCCCAACCGCCGTAATTGGTGACTTCATCGGGTGTACCATCGGCATGACGATGATCATGTTTCAGCAATAGACCTTTATCGGATTTTGTGATTACCCAGGTTCTGGAATGGTCTTCGCCCACGGCAAATTTAATGCGAATTTCAGTATCACTGCAATCGGCAAAGTCAGCCACCAGTTTTTTACCGGCAAAATCATGATCCGGATCATCGGGGTAGGTGCTGGCACCGGTGAAGACTTCGCCGCACAGCTCTTTCATATTGTTAAAAAAAGCTTGAGAGTTATTTGCTTCGGATGATTCTCCGGCTTGAATACCGAAGCTTAATAATAAAGCGCTGATCAGCACAGAAAATGTACATAGTTTTGACATCATTTAACTCCTAAGGGATTTATCGTAACAAAAACAATCGGTGGTGTGGTCGTTGACCAGACCGGTGGCCTGCATCAGTGCATAACAAATGGTGCTGCCGACAAATTTAAAGCCGCGTTTTTTTAAATCACGACTTAAGGCATCGGACTCTTTCGTGGTGACAGGAACCTGCCCGGACTCAGACCAATGATTGATTATCGGTTGTCCATCGACAAATTGCCAGATATAGTCATTAAAGCAGCCAAACTCCTGGCGTACTTTGATAAAGGCCCGGGCATTGCTGACTGCAGATGCGATCTTGAGCTTATTACGAACAATCTCAGGGTTCTCTTTTAATTGTGCCTGATCTTTTTCTGTAAATTGAGCCACCTGTTCAAAATCAAAATTCGAAAAAGCTTTTCTGTAACCTTCGCGTTTATGCAGAATGGTGGACCAGCTTAAACCCGCCTGGGCGCCTTCCAGGACGATAAATTCAAACCATTTTTTATCCTCATAAACCGGTCGACCCCATTCATGATCGTGATAGTTCTGTTCTAAAGGTGTGGCGTTTTGCGCCCATTGACAACGCTGTTTATTTGACATGCTGATCAATCAGTATGGTATGACCATCGGGATCTTTGACCACTATGCTGGCAGGGCCTTGACCTTGAGAATCACAATGGCGCTCTAATTTGATGTTTTCATCCATCAATTTTTGCTGTATTGTTCTGACATCATCATAATCCGATAATTGATTGGCTGATTGATCCCAACCGGGATTAAATGTCAGTAATGTTTCTTCAAACATATTTTCAAACAAGCCAATCAGGGTCTCTTCATTTTTCATAATAAGGTAATGTTGACCATCACCTGCAAATTGCTCAAAGCCTAAATGCTCATAGAACTCTTTCGATTTGGCTAAATTTTTAACCGGTAAACTCACAGAAAAAGCGCCTAATTTCATCATTAATCCCCTACAAATCAATCATTATAGCAATTTCTGTCTGGGAACATAAAAAAACGCCACCTGAGTGGTGGCGTTTTATACGTTTTAAGAAAAGGAAGGTTTATTGATTATCATCATCCATCATGCCTTTGTTTTCACGTCGATGTTTCTTTTTATGCTTCATTTTTTTCATGCGGTTTTTCATACGCTCTTGTCTTTGCTCTTTCATTTCTTGCCATTGCTGCATTTGTTCTTCAGTTAAAATTTCAGCCATCTTTTCGTGAGTTTCGGCTTTTACCTGATCTCGTGCTGCGTTCATGCGTTGCATATGGTCGGCCTTTAGTTCTTGCATTTGGCTTTGCTGATCTTCCGTTAAATTCAATTCGTCGTACATTCCTTTGCCATGTTCAGCAGTAGCCATACCGGCAAACATTAAAAGACCTAAACTTATCAATACTAATTTTTTCATGGATTTTCTCCTGTTGGTTTAAAGTCATCATAACCAACAAACGTGCAAATATTATGGATAAAAATTTTATTTAGACACAAACTGATAACCCAGCCCATAAATAGACTGAATATAATCATGGTCATCGATGGTTTTTAATTTTTTTCGAATTTTTTTAATATGACTGTCTATGGTGCGGTCAGAAATAATGCGGTAATCCTGATAGGCCTGATTCATCAGTTGATCACGGCTCATTACCTGACCAGTGTGTTGATACAATGTTTTCAATAAATTAAATTCGACCACCGTAAACTGAACTGATTTTTGTTGGATATGTGCCGATATCTGAGCATCATCCAGCGTCAAATCAGTGGCTATCGGTTGACTATTATGCCGTCTTAATTGAACCTGGACTCTGGCCACCAATTCACGGGGGCTGTACGGCTTGCATACATAGTCATCAGCGCCAATTTCCAGACCCATCAATCGATCAATTTCACTGACTTTTGCAGTTGTGATAATAATAGGAACCTGTGAAAATTCGCGGATAGTTTTTGTTAATTCCAAGCCGTCTTGTCCCGGTAGCATTAAATCCATTAAGATCACGGCCGGGCTGTTTTTTTTTAGCCACCTGATGACATCATCACCATGATTGATGATGGTGGTGTCTAATTGTGACCGTTTTAAATAATCAGCCATCAACTCGGCCAACGGCGCTTCATCTTCAACAATTAAAATATGTTTATTCATGGCTGTCTTTTTCCAGGGGTAAACGGATTGTTATGGTCAGACCGCCCAGGGATGAATCAAAGGCCTGAATGGTACCCTGGTGGGCTGTGACGATGTTTTTAGCAATGGTCAGACCGATGCCAAAACCGCCCCGATGTTTATTGCGGTCAGAATCAGGTCGAAATAAACGTTCAAATAATCTCTCATGGTATTGCTGTTCAACGCCCGGGGCACTGTCTTCAAACGTAATGACAAGCTGTTGCTTGTGTGTTTTTAAGCGGATGCTGATGACACCACCGGCATCGGTATAGCGCAACGCGTTATTCAGTACATTATTAAATAATTGTTGTAAACGCAATGCATCACCGATAATCCATCGGTTTTCTTCAATATCCTGCGTTAAGGTTAATTGCACGTCACTGACTTGTGATGAAAATGAGCGGATGACAGAATGTAATAACTGGCTTAAATTGACGGCTTGTTTTTGATATTGCATGGCACCGAGTTCGGTACCGGCTAAATCCTGAATATCATTGATTAACAGGGATAAGCTCATGACCTGACGGTGCAATTGATTGAGTTGTTCGTCTTCGGGTTTTACTATACCATCTTGCAGGGCCTCAATTTGGGCCCGCAACACCGAAACGGGTGTTCTTAATTCATGAGAAATATCGGTAAAAAAAGTTTTTTGGTTTTCACTGTTGGCCTGTAATGTCTGGCTCAAGTGATTGATGTTATCGCCCAGTCGTCCCAGCTCATCGCCACGGTTAATATCAATCATATCGCCATAGTGTCCCTGACTCATTTTTTTTACATGCTGGTTTAAACGTCGAATGGGGCGCGTAAAATAGCCTGAAATCGGCCAGCTGAGTAACAAAGTAAATAACAGTGCCAACCCAAACAACACCACAAACCACTTTTGCATGGTTTGGTTGAACTTTTTATCGAGGTGGTTATTAATGGCCTGTCTGTCAGGAATACGCAAGTAACCAACCGTTGTATCCTTGACCCGGATGGCCATTAATTTCAACGGTTGATGATGAGGTACCCGGCGACCTGTGATAAGGGTTTTATCAGCAGCCAGTAGCGCGTGGTATTTAAACATCTTCCAACGGCGCTCATGACGATGATTATTATCCGATTGTTCTGTCTGTTCAATAAGACTGTTGATCAACAACTCTTGCCACAAACCGCGGTCGATTTTGAATGCCTGCCAATGACCATTTTTTTGATAATAATCGGCCAATTGCTTGACCATGTTTTGATTGATATCGTCATAAAGAGATTGTTTATAGCGACTAAAACCGCGATCAAAACTCAGTGAAACAGCCAGTACCAGCAGCAGAGCCATACTCAAGGTCATGCCCAATAACAGCAAGAAGGTTTTTGTCTTGATTGATTTAATCGCCATTTTGTTATCCGGAGTTATCAATAGAATTGACATACCACGCTATCATGACACAACAATAAGGAAGAAAAAAGAAAGTGTTGTGTCATTAAACGGCTTACTTACCGATACAAAAGCTGGAAAAAATTTCACCCAGTAAATCATCCGACGTGAATTCGCCGGTAATGGCATTGAGCGCTTGTTGTGCCAGGCGTAATTCTTCCGCGGCCAATTCACCGATATTATGTGACAAATGCTGTTCGGCCAGATGCACGTGATGTTGTGTTAATTTTAATTGTTCAATATGCCGTTGACGGGCGGTGAAGGTATCTTCAGCCAGATCGCCACCTGTGACCATGGCAACGATGTGTTGTTTTAATTGATCAAGACCGGCACCGGTTTTCGCTGAGAGACGGACATCCACTTGCCGTGTTTGATTGTCCGCATGTAAACAATCTATTTTATTTAACACCACCAATTCATTGGCTTTCGCTTTTGGAAGTTGTTCAATCACCCGACTGCCATCATACACCAATAAAATAACATCACAACTGGCCTGAATGGCCCGGGCACGTTCGATGCCCTGTTGTTCAATGGGATCATCACTTTCACGAATACCGGCGGTATCGACTAATTTAACCGGAATGCCATGGATGATAATATCGGCTTTAATCACGTCTCGTGTGGTGCCGGCAATGTCTGAGATGATAGCCGTTTGTTCTTCAGTGAGGGCATTGAGTAAAGAAGACTTGCCAACATTGGGGGCACCGATAATGGCAATACTGATACCTTGATTCAGTAATACACCTGATTGGGTTTTTTTAAGTACGGCAATTAATGACTGATTTAACATGCTTAATTGCCTGCGAAGCTCACAATCTGCCAGAAAATCGATTTCCTCTTCAGGAAAATCAATGGCAGATTCAATCCAAACACGGGTTTCTATCAGCGATTTTAAGAGTTTGTTAATCTCGGCAGAGAATTCACCTTGTAACGATCGTTGTGAGGCCAGCACGGCTTGTTCTGAACCGCCGGCGATAAGATCAGCGATGGCTTCGGCTTGCACCAAATCCATTTTATTGTTTAAAAACGCCCTTTCTGAAAATTCACCGGGCCTGGCCATACGGGCGCCCAGGCGAATAATTTCGCTTAACAGCATATTTAATACCACATGACCGCCATGGGCCTGAACTTCCACCACATCTTCACCGGTAAATGAATTAGGTCCCGGAAAATACAGTAATAAGCCGCTGTCAATTAATTGTTGTTCGCTGTTATAAAATGACCTGAAATGGGCAAAACGCGGTTTAAAACGGCTTTTTCTCGCCAGGCGTTGAGCGATAGAAAACGCATCAGAACCGGAAACCCGAATAATACCGACACCACCGGTACCCGGCGCTGTGGCAATGGCCGCGATGGTGTCAGTTGTCTGGTTCATGGTTAATTTTTGTTATCTTTATTTTTGTCTATTTTTTTTGTTTTAACCGTCTGGCCACTGTCCTGGGCTTCAATGCGGCGGGTAATCACCCATTGCTGACCTAAGGATAACACTGAATTCAATGCCCAGTATAGGACCAAACCGGCCTGGAAAAAGGCGAACATGATGGAAAATGCAATCGGCATAAACTTCATGATTTTTTGTTGCATCGGATCCATACCCGGCGTCGGTGATAAGCGTTGGGTCATAACCATAGCAATGGCATTAATCGCCGGTAAGATGAAGTAGGGGTCAGGGCTGGATAAATCCTGAATCCACAGAATAAACGGTGCCTGGCGCAGTTCCACTGACTCCAGTAACACCCAATACAGCGCAATAAACACCGGAATCTGAATCAAAATAGGTAAACAGCCTCCCAAAGGATTGACCTTTTCTTTTTGGTACAAGGCCATCATTTCCTGATTAAATTTGGGTTTATCGTCTTTGTAGCGCTCTTTTAATGTCTGAATTCGCGGCTGTAATTTGCGCATCCGTGCCATGGATTTGTATTGCGCCTCAGAGAGTTTAAAAAACACCAATTTAATTAAAATGGTTAACAACACAATGGCCCAACCCCAGTTACCAACAAAGCCGTGGATTTTTTCAAGTAACCAAAACAAAGGTTTCGAAATCGCGGTAAACACACCATAATCGACGGTGAGATCGAGACCTCTGGCCACTTGCGGCAATTCATCCTGTAATTTTGGGCCCACAAACCAGGTCGAGTGAAAATCTGTCTGACCACCTGATGTCACTGTTTTGGCCGGTGCGATATAACGGATTAAATAGGGATAGCGACTGCCGGCGGTGTATTGGGTTTGCACACTGACTTGTTCAGCTTCGGGTATGATACCGGTGAAAAAGTAATGCTGTACCATCGCAATCCAGGCACCGGGTCCCATGGTTTTATTGATTTTTTCTTCCTGTAAATCTTCAAAATCAAGGGTTTCATAGCCGTTTTCAATGTCAAAATAGCCCACGCCCTTAAAGGAATAACGGCCGGCGTCTGTAAATGACGGCGAAGCGTTTTTCCAGGGGTTATTGCGTTTGATTTGTTGGTAATCACTGAGTGACAGGTTGTTTTCAGATTGATTGATGACCCGTTGGGTTAATTTTATCTCATAACTATCGGGCTGAATGTGGTAGGTTTTTTCTAATGTCACTCCATTTTTTTGGGAGGTCATGACCAAATCCACGGGCTGATTGCTTACCTTGAGCTGATTTTGTTCGGTGTAAAAAATATCTTGATGGGTAAAATTCAGCTCGTTACCCACCAAACCGGATTCGGCGCGATAGGGTTGCTCGCGGTAATCCATTAAAATCACATTTTTATCTTCATTTTTCTTCAGCGGATACTGCTTTAACTCGGCATACACCAAAGCACCACCCTGGTCAGAAAATTGTAATTTCAGCAAAGGTGTATCAACGGTGCTGATAACCTGAATGGTCTCTGCTACCTGTGCCTGATTCTCCGGCATTTGGCTTTGTTCCGAAGATTGCGTGGGTTTTGGGATATCAGCGCTGTTAGGTTCAGTCACAGGATTTGGTGTATCCACTTGATCAATTAACTGAGCTGAAGAGGTTGTTGAATCGGCCACGGCCGTTTCTTGTGGCTGGTGATAATCTTTTTGCCATTGGACGTACAACAAAAACCCCAAAAACATCATAATAATGAGGTAAATATTCTTTTGATTATTCATGACTTACTCTTAAATCCGCTGCCACAGTTGTTGTAAATTCTGTAACACCTGTTGATTGGTTAATTGTTTGACCGAAGGTTTTGCCACCATCACATAATCGGCCGGTTTGAGTGCGGTTTGATGCCGAAAAGATTCTCTCACAAGGCGCTTAATTCGGTTTCTGTCCACCGCTTTCGGTGCTGCTTTTTTACTGACAATCAAACCCAATCTCGCCGGCTGATTTTGCTGGGTCCAATGAACCATCAGTTTAAAATGTGGGGAGTGAATTTTCTTGGATTGATTAAAAACCCGACCATATTCAGGTCGGGTTCTGATTCTTTGGTGTTTGGTTAATCGTTGCAAGGCACACCCTTTCGATTAAAGCCTCAGCACCTGACTGATGTCAGTAAACGCAATGGTTTAAGCCGCCAGTCTTTTTCTGCCTTTGGCACGTCGTGCATTAATCACAGCCCTTCCACCGCGGGTTTTCATACGGGCACGAAACCCGTGGGTTCTGGCGCGCTTTGTTTTACTTGGTTGGTATGTTCTTTTCATGTTATGTCACCTAAATAATCTTGTCGTAAACATCATGTTTCGGCACAGCGTGTACCAGACAATAGAATGCCGATTGAATAACAATTTATTCACCAGCTAAAAAGGCCGGCAAGTTTAAATCTTTTTTTGTTGTTTTTCAAGCCATTTAATGCTTTCTTTTATAGCCACTTAGGCGGCTACCATGACCGCAAACCTGCTCTCTTTAGAATATCAATTCCGGGCCAATCTTGCTATACTTGGCGGTCTTCACTTCACCTTTAATGAGTATTGGCTATTCAACATGTGGGAAAATTGTCTTAAGCGCTTGGAAACAGTGTTACCCAAGGACCAAGTTACCTTATGGATCAGGCCGCTGGATGTTGAGTTGGTGAATGATTCGATTACCCTGGAAGCTTCCAATGACATTATCCTGAATAAAATCCGTACCCATTTCTTAACCTATATTAAAGCTGTTTTAAAAGAACTCACCGGCAAAGAGGTGGCGGTTGAATTAAAACTCAAACAAATTAACCACCAACCCCAAACCACCCCGTTCGTCAAAAAAAAATCCACAACCATCAAAATTACGGATCATTTAGATCCCCGTTTCACTTTTGCTAATTTTATTGAAGGACGTTCAAATACCATTGCTTTGGCCGCTTCTTTACAAACGGCCACCGCCAGCCGGGTGGAGGAAAACAATCCTTTATTGATTTATGGTAGCACCGGTTTAGGTAAAACCCATTTGTTGCATGCCATCGGTAATGAAATCAAAAAAAATAACCCAAAAGAAGTGGTGTGTTATTTGCATTCTGAAATTTATGTGAACCAAATGGTGAAAGCCATCCAGCAAAAATCGATGGATGCCTTTAAACAAAAATACCGCTCGGTGACCGCTTTACTCATCGATGACATTCAGTTTTTTGCCCGTAAAGAACGCTCCCAAGAAGAATTCTTTCACACCTTTAATTATTTACTGGAAGGGCAAAAAAGGGTGATTATCACCTGTGATCGCTACCCAAAGGAGGTGAACGGACTTGAATCCCGGCTAAAATCTCGATTGGGTTGGGGGATTTCGGTGCCCATTGATCCACCGGATTATGAAACTCGTGTCGCCATATTAAAAGAAAAGGCAGCACTGATTCAAGTGGATATCAGTGATGAAGTGGCGCATTTTATTGCCAAACAATTAAATTCAAATATCCGTGAATTAGAAGGCGCTTTAAGCACTTTAAAAGCACATGCCAATTTCACCCGGAAAAAAATTGATTTAAAATACACCAAACAAATATTAAAGGAACTTTTTAAGGTTAATCACCAAATTGTGTCGGTTGAAAATATCCAAAAATCAACGGCTCAATATTACAATGTTAAATTGTCTGAGTTGTTAGGAAAAAGCCGCAAGCGATCGATTGTCCGTCCCAGACAAATGGCCATGTTCCTCAGTAAAGAATTAACCGACAAAAGTTACCCTGAAATCGGTGAGTTATTCGGTGGTCGCGACCACACCACCGTACTCCATGCTTACCGAAAAATGAATGACTTACTTAAACAAGAGTCTGAGCTTTCAGAAGATAAACAAAAGATTGTGAATATACTGATAGAATAAGTTGTGTATAAACTGTGGATAAACTGAAGATAACTTGAATTTTAAAATTCACCCACAAGTTATCCACAAGATATAAACCAAAGAAATGATATAAATTATGTTTAATATCAATAGATTACAAAGTTAAGCACAAATTTATTCAATATAATAATAACTATTTTTATATATAATACTATGTTATTTAAAATACAAAGAGAACAGTTGCTGGCGCCATTAAACCAAATCTGTGGTGTTGTTGAAAAAAAGGGAACATTACCGGTATTGAGCCATGTTTTATTTTCCATAAAAGGGGATGAGCTGCGTTTAACAACCAGTGATTTAGAAGTAGAAATGACCAGTGTGGCTGTGGTTGATGCCGAGGAACAAAGTGAACTGACTTTACCGGCTCTTAAATTACTGGAAATATGTAAGTCATTAAGCGACGGTTGCATTATGTCCTTTCGCGCCGATGATGAACACTGTGTAATCACCAGCGGAGAAAGCCGATTCAGCTTAAGTACTTTACCAGCCAAAGATTTTCCTTTGTTGGAAGATGTGGAAACATTTGAAACGGTCTATATAGACAGTCAGGAATTGGCACGGATGTTAAAACAAACCGTTTTTTGTATGGCCAGCCATGATGTGCGCTACTTTCTTAATGGGTTATTATTTGAAATACTCAGCGATAAAATTCGTTGTGTTTCTGCCGACGGTCACCGTCTTGCATTATCTGAAACAGATTACAACAACGAAGCGGGTATTAATAAACAAGTGCTTATTCCCCGAAAAGGAGTGATGGAATTAAATAAAATGATCAGAGAAACTGAACAAGACATTGCCATCCATTTGGGTAAAAACCACGTTAGTGTTGAAGTTGAGGGCACTAAAATGACCTCAAAACTGATTGATGGTAAGTTCCCGGATTACCAATCAGTTATTCCGTTGGACATGGATAATGATTTCACCGCAGATAAACTCAGTTTAGAAAAAGCACTTCGGCGGGTTGCTATATTGTCGAATGAACAATACAAAGGGGTGAAATTTAAAATCAGTCCAAATCACCTTCAAATCCTGGGTCATAATCCAGATCAGGAACAGGCAGAAGATTCTATTCAGGTCGAAACCCATATTCAGGACATGGAAACAGCTTTTAATGTGAATTACCTGTTGGATGCCATCCATGTTATCGATCATGATCAGGTTCAGTTTAGTTTTAAAGACCCTTTATCCAGTTGTCTGATTAAACACCCTGATCGCATTGATTGCCGCTTGGTGGTGATGCCTTTACGTTTATAAAGGTGTATTTACAAAAGCTGTCCATACATAATTTTCGTTGCTACAGCTCATTGGATCAGACTTTTGACACAGCAACCACCTTAATTGATGGCCCCAATGGCAGTGGTAAAACCGCTTTAATCGAAGCCATTTACTGGCAATCCACCGGACGTTCTTTTCGACACCACAAAAGCACAGATCTGATCAAACATCAGCAAGATTGTCTGAGCATTTTCAGTGAATATATCACGGTGCAAGAAAACCGTTTTAAGCTGGGTGTCAGCTATTCAAAACTAAACAAAAAAACGATTAAATGTCAGGGTGAAATGATCCATCGCCAGACAGACATTGCTAAACAATTCCCGGTGATTGCGATAGACCCTGGGTGTTTTTTATGGCTTGATCATGCCCCGGCTTTTCGCAGAACCTTCTTAGATTGGTTGGTGTTTCACGTGAAACCGTCGTATTTGAATATTTGGCGCAAAACACAAAAAGTTCAGCAACACTTAAACAAATTACTTAAACACGGTAAAAGCGCCGAGATTGACGTGTGGCAGTCACAATACGTCCAACTGGCAGAATTGACCCACCAAGCGCGGCAAGAAGTGTTCAATGAACTGCAAAATCGGTTTAACAGGCTGGTTAAGTATTTTTTACCCGGACAGAGCAATCTTTTTCTGGACTATAAAAAAGGCTGGCATGAGGATAATTTGCTGGATGTTTTAATCAGCAGACAACAAGTGCATTTAAAACAAGGTTATATTGATGCGGGTATTCATAAAGCCGATTTGCTGTGCCGGGTCAATAATCAGGCGGCACAGGTTTTTTTGTCGCGTGGGCAGAAAAAACTTTTGGCTATATTAATGTACGTTATCTTTATAGAAATCTTTGAAACCGAAAATCATCATCCACCGGTTATTTGTCTTGACGATATTGATTCAGAGTTGGACCAATCAACCCTGCAGTTATTGTCAGATTATTTACAACAAAAAAACCGTCAGTTATTTATCACCACAGTGGATGCCGGACCTGTTCGTGGTTTTTTTAAAAATCCTAAAGTGTTTCACGTGAAACAAGACCCTCGCAAAGGCTCTATTTTAAGTTCTTAAACCCTCACAGCCCTGTATTTGCAGGTTCGTTTAAAAGGTCTTTTGGTGTTATAATAAACCCTTTTATTTAGGTATTGACAACATGTCAGAAAAGTACGATTCGTCGAACATTAAGGTGCTTAAAGGCCTGGATGCTGTCCGAAAACGACCGGGAATGTATATTGGTGATACCGATGACGGTACCGGTCTTCATCACATGGTTTTTGAAGTGGTGGATAATTCCATTGATGAAGCTTTGGCCGGACATTGCGACACCATTGAAGTTGAGATTAAATCTGATGGTTCTGTTGCGGTGTCTGATAACGGACGCGGTATCCCCACAGACACCCATGAAGAGGGCAAATCAGCTGCTGAAGTGATTATGACAGTGCTGCACGCGGGTGGTAAATTTGATGACAATTCGTACAAAGTCTCAGGTGGTTTGCATGGTGTTGGAGTCTCAGTGGTCAATGCCTTAAGTGAACGTTTAGATCTGGAGATTAAGCGCAACGGCAAAATCCATCAACAAACCTATCATATGGGGGTACCGCAAAACGATTTAACGGTCGTGGGTGATACCGACGAAACCGGTACTAAAGTGGTGTTTAAGCCTTCTCAAGAGATATTTTCCGATGTTGATTTTCATTTTGATATTTTAGCCAAGCGTTTACGGGAACTGTCATTTTTGAATTCAGGTGTGCGTATTGTTTTAAAAGATGAGCGCACCACCACTGAAAAAGTGTTTGAGTACGAAGGGGGTATAGCCTCATTTGTGAATCATTTAGCGGAAAGTAAAACCCCTTTACATGAAACGGTTATTCATTTTATTCGTGAACAGGATGATGGCACTTCTGTGGAAGTGGCCATGCAATGGACCGATTCATACCGCGAAACAGTATTTTGTTTTACCAACAATATTCCTCAAAAGGATGGGGGCACCCATTTGGCGGGATTTCGCGGTGCTTTAACCCGCACCATGAACAACTTTGTTAATGAAGGGGCTAAGAAAAAGATTTCATTGCAGGGGGACGATTGTCGGGAAGGTTTGATTGCGGTCATCTCTGTGAAATCACCGGACCCTAAATTTTCTTCTCAGACCAAGGATAAATTGGTTTCTTCAGAGATTAAAGGTGTGGTCGAAAGTGCAGTGGGCGAATACCTGAGTGACTTTTTGCTGGAAAATCCTCAGGAAGCCAAGGTGTTGACCGAAAAGGTGTTGGATGCTTCCAGAGCCCGTGAAGCGGCACGTAAAGCCCGGGATATGACCCGCCGAAAGGATGCCCTGGATATTGCCGGTTTACCCGGTAAATTAGCTGATTGTCAGGAAAAAGATCCGGTCTATTCTGAAATATTTTTGGTGGAGGGTGATTCTGCCGGAGGTTCCGCCAAACAAGGTCGAAACCGTAAAAACCAAGCCATTTTACCGCTTAAAGGTAAGATACTGAATGTTGAAAAAGCGCGTTTTGATAAAATGCTGTCCTCTGCGGAGGTGGGTACTTTAATCACTGCTTTGGGTTGTGGTATTGGCCCTCAGGAATTCGATGCGGATAAACTGCGTTACCACAAAATCATTATTATGACAGACGCGGACGTGGATGGTTCGCATATCCGTACGCTGCTTTTAACCTTTTTCTATCGCCAGACCCCTGAACTGATTGAACGCGGACATGTTTATATTGGTCAGCCACCATTGTATAAGGTTAAAAAAGGCAAGCAGGAGCACTACATGAAAGATGACGAGGAGATGAATGAGTACCTGTTAAACCGATCATTGGATAATATTCAGCTTTACCATCATCGGGATCAGCCTCCCATTACCGATGATGTTTTATACCGTCTGGTGAAAGAGCAAACCGAAGTGCGTTTAATAACGGAAAAGTTGTCGCTGGTGTATGATGAGAAAGTGATTAACACCCTGATGCAATTACCGCGACTTGAAAACAGCCAACAGGCTCCTGATCAGCACTGGTTGGACCAGGCCACACAATATTTAAACCGGGACAATCGCATTGGAATAGAATGGAAGCTTGCACATAATGCAGAAGACAATACCCTGGTGTTTGCCAAAAACAGCAACGGTTTAGTTGAACAAACGGTGTTGACAGATTTATTCTTTAAATCCAAAGACTATAAAAAAATGATGTCTGTGGCTGAAAAAAACAGTGATTTGATCAGTCAGGAAGCTTATTTAATGAAAGATGAGAATGAAATACCCGTAAAAAGCTTAAATGATGTGCTCAGTTACTTACTGACAACAGCGAAAAAAGGTTTAACCATCAGCCGTTTTAAGGGCCTGGGTGAAATGAATCCGGATCAGTTATGGGAAACCACCATGGACCCGGAAACCCGCCGTTTACTTCAGGTTACCATTGAAGATGCGGTGGCCGCGGATAAAGTGTTTTCCACCCTGATGGGTGATGTGGTGGAACCAAGAAGAGAATTTATACAAACAAACGCATTAAATGCAGGTAATTTAGATGTCTAATATAGATCAAGCCGTTAAACAGAGAATTGACGATTTAATACAGTCTGATAAAGTATTTTTATTTATGAAAGGCAACCCCCAAACGCCGATGTGCGGATTTTCCGGTAATACTGTGAAGATGCTCAATGATTTATTGGGTAACCAATACAGCACATTTAATGTCCTCGAGGATAATGCCATTCGGGAAGGTATTAAAACATACAGCGACTGGCCCACCATCCCACAATTGTACATTAACCAGGAATTTGTGGGGGGTAACGACATTATTTCTGAAATGTTTAACACCGGCGAATTACACGAAATGCTGGGCTTAAAAAAACCTGACCGCACGCCGCCTGAAATGAGCATCAGTGATGAGGCATTGAATCATATTAAAGAGGGTATGAAAGAGGCGGGAAGCCATAAACTGTTTTTATCCATTGATGATCAATTTAATACCCGATTTAGCCTGGATACCCCCAAAGGCTATGAAGTGGTGGCCACAGTCAAGGATTTAGATATTTACATGGATATCGGCACAGCGGAGCGGGCGCAAAATATTGAAATTTCATGGATTGAAGAATTACAAGGATCCGGTTTACGCATTAAAAATCCCAATGAACCACCCGCTGTACAAGAGCTTTCGGTGGCTGAATTGCAGGATTGGTTTGATACAGACAACGCTGAAAATCCAAAAATATATGATGTCAGGCCGGAAGATAAGGTGGCAGAAGGAACGGTTCCAGGCGCCAAACGCTTGGACAAAAATGCCATTGAAGAAATTGAATCCATGGACAAAGAAACCCCCTTGGTATTTTTATGCCAGGTGGGGCAGTCTTCCATGGCGGCTGCTGAATACTTTCGGAAAAAAGGATACACCAAGGTGTTTAATTTAACCGGTGGTTATAACGCCTGGAATGATTAAAAAGGTTGTCTCAATTAAGTAAAAAGCGCCTGACACTGGGCGCTTTTTTTATCGGCATCATAATAATTTAATCGAACAAGGGAATTGATGGATTCTTTGATTTTATATTAGATTTAAATTATTTCAAATTAATGGATAAAAATCCTTGCCTATTATTCCCAGATAATTTATCATTTCGCACCTCAATGAGACATGGCGTCTCATGTCTCAGACTTCCTTTATGGGTCGTTAGCTCAGCTGGTAGAGCAGTGGACTTTTAATCCATTGGTCATAGGTTCAAATCCTATACGACCCACCATTTCCCCAAAAAATAGACATTTCCTTTATTTTTTTGTTGTGTACTGCATTTAATATAAATATGGTTAAAAAATAACCAAAAAACCATCCACATATAATGACAAGTAAAAACAAATAAAATATTTTATTATCAATAATTTATAAGTTTTAATAATTGTTTAAATGGCTTTATATTAAAGATGAACTGGGTCATAGCCTAAAAACACTAATTTCAAACAAACTGACAAGCATAAAAAAACCACCGATGAACGGTGGTTTATAAATATGAAAAAAAATAAATTATTTTTTAATACCTTCTACTGATACCGTTAGATATAGTTTTTCAGAAGAAGGACCTAAACTTCTTTTAATTTTATAATCGCTTAAATTAATTTCTGTGGTGGCTTCGTAACCACGTCGGTGACCACCCCAGGGATCATCGCCGGCGCCCACAAACTGCACATCCAATTCAACTTCATTGGTGACACCATTAATGGTTAAATCACCGGTCATGGTGCCGTGACCGTCTTTGGTGGGTGTAAATGAAGAACTGACGAATTGGGCTGTTGGGTATTTGGCCACATTTAAAAAATCATCACTGCGTAAATGTTTGTCGCGTTCGGCATGATTTGAATTCACGCTGCCCGTTTGAACGGTCATTTCAATGGACGCTTTTTCAGGCGCATTCTCATCATAGGTAAATGAACCGTCAAAATTATCAAAACGGCCATACAACCAACTAAAACCCAAATGCTGAATTTTAAACTGGACAAAGGCGTGTTGCCCTTTGATATCCAAATCATACTCTGCCGCTTGAGCGGACAAAGTGCCCAAACCAAGAACTAAATAGTAAATAAACTTTTTCATACGTCTCCTAAATCATACGTTTTAAAGTGTCATCTTTATCGATAAAGTGATGTTTGACCGCACCGATGACATGAAGTGCCACAAATCCAATGAGAATATAGGCACCATATTCATGAATCCAACCCATAGTATCCACCACAGCACCTGAAAATTCTGTTAAAGCCGGTAAATGAATAAACTCAAACAATATTTTTGGCTGACCTTGAGCGGTCATCATCAGATAGCCGGTCATCACCAATGCTGTCACAAACACATAGAATAGAAATTGAATAAGCTGCGACAAAATGCGTTCAAAGGGTTTCACCGGAGGTGATAATCGTTTTTGCTGACCCGCGAAAAGTCGAATAATTTTAATTAACCAGACCAACATTAGTAGCATACCAAATGCGTAGTGTAATTCCGGCAGCCGGTTATACCAGGGACTGTAATAATCCAGTTCGACCATATACCAGCCACTGATGAACATAAAAAATATCAACAGGGCACTGAGCCAGTGAATTATTCGCGTTGTAAGGGTATATTTGTTCATAGACTACTCCGGTATTACCAATCAAACTCTGCCACCACGGGCGTGTGATCTGATGGTCGTTCGTTTTTTCTTGGTTCGAGATCGATATATGCGGCTGACAAGGTTTCACTGAGTTCATCACTGGCCAGAATTAAATCAATGCGTAAACCCATGCCGCGGGAGAATTTATTCATACGATAATCCCACCAGCTAAAATAGCCACCCTGATCATGTAGTAATCGAAAACTGTCCTGAAAACCCAGATCTAAAATACGGTTTAAAGCGCTTCGTTCTTCGGTGGTACAGAGGATTTTCTCATGCCATTTTTCAGGATCATGCACATCACGGTCATCCGGTGCAATATTAAAGTCACCCAAAACAATGACATTTTGGTAGTCATTGAGTTGTTGGTCGAGAAAGTCCGTGACCTTTTGTAACCAATTAAGTTTATAAGCAAATTTTTCGGTGCCCGGTGCCTGTCCATTAACCACATAAAGATTAACCACGCGGATATCATCAATGGTTGCCGCCAGGATACGGCGTTGTGGATCATCCAAACCTTCAATATCCGTAACAACATCATCCGGGGTTTGTTTGGCAATCATGGCCACCCCGTTATAGGTTTTTTGACCGGAAAAAACCACCTGATAACCGGCTTCCTCAATGGCTTTTGCCGGAAACACCTCATCGGTGATTTTGGTTTCTTGCAGCGCCAGCACATCCGGCTGTTCATGTTCAAGCCAATCAAGCACTTGCGGTAAGCGAACTTTTAGAGAGTTAACATTCCAACTGGCAATTTTCATACACTAAACAAATGATTATCAAAACAATGATTATAGTGAAAATAAGATAATCATTCAGCCAATTGACAACAATCACATAACAATTTAACGTCGCATCCCTTAAAATGTAGTCCTATGATAATGATTAAAAACCAATCAATGACCTGTTTCTATGAGATACATGCATGTTACGAATTTTAGGGATTGATCCGGGTTCGCGTTACACCGGAATTGGTATCATTGATGCCAGACAACAGCAACTAAGCTATGTTCACCATGAAACCATTCGTTGTGGAAACGGTGACTTTCCAGAACGTCTGGGTATTATTTTCAAGGGAATCAATGAGATTATTAGACAGTACAACCCCCATGAAATGGCCATTGAAACGGTTTTTATGGCTAAAAATGCCCAATCAGCGATAAAACTGGGGCAGGCACGCGGCGCAGCCATTTGTGCCACTCAGGCACAATCGGTTAAAGTCCATGAATATGCGCCCAAAGCCATCAAACAAGCGGTCGTGGGAAAAGGGGCAGCAGCCAAGACACAAGTACAATATATGGTTGGTTTATTACTTAACTTACAAGACAAAATACAAGAAGATGCGGCCGACGGCTTGGCAGTGGCCATTTGTCATGCCAATAACCGTTGGGCCCAACAACACGTCATGGCCGGTCGAACCGGTAGCTGGAGAAATTTGTGATTGGACTCATCAAAGGCCAATTGGCACACACCGAACCCCCTTCACATGTGATTATTGATGTGCAGGGTGTGGGCTATGAAATAGAAGTGCCCACGTCGGTGTTTTTTGAATTGCCGGAATTGAACAAGGATATTCAACTGATAATCCATCACCTGGTGCGCGAGGATGCCTCTATATTGTATGGATTCAGGAGTTTTTCCCAGCGACAGTTATTCAGAACGCTTCTTAAAGTTAATGGTATCGGTGCCAAATCCGCACTGGCGGTGCTATCCACCATGAGCTCGGCGGAATTCGCCCGGGTAATCGATGAACAAGACATGGCCGCCATTACCCAGGTACCGGGAATCGGTAAAAAAACCGCACAGCGCTTAATCATTGAAATGAAAGACAAGGTGAATATCGGTGAATTAGGTGGTACAAAAGACAGTGCGCAACCGGCCCGTCTCGGGGTTCAAAGTGAAGCAGTCAGTGCCTTACAGTCTTTGGGGTTTAAACCCCAGGAAGCGCGTCAAATTGTGAATAAAATCACCCAAGAAAATAAAGACCTGGCGGTTGAAGAGGTGGTGCGCTTGAGTTTAAAACAACAGGGAGGACAATAAGTGATGGAATTTGATCCAGAGCGCATTATTGATGCCCATAACACCGATGCCAGGGAGTTAATCATCGAGGCCAGCATACGACCGCAAAAAATAGAAGAATACCTCGGTCAAACTGAAGTCAAAGCTCAGATGGCGTTGTTTATTGAGGCTGCTCGAAAACGACAGGAAGCGCTCGATCATGTGCTTATTTTTGGTCCGCCGGGTTTGGGCAAAACCACCTTGGCCCATATTGTGGCCCATGAAATGGGGGTTCAATTGCGTCAGACTTCGGGGCCGGTTTTGGAAAAAGCCGGTGACCTGGCGGCTTTGCTCACCAATCTGCAGCCACATGACGTGTTGTTTATCGATGAAATTCACCGTTTATCACCGGTGGTTGAAGAGGTTTTGTACCCGGCGATGGAAGATTTTCAGATTGATATCATGATTGGCGAAGGACCGGCAGCACGTTCCATTAAACTGGACTTACCGCCTTTTACGCTGGTGGGTGCCACCACCCGGGCGGGTTTATTGACATCACCCTTGCGCGATCGTTTTGGCATCGTACAACGGTTACAGTTTTATGCGGTGGAAGATCTGGCTCATATCGTGGCGCGTTCAGCGGATATTTTAAATATTGAAGCTGAAGAAGGCGGTTGTCTGGAGGTGGCCAGACGTTCAAGGGGCACACCACGGATTGCGAACCGGTTATTACGCCGGGTTCGCGATTATGCAGAAATCAAGGGAGATGGTATCATTACGCAACAATTAGCAGCAGATGCCATGAATATGCTGCAAGTTGATCAACGCGGTCTGGATGAAATGGACCGTAAATTACTGGAAGTGATAACCGTCCAGTTTGAAGGCGGCCCGGTGGGCATTAATTCGCTGGCCGCGGCTTTAAGTGAAGAGCGTGGCACAGTGGAAGACGTGATTGAGCCATATCTTATCCAGCAGGGCTTAATGGCACGCACTGCGCGGGGACGCATTGCCACCCGTTTAACCTGGCAGATTATGGGTTTAAAACAACCGAAAAATCCCAACCGGGATTTGTTTGAAGAATGAATGACTTTTGTTATAAATGCCGTGTTTATTATGAACACACGGATGCAGGCGGTGTCGTATATCATGGGCGATATGTGAATTTTTTTGACCAGGCGCGCACCGAGTGGTTGCGTTATCATGGACTTGAACAAAATCAAATGCGCCGCGAAGCCGGTGTCTTGCTGGTGGTACACGGTATACAAATTGATTATTTACAACCTGCATTCTTAGATGATGAACTGCTGATTGATTGCCGGGTCAAAAGTCACAGCGGGGTCAGAATGGTGTTAGTACAATCCATTCGAATTGCAGATAAGCTGATTGCCAAAGCCGAAGTGACGGTGGTGAGTGTAAACGATCAACGGTTTAAACCAATGCGGTTTCCAACGCGATATTTAAACAAACTGATTGGTCAAAATGATTAGTTAACCATAGGAGCGTCTTGTGAACGACAGCGGACAATTTTATTTGGATATTATATTGAGTGCTTCATTGCCGGTTAAAGTGGTGATGTTGATTCTTATTCTGGCCTCGGTTTGGTCGTGGCTGATTATCTTCAGTAAAGGCAAAGTACTGGCCGATGCCCGTAAAAAGGCGAAAAAATTCGAGGAACATTTCTGGTCAGGGGTTGATTTGAATAAACTCTACCAACAACTTAACAGCAAAAAATCCAACGGAATAGCGCGCATTTTTACCGCCGGATTCAGTGAATTTCAACGTAAAAAGCAAAGCGGTCAGATCACCGTTAATTCGGTGGAAAGTGCTGATCGCGCCATGCGGGTGGCTTTGGGTCGTGAAATTGAAGATCTGGAGTCCCAGTTACCGACACTCGCCACCATCGGCTCCACCAGTCCTTATATAGGCTTGTTTGGAACAGTCATTGGGATTATGTTGTCTTTTCACGCCCTGTCTGATGTCACCCAGGCCACCATTGCCCTGGTGGCGCCGGGTATTTCAGAAGCCTTGATTGCCACCGCTATGGGTTTGTTTGCCGCCATTCCTGCGGTGATTTTTTATAACCGATACAGTGATAAGGTGGAACGCATTTATAGTCAGTATGATGCGTTTAAAGATGAGTTTTCGGCCATATTGCACCGCCAGATTGGTGAATAACGATGCGCCGACAACGTAAACTCAATGCTGAAATTAATGTGGTGCCTTACATTGACGTGACTTTGGTGTTACTGATTATTTTTATGATCACCACACCCTTGTTAAATCTCGGGGTGGACGTGAATTTACCAGAAGCCAAGGCCAATACCATCGACATTGATTCAGAACCGGCGGTAATCAATGTCACCGACAAAGGCGATTTGTATTTAAGTATTGGCGGTGAATATGAATTGTTAGACAGCCAAACCTTAGAAAAAAAACTGGCAGCCTTTGTTAAAGTCAATCCCGATGTGCCGATTATGATTGGCGCCGATAAAGCCGTGTCTTACGGTCAGGTCTATCAGGCCATGGCGGTGGCGCAACAAGCCGGGGCTAAAAAAGTGGGTTTGATCAGCGAGCCGATAAAACCGGATTAACCATTTATGGCCATGCACAAGGAACAAAAAAAGGCCCTGTTCTATTCTGTGGCATTACATGTTGTGTTGGTACTGTTGCTGTTTTTGGCCAACGGTCAGCAGGTGATAACACCGCCCAAGGGCATGGCCATTGAGGCCGAAATTGTGGATTTAAGCCAACCCATATCGGCGCCTGAGCCAAAAAATGAGCCAACTATTGAACCAAAACCCGAGCCTGAACCCGAGTCTGAATCTGAACCCGAACCCGAACCGGAACCCGAACCTGAGCCAGAACCTGAGCCACCAAAACCTGATCCGGCTGTCTTAAAACGCCAACAAGAACAGGCCGAGCGTTTAAAGAAACTGGAAGAACTCAGAAAAAAACGCCAGGCCGCTGAAGCCGCTGCTGAGGCACAGAAAAAACCTGAACAAGAACCCGTACAAACCACCATGGATAACAATGAACAAGAACCCAGTGGTCCCATCGGTACACCGGATGGCCGGGTTGGTCAGGAACCCAGCCTGCTAAACCGATACATTGCGGCCATTCAGGCGGATGTCACCCGACAATGGGCCCGACCTGTCGGAACCCCATCGGGATTGAAGTGTCAGATAAAGGTCAACCAAATTCCCGGCGGCGGGGTGATAAATGTCAGCATCGGCAGCCCCTGTAATGCGGATACGGTGGTGAAAAATTCCATCATCAATGCGGTTAAAAAAGCCGATCCATTGCCTTATGCCGGTTTTGAACCGGTGTTTGAACGACGACTTAATTTTATTTTTCAGTATCAAGGAGACTGACTTTATGCGAATACTCTTGACCTTATGCGTCCTAATAATGAGCCAACAGGCTCTGGCACAATTAAATATCACCATTGATGGCGGCAGCGCCAGTGCCATCCCCATTGCCATCACCGATTTTGTGTACCCGGAGGGTCCATTAAGTACCGACATCAGCGCCGTGATACGGAATGACCTGGCACGCTCGGGTCAGTTTGCACCGCTCGCCAAAGACCTGCTGGTGGAGCACCCCGCTGCCGATGCCGATATTAATATGGGTACCTGGCGTTTATTAAAAGCCGATTATCTGGCCTATGGTTCAATTCAGTCGGTTTCAGCCGGACGCATTGAAATCCGCTTTCGCTTATCTTCAGTGGCGGATCAAAAACAGTTGCTGGCCTTAACATTACCGATTAAAACCGATCAACTGCGTGCCGGGGCCCACTTTATTGCCGATAAAATATATGAAGAAATCATCGGCGTGCCCGGTGCATTCTCCACCAAGCTGGCATATGTGACGGTCACTGAAAACGCCAGTGGCGTTCATTATCAGCTGGTGGTTTCAGATGCCGACGGTTTTAATCCCCAATCGCTGGTCACGTCAAAAGAACCGCTGATGTCGCCGGCCTGGTCTGCTGATCGACAACGTCTGGCCTATGTATCTTTTGAACAAGGTAATTCCGCCATTTATATACAAAATCTGAAAACCGGAGAACGCACCTTGATGGCCAGTTTTAAAGGGATTAACAGTGCCCCAAAATTTTCTCCGGACGGCAGGCAACTGGCGGTGACCTTATCAAAAGGTGGTAATCCGGATATCTACAGCATCGATTTGTCCACTCAGGCAGTGACCCAACTCACCACCCATTGGGCCATCGACACCGAACCGGAATGGTCAGCGGACGGTCGGCGGGTTTTCTTTACCTCGGATCGTGGTGGTAAACCCCAAATTTATCAGCTTGATATCGCCTCCAAAGATGTCAGCCGGATTACTTTTGAAGGCGATTACAATGCCCGCGCCAGCCTCTCATCGGATGAAACTTATCTGGCCATGGTGCATGGTAATAATAATAATTTCAAAATTGGCTTATTGCACCGACCATCAGGAACCCTGCAATTGTTATCCAAAGGCCCCTTAGATGAATCCCCCAGCTTTGCGCCCAATGGCTCCATGGTTTTATATGCCACCAAGAACAGCTTGAATCAGGGGGTGCTGCGTGCAGTGTCCTTGGATGGTCAGACCACCAATGATTTGGTGTTATCAGACGGCAGTGTCCGTGAACCGGCCTGGTCGCCTTTGAATTAGGATGCATGATGTCAAAAGTGAACATTAAAACAGACTGGGTTGATAAGTACACCTTTATCAGCAGCAACGAAGACAATCAAAGTCTTATCATGGATGCACAAGTGGATGCTGAAGACAGCAAAAAAGCACCCACTCCCATGGAAGTGGTGCTGATGGGTTTAACCGGTTGTGCCGGTATTGATGTCAAAATGATACTCACTAAAGCGCGCCAACAGGTGCGCGCCATTCACATTGAAGCCAGCGGTGAACGGGCTGATGCGGTACCGGCAGTGTATACCAAAATCCATCTCCATTTTAAAGTCAGTGGTCAAAATTTAGACGATAAACAAGTGGCCAGGGCCGTGCAACTATCCGCCGAAAAGTACTGCTCGGTGTCAAAAATGTTGGAAAACAGTGTGCTAATCAGCCATGATTATTCTGTGGTGAAATCAAAATAAAATTCAAATATTGCAACTGATAGATCGCTCATTTCACAGCGCATAAAAATTATCGTATACTAATAAGTTCTTTAGGGTTTTGTGGGATGACAAGATAATGATATCAACCGTTTTTAAACCGGTCTTTTTAGGTTTTATCGGATCAATGTTTTTGAGTTTGGGCATGGTTTATGCCGCGGAGTTTGAAACGGCGGATGAAGAATTTCAAAAATTGACATCAGATCAGGCCAAATTGGCATGGGTTGAAAAGTATCAGTCTCAAGTGGCGCAGTGGCCGGTGCTTGATCAGGCCTATTTTTATCACCGTAAAGGCCTGGCTTTGGAAGTCAACGACGACATTGAAGGCGCCAAACAGCAGTTCAAAAAATCCATTCAATTATTTAAAAGCCTCGACACAACAGATCCGGGTTTGGTTAAAAGCCTGATAGATTTGGCCTATATGAAATACCTGCAGACCAACGATACCAAGGTTTATTGTCCCGATCGTCAAGAAGCTGTTGAGGTCGCCAGAAAAATAAATCACCCCGAAGCCTTATCGGCTGCTTTAATCCAGTTGGCGTTTTGTTTTCAAAACGGTTTTGACGAATTAACCCGGAGCCTTTCGGTGTTAGAAGAAGCCGCTGATGTGGCGAAAGAAAATAACCTGGCTCAGGGGAATCTGGCCATGATTTATAACGCCACCGGTAACCTATACCGCGCCAATCAGATCCATCAGCAAGCCTACGATTATTATCAAAAAGCCCATCAATTGTGGGTGGATCAGGATGACACCCAGGATATATTTAACATGCTCCACAATATGACCAGTGAAGCCATTGCTTTAGGTCATTGGGAACTGTCTGAAAATCATATTAAAGCCATGTATAAAATGGCTGAGCAATACCCGGATTTTAGTGACTTTCAGTTTTTTGCCGAATTTAATGCCGGGCAGCTGGCCTATACCCAACAAGATTTTAAAGGGGCCATCAGGGCCTATCAGGCAGCGCTGGCTTTGAAAAACACGACGCCCGAACAGTATTTTGTCAATATTGCACAAGGCCGTCTGGCAGTGGCGTATTTTCGTCTCGTGCAATATGACCAGGCTTTTCAGGCGGCTGATCAATATTTGACCGAAACAGATGTAAACAATGCCAAAGACTTTATTAAAGAAATCCATGTGATTGACCTGTTTTCACAATATAAATACGCCGAGGCTTTACAAGCATTTTGGGACATACTGGACAACACCGAGGACAATAACCGCCATTTTGTGAAAAATGCCGTGGCTTTACAGGCGATACGGTTTGGTGAAAATTTGGATGCATTACAAAACCAGGCCTCTCAGCAACAGCTGGCGATTAAACAACTGGAACTGGAACAACAACAAAAACAAACCCAAATCAACCAATTAACCGCCGTGGTGGTGGGTTTAATTGCCCTGGTCGCAGTGATCACTGCCTGGTTTTTATACCGGTCAAAAAAACACCATCAGATACGCGCCCGCCGGGATTATCTGACCCACATTGCCAATCGACGGCATATCATCAAAGTAGGACGCAGACTGTTGGCACAGTGTCAGCGTAAGCAACAGGATTTCTCGGTTATTATTATCGATATTGATGATTTTAAACCGATTAATGATGAATACGGCCATGCCGTTGGCGATGTGGTTATTAAGCAAGTGGTCAACACCATGCAATCAGGTCTGAGCGACAATCAGTTCCTTGGACGGATTGGAGGAGAGGAATTCTTGTTATTATTACCCGGTGTTAATAAAGGTCGGGCTTTTGCAGTGGCTGAACAGATTCGTCAACAGGTGGCCGGTAAAGCCATTGTGGCTGATGGCATCCGATTAGCCATCACGGTCAGCCTGGGTGTGGCAGTTAATCAGCCACCGGTGACCCACTTTGAAGAGCTGCTTAAGCGCGCCGACGATGCCATGTACCAGGCTAAAAAAGCCGGTAAGAACCAGGTTCAGCCTGTATCTTCTACTGCATTGTGAATAAACTGTAACTTCGCCAATCGGCCATACAGCGCGTTATGTTTCAGTAATTCCTGATGGCTGCCTGAAGCCACCAATTCCCCGTTATCCAGGACCAATATGTTGTCGGCTTTTTTGATGGTCGCCAGACGATGGGCAATCACCAACGTGGTGCGATTTTGCATGAGTTTATTCAAAGCCCGTTGCACCATTTGTTCGCTTTCGGCGTCCAGGGCGCTGGTGGCTTCGTCCAATAACAACACCGGGGCATCAGTCATAATGGCCCGGGCAATTGAAAGACGTTGTGCCTGGCCACCGGATAACCGCACACCGCGCTCACCTAAATAGGTGTCATAACGTTCAGCCAGGTTTTCGATAAATTCATGGGCATGGGCGGCTCTGGCGGCCGCTTCTATGACCACGCTGTCGGCATGGGGGCGGCCATAGGCAATGTTTTCTGCTGCTGAGGTGGAAAACAAGGTGGCATCCTGTGCCACCAGCGCAAACTGTTGCCGCAATTCGAGCAGGTCGTACTGATTAATGTTGACACCATCAATCAGAATTTCACCCTGTTGTGGTTCATAAAAGCGCATCAACAATTGAAATAAAGTTGATTTGCCGGCACCTGAGGGCCCGACCACCGCCACGGTTTGTCCCGGAACAATTTCAAAAGAAATGTCTTTTAAAACCGGTTTATCCGGTTGACTGGGATAGGCGAAGGTGACCTGATTAAATACCAGGTTACCCAGCACGGTATGTGCAAAGCGTTTGGGCTCTGGTGGCGATTGAATCGGGTTTTCGGTGTGCATGAGCTCCACAATGCGCTCTAACGCTCCCGCGGCTTTTTTTAGCTCACTCCAGACATTGGTTAATGCGCCGGTGGAGGTCGCCGCCATTACCGCATACATCACGAATTGACTCAAGGTGCCGGCAGTCATGGCGCCGCTGATAACGTCTTTAGCACCCAGCCACAGCACCAGAACAATGCCGCCAAATACAACACCACCAATCATCACCATCAGAATTGTGGTCATGCGTATAGAATTGATGGCCGCATCAAAGGCACGATTAACGGCCTCAAAAAAGCGTGCTCGCTCGCGTGTTTCCTGGCCGTAAGATTGCACCGTATGGATGGCGTTGATGGTCTCTGTGGCCAGGGCGGATGAATCGGCGATGCGGTCTTGTTCAATACGGGAAAGGCGTTGGATTTTCCGACCGGTCACCACCAGAGGAATCACCACCACCGGAATCAGAAAGCCGATATACATGGCCAGTTTCGGACTGGAAATAACCATCATGATGATGGCACCAATAAAGGTCACAAATGAACGCAAGGCAATGGAAAAGGTGCTGCCCACCACGGTTTCAACCAGGGTGGTGTCGGTGTTGATGCGCGACAGAATTTCACCGGTTTTGGTGGTTTCAAAAAATTCAGCCGATTGACCAATGACTTTGCCATAGACTTTTTTGCGCAAATCCGTCACCACCCGCTGGCCAATCCAGCTGACCCAATAATAGCGCAATGAGGTAAATACAATCATGGCAATGGACACTGCAAACACCAAAATAAAATACTGACTCAAGCGGGATGAGTTTTCAGCGGAAAAACCCAAATCAATCATCAATTTAAAAGCAACCGGAATACTCAAATTGGCTGCCGCACCGAGTATCAGAAACAGCAGGGCCGTTAAAATTGCATTTTTATAGGGTCGCAACAAAGGCAACACCAGTTTAAGCTGGGTCAGGGCTGCTTTTTCCGGTTCGTTGCTGTGGTTTTTAGATGAAGCCATAGCGATGATTTAAGACAAAGGCCAATTATACGTTGTCAATCGGCGTGTATATAGGAGATTTCTCTGTGAATATGCGATAATCTCAACTCTTTTCATAAACTAAAACACCTGTTTTTGATGTCACAATTCCCTTTTCAATTTTGGCCGGCCAAAGACCGAAGTCATAACAACCGACAGGCCATCTACTTTGCCCATGCCAACGCCTATCCGCCGGCCAGTTACCAGGCCATTATTGACGGTTTGCGTGAGATGGCACCGGTGATAAGTTATTTACAACGACCACTTTGGCCCACACCACCTGAACCTGAAACTGTGACCTCCTGGCATGATTTTGCGGATGATGTGATGGGTTTTTTTAAACAGGAAAAAATTACCCATGTACTGGCCGTGGGTCATTCCATGGGTGCGGTGTCGTCTTTTCTGGCTGCCACAAAACGTCCGGATTTGTTTAAAGCGCTGGTCATGATTGAGCCGGTGGTTTTTAGCCGAGGCTTTTGTTGGTTGAATCGAATCTTGCCGCGGTTTATTCGCCACCAAGTGCCATTGATTAAAAAAACCCTGCTCCGACCGGATCAATGGCCGAGTTTACAAGCGGCTTTTGATTTTCACCGCCGCACCCGTGCTTTTAAGCGGGTCAGCGATGAACAACTGTGGCAGTTTATTAATGCCGGTGTCAAAGCCGATAACACCGGCACGTTTCGACTGGCTTTTGATAAACACTGGGAAGCCCATATTTATCAGACCGTGACACCTTTCAGAAAACAACTGTTACAAAGTACTTTGCCTGTACTGGCGTTGCGTGGTGCCGAGACCGACACCATTCCGGCGGCTTTTTGGCAGCGTTGGCACAGTAACAACAATCATCAGCTCGTCGAAATTCCAAATAGCAGCCATTTATTACCCATCGAAAGACCCGAACAGGTGCTTTCTCATGTGATACCCTTTATCGAAAAGTATCAATAACAGACCATGAACACCGTGCTAAAAACACAAACCGCCACTCCGGATATTTTACTGACCACTTTGAACAGTAAGTACATCCATGCGGCCTTTGGTTTGCGTTATCTGATGGCCAATTTGGGTGAGCTACAGTCACAGGCACAATTACTGGAATTCACCATTCATGACCGGCCGATTGATATGGTTGAAAAAATCATCGAAAGCGGTGCCAAAATTGTCGGTTTCAGTGTATATATCTGGAATGTCACCGAAACCAATGAAGTGGTGCAGCTGTTAAAAACGGCTCAGCCGGACATCACCGTGGTGTTAGGCGGCCCCGAAGTCAGCCATGTACCTGATCAACCACTGGTGGTGTCCTGGGCAGACTATGTCATTAAAGGGCCGGGCGAACGCAGTTTCAGAAAGCTCTGCGAATCCCTGTTAAACCGGGAAAAACCTGCCCATCCTGTCATCCAGGGCGAAAGCGTGCCTTTGGAACAGCTGATTATGCCCTATGACTGGTACAGCGAAGAGGATTTAAAAAACCGCATTATCTATGTGGAAGCTTCACGCGGTTGCCCCTTTAAATGCCAGTTTTGCCTATCGGCATTGGATAAAACCGCTAAAGCCTTTACCTTGGATCGTTTTCTGGCAGAAATGGATCGCTTATACCGCCAAGGCGCTCGAAATTTTAAATTTATTGACCGTACTTTTAATTTAAAAATAGCCGATGCGGTGAAGATTATGGAATTCTTTTTAGCGCGCATGGACGATGATTTAACCGTACATTTTGAAGTCATTCCTGATCGCTTGCCGGATAAACTCAAAGACGTTATTCTGAAATTCCCACCCCACAGTTTACAGTTTGAAGTGGGGGTACAGACATTTGATCCAGAAGTACAACAATTGATTCAACGACGCCAGGATAACGACCGCTCAAAAGACAATATTCGCTGGATTTGTGAACACAGCCGCGCCCATATGCATGCGGATTTAATCTTCGGTTTGCCCGGTGATACCCTCACGGGTTTTGGTGACAGTTTTAACCAGTTATATGCCCTGAATCCACAGGAAATTCAGGTAGGCATATTAAAACGCCTGCGCGGTGCGCCGATTAATGCATTGACTCAGGAATATAACATGGTGTATTCCCCGCTGCCGCCTTATACCGTACTGCATACCCGTGATATCAGCTTTGAAGAATTACAGCGGGTCGGGCGTTTTGCCCGATACTGGGATATTTTCGCTAATTCCGGTCGTTTTCAGAACACTCTGCCGCTGTTGCTTAAAGACGATGCCTTTAAACACTTTATGGCCTTTTCAGATACCCTGTTCCGGGTCGAACAAAGCACCTGGAAAATATCCCAGCGCCGCCAGTTTGTTTTATTGTATCGTTTATTAAAAGACTATTTTGATGTTCAGGAAACGGTTTTAATGGCCGCTTTACAGGCTGACTTTGACCAAACCGGTGAAAAAGGCCGACTGAATGTCTTATTGAGACAAAATAAACAAGACAAAAGCTTTGTGGCCAACAAGCGCCAACAGCAGCATGGCTGAAGCCACACCGATTGAAAGCATCACCCTGCATGGTGTGAAAGTCTGGGTTAAACGTGAAGATCTGAATCACCCCATCATCCAGGGCAATAAACAACACAAACTCAAATACAATCTCATTCAAGCCACACAACAAGGTGCCGATACGCTGGTGACCTTCGGCGGTGCCCACTCGAATCATTTGCTGGCCACAGCTTACGCCGCGCAGCAGTCCGGTTTTAAGTCGCTGGGTATCGTGCGGGGTGATGAATTAAAACACGCCGAAGAGAACTGGTCAGATACGTTGAAACACTGCCGTCAGTTCGGCATGCAACTTGAATTTGTCCGTCGTGCAGATTACCGATTAAAACAACACAGTAAAGTGGTTCAGACTTTATTGAATGGTTTGGGTTCGACGTTTATTATTCCCGAAGGTGGCAGCAATACGGTGGCTGTTCAAGGGGTTGCAGAATGGTTACAAACCATTAAGACACAGTTAAAAGAACACCCAAGCCATATTATTTGCCCGGTAGGTACCGGCGGCACCCTGGCGGGGATTATCGCCGGTTGTGGGCTGAATCAGTGGCACTGTCAGGTTATCGGCATCAGTGTATTGAAAGGTTTACACAGTGTAAAGCATGCTATTAATCAATGGCTTAGCACCTACAACCGAAACCTGAAATTACCGAGTTGGCAAATAAACCATGAATTTCACGGTGGCGGCTATGCCAAATCAACAGCTGATATGTTGCACTTTGGAAGACAATTTAAGGCATCCAACAATGTCGCTTTGGATAAAATCTACAACCTCAAATCCTTTTATGCCCTCGACACATTAATTCAACAGTCTGTGATTGAATCGAGCGATCGACCGCTGATTATTCACACCGGTGGTTTACAGGGCGGAACAGCATGACTTATGGCATTTTAAAGAATGAATAGAAAATGCTAACATAATAAGTATTTGAGGTGAAATGAAACTATGAATACAGAGCCAACCCCACAAGGTGATGTCAGCACCGTTCGTTTAATTTATATTCTTTATCTGGTCAGTTTTATTGCCGGTATCACCGCCATCATCGGTGTTGTGATGGCCTATGTGAATAAAGACGATGCGGCTGAGTGGTTACAAAGTCATTACCAATTTATTATCCATACCTTCTGGAAAGCCCTGGTCATGTCACTCATCAGCATGGTGCTGATGATGGTTTTTATCGGCTTTATTCTGATTGTTCTGGTGATGCTGTGGATTATCGTTCGCTGTGTCAAAGGTCTGAAATATGTTGACCAGCGTCAGGCTCATCCGGATCCCACCGGTTGGGGCTTCTAATCCTTTGACTTCGGTTGTTTTTTAAAATGAGCAACACCACCGAGACCATGGGTATAGACCAAATGTCCGCCCAGGTAGGCGGTATAAATTAATAACACAAAGCCCACAGCAGAAGTCAGTAATGACCACAATAACAGCTGACTTGTCAGCATGGTCGGCAGTAACGCCCGGAAGCTAAAGGCAGCAAACAAAGCCAGCGCCCAGTACATGTGTTGTTCAATCCGTCGGGCGTTGGCTTGTTCCGGTTTCTGTCGTAAATAATCCATTAAACCGGCGGCCATGGCAATGACCGCCATAATACACGATGATACCACCACGAACTGGGTCAAATCAGCCCATTGCACACCATAGATATACTGATACATATCCAGAAAAAAAGTCACCGTCCAGCCAACAATGGGAAAATGAACAATCATCGGGTGTATCGGATGCTTCATAGTGTGAAAAATCCAGCCAATAAGATTAAAAAGGCAGTCACCGCTAATCCGGCATGAATAATCACCACCGCTTTGGGGGTGGGGATTTTACGCCAGTGAAAAGACGCCAGATAGGAACCCCCAATGGCGGCCACCACAAATAAGCCCAAAGCAGCTGATAATTGTGCCGCCCAGTCATGACTGGCTGCAGCCACCAATAAAATAATAATACCGGTGGCACCTAATAAAGCGTGCAACACCGATAATGCCCAGGGCGCTGTTTTGCCGCGCAATACGGAAGAGGCCAGGATCAGACCGCCTAAAGCCGCGATGCCAAAGATAATTAATGCATATAAAATCATAGTAACCCCAAATTGTTTTAAGTGGCCTTAGAATAGCACTATAAATAAACTTAAGCAACTATAAAGTATAATAAGTAAAATTATGATAGAATAACCCCATGATGAATTTTGACCGCCTTAACAACAGACAACAGCAAATACTGCGGCATTTGCTGTATAGTGAAATCGCTGTCACCATGGAACAGTTGGTTGATACAATCGGTATATCCCGCGCTGCCTTAGGCAAACACATGGATGTGCTGATGTCCTATCAATTGGTCGAAACTCAATTACAAGACAGCACCGGTGGCCGGCCCTCACGGGCTTTTAACCTGACGCAAGCCGGACGGGCCATCTTTCCTAAACAATATCATTTGTTTTCTCGGGCTTTAATGTCTGCCATCAGTGAAAAATTAGATGATGACAGCATTACGGAAATATTGACAGAAATGGGCGAGCAGTTGGCTGATCAGTTACAGCCTGAAATGAAATCTAATCAAGATAAAATGCAGGCCGTGAGAAAAATTATGGCAAGATTAGGCTATGAAACGGTTGAGCCTGATAGCGAATCCGAAAAAGATAGTTTAATTGCAAAAAATTGCGTATTCCATGATCTGGCCATCAACGACGAGCGCGTTTGTCAGTTGGATATTTCACTGATAAGTCACCTTCTGGGTGAGCCTGTTTATTTAAAAGAATGTATGGCCAAAGGTGGTCAGCATTGTCATTTTTGCACGGTGAACTCTAGAAAATGATGAATAACACACTACAACTTGACAGCCCCGTCGGCCCATTATTCTTACAGGCAGATGACAGCCATTTAACACGCCTGTCTTTTACACCACAGAACAAAGACTATCCCAGTCAAACATCGCATCCGGTATTACACAAAGCCCGTGAGCAGTTATTGGCCTACTTTAGACATGAAATCCATTCGTTTGATGTGCCGCTGAAATTCTCAGGTACGGATTTTCAAAACCGGGTGTGGCAACAACTGCAACAAATTGATTACGGCCAGACCGAAACCTACGGCCAGGTGGCAAAAGCCATCCATAATCCCAAGGCCGTCAGGGCAGTGGGCAGTGCCAACAACAAAAACCCGATCGTCATTATTGTACCTTGTCACCGCGTCATCGGTGCTTCAGGGCAATTGGTGGGCTATGGGGGTGGTTTAGGTGTGAAAGAATGGTTGTTAAAGCATGAACAATCCTTAAACAATCAGCCAAATCACTGACTATTCAGATTCGTTTATGGTTTGAAGGTGTTGCTCAAGTTGTTTGGCGTATACCGGATGATTGGTGACGATGGGGTTTTTAAGAAGTTCGGTGGCCAGTTGTTTGGCGCGCGGCCATTGCTGCTGTTCGTATAAACTTAGTTCCAGTGCCAGGCCACAGCCCACCACCAGCATATTGGTTTTATTAACTTTGCGGGCATTTTGATAGCAGTTGTTGGCTTGTTGTTGGGCTTGGTGAAAATCCCCTAAGCCGATATAGGCGCGAGCCAGCACCATTTGTGCATATTGACTGGCGCGATGCTGATCGCCTAGCGTTTTAGCCTGTTGATGGTAAATGTCAGCGGCCATCTGGCGGGCTTCTTCAAAATGCTGTTGTTGTAACAAAATGGCTGCCAGTGAGGTTTTTTGTTGTAAGGTTTCGCTGTGATTTTCACCGTAAAATCGACGATAACTGTCCACGCCTGAACGGCTGAAATCTAACGCCTGATCCGGCTTGCCCTGTGCCAGTAAAATACGCGCCATGGCCATATAAACCCGACCGGTTAAGGCGTGCTCTTCACCCAAAGAGCTCTGGGCTATTTCCAGCGCTTGACGGCCTTGTTGTTCGGCTTCGGCTAAATGCCCTAATGCCTGGTTGGCACTGGATTGAAATAACTTCATTTTAGCCACCAGGGGATGATTAGAATCATAAAACTGTTTTAACCGGGGTATAAGGTCATCCAATTCGGCTATACTTTCGGCAATATCTTCAGCCGATAAGCTCTGTAAGGTTTCGACCCGCGCCATGCGTAATCCTAACGTGGCTGAATGATTATCACCCCACAAATCCCGCGCATCGTTAATCGCTTCAGTAAGTTGTGTTAACGCTTCTTGGTTGCGATCTTGTAAATTAAGTGAATTGGCCTGTTCCTTAATAATCCGTGCCATTAACAAAGGTTGTTTGAGTTGCTCGGCCTGTTGCCGTGCGATTTGGTACTGTTTTTGTGCTTGCGCAAAATCACCATGATAATCTGCCAGATTACCGGTTAATTCGTGGTAGCTGAATAAAGCGATTGGATGACCACTCAACTGAGCGGGATTTATCGCCTGAAGTTGTTGTTCTGCCTGCGCGTAGTTATGTTGTTTTATGTGGGCTTCAGCCAGCGCTAGGTTATTGGTGAGGTCATCGGTATTGATTTGCTGAGCCAGGGTTAACTGCTTTATGGCGTTACTGTAATCATCGGCTTTTAACAGGGCAGCCCCTAACAGATGATTAAATTCGAATGCCAAAACAGGATCCTTGATTGGGTTTTCACGGGCATTGCGTAAAGCCTGCTGTAGCATTTCTTTAACTGTAATGGAACGGCCCTGTCGAATGTCCGGATCGGTCTGTTCGATGGCATTAAAAAACAAATTCCGTACTTGTTCGGTTTTGGCGGTTTGGGTTTTAAGGCGATCCAATTGCCAAAAACTGAATGCCAGGCCGGCGCTTAAAATAACAAACGTCACAACCAATAAACTCCCGGCAAAAGGCTGACGCCGAAAAAACTTTTTGGTGTTATCCCACAGGGAACTGTCGAAGGAAGCCAGAGGAAGCTGTTGTTGCCACAGTGCCAGATCCGTGACCAGCTGATCAAACTCCCGATAACGGTCCTGCGGTAGAAATTGCAGACCTTTGTTGATGATTTTCTTTAAATCACCATCCAGATCCGCCTGTCTTAAACAGCGTTTCTGCCAGCCCGGTTTGAAGTCTTTGTTATCGGGGCATAAACATTCCAGTAGCACGGAACAGTAACCGTAAATATCGGTGGCAAAAGAGACCGGTGAATCGCTGTTCTGAATTTGCTCCGGTGGCGAATAGGCTTGCGTATAGGCCTGGGTCTCAGCCGTATGTCGGGCGATGGCGGCGATTCCAAAATCCACCACCTTGAGGTGACCAAAGCCATCCACCAGAATGTTATTGGGCTTTAAATCGCGGTGAATAATATGGTTTTTATGGGCATAGTCCAGGGTTTTAGCCAGCGTGATAAATAAATCAATGGTGGCTTGTTGGCTCAGGCCGTTATCTTCAATATATTCAGTAATCGGTCTCGCTTCATGCACCAATTCCATCACAAAATAGGGAATGCCCTGGTCGCTGACCCCGCCATGATGCAAATCAACAATGTGCGGATGATGCAGGTAGGACAGGGTTTCCAGTTCGTCAACAAACAGCCGGCGAAGTTTACTGGTCAGTAAATGCGGTGGAATCAGTTTAATGGCCACATCTTTTTGGGCCTGGCTGTCGATTTTATGGGCACGATAAACTGCCGACATACCACCTTCAGCAATTAATTCCGTGATTTGGTAGCTTTCGATGGTGAACGATTCAAACACCTCATTTTTCAGCACAGTTTGTTGACCGACATTGGCTTGGGTCCGTTGTCGGCTGCGGCTATCGAGTAAAGTTTTGATGTGCTCAATGACGGATTCCGAGACATTGCTTTGTCGTGCCCGGGTGATAATGTCTTCCCGGTGCAAATGAAAGAAGCGATCCACAAATCGTTGTGCTTGTTCCTGTTCAATTTGTTGTTGGCTGGCTTTCATATATGTCATTGAGCGTTGCTTGAAATAAGAGGATATTACCCCAAATCTAAAAGGGTCAACACAGTTTAGCGCATATCAGACATTTAATAAAAACATACCGGAGGATTTCCCATGGCTAAAAAGAACATTGCCTTAATTGTCGGCTCTTTGAGAAAAGATTCGTATAACCGCAAAGTCGCCCACGAACTGATGCGACTGGCACCTGACGAACTGGATTTAAACATCGTCGAAATCGGTGACTTGCCGTTGTACAACGAAGATTTAGAAGCGGAAACACCCCAGGCCTGGAGCGACTTTCGCCATGCCATGAAATCCTCAGATGGTGTGATTTTCATCAGTCCGGAATATAACCGATCCATTCCCGGCGCCTTAAAAAACGCCATCGATGTCGGTTCCAGACCTTACGGCCAGAGTGTCTGGCAGGGTCTGCCCGGTGCTGTGATAACAGCCAGTCAAAGTGCCATCGGCGGTTTTGGGTCCAATCACAACATCCGTCAGGCGGTGGTGTTTTTAGATATTCCGATGATGCCGCAGCCGGAAGCCTACATCGGCCAGATTCAGAATTTATTGGATGATAATGACCGACTGGTGCCGGACACAGAGAAATTTGTGCAGAAATTTATCGACAGCTACCATGATTGGTTTAACAAACTCAGGAGATAACGATGTACTACCAGAAAACCACCCAAAAAGATTTTAAACAAGCCTCAAAAGACCTGGAAGACGCCGTCATTGCCCATAAATTCGGCGTCTTGCATGTCCATGATTTAGGCAACACCTTGCGCTCCAAAGGTATCGACTTTAAAGAAGACTGCCATGTTCTGGAAGTCTGCAGCCCGGCACAAGCCGACAAAGTCCTGTCCATTGATATGCAACTCAACATGGCCTTACCCTGCCGCATCTCGGTGTGGACCGAAGACGGTGAAACCAAAATCGGCATGATTAAGCCGGTGAAAATGTTATCCGACCTATCCTCTGATGCGCGTTTGGTGGAAGTCGCCACTGAAGTGGAACAAGCCACCAAAACCATGATTGACGAAGCCGCCGTATAGGCGGTACGGCGCAGGCCGGTACCCAGCGTCCTTTTACAGGCACAACGTAGGCGGTGCCGGCGCAGTCCGGTACCCAGCATCATTTGATCCGGAATGTACGCCACCTCCAATATTAGCCGCACCGGCACAAACCGGTGCCCGGCGTCCTGAAGGGTGCTGGGCATCCAAGCTTTATATCATTATTTATGCTAAAATCTTTACCCTGTTGTAGTTGGCAAAAACCACCAACCATCATGGCATAAAAACGTGTCAACCAATTGTAGATGGGCGTGGCCCATCACATGCCGTAACGGCGCAGACCGGTACCCGGCGTCTTTATTTGTAAGCAGGTAAAACAATGAACAAACAAACCTATCCCGTCACCGGCATGAGCTGTGGCGGCTGTCGTAAGCATGTCACCGAAGCCTTATCAGGTGTTCAAGGCGTCACCGATGTCAGTGTCGATTTAGACCAGAAAACAGCCGACATCACCTGGCAAGACGAGCCTGATTTCGAGGCCTTGCAAGCCGCCCTCAGCGACAGCACTTACGACATCTACCGACCCGGCGAAACCCCGCCTGAACCGGAAGAAAAAGAACCGGGTCATAAGTCTGAGAGGGGCAACGGCGTCTTCTATTGCCCGATGCATTGTGAAGGCGATAAAACCTACGACGCCCCCGGCGATTGTCCGGTTTGTGGCATGGACCTGGTGGAACAACAGCAGGTGCAGTTTGGTGTCGGTGATCAATACACCTGCCCGATGCACCCGGAAATCATTCGCGACGAGCCCGGTGATTGCCCCATATGCGGCATGGAACTGGTGCCCAAAGAACCGGACCTCAGTAGCGAGGAAAAAACCTATAAACGCTTACTCACTAAACTCTGGTGGTCGATACTCTTTACCTTACCGATATTTGTCCTTGAAATGGGCGATATGATTCCCGGTAACCCGATCAGCAAAGCCCTCAGCGAAACCACCCGAAACTGGATTCAATTGGTATTGTCGATACCGGTGGTGTTCTGGACCACCTGGATGTTCTTTGAACGGGCCTATAAAAGTATCAAAACCTGGAACCTGAATATGTTCACCCTCATCGGTATCGGTGCCGGGGTGGCGTGGTTATTCAGTGTCTTTGCCTTGTTATTCCCGGACACCTTACCGCCTGAGTTTAAAACCGACAGTGGTGCCGTGCATGTTTATTTTGAAGCCGCCACCGTGATTCTGACTTTGGTGCTGTTGGGACAGGTGCTGGAAGCCCGCGCCCACAGTAAAACCAGTGACGCGGTCAAAGAACTGCTCAAACTGGCGCCCAATAAAGCCACCCTGGTGGATGAAAACGGCGATGAACACGAAATCAGCATTAACGACGTCAGACAAGGCGATGTCCTGCGCATTAAACCCGGCGGTAAAATTCCGGTGGACGGCGTCATTAAACAAGGCGAGTCATCCATCGATGAATCGGCCATCACAGGTGAACCGATACCTGTGGATAAATCAGAAGGTGATAAAGTCACCTCCGGCACCATTAACGGCAACCAGTCTTTCACCATGACCGCAGAAAAAGTCGGTGCCGATACCTTGCTGGCACAGATCGTCACCATGGTCAACGACGCCAGCCGCTCCCAGGCACCGATGCAAAAACTGGCCGATACAATTGCCGGTTATTTTGTGCCGGTGGTGGTGCTGATTTCTATTATCACCTTTATTATCTGGGCGATATTTGGCCCGGAACCGGCTTATGTTTATGCCCTGGTGAATGCCATTGCGGTCCTGATTATTGCCTGTCCTTGCGCCTTGGGTCTGGCCACACCGATGTCGATTATGGTCGGTGTCGGTAAAGGCGCACAAAATGGCGTCCTCATTAAAAACGCCGAAGCACTGGAAAAAATGAGCCACGTGGACACCCTGATTGTCGACAAAACCGGCACCCTAACCGAAGGTAAGCCCACCGTTGAAACCATCGAGACCACCACTGACAAACTCAGTGCCGAGGAAGTCACCGCCCTGGTGGCCTCACTTAATCGCAGCAGCGAACATCCGCTGGCTACCGCCACCGTGAACTACGCCCGCGACAATAACATAGAATTATCCGAAGCCAGTGATTTTGATTCGGTCACCGGCCAGGGCGTTATCGGCACCGTGAATAAACAATCCCTGGTACTGGGTAACGATAAACTTATGCACAAAGTCAACGCAGCATTAACCGAAAGTGTACTCAGTCAGGCCAAAGACTTCCAGCAGCAAGGTAAAACCGTGTCTTACCTGGCTGTTGATAAACAGGTGGTCGGTTTTGTCGTGATCGGCGATCGCATTAAAAAGACCGCCGCCGACGCCATTAAAGCCCTGCAAGACGACGGCGTGAATGTCATCATGCTCACCGGCGACAATGAAGACACCGCCCGCACCGTGGCAAATGCCTTAAACCTCTCCGACTTTAAAGCCGGCATGCTACCACAAGATAAAATGGCATTCGTCGAGCAGCTACAAAACGAAGGCCATATCGTCGCCATGGCCGGTGACGGCATTAACGACGCCCCGGCACTGGCCAAAAGTAACGTCGGCATCGCCATGGGCACCGGCACCGACGTCGCCATCGAAAGCGCCGAAGTCACCCTCGTTAAAGGCGACCTCAAAGGCATCGTCAAAGCCCGCTTCCTCAGCGAAGCCGTGATGCGCAACATCAAACAAAACCTGTTCTTCGCCCTCATCTACAACAGCGTCGGCGTCCCCATCGCCGCCGGTGTACTGTTCCCGTTCTTCGGCTTACTGCTGTCGCCGATGATTGCCGCCGCGGCCATGAGTTTAAGTTCGGTTTCGGTGATTGGGAATGCGTTGCGGTTGAAGAGAGTTAGATTGGGTGGGTTAGGTGACCTATCTTAATGGTCGCATGAATTTTATTTTTGAAGTCAGTTAAAAATTGGTGTATTAATATGTAATTGATTTTTTTCGTCAGGTTAGCACTGTATTACAAATGTCAAACCTCAGGGGGAGTTGGGTTCTTCGTATCTCTGAAAGAAAAGTGATCAAAATTGTATTTTTTTAAAGCCTTTATTGTTGCAACGCTTGTCTCTTTCTCCGAGCGAATAATTGTATTTGTATCTATATTATTTTCTTCCATGTGAGTAGCCATTTGATTAATCAATTTTTTTACGGCTTCGGGAGTTTCACTTGAATTTACATTAGTTAATGCCAACAAGTTTACTGTATAGGTCTCATGCGATTCTATTTCCCTATTTGGCTCAACTGATATGTATAGGGCAGAAATAAAGTTATTAGTTTTTTTTAATAACTTTTTAAAGTTCCTCATAGTGCGCATTCTTTCATTGAACTCAGATGGCAAAGCTAACCTATTGTAACGCGAGGCCAACCATTGACATAAAATTCTGCTATTGTGGTCATCTAACTTTATGGTCTCATCGGGTAGTTGATCGATGAATTTGTCTTTAGAAATAGAACGCTTATTTTTTGCTTTTAGTTCTAAGTAAAGAGGAGTAGCCCCACTATTAGGATCAAGCTTTATTGCCTCTAAATTTAATACTCGAGGATTCTGTGAGTTAGTCATCATGGCATTTAGAGACTCAATTTCACTGCATATTATTATCTCAACTTCAGGCTCGTCCTCAATAGAATGATGGGCTATATCACAAGACTGACTTATCACAATCAGTTTTTGATTTTTATTTTCAATCCCTAGCTCACTCAATAACAGTTCTGTTAGGTTTTCTGAAATGAAAAACTAAAGGGGTCAGTACCCTTTAAAGTGTTTTATGGTATCTTAGTAATTTTGAGGGTTTAACCTTGCCAAGAAAGCCAAGGTTATTTGTTCCGCATATCGCCAATTATATGAGGCTAAAGGGTACTGACCCCTTTATTCTTTATGACTATCAAAATACATCTTGGATGTAATTTCAACAATTATGATCATATCAAATAGCTGCAAGGCATTGAAAACATGCCTTGCAGATTTAGAACTTGTTTTGATGATGTTTTAACGATAAACAAGACCACCATCAATGATGGGCGCTTGACCGGTCATATAATCTGAATCCGGGCCCGCCAGATAAGAAACAAATGCAGCCACATCTTCCGGTGTTTGTGCACGCCCAAGGGCGATTCCACCAACGAATTTATCATAGTTTTCGCCGATTTTAGCACCGGTAATTTCAGCCATGCGCTTATCAATCTCAACCCACATATCGGTGCCGACAACGCCGGGACAGTAAGCATTAACAGTAATACCATCGCTGGCATACTCTTGAGCCGACGCCTGTGTCAAAGCCCGCACAGCAAATTTGGTCGCTGAATAAATACCTAACAAAGGAAAGCCTTCATGTCCTGCAATAGAGGACGCGCTGATAATCTTACCTTTTTGCTTGCGCTGTTTAAATTTCGCGGCAGCCGCTTGTATGCCCCATAAAACACCTTCAATATTAACCTTTAAAATATTATCAACTTCTTCAGGCTTAAGTTCTGCAATGGATTGAATATTTGCGATACCGGCATTGTTAACGATGATATCAAAACCACCGAGCTCTTTTTCGGCGTGATCAACAGCGGCGTAAACCTCATCGCGCTTAGCGACGTTGGCTTTGAATGTGGTGGCTTTACGGCCAAGTGCGCGAACTTCATCGGCAACTGTCTGCATATTTTTTTCGTTCAAATCGACAATGGCAATGTCCGCACCATCGTTGGCTAAACGTAAGGCAATGGCACGTCCAATGCCCTGTCCTGCGCCCGTAATCAGGGCCACTTTGTTATTAATACTCATGATAATCTCCTTTCAATTTATTCAAAATCGCTTATCTAAAAATTAATGTAAGCGCCAAGTCAACCCCATGGTTGACAGCTTAGTTTAGCTGATTATGATTGTTTAATCGAGTTGGATGTTTTCAGGCAGCAGCTGTTCGAACTGCTCTGCTGTTTCACAGTTTGGAAGTCGGCGGTATATTTCGGTGAGATATTTTTCGGGATTCAAGCCGTGTACTAAAGGGGTCAGTACCCTTTAAAGAGATTTATGCTATCATACCAAATTTGAAAGGTATCTTATGCCAAGGAAACCAAGGTTCTTTATTCCCGATATTGCCAACCATGTTATTCAAAGAGGGAATAACCGTCAGGCTGTGTTTTTGAAGAAGAAGATTATCAAACGTATAAAAATTATTTGCATGATTCAGCTCAAGGTAGTGGCGTAAAAATTCATGCTTATGAATTGATGACTAACCACATTCATATTCTCGCCACAGCCGAAACAACAGACGGCATCAGTTTTAAGTTAAAGGGTACTAAGTTAAAGGGTACTAAGTTAAAGGGTACTAAGTTAAAGGGTACTAAGTTAAAGGGTACTAAGTTAAAGGGTACTAAGTTAAAGGGTACTAAGTTAAAGGGTACTGACCCCTTTAGTTAAAAAGCCCGTGTCATGTCACGGGCTTTGGTGGTTTAGAAGCTTAGTTTATTATTGGAATCGACGTGCTGTAAAAGCACCGAATACCATGAGTAACAAGCTCAAAAGAGCCAATACGTAAAAATTATTAACCGGCACCATTTGTGCAGGCCCAGTTCCTCTGGCGCATAAGGTGGCGGCATTGGCAGCCGGTTGTGCCAGCGAGATATCAAATTCAACGATTTCATTGCTGGCAATTGCCATAACATAAAGACTATTGCCAATGACACCAACACCTTCACCGTCTGAAAAACCATTAGCACCAGTGCCGGGAAAGTTTTCAATTTCGGTAAAAGATGAATCATAACTGCGTACCAGGTCAGTGCCACTGTCATAAATCCAAAAAACACAGCGTTGTTCATCAAAAGCGATGCCGTCCTGCGATGAGCCGTTAATGGGGTAGTTATTGATTAAATTGCCGGATAAATCATATTCAGACACTTTATTGCCCCCCGCGCCATCAACAACAAATAAATTATTAAGTGGTGCCGCATAGGTAATACCTTCCGGGAAGGTGGTTTCGGTTGACACATCGAAACTCGATAAGTAATTTCCGGCTAAATCAAATAAATCAACATCAGAAGCTGCTGTGTCGGTGAGATACAGTGTGCTACCGTCTGTGGTTATTCCGATGGGATTAGCGTTATTGGCCGCAACATTAATCGGGCCGGTAACCAATGGGCCAGCGGTTGATTGGCTAAAATATTCATTATTACTGATTTCAGTAACCAATAAATCGCCTGAGCCATTATGCTCCAGACCCACGGGCAATGCACCGGTAACACCGGTTGGTGGTGATGTAATCGATCCGATAAATGTACCGACCCCTCCGCCTCGGTTAGCGGCTGCAGGGTTAAAGGCTGTGTTATTGGGATCATCGGTTTGTGCAAACAGTGGCGCACAAAAAAGTAAGCTAAATAAGATCAGAAATTTTTTCATAGAAATACCCTTTTTTTAAATAAGACTCAAAATAAATCAAAACTTACAGGGGATTTTATAATTAATAACTAACCCCATGCATTATTTATTATAAATGAAATACAAATAAAATGTTAAATTAAATTATTATGAACCCGTGGTGCATTTAGAAAATAGTTGAAAAACAAGAAGTTACTCATAGCAAAATGCGGTATATTTATAAGTCTCGAAACTTGAAAATTACCAATACTATGAGTAACTTAGAATGCAGTTATATCAAAATATTGTCTGTCTTACAGCAATTAATTGAACAATCTAACTTTTTGAATCAAATCAGAATACCTAAACTATCAGATATTGAAGTTATCGCGTTGGCTTTAACAGCTGAATACTTAAATATTGATTCAGAAAGGGAGTTATTTCGCAGATTACCTGCGAGCTTATTTGACCAGATAGAACGTTCGGTTTACAACCGACGAAAAAGACAATTATTCATTTATATAGAAGCACTTAGGCAACAAATGGCAGATCAAATGACCACTGGAGAAGATCATTTTTTAATCGACAGTATGCCCTTGGAAGTGTGTAAGATTTCTCGTGCAGGGCGTTCAACTATATGTAACGATGATGTCGATACAGCGCCAAATCATGGTTATTGTGCCTCTCAAAGCATGAGGTATTACGGTTACAAATTACATGCGGTGTGTTCTGTGGATGGTGTTTTTAAACATTTTGACTTATCACCTGCATCTGTCCATGACATACATTACCTAAATGATATAAAAGGGCTAATGAAAGACTGTCATATCATTGGAGACAAAGGCTATTTGAGTCATCCTTTGCAACTGGATTTATTTGATACATCGAACATAAACCTGCATACTCCTATGAGAAAAAATCAACTAAATTACAAGAGGTTACCTTGGGTTTACAGCAAGGCAAGAAAACGAATTGAAACCTTATTTTCTCAACTGTGTGATCAATTTATGATTCGCAGAAACTATGCAAAAACGTTTAAAGGGTTCGCCACCAGAATCATGGCAAAAATCACTGCACTGAATAAAGGGGTCAGTACCCTTTAAAGAGATTTATGCTATGAATAAAGGGGTCAGTACCCTTTAAAGAGATTTATGCTATCATACCAAATTTGAAAGGTATCTTATGCCAAGGAAACCAAGGTTCTTTGTTCCCGATATTGCCAACCATGTTATTCAAAGAGGGAATAACCGTCAGGCTGTGTTTTTGAAGAAGAAGATTATCAAACGTATAAAAATTACTTGCATGATTCAGCTCAAGGTAGTGGCGTAAAAATTCATGCTTATGAATTGATGACTAACCACATTCATATTCTCGCCACAGCCGAAACAACAGACGGCATCAGTTTTAAGTTAAGGGTACTGACCCCTTTAGTTTATTTATTCGGTATCTATCACTATTTAAGGCGAGAAAAAAAGTAAAAACCCTCAAAAAAGTGATCATTTGATTTAAAAAATAAACAAGGACAAGCACCAAATGTAAAACCTCATTCATGATATTGGTTTAATTAAAGCTCAATAAAATATCTAAAGATGGGCATTATGGGGTGACAAAGTTTGAGTAAGGTATCTAATATCCTTGGATTGATATGTTAGGTGAGTTTGCCGGATTCTTGTCAGGCGGTATCGATTTAGATGCCTGTCTTTTGTCGAAGTCCTGAAGTGAAGTTGTATGACTTTAAATTTTCACATGGGTCGATTAATATGGCGTTAGGCGACTATCGTTAGGGCGTTTAATAACACTGATAGGCGTGTTTCTGGAATTTTATAAGTTCAAAACAATGAGGAAAGAATGAGAAAAATCGATTTAAAGAGAACAAAAGGTCGTCACCATCAGGGTGGCAATCAGCGGTTTATGTGGATTACTGGTGTTGTTTTAGGTTTGTTGGTTGGGTTTAGTGCGCATGCTAAAAAGGACATCATGACCTTAGAACAAATCGTGACGGCGCATTATGTGGGCAGTTCGGTGGTGTCATCTGACGGTCAGTTGACGGCTTATACTTTGGTGAAGCCGCGTACGCCTTATGAGGATGAGGATGGGTCACATTATGTTGAGCTGCATGTGGTGGATAAACAAGGTAACTCAAGGCCTTTTATTACCGGTGAGGTATCTGTGTCTTCGGTGCAGTGGAGCCCGGATGGCCAGTCGATATATTATCGCGCTAAGCGTAACGATGATAAATACACCTCAATTTACCGTATTCCGGTGGATGGTGGTGAGTCGGTTAAAGTCATTTCTCATAAAAATAATATTTCTTCGTTTTCCCTTAATTCAGAAGGTGACAAATTGGTTTTTGTGGCCAAGCCGGAGAAAGACAAGTCGGAGAAAAAGCTGGAAAAGAAAGGTTTCAAAGCTGAAGTCTATGAAGAGGATATTCAATTTAACCATGCCTATCAAGTTAATCTAAACAACTTAGAAGACGAACCGGTTCAATTAAATATTGATGAACATATCTTGTCAGTACAGTTTCATCCCGGGAAAGATCATGTGCTGCTTCGAACCACACCAACGCCGCATATCGATGATAATTATACATCCTCTGAATATGGTATTTATCAAATTGACGGTGAGCGTATTCAGGCGTTTAAAACCGAAGGTAAGCTGGGTGAAGCGGAATGGTCGCCCAATGGCAAATATGTCGCCATGATTGGTGCCGAAGATAAGCATGATCCGGCCAGTGGCCGATTGTTTGTTGGTCGCAGTGGCAACGGCAAGATGACTGAATATGTTAAAGACTATGCAGGTCATGTCAAAGCCATTGAGTGGCTGTCAGATTCTCAACTGGCCTATATGGGGCATATTGGCACCAGCAGTGAAGTCAGTGTCATTAATCTCGATACGGAAAAAGTTGACAACAGGCTGCCACTCGGCAAAGCCGTGTTAAGTAACTTTGATGTCAGCGAAGACGGCAAAACCATGGTTGCGACCGTTGGCCACGCTGATCATCCGCGAGAAGTTTACTCGGTCAATAACGGTGATTTGAAGCGATTAAGCCATTCCAACCCCTGGCTGGAGAATATCGCCATGCCGAAGCAGGCATCCATTAAATACACCGCGCGTGATGGTCTTGAGCTTGAGGGGATTCTGGTTTATCCCATTAACTATACAAAGAATCAACGTTATCCTTTGATTATGATGGTGCATGGCGGTCCTGAAGCCCATATCAGCAATGAGTGGCTGGATCGTTATGCTTACCCGATTAAACATGCTGCCGGTAATGGTTTTGCGGTGTTTCTGCCGAACTATCGCGGCAGTACCGGTCGCGGTGTTGAATTCAGTAAAAAAGGTCAGGCCGATTATGCCGGTGGTGAGTTTAATGATTTGGTGGATGCCATCACCCATTTATCTGATGAAGGTATTGTCGATAAAGCGCGTGTTGGTATTACCGGCGGTTCCTACGGCGGTTATGCCTCTGCCTGGGCAGCCACCGCCTTAAGTGAGCATTTTGCCGCCAGTGTTATGTTTGTGGGCATTGCCAATCAGCTGTCAAAGTTCGGTACCACCGATATCCCCAAGGAAATGTACAACGTGCACGCCCGCAATTACCCCTGGGATAAATGGATGTGGATGTTGGAGCGTAGTCCGATTTATCACACCGATAAAGCACAAACGCCACTGCTGATTATGCATGGCAAAAATGACACACGGGTACATCCGGCGCAGTCTATGGAGTTGTATCGCTACATTAAAACCCGCACCGATACACCAGTCCGTCTGGTGTATTACCCGGGCGAAGGCCACGGTAACCGCAAAGCCGCGGCGCAGCTGGATTATGCCAAGCGCTTAATGCGCTGGATGAACTTCTACCTCAAAGGTGAGAATAAAGGTCAGCAAATCCCACCCTATGACCTGGACCATCAGGCACAGCTTAAAAAGGATGCCGAAGACAATGACGCTGAGGCATCATTTTAAGATGTCATTTGCCTTTGAGAATTTTGTATCGCGGCTATTCTGTTAAGCCCGTTTCACAAAAAAGGGGTCACGAAGACCCCTTTAAGGTTGGCTGTCAGGCAGTTTGTTAATGGTGGATATGACCACCATTGATTAACCAGGCTTTGTTCACCGGTTGTGAGGTCAGACCCATGCCGTTTTTCTCGTCCCAAGTGGTTCGGTCGATTAATTTGATGGCATCATCTTCACCGAGTTGCTTATTGATGGCCGGCAATTGTTTACTCAGCAATGCTTGACCGGCCTGAATGGCATTGGCCACATCATCTATCAGTTTATCCGCCAATTGGTATTGGGTCTGACTGGGCTTGCCACTGTAAGCAACCACATGGCCAAACAGTGTACCGAGCTGTTCGCGCAGTTTGGATTCACCGGTGATCATGCCCTTTTTGGTGGCGGTGAATCGGGCATTTAATTTTTTATAGGCCTGTTCAAATTTTTCTGCTTTCTTTTGCGCGCCGGTTGACAGGTCTTTTTTCTCATGCAGCTGCGAAACCACATCCTGTAATTGACTTAACTGAAAGGTCAAATCATTAATCGCGTTGTAAAGTCGCATGGATAACTGTTGTTGCTCTTTGCGGTCTTCAAGGGTGTGCGATGATCTCGGATCAGGCACCAAATCAACAGTTGAATAATAACTTTTTTTTCCTTTAATCAGCTCAACCTTATAACGACCCTCTGCCACCCTGGGGCCGAGAAAACCGGGGACCAATGAAGTGGATGGCGGAAATTTCGGTGCTTTTAAACGCATCGGCCAGTCCACGCGGTTAATGCCACGCCTTTTCCCGGCCACCAGGCTGGTAATTACCTGATCGTTTTCGTCCAGAATGTTGATTTTCATGTCACCGAACATATGGCGTTTTTTCAGATAATAGCTGATAACCGCCACCTCTGAAGGATTGGATCCAATAAAATCATCACCTCCGGAAAAACTCTGTAAGGCCCCGCCTTCTACCATCACCGCCGGTCTGGATGGTAGCATCACCACATTTTCGTTAAGTTTATCCTGTGTCAAAGCACGCAAGGGCGAAATGTCATCGATGATGTAAACCCCGCGACCGTGGGTGGCAAGAATCACATCATGTTCAGTCGGATGAATCACCAAATCATGCACCGCAACCTTGGGCAGATTTTCTTTAAATCTGGCCCAGTTTTTGCCTGAGTCCAGACTGATGTAGAGGCCAAATTCAGTTCCGAGAAACAACAAATCGGGGTTTACAGTATCTTGTTTCAAGACCCAGGCATAGCCGAGTTCATCGGTTGGTAAAGCATGCCAGGTGCGACCAAAATCATTCGTTTGAAAAGCATAGGTTTTCATATCGCCGCTGCGATGACCGTCAAATGTCACGAAAGCGCTGCCCACCTGATGCGGGCTGGCGGTGATGCGTGAAACCCAGGTACCTTTGGGCACCCCTTGGATGTTTTTACCCACATTTTGCCAGCTTTCTCCGGCATCTTTTGAGACATGTATCAGGCCGTCATCTGTACCCACCCATAACAGTTGCTTATCAAGTATAGATTCTGCTATGGTGTAAATGGTTGCATTATTTTCAGCTGTTGAGTTATCAAGGGTTAAACCGCCGGTATCGGCCTGTCGCTGACGTTTTGGGTCATCAGTGGTGAGATCAGGTGACAGGGTTTGCCAGGATTCACCCCGGTCCGTGGATTGATGTAAATATTGTGAGCCGTAGTAAATCGTGCCGGGGTTCGCTTCACTGACCAGCAACGGTGTGTTCCAGTTAAAGCGCAAAGGTTTTTCACCTTCATTGGCAACCGGCGGAATGTGCTTAAGCTCACCAATGGTGCGGTTTAAACGCAGTAATTGACCGCCCTGGTATTCTGAATAAATGATGTTATGGTCGAGTTTGTCAACAAAGGCCCAAAAGCCGTCACCCATGCCGATTGAATGCCAGTCACCGGGTTTAATACCGCCCGGGGCGCGAGAAGGACCTGCCCAGGAACCATTGTCCTGCAAACCGCCATACACATGGTAAGGCCATTGGTCATCATGAGAAACATGGTAAAACTGACTGACGGGCAAGGTGCCCACCATACGCCAGTTACCCCCTTTGTTGTAACTGATATAAACACCGCCGTCTGTGCCTAAGACCAACTGGCTGGGATTATCAGGGTTTATCCATAAGGCATGGTGATCCGGATGAATCGGAATATTAAAGCCGCCTGCAAACATGGATGAAAACGACTCACCGCCGTCAACGCTGGTGACAGTGATAAAACTTGGTTTATAAACACGTTCCGGGTCTTTGGGATCCACCTGTAATTCGCCAAAATAAAAAGGACGCATCTGGATCATGCCGGCATCCGATTTTTTGTGCCAGGTTTTGCCCATGTCATCACTGCGATACAATGCGGTCTCTTTGGCTTCCACAGTGGCATAAACCGTGGTGCTGCGGGAATTGGCTATGGCCAAAGCAATGCGGCCTTTGTCATCCTGGGGCAAACCATTGGTCATTTCCTGCCAGCTGTCACCACCGTCAATTGACCGGTATAAACCACTGCCTTCGCCGCCTGACGTGAAATAGTCAGGATAACGTCTAAACTGCCACATACCGGCATAGAGAATATTCGGATTATTGGGGTCAATGACGAGATCAGAACAACCGGTTGATGCATTCACATACAACACTTTTTCCCAGGTTTTGCCACGGTTTGTGGTGCGGTAAACCCCGCGTTCTTCAGCGTCATTCCACAAGGCACCGGTGGCGCAGACAAACACGGTGTCGCCGGATTGACTGCTGACTTCAATGGCGGCGATGCGTTCGGTTTTTTCAAGACCCAGGTGCTGCCACTTGTCACCGCCATCGGTTGACAAATAAATTCCATCACCGACTGAAACGGTGTTTCTGACCCAGGATTCGCCGGTACCCACCCATACATGCGAAGCGTTGTTGGGGTCGATTTTGACAGCACCAATGGATTGGTTATGATCATCAAAAACAGGTTCAAAACCGACACCGCCGTCTTTCGATTTCCAGACACCACCACTGGCCGTGCCCACATAAATAACGGGTGTTTCATCAGCGGTTGCATCCAGTGCCGCAATCCTGCCGCTCATCACAGCAGGCCCGATAGCACGTGCCTTTAAGCCGCCAAAGGTATAGGCATCCACCTTAACCGAATCGGCTTGAGAAAGCACGGGCAGTAAAACACCCGCCAACAAACAAACAGTCGATAATTTCATGTTTAAACTCCCGATTACTCAGCGGCCTCTTGCTGTTCTGTTTCAACAGGCATTTGAAACAATGAATCATCGACGTCAACATTTAACGCCACATCTTCAAAAGTCAGATTTTGTACCACTGAGCCATTCATTTTGACACTCATGGCGTGGGCCATCGGGTAGCCGGATTCACCCACTTCTTTATAATCACTGAAGTATGTTTCGGCTTCAACTTCCTGACCCATCATGTTCATTTTTGTTCGGGTCATCACTTCAATCATGTATTCTTTATCCAGAAACACGGTGACCACATCACCGCTGGGTTTGGTGGCTTTGATTTCAATCACAGGTGTGCCTTCAATTTCTGTGTTACCAATCAGCTCCAGTTGAATACCTTTGCTTTCATGGTCAACCAACGGACCTTCCAGATCGGCTTGTTCTTTAATTTGTTTCAGCTCATCTTCTGACATCGCCACAGGTTCGGTTTTGCCCATGAATGGCATCACTTGCCAGCCTTTTTCGCCGTCAAAAGCCTGAATACCTTTCATACCCTGAAGTTCAAAAGTGGTGTAAATTTTATTGGGTGATTTGAAAATAAACGTAAATGGGGCTTCCATTGCGCCCATGGTCATTTTACCGGTGGTTTTAATGGTTTTTGTGCCTTTAATGACCTCCATACCGCCTTTGGCTTCAATGTAATCTGCCAACACACTGTCCAGGGTCATTTCTGACTGTGCCACCCAGGACACACTGATTAACAACACGACCGCTAATAATTTACTTTTCATGATGAACTCCAATTTGAAGATTAAAAGCCAATGATTGTAATGACACCGCCTCAGAAAATACAGTGCTGTTCGTCATGTATCACAAACAAGATAGAATCTGATGGCAAACTGCAGAGCGGTGTTTAAGGTGATTCCTGATCCAGTAAAAAGCTGAGCAGCTTGCCCCGCCGAGCCGGTTAGGCCAACGGTGTTGAGATATGTGATATTGGCGCCGTCGAACGGGCGGTTTTGAAAACTCTATCTTTGTCGATTCATTTGAGTGATAAAATGATTGTGAAGATGTCACAGACGTGTTGCTGAGCCGGGATCAGTGGCTTAAGCGCGAAGGATTTTCCTTATTATCAGCTCTGATTTTTGTTGCGCTGGTTTTTGGGTGACTATATCATGTAGGATATATCCAATAATAAGAGGGTTGAATTAATGAAAAGTTGGAAAAATGTAAGCTTGGTGTGTCTTATTCCGCTTGGGTTTGTGGTCACATTAGTGCAAGCTCAAAACGGTGGTAAAACACTGTCAAACGGAGTTTATGTCAGTGATCCGGTGGTCCCCTGGGTGCTTGATATTGATTTGCGTGATATCACGCCGGAGCCGCCCTGGCAACCTGGTGACCCGATTCAGGTGGTTGCTGAAGGTCTTCACTCAGACGGACCGACAGAGCAAATTATTGGTTGGCAGGATCCCGCATTACAACAAACCGGTGAGGGTGTCAGTTATCCCGGACAATTTTTGTTTGCTTTTGAGGCCCATCCACCGGGCAATTCAAATCCACCGGATACGGTGGGAACGGTCGGCCCCAACCATTATATCAGTATGGTCAATCCGTCTCGATTTGCCGTTTGGGATAAAAATGGTCAGAATTTAGTGCCGGAAATCGCCTTGAATTCATTATGGAATGGCGGCTCCTCTCCTTGTCAGGACGGGGACGGTGATCCCATTGTTATCTACGATCAACTGGCTGACCGCTGGTTGTTACAAGAGTTTGATTTAACCGATAATTCATTTTGTATTTATGTGTCCCAGGGCCCTAACCCGGTGACCGACGGGTGGTATTCCTACGCTTTTTCAGCCCCCAATTTTCCGGATTATCCCCAATATGGGGTCTGGCCTGATGCCTATTATGTCAGTACTTTTGAATCACCCAATGTCAGCGTATATGCTTTTGACCGAGCGGCCATGCTGGCCGGACAAGCAGCCACCTATCAACGTTTTGCAACCCCTCATTTAATCGGCTCTTCACCGCGGGTGACACGCATTTTGCCCAGTGATTTGGATGGTACAAATTTACCGCCCGGCGTTAGCCCGCCCAATACATTCGTGCGGTCTGTGCATGAAGATATGGACAACAGTAACCCGGTCACCCGCTTAGAAATGTGGGAGTTTTCAGTGGATTGGGTTACACCGGCCAATTCAAGTTTTACTCTGGCCCAAACCTTGAGTCCGCAACCTTTTGCTTTATTGCCCTGCGCCCCGGGTGTTCGAGATTGTGTCTCCCAACCGGGCACATCCAATAAAATAGACGCTTTATACAACCGCGCGCTGCGTCAATTACATTATCGGGTAAATAACGCCAATGCCGAGTCTATGGTGCTGAATCAGGTTGTGGATGTGGGTGGCGGTGTCGCCGGTATTCGCTGGTGGGAGATTCACCGTCAGGGTGGCAGCTGGACTTTGCGTCAGGATTCCACTTACAGTCCTGACAACACACACCGGTTTATGGGCTCAATGGCAATCAATTCTTATGGAGACATTGCTTTGGGTTACAGCGCCAGTTCTGATACGGTCTATCCTTCGATTCGGGTTACGGCACGGGGTGCCAATGATCCGTTGAATCAAATGACCATGGATGAAATGACTTTGGTGCCGGGGGTGGCTTCAATCACTTCAAGTCAACGCTGGGGTGATTACACTTCTATGGATGTGGATCCGGCAGATGAAAATGTTTTTTGGTATGTTAATCAGCGTGTTAATTCCGGCAACCAGCGCAGTGTTTGGGTGGGTGCCTTTCGGTTTGTGCCCCCCAACGGTAATTATCTGATTTTTAAAGATGGTTTTGAAGGAGACCTTATTTTTAAAGATGGTTTTGAAGGGATGACACCTTAACAGTGCACGCTATATTTTTTTATATGGTTGGCTTAATCAAGCAAGTGATGACTTTGTTGCTTTGGATGATGGGAACTTTCCATGTCAGTGTGGCGATGGCGGAAGAATCCTCAGTTCAAACACAATGGCTTATCAATACGCTTAAAGATTCATTCCCCGTTGCGCATGGTGATACCCTTGTTTTTGAGCATTCTGTGGGTGATGTGCGCATTAAAACCGCAGACACAGATCACATTGAAATCACCGCCATGGCTCAATACCACAAAGATGATCCCAGAAAACCAAACATCCAATTAATTACCCCGCCTAACAGCGAATCTGAGAAAACACAGCGTCTGAGCGTTGGCTTTTCTCATCTTGAAATCACTGAAAACAAAAGCTGGTCAAAACGGCGCATTGATGTTGGTATCATTGTTCCCAAAAACTTGCCGCTCAAAGTGCACACACAAGCAGGGCTGATTGAGGCTAAGGACATAGAAGCCAGAACCGAATTTAAATCACTCAGTGGGAATATCACCTACAATGGATCAGGAGATTCTCAAGCCACTTCAGAGCGAGGCGCTTTATTTTATAAACTGTACAAAAAAGCGGCATCACAGTCAGTTGATTTGACAACTTTGACCGGTGATATTCACATCGTCTTGTTAGAGGGTACACCATTCAAAGCGGATATCCGAACCCGCGGCCCAATCACATCAGATTATTCCATTCAGATTAATCACGATGCAGGCTCACCGCTCAAACACGGCCGCATAAAAACTAAAAAATCCGGTTCTGATTTTACACTTAACAGCCACAGCGGCGGTGTCAGAGTGCAGATGATCAATGCGGTCGCCAATAAATAGTCCATTTTGAAAAGCTTTATTGCCTTTGGGGGTATTATCAGAAAACCGAACACGTGTACATTAACCACCTGCTTTACTCAGCCAGCAATATTAAATTTATTAAAACCGATCGTAAAAAATCACATCATTGAAATGATGACCATTATCGTATTCAAAGGCGCCCATATCAAAATACCCCTGCACAGGTGACGTCATTTCGTAACCACGGGGGACACTTAAAATATCGTGGTGTTTAGGCTGATAGAGATGGGTATTGCAATAATCAATCGGTGGTGAAATCAGGGATAACTGGTAATCATTATCCGGTGCATTTAGAAACTCAGGATTCAGCCCGATCACCAGCGCACCAAAGCCTGCCGGTAGCTCGTTGGAATCGTGCAGTAACAAGCAGTTTCCGCTGAAGTGATGGTTGCCGGCATTATTGATACTGGCAGCCGGTGCATTCCAAATAATGCTGTTATTCAGATGTAACGTTTGTTCAGTGTTGGCAGTCTGACCCAGACGGAACACGTTATCACTCAGGTTATCGGTCACTGTGTTAAAGGCAAAATCAAGGCTCACTTTTTCATCCATATGTACCAAAGCAGGGGTTTCACTGATCTCATCCCGGTTACCATAGATCACATTACCTTCCATGACATGGTGACAATCATCGTTTCGGTTTCCTGCCAGCCAGGCCACAGCCGTGTCCCCTGCGATATTATGGCGGATGGTGGTCTGGTAAACTTCAAAATGACCACATCCTTCACTGTACAACGCACCCAAAGAAGAAACATTGCCTTCAATCAGTGAGCACAATTCATCGGCAAAACATTCGCCCGGTTGTTTTTTGACGGTAACGCGGGCCCCATTCAAAGCAGCGATGGCTGAACCACGTTGCGCCCGGTTGTTAGTTAAGCGGGCATTGATAAGTGTGATACGGCTGTCTTCACCATAGGCGAACAGGGCGCCGCCAATATTACTGTGATTGCTGTTGGTGTTGATGTTTCCATGCATATTGAAGTAATGACTGTCGGAGCCTTTTAAGGTCAAAGAGGCATTAAACGCATAGATACCGGCGCCCTGTATCTCAGCGGTGTTTGCATTGATGCCTTCAAAAAAATCCGGTTCATTGGCATGACCACTTTCAATCAAGCCAACACAATGGTTGTCAGCATATAAGCCGCCGCCAAGATTTGCCTGATTATGTGACAGGCGCGTGTCGCTGTCCAAATATAAGTGGCCACCGGAACAATAAATACCGCCACCCTGCGGGGCTCTGTTGGCGGTGATGGTCGAATCATTTATATTTAAAAGACTGTCCGATGTCACAAGAATACCACCGCTGTTTATGGTCGCATCGTTACTACTGATAAAAGCGTCTGTGATGATGACTTGTGCGCCGCCGGAAATCACCATTGCTCCGCCCACATTGGCTTCATTAAATCGAAAAGTCACATCTTCCATAATGACTTTTGCACCTTCATGACCGGACACATACATACCCCCGCCATGCGTGGCTGCCGTATTATTTTTGATATCAACACGATTCATAATAACATCGAGGTGACCCAAAATATCCAGTCCACCGGCCAAATTATTGGCAGACGTCATGCCTTGAGTGAGCTTGAGGTTGTGTAATACCACGGTTTGGTGTGGATGACCCGCAGCCGCGGTGGTGGCGATGCGCATGACGGTGGTGGCGTTATTTCCTGATAATTCCGAATAGGGAAATCCAGCCTGACCGGCCCGGGCATCGGTACAGTTGTTAAACCCACCCTCAATAACCACTGAGCGGTTAACGATTTCAACCGCGCTGTATGTGGATTGGTTAGTCAGTCTGATGTTTGCATGGTTATTGATGGCTGACTGCAACTGTGCCGGCGGTAAATCACAGGCTGCATCGGTACCGACTGTCACAAAAGCCGGACTGTTGGCAGATAGAAGAACAAAGGCCACAATTAATATTAATTTCATTTTATACGCTCAGTGTAATTAAACTTAATGCACACTGTAAAAAAAACCAGCCTTTGAATCCTGAAAAAAGTTTGAAAAAGTCTGAAATTCATAAATCATTTATGAACCAGTGACATATTGGGAATAATGGCCATATGCCCGAGATCATTCCGGCGAATATAGAAAAACACTGATAATTTTTTATAAAATTCACGTAACCTTGTGAAAAACGTGTTTTAATTAAATATTAAAAATTCTCTTTGCTAACAACCCCGAACGTGCTCTGACAAAATAATTAAATTGAGGAAATTAAGTATGGCTTTGCAAGACGCACTTTTTCAGGTGTTGATTAAATACACGAAGTCCTTGTCCGTGGCACTTGAATTTCGTGATTTCTTGACACACCTGCATTCCAAGCGGGTGAGAGAATTGTCAGTGCTGATTGGTGAGCAGTTCGGGCTGTCGAATGATGAATTAAATTTGCTAAAAGTTGCTGCCGAATTTCATGACATCGGCAAAATTGGCATTCCTGACCATATATTGCTTAAGCCCTCTGAATTTGATCAAGATGAATGGGAAATCATGAAAAAACACTCTGAAATCGGCGCGCAAATTCTGGCTTCGACAGAAGTCAAAGGTTCACAACATGTGGCGGAGATTATTCGGCATCACCATGAACATTATGATGGTTCAGGCTATCCGGATAACTTATCGGGTGAAGCCATCCCAATCTGTGCCAGGATAATATCCATCGCTGACAGTTACGATGCCATGGCAGAAACACGGTCTTACAGCCGCAGACGAACACACGCTGAAATCATGCACATTTTACATTTTGAATCTGGAAGTAAACATGACCCGATGCTGGTTCATATTTTCAGTAACATTATCGAAACCAGTCGCTTTAGGGTGGAATAAGTTGTGTTTAAAGTAACATTTGAGACACCCGATACGAAATGAATTGCGATTCACAGTTGATCCATTTAACGGCTAAAAAAAATCACTTGATGATATCGATCAATAAAGCCCGGAAAGAACCTGTAGCCAAGAAAATTGCCCCGACACCGTTATCACGATTGATGGTGATCATCATGAAAAAAGCGGTGGTGTTTATGTCGCTTCCAGTCATGGGCTTTTTACCGACATTCATGTGAAATTTGGTCATAAAAGCAGAAAAGTGGATTTAGATCATTATTTTTTGGATGATAATATAGACATTAGAGAGGCTATTTTTGCAGATTTTGATGCCGGTCCTGAGTTAAATATAACTCAAGGAGCCCGCGTATTCTATTCATCACTGGAAACCGGTTTACGCAGTTTTTTGATGTGACCTTTGCGGGTTTTGGCATCCAGGCGTTTCTTTTTCGCGGCTTTGCTTGGGCGTGTTGGTTTGCGTTTTTTGGGCTGAACCACCGCGGCTTTAATCAATTCTTTTAATCGATTGAGGGCATCATTCCTGTTTTTCTCCTGGGTTTTGAATTGTTGGGCTTTGATAATAATCACGCCGTCTTTGGTGATCCGCTGATCAGATAATTTAAACAATTGTTCTTTATAAAAATCCGGTAAGCTGGAATTCTCAATATCAAAACGCAGGTGAATGGCGCTGGCGACTTTATTAACATTCTGGCCACCCGGCCCCTGGGCTCGGATAGCGGTGAGTTCAATGTCAGCGTCAGGAATTTCAACTGTGTTGGATAGTTTGAGCATGTGATGTTTTGTTGAGTATTCACAAGTTTAAGTCAGCTTTTTAAGTCTCGTTAAGAATATATCATTATATTGTGTCCCAGTACATCAAGCCAAACCTTAAGTGCATTGAAAAGTTTGTTGAATTGAGACTATTCCAAGGCAGGTTGAAGCTTAATAACACCGAGAGAGATATAATTTGTAATAATTAATGAGTAGGGTTGTAAGAAATTTATTGTATAGGGTGCCAATTTTTCAGTTATTTAATACCACTAATGTGGTGATTAATTGATGGGGTATAAAAATTGATCTGTGAATATCAGTTGAACATTTTCGAATTTGTTACAATCGAGATTAAAGCCTATTTTTAGTGGAATCAATTTATAAATCCAGAGGGAGCGATGAAAAAGACATACATTTTAATCCTACTCATTGTGGCAATAATTGCCTTCATGGTTAGTTATCTAGTGCGTCAAGAATCGACGGAAGAAAAATTGGATAAGCCGGTTTCCAAGCCTAACGTGATTAGTCAGGCAGAAATGAAAGTCCTACCTTCCGGGTTCGATCAAGAGAAGTGGCAAAAGGAACATGATAAAAAAATGGCTCAGCATGAACAGTTCTGGCTTTCTTTTCTGGCTGATAGTGATCTCAAAGCGATGAATTCAAAGCCCACTTACTTAGAGACCTACCGGGATTATATTTATTATGAGGGCTGTGTTTCGATAATTAGTAATATCTTAAATAATATGGATCCGTATTTATTTACTTTGAGAAGGAATCAATCAATTAATGAGCTGCCGTTAGTTCAACAACAGGCCCTAGAAAAGCGACTAAGCAAATGCATTCAATTATCCGATTTCAGTCATCGAAGATATGACGCCGACGCAGCCCATGTTCAGCTGAAGAAAAGGTATGAAGCAATCAGTCCTAAGACAGCGAATGAACAGCAGTTGGCAAGGGCTTTGAAACTGATTCAAGACTTTAAAACGACCCGAAACAAATTAACAAGCGCGGAAAGAGGTCAAAATATTGATCATCAATTGTATTATGACCTTTATAGTATGCGCAGAGAGTTGCAAAATCAAAGGCCTAAACCGACCACTATCTTTGGTGGTTATAATGAATCAGATCAACTGATTGTTGACCAGTTGAATAGTCAGATTGCCGAGATTGATCAAAGGATTTTAGACAACAAGCACATAGATACCGCTCAAGTTGCTGAACTTAATGCTGAAGTTAAACGATTAATTGGCGAACTGCAACGGGTTGTTGTTAATACACTGTCTTCAGATGCCTATCTGGCGGTGTATGAATTAATCGAAAAACAAACATCTGAAGATAATATGCAATCGCTCGAAGCCAAATTTACCGGCGGTATTCAACTGATTCCCAAAGAATATGAGGCCTATTTGATACCGATATTGGTGCATTTTCGGGCGTGCGAATTGTCACACCCTTGTGGTCAGGAATCCTTGTTGGTGGAACAGCAGTGTTTGAACTTTAGAAATGAAAAAGCGTCTCAGGCATGTGGCAGTGATTTGATAGATTTCTATTTGGACTACTACCTGTCACCCAATCAGTTGTTCGATGTGGAATATGTTCTTTCAGAGGGGTATTCATCATGAAATATGGTTTTACATTATTGGTTGTTTTCGCTATCGCTTTGTACTGGTACGTTAGCCAGGAGACACCCAAAAAGGAAAATGTTGGTGAGGTCAATGGAACCAATAAAATGGCAGCTGAAAAAGTTGTTGAGCCGGTCATAAAAAAGACTGATATTACAGCGAATTCTATAGATGCACAGTCAGATATAGTGCCGATTAAGCCATCGATGTCGGCGTTACCTGAGGGGCAATTCTTTCACTCTGATCCTTTGGTTGATGCGTTTATCGGGTTGTACAGGTATTCATCGTGCCATTCTGTGATGGGGAAACAGGCGCGTTTTCAGCAGGTGAGATCAGGTTTGAATGAAAATCAAAAGAAACATTTAAACCTAAACATGAGGCAGTGTGAGCAAAATCAGGAGCTCATGAAACAATATTCACAAGATCGGGTTATGTACCAGTTAAGCCAAATGGAAAAGAATAAATCGATGCGCGATAAATACGCCGCCATGTTTAGTCAAGACACTTTAGGTGAGTCAGAAAAAGCAGATATAAAGCAAAGAATCAGTCAGTTAGTTGGTTTGGAACTGTTGGTATCCACCATGTTGTATAAGAAATATTTCCATCTTGAAATTCTACCGACGTTTCAAAAAGAGCTCCAGGCGCATAATTTAAAAATGGTGGATTATGTTGTTCAACAAGCCTTTATTTTAATTGCTTGTGAAAGGGGTGTTGACTGCTCGGCTACCAGCCCGATGATGTATTCGCGCTGCCTCAAAAATGAAAATGCCTGTGGTGTGGATTTTACAAGCTATATCAACAAGCATTACACACCGGGTATCCGCAATGAAATCCTAATAAGTAAACGTTTGTTGCAAAGCATTTTCAGTTTCAGTTGACCATATAGGAAGGAATAATCTTGGGACTTATGCGACTGCTAATGACCATAACGGCCATTCTGCCTCACCACTTCACCCTGGGCGAAACCGCCTGACTTCAATGGCCTGGTCTAATCGTTTCAGCAGCTTTCCCTTTTGGGTTTATTCAAAACCATCGACAAAAATCACATCATTGGTTAATTGTGTGGCCAGGCCATTGATGTATTCTTCGATGGCGGTGTAGCCTGATGGCATGATGGTGCTGTGGTCATTGCCATTTTGAGGATTTAATCCGTGGTCATCTTCCCATGTGTCGGGCATGCCATCATCGTCGCTGTCCAACGGAGACACGCCGGGCGTGAGACCTGCCATCAAATCAGCGGGACGGTAATTTCGCCATGAGCCGCTGCGTTGATGCAGTTCCTGTATGGACTGCCGGGCTACGATATCATGCGGGTAAGCGCCGATACCGGGTAACAATTGATTGAGCAAATCATCCGGGCTGGTCATGACGGGTGTGGCATAGCCTGGCTCACCGCTGAAGTCAAACACCCCGGTTTGGTTGAACTGGTTGGCATTGATACCGCAACAGGCAAAGGTATAGGCATTACCAAAAGCCACATCATCCCATGGATTTTGTACGGTACCGATGTATTCTCCCGGGTCTTCCACCAGATTATCCTGCAACCAGTAGGCGGTTGGGATGGGTGGTGAAGGATTTTCCGGGTCAAACCAAAAGGGTGACAAATTGATGCTGGGTCCGGCGATATAGTGGTTACCCATGATGTTGAATTCCCCGTCTGCCACATTGTGATGAACAAAACCCTCGCGGCCGTTGTAAGTGATGTTGTTAATCACTTCTGCCGGACCCACTGACAAGGCCGGGGTGCGGTTTCTGGCGTGGGTGAACAGGTTATTGATGATTGAAATATAACCACCTGTGCGATCACCGGGCTGGCAATTACCGCTGTCTAAACAGGGCCTGTGGTTAATCACACCCTTGTTGTGGGTCCAGCCATTGGCCGTATCATAGATGGGAAAAGACAGGTGCGAATGCTGAATGGTGATGTGCGCCGCACCGCCCCAAAAATCGATGGTTTCATCTGCGCCATGAGAGGCGTCGATGTGATCCAGCATGACGTTGTTGGCGGTGGAAAACTGGATGGCATCATGCTGACTGGCAGGCCAATTGCTGTCTGGATCAGGCGGCCTGATGCGCATGTGACGAATGATGATGTTGCCGGTGTCTGAATTATAAGTGGTATACAAATGCCCCGCCAAAGTAATGCCGGCGCCCGGTGCCGTCTGTCCAGCGATGGTCAAATCTCCATGAGGTATGTGCAAATCTCCGGTGATCAGTCCGGACACTTCAAACACCACAATCCGCGGTCCCGGCTGAGAAACCGCCCATTGCAATGAGCCAACACCAGAGTCATTGAGGTTTGTGACGATGTGTACGTCACCACCCCGCCCACCCGAGACAAAGGCCGCAAAGCCAGCGGCTTCTGGAAAGGCTTTAAGCTGTGCCCACACGCCATGAGTTGACAACAACAATACAATTAACATCAATGGTTTAGGTATTTTCATCAAACAGCTCCGGCATAATTTATCAATGACTACGGCCAGTATTTGAACACATTGTACTGTGCATTACTGCGCCATGATTCACGTTTCAATCAATTATTGTGCTGGTGGCCGCAATGCTGGCAGTGTCTGCAATTTGATGCCTGTCCTCGATTATTTCTGAAAAAGCGCTGAAAAAGTGATAAAGAAAATGAAAAAGTGGCTTTACCATTTCAATGCTTAAGATAACAGTGGCTTGACCTGAGAAATTTCTTGAATTACCCGTTCTGTCTCGATGTGAACTTGCTGAACATATTCTTCTTAGATGTTGGGTTTATCTGTTGTATCAATGCCAATCTGTTCATGTTGAATTTATGTTAAGATAATATGCATATCCAAATTCAACGTATCTGATTTAGAGAATTTGCAGGTATATTTAGGAAGGTATAAATGGAACTGAAAGATCAGTATTTTCATTCATTGCTCAAGTACACAAAGGCTTTGTCGGTGGCGCTGGGTTTTCGTGATTTACTAACACACCTCCACTCCAAACGCGTCATGGGGCTTTCTGTGCAAATTGGCAAACATTTCGGCTTGTCGAATAATGAGATTAACATTTTAAAGATTGCCGCAGAGTTTCATGACATAGGCAAGATCGGAATACCCGACCATATTTTGCTCAAGTCTTCGGCATTTGACGAAGACGAATGGTCAATCATGAAACAGCATTCTGAAATTGGCGAAAAAATATTGGCTTCGGCTGAGGTCAAAGGTGCACAACATGTTGCCCTTATCGTTCGCCATCATCATGAGTACTACAATGGCTTAGGCTATCCGGACAAATTAGCGGGTAAAAATATTCCTGTTTGTGCACGGATTATCTCTATCGCTGACAGTTATGATGCCATGGCGGAGACTAGATCATACAGCCGCAGACGAGCACATTCTGAAATCATGGATATCTTGCACCAAGAATCGGGCACAAAGCACGACCCTGAGCTCATTGCTGTCTTTAGTGAAATTATTGAAACCAGTCAATATAAAGCGGGTCACTTTAATCCAGTATAAATTTGCCAGAGTATTTTATGTCTTTGGGCTCATTCTAAGATACTTCAAAATAATAAGTAAAAAAACAGTATCATAATGGGCTTTAAGACCACACAAGGCAATCAATGACCACGTACATAATTCAAAAGCCTGTTTTAAGCATTCTGCTCTTAATGCTCATCTCTTTAAATGCTTTCTCACAGGATTACGATGGTGTGTTGGACGAGGATGTTTTCATTAAATTAGAGTATTCCGGTTGTTATCAAGGGAGTTACTGTCCAAGATTCGATATTACAATTTCGGGTAGCGGTTTGGTTATTTATGAAGGAAGGAATGATGTGGCCAAAATGGGGGTAGTTCAAAAACGCATTGACAGACAGAAAGTGGCTGATTTATTGACGCAGATTTTTCAGCTTAGATTCTTTGAGAGAGAAGATGAGTCTTCAAATTGCCCTGATACTGTTATCACGATTGATGGTGGCAATTATGAAGAAAGTGGTGGTGTTTGTTTCGCTTCCAGTCATGGGCCTTTTACCGACATTCTCGTGAAATTTGGTCACAAAAGCAGGAAAGTGGATTTAGAGCATTATTTTTCAGATGATTATGTGGAAATTTCAGAAGCTATTATTGAAACGGCTGGAGTTGAAAGTTTAATTGTGGAGAAAAAGACATCCGATTAACTTTGTGGTTTGTCTATCAATCAGTGCTGCCACGTTGACTGTAAGGTTTTTCTCAAAGACACTGGATGCCGTCTTTTGACGGCAAGACCAGCACCCTAAAGAATTCACAATAAACTTCTATAACACAACAAAGGTATACATTCCCATTAGGTTTATGGTTTGAAAAGGCTGCTGGTCAAGTCCGGCGATATAAGGCAAAATATTCTCATAGAATTAACCATGAAAAAAATATGAATAACAGTGACGATGACAGCTGGATGGATCTATTAATCGAATTGTCTAAAGAAATTTTAAAAGCCGGTATTTGGATTGTTCTGGGTGTTTTTATGTTAGCAATGATGTATTTTAAGATCACCTATACCTAAACTTATATGATCTTAATCATTCTAAAAATTATTTAACTTTCTCAGGGCGCCAGTTTCTTTTTTAATGCTTTTGAAACCGATAAGGGTAAACTCGGCATGGAACGCAGTAGCCAGGGCAGGATTTTGCGTTTTGTTTTGTTGAGTGATTCGGGGATGATGGCTTCGATTAAATGGGGGCCGGGTTGGCTTTGGGCGTATTCCAGGGCTTTGACCATGTCTTCGGCAGTTTGCACGCGGACACCGTGCACGCCCATGCTGTGGGCGATTTCTGCGAAATTGATGGGTGGGCCGGTTAGATCCAGCTGGGATTTGGCTTTATCGCCGGAGTCTTTGGCGCCGACCCGGTCCAGTTCAATGTTTAAAACAGAGTAGGCGGCATTGTTGAAAATTATTGAGGTCACGTTTAATTGTTCACGGGCCATGGTCCACAGGGCCTGAATGGTGTACATGGCGGTGCCGTCACCAATTAAAGCATACACCGGGCGCTCGGGGCAGGCAATGGCGGCACCGACGGCATTGGGTAGGCCCTGGCCAATGGCGCCACCAGTTAAAGTTAAAAGGTCATGACGAGGTGCGCCGGCGGTCATGGCGGCCAGCATCAGGGTCGAGGTAATGCCTTCGTCAATCAAGATGGCGTTGTCCGGCAGCAGATGGCCAACGGCTTTACAGACTTTCTCGGCGGTTAATTTACCAACAGGACTAACCGGTTGTTTTTTGGGTTGCAGTTTGGGTTGTGCCCGGTCTGCTCCGACGGCTGTTACCAACTTGTTGAGACTGGCCAGAGCGTCCTGATCGGGGGCCGCTAAGGTGTGCACCTGACAGCTGTCGGGCACCAGGTAACTCTTTTTATCGGGGTAGGCAAAGAAAGACACCGGTGCTTTGGCATCTACCAGGATTAAATTTTTAATATCACTGAGCTGCACCATGGCCAGTTCTGCCAGGTAGGCGATGCGTTCAATGTAGGGTAAACCGGCACCTCGTTCCATGCGGGTGGGGAAGGTTTCTGCCAATAAGGTGACACCCTTATGTGCCGCGATTTTGGCAGCGGCCAGAATGGTCGGTTCGCGCAAGGCATGGCCGCCCAGTAATATCGCGGTTTTTTGACCTGAACTAACCGCCGTGGCGATGGCTTCCAATGTGGCCTCATCGGCTGCTTCAGGGGTTGGTGGTGATAGAGGTTCAACGGCGACGCCGCCTTCGCCCCAGGAGACATCGGCGGGTAAAATTAAGGTCGTCACCTGCCCGGGTTTTGCGCGGGCAGCGGCAATCGCTTCAGCGACATCCTGGCCCAGTGTTTCGGTGCTGGTGGCAGTGCGACAAAAGCCCGGAGAGACATTGCGCGCCACGGTTTCGATATCCGATTGTAATTGTGCATCGTATTTGACATGGTAGGTGGCGTGGTCACCGACGATGTTGACCACGGGGACCTTACCCTTACGCGCGTTGTGCAGATTGGCCAGTCCGTTGCCTAAGCCACAACCCAGATGCAACAGGGTCACCGCAGGCTTATCGGCCATGCGTGCATAACCATCGGCGGCACCGGTCACCACACCTTCAAAAAGACCAAGCACAGCACGCATTTTTGGTTCATCATCGAGTGCTGACACAAAATGCATTTCGCTGGTGCCGGGGTTGCTAAAACAGACCTCAATACCGGCATCGACCAGGGTTTTCATTAAAGATTGTGCACCATTTGTCATTGTTTCTCTCCAGTTTGGTCAAGTTGGTCCGGACCAATATCATTAATTCGGATGACACCGGTCAGGGTCATGGCCATGCGCAATTCCTGTTGCAGACCGGTCAGTAAGTTGTTCAGACCAGTCTCACCGCCTGCTGCCAACGCCCAGGCCCAGGGTCGTCCAATCATAACACCTTGGGCGCCCAAAGCCAGCGCACGGAAAATATCCACGCCACTGCGAATCCCGCCATCCACCAGAATGGCCGTTTTGCCATGAACGGCAGTCACAATGTCCGGTAATTTACCCGCACCTGAAGCAACGCCGTCTAATTGCCGGCCGCCATGGTTCGAGACCACAATGCCATCGCTGCCACAATCCACCGCCTGCCGGGCATCATCAGCGTCCAGAATACCTTTAAGCATTAATCGGCCCTGCCAGCGTTGGCGTAACCAGGCGATGTCGTCCCAGGTCACGGTGGGGTCAAATTGGCTATCTATCCAGGTTTTTATGGCGTCCAGATCATTGGCACCCGGCATCACATCACTGAGGTTACCAAAATTAAGCGGGCCACCGCGTAAGGCCACATCCCAAAGCCAGCGAGGCCGTGATAATAAGTGTATTATTTTTAAGGTTTTGGCACGCACACTAGGGCTGGATAAGCCGTTGCGGGCATCACGGTGGCGCATGCCCGGCCGGGGTAAATCAACGGTGAATACCAACGTCCGGCAACCGGCAGCCCAGGCTTTATCGAGCAGCGCTTCGATGCGGTCACGATCTCGCAACATATACAGCTGAAACCAGATGGCCCGGTTAACCGCTGTCCGGACTTCTTCTACCGAACAGATGCCAACCGTGGACAGGGTGAATGGTACACCTGCGTTTTCTGCACTGCGTGCCGCCTGCACCTCACCACGGCGTGCCATCATGCCGGCCAGGCCAATCGGTGCCAACACCACCGGCATGGCACAGGTTTCACCCAGGAGTTGAGATGAGGTATCGACCTGATCAACATCCACCAGCACCCGTTGGCGCAGGGTTAAGTGGTGCCAGTCTGATGCATTGGCACGCAGTGTCTGTTCGTCGGTGGCACCGCCATCCAGATAATCAAACAGGAATCGAGGCAAACGCCTGCGAGCGCGGTTGCGGTAATCTTCGGCAGTTACAGGAAAACGTAAGGTCATGTATTCTCTCTCCCGGTTATGGATTGCACCGCTGTTTTAGCGGTGAGAATGCAGCCGGGTAAAAAGGTGCCTTCCAGTGAGCGTTTACCGTTGGCGCCGCCACCGCCAAAGCCGGCGGCTTCACCGACACAATAGAGGCCGTCAATGGGTTTGCCATCGGCATCCAGCACCCGACTGTGCAGGTCGGTTAGTAACCCCCCAAGGCTTTTGCGGGTAATGAGTTGCATGCGAATGGCGATAAAGGGCCCGGCGCCTTTTTGTTGTATCGGTGCCGGTTTACAGGTGCGTAAGCGATCCGGTTTCCATTGCCGGGCGTGTTGAATCAGTCGAATCTGGTGGTCATTAAACAGCTTTGTATCTCGGGTGAAATTGGCATCAAAGGCATCGGCGGTGGCCTGCAATGTTTTTGGGTTGATGTCATTGGAGCATGTCAGGCGATTCATTTTAGCCGCCAGTTCTTCCAGTGTATCGGCCACCAGAAAATCACGGCTTTCCCGTTGCATTTGTTGTACCAGACGGTGATTGCCGAACAGCAGTTCTTTAATAAACTGCGGGAATTGTTTATCACGGATGCGCTGATTATGTTCGGCACCGGAGATGGCAAATTCTTTGGCGGCGATGCGCCAGTTTAACAGATGCCAGGTCCAGGGCTTGTCTTGTTCAGCCACCCGTTGACAAAGCCAGTGGGTATCATAGCCGGTGACCAAAGGCTCGGGGCCAATGCGATCGCCCTGATGATTCAGCCATAAAGCCGATTTGCAGGGGATGGTGGATAAGCCGTGTCCGGGAAAATGCGGATAGGGATGCGGAAAACTCGCGGCATAATTCCACATCTCACCGGCATGGGTGATTTGGCCATCGAGTTTATCGGCGACCCAATGATGCATCTGACCGTCCGCAAAGGGATGGGCGCCGTTTAACATCTCGCTTGGTTGTGGTCGATCATCGGGCCAGTTTTTGCGACATTCTTGATGGCTGCCATTGATGCCACCGGTGGCCATCACCACCGCGCGTGCACGTAAACGAACCGATTCGCCGCTGGCTTCGTTGATGGCCAGTGCACCGCTGACTTGACCCGCTTGTCGGTCTAATTCGGTGACGCGGTGCTGGTGCAGCAGCGTTAATTGATCGTGGCTGCTGTCCTGGTGCAAGGCCGTGATTAAGGTTTTCACCAACTCACGTGCTGTGCCCCAAATCACATGATATCTGGGTACACGATTACCTTCGCCGAAACGACCGCGTTCTACCCAATTCACCGCCGGTAAGAATTTAATCCCTTCTTTTGTTAGCCAGTCGTACACTTCGGCGCGACAGTGCTCGACATAATGGCGCGCCCATTGCAGGGGCAGCCGGTCTTCAGTATTCAGTTCGCCAAATCTAAGCCAGTCTTTAAGTGCAATCTCCGGTGAATCAGTAATTTTCATTTTTTGTTGCAAGGGCGTATCCACCAGCAGCATGCCGCCAAAGGCCCAGCGTGCCAGCCCCCCAAAACGTTCCGGCGTATCCCGGTCAACCAGCGTGACGGACAGACCTGCGCGTACACTCTCTAAAGCGGTAACAATGCCGGCCAGCCCGCCACCAATCACCAAAACATCCGAAGAAATGATGTGTGACGATTCAACCATGCCTTACCCGCGATATTGGCGTAAGTAGCGTTTTTCAAAAAAGCGCTTGGCGTAATGCATTATCCGCAGGGGCGGTAAGAAGGTGGCGCCTTTGTCGTTGCGTTTGATAAAAATGCCGTGGCTGAGGGAGTCGATAATACACAACAGTTCGTGGTGAATTTTATCGAGTTCAGCGGTGTCATTGTGCAGTAAGCGCAGCGCATTGGTGGCGGCCACTTTGGCCTGGATATCGGCGGCATGGGCTTGTTTGGGTTGCCATTCGGGACCGGGAAAACTACCCGCATCACCGGCCACATAGACATGCTTAAAACCGGCCACCTGGGTGTGCTCATTAGCAGCTATCATGCCACCTGAGGAGCGCGGAAGACTGGTATTGTCCAGCCAGGCAGCGCCGGTCATACCCGGCATAAACAGGATGAGATCAGCGGCAATTTCACCGGCTTCTGTGATGACACTTTTTTCGGTAAAGCCTTTAATTTTATGACCAAGATGAGTCTCTACACCCTGTTTGCGCATCAAACTCATCAGCTTACCGGGCACATCCGGGCCCAAGCGAACACCGGGTTTATCCTTGGGATTAAAAAACACCAGCTTAAACTGATCGCGTCGGCCCTGTTTTCGCAATAAGGTTTCGATAATAAACACAAACTCAAACATGGGACCGCCGCGCATGGCGGTGGGTTCTTTTGGATTGCCGCCAAAACCCATCGCAATGGTGCCGGATTTCATGGCCGCCAGTCGCTCGCGAATCTTTTCACCCACCTGGATACCTTCGCAAGGGGTCAGCACATGCTCAATGCCCGGCAGTTTTTTTATAAAACGACCGCCACCGGCAATTATCAGGGCATCGTTCTCAATCGACTCGGTCTCGGTAAAAACCTGACGACCATCATCAGAAATTTTCTGTACTTTACCGGCGACAAAGTTGACGCGCATTTTTGTAAAGTAATGGGTGAGGTCAATGCGTAAATCATCGGCTGTTCGCAGCTCGGTTGGTAGCCAAATAACACTGGGTAAATAGACGAACTCAGCTTTCGGGGCGATAACCGTTATGTCAACGCTTTTTGATTGTTTGCGCAGCGTTTTGACCGCGGTGAGTGCCGCGAAACCCGCACCGATAACCGTTATTCGCATAAAAAGACCTCCCAATTCATTATGACTGATTCGGTTTGCGCGCTAACAGGGTGGCAAACTGTAGTTGCGCACCATTGTGCATGGTGCCGATGTCTTCATTATACTTGAGTAATTCCCAACCGACGTAGGCTTCGCTTAACTGACCCGCATTGAAGGTAAAAGGGAACGGAACCGGGCAGGGGTGCTGGTCTGTATCCATGGCGCAAACAATCAGGTTATAACCACCGGGCAGGGTATGGGCTTGCATATCAGTGATCATCGCATCAACCCGCGCAGGATGAAGAAACATTAAGGTCACGGTACAGGCGATAAAGCCATAATCTTCGCTGAGTTCGGCCTGATTCAGATCGTAAACCTGCGCCTGTATGTTGTCGATGTTCTCTGCAGTCACAATCTGCTGCAGCCTTTGAATGGCATTGGGATTATTGTCCACAGCTGTGACCTCAAAGCCCAGTTGACTTAAGTACAATGCATTGCGCCCGCTGCCACAGCCCATATCCAAAACCCGGCAGGGTTCAACGGTTTTGCAGGCCGCGACCACTTCACTGTGGGCCGGATTTAAGCCGTAACGGCTGTTAATTTCATTAAATGACATTCAGTCAACCTTTCTATTAGTTTATTCTTCAATTATAGTTGATTTGAGGATTGTCATCAGTAAAGTTACACACAAATTTGCTTGGTTATTCTTCAATGGGTTCAGAATTATTGACTGTGGTTATACATAAAATAATTTTAAAATTCCAACAAATTGGTAATCATGGTATGAATAAATGATAATAGACTGGTTTATCAATCCATCAAACACATCAACCCATGAATGGTATCACACTGCTGACCGTTGATATTGTCACCATCGCCTTTGCACGGGCTATCATGCAAATGATGCTTGGTGGTTTATTGCTGTACATGGGAATAAGGCAATTTAATCAGGGTGCAGCCAGATGGTGGGCGCTGGGGTTTTTTGTGAATGGTTTATCGTTATTTGCCTTTTCTTTTGATGTGCCCGAAGCATGGTCCATTGTGCGCAATACATTCAATCATTTGTCGATGGGTGTCGCATCGGTGTTTTTCCTCATGGGTTTTTGGCGCTTTGGTCAGCAACCGATTAATTCCTGGTTGCTTATTGTGCTGATGGCTTTTCCTTTGACAAGTATTATCGCATGGGAATTGTTATGGCCGAATGCCCGTTTTCGGGTGTTGTGCACAGCTTCCGGACAAGTGCTTTATTTTATCGCACTCCAACAAATCCTCGCTCAACCCTTTCGAATTGAATATGCACGCATTTATCGGCGACTGCGCTATGTTGTGGTTGTTTATATAATAATTTTTGTCTGGGCATATGCCAGCATAGCTCAACTGCTGCCGACCACCGCAGTTACCTCATTGAATTATCACCGGTCCATTTTTAGTATCGCCTCTTTACTGTTTATGTTGACTCTGGCCGTTGGCTGTTTGGCCTTGAAGTTTACCTCGCTGGCGATTCGCAATGCAGATCTGGCGATGCATGACTGGTTAACCGGTTTGCTTAATCGTCGGGGATTTTTCCATGAAATTGAATCCAATCAGCAAGTCAAGGGCGGCGACAGAAAAATAACGGCTTTGCTGGCCATCGATATTGATAGGTTTAAAAAAATCAATGACGCTCAGGGTCATGCCGCCGGTGATCAGGTACTGCAGTATGTTTCAGAGCGGCTGAAATTATACGATAGTGAGAACCGAATCATTGCCCGCATGGGCGGTGAAGAGTTTCTCATCACTTTATTTGACACGTCACAAGAAGATGCCATTAAACTTGCTGAAGAATTGCGCCAACAATTTGCTCAAAACCGGGTGGCTTTATCGAACCAACAATCAGTCCGGTTAACCATCAGTATCGGTGTGCATGAGGTATCACAACAAGAACATATTGAACAGTCACTGGCGCACGCCGATGAGGCCCTCTATGCGGCAAAAAGACAGGGTCGAAACCGGGTTATTTTGTCGAAAACTGAGCAGAAAGACTGATGAAGGAAACCCATTATGCTCGAAAATTTATTTCATATCAGTATTCGATAGAATATTAGCGGTCCTCAAAGAGAGCCAATGTTAAGTTAGGCAAATGCAAGAGAACTTTTTATTCTTTTTTCCGCATCTCAAAGCTGCGCGACATTTGGGTGAATTGCATGCTGTTTGTTTCAGGATTAAAAACCATGGTGATATTCGCCGGCGAGAAGCTAAATTCAGTATCGCTTTGTACCGTGAGTAAGAACGCACCCTGACCGGTGGCCTGCGCCATCAGCTGTCCGTTTTCGATAAAGACCTTGATGTCCAGTGGAAAACCTTCTGTGGCATATACGCCGGTGTATTGCTGTAAGGTTTCTAAGGGGATTTCGGCGGCTTTGGGCTTAGCGGCATCGTTGCGTTGATAAACGTTTTTATGCTCACCCTGATTTAAAGTAAAGCTGTTCATGTCTTCGGTGAACAGCATCTCAATACCCGCCGGTTGGAAGGTAAAGCGGCGTTCACCGTCCGGTGTCAAGGGAAAGGCGCTCTGGCCGGTGGCTTGTGCCATCAGTTGGTCTTCCATCAGCATCACCTCGATATCCAGCGGGCTGGTATCGCTCTGGAAATAGCCGGTGTACGGCTTTAACTCATCCGCTTTAATGTCCAGGGCGGCCATTTTATTGTCCAAAGAATGACCCAAATAAGCATCAATCAGGGCGCTGTTGAGATCGTCCACAGTGAGTTTATTCAGGCCGTTACTCAACACCACGGTGGTGACGTCAATGTCGGGGAAATATATCGCATGGCTGGCAAAACCTTCGATGCCGCCATTGTGCCAGTAGCCGATGATCTCCTTATCCTTGTTTTTGACTTTGGTTTTAAAAATCCCATAACCAAAACCGTCGGTGAGTGAAATCATTTTCTCGAAATGCTCTTTGGACAATAATTGGTCATTAAACAAGCCCCGAAAGAAGCGATTTAAATCATCGCTGCTGGAAATAATCGCCCCGGCGGCACCGGCCACGGACAGACTCCAGGGATCGATGCTTTGCCATTGGTCTTCGTCATTGTGCCATTGATAGGACTTAATCTCAGCGCCATGACTGTCTGTCCCAAAATAAGTATGCTGAAGGGCCAACGGCTTAACAATGTGCTTGTTGAGTAAATCGGCATAACTTTGGCCACTAACCTGTTCCAGAATATAGCCAAGCAAAAGGTAATTACTGTTGCTGTAGGCGGCTTTTTCACCGGGCGCAAAAGCCGCCGGTAAGGCCTCAATCCGAGTCACCATCTGTTCTTCAGTCTGAGGTGATTGGTAATACGACATAAAATCAGGACTGTCGGTGTAATTGGCAATCCCAGAATGGTGATTCAGCATATGACCGATGGTGATGTTTTTGGCGTTGGTAATTTTTGGGTAATATTGGCTCAAAGGTGTGTCTAAACTCAGCTTGCCGGCCTCAATCATTTTAAAAGTCAGTACCGCCGTAAATGTTTTACTGATTGAGCCGATTTTGTATTGATGCATTTGTTTATCATCAGCGATAACGATGCTTGACCCGTCTTCAGAAGGCAGCCAGGTTTGTTTAAAAATTGTTTCATCGCCCTGATACAAGGCCCAGGTGCCCAACACACGATTATGTGTGGCCAGAGCCTGTCCATATTCGTTTAACGGCACTTCTGATGTGCGATTTATATCCGTTTTAGCTTGGACCGAGGCATTTAAAAACAAGCCGGTGACAATTAAAGTTATCAGTGAAAAGAGCTTGAAGTGACGTAAAGCGAATGGTGTTGTCATGGCAATGATTGTTTTTCAATACCTGAGTCTAACATGGATATGTCAATCATTTCATGTGAGGAAAGTCATACCAATTGATGTAAATCAATGCCAAGACACAACACGGTGGCTACATTAAGAAAACTGGAAAAAATATATCAATTTCATGAACCCAAGCCATTCATTCACATCCACAAATTCCGACAAAATCCAGGCCGTTCCCAAACGGATTATAAAACGTAATTTACAGGCAGTGGATTTTGATAGTGAACGCTTAAACCGAACCCTCAGTACCATTCGCAAGCAATACAAAGAATATAGCAAAGACAAGCAAGCCCGACTTCAGGCGCAAATTCTGCGTTATTTAAAATACCACCAAGGCGGTGCGCCGGAACCGTCGGTGCTACAACTCCAGGACGCCATTGAACAAAGTTTGTTCAGCAATGCCTATTACAAAAGTGCCAAGTATTTCATCAGCCACCGTGCCGAAAAACGGATTCTCAGACAACAGCGGCAGCACCTAAAATTATTAATCCGCGCCATACACGATGAAATTAACCATAAACCCACCAGCCAGACCCATGCGATTAATCCGGCGCTTACCACAACTGTCTGTCTGTCCCTGTTTGCGCAAATGGTTCATCAAACCCCCGACAGTCTAACGGAACAGCCCGAACTCAGTGCGGCATTAAAAGAACATATACGCTCAGTACCGAGCGATGATTTAATGGCGTTGCTGACTGAGATTGAAGGGATTATTGGCTGATATTATCGACACTACAATCAAAGCATCGTTTTAATGCCAACTAATTATTGAATCAACAATTTTTGGTAAAGATTAACGGCGTCTTCTTCCGTTGACAGCTGCGCTTGTTTGACAAAATCAAAACTTAATTTCTCGATTAACCGGATTGAAGCGATATTGCCCGGGCTGATAATGGCGTAAAGTGTATCGAGTTTTAGTGCTCTGGCATGCTCAAGCACGGCCAGTGAAGATTCATAGGCAAAACCCTGCCCCCAATGCGCCTCACTGATGGCAAAGCCGATATCCGGCGCATCCAAATAATCCCGTTGCACCAGGCCGTTTACACCGATCGGTTCAAGCGACTGCCTGTCCTCAAGCAGATACAACCAAAAGCCATGTTTCTGATAATTCGCTTGCACAGCCTGAATAAATTCCCGGGTTTTAGCAAGACTCGACAAACCGCGATTACCAATGTGCTCGATAAAGGCGTCCTGGTTATAAAGATCAAACAGAAACTCGGTGTCTGATGGCTTTATGTGGCGGAGTTTCAGGCGGTTTGTTTGGGTGATGGTCGACATTGAGAGCCCGTCATAAAATGTTAAACTTAATAGTTGGGTAAGGTTGCCGCCATTTAAAAAAGTTGAAGGGTGTGATTGCGGATGGTGTTGGCTAATTTTTTATGTTCAATATTGACAAATGTGTAGTAGCCATTCAATTCAAGCGGGTAATCAGTTTCAAAAGTTGCGGCTTCTGATTCATTTGTATGAAGTTCAAAAAGAATCACGAACATGGCGGCATCAGGATTGGTTTTGAGTCGTTTCTGGCACACCCAGGCATGGCGAATACCATCGTACTTTCGGACAGATTTTTTGAGTTCGCTGAGTTCTTCTTTTGATAAATCTGTTCTGAAAAAATCATCTTTTACATGGGTTGTGGTCACTTCCTCATACAATGCCTCTTCTTGATCGTAGAGATGATCAATGGTGAGCTGAATACGCTCGGCTTCTTCGGCCATGTTATTTTGTTGATAAAAACCTAACAAATGATGGCTTGCTTCCTGGGCATAGTCACCGTTGTGGAGAAGGCGTTCTAAAAATTGAGCACCTTTTGCATGGTTTTTTTCGAGAAAATAAGCACCAATATGATACAGCGCATTGGGTTCATTTTTATTCTGACTCAGCACTTCTTTAAAGGTGTGAAGCGCTGTTTTACGTTGTTGTAAAAATAGTTGTAAGTGGGCTTTTTCAAGCAACTCATCCTCTGAAAGCGGTGTCTTTTTATCAAGCTCATCGATTCTGTTAAGGGCATCCTGTCCTTTCGCATGGGTGTCTTGCCAATATTGCTTGGCATCCTTGAGCCAATCTTGTGCCAAAGGCATTAAGTAATTAGCAACAAAATGCGTGAACCAAACTTCTGAAACAGTGGTTTTTGGATTAAAGCTGAATTCTGGTTTGGCGTCAATCGCTGTTAATCGGTCTTTCAGGGCAGGGTGGGTGTCCTGGAGATTGGTTTTGGCTTTTAATTTTTCGGCAATGATGGCCTGTTGTTTGGCCGGATCAAGCTGAAAAGTTTGAATATTTTTATGACTGTTCAAAAAATAGTTCATATCGATATGCGGTTGAACAAAGACCTGTTTCTCAACATTTTTCCAATAGCCTGAGAAATAACTTTCTGACATCACTTCAAGCCCCACCAAAGCTTGCGCCAGAGCCTCAGGTGATGTGGCTTTGGTGGCGATGGCATCGGCTTCAAACTCATTGGCGCGTGCCAAAGCAAATGAATACGCATTAAAGTAGGGGGCATACCATGAAAAAAAGTAGCCAAATACCCACTTAGCCACGGTGCTCACATTCATCACGGCATGTTGAATGTTCATCCAGCTGATTCTGATACGATAAATCCAGCCGTTAAATTTTGAATGGCCGCCTGATAAATGGCCTAATTCGTGTGCAATCACCGCCATGGCTTGTTCTTCGTTGAGACACATTAACAAATCAGCACCAAGAATCAAGGTGTTTTTTTGCCACCCGAATATGCCCAAACGGGGTCTTTGGTGAATGGCTGCATTAAGTTCAGGTGTTAATATAATGCTGTGAATTTTGGGCGTCTTAAGCTGTTTTCGAAGCACGGAAACTTTTTTAAAGAGTGCGGGTGCATCCTTTTTATTGATCCGCAAGCCTTCCGGTTCGGGTATTTTGATAAACAGGGAACGGAAAATAACGTAAACAACCCCGAGCACCAAAACAATCATTTTGCTTTTAATTAAAAATAGCAAAAACACCGTTGATTTGATGGCCATCCAAACCAATCCTGCTAAAAATGATAAACATAAAAACAAAATAAAAAATAAATACCCATAGCCGATAAAAGCCAGCCATTTAAGTTTGTTTTTATACGCATTTGGATTGTTGTCAAATTCCCTTTCGGCTTTTGCGACAATGTTCTCAAATTGCTGCCTTCGTTCCGTTGCTGATTTGGCCATGTGAATTTTTTTATCGATTTGAAGTTGCGACAACACAATATTAACTGGATTTTAACAACAGACAAAGCAGTTTCTTTGATTGTTTCTAACAGTTATCAGTTTTTAGTGAGACGGATGGGTTTCCATGTATTTGCGGGAGAAGATGGTTGATGTGGGTTTGATGTCTTTGGATATTCAACACCAGGGCAATCCGAAGACGTTGTGGTTTTTAAAATATAAAGTCGATAGGGGGAATTTGAAATGGTGCCGACACGAGGAGTCGAACCCCGGACCTACTGATTACAAGTCAGTTGCTCTACCAACTGAGCTATGTCGGCACTGGTTGGCGCTCGTTTTTAAGCGAGGATGCGAAGTATAGTCAAATTATGGGGTGTGTTCAATCATTTTTTGATCAAAAAACCGCTTGTGGTGTCGGAATTGGCTTTGTTAGGAGGTGTTGCTTTAACTTTGACGCGTGTCTTGAGATAATGGCGATTCTGATTCAATAACTGATTAAAAATACATGACCCCTTTTTCTCTTGTGTTCAAAGAACAGGTTCCGTTAAATGACCATTCGGTATCGATTCGATTTAAGGTTGAAAGTGAGACACCACTGGTGGCGATTGCGGGGCAGTTTGTGCGTTTGCATATGCAGCAGGATGATGGCTTTGATACTTTTAGAAGTTATTCCATTGCATCCATTTTTACCGAAGAAAAATGTGAGCTGGATGAGATTGAGATTGCCATGACCTGGGTTGAAGGCGGTTTGGCCACCCGAAAGCTGGCGGCTTTACAACCGGGTGATCGGTTAGAAGCTTCGGGGCCTTATGGCCGGTTTTGTTTGTTGCCGGATCATCACCAACGCTATTTTCTTATTGCCACCGGTACCGGTGTGACGCCGTATCGTGCCATGTTGAATGAATTAAAAAATCGACTGAAGGCAGGTTCTGAAGTATTTGTGGTGATGGGGGCGCAGGACGCACCGGGGCTTTTATATGAAGCGGATTTTCGCGCGGTTGAAAAAGCGTATGGCAATTTTCATTACATTCCCTGTTTATCACGCCGGGAACGAGAACAACCGGCCCTAAATGACCGTACAGGTTATGTGCAAAAGTTTTTAGCTGAGCTGGATTTTGATGTGGATTCGGACATCGCTTATTTATGCGGTAATCCGGGTATGGTGGATGAAAGCTTCGCTTTATTAAAGGATAAAGGCCTGCCGGTGACCCTGATTAAACGCGAAAAATATGTCAGTCCGCCGGTGAAGAAGAAATAAACTGGATTCAATGCACGAAAAGTCTATAATCATGCAATGAGTACGATGCAATTGATACAGATGTTTTTGGCGGTTTTGCTGATTGTATCCGTTATGATCGGTGTTTACTTGTTAAATAAACACCTCAAAAACCTCACCCAGAAACAACAACAAATTAACCAAACCCTCGAAGACATCGCCCGCTCACAAAGAATCCTCGCCAATAACCCCAAAGATTTCGAAGAAACCAAACGCATTAGCCAGATTAAAGATAAATTTAGTTAACTTACAATAAGTTTATTTATCGTATGCAAAAAGCCACTTAACTGTGTAAGTCTGAACGCAACATTAATCTCCTGGTACAGCGTGATACAATCAACCAAGATTACGCGAAACAGCCATTTGAATATGTAAAATAGGCAGCAAACGCATTCTCGAATCGTGAATGAACCCCTTAAATTGGTTTAATGCAAGAATTGTGAATTCAAGCCGCATGTCGAAGTGGCAAGTTGTGGTAGCATAAACCTATCAGTATCACACACCAAACATATGAAAAAGATTTTATGCTTTTTGGCACTGTTTTTTCTGCAGTCAGTCTTCGCCAATACAGACGAATTAACGGTACTCAATGTTCATGGCATTGGCCCTCAATTATTGAACGAAGTGAAACAATCCCCACAAGTCGATTGGTGGCTTGAAATGGGCGATGAATTGCTGGTGGTCACCGCTGACAATAATCACCAATGGCCGCCGGGTGTTGTGGTTAAAACCGTTTTAACTGATATTGATGTGTCTTCCCTGGCTTTTCATGTTTTGGGACATTGTGACCATTCTGACAATGATCAGCTTTTACACGACAATCTTGATCCTATATTTTCAGGAGATTTGGTGCGGATAATCAACACGTCGAAAATCCGTGATAAGAAACAGCTGCTCGCCCATAAATCCATCCTGCCTTTTCAAAAAAATACCGTTCTTAGTTATCAAATCAGTAACCGTGCTTTAAATAAAAGCCTGCAAAGAAATGATGATATTCAATATGTACTGAATCAGGTGAATCAGAATCGCTGGTTTAACCAGGTTGACTATCTGGCCGGTTTAAACCGGATGCTGGAAGCCGATCTGATGATCGCCGGTGAGTGGTTGGAGAATCATTTTAATGCCTTAGGCCTGAACACGTCGCGGGTTTCTTTACATGCCAATTACCGGGGCTTTAATGTGCTGGGGTTTCAGGTCGGTACAACACGTGCCGATGACTGGTATGTGGTGGGGGCGCATATGGATTCCCGAAACCAAAACAAGAATGATTTTTTACCGTCGCCCGGTGCTGAAGACAATGCTTCAGGTTGTTCCGGTGTATTGGAAATGGCCCATGTCATTTCTCAATATAAGACCGAAGCTTCGATTGTCTATATGTGTTTTATTGAAGAAGAGAATGGCTTAAAAGGCTCTCAAGAAGTGGTGACCCATTTTACCAATACAGGTGATATCGCTAAAATCAAAGGCATGCTTAATATGGATATGATTGGTTATCGCTCTCCGGGGAACAACACCGCCGTGGCCGGTACCAATTCACAACAATACCAAAGTCTGGCGCAGCAAGTGGCTTTGAACGGTCAGCTGTACACAGATTTGGATTGGCAAGTCAGTTTGAATATGTGTTGTACTGATTTTGTCAGTTTTAGCCAAGCCGGTGTTCCGGCGGTGACCTCCAATGAACCGGATGTGTGGAATTATTTTGCTTACCATACGGTCAATGACCGGGCAGAAAATATCGATCCGAGCATGGGTGCGGGTATTGTCCGAGCCAATCTGGCCACATTAATTGATTTAGTGGGTGTGGATTTTAATTCAGGCGATTTGATATTTGCTGAGTCTTTTGAAGCGCCGTAAATGTTTTATTCAAAAGCCTGTCTGTCTTCTAATATCGCCAGCCATTGATCGGCGATAAACTTCGGCGGACTGAGCAGGTTTATTTTTAAATCACCTTTGCGGTTGGCCAGGCATTGATTGGCAAATTCACCGGCCAGGTTTTTTTCAGTAAGATTAATGCAGGGATCGTTGTTGGCCATTTCAGTGAGTCGCTGGTTAATTTCATGGGTTGATGAAATGGTTTTAAGGCGACCACGCATTAAATTGGCACACATGGGTTGTTCGTCCACACACTGGGCAAAATCGATGTTGCTGGGTGCGACCAGCAATTCTTCGCGCTGCAAAATGCGGATATCACGGGCGGTTTCACGCCGATAAATGGGGTGAAGATAAGCCCATAATAAGATGGGCTTAAGAATTTGTTGTTGATAAAAGCTGTATTGGTGGTAATTTTCGATGAGTATTTTTGAATTGGCCACCACCGCCGACGGGTTGTTATCAATCATCAATAAATACAAGTTAATGATGTTGTCGTTTTTAACGGACATCGACAGGGTGTCACGGGCCACGATGATGGCACTTCGGTCTTGGCTGATTAAGGCATTGACCAATGGGTTGTAATCGGGTTTGTTGGGTGCAGCGGCACACGCGACCAGAGCAAAAATAATGATCAGTAATACAAGCTGTCGCATGGATTTTGGTCGTTAAAAGACGCCATTGTAGCGCCAGAAAATAAAAAAGAAATGTGAAACAGTCGCAATTTTGAATTTTGATGGAATTATTTTGTCTTGCAGCCCCTTGAAAAGTGTATTGTGGCTTTACTTTACGGGCTTTGTTCTTTAAAATACGCGGTCTTGTTTTGGACAGAACACCGGATATAATTATGAGAAAAGACATTCACCCTGAATACCGTGAAGTGGTATTTCAAGATGCAGGCGCAGATTTCGCGTTTTTGACACGCTCCTGTCTGCACAGTAATGAAACCATCAAATGGGAAGACGGTAACGAATATCCTTTGGTAAAAATCGAAATTTCATCCAAATCACACCCTTTTTATACCGGACAGCACAAAGTGGTTGATTCCGGCGGTCGTGTGGATCGATTTAAACGCCGTTACCAAAGAAAATAAAGGCGACACGCCAAAAATGATTAAAAAAACCCGATTGAAGTCGGGTTTTTTTATGGCTAAAAAAGCCAATTTTGACTTCGGTCATGGGCTTTTGTTTTAAACGGTTTCAATAAGATGCTAAAATGAACGCTTGTTTGAAACCCACACAAGCTGTGTATTTGGAGAATAATAAGATGAGTGACGACGTTGTAAAAATCACCACCCCTGAAGGAAAAACCGCCGAACTGCCGGTCAAGCGTTCCGTGTTAGGTCCGCCCACCTTTGACATCAAAACCCTGCACCAGCAAACCGGCTACTTCACTTATGATTCGGGTTTTGCGGCAACGGCCGCCTGCACCAGTGACATCACTTTTATTGATGGTCAGGAAGGGGTTTTGTTGTACCGTGGTTACCCCATCGAACAGCTCGCCGAAAACAGCAATTTTATGGAAGTGTCGTATCTTTTGCTCAATGGTGAATTGCCCACCAGCCAGGAGTATGATGATTTCACTTCTCTGATTACCCGTCACACCATGGTGCATGAGAAGATCCGTTCTTTTATGAAGGGTTTTCAGTACGATGCCCACCCGATGGCCATGATGATGAGTGTGGTGGGTTCTTTTGCCGCTTTTTATCACAATGACACCGATGTCAATAATCCCAAAGACCGTCATCTGGCAGCGATTCGCCTGATAGCCAAAATGCCGACCGTGGCGGCTGCGGTCTATAAAAACTACATTGGCCAGCCGATTATGTACCCCAACAACAGTCTGAATTTTACCGAGCGGTTGTTGCACATGATGTACGGTGTACCTGCTGAACCTTACGAGGTCAATCCGGTGGCTGCCAAAGCGCTTGATTTGCTGTTTATTTTGCATGCCGATCATGAACAAAATGCCAGTACCTCAACGGTGCGATTAGTCGGTTCAACCGGCGCCAATCCGTATGCCAGTATCGCAGGCGGTATCGCATCCCTGTGGGGCCCGGCGCATGGTGGTGCCAATGAGGCGGTGCTCAATATGCTGGATGAAATCGGTGATGTCAGTCAGATTGATAAATTCATTGCCAAAGCCAAAGATAAAGATGATCCGTTCCGCCTGATGGGATTTGGTCACCGCGTGTATAAAAACTTTGACCCACGGGCCACCATAATCCGCAAAGCCACCCATGATGTACTGGATGCCCTGGGCATTGACGATCCGCGTCTGGAGCTGGCCATGAAATTGGAGGATATAGCGCTGAAAGACCCTTATTTTGTTGAACGTAAGCTGTATCCGAATGTGGATTTTTATTCGGGGATTATTTACAAAGCCCTGAATATTCCGGTGCAGATGTTCACCGTCATGTTTGCGCTCGCACGCACCGTCGGCTGGACTGCGCAATGGTTAGAACAGCACGAAACCGCCGATACCCGCATTGGTCGCCCTCGTCAGGTTTACCGGGGTGCCAAAAAACGTGACTTCGTGGCCCGCCATAAACGCTGAAAACAGATTGCAACAGTTGGATTTTGATCCGGCTGTTGTCCTGAATAAACTCGATGATGACTTAACCCTGTCCTATGTGGACGGGGTTTTGTCTTTACGGCATCAAGACCAATCTTTTCAGTCGCTGGCCATTGATTTTTGCAGCCCACAATTTCTTTATCGCCTCAAGCGTGCTGCCCATGAACAGTTGGTGAAAGCCTGCCGCATCAAAAACCAATCTAAAATTCGGTTATTGGATGCCACCGCGGGTTTGGGCCGGGATGCGATGATATTGCAGACGGTCGGTTTTAAAGTCACCGCCTATGAGCGTCATCCCCTGTTAGCGGCTCTTATAGCCGATGCCTTAACGCGAATTCCCGCTGACCGGGAACCATTTGACTTGCAAATCGGTGATGCCACCACGGTTTTTCAGAGCGGTGATTTCGATGTGATTTATTTGGATCCGATGTTTCCTGACAGCAAAAAATCAGCCCGGGTTAAAAAAGATATGGCGATTTTACAACAGCTGCATCAGCACACAAGCGATGACAGTCATGAATTATTCAAAGCGGCCTGGCAGGCCAGCTGTCAACGGCTGGTGGTGAAAAGGCCGCAAAAATCCGCCACCTTGAGTGATGCTAAACCCACGTTTCAGATTAACGGAAAAACCTGTCGTTTTGATGTTTACCAACGTGCTTAAAAGTGCAGATAACGGCTTAAATGTTGATCTGACAGATTATCGACATAGCCTTTGAGATCAGGATTGACCAAATGCCGGGACACATAAAAGTACAAAGGAATCATCGGATATTCTGATTGCAAAACAGCCTCAGCCTGTTGTATCAATGGCTTTCTTTTGTCTGCGGCGGTTGTGGTTCGGATTTGTTCAACCAGCCGGTCATAGGCTTTGTTATTAAAATGATAATAATTAAAACGTGAAGTCGATTCAAACAGCTGCAGATAATTCAGCGGATCATTGTAATCGGCAATCCAACCGCCTCTGAACACTTGTTTGTTCGGTCCTTGGCGGGTTTTGATAAAGACTTTCCATTCTTGGTTTTTTAGCTGGGTTTTAACCCCTAAGAACTGACGCCACATGGCGGCCACTGCCAGCGCTGTTTTCTTTTGGTTGTTGCTGTTGTTGTAAAGTAACTGCAGGCGGTCACTTTGGGTATTGAAGTTACTTTGTGCTAAATAATGTCTGGCTTTAACCGGATCAAAGCCATTGCCGGTATTGTCTTCAGACGGAATCAGACCAAACGCCGGTTTCTGACCCGATTTCAGTACTTTTTCAACCAGAATATCACGGTCAATGGCGGCATTCAGTGCTTTTCGCAAAGCGATGTCTTTAAGGTGCTTATCGGCTAAATTCAGGCCAAGAAAAAAACTGCCGTTATAGGGCGCAATACGCAATGCCTCGGGATAATGCGCGCGTAACCAGTCCAGCTGACTGTCGGGAATGGTTTCGGTGATATCCAGTTCAGCGGCTCTGAATTTGAGTAATTCACTGTTCTGATTTTCCGTGACCACATAATTTACACGACCAACCTGAACGCTTTGGGCAGCATGGAAATGGGGGTTTTTATGTAATTCTAAGCGCTCATGCGGCAGGTGTTCGGCGATTAAATAGGCACCATTGTAAACCGCCCCCTCGCTGCGATGCCTTGCCGAGGGAGCAAACACCGGTAATACCAGTTTTGCCGCAAAGCCGGGATCCGCCCGGTTTAATTGTATTGTGATTTTTTTCGGTGATGCACTGCTGACCTGCAACGTGCCCTGATGACGCAGATTATCGAATAAAAATGCATACGCAGAGGCGGTTTCAGGTGCCACCGCTTGCTGCCATGCATGAATAAAATCAGCGGCCACCACCGGCTCACCATCACTCCAGCGGGCCTGGTCTTTCAGTGTTATTTCCCAGTTTAATCCGTTTTCACTGACTTCAACATGTTCAGCCACCCCCAAAACCGGCTCACCGTTTATATCGTAAGTAAACAGACCTTCATAGACATCCAATAAAATGTGGTGGCTGTTGAGACCTTGTGCCCGGTGCGGATTTAAAGAATCCGGTTCAGCACCATTGCCCCGGTTGATCAGCGAAGAATCAGCCACGCACTGCCAGCTGATGGTCATGAGGATTAGATATCGTAAACAGGTGATATAAATATCCATAAATGAAGTGGTTTTATGGGTTAAGTTTGGTATCATTTTATATCTTATTATCTTATACCGGCGCCTGTCTATGACCAAGCACATAAGCATTGAATCCAAACATGAACTGATTGATTATCTGGCCGCCGGATGTAAACCAAAATCGATGTGGAAAGTTGGAACTGAACATGAAAAATTTGGTTTTCATCGCCACAGCTTAAAACCGCTTCATTACACAGAACCCGGCGGCATCCGCGATATTTTACAGCAACTGGCGGATAAGCACGGATGGCAACCGGTTTATGAGCAGGACAACATCATTGCTTTAAGTCGCCATGGTTGTTCTATCACTTTGGAACCGGGTGGACAACTGGAATTATCCGGGGCGCCCTTAAGCGATGTTCATCAGACCTGTGCTGAAACCAATCAACACTTAAAAGAACTCAAAAGCATCGCCGAACCCCTGGGCACGGCCTTTTTGGGCATGGGTTTTCAACCCACTGCAAGCCGTGATGACATTCAGTTTATGCCAAAAGATCGTTATAAGATCATGAGCGCCTACATGCCCAAAGTCGGCTCTTTAGGTTTGGATATGATGAAACGCACCTGTACCATTCAGGCCAACCTGGATTTTTCTTCTGAAGCGGATATGGTGAAAAAATTTCGGGTGAGTCTGGCTTTACAGCCGGTGGCCACCGCTCTATTTGCCAATTCACCGTTTACCGATGGCCGGGTCAATGGTTATTTGAGTTACCGTTCGCATATTTGGACCGACACCGACCCGCACCGCTGTGGTATTTTGCCTTTTGTGTTTGAACCGGGCATGGGGTTTGAGCGTTATGTGGATTACATGCTGGATGTGCCGATGTATTTTGTACAGCGCAAAGGTAAATACCTGAATGCAGCGGGTTTATCGTTTCGGGATTTTTTAAGCGGTCATCTGAAGATATTACCGGGCGAAAAACCCACCATCAAAGACTGGGAAGATCATTTAACCACTGCTTTCCCGGAAGTCAGGCTGAAAAAGTTTTTAGAAATGCGTGGTGCCGATGGAGGTCCCTGGCGCAGAATTTGTGCCTTACCGGCTTTGTGGGTAGGCCTTTTGTATGACGACACACAACTGAATCAGGCGGCTGACTGGATAAGTGACTGGACTCAGGAAGACCATGCCTATTTACGTAGTCAGGTGCCGAAATATGGTCTGTGTACTGCGTTTAAAGGTGAAAAGGTGCGTGATTTGGCCTTACGCATGTTGGCCATGTCCCGCGCAGGCTTAGAAAAACGTGCCATCAAGACCTCATGTGGCAAAGATGAAAGCGTGCATTTAACCGCGCTCCAGGAAATTGCCGACACCGGGGTAACACCGGCCGAAAGAAAGCTGGGTAAATACCACGGTGTCTGGCAACAGGAACTGAGCGAAATATACCGTCTTTGTGCCTATTAAAAAAGCCCACCTGAAGATGGGCTTTGTCTAATCATTAATGACCCGGAAATAAGGTTTTAATGGGGATGCCCTGGCGCTGCCAGTGGCCGCCTTCCACGCCATCATAGGTTAAGTCAAAATCGGTGAAGCCGTCGGTGCTTAAATCCCGAAGGGTATTTTGCAGATTAAAGCGTAAGGTGCCAATCTGACTGTACGTTAAATTCTGTGGTGCGGCATCTCGCGGGTAACCCTGTATCTGGAAGAAGCCGGTTTCGTAGTCTTGTCCGGTTTGTAGACCGGGTTTATCAGCCAGGGCCCAGCGTGAAGCGCCATCGCCGTCATAATAAAACAAATAGGTCTGGGTGGTGTTTCTGGCGTGAATAACCGAAAAACCCCAGCCTTCATCCAGATCTCCCGCGTACCATGAGTTACCGAAATCAGGCTCGGCTTTGTTTTCGTTGGAGACAATCGGTTGAATGCACCAGGTTTGCTGCTCATTATTGATGCGCCACTGGGCCAATGCCACCTGATCCAGATTGCGTTCAGTGCCATCCTGACAAGCCACATGATTACGGGCGGTTTGGTTATTAAAATCAAACCGTAAGCGGCCATCTGTCAAAGCAGGATCGGGCACCAACGGGAAACCCTGGGCCGGATTGATGCTGTAATCGTATTTTGGCTTTTGCAGAGTGTCGGGTTCATAGGCATCATTTAAAGTGCCGTTTTCCAAGAAACTGTAAGATAAATACCATTCGGGTTTGCCATTGTCATCATAGGTGTAAAACATACTGTAATACAAATCATCGCGACCGGTGTATTCGATAATAAATCCGTGGCCATTGTATTTCGGATCATACCATGAGCCTTTTAACGGGCGGACATTGCCGCTGTTGACGCAACTGTCACAGACAAATTCCTCGCGGTTGTAAACATGGGTTAAGCGGATGTCATCGACCCAAAATCCGGTGTTTTGTGAGTTGTAATCAGACAACACGCGGAAGCGGAAACGGATGGTTTTTCCGGCATAGGATTCGCCCAGATCAACCGTTGCCTGACGCCAGTTAGGCCTGTTGCCGGACCAGGCGAAATGACCCTGGGCAGTGTTGTTGTTAGCCAGTTGACCATCGTAAGGAACCGAACTTAAAACACCAATATCAAACCAGGTTTGATCATCGGCTAATTGCATTTCAAGAACCGCGCCATCCCAAAATTGATTTTGTCCAAATTCTAAATCATAGGCCAATGCGAAGCTCAGAACATTGCCGCCACCGGCCAGTGTCAACCAGGGTGAGGTTAAGGTTTTGTCAGAGTAATTATTTTCAGAAGAAGCAAACCAGCCGGCCTGACCGCTATAAGCCCTGTTTGAATCCTGAACCCAGTTACTGTAACCCAGATTTAACTGAGCTTGCATCATGTCGTTATTTTCTGCACCGGCAAAGAAATCACCGACGCTAAGAATCCGGTCAACCGCGGTTTTAGGGGTCACGCTGAGGTTAAATTCTCCCAGTTCGGTGATCACGGTCACCGGCACATCAATATCAGCGGCACAACTGGCGGTCGCATCCAAGTCAACTTTAACGGAAACCTGACGGCGGCTGAAAGGCGGCAAATTAACGTGTTTGGTGCCATCAAGCACCGTCAGTGTACCTGCATTGTTCAATGAAACGGCCACCTGATTCAGGGTTTGGTCACTGTGGTTTTCTAGCATCAGCATCAGATGACCCTGTTCGCCTTTGTCCAGATAATTGTCATCATCACAGCTGGCATCCGTGGCGATAAATTTAACCAAAGAGACGCTGACCGGATTGCGTTGCGCGCGGTATGTGCCGCGACCATGGGTTCCGATAAACAAATCATGATCACCGTTCCAGACCAGATCCATCACCCGCGTAAAGGCAGGACCATAGTCATAGCGTAACCAGTTATAGTCAGTGCCGTTAACGGTTTCGCCCACCCATAAGCCTAACTCACTGCCGACAAATAAGCGATTGGCATTCAGCGGGTCATTAATCACCTGATACAAGGGGATATCGGGTAAATTTCCGGCAATTGAAAACCAGCTTTGGCCGCCGTTTGTACTTTTAATCAGGCGGTTTTCAAAATAGCCGCCTAAGGTCAGGTAATAAGTCTGACCGGTGGTGTCAAATTCATCCACCCGGATGTCTGTGACAATGCTCGGATAAGGACCGATGACTTGCGAATCTAAAGTGATTTTGGTGACGCTGTTGGTTGAACCCAAACCGTCAATTTTGATCAGTTGTTGCGCATTGACATTGGCCATACCGGCCAGCGCCTGGCTGGGTTTATGCGGGTTAAAAGCCACCGCAGAAACCGATGCGCCGTTAATAACACCCGTAATATCTTGCCAGTTGGCATTGCTTAATTGTCGAATATTATTAGAATAGTAAACCTTGTTGGTGCCCACCAGCATGCGGTTACCATTGTTATCATCCAGAACATAGGGCTGAATAAATAAGGCCCCGTCGGTGTCCGGTAATTCGATGGCTTCTGCAGTCAGACCGCCGGTTCTGGAGCCGTAGAGCTGGCCTCTGACATAAGAATTATATACATATTGACTCTGTTGCTGATCCCAGGCGCTGTAACCGCCGTCTCCGCCTTGCCATTCGAGCCAGTTTTGCTGGTCACCGAAATAGATCTGAGCGCCATTATCTTGTGTGCCGGAATTAATAAATTGACCATCGGGACTGACAGCGATGCCATAGGATTGGGAAATATTTAAACCGTTGTTTAAATCAAAAAATGTTGCGCCACCATCTTCAGATTTGGATACGCCGCCATCTGTCACAAAGTAAATGTCATTGGGGTTATGGGGTGAAAAGAAATAGCCGTGGTGATCGGCATGAATATAACGTTCAATCTGACCGGGTGCCGGATACCAGGCAGAATTTTTGACAATACTTTGACCGCCATCGTTGGAACTGTATAAATCAATGGCGCCCACCAGCACATGATTGGCATCGTTGGGATTAACAGCCACCGCCAGATCGTACCAGCCCTGACGTTCGATAAAATTTGTTTGGGAAACGGTTTTATTAAATTGTAACTGAGTGCCCGGGTTGGCTGTCCATAAACCAAGCGTACCACTGGTTCCGCCTCCGCTCAAATCAACGGCTTCTTTAGAAACCGCCACATAGACCTTGCCGGTCTGGGCAAAACCCAGCTCCATGCGCTCAACTTCTTCAATGGGTAATCCATGGTTGTTCAGTATCTGCCAATTATTACCGGCATCCACAGAGCGCATGATAAAGCGATTTAAATCCACCACGGTGGCGGGTTTAACCACCCCGCTGACGGCACCGGGGTTGTTAATGATGTTATTGCCAATGGTTCGTGCAATCATGACCGCAGGGATGGTGATGGTGCTGTCTTCGCCACCCATGATGATAGGCAGAGAGTTGTCATTTTGATAGACTAAAACCACTTTGGCGCCGGCATTTTGGGCGTTTTTAACTTTGACAGTAAAATCACACTGGCCACGTTCAATCAGCGCAATCTTACCGCTGATGTCGTTTTTGATGGATTCACAGGCATCCTGGGTGGCGCCGACATTGTCTCTGGCCAGTACAATTTCGCCGGTGATACCGTTGGCGGGAAGTTCGCCGCCAAAAGCCGCCGGTACCGCGTCATACTGACCGGCGATACCGGCAGGTGCGGTGACCAATAAGGTGGCTTTGACCTGATTGGGTGCACCAAAATGATAAGCCAGTAAATGCTGGCTGTTGGCCGGATCGCGTTTTAAATCTGTAAAGCCGCGACCGCTGGTCTGATGACCGCTACTTTCTTGCCAGCTCACCCCCAGGTTGTCAGACCGCATAATACCGGCGTTGGTGGCTGCCAGAAGGACATCACTGCCGGGAATGCGCGCCAAACGGTTAACGTAGTAAAAGTCCGGGTTGTCGGTGGCAGATAACTGCTGCCAGGTTTCCCCAAAATCTTCAGACACAAAAACACCCGCACCTTGCGCGGCATCAAAGTTAAAAAAACCTTCACCGGTGCCGATAAACACCCGTTCAGGATTATCCGGATCTATCAGCATGCTGCCTATGGCAATATTCGGTAAAAAGTCTGTCTTGGGTTGCCAGCTTTGTCCGTCATCTGTGGATTTCCAAACCCCGCCTGAAACACCGCCGGCCAGCAAATAACCCGGTTTGTCGGGGTGAATGACAAAGCCCCGTATGCGACCTCCAAATACGCCGGGACCCATTTCGTCAAAACGCATGGCAAGCGTCTGGCCCGATTTGAGGTTTTTCTCAACACCATGCATTTGACGCTTTACAGCCATATTCAGCTGTGAAGGGTTTTGAGTACCCGTGGGTGTCCTACGCCGATCTGCAAGCCAGCGCGCCGCCTGATCCGGTTTGTCGTATTGTTTGGGTTCTTTTTGCTTTTTAAAAACGTCGGTGTCTTTAATTTTTAGGGATTTTTCCGTGATTGACGTTTCCGTTTCCGGAAGCAAAATCCAAACAGATACAGCCAGAATAGTCAGCAACAAAAAATTAACGATAAGCTTCATGATTATGCGGGTCAACAAAAAAAGATTATTCTATCACAATACCTGTGAATTCTATTTTTTTACCGACGGCAACAAAAAAGCAGGTGCCAATAAGACACCCGCTTTATCAATCGCTCACTGTGATATTTTACTGAAACAAATAAGCCACAATTGACAACACAATGGTGTAAGGCAAAGCCATCCAAACCATGCGCATATAACCCAAACGGATGGCCGGGGCCAGCGCGGAAGTTAACAGGAACAAAAAGGCTGCCTGGCCGTTGGGGGTGGCAATTGAGGGAATATTGGTGCCTGTGTTAATCGCCACTGCCAGGGTTTCAAGATGTTCTCGGCTGATTTCACCGGCATCAAAGGCGGCTTTGACTTCATTGATATAAACCGTGGCCACAAACACATTGTCACTGATGGCCGATAACACCCCATTGGCCACAAAGAAAGCTTTCGGCTGTAAGTCCATATCCATGGCCAGCACCCATTCAATTACGGGGGTAAACAAGTGAAGGTCATGAATCATGCCGACAATCACAAAAAAGATACACAACAAAGACACAAAAGGCAGCGATTCTTCAAAGGCCGGCCCAATGCGGCTTTCATGGTTAATGCCGGTTAAAGCAGTCACAATCACCAACAGTGACAAACCGACCAAACCCACTTCCATGATATGCAGTGCCAGACCGATGATTAACAGCACACCACACAAACCCTGAACGATTAAGCCGTATTTTTCGACCAGCGTTCGCTTTTCGTCTTCTTCATGCAGGTAGTCTTCCAGAACTTTGCGAACACCATCATCTAATTTGGTGCCGTAGCCGAATTTCCGGCCAAACAGCTCCAACACAACCACCATACACATGCCGGCAATAAATACCGGAATGGTGACATGAAACATTTCCAGGGCAAACTGGACAAAATTCCAGTCCATTTTTTCACTGATTAATAAGTTTTGCGGTTCACCCACCTGGGTCATGACCCCGCCCAAAGCAGTACCAATGGCGCCATGCATCACCAGCGATCGGATAAAGGCACGGAATCCGGATAAGGTATCACCACCCATATCCACAAGACTGTCGTCTTCATCATTTTTAGCGGCACCGGACATTGAATGGACTTTTTCATAGACCCCGTATAAAGCCACAAACACGGTGATTAAAACCGCCATCACGGTTAAGGCATCCAAAAAGGCTGATAAAATGGCGGCGGCGGCAGAAAACATCACCGACAGAACAATTTTATTTTTAACCTTAAGTAAAATTTTACCAAAGATAAAAATCAACAGCGGCTTCATAAAGAAGATGAAACTCACCATAAACACCAACAGCATAATCACGCCGAGGTTCTGGTTGATTTCATACCAAACGGTTTCCGGTGTGGTCAGTCCCAAAGCCAACACCGCCAGCGCCAGCAAACCGCCGGATTGTAATGGGTAGCATTTCAGGGCCAGCGCCAGGGTGAGAATAAACATACCAATAAAAGCCCAACCCATAACGGTTTCACCCAGTATCAGGTTCAATGGGTATGCTGCCACCAAAAAAGCCAAAATAAGGGTTTTGAACCAATTGGGGCTGTTGCCCAAAAATTCACTGTAAAAAACTCTAAACATCGGAACTCCGTGATTAATTAATTATTATTCAAGCGAAAATTGCTTATCAGTCAGCAGAGTGAGGATCCGGTAAGCAGTCGCTTGATTTCGCCAGCCGTGCATTTTAGCATGACTGATACCTATATTTTAAATTTTCCCCCGTTACGCACCCCCAAACTTGGGGGTGTTGTCTGATGAAAATAATCCTTACACTGAGCGCAACTATTTTTGGAGTTAACGATGAAATACTTATTTTTGTTACTGTTAAGCAGCTCGGTGGTGGCTCAGCCCTGGTCACTGGTAGAGGATATGGCGCCCGCCGAAGCGGTGGAAGGCGATTATGGCATCGGCATGGCTTTTGCCGGTGATTACCTGGTGGTGTCCTGGCCACGTACATTTTCCGGTGGTCTAACTTCGGGAAACACACCGCCGGATGCATGCGGTGAGGTGATTACCTATGAAAAAGTGAATGGCGCTTACCAGGAACTGTCGCGCCTTAGTGCCGCCGAATTGGTGGGCAGCTGTGTCAAAGGTGATGGTTTTGGTTATGCGCTGGCTTATGATAATGGCCGATTAGCCATCGGCATGCCGGCCGGTGTGCGTGCCGGCATGGGCCGTCCAGGCGGTGCCACCGATGCGGATTCCCGGGTGTTTTTAACCCATTTTGACAATGGCAATTGGGTACTGGATGAAACCCTCATGGCAGATGATTTGGGTGGCGGTCGTGGTATGGGTATGCAACTGGTTTTGGAAGATGATGTGTTGTTGGTTCATGCCCATGAATACGACACCATTTACGGTTTTTCATTTGTGGTGAGTACCGGTGTGTATGTGTTTGAAAACAGTGGCAATGGTTTTGCGCAAACCCAGAAACTGTCTGAGAATTTTCATTTATTCGGCCAGGATTTTGATATTGAGAACAATCAAATTGTTGTCGGTGCCTGGGGTCAACAGGCGCTAACGCAGCCGGGGCGTATTTATGTCTATGACAAACAAGGTGCAAACTGGGTATTAAGCCAAACCATTAATGACACCCGCAACACCAACCTCGGCAACCAGATTGCCATCGTCGATAACATCATGGCGGTTGGCGCAGTGCAGGCCGGCGGCAATGGGGCAGCGGTTATTTTTGAAAAATCGGGTGGAAAATGGCAGGAAAAACAGTTCATTCAACCCAACGACAGTGCCTTTAATGATCAGTTTGGTATTCGGCTTGAATTACAATCCGGCGAACTCGTGGTGGGTGCCACTGGTGGCACCAACACCGGGCAGCAAGGTGGTTTCAATGTTGGTGCGGTTTATTATTATGAGGCCGATAGCCAGGGATTATTTAATCAGGTGCAAAAACTTGAAACACTGGATCCTGACACCGGCGATGACCAATTCTCAGCCAATTTAATTTTTAATGACACCGATTTATTGGTCAGTGATAACAGCGGCGGCACCATTGACAATGGTATCACTGAACTGGCGCACTACAGCCGTGAATCAAGCGGTGGACCGGTGGATACCGTTGATGTCAGTGCCAAAACAGCCGGGCTTTGGACCGTGGATGGTGTTAACAACCAGGGCGTCAGTATAGAAATATTGAATGATGATCGGGTGGTGATGTATGCCCAGGTGAATCACAATGGTGACGACTTATGGTTGTTTGGTTACGGTGATTTTAAGGACAACATCATTGATATCGGCGTCGGGCGTACCAGTGGCGCCGATTTTGGTGCTGATTTTAATCCCAATGACGTTGAAATTGAGGCCATTGGTTCCGCTGTCATGACATTGTCTGCTTGTCACCAGGCTGAACTTCTGGTCGATTTAACCGGCATCAGTACGCAAAGTTATGCCTTGACAAAAACTGTTGAAGTGCTGGGTAACGAATGTGGTAACAACACCAAAATTTTACCCAACGGTATTTCCGGTTCCTGGTTTGACCCCAATCGAAATGGTGAAGGCTATAGTGTCATTATGTTTAATGACAACGGCCAAAGCAAAGCCCATGTCAGCTGGTACACCTATGATCAAGGCCAGCCTTTGACCTTAACGGGTATCGCCGAAGTCAACGGTCAAACACTTGTGGTGAATGAACTAAACAGCTTTTCAGGCGCTGATTTCTTGTCCGGCACCAGCCAGGCAACAACCCGCGGCCAACTCAGTATGACTTGGGATAAGTGCCGAACCGCTGAAGTTGAGTACGATTTAAGTGCAAGCGGCTTAGACAGCGGCACCATGGATTTAGTCCAACTGAGCATTTTAAAAGACACGGACTGTGGTTCTCTCAATAAATAATATGTAGCACCTCATCAAGGATGAGATTAAGGCGCTGTGGCTTCGGTCATCAGCGCCTTTCTTTCATTGGAAGATTTTACCCGTGGATGATCTACTCCAAAAATTTTAATCAATGCCGGGTTTGAGTATGCCAGCAGCTCTTCTGCTTGCTCAATATGACCCAATTCAATGGCCACAGCGGCATAAGCATCCGCCACAATGGCACAAAGCGGCTGATCCACACCAAGATCCTTTTGGCATTTAGGGTGAATGCGCTCATAAATCTCATTAACCTGATCATAACGTTTTTGCTTAAAATAAATGGTGGCCATGTTATGAGCAAAATTAATTTGATTATGCACATCGGGTTCGACTGAATTTTTATCAATGTCTATGGCCTCTTGATACAAGCTCAATGCATCGTCTAATTTACCCACATTTTGTAAAGCACCGGCTCGAATATTTCGTAAAATGACTGTGTAACGGTGGCTGGAACCAGCCTGTTCTATCATGGCTGGCAATAATGAACTTGTCATGATGTCCGCTTGTTCAAAATCTCCGGCATACATGAAGGCAGTGGCTTTATTAATTTTAGCCAGCAAGGTGGATATACTGTTATCCCCATAATTTTTTTCCATGCCCCTAACCACCTGATCATATAGTGTCAAGGCTTCATCTATGCGGTTTTGCATACGCAAGGTAAGTGCCAGTTCCTGCTTTAAATCTAAGGTGACCGGGTGTAATGATCCCAGCGTGCCAGTGGTGTCGGTGACCAGACTTTCAAAGCGCTTTTCCGCCAGCTGAAATTGACCCGTATTTCGCTCAATATATCCCATGTTTTTTTCAATCGCTATCTTCATTTGAGTTGAGTTATAAGGGCTTTCAAGCAATTGATTAAGAATGACCATGGCTTTTTCGTGTTGAGAAATAACCGCATAGTGACCCGCTTTTTCTATTTCCAATCGATTGATTAATTGGTTCGCTTCATATTCATTAACGCCCTTTTTAAGATATTCATTTAGTTCACGATTATACTGATCAATGTTGGCCAATTGCTGTTGAGGACGACTGGCGCGACCCAATGCCACAACTTGTTGTATACCTAATTGAAAGTAAAGCAGTTCATCTTTAGGTGCCTGCTCAATGCCTTTATCATAATGTTGTATGGCTTCGTTGATCATATCCAGCGACTCATATGCATTGCCTAAAATAAGTCTGATTTGTGCAGCCACCAAAGGTTCTGAAGACAAGGACTGATTGATGTCATATCGACTGCCTTGCAATACCTGTTTCACCGTTAAGGTTTCTCCCAATGTGTGTCCCGGATTGGCATTGAGGAATAAATCATTCACAAAAGCCACCACTTGGCGATTGCTTTCTGCTTTTTGTTCCGCATAGGTTCGGGCTTGTTGTTCTTTTAAACCAAATGAAACAGCAAACACCAGGCCGGTTAATAGACCGATAAAGGCCAGTGCCGTGCCGGTCACCAGAGCTTTGTTTTTACGGGCGGCTTGTTTCAACCAATACCAGGACGACAAATGAGCCACCGATAACGGCTCATGATTTAACCAGGCTGTCAAATCGTTCATTAATTCAGAAACCGATTGATAGCGTTGTTGGGGTTTTTTTTCCAGGGCATGATGTACGATGGCTGCCAGACCGTCATCGATTTTGTCATCAAGACTGACCAAAGACGCCGGTGTTTGGTTAATAATTGCATGCACCGCCGAGAAAAACTGATTGGCTTCTACTTTAATGGGTAATCGACCGCTAAGCAGCTGGTAAAGCACCACGCCCATGGCATAGATGTCGCTGCGTAAATCACTTTTATCACTGCCGGTTATTTGTTCAGGGCTCATGTACCCTAAGGTGCCGACAATATCACCGGTGCCGGTTAATTGGGTCAACATTTGGGTGGCTTCAGCGCCTAAGGTGGCAATCCCAAAATCCAGTAAAATCGGCTGCCCTTGTTCATTCACAAGAATATTATCCGGTTTAATGTCCCGATGAATCACGCTTTTCTGATGGGCATATTTGAGTGCATCCAATACAGAAATGCTCATCTCAACAATGGCCGTATGGGATAAAGCCTTTTGCCGAATGTATTCATCAATGGCGGTGCCTGAAATATAGTCCATGACCAAAAAAGGCAGTTTTTGGTCGGTCACCACAAATTCACCGAAATCTTTAACCCGGGCAATGTTGGGATGATCTAAACGCGATAAAACCCGGACTTCATGATGAAAGCGACTGAGTTGATCATCATTGAGCCACATATTGGGAATTTTAACGGCGCATTGTTGGCCAGATTGGTCTGTGGCTAAAAACACCCGACCGTTGGCACCACGACCAATCAATTTAATCAGTTTATAGCCCGGAATTTCGGGCACAAATGAGGCATCTAATGAGGGGCTTTGTGAATCAGGCAAAGACGCCAGCCACTCAGTTTTATCGGGATAATGCTGAATGAATTCTTCTATCAGTACCGGTCTTTGGGTCGCATCTGCGTGGCTGATGGCTTGTAGCCGGCTGTAAAAATTGTTGATGTCAAAAGGTTCAGACTGCATGGTGGAATCAAGGGGTTAAGAGTCTTAAATCCTACCACAGTTGCCGGCTATTTTAGCCAAGTTTTAATGACCGTGATGGTTTATTGGTATCGGGTGGGGTCGCTCAGTCCGGCCTCTTTAAAGCCCATTTTCCGGTGGTGACAAGAATCACAACGGCCACAGGCACGGCCTTGATCATCGGCCTGATAGCAACTCACGGTTAACGCATAATCCACACCGAGTTTTGTTCCCAGTTGAATAATTTCGGCTTTGCTTAAATCAATTAAGGGTGTTTTCACTTTTAGTAAACGCCCTTCTTCCACCGCCGCCACGGTGCCCAAATTGGCCAAACGCTCAAAAGCATCAATAAATTCCTGCCGACAATCGGGGTAGCCTGAATAATCCACCGCAGTGACGCCGATGTACAGGGCTTGGGCACCCACCACTTCTGCAAAAGCCAGCGCAATGGACAAGAAAATGGTGTTTCTGGCGGGCACGTAGGTGAGCGGGACCTGGGTGGATTGTGCATCATAATCAGAAACAGCGAGACTGTCATCGGTTAATGATGAGCCGCCAAAAGCGGCCAAATCCATTTTAATTTCTTTGTGGGTTTTGGCACCACCGGCTTTAGACACCTTTTGTGATGCATTCAGTTCAGACCGATGCCGCTGACCATAATCAACAGCCAGTGTGTGGCATTCAAAACCATCGGCACGCGCAGCGGCGAGCGCGGTGGCCGAATCCAAACCACCTGATAATAATATAACGGCTTTTTGAGTCATGATTTAAACAATGCTTAGGTTCCGGGGGTGTCGCCCCACAAGTGTTTGTGCAGTTGAATTTGCATGCGCACGGGTAAATGATCCGCTAAAATCCATTCGGCCAGTTGCCTCGGAGGCAGCACATCAGCCACCGGCGAAAACAGCACCTGACAGCGTTGATTTATGGCATATTTTTTCAATGTTTTAACCGCCCACTGATAGTCTTCTTTATCGGCAATTACAAATTTTACCTGGTCATTTTCACTGACCAAATCCAAATTGGCATAATCATTTTTCATCATCTCACCGGAACCCGGCGCTTTAAGGTCAATAATCTTAATGACCTTAGGATGTACATCAGACACTGATAAAGCACCGGCGGTTTCCAGACTCACCGTGTAATCGGCATCAATCAGTCGGTTAATCAGACCATGGACCCGCTTTTGTGCCAGCGGTTCACCACCGGTGACACACACATAAGGCGTTTTATGTTGCGCGACTTCTGCCAAAATAGCCGCGTAAGTCATCCATTGACCACCACCGAAAGCATATTCGGTGTCACACCACACACAGCGCAAAGGACAACCGGTTAGCCGCACAAATACCGTCGGCAAGCCCGACAGTGTGCTTTCACCCTGCAGTGAATAAAAAATCTCATGGATTTTCAGTTGTTCACTGCGGTCTTCAGTCAATTGATTTTACCTTCACGTTTGAGCAGGTTCAGTCGATTTTGTGCCAGCCGCGCCACTGAATCATTGGGAAAACTGTTCATCACCTTGTTTAAGGCATTCTGTGCCTGGCTATAATCTTCCAGCTCATGGTAGGTGTAGCCGATTTTTAACAGGGCATCGGGTAATTTGGCGCTTAAGGGGAACTGTTGTTCCAATTTCTGAAATGCGGCCAAAGCCAGTGGGTACTGACGGGTCACATAATAACTTTCACCCAGCCAGTAATAGGCATTGTCGGTTAACTCGTGATTTGGATAAGTCTGGATAAAATCCTCAAAAGCGCGGGCTGATTCTGCAAAACGACCTTGTTTGAGTTGATTAAACGCTTGTTGATAACGGCTTTGTGCCTGCGGGTCGCTGTCGTCTTGTTGCACAGAGACAGCCGCCTCATTCAGGGTTTCGGTGGTCAATTCAGCCTCAATCGGCGCCCGTACTTCAACCTCGTCAATCTGTGTTGGCGTGCTTTGGCTTTGTTCCGAGGATTTCAGGTTGTCTTGTAGCGCGCTGTCGGTGGTGAGTTCATTGGGTTTTGGTTTGACGCCCGCAGTGGCTTTTTCCACCTGTGTCAACCGGCTGTCCATATCCACATACAGAACTTTTTGACGTTCTTTTAGCTGATTAATTTCATGGGCTTGTTGTTCAATTTGACCTTGCATGGCGGCAATTTGAGATTGCAGCTGCTGAATCTGAATAACCAGATCGGCGACATTGGCCTCACCACCGGATTGTTGTTCCAGTTTGGTCAGACGTTCCTGAATTGATAACTTTTGTGCGCCGGCTGTGCCGCTTAACAGCAAAAATATCATGATTGAATTGATGAATTTAAACATGGTTAGGGTTCCTCATGAATAAAAAAACCCGACCTGTGCCGGGTTTTTTTAGACCGTTCATTAACGGCAAAGTTTATTTTGCGGTGTAAACAATCACAGCACGGCGGTTTTGAGACCAGCAAGACTCATCACTACACGTCGCCACCGGACGTTCTTCGCCGTAACTCACCACATTAATCTGGTTGTCGGAAGCGCCTTCGGCACGCAATAAGTTGGCCACGGCATTGCCGCGTCGCTCACCCAGTGCCAGATTGTATTCACGTGAACCGCGCTCATCAGCATGACCTTCTAAGGTCATACGGGCTGACGGATTTTCACTCAGGTATCGGCCATGCAAGGCAATAATGTCTCTGAACTCGGCACGGATTGTGGATTGGTCAAAGTCAAAGTAAATCACCCGTTTTGACAATAAGCTGTCCGGGTTATCCAAATCTTCCGGGTTACAGCAGATCGGGCCATCATCCATCGGTTGGGTATCAACCACTTCAGTATCTGTTGTGGTATCCGTGGTATCCGTATCCGGTTTAACCTCGTCTTTTTTACACGCCGTAAAGGCAAAAGCGATGAGTAAAATAAGGGCTAATTTTGTTATTGTGTTCATAGTCACTCCAAGGGTGTAGAGAAAAATCGATTCAACCACATAGTTTACAACAAATCCAATTTAATTAAACGGTTTTTTATGTTTATTAAGGTGTTGTGTTTGATGGCGACAATCGGTATGAAATGCCCGAAATTAACAATAGAGACCACTGCATAAGTCGTGAATCATGTTAAAAAGTTTGAAAAGCTAAATTTCTGCGTTAGAAAACTAATCAATAGCCCTGCTATTACTCGCGTTTCCTGCCTTGAACTTTAGCTTTTCAATTCTTTTTTCCAAAGCTCCAGACTTATGCAGAGGTCTCAATAATAAATAATAATCAAACGAACGTTTGAAGTATAAACTCTAATGTGCTATAAATTCTTTCCGCTTTAAGGGTATTTTTCTTAAAGCTAATAATTAAATGCTAAAAGAGGAGACTTTCATGAAACACAAATCTGGGCTTTTATTGTGCCTGCTATTTTTATCTGTGCCTGTATGGGCAAACACCGGTGTGGCTTTCGTCCACGGCACAGGCCATCAAACCAATGCTGCTTCGGATTACTGGACCTGGTCAAACATCAATTCCATCCGCCAGGGTCTTTCAAATCAAAGTAATTATGTGGTGATTAACTGTAATTTTGAAAAGTACATGTGGGACAGTGCCGCGGCAGGTTGTCTGGCCGGACAGCTGACCACTTTCATTAACCAGAAAAACATCACCGATATGGTGGTCATCACCCATTCAAACGGCGGCAATGTGATGCGATGGATTATGTCCAACCCCACCTGGGATTCGCGTTATCCGAACATCATCAGTAAAATCCGCTGGGTTAACGCGCTTGCGCCCTCTTCAAAAGGCACACCCCTGGCCAATGCGGTGATGCAAGGCAATGTGTTTGAATCTGTATTGGGCTGGATTTTAGGCTATAAAAGTGATGCGGTAAGAATGCAGCAGACTTCATGGATGAGTTATTACAACAGCCAGTATTTATATGGCACCTCAGGGCGTCCGGGTTTACCGAAGGGTTTTTGGAATGTGGTGGGTTCAGATGTCAAAAGTTCGCCGTTTAGTGGTAACGCCTACTGTGGTGGCTATGCCCAGAGTGTCGGTCTTGAGGTAACCCAAAACTGGCTCAGTTCCTGTTCCGATGGTTTTTTGGAATGTTCCTCTCAAGCCGGTGCCGGCAGCACCTGGTTTTATGATACTTCCCGGACAAAGAGCGGACGCGTGCTGAACCACAACCAGTCAAGACGTGATTGTTTTGATTTGGATAAAATTTTACGAAACGATCTTTAAACCACAGGAGACAATCATGAATACAATTAAAAAACTATCCATTGTGAGCCTGTTGGGTTTATCATCATTCGCTTTGGCTCAATACACCTCCGAGTGGACGCAGCTCCCACAACAGGTTGAGTTGGTAAACAACGGGTCTTTGAAAAATTTTGCCGAACCCGTGAACCATGAACAGCAAACGATAAATTTCCATTTTAGCCTGCTGGGCGATGTGGCACCAACCACTCAAAACCAGGGGTATCTGGCTGAATCAAAACAGTATTGGTTAAACGCAACTGCAGATAAGCTGAGTCAGGGTATTGAATTACCGGTGACTTCAGATTTGGCGGTAATTCGCATCAACCCGTTAAATCCCAATAAATCTACTGCATCATTCAGTCAGCAAGACATTGTGGTAAGCCAATTCGGGCAGCCTTTGGAAGTGGCGGTTTTTGCCAATGCAGAACAGCTGAAAGCCACCGGCATGCCGGTATCCGATCACACCGTGGCCATGAACGTCAACACCCGGCCGGGATTGTTGCGGTTAAGCCTGCCTCAGGCTAATAAGTCTTTAGCCAAAGGCAATATTTTTGTGGTACATGTGTTTGAACCCAACAGTGACTATGTGTTGCAATTAAAAACTTCGCAACAACAATATAGCGCCAATCAGGCATTCAAAGTAAGCAGTCAACTGCTTTCAGCGCAACACAGTCACAACATGCTTATTTCCGGTTACATTACCGGGCCCAATGGTGATAAAGTGGCCGATCTTGTGTTTAACCCAACCAAAAACGGTGATTATGAGGCGCTGATGGCGCCTTTAAGCGGACAGTCACTGGCTCACGGATTGTGGGAAGTACACACTGTGGCCAGCAGTGATGTGAACGGTCTTAAAGTGATGCGCGATGTGTCATCGGCTTTTGCGGTGAGTGTGCCGCTGGCCCGCTTTAACCACGCACTGACGGTTGAAAACCATAATTTGAAAATGGGTCTGGATGTGGCCATGGCCGGTCGTTATGAAGTCAGTGCCGTATTATCAGGCATGGATGCTGCGGGTGAAAAACAGCCTCTTGCCATGCTCATGTCAGCAGCACAACTGAACAAAGGCCAGGCATTTTTGCAACTTGAATTGCCGCGGGATTTAATCAAACAATCGGGTTTAACGGCTCCATTTATCATAGAGCAGATTAACCTGAAAAACCAAAGTTTGATGGTGCCGGTACAACAGATCAGTGCCACCATCCAATTATTACCGCTCGAAAAGCCCATTAACCGGGGTGATATCAGATAAGGTTTATCAATCCTTGAAAGACCCGGCTTTTTCGCCGGGTTTTTTATTCATCTGCGGGTTCAATTTTAAGTCGGACAGGGCCTTGGTATTGCGGTTTTTTGCCTTGGATTCCGGCATAAAAATCGCGCACCTTGTCCATGTCTTGGGTCACCTGACCGCTGGGCATAAATCGACCCCCCAGTTTAATTTGTTTTTCAGCAAAATTTAATGTCGCCATTACGATGGGCACGCCTGCGCCGCAGGCAATGTGATAAAACCCCGATTTCCAGTATTTCAGGCGACTGCGGGTGCCTTCGGGTGACATGGTCAAAATCATGTGTTGACGCTGTTTAAACTGTACCACCATTTGCTCCACCATGTTGAGCTTTTGGTCGCGATAAACGGGGATGCCGCCGAGGGCTTTAAACCACCAGCCCAGCGGTGATTTAAATAAGCTGTCTTTGCCTAAAAAACTGACTTTTAATCCCACCGCCGATTTGGCCAGAACCCCATAGACAAAATCCCAGTTACTTGTGTGCGGTGCCACAATCAACATGTATTTTTTATCCGCGGGTAAATCGTTGATAATTTGCCAGCCAAGAATTTTTAAAATCCACCTGGACAATCCCCCCATCAGTTTTCATCCTCCACAACCGCTTCAAACTTCGATGCCACCAGGGTTAAAATATCGTATTGTGCCACCACTTCATGGTTTTGATTGGCGGCTCGGATAAACCATCTCACCTCGCCATAACCTTTGCCGCGGCGGTAGGCTTTTTGTTTGCAGGTAAACTGTATGGTGATCTCATCACCGGGATAAACCGGTTCGGTGAAACGCAAGTCATCAAGACCGTAATTGGCCAGCACCGGACCTTCTTCTGGATAAACAAACAAACCCGCCGCCATCGACACAATAAAGTAACCATGGGCCACCCGCTGATCAAAAAACGGATTGCGGGCGGCGGCGGCTTCATCCATATGGGCATAGAAATGATCGCCGGATAAATCCGCAAAGGCTTCAATATCGGCCAGCGTGATGGTGCGGCTGTCGGTGGTTAATGATTGTCCGACTGTTAAATCTTCAAAGTGTAGTTTAAAGGGATGTTGCGGTGGTTTACTGGTTTTTGCGCCGGGCAAATACTGTCCGATAATGCGGGTCAATGTGCTGGGTGAGCCTTGTAAGGCGGTGCGTTGCATATAGTGGAGTACCCCACGGATACCACCCAATTCCTCACCACCACCGGCCCGTCCGGGGCCGCCGTGGGTTAAATGCGGTAAAGGTGAACCATGTCCTGAGGATTGTTTGGCCGAATCCCGGTTAATGAGCAATAAACGGCCATGGTACGAGGCGGTGTTTATCACCAGTTCATTCACCGCTTCATCATCGTAACCAAAAATCGAACCCACCAAAGAACCTTCACCCATATTGGCCAACTGCGCCGCTTCTTCAATAGAATCGTAACCCATCAGGGTACTGACCGGGCCAAAGGCTTCAATGTCATGCACTTCGGCGCAATTTAACGGATCGGATGCGCGCAATACAATCGGCGAGATAAATGCACCGGTTTTTTGATCACCGTCAACCACTTCTACCCGTTTCGTATCACCATAGACACTAACCGCGTATTGGGACAACTCCTTTACCCGCTGGCGTACTTCTCGTTGCTGATCAAGACTGGCCAAAGCCCCCATTTTCACGGTTTCATTGGCCGGATCACCAATCACCATGTTAGCGAGTTTATCTGATATGGCCTCACTGACCGCATCCATTAACGCATTCGGTACAATGGCACGGCGGATGGCGGTACATTTTTGTCCGCATTTGACCGTCATTTCACGCACCACTTCATTGACATAGGCTTTAAATTCAGGTGTATCCGGCGTCGCATCAGGCGTCAGAATGGAACAATTCAATGAATCGGCTTCCATGGTAAAGCGAACCCCTTGCCGCATGATATTGTCTTTTGATTTCAGATATTGACCGGTGGAGGCTGACCCGGTGAATGCCACCACATCTTGGCCGTCCAGTAAATCCAGTAAATCACCGGTGGAACCGCAAATCAACTGAACCGCGCCTTCCGGCAAGACACCTGAGGCCACCATTTCACGAAACATGAGTTCTGTTAAATATGCTGTATCAGAGGCCGGTTTAACAATCGCCGGCATACCCGCCAATAAAGTCGGTGCCAGCTTTTCCAGCATGCCCCAACAGGGGAAATTAAAGGCATTAATATGCAGCGCAACACCTTGCATTGGTGTACAAATATGCTGACCAATAAAACTGCCGTCTTTGGATAAAGGCTCATACGCGCCGTCAATATAAACCGTGTGGTCCGGCATTTCACGGCGACCTTTGCCGGAATAGACAAACAAAGTACCGATACCGCCTTCAATATCTATCCAGGAATCCTGACGGGTGGCACCGGTGGCGCGGGAAAGTTGATAAAAGTCTTCTTTCTTCGACAATAAATGCAAAGCCAGTTCTTTGAGCATCAAAGCCCGCTCATGGAAGGTCATCTGTGCCAGTGATGCCTGCCCTTTGTCTCGGGCATAATCGCGCATAGCGGCAAAATCCAGTCCTTGACTTGAAATGTGTGCCACCGGTTCGCCGGTAATGGCGTTGTGGCATGTTTTAAAACCGTCATCAGCCTGATGCCATTGATCTTGCGCGTAAGAATGGAGTGTTTTCATAGAATATATTTTACTGTGTAGGTGAAAGTAACCAGGTGACAGTCACGCGGGTAACTTCATCACCGTCGGCATCGAATATATGTGTCCGCACCCGGTATTCTGTTTTGTCTTCAGTCACGGTGGGAATCGCCACATCGGCTTTGGCGATTAAATTGCCACGCGCTTTTTTGAGGTACTCGGTATCAATGCGGGTCACTATGCCGCGAACCGTATCTCCCAGGCCTGTCAGCATAGCCAGTCCCCCGGCCATTTCACCTAAATTGGCGGTTGCCAGGGCATGCACCGAATTGAGGTGGTTGGTGTTAGCACGGCGATAAGGCAGTAAAACTTCACAGCGGCCGGGTTCAAGCAATTTTACCTGCGCTTTGATGCTGCCTGAATAGGGCACATGTAAGGCCAGTATTTTGTTAAAAAGCCATGGGCCTAAAGGTTTGTTGTGTAATTTTTGCCAGTAATGGTAAAGCCGCTGGCCGGCGGCCGCTTTGGATTGGGTCATGTTTGAATTATATCATGACAGGCTGGTGAATCTTGCTAAGAATATAAGCGAACATTGTCGGTGTCTGTGTTATATTAATTCAGCACTTTTATGGACGTAACTATGGGCAGTTTTTTTAGTTTGACGGTTTTTACATTGGTTCTGTTAGGCTGTTTTCCCGCTTGGGCGACAGCCCGGGACGTGGCCTTCGGCGAAAACAGCAACACCCAGTTTGTCAATGTCATCCATTACGACCAATACAACGGCTTACTCGGACGCAAAGTGACCCAGATAGACCAGGATTCTGAGGGTTATCTTTGGATTGCCACCCACCAGGGACTCAACCGCTTTGACAGTCAAAAATTCATCCATTTTTCGCAGGACAGCTTAGACGCCAACAGTTTACCCAGTAATGAAATTTCTTTGTTTGTTCAGACAACGCAGGATATCTGGATTAGTTTAAACAACGTGGGTTTGGCTCTCTACGAAAAGGCGTCGAATCAATTTAAGCTGATTCCGCAAATTGAATTAGCTGATGCTGACAGTGATCAGGGTATCTTTAAATCCATGGTGTTCGCTCTGGCAGCAGATCACGCGGATAACATGTGGGTTTTTCAGTTTGACGGCGGTATATCAGTATATAATCGTCAAAACCAAAAATTCAGTCATTTGACACCGGAAAACACACCCTGGTTGCAGTCGGTGCGATTTTTTGATGCCAAAACCGCCGCCAACGGTCATATCTGGGCGGTCACCTTAGAAGGCGTGGTCTATGACATTGATCCAAAGACTCATCAGGCGGATATTCATCGTCTTGATATAACCGATCCTTCTGCAAAAGAGGCCCGGATTTACGGCATAAGCCAAAGTTCGGATGGTGAAATTTACCTGGCCGCTTACCGCGGTGTTTACCGGTTTGATGCGCAGCAAAATAAATTTAACCGCATCATCAGGCGTGAACACTTCAGTCTGTTAATGGGTGAGCCCTTAACGGTGCGCAACATCACTGTGGACAGTGCCGGAAGACTGTGGTTGTCAACGGTGAAGGGTCTGGCTCTGTTTAACAACGGTTTGTTGAGCCGCATTCAATTTATCAGTCAGGGTGAAGTGCTGGGTGATGACATCAATATCCGGTCGGTGTATGAGGACAAAGAGCATAATATATGGGTGGCCAGCGATAATATGGGTGTGATGCGCCTGAATCACCGATGGCATGAAACAACCATCAAAAGACCTTTTTCTGAAGATGGATATATTCACATCGATAACTATGTGCACAGTGCGGGAGATTTTGATGACAGCTTCTGGCTTTATGATAGCCGACAGCACAGCCTTACACTCAACCATTATAAAAACGGACGTTTTAAAACCCTCAAAACCTTTGGCGATGATCAGCAGCTTCCCGACCAGATTAATGGACTGTACTTAGACCGGAATTATCGGCTTTGGGTGGTGTCTGCGATGGGACTATACCGCCTCGATCCGGTGACCAAACTTTTTGAGCCGATGGGAGATCACCCCGGTGCAAGGCTGATTTTTGAAATCGGTCATAAGTTGTTTGTTACATTTTATGGCGATAAACAACTGTACCGTTGGTTTGAACAAGATCAAAGCGTTCGGCCTGAAGATGGACAACTGTTTATGAATGACATCCAGAATAACCCGGTGTTTGACCGCCAGGGCCATGTCTGGCTAACCGGAAACAAAGGTTTGGAGGTGTTGGATAAAAACAGCCTGGAACCGATCCGGGTCATCCGGACACAGGAAGGTTTTAATGACATCATGCTGGAACAGGATGTGGTCTGGTTGTTGTCTAACGGCAAAATTCTGCGTTACCGGCTACAGGATAACGAACTTATTCATCAGGACACAAGTCGTCTCAACCAGCTGGTTTCAACCGACGGAATTTATCGCCTGAAAATCATCAATCAGCAGTTATGGCTTACCGGTCAGACTGGTGTTGTGGTCATAAATCCTGATGAAAACCGCATCATTAAACGCTACACCAACACCGACAATCTGCCCGGACGTATGGTTCATAACACCTTTGCCATGCACGACGGCAGCACCATGATGGTGACTGCCAACGGTTTGGTGCATATCAAAGACCCCTCTGCGAACACGTACTCAGAACACCCGGCAACCTTGGTATTAGAACGTATCCGACACAACGGGGAAACGGTTTCGTCATTGTCACAACTGCCTTATAACTATGGGAGTATACAAATTGACTACCAGCTTTTGTCATTTAGTCAGCCGGACAGTCACCGCTATCAATATCGCTTAACCACAGACCAACCCTGGTTAGATGCGGGACATCAAACCAGCCAGAATTTTTATCAGCTGCCGGCTGGTCATTACCGTGTACAAATTCGAGGCAAAAGTCTGAATCAGGATTGGTCAGAGCCGCTTACAATGGCCTTTCAGGTAACCAAAGCGCCCTGGAAAACTGAACGGGCTTATTGGCTTTATGCCGCACTGGCATTCATTTTGGCGGCGGTTTTGTTTTTAATCGCCCGAAAGCGCTGGCAGTACAATCAGGAACTGAATTATGCCAGGGAAAAGCAGACCTTTGTCGAAAACCAACTGACCTTGACCCATTCGCTGGTGCAGTCGGTGGACGTGGAAGAATTATTTGCGCAAATCAAACAACGCCTGGGGCAACACATCCAATGTTCGCGCATCGAAATATGCTATTGGAATAACGACAATAATGACCAGATTTTCAGTGATCCGCATCTCACCGTGGCAGAGAAGAACCGACTGGGCAGTCTGGCACTTTCTTTGTATGAGTCAGAAGAAAAATACCGGCTTGAAACAATTGACGGTAATTATCTGTTGCATGTTTTATTCAGCCATTCTGAACAGCGGTTGGGGTTAATCACTTTTAGCCGACAGGACGGTGCATTTAAGAAAAACAGCATTTCTCTGGCCATGGCGTATGTGGCACAGGCTTCTCTGGCGATTGAAAATGCACGATTGTTTCAGGCAGTGCAGCATCTGGCCGAACAAGCGAAAATCTCAAGCAAAGCCAAAAGTGACTTTCTGGCGCAGGTGTCTCACGAGATTCGCACACCAATGAATGGCATTCTGGGCATGAATCAGTTGCTTTTGGAATCACCGCTCAATGCAGACCAAAGGCTGTATGCCGAAGCGGTGAATGAATCCGGTGAACACTTGCTGGATATCATCAATGACATTCTGGATTTGTCTAAAATTGAAGCCGGTAAACTGATGTTAGAACATAAAGCCTTTGATCTGGTGGAACTGGTGGATGAAATGACCCAGTCTTTTGTTTCAGTCAGCAAAAATAAGCGGCTTGATTTTATCACTTGTCTGGATGCCGAATTACCCGCGCACTGGTTGGGTGACGCCACACGCATTAAACAAATTATCATTAATCTTTTGAGCAATGCCTTTAAGTTTACCCAACAAGGTCAGGTCATGTTCAGTGTTCAGCCCGGTCATCATGCTGATGAGGTTTTAATTGTGGTGAGAGACACCGGAATGGGTATTGAGCAAAGTATGATCAATAATCTGTTTGACCCCTTTGCCCAGGCGGACAGTTCCATCACCCGTAAATACGGTGGTACCGGGCTGGGCTTGAGCATCGTTAAACAATTGTGTGAAAAAATGGCCGGTGATATTCATATTGACAGCCAGCCAAAAAGCGGCACGGAAGTCAGTTGTTTGATTAAGCTGACCCCGAACCCATCAGTTAGCCATGGGCCGGTTGCATCACGCAGCACCGCTTGCGTCATGGCCAATGATTCAGCGGTTAAATCGGCACTGGCCGAATACCTGCTGCGATTGGGTTTACTGGTCAGTTATGACATTGAAGAACCGTTTGATTATTTATTTGTGGTTGATCGCGATGAAACACCCTACCAGGAAGCCATTGGCATTGCTCAACGGGACTTTAGACCGGTTTATCTTGTGAAAAGCCAACTGCAAAACAACCCAAGACATCAAGGCTCTTTTAAAGTGATTAATTGGCCTTTCACTTTTAAACAGTTGACCGATTTAATGCGCGCACCTCAACAACAAATAAAGCCTGAACCCAACCCCATTATAAACGGGCGACCGCTGCATTTGTTGGTGCTGGAGGACAACGCCATTAATCAGCAGCTTTTACTGGAATTGCTGGAAAAAGCCGGTCACATGGTGGATATTTTTGATGACCCGTATCAAGCCCTTAATGCGCTTGACCGGAGTCGTTATGATGCCTTGTTGGTGGACTACCACTTACCCAATATGACGGGCGTAGATTTTGTTTTAGCCGCCCGCGAAATCGGTCATGCCTGCAAAGTGGTGATGATGAGTGCGGATATTTCCGATGAGCTGAAGCGACGCTGTCAACAGCACAACATGGATAAACTGATTATTAAACCCTTTAAAATTGAAGTTTTAATGCGGCTGCTGAATCCGGATTAAGTTTGTGGCGTTATCGCATGCTGATACAATTCGACCACCCGCTCAAAAAAATCAACATCGGCATCCGTAAAACGATTGAAATCAGGGCTGTCCACATCCAAAACGCCGCTTAAGCTTTCTCCATAAAAGGGCACCACCACTTCAGAGCGACTGGCGCTGTCACAATAGATATGACCGCTGAATGTCGACACATCATCCACCCTGAGGGCGGATTTTTTATCAAAGGCGGTTCCGCAAACACCCTGACCAATCGGTAATCGGGTGCAGGCCGGTTGGCCATGAAACGGACCTAAGACCAGCTCGTTGCCTTGTTGATAATAAAAACCCAACCAATTTACTGCGTCCAGATTACGGTATAAAAAAGCCGATAAATTGGCCGCATTGGCCAAAGGGTCGTGTTCCCCTTTGAGCAAGGCGGCCAATTGTTGTATTAATAATTCCTGATTCTTTTCCACTTAATTTTTTTCTTTCAATAAATCTCTGATTTCAGTGAGTAAAAGTTCTTCTTTACTGGGTTCTGGTGGCGCTTCCGGTTTGGCTTCTTCTTTGGCTTTAAGTTTATTCATCACCCGAACCACCATAAATATGGCGAAGGCGATAATCAAAAAATCAATGGTTGTTTGAACAAAAGCACCCCACTGTAATAACACAGGTTCGGTATTTTCAGTGCCTTTTTTAAGAACAATGGCCAGTTCCGAAAAGTCAACACCTCCAATGAGCAACCCCAAAGGCGGCATCAAAACACCATTGACAAAGGCTGAAACAATTTTACCAAAAGCAGCACCAATAATAATACCCACTGCCATATCCATCACATTGCCTTTAACCGCAAATTTCTTAAATTCAGACATCATACCCATAGCATTTCCTCTTTTTATGATTGAAAAAAGCGCCGACTGAAGACAACCGACGCTTTTGATTATAACCAAGCCTTATTAACTTGTGAGAATTTTTATGGGGTTATAATGAATAATACATATCAAATTCGATGGGGTGAGTGCTCATGCGCAACCGTTGTACCTCGCGCATTTTGACCGCGATAAAACCATCAATCACATCATCGCTAAAAACACCGCCGGCTTTCAGAAATTCACGGTCCTGATTGAGGGCTTCCAGCGCCTGATCCAGCGAATGACAGACTGTGGGAATGTCTTTGGCTTCTTCAGGGGGTAAATCATAGAGGTCTTTATCCATCGCCGAACCCGGATCAATTTTGTTTTTGATGCCGTCTAAACCGGCCATCATCATCGCCGCAAACATTAAATACGGATTGGCCATGGGATCGCCAAAGCGCACTTCAATGCGCCGACCTTTGGGGTTGTTGATAAAGGGAATTCGCACAGAGGCTGAACGATTTTTGGCAGAATAAGCCAACATCACCGGGGCTTCAAAACCAGGCACCAGACGTTTATAGGAATTGGTGGATGGGTTGGCAAAGGCATTGATGGCGCGCGCGTGTTTAAAAATACCGCCGATGTAGTACAAAGCGGTTTGCGACAAACCGCCATAACCTTCACCGGTGAAAAGGTTGACACCGTCTTTCATCAGTGATTGGTGGACATGCATGCCGCTGCCGTTGTCGCCGATGATGGGTTTTGGCATGAACGTGGCCGTATAACCGTAATCATGGGCCACATTATGAACCACATATTTCATCATCAGAACTTCGTCTGCTTTTTTTACCAGGGTGTTAAAGCGCATCCCGATTTCACACTGGCCGGGTCCGCCCACCTCGTGGTGATGAACTTCCACTTCAAGACCGATGTCTTCCATCACTTTACACATCGCTGAGCGCAAATCGTTCAAACTGTCCACCGGTTGCACCGGAAAATAGCCGCCTTTATGGCGGGGGCGGTGACCCATATTTTCACGCGCATCGGTGGCGGTATCCCAGTGGCCTTCACGGGAATACACTTCAAAATTCATTTTATTGGGTTCGGTGTTCCAGCTGATGCCGTCAAACACAAAAAACTCAGGCTCAGGACCAAAAAAAGCTTCATCGGCAATACCCGATTGTTGCAGATAGGCTTCTGCACGCTTGGCGATTGAGCGCGGATCGCGTTCGTAACCCTGCATGGTGTTGGGTTCTAAAATGTCGCAACGCACCACCAGCGTCGGGAACTGACTGAACGGATCCACAAAAGCACTGTCTTCAACGGGCATCAGCACCATATCCGATTCATTGATGCCTTTCCAGCCGGCAATGGAAGAGCCGTCAAACATTTTACCGTCTTCAAACAAATCCTCGTCCACTTGTGAGATCGGTAAGGTCACATGATGTTCCTTGCCAATGGTGTCACAAAACCGCAAATCAACAAAGTCAATGGCGTGCTCTTTTATTAAATCAAAAATTTTATCGCTCATGGTTTGGCCTGTATTGAAAGTCAAGTATTGTAAGGGATTGGCAGTAAAAATAACACTGAATTCCCGGTCATTTCACAGTCTTAGAGCGGCCTAATTTATGTCTTTGATTGTGCTAAAATAAAAACACTTTTGCATGCGATGGTCTTATGACAAAACCCAACAATACTTTGTGGCTGGTACTGTTTTTATATTCTTTTTCGGTGTTTGCGCAATCAAATCAGTCCGATCAACCCATGCAGGACAGCAGCCAAACCATCGATGTCAAAGACACCGTACAGGATCAGGCCATCGCCCACCGTTTACAGCGTATCCTGGACAGTTCGGGCCGATTTAATGAGATTGATGTTGAGGTTGAAGAGGGTATTGTATTCTTAAAAGGTGAAACCCATTCATCTGAATATAAAACCTGGGCAGAACACCTGGCCCAGCGTACCGAGGGCGTGATTGCGGTCATTAATCAACTGCGCTTATCCACGACGTCAAACTGGAGTTTTCAGCCGGCGGTGGATGAAACCATCAATTTATACCATGATTTTGTCCGCACCATCCCCAAAATTATGATTGCTCTGGTGTTGTTAATCATCACCTGGCTGGTGGCAAAATCGGCGTTTCAAGTGGCCAGTCGATTATTTCGCCAGCGCATCAAAAACCCTTTTGTCATGCGCTTATCGGCACGACTGGCGGCGCTGCCGGTGGTGGTCATCGGTCTCTATCTGGTTTTGCAGGTCACCGGTTTGACTAAACTCGCGCTGACCCTGCTCGGTGGGACCGGTTTAATGGGCATTATTATTGGTCTGGCTTTTCGCGACATTGCCGAAAACTTTCTCGCCAGTGTGCTCATCAGCGTGCAGCGTCCGTTTAAAATCAACGATTACATTAAAGTCAATGACACCGAGGGTGTGGTGCAAAGCGTTACCACCCGCGGCACTGTGATTATGACCCTGGATGGCAATCATATTCACATCCCCAACGCCACCATTTACAAAAACACCATCATTAATGTCACCGCCAATCCCAAAATCAGACAACAGTTCACGGTCGGTATTGGTTATGATGACGGTATTGCGAAGGCTCAGCAGATTGCCACAGAAACCATGGCTGCTCACCCGGCGGTGCTCGATGACCCGCCGCCTCAGGTACTGGTGGATAACCTGGGCGCGGCCACCGTGAATTTAGAGGTTTATTTTTGGGTGGATGGGGTCAAAAACAGTACCAGTAAAGTGAAATCTGCGGTGATTCGACTGGTCAAGCGCGCTTTTGATGAGGCCGGCATCAGCATGCCCGACGAAGCCCGCGAAGTGGTGTTTCCAGAAGGCATTCGTCTGTTGACTGAAGACAGCCCGGTATCTGAAAAAGTAGAAAAAATCCCCCACGAACCGGCCCTAAGTGATGCCGAAGAAAATCTCAGCAATGAAGAAGTGGCCACCATTCAGCAACAGGCTGAACAGCACCAGCTCAGTGAGCAAAGTCAGAATCTCATCAAAGACGACGGCTGATTAAAATAAATTGAGCAGGTTAAAAGCGTGGCGACCGGCAAAATGTGCGTTCGTGCCCAAGCATTCTTCAATGCGTAACAGCTGGTTGTATTTCGCCATGCGATCAGAACGACACAAGGATCCGGTTTTAATCTGGGTGGCAGAGGTGGCCACCGCTAAATCAGCGATGGTGGCATCTTCGGTTTCCCCGGAGCGGTGTGACACCACGGCGGTGTAACCGGATTTTCTGGCCAGTTCGATGGCTTCTAAGGTTTCAGTTAAGGTGCCGATTTGATTGAGTTTAATCAGAATCGAATTGGCAATCTTTCGATCAATACCTTGCTGAAATATCCGCGGATTGGTGACAAACAAATCATCGCCCACCAATTGGATTTTATCGCCCAGCTGTTCAGTCATATACTGCCAGCCATCCCAGTCGGCTTCATCTAATCCATCTTCGATGCTAATCATGGGATATTGACGCACCCAATCCGCCAAAAAGTTGGTCATCTGTTCGGACGATAACTGTTTGTTTTCACCGGCCAGATGGTACAGACCATCGCGATAAAATTCGGAACTGGCGACATCCAGACCCAAATACACATCTTTGCCTGCTTTGTAACCGGCCTGTTCGATGGCTGTCAGAATCACCTCAACCGCAGCCACATTGGAAGCCAGATTTGGCGCAAAACCACCTTCATCGCCAACCGCGGTGGACAACCCTTGTTTTTTTAACACAGATTTCAGGGCATGAAAAATCTCGGTGCCGGCACGTAAACTTTCAGCAAAAGAATCAAAGCCGGTGGGTAACACCATAAATTCCTGCACATCGACATTATTATCGGCATGGGCACCGCCGTTGATAATATTCATCATCGGCAGCGGTAATTGAAAATCATCCACCGTGGCAATGCTCTTAAATAAAGGCTGTTGCTCTTCAGCCGCCACCGCATGGGCATAGGCTAAGGACACACCCAATAAGGCATTGGCACCGAGTTTGCTTTTATTGTCAGTCCCGTCTAAATCCAGTAAGGTTCGGTCTAACCGTGCTTGACTGTCAAATTCTTGACCCTCACAAGCCGCTGCAATGGTTTGATTGACATTGTTGACCGCTTTTTGCACACCTTTACCCAAATAACGGCTTTTATCGCCATCGCGTAATTCGATGGCTTCTCGGGCACCGGTGGATGCCCCCGAAGGCACCATGGCGCGACCAAAAGCCCCTGATTGTAAGGTGATGTCACATTCTAAGGTTGGGTTGCCACGTGAATCCAACACTTCACGCGCATGAATATGTTTAATGCCAGTCATCAGTTTCCTCCGCAAACGGTTGGCTCTTGACCGTTTCATCAATTCTTTTTAAGGTGGTTAATAAGGCTTTCATTTGTGACAAGCGCACCGCATTGGGGCCGTCACTTTTGGCTTCTTCGGGTTTCGGGTGGGTTTCCATAAACAGACCTGAAATCCCTGCAGCGGTGGCGGCTCGCGCCAGCACCGGAATATGTTCTCTTTGACCGCCTGAAGTGCCGCCTTGGCCACCGGGTAATTGGACTGAATGGGTGGCGTCAAACACCACGGGACACTCGGTTTCACGCATCACCGCCAGTGAACGCATATCCGAAACCAGGTTGTTGTAACCAAAACTGGCACCACGCTCGCACACCATAATCTGTTCGTTACCGGTGGAACGGGCTTTTTCAATCACATTTTTCATGTCCCAGGGTGCCATAAACTGGCCTTTTTTCAGGTTCACCGGTTTACCGGCGGCACAGACCCTGAGAATAAAGTTGGTCTGCCGCACCAAAAAAGCCGGCGTTTGCAGGATATCCACCACATCCGCCACCTCATCAATGGGACTGTCGTCATGGACATCGGTAATCACCGGGACACCGATTTGTTTCTGGACTTCAGATAAAATATTCAGGCCTTCTTCCATGCCCAAACCGCGAAAAGAGTCTAATGATGTGCGGTTGGCCTTGTCATAGGAGGATTTAAAGACAAAGGGAATACCGAGTTCATCGGTGATTTCCTTTAAGTGACCGGCGGTGTCGATGGCCAGTTGCATGGATTCAATCACACAGGGCCCGGCGAGCAGAAAAAAGGGTTGGTCCAATCCGGCTTCAAAGTGACATATTTTCATAATTTGCCTTATGTTGTTTTTTTATAGTTTAACGCAGCTTCAATGTAATGGCTAAATAAAGGATGGCCATCACGCGGTGTTGAGTTAAATTCGGGATGAAACTGGCAGGCTAAAAACCACGGGTGGTCTTCTAATTCAACAATTTCAACCAACTGGCCATCGGCCGAGTGACCTGAAAAAACCAGTCCGGCTTCAGCCAATTGCTCACGGTAATGGTTATTAAATTCATAACGATGCCGATGCCGCTCACTAATCACATCTTGTCCATACACGTTAGCCGCCAGGCTGTCCGCTGACAACTTCGTGTCCTGTGCCCCTAAACGCATGGTGCCGCCTAAATCAGAATGGGCATCCCGGTATTCCTTTTGACCCTGGGCATCCATCCACTCTGTGATTAAACCAATCACCGGATGCGGGGTTTCAGGATTATTTTCCGTGGTATTGGCGTTATCCAGGCCGCATACATTGCGGGCAAAATCAATCACCGCGGCATGCATGCCGTAACAAATACCTAAATAAGGAATCTTTCGTGATCGTGCCTGGCCCACCGCCCAGATTTTGCCTTCAAAACCCCGGTTACCAAAGCCACCGGGTACTAAAATGGCATCCAGTCCATCCAATAAAACGGGATCCGGATTGTTCTCAAGTTCCTCTGAATCAATGTGCTTGATATTGACTTTGGCTGATTTGCGAATACCGGCATGGCGCAGGGCTTCGTTCAATGACTTATAGGCATCGCTGTGCTCCAAATATTTACCCACCATGCCGATGGTCACTTCATGTTCGGTGTTGGCTTCAGCCGCCACCACACGCCGCCACTCGGATAAATCGATGTCGCCACATTGTAAAGACAACCGTTTCACCACCAGCTGATCAAAACCTTCTTTATGCAATTCTTCGGGGATTTGATAAATATTGCCACAATCAAGGACCGGAATCACGGCCTCGGATTTGACATTGGTAAACAGGGCAATTTTGTCTTGTTCAGACTGCGGGATACTGTGCTCACTGCGACACAACAGGATATCCGGTTGAATACCGATTGAGCGCAATTCTTTCACCGAATGCTGCGTCGGTTTGGTTTTTAATTCACCGGCGGCGCTGATATACGGCACCAAAGTTAAATGCACAAACAAGGTGTTTTCAGGGCCTTCTTCAACACCCATCTGGCGAATCGCTTCCATAAAAGGCAGAGATTCAATGTCTCCCACGGTACCGCCAATTTCCACCATAATGACATCGAAGCCTTCAGCGGCTAAGCGGACTTTTTCCTTGATTTCATCGGTGATGTGCGGAATCACTTGCACCGTACCACCGAGGTAATCACCACGGCGTTCTTTGCGAATGACGTTCTCGTAAATTTGGCCGGTGGTGTAATTATTGTGGCGTGACATCCTGGTGCGCACAAAACGCTCATAATGACCCAAATCCAGATCAGTCTCGGCACCATCCTCGGTGACAAATACCTCGCCGTGTTGAAACGGACTCATGGTACCAGGATCTACATTAATATAAGGATCGAGCTTCATCAGCGTGACTTTGAGTCCACGGGCTTCTAACAAAGAGGCCAGCGAAGCCGCAGCAATTCCTTTCCCCAATGACGACACCACGCCACCGGTCACAAATACATACTTAGCCATAACGGTTAATTTCAGAAATGTACATTGAATGAATGTTGCCCACTTTTAACCGAACACACGAAAAGAAAAGTGAACACCAGAAAGGACGTGTATTATAACTTATCAGAACCGCTAAAAGAAAGTTTAACGGCCGATAATGACGCCATCAGCACACCAAATGTGTTACAACTTGGTGTGCTGATGGTTTTTTTATTGATCCAACGTAAATTCGATTTTTTGCACGACTTTATAGGGAACGATTTTGCCATCCACTTTTTTGGGGTGGAAGGTCCATTTATAGACGGCTTTTTTGGCGGCTTGCTCGAACATACCACGTGGATCCGCGCCAAGCACAGAAACACCGGTCACGCGGCCATCGGTACCGACGCTGATCATTACTTCCACCCAGCCTTCAGCCTGACTGCGCATGGCTTTGGGTGGATACATGGGGGCAAAACCTGATTTCAGTCCGCCATTCTCGTGACTGACGACACCCAGATCATGGCCTAATCCGGTGTGCGTAAAATCCTTGTAAAGCTCAATGCTTTTAGTGTCCATTTTTCCCGGCGTTACCCGTGGCACATCACTGTCATCGGTGGTAACATCCAGAGATGGCATGGCCGGTGGTGTAACGGTTTTTTCCATTTCAGGTGGAATCGGTCGATCCGGTGTATGTGGCTTAATGACTTCAGGTGAGCTTTTGACAAAATTAAAGGCGATGTTGGTATCAGAAGCGTTCGATTTGAATTCAGCTGGCGTTAAAAAACTCAGCATCAATAAGAATAAGCCAATGGCAACGATAAATCCCAGAAAACCGGATAAGGTGGAGCGAATCATGGTCTGCATAGTCTGTCCTCTTTCAAGTAAAACCCCCGCTTTCATCACAGCTAAATAACCGCCGTTATAATTTGTGACCCCCGGTTTTTAATTTGGTTTAATAAAATTATTAATTCGGGTAAAGTAAAGTCATCTTGAAAACACACGCTAAATGTCTGAGATTATTGTTTTTAATAAACCCTATCAGGTGATGTCACAATTCACCGACAGCCAAAATCGGACCCATTTAGGTGACTATATCGACCAACCCGGATTCTATCCGGCCGGCCGTCTGGACTATGATTCAGAAGGTTTAATGCTGCTTACGGATGACGGCAAACTTCAACAAAAAATCAGCGGTTCGGGTTGGCACAAAACCTATCTGATTCAGGTCGAAGGCATCCTCAAAACCAAAGAATTACAGCGATTAAGGACAGGCATCACGATTAAAGACTATCAGGCCAAAGCCGTGGAAGTGGCGGTAATGGCGAAAAAACCCGGCTGGCTATGGCCGCGCACTCCACCGGTGCGCTTCCGCAAAAAAATACCCACCAGCTGGCTCACAATCACCTTAAATCAGGGAAAAAACCGACAGGTTCGACATATGCTGGCAGCCGTTCACTTACCCGTATTACGGTTAATTCGGATTAAAATTGGCGATATTGAAATGGCCGGTTTAAAACCGGGTGAGTGGCAAATGCAAACTGTTTAATTAAACCAATTTTGGCTATTAACTAACGTGATTGTTGCTGACTCTGAGGCATCAAGCTGTTGCCAGATATCCGCAACTTTTTGTCCCGTTTCGGGATGTATAAGCTCAGGTACTAGGTCACTTAAAGGCTTGAGCACATACGCCCGTTTGATTAATTCCGGTCGAGGCAAACGTAGGTTTTTATGCTTTAAGATAAACGTACCGGCCAACAATATATCCATATCCAAAGTGCGATTGGAAAAACGGCTTTGGTTTCGGATGCGACCACAGGCATATTCCAATTCTCGCAACCATTTTTTGAGTGCTGTTGGCGAAAAAGCACTGTCAAAGGCCACCACCATATTGTAAAAATCCGGGCCGTTAAAGCCATAGGCCGGTGATTGATAAACCGGTGAACAATCGACTGTCCGGAATGAAGCTTTTAAAAATTGAATCGCACAAGTCAGGTGCGCGCAGCGATTCAGGTTACTGCCCAGTGATACATAATAACGAATGCGTTGTCTATTCACCGGACCATTATTTCCATGTGCTTAATTACAAGAAAAAGGTCGGATTTTTGGTCACGGCCACGGCAGCAATGTAGATAAAGGTGAGGGTCGCCAACAAATAACCAACCCAGCGCATTTGACCATGACCACGCATGGCTAAAACACCAAAACCCACATAGAAAAACAACGCCACAATTTTAGTGGTTAACCAGGGTGAATTACCCAAAGTAAAGCCAACGATAACCGCCACCGTAATACCGGTCGCCAGTAACAAGGTATCAATCACATGCGGGGCTATTTTATAAAATTTTCCCGGTTTTCGGGCTTTGACCGCAAAGGCCCAATAGCGGAATTGAAAGAGTAAGATGCTGATAACAGCCAATAAAGCATGGGAATGTTTTAAAGCCGGATACATGATATTTCCTTATTTAATAGACAGGCGATATCTTATCAGAACTAATCGACGGTTGTCAGTAAACAGATGGCTTGCGCGGCCATGCCCTCCTTACGTCCGACAAAACCTAATTTTTCGGTGGTGGTGGCTTTGACGCTGATTTGATTGCCTTTAATATTCAGAATTTCAGCCAATTTTTCCTGAATGGCTTTTTTATGCGGCCCAATCTTCGGCTGTTCGGCCATGATGACCGCATCAATATTGCCAATTTGATAGCCGGCTTGCGTCATGAGCTGTTGACAATGTCTCAGAAAGTCGGCGCTGTCGCAATCCGCCCATTGCGGATCACTCGGCGGGAAATGATCGCCGATGTCACCCAAAGCCAGGGCCCCCAAGAGGGCATCGCAGATGGCATGAATCAGTACATCACCGTCAGAATGAGCGACAAAACCACGGTCAAACGGAATGCGGACATTCCCCAACATCAAGTGGTCTCCGTCACCAAAAGCATGCACATCAAAACCCAAACCCACACGCATATCAATCATCTCCTTTAGTCATTTTGTTGCTCAGAAAAGACTCAACCTGAGGTAGTTGTTCAGCCCGGGTCAGTTTAATGTTTCCGGCATCGCCTTCGACCATAAGCGGCTGCTCACCCATGGCTTCCATCGCTGAAGATTCATCGGTGATGGTCGTTCCTTGTTCATCCGCTTCCAACAAAGCCGCCAATAAGTCGCCCAAGGGAAACATCTGCGGAGTTAACGCAGCAAACATCTGATCCCGGCAGATGGTTTTATCGACCTGAAATCCATCCCGTGAAAACTTTAGCGTGTCGTGAATGGTGTTGACCAGAAGGCCACCTCGGTTTTTCGACACACACACATCAATCAGGGCTTGAATGTCTTTCTCCAAAACACAACAGCGCGCCGCATCATGCACCAGCGCCCAGTCAGCCTCATCGGCACCGGCTTGTTGTAAAGCCTGTAATCCAAGGCGCACTGATTCGGCCCGGCTTAATCCGCCAACAGTCAATGTTAAACCAAAAGGCGCGGCAAGATTTAGCCGTTTAATGATGGTGTCATCAGCGCTGTGGGTAATCACCGCAGAGGCTAAGGGCAGATTTTGAAAAGCAGCCAGGCTGTGTTCCAGAACCGTCTGCCCGGCAATCGACACATATTGCTTGGGTATTGTCAAAGACTTCATGCCGGCGGCAAAACGCTGACCACTTCCGGCAGCCAATAACAGTAAATGTATTCGCTGCGACATACGTTAATTCTGATCTTCCGGCGGATTTACCACCTGAATAAAAGTTTCTCCATCCTTGACCATGCCCAGTTCCGAACGGGCCCGTTCTTCGATCGCTTCCAGCCCGGTTTTTAAACTCGCGACTTCGGCTTCCAGACGGTCATTGCGCCGCTTTAACTCATTAATCTGTGCCTCTTGCGCATCCAATTGCTGCTGTTTTTGCTTTAAATCCTGCCGCCCACCGTCACCAAACTGCCACTGCCACAGCGCCAGAATTAATAACACGAATAACACCCCATTCAGCCACTTCACCGTTTGTCCGTTCGAATTGAATCAGCGCTTATTGTACCAGTTTTAAGCGCCAAGCATGTCAACCAGCGGCATTTATGACCAATGTCACATTGTTCGGTCCTACAATATTGTGATACCATGATTTTAAAATAAGAATCGGGGATGCCACGTGTTGCGCGTTGTTCAAATTTCTAAGCATTTTGGTCAAATTAAGGCCGTTAATCAGGTTTCATTTGAGGTTAAAGCCGGTGAGATTTATGGTTTGCTGGGACCCAATGGTGCCGGAAAATCCACCACCATTCGTTGTTTATCGGGTTTAACGGTGCCGGATGAAGGTGAGTGTTTGATTAACGGTTATTCGATTCACAGCGAACCGATTAAAGCCAAACAGCATTTGGGCCTGGTGCCGCAGGATTTGGCTTTGTATCAGGATTTATCGGCGCATGAAAATTTACAATTTTGGGGCCGTGCCTACGGCTTATCAGGACAGGTCCTAAAAGAACGTCAAGCAACGGTACTTGAACAGGTTGGATTGGATAAACGGGCCAAAGAACCGGTGAAAAATTTTTCCGGCGGTATGAAACGGCGTTTAAATTTTGCCTGTGGCATGATTCATCAACCCAAAGCCCTGTTATTGGATGAACCCACCGTGGGTGTTGACCCACAGTCCCGGGAGCATTTACTCAACGCCATTGAATCGCTTAAACAACAAGGTACCGCTGTACTCTACACCACACACTACATGCAGGAAGCCGAACGATTATGTGATCGGGTGGGTATTATTGATCAGGGTAAAATTATTGCGCAAGGCAGCGTCGCGGAACTCAGAAAACAAATGGATGAAAAGGATTTAATTACCCTGGAAGGTCAATTTGATGAAGCGGATAAAACCAAAGTGGCTGATTTTGAGGTGATTGAATGTTCTCCCCAGCAGATGCGGCTGATGGCCGTCAATGCGTCGGGACATTTGTCGGAGTTACTTGCCCGTTTTCAACCACAGCAGATTCATCAGGCTTCGGTGCAACAGGCCAATCTGGAAAGTCTGTTTATAAAACTCACAGGCCGTGAACTGCGCGATTAAAACCATCGATGTTATCTTTATCTCAATTAATCGCGAAAATCAGACTGCAATCGGTGCTGCGTGAAAAATGGGGGCTGTTTTCCTGGCTGACCATTCCCATCATCATTGTTTTTTTGATGAGTTTTATCACCGGTGGCGGCAGTCAGGATGAGTCGCGCGGCACATTACTGGTCACTGATTTAGATGATTCGTTTGTCTCAAATTTACTCGTCAACAGTTTATCTCAAGGTGAGCTGTCCGGTTGGATTGGTATTAAAAAAGCCGACACTAAAGAAGCGCAAGACATCATGCAAGCCGGCGATGCCAGTGCCTGGCTGACCATTCAGGCCGATTTTGCCGACGACTTCCTGAATCAACAACCCACTCAACTAAGTCTGGTTAAAAATCCGGCCCAAACAGTGATTCCCGACCTGATTGAATCGGCTTTATTATTATTCACGGATGCCGGCGGCTATATCCAGCAATTATTCAGTGATGAACTCGCCACCATCGCCGCCATTAACAGCAATAATGACTTATCCGATCTTGAATTCACCGCCTTGAGTCTGTCGATTCGTGATCGCATTGATGTGTTTGCCGATAATTTAGACCCGCTGTTGATTGAATTAAAAGAACGCCAAACAGAACAAGAAACTAATTCGCCTTCGGTGAATTTTGGATTACTGATGTTTCCTGGCGCCATTATGATGGCTTTGCTGTTTAGTATCAGCTCATTGGCCATGTTGATCTGGGCGGATTTACAATCAGGTGTTCTGACTCGGCTGAGTGCTTCTTCACGCGGCTTAAGCGCTTATTTTCTCGGCCAGCAATGGGCTGTTTTGGCTATTTTTAGTGGTGTTGTGTTGTTGTTAACGGTGTTAGGCGGTCTGTATTTTGGTTTACCTGTGCAGCAATGGCCGCTGTTGATTATCGGCCTGGTCATCAGCGGATTTGTGATGTGGCAAATTCTGTTATCGCTGGTACTTTTGATGCCAACACAACGTTCGGCCAATATCGTGGTCAACGCAGCCATATTCCCTATTTTAATGTTGGGTGGTAGTTTTTTCCCCATGGAAGCTTTACCGGACTGGCTGGCACAAATTGGCTTGTATTTCCCCAATGGCTACTTCCTGCAGGCCATCAAAGATGCGCTATTTAATCAAAACAATTATTTAATGACAGCGGGTCTGATAGCTGCTGGTACGATTGTGCTGTTTTGGCTGATAAACCGGGCTTTATTAAACCGTTTAACGAGGCGAAATAACGCATGAAAAACATCCGATTTATTGCCGTTCAGGACCTGATGGTCACACTTAAAGACAAAATTGTTTTGATGTGGCTGTTTATAATGCCCATCGTGTTTTTTGCTTTTATCGGCTCCACCACCGGGGGTTTAAGTGGTGGTCAAAATACGGTTAAAACCTTGGCAGTTTGGTATGCCGGTGACACCCAGGACCCGGTTTATGAACAATTAAGTACTTACCTGCAAGACAATAATTTTGCCCTGCGACTGTTTAACGATCAACAGACTTTATACAAGGATAAATGGACTTTTGAAGACTATAACCGCCAGCTCTGGATACCGGAAAATCCGGCCCATTCACTGTTAAATAACCGGGCGGTCGAAATCACTTATCGGTTTTCCGGTGGCGGTATGGACAGTGATTATCAGGTTTTTAAACTCTATAAATCAGTCTATAAGACACTGGCTGACACCATCGTCTTGCGCAGTAATCATCCGCAACAGGCTGCGCTGTTGGACTTTTCGGTTCTGGATGACCGCATTAAAGCCATTAACCTCGAAGTCAGTTCTGCGGGTGAACCAAGAATTATTCCCAATGGTTACAAGCAAGCGGTGCCGGGTATTTTGGTCATGTTTGTCATGATGATTGCCCTGACCAGTGGCGCCATCACCCTCTTATTGGAGCGGCAAAGCGGTGCCCTGGAGCGTCTGGCGGCGGCACCGGTTAAACGCAGTCATCTGATTATCGGTAAATGTGTGGGCAAATGGCTGTTGACCACCTGTCAGTTGATTTACGGCATGATCATCGGCAGTGTCCTGTTTTCCATCAGCTGGGGACCCCACTGGCATTGGGTGTTTATACTGCTGTTGATGTGGGCCGGTGCCTGCGCCGGACTGGCAGTTCTTTTGGGCTCATGGGGTAACAGCGAATCCCAGGTCAGCGGCATTGCTGTTATAGGCTCTTTATTGTTGGCGGCTTTGGGTGGCTGTTGGTGGCCGATTGAGGTGGCACCGGTCTGGATGCAGCAATTGGCCATGTTCCTGCCCACCGGCTGGGTGATGGATGCCTTACATCGCTTAATGTATTTCGGTGACAGCCTGAGCGATGTCAGCAACCATCTGATTGGACTATTTATCTTAATGCTGCTGGCTTTGACCTGGTCCTATCAAAAATTTAAATTCTCCGACTAAAATATTATTAGACTTTCCGCTATAATTGATTTTTTCAATTAACTAATCTTATGCGCTGGAAAAACAAAAGAAGGAGTCAACGGATTGATGACCGTCGCGGTCGCGGTATCGCCAAAGGTGGCGCTAAATTGTCAGGCGGTGTGGTTATCATCGCCATTATCATTGCCGTTATTACTGGTCAAAATCCATTAACACTCTTAGGCGGCATGATGCAACAAGACGGCGGCCAAAGTCAGCAGGTTGAAATTCCACAGCGACAATCACCGGCTCAACAACAGCACGCTGATTTTAGTTCTGTTATTCTGGCCTCCACCGAAGATGTTTGGTCGGCAATTTTTCAACAACAAGGCCAACAATACCCGGCACCGACCATGGTTTTGTTCGATGGTCGGGTTCAGTCGGCCTGTGGCGTTAATTCTGAGGCTGTCGGCCCCTTTTATTGTCCTGCGGATCAAAAAGTTTATTTGTCTTTAAGTTTCTTTAAACAACTTGAACAATTGGGTGCACCGGGCGATTTTGCCCGCGCTTACGTCATCGGACACGAAGTGGGTCATCACATCCAGAATATCACCGGTACCGAACGCCAGGTGCGTCAATGGCAACAACAGGCCTCATCCACGTCGCAAGTGAATCAGCTTTCGGTGCTGATGGAATTACAGGCCGACTGCTATGCCGGGGTCTGGGCGCACCATGCCAACAAACAACAAAACATGCTGGAACCGGGTGATGTGGAAGAAGGCCTGCAAGCCGCAGCGTCCATCGGTGATGACAGTTTACAAAAACGTGCCGGTCGTCGTATCAATGTGGAAGCCTTCACCCACGGCTCATCGCAACAGCGGGTTAAGTGGTTAAACACGGGTTTGCAAAGCGGTCGCTATGAGGCCTGTAACACGTTTCAGCAAGGCGCTTAAAACAATAATTTGACAAGAGGATTGCCCACCATGGATATTCGAAAAACCATCGGGTTTGGCTGTTTGTTGAGCCTGAGCTTTATCGTCCATGCACAACACCCTTTTAATAAACACACCAACCGCCACAGTGTGCAAATCTATGTGGGTCAAATCAATGCTTTTAACGGCAGTATCCGCAACGCTGTTTTGGGTCTGGAATACCGTTTTCCCAAATTTTCCAGGTGGGGTCTGGTGCCTGCTGTTGGTTACCTCAATTCCGATAAAGGGGCTGAATACAGTTATTTCGATATGAAATACACTTTTGAACTAAGTGAACATTGGGGGTTGTTAATCAGTACCGGTTTGGGGTTTTTTGATGATGGTGATTTATTGGATTTGGGCCACACCATAGAATTCAAATCGGGTTTTGAAGTTTTTTATGAATTTAAAAATCAACACCGCCTGGGTTTGGCCGGACATCATTATTCAAACAGCCGTTTGTCCAAAAAAAATCCCGGCACAGAATCATTAACCCTCGGATATACCATCGTTTTTTAAGCCCACAAGCCCGCAGCCATGGCGCCGAAAATCGCCCACGGCGGCGATGGTTTCTCCGGTTTGTACCGCATTGACACCACCAAAATAGAGGTTATGGTTTTGCCATTGGGTCACATCAACCCGGTTTTTAAAGTGGTCTATATCAGCACCTGAAAACCCCGGTTCCAAATCCAGGTGCTTATTTTCTATGTGCATCCGAGGTCTTTCCACAGCGGTTTTTAATAAACTGTTGTTATAAATTAAATGATAAGCCACCTGAAAAATGGCGGTTTTAATCCGGTTTGATCCTCCGGAGCCAAGCGCGAATTGATTATTTGGGTGATGAATTATGGTGGGCGCCATCATTGAGCGCATCCGCTGGCCCGATGTCCAGTTAAAAAAACCTTCGCTGTTGATATCTGATTCGCCGAGGAAATTATTCATCATAAATCCACAATCGGGTACCACAAAACCGTTGCCTTCCCCATTGCTGATCGTTAAAGCGGCTAAATGGCCGCGGTTATCAGTCACACTGATATGGGTGGTGCCCCGTGAAACGGTACTCAGCCTTTTATTTTTATTCTGTTCCATGGCGAACATGGCGTCAAACACAGGCTGTTGAGTCGCTGTGTTCTGGCAATGTTTGAGTTGGTCAGCAATTAACAAACCGCCGGTACTGGGTGTCGGATTGGTCAGTACGCGATAATCACCACACTGAATAAGCAAGGGTTCTCTGATGACGCATTTATAACGGGCAAAATCATTTGCTTGTAGTAAACAATCTGCGCTATCGTACATCTTGGCAGACATTGGTTGGCGGTAAAACCAATCAGTATCTGACTTTGACAGGGTGTCCAAAAAATCTGCCAGCTGTTTGTTTTTCCATACAGCGCCGTGTGTCAGTCCATGATAGAGTTGCTCAGCTTCTTGGCTTGCGCTGATAACTGGTGTAAGAATTTTGGCCACAAAAGCCTGCTGTCGGTTGACCTCTATGCCTTTGGCCGCGGCCTCAATGGCCGGTAGTGCCAATTGTGTTAACGGCATCGAGGCTAACTTTTCATGGGCCTTGAAAATCCCCGCCACCACACCGGGCACTACCGCGGCCGCACGCCCGATGTGAAATTCCTGGGATTTGTCGCCAAAATTACCCGAAATCGGATAAAAATCCCAATCAGAAGGCGCTAAATTGTCGCTATCAATCAGTGGGGTATTGGAAAAAAAATCCAGTAACTTTGGCGTTTGTCCGGGCCCTGACACCATTAAAAATCCGCCTCCACCCGGGGAGGACAACAGAGGTTCTGACACAAAGGACATCAGCACCGCCGCAATAATGGCATCATAGGCATTACCGCCTTGTTGCAGGGTTGTTTCAGCGGCCTGAGCCGTGAGTCGATGACCGGCTGCCACAGCATGGGTTTGCATGATGTTGTCAGATTCAAAACTCTCCATTGTAGAACATGCCAATTGGTTGTGAAAACATTTATAATGGCGGCACGAAAATAATATTGACCAACATGAACAAAAATCACGCATTATTTACCCAGGCACAACAATACATCCCCGGCGGTGTGAATTCACCGGTGCGGGCTTTTCACGGTGTCGGCGGCGAGCCGATTTTTATCAAAGCCGCCAAAGGCCCTTATATGTACGATGTCAATGACAAGGCTTATATTGACTATGTCGGCAGTTGGGGGCCAATGATTGCCGGTCACAGCCACGACCGTGTATTACAAGCGGTGCATGCTGCGGTGGATCAAGGTTTGAGCTTTGGGACGCCGGCTGAAGCGGAGATAACCCTCGCCGAAAAAGTATGCCGGATGATTCCTTCGGTGGATTTGGTGCGGATGGTGAATTCCGGCACCGAGGCCACCATGAGCGCCATTCGCCTGGCCCGTGGCTTTACCGGTCGCGATAAAATCATTAAATTTGAGGGCTGTTACCACGGACATGCCGATTCCTTTTTAGTGAAAGCCGGCAGCGGTGTGGTGACCTTAGGTATTCCGGGATCACCGGGTGTGCCCAAAGCCACCGCAGATTTAACCCTGACCGTACCTTTTAATAATCTGGATGCCGTTAAACAAGTCATGGCCGAACATGGTGATGATGTGGCGGCCATTATTATTGAGCCGATTGCCGGTAATATGAACATGATTGAACCATTACCGGGCTATCTTCAGGGCTTAAGAGAAATTTGTGACCAACAGGGCAGTGTGCTTATTTTTGATGAAGTCATGACCGGCTTTCGGGTGGCCCGGGGCGGTGCCCAGGAGCTCTATGGTATTACACCGGATTTAACCACCTTTGGTAAGATCATCGGTGGTGGTTTGCCGGTGGGTGCTTTTGGTGGTCGGCGCGAAATTATGGAGTACATTGCACCACAAGGGCCTGTTTATCAGGCCGGTACGTTATCCGGCAACCCTCTGGCGATGGCCGCCGGCTCTGCCATGATGGACATTATCAGCGAACCGGGGTTTTATGATTATTTAAGTGCACAAGCCAAAAAACTCACAGACGGCTTGCAACAGGTGGCTGATAACGCCGGTGTGCCTTTTGCCACCCGTCAGCAAGGCGGTATGTTTGGTCTGTTTTTTGCAGATAAAGCCGCGAATAATTTCGATGAGCTGGAAACCTGTGATTTGGGTCACTTTAAACGCTTTTTCCACGGCATGTTAGATCACGGCGTGTATCTGGCACCGTCTGCATATGAAGCGGGTTTTATTTCCAGTCAGCATAACGATATCATCATTGAAACCACACTCGAAGCGGCCAGAGAAGCCATAAAAGCCTGATATGGAAGCCGAAGGTTGGGTCAAGGACGTCTTTGACTGGGTTCAACAGAATCCGAACTGGACCGGTCTAATTATCTTCGGTTTTTCGTTTTTAGAATCTCTGCTGCTGGTGGGGATTATTTTTCCGGGGGCGGCTTTTTTGGTCAGCCTCGGCGCATTAATTGGCCTCGGTGTACTGGATTTTTACAGCGCCTGGTTCTGGGCTTCTTTCGGCGGCTTCGCCGGTGACGGTATCAGTTACTGGATTGGTTATCATTACCGGGAAAAACTGCTCACCAAATGGCCCATTAACCGGTTTCCGAATTTAATTCACAACGGTCAGCGGTTTTTTAAGAAATACGGCATCATCAGCATCATCATCGGACGTTTTGTGGGGCCGGTGCGCCCCATTATCCCGGCCATCGTCGGCATTATGGCGATGCCGGTGAAGCGTTATGTGGCAATCAGTTTTCTGGCTTCGGTTTTATGGGCGCCGTTTTATCTGCTACCGGGTATTTTATTTGGTTCTGCGATTGAAAGCATGGCCAAGGTGGCGGTTAAACTGGCGGGTCTGGCGCTGGTGCTGGTGGCACTGGTCTGGCTGACGTTCTGGTTGATTCAGTTTATTTATCAGCTGTTGGTTCCACGGGCTTATCGCTGGCTCAGCCGGATGCTGGCCTGGAGCCAGAAACACCCGAAATTAGGTCACATCACATCCGGCCTGATTGACCCCAGACAGCCGGAGACCGGTTCGCTGGCGATGATGGCATTTATTCTGGCGATTTTTACCGTGCTGGTCATTGTATTTATGGCGGGCAATCAATGGTTGATTGGCTGGAACCAGGCCAGTGAAGGCTTCTTTTATACCTTTCACAACCCATGGACGGTGCCGCCGATGCGCTGGTTGTTGTATTTGGGCCATGATCTGGTGATCTGGCTGATGACCGGTTTCATCACTGCCTGGCTGATTTACCGACGTTTATACTTGGCGCTGGGGCATTGGCTGATTTTGTCATTAAGCGCCTATGTTTTTTCGGTGATTATCTGTCGCATGGATCACGGCCGGTGGCACTTAATCGCTTCGCATCACGCCTTTTGGTATGTGGCGGTGATTGCTTTTTGGGCCATTCTGGTGGCCGGTGCCTATCCGATTAAATGGCGCAGTTGGCCCTATATTCTGACGGCGGTGTTATCGGCGTTGTATTTATTTGCCACTTTGTTTTTCTTCAAATTAAGTTTGCCTGTGGCGCTCCTGTCCGGCATTATGGCGGCCATCTGGGCGATGGTGGTGGGGATTGCCTTTCGCACCCGCTATCGCCGTCAGTTTCTGGGTTTGCCGTTAAAATTAATCTTTATGGTGACCACCTTGACGGCTCCCCTGGCCGCCTGGTTGTTTTTTCCCGGCAGCAGCCATATCATTAAACCCCAGTGGTTGGCACAACAGGATTACAACACCACCACCGGATGGGCCAACACCGGCAAGCAGCAACTGGACATCCACATCAGCGGTGATTTACAGGTGCTGCAAAATGGTTTGGTGCAACAAGGCTGGCAGACTTTACCGGTTAAAACCTGGGGCAATGTGATTGCCGCGCTGGCGGCCAGCAAAAAAGGTGATCTGCCCCTGTTGTCCTATGTGCATAAAGGTGAACTGGAACATGTATTGATGACCAAAAAACACGGTGAGCAGTTGTGGGCTTTGCGTATCTGGCCGGATTCAAGCACTCAGCCCAATCAATGGTCTGCCACTGTTACCCGCCATAAGCGTGACACCGACTTGTGGTTTTTCCACCATTGGGGCTATGTCGGTACAGTTGCAGATAAATCGGCTTTGCAACAGGATTTTAATCACGCCGGTTTTCGGTTCACACCCACCATCAACGGCTGGCAGCTTGACATCACGGACGCGCCACAAATGTGACCGAAAAAGTCTGCGCAAAAGGTGCCTGGTGGCCGCTGTAGGGAAAGTTGCTCACCTGTTCGAACAAAGACTGTATTTCCTCAGCCAGAACCGCATCACAATCCGGTGCCATCTTAAAATCGTGCAACTGGCCGCCCGGCAGCTGCGAGACAGTCACCTGACATTCGCCACGGCGGACCCGGTTCTGCCAATGCCGCTTTAAGGTTTTTGCCAGCGCCATCCAGTAACGGGTTTCAGCCGTTTCAACATTGTGTAAATACTGACTGTCCACATCATCAGTGTACGTCGCATAAAACAATGAATACAACAGCTGACGGGCAAACACCCGAGTGGCCTGTTGCCAGGCATCGGCATTCAGTTCCACCCACACAAAAGTGGGCGTGGTGCCCAGTGTGTCGCTCACTGTTAAACGCAAATCAATGGTCCGTTCATTTTCTTCGATATCACCTGAAATCACATAACGCACCCCGGCCAGACGCCAATGGTGTAAATTCCAGTGCTTTTCAGGCTGCAATCTGCCCGGTTGATAAAACAAACCGGATTGTGACAGATGGAACAGCAAATTATTTTCAATGACCACCGCCGGACTCACGCCATTGCCACGGTAGGAAAATGGTTGAAAATAAATACCCACAGGTTTATTCGCACCGCCAATGACGGTCAAATGGGGCGGTTCAGCGGCCTGTGTCAGGCCGATGAGTGAAACCATAAGAAGAAAAAAAGTGCGCATAAGGCGCAGTTTAGCACTTTAAAGTACAAAAGGGACTGCAAATTCAATAGTATCAAACAAATCTAAAATAATATTAATATCAGCAACTTATAGATTATTTCTAATAATATTTATAAATAATTTATTTAAATACTTGCCTTAACAATACCTTGTATGTTATTGTTTTACATATCAAATGTGCCTAAACCGATTTTGGAGTTTATCGGTTATACCTCTTAATCCCAACTTGTTTGGGATTTTTTTTGCCTGACATTTTAAGTTAAGTCTTATATTTTCACATTGTTTCCACATTTAATCCACTGCATTCGTTTAAAATAAGCATTTAAAATTCCGCTTGTGGTTGATTCATGTCCTATAAAATAAGCTTAATCTGTTTGCTTTTCTTTATCAGTCAGCCCAGTTGGGCCCAGCGCAGCACCCCGGTGATTGTCGCGCCTGTTAAAACCACCACCCTGTCCGGCGATATTGAGGCACTGGGCGACTTAAGGGCGATTAACAGCGTGGATTTAACGGCCCAGGTCACGGATTATATTGTGGGTATTTATTTTGAAGACGGGCAACGGGTTCAACAAGGCGATGTGCTGATTAAACTGGATGATGGTGATGAGCAAGCCTTATTGGCGGAAGAACAGGCACGTCTGGCAGAAGCCCGGCGACAGGTTGACCGGCTCAGTGCGCTGACCGCCAAAAATGTCTCTTCAAAATCTGCCTTAGACACCCAAAAAAGCCTGGTATCGATTTCCAAAGCGAAAATTCAGGGTATTCAAAGTGCCATTGACAAACGCACCCTCAGAGCGCCCTTTGATGGTTTGATGGGATTACGGCGCATCAGTATCGGCAGTTTGGCACAACCGGGCATGCAGCTGGCCACACTGGATGAAGACAGGCAAATGAAGCTGGATTTTACGGTTTCAGCCGATCAGCTTATTCACTTACAACCGGGATTAACCGTGACCGCCACCACCACTGCATTTCACGATCAGGTTTTCAAAGGCACATTAATCAGTCTCGACAGCCGGGTTAATCCGATCACCCGCATGATCAGTGGACGGGTGATAATTGATAATCCCGATTATTTGCTCAAACCCGGTTTATTGATGCGGGTCAATATTGCCGCCGAGGAAAAACCGGCTTTGCTGATTCCCGAGGAAGCCCTGATTTCAGAAGCCGGTCAGCATTTTGTGTATGTCATTGAGAACACCGGCCAACAAACCACGGTGCGCAAACAGGCCATCACCATCGGCGACCGTCCTGACAAATCACTGGCCATTACTTCAGGCTTGGCGGCCGGTCAACAAGTTGTGATTCACGGCACTTTACGCATCCATGATGGTTCACCGGTGACCATTACTGCGGTTAAGACCGGCGACGAGCCATTGACTGAATTACTGAAAAAATCCGCGCCATGATTATCTCTGATATTTCGGTCAAACGGCCGGTTTTTGCTTCGGTAATTTCCCTGTTACTGATTGCTTTTGGTCTGGTGTCTTTTGAGCGCTTGTCCTTGCGCGAATACCCTGACATTGATCCGCCGATTGTCACCGTTGCTGTGGACTATCCGGGTGCACCGGCCAATGTCATTGAGACCCGGGTCACTGAAATCATCGAAGACCGCATTTCGGGGATTGAAGGCATTGAGTACATTGCTTCATCTTCCAGTGACGGTCGTTCAAGGGTGACCATTGAATTTTCCATTGATCGCGACATCGACGCCGCAGCCAACGATGTGCGTGACCGCATTTCAGGGGTGATGGATAACTTGCCTGAAGAAGCCGACCCACCGGAGGTGCAAAAAGCCGATTCCAGTGACGACGTCATCATCTGGCAGAATCTGGCCAGTTCAAAAATGTCCACACCCGAATTAACCGATTACGCCGAGCGCTATCTGGTGGATCAATATTCGACCTTGGACGGCGTCGCTCGGGTGCGGGTGGGGGGTGGTTTTCGCTACGCCATGCGTATCTGGCTGGATCGCAACGCCATGACCGCACGCGGTTTGACTGTGGGTGACGTTGAGCAGGCGTTGCGCGCTGAAAACATAGAATTACCCGCCGGTTCACTTGAATCGGAACAACGGGTCTTTAAAGCCCGAGTTGCGCGACAATTTAAAACCGCTGATGCTTTTAAGCAACTGGTGCTGACATCCGGCGATGACGGTTCGCTGGTACGTCTGGGTGATATCGCCCGGGTGGAACGGGGCCTGCGAGAAGACCGCACCATTTTTCGCGGTAACGGCGATCCCATGGTGGGTATCGGCGTGGTTAAACAATCCAATGCCAACACCATCACCGTGGCGCGCGGAGTCAAGGCACTGTCAGAAAAACTCAACAAAAACCTGCCCGATGGCATGGTGATTGAACAAAGCTATGACGCTTCGGTGTTTATTGAATCGGCAGTCAGTGAAGTGTACACCACTTTATTGATTGCCATTGGCTTTGTGGTGTTGGTGATATTTTTGTTTCTGGGCAACTGGCGGGCCATGCTGATACCCGCCGTGACAGTGCCGGTATCGGTGACCGCCACTTTTATTGTCATCTATGCCCTCGGTTTTTCCATTAATCTGTTGACCCTGCTGGCGCTGGTGCTGGCCATCGGCCTGGTGGTGGATGACGCCATTGTGATGCTGGAAAATATTGTCAGGCGCATGCAGGAAAAACACGAAACCCCGCTGGTGGCGGCGTACCGTGGCGCCCGTCAGGTGGGTTTTGCGGTAATTGCCACCACCCTGGTGCTGGTGGCGGTGTTTGTGCCGATAACTTTTCTGGAGGGCGATTTGGGGCGTTTATTTACTGAATTTTCTTTAACCATAGCCGCCGCTGTGGTGTTTTCATCCCTGGTGGCTTTAACACTCTCTCCCATGCTGGCTTCGGTGTTGCTTAAGCCAAACAACAAAAAAAACAAATCCCTTAAAGCCATCGACAGCGGCATTCGTCGCAGTCGCAGGATATATGGTCGCTGGCTGGGTCGCTGGATCAGACGACCGATTTACATGATTGTGCTTTTTGCCGCCATTATCGTTTCAATGGTTTGGTTATTTTCCAACACTGAACGGGAATTCACCCCCACCGAAGACCGGGGTGCTTTTTTTGTGCGTATTTCGGGCCCGGAAGGAGCCAGCTATGAGTTCATGTCAGAATATATGAACGAAATCGAGCGGCGCTTGTTGCCTTATGTGGATGACGGACGCATTGATCGCATGCTGGTGCGTGCACCTTTGGGATGGGGCAGTGTCGAATCCTTTAACGGTGGATTTGTAATTGCCCGCCTTAAACATTGGAATGAGCGGGATTTTTCCGCTTTTGAAGTGATGGATCAGATTCAAGCCGAACTCTCCGATTTGCCCGGCGTTCGGGCCTTTCCCATTATGCGCCAGGGTTTGGGCGGCGGCACCGGTAAACCGGTACAGTTTGTTCTTGGCGGTCCAAGTTATGAAGAATTGGCCGAGTGGCGGGATACCCTGATTGGTGAAATCGAAAAAGACAATCCCGGTCTTATCGGCATCGACAGCGATTTTAAAGAAACACGGCCTCAAATTGATTTTGAAGTGGATTATGCCGCCGCCGCTGATCTGGGCGTACGCATTAATGACATTGGTCGCACGCTACAGACCATGCTGTCGGGGCGCAACGTCACCACCTTTATTGATGATGGTGAAGAATATGATGTGATTGTCGAGGGAGAACGCAGTCAGCAGCGCTCTTTTGATGACGTTAAAAATATATATGTGCGCTCGAACCGCAGCGGTGAGCTGATTCCTTTGAGCAATCTGGTGAATATAAGAGAATATGGCGCAGCCGATAATTTAAGCCGCTACAACCGCATACGTGCCATCACCATTGATGCCGGTCTGGCCGATGGCTACCGCCTTGGTGATGCGCTTGATTATCTGAATGCCATGGTGGACAAGCACTTGCCGGATTATGCGATTGTCGATTACAAAGGCCAAAGCCGTGACTTTATCAATTCAGGTGGTTCGGTGCTGTTTGTGTTTTTACTCGGTCTGATTGTGGTGTTTCTGGTGCTGGCCGCCCAGTTTGAAAGTTATCTTCATCCGTTTGTTATTATGCTGACCGTGCCTCTGGCGCTTGCCGGGGGGTTATTTGGTCTTTGGATCACCGGAGGATCCTTGAATATCTATTCTCAAATCGGCCTGATTATTCTGGTCGGCCTGGCCACCAAAAACGGTATCTTAATCGTTGAGTTCGCGAACCAGTTGCGTGACAAACATTATCGCTTTAACCGCGCTTTGCTGATGGCCGCACGGGTTCGTTTTCGTCCCATCGTCATGACCGGTCTGACCACCGTTGCCGGCGCCATTCCCTTAGTCATTGCCTCGGGTGCCGGCGCCGAAACCCGAATTGTAATCGGTGTTGTGATTTTATTTGGTGTGATTGCCGCCACTTTATTTACTTTGTTCGTCATACCGGTGGCTTATAGCTTATTAGCCCGCGGCACCGGCTCACCGGGCGAAGTGGCACGCAAATTAGAAAAACAATCCAATAAAATAAGGCGTAAGTCGTGAGAAAGCCACAATACATTTAAACATCACAGGGAAATCGTTTGAAGTTAACAAAACAGATAGCACCATTGGGTTCATGCTTTTGGTTGACTTAACAGTTTATTAACCCTGTAAATGCTAATGTATTAAAGAAGTCACAGCCAACATGGAGTTTACAATGAAACGCATCCTTATTTTATCCGGTTTAATTTTAGTTTCTTATCACTTTCAAGCCATTGCTGCAGTTCATTTATCCAATGATGGCACCGGTCAGGTCGCAATCGTGCCTTTTTATTCCGTTGTGGATGGTAACGAAACCCATCTGCGGGTTATGAATGCTGGCGACCAATATAAAGCGGTTCGGGTCAATGTTCGTACTGCTGATATTACAGCGCAACCTGTTTACAGCTTAAACGTCTATCTGCGACCTCATGACACCTGGCGAATGGCTATGGGTCAACGGGACGGCTTTATTGCGGCCATCAATACCGATACCACCTGTACCTTAGGCCTAACGGATCCTAACTCTCAGCCCGTTAATTGGTCTAATCATATCTGGACAACAGGTTTTATTGAAGTGATTGAGATGGGCAATATCAGTCCTGCAACCATTGGTCAGTATGTTAATGAAAATGAATACTGCTCACTGATGGAAGAAGCCTGGGCAGATGGCGGTGCTTGGTCAGACAACCCGCTTGCCGGCCTCAATCCAACCGCCGGAGAATTACAGGTCACCACGGAACTCTTTAATGGCGTCGCCGGCTATTCTTTTAACATCCCGGTCACGATGCTGGCTGATTTTTATCCAGAAGATTCAATCGTACATACCGCTGCAGGTTCCAGTGAACCTAACTTAGACAGTGGCAGTCATGACAGTCAAATTATTTACCAAGGTGAAACCATAGAAACCACCTGGGAACATGGTTATGAAGCAGTGAGTGCTTTACTGATGAAAGAAACAATGACCAATGAATTCAACCTGATAGAAGCCATACTGGGACAGACTGAATGGACAATGACATTTCCAACCTTAGCATTTCATAAAACTGATCCTAATTTCGAAGATAATTTCCACAATCCCATTAATGATTTTATTTTCGACGTGTTTTCAAGCGAAGGAAATGATATACCATACCCTTGTGTGGGAGGAAAAATCTGCTTTCCTGTCGGTAAACCGAAAATTAGTTATTTAGATCAGCATACAGCTGTCTATGGTTTCATGAATTATTATGAGGATAATTATCAGTCGAATTTAATTAATATGATGGCTGATAATGCCTACGCATTTGATATTAATTACAACAGTGAACATTTATCCCCAGAACGTCAAAAAGAATCCCAATCAGGTACAGCACAATTATTCTTAACCTCTCCTCATCCAAATAGTCCTATAAAAGCACAATTAATCGGTGTTGACAGCCAGAGCGGTTCAAAACAAATTTACCAGGGTATGCCGCTGATTGGTTTTGCCGTACATTTTACTTATAACAATGCGTTGCCGGCTGTTTACAGCAGAAGTGTAAAACACACCGCTTCAAGACTTGTTATTGAAGAACAACCAGATTAGATTTAACGCGCCACAAAATCCAGCACGGTGGCGTTAATGCAATACCGCGGCTGGCCATTGGGACCGTCATCGAAAACATGGCCCAGGTGAATACCACTGGTTTTGGCCACAACTTCGGTACGCACCATGCCAAGGCTGTGGTCGGGTTTTTCAATCACCGAATCTTCCACCGGTTGAGTAAAAGACAACCAACCGGTGCCTGAATTGAAACGATGCTCGGTATCAAATAAAGGCTCACCACTGAGTTTATCGACAAAGACACCCGGTGGCGTGTCCTTAAATAAATCATACTGTTTACAAAAGCGGTTATCGGTGCCTTCGGCAAAAGCGACTTTGTAGGCTTCGCTGTCGCCGAGTTTAAACGCACCCAGGGCTTTGTAAAATTCTTTGGCGGTCATATAGCCTTGCTTGGCAAAAGTTTCTTCACCGTCTTCTAAGAAATAAATGGTTGGTGTCGCCCAGGTTGGTGTGTCAATCTTCAGACCTTGTAATTGTTTTGCAGTGCGATAAACCAGGGGGATATTGCCCTGATAATCTTCACTGACATCGGCGCGGAATTTCTCACAATAGGGACAATAACCATCAGCCTCTAAAACCAGGATTGATTGGCCTGTGAGCAGTTCTGAATTATCCACTTTGGCCAGTGATTTTTTCCTTTTTGGGGAATCAGCAAATACGACGCCGGTGGAATGGTCCGGGCAGTAGCCATTTGGGTTTTTGGCAATGTAATCCTGATGATATTCCTCAGCGGGGTGGAATTTTTGCAGCGGTTTGATGATGGTTTGAATCTCACCATAACCGGCAGAGGACAGTTGTCTCTGGTATTCTGATCGCAGTTGATTGGCTGCTTTTAACTGCGATTCGTCGGTGGTTAATAAGATGGATCGGTATTGGGTGCCGACATCATTGCCCTGACGATTTTTTTGGGTCGGATCATGCAGCTCGAAGAAATGTTTAATCAGGTCTTCGGTAGAAATCATATTGGTGTTATACGTCACCTCAACCACTTCGGCATAGTTGTTTTCATTAAAACGATTTTTGGCCTGGGTGATGGCTTTATAACTGGGTTCGACGCCTTCACCGTCGGCATAGCCTGAAACTGCATCAATTACACCATCTAAATTTTCGTAATATTTTTCCGCTCCCCAGAAACATCCTAAACCCAGCACAAGGGTGGACAGGTGATTACTGGCGGCTTTGCTGATATCGGCTTGTTCAGTGTTTTCAGAACTTTGAGCACAGGCAGAAAGGCTAAACAGTAACAGGAATATGGGGGTTATTTTGATAAATCGATTGGTCATACTGACTGTTATTTATTGTAAACAGTCAGTATAGACAACAAGTCGTGAAAAATGACTCAAAAATTTATTAAAAAGCCATTTCAATATCGCTTAAAACATTCAAATGAGTCATCAAAAATTACATCGGGGTTGGTGTTTTCTTCGAAAATCGAGCAAACTTCAAAGTTGTAAAGGTAATCATCTCCGGCGCCAAAGGCAACTCGAACGGCATCTACATAGCCGATAAAATCATCACCCCAACCCGAACCAACACCTACTGAAACACCGACTATATAGGTGTTTGCGGATAAATTAACCACCGGATCACCCGGTTGGCCGACAGGAGAACCATTTATCCAATCATCTAATGTCGAATTGAAATTTTGAATGGTTCCCGAGTTGCTTTGTGGGTATGTCACATAAACCCAGAAGTTCTGGTTAACAATATCGGACAACTGCCAGCTATCGGTGGCTGCCGGATTAATGCCATTGTAAACACCTTCCCAGACTAAATAGCCCCAAGTATCATCTAATGGATCAGCGGTACCGGCATCGTCGATGAAAATCAATCGAAAAACAGGGATAAAATGACCCGCCGTTAAACTGGCCGAATCTCGATACCAGAAATAACTGAGGTCACTGACATTTCCCAGCGTGCGTTGAGGAAAATCATAAACAGGTGGAATCGATGTATTTTGCTGCCATAGGTATTCATATTCTGCTTTGTCTTGGCCTGAGGTTTGTGGGTCAGTGGCAAGAAGCAATGAACCATCACCAAATAAAGGCTGGTTTTTACTGTGTTCAACCAAACCATCATCACGGACATTGGCGGGTAACCAACCATGCGGATTTAATGGCGTGACTTCAACTTCTTCAAAGGCAGCAGCCAACGGCGATACCATGCACAGAACCAGCATTATTTTTAATTTCATTTTTAAATACACCTAATTTATTGATGCATTAATTTAGCACAGTGTTAAACCTTCGACAATATGTAATTTTATCTTTATGCGAAGGGCTTAAGAAATAAATATCCCAGAATTATTTATTCAATTGCGTGCGCTGTATTAAATCGCTTAAATAAATGGCGTTAATCAGCCAGCGTTGCGTACCGTACCAGAAACCGCGAAAGTTCGGGTTAAAGCCAAATTGAATGACACTGCCACGTCCCATACGATCGGCAATAATAAGTGGTTTTTCGGTCAATTTTTCCTGCCAGTAATCAGACACATATCCGGCGGCTTCAACATCTTTAGCCACACGCAATGGCGTGGCGTAGGCGTTGTCCGATTCTGTTAAAACCACAGTGCCTTTCAATAAAGGATATTGGGTGTCATGAAAAGTTCCAAAGGCCAGGGGATGACTTAAATCCGCTTCAGCGGTAACGATGGCACCGCCTAAAATACGCTTGGCCTGATCGGCTTCAAAGTCTGCATAGGGTTTTGAGGTGACGATTTCTTTGTCACTCTCTTTATCTTTTTCTTTGTTGTCTTTTTTATCTTCGGCGTCATCGAATTCCACTGTGAGGTTTTTATCTGCCCAGGCCGCACCACCTTGCAAACCAATCAAATGGCCACCTTGACGAATCCACTGTTGTAAGCGGTCGGTGTTTTGCTCCTTGAATTCTTTATTATAGCGGCCATCAGGAAGAATAATATGGGTATATGTGTGTAAAGGAATCTGGTTCAATTGATGACTTCGGACTTTGGTAATCGGTAAATGCACCTGGGTGTCGAACAAATGCCATAAGCTTCCCGCTTGATAGGCATTCACACCACGTCCAACAACCATCAGGACCTTTGGTGGTTTAACTTGTTGCACCTGGGGTGAGCCGATATCGATGCCACTGTCTGCCTGGAATGTGCTCAGCGCGTGCCATTCAACAGCCAACTGGTCGCTGATATAACTCAACATGGTAAATAAATCATCTTCATTCTGATCTTTCACCGGTAACACAAAACTACCGGCCGGCAGTGACTGTCCGTCCACATTCAGTGGTTTGGCACTGATAAACACCGTTTGTTGTTGGGACAACAAATAATTCAGAGCCGCCGGGGCTTTGACGTTATGCCAGTTAAAAGCAAAAGCCACAGCATCTTTTTGATAGCCATTTTTCTTTTTCGGTATTCTAAATTGATCATTGCTATCGATTCCACCACTCACCGGCGCCCACGACAGGCCCCAGGCCATCGGTAGATTCCAGGCTGAAACATCATAAAAGGTGTTATTTTCAAAACGTTTATCGGTGGCAAACAAGGCTTGAATCAGGGTGGTTTGCGGCTGGTCCAAACTGACATAAACAGCCTGATCTTTCTTAAAGGTGTGCTTATTGATGGTTTTGTCACTGGCCAGGTTACGGGCTATGATGTTGTGCCGATCTAAGAAATCGAGCAACTGAATACCCCGTTGCGGCTGTTGTGAAATATCCAACACAAAGCCATTTATATCCAATTTTGCCGCCGCTTGTCGGGCCTTGTCGTTGAATTCTCGTTTGTGACGAATAAAGTCCTCACGCAGCGCGTTGGCACCCACCAGACTTGATACTGCAGTGCTGAATTGGTTGCGAATACCGGCAGCTAAGCTTCGCTCACCATTGGGTGTTTCAATCACACCGCCTTCAGCACGGGCCTGTTCAAACAAAACACCGACACTGCCCTGAATATCCGGATAAGTTGATCCTTTACCGGGATAAAAATCATCAAAACTTTCCCGGCTGTAGTAACTTTGGCCAATTTTATCGAGGCCTTTGGCATGGTAATCGGCCAGTTTTTCGGTCAGGGTGACATTGTTGCTGACAATCAGCGGATTTTTACGGTCCGGCACACCGGGCTGAAAGAAAAAACTGCCCGCTGAACCCATTTCATGGTGATCGGTGATGAGATGCGGCTGCCATTTTTGAAACTGGGTGATGCGGCCGCGGGATTCGGGTTGGGTGAGCAACAACCAATCGCGATTCAAATCAAACCAATAGTGGTTGGTGCGACCACTGGGCCATTGCTCATTGTGTGACATGTCATTGGGGTCGCTGACAGTGGCTTTGCCGCGAAAACTGTTGGCAAAAGTGGCAAAGCGATCTAATCCATCGGGATTAATGGTGGGGTCAATCAAAACCACGGTGTCATTCAGCGCCTCACGAATCGTCGGATTATCGGTGGACAGAAGATACCAGGCATACAGTACTGAGGCATTGGCACCGCTGGGCTCGTTACCATGAATACTAAAACCCTGCCAGACTTTGAGCAAATCATCACGCTTAGGCAACTGGTCGAATTGTTGCATATTGTTCTCACTGCTGATGATCAACAAAATCAAACGCCGACCTTCATGGGTGCGACCGTATTCAATTAATTTAGCTTGGGGTGAACTGGCAGCCAACATGCCCATATAGCGGACAATTTGATCATGGCGTAAATGTTGATCACCCAGGTCCTGGTTTAATAAGCTGCTGGGGGAAGGAATACTGGCATTAAAACGTTCGCCAGCGGGCAAGTAATAATCAATTGGTTCAGCAAAAGCAAGCAAGGCCCACAGCAGGCCAACGAGGGTCAAAATTCTGTTTGTCATGGTTTGGGTTCTTAATGTTTTGTTTGACTCAATTCTATGGCACGGATACGCTTTTGTCTAATGTGACGGCCTAAATTCTTACCTTCATAGCCGGCTTCAATCAGCGGTTTAATATCAACAGCCCTGGCAGCTCGAAAGTAGCGTCGAACCGTGTCTGCCTGTGGGTAGTCCTGAAATTTATCACCCCAGCGACCGGTGGCATCGGCTTGGCAGGCTTGTATAAATTGCTCGACCCGTTCGGGTCGTCGATAGCCATCTAAATCCTGAAACAGTTTATGCACCGTTTTCGCCCGAAGTTCTTCAATGGTGTGACACTTTAAATGCAACCAACACACCAGTTCTGCCAGTTGCTGATAGCTTTTGGGAACTTTTAAACGCTGACTAACCGCACGCACCAATGGTACACCGGCCGATTCATGCCCCCGGTGACTGGGCAATACATGCGCAGGTGTTATGCCTTTTCCCAGATCATGCACCATCACTGCATAGGCCACATCGTTGCGCAGGTTTTTAGCATTATCAATCGCCAACATGGCATGCACGCCGGTATCAACTTCCGGATGCCATTGGCGGGTTTGCGGCACCCCGAAATAGGCATCAATCTCAGGCAATAATTGTTTCAATGCACCACACTCACGTAAGGTCCAGAAAAAAGCTGACGGGGTTTCTTCGTTCAAACTTTTTTTGATTTCCTGCCAAATCCGTTCTGCCGGTAATTCAGACAGCTCATTGTCATCAACCAAAGCCTGCATCAAGACAATGGTCTCAGGATGCACGGTAAAACCCAAATGGGCAAAACGTGCCATAAAGCGGGCAACGCGCAACACCCGCAAAGGGTCTTCGGCAAAAGCCGGTGACACATGTCGCAGTATTCTATGATCTAAATCCCTTTGTCCGCCCCATGGGTCTATGACCTCACCGTTGGTTTCATCTATGGCCATGGCGTTGATGGTTAAATCCCTGCGCTGCAAATCTTCTTCCAGAGTTACCCCGGGTGAGGCATCCACGGTAAAACCGTGATAACCGCGTCCGGATTTTCGCTCAGTGCGTGCCAGGGCGTATTCTTGTTTTGTTTCAGGATGCAAGTACACCGGAAAGTCATCACCTACTGATATAAATCCACGTTGTTCCATGTCTTTGGGTGTGCTGCCCACGACCACATAATCGCGGTCTTTAACCGGTATAGCCAACAGTTGATCACGCACTGCACCACCAACTAAATAATGGTTTAATCCGCTTAATGGCATAAGGTTTCCACCCGTTGCATTGGGACCTCCCGGTTGGGCCAGGGCTGACTTTTTTGGCCATTAATCGGCAGGGTCGGCATCCAGTGACTGATTCGATAGGGGTGGCCACTATTGAGCCAGTCATAAATCACCACATTCGATAAAATGCGTGGAATATAACCGCGGGTTTCACGGTAAGGTATGGTTTCTAACCAGACATCCGGCGCGGTGGGAAAATTCTTACTCCAATCAACACTCTTACCTTCACCGGCGTTATAAGCGGCGGCCACCAATAAAGGGTGATCAAATTGTTTAAATAAATTCTTTTGATAATGTATACCCAATTGCAAATTAAGGGGCACCGTGTGTAAATCGTTGCGGTTGCAACAGTTCAAACCCAGTTCTTTGCCCATGCGCTGTGCGGTTTCCGGAATTAATTGCATTAAACCATGCGCCCGTGCCGGAGACAAGGCGTCTTTAGCCCAGGCACTTTCCTGTTTAATCACTGCCATCACCCAGGGCGAGGTCACTTTGGATTCGGTCGCAAATTGATCAATGGTATCGGCATAAGCCACCGGATAGCGTGAATGATAATCCTGCCAGCGACCTAAATCCGCCATAATGGTTATCACTTTGGCATACCAGTTTTCAGCTTTCATGTGCTGCGCCAAAGCCAGCTTTTCATCAACAGTTAAACTGCTGTAGGCCAAGTTCCATTCACTGCGTGCCATGCTTAGGAGGCCCGCGTGGTACAATTCCACCGCCCGCACAATGGCGGCCGGCATAACAAAATCAGCCGAACCCGGTTCAGCCGGTTTTTGACACAGGTAATAGGGTAAGCGCAGGTGATCAGCGGCCAGAAAGCCGTAATAATGTGTTTGTTTGCTTAAGGTTCTAAACAGCTCACGGGCTTTTTGGGTTTGACCGGTTTTGGCATAGGCCCGCGCCAGCCAGTACTGCCAGCGCTCATGCAGGCGTTGGGTTACAGGCATTTGTTCGATACTGTCTGCCACCGCCGCCCAATCGTCGTTGAACAGATAAAAGCGGGTTATCCAGGCCCTGATTTGATTGTCTTTGGCGGATTTTGGCAAGGCGTGCAGGGCGTCGATTGAAAAATCTTCATAATCGGTGGCCGCAAACAAGGCTGTGAGCCGCTCAACATTTTGCACCTGTCGGGGCGTAAAACTGTGCTGTTTTTTGAGTTCGGGCCACAAAGCATATAGTTCGGCGGGTTTATTTTTAGCCGCATAAATGGCGGCTTCATAGAGAAGTTGGGTGGTTTGTGGGGCGATTTTCAGGTTTTTGGATTGTTTAAAAGTGGCGATGCCATCCACCAGCAAATCCTCTGCCAAGGTCACCCACTGTGGCACAGTTTTGAGCTGTTTTTTTAAATAACGAAGTAACGTCAATTGACGTTCTTTAAAGCTCAATGTAATGCGTTTGAGCAGCAAGTTATCGCTTTGATGGCCCTGATTGCGCCACCAGGCAAACAATTCATTACAAGCATCCGGCGCAGAATGACCCTGTAACCAGGCGTCTTTGACCAAGTTCGGTAAATGGCTTGTTTTGCCGGTTTTTAACAAGGCGGTTAAATACCAGCATTGTCGAACATCGCCGCTGAAAGTGCTGCCGTGTTTCAGCAACAGGGACCATTTTTCCTGCTTGGCTAATGCGCTTTGCAACTGACTGTCCAAACGCCGGTTCAAGGGACTGTCGGGATGGGCTGTTTTAAAGGCATTGATGCGGCCAATGGGCAATTTATCCATATCGCTGACCAGCAAAGCATAATCCAGATAATGATTCAGCGGATAATCAGCCAGAGGCCGGCGTTTTTTTGTGACCGCAGCCTGCTGACCATTGAGTGCCAGCGCGTACAATTGTTTGAACAGACTTCTTTGCCGGCTGTTATCTGCAGCTGACGCATGGGATACTAAAAACACAAGTGTCATCAGAACAGCCATTAAGCGCATTGACAGCCTGCTTTGAAACGCCATATTAAACCTCACTTTCCAACTGTTTTAAAAAATCCAGCATAAACTGATGACGCCTTTGGGCCTCATGTTTTGCCGCATCGGTGTGAAAACGGTCTTTTAGGTGGAGTAATTTGGTGTAAAAATGATCCACCATGGCCAAACGGTCATCAGGTGTTCTATGGTAACAAAACGGGTCTTTGATATGTGTTAACGGATGCCCCAGTTCGGTGCCGACCGTAAGGGTACGTGCAACTCCGATGGCGCCGATGGCATCCATGCGATCCGCGTCCTGAACAATTTGAGCCTCCAGCGTTTCACAGTCAATGTCGGCAGAAAAACTGTGGGCTTCAATGGCATGTTGAATAGCCGGAACATACTGACTGGTATAATCCCAGCTTGTCAATAATTCACCGGCTTTTTCAGCGGCCAAAGCCGATGCCATCGGGCGACGCGGATCATCTTTGGCGACCGCCACACAATCGTGCAACCAGGCGGCCGGAATCACCACGGCCAGTTCAGCCCCTTCTGCTTTTGCCAGTTGCCGCGCGGTTTTTACCACCCGCTTAATGTGTGTTATATCATGGGCGGCATCGGCATGGTCTTGTGCCATCAGCCATTGTTCAAATCGATTCTCCCATTGAGACAAGAGTTGTGATTGCATGAATCAATGTTTGAAAATCTTAAAGAATTCTGCCAGTAAAGCCCGAACCTCCAAACTAAACAAGGTAAATTGACTGTCTAACAGCTGCCATTCAGATTCGATGCTGCTTTCTTCTAATTGGTCCAATACCACATCGGTGAATTTAATTTTTTTGATACCCATGTCATGACCCAGCACAAATTCGACCCGATCCTGATAACTTAAGCCCAGTTGTGTGACCATATAACCATTATCTATGTGGCGTTTCATCTGATCATCCAGGTGCTCAATGTTGCGCCCACGCACCACACCTTTATTGTCATCCAGGGTTTCTAAGACGATTTCATTGTCCAGCATAAAACCACCGGGTGGCTGGTCTTTGAGGACCCATTGGGTCAAGCTTTCGGCCATCGAAGAAGAAGGCCCGTAAGCGGCGGCTTTGAAAGAGCCCAGGGTCTGGCGCAACTGGCTGACCAGGTCCTCGGCGGCATTTTGTGAAGCCGTATTGACCACCAGATGGTTGAGGTTTAAATCAATGTACGCATGCAGTGTTTTGGGTTTCACAAAAGCCTGCGGCAGCATTTCGTTCATCAGTTGCTGTTTCATATCCATCTGTTGTTTGCGGCCGGGTTTTTCGCCGGTGCTTTGTTTGATCTGGGCCACTTGTAAGTGTAACTGGTGATTCACCACCGCCGCCGGCATCACTTTTTCTTCGACCCCCATGGTAAACATCAGCGCGTCACCACTTTGCAACACAAACAAATCACTGTCCTCACCAAAGGGTGATAACCAGCCTTTGGATACCAGCTCCATCGGACCGCAGGGTCGTAGTTCATCTGATTTCAGCGCCTCAGATAATTGTTCAGCGCTGAGACTAAAATCTTCGTTTAATTGAAATAAACGGGCATTTTTAAACCACATGGCATATCCTTGTTAAAAATCAGCATTTTAGCAAAGAAGCCACCTAAATACTGCCTTGTGGTGGTAAGTCGCTTAAGGGCCGTTGTCAGACATAATGCCACCAATCAGACACGGTTTTACTGGATTTTAAAGGTGTTTTGTGCTACAAGAATAAAAACAGAAATTGATACCTGAAGGGTTAATTTAACAATAATCAGGTACGGGAAAGGGGTATATGACATCGTTATTGAGAACACTTTTTGGGGGTAAAGCCACCCATAAACACGCCAACTTCGATCGCAGACATAGCGAACGTCGCCAAATTAAAGACCGCCGTCAGAGCATCCGTTTTGACAGTGATTTTCAAGATCGGCGCAGCGGCAAAGAGCGACGACGCGGGCACGGTATCTGGGATTATCACGAACAGTAAAAGGTTAGTCGTGCCAATATTTTTGCATTTTGATAAACAAAAATGAGGCCGACCAGGTAATCAGCACCAAGCCGGTGAGTGACTCGATACCGGTTAAAAAACGCACCAGACCATGGGGTTCAATATCTCCGAATCCCAATGTAGAAAATGTGGTGTAAGAAAAATACACACAGTCCCAGAATGAACCGTCAAATTCACCGGTCATGGTACCAAAGGCAGGGTTTTTTAACTGAAAATAATAGCCCGCCGCAAATACCCAAACCTCAACAGAATGGGCAATCAAGGCACCCACCACACCTTTTAAAACCCGTAAGCGCGGCTTTATCGGTTTATTATCGGGAAAATGACTTAAACGAGACAAAAACTCATAATGAATCATCACCGCCAAAGCCACCAAAAAGATATTGATGAAGGTGGCGGCAATAAACATCGAAGGGTTAATCTCTTCCATGCATTTATTTTAACTTGATTTTTGCAGCCTGTGTATTCGTTTAAGCATGTTTTTATCCGGCTTCACTTTTTGCCCGGATTGATAATCCAACAGCACAATCCGACCACTGCCGTCACTGCACACGGCCTGTTGGGTTTCACTGTAAATGCCGTACTGCATCAGAAAACCAAAGGGGTGGTTTTCAATCACCGAGGCACCCACGCGAATGGTATCGGGATAAGTTAACGGTCGCCTAAAACGACAAGCCGTTTCCGCCAGAATCGGCCCGATTTGATCTTGTTGCATGGTTTTCAATAAATCCAAATGCTCAAAATAGGCCAAGCGTGCGGTTTCGAAGTAACGGAAATACATGGTATTATTGACATGATCAAAGGCGTCCATATCACCCCATTGTACCGGTAAGGTGACCTGCACTGGAAACGCCTGATTAAATTCAGATTCTGTTTTCATAAAATTCACTTATAAAATAATCTAAGAATCTCACGAAAGCACCTATAACTCAAGGGACTGAATTAAAAAAGGCGTCTAAAGACGCCTTAATGACATGATTCATCCATGCGCTTAAAACCTGAACCAGATACCGAAATCACCGTCACCCACGCGCCAACCATTATGATAAGGGTAGTGACTGTAATAGCTGACATAAAAACTCGGCTCATGGTAAACATCACACCAGTAACCCTCATGCCAGTGGCCGTAACCATAACCGACACGTTCATAATAATGCCCTAAGCCACGTACCGGACGATAGCGATAGCGATCATAACGATAGGGTTTGTAATGGTAAAACGTGTGGCCATAATGACGCCATTGCTGGCGGTAGCGATGACTGTCATGCCGCCAATCACCATAACTGTAGCTGCGATGATGTTTGCGGTCATAAGAATGTGAATAATTCGGTTTGGTCACCACATAAGAATCATCAAAATGGCGGTTACCGCGATAATCATGGTTATAACCGGATTGACCATAAGAACGGTGTTTGTTGTGACCATGTTTCTTATAAAGCTTGTTTGAGTTAGGTCGTTGTGCGTGTCTGTTCTGGTCGTGGATACCTTTAACCGCATTGCGCGCATCACGATTGACCGATTGTCGGTTATCATAACGACCGGCAGAAACGCTTAAACTCAAGCCAATCAGTGTTAAAACGCTGATCATAGTTAACTTTTTCATGGTGTACTCCTGAAACGATTACAAACTAATTTATCGGATTGAGATGAATTCTATCTGAACCGTTCAGAATCGGTTTAGCTTGAAATCACCGTTCATCAACCAAACATATCCAGTAACAGACAAAAAGTTGGCACGCTATGAAATACCTACATACCATGGTTCGGGTTTCAGATTTAGAAGAATCCCTGGACTTCTATGTAAAACACCTCGGCCTGGTCGAATCTCACCGCAAAGAGGTGGAAGCCGGTCGCTTTACCCTGGTTTTTTTACACGCGCCCGGTGATGAAGACGCCCAAATTGAACTGACTTATAACTGGGATGGCGGTGATTATGACGAAGGCCGGAATTTTGGACACCTGGCCTATGAAGTGGATGATATTTATGAAATATGCCAGCGCCTGATGGATGCCGGCATCACCATTAACCGGCCGCCACTGGATGGCCACATGGCTTTTGTCAGAAGCCCCGATAATATTTCCATCGAACTGTTACAAAAAGGCGCGCCTTTACCGAAAAAAGAACCCTGGGCCTCCATGCCCAAAGTCGGTCACTGGTGATCAATCTTTGCAGTAAAGTTTAATGTCATTGTTCACCATACGTTGTAATTCGAGGCTAAAGGTTTGCCCGTCAACAGTGATAAAGTTCACCATCAATTGATGACAGCCGCTCATACTTAAGGTCATATCAGCAAACTTCTCAACCTGTGCCGTGGTATCGGGCTGCCACAAACCGGGGCCACTGTATGCCCCTAATTCAATGTCTAAGGTCGGTTGTGGATAGTTAATGTTACTGGTGCCGGCCAGCCACAAAGGCTCGCCATCGCGAAACAAATACAGTGTCACAAATAAATAACGGCTGCCATCATCACGCAAACCTTCAACAACACTCATGCCCTGGCTTTGATAATCAGGATCAAACCAGTTACCGACGCTTAATGAGCCTACATCAGGTATGGTATCAAGTGATTTGATGGATGACTGGCCACTGCGTAAATCTTTAATTATTGCATAGGTTTCGGTCTCGTCCTTATCCGTTATGACACTAATCAGTTCCTTCTGGTTTAAATCTAATCCGGGCAATTCACGGGTGATATCTGTGGTCAGGGTTTTTAAGTTAAGACCATTGGTATGATGATTAATCACCACCGTTTCGCCGCCATCACGCAGATATATTTGCGGCACATCAGTGAAGGGACCACCTAAACCTGATATCTGATTAAGATCTTCATCAAAGTAGCCGGTTGTCCAAGCCGGTGGTGAAGCTGCGGGCCCTGAATGGGTATAGGCAATCAGATAATCATCACTGACAGTAAGACTAACAATTGCGAAGGAATCAAATTCAACCTGCTTCACCACGGTGCTTAAATCCAAAGACAACTTAACAATGTGGTTTTGACGATCTTCATCTTCTGCCATTAAATAAAAATGGTCTTTAAAGCGAGTCAGATAGTTAATTTCACTAAAACCGAGCTGTTCACCCAAAAAATAGTGATCACCTTGTTTCGGTATCACCAAAATATCACCCGATTGAATATAGGTATCAATGTGGAAAAAGCAGGTATCTTCATAAAACCAAACGCGTTCTGGCCATAATTCAAAACCTTGTGGTAATTCGGGGGTGTAGTCAACATTATTACCCGGTCTGATTCGAGTTAGGGTGTGTTCACCGAAGGTCGTTCGACTTGAATAAATAACATCATGAATACTAAAGCCGCAGGCCAATCCGACTGTTGAGTTACCGGAAGTTGATTGATTCAAATGATTGACATACTCAGCAACCCCCTGTTCACCTATAACAATCAAATTACCGCCCAGCGAACCACCTCGGGCAAAAATCAAATCGCCCCGTTTCACCAGTGGTGTCGTATAGAATATATTCGAACTGGCAGTCGTGGTGCCATCGGCCGTGCCGTCTGAACGCCAAACGATATTGGGGTCAAAGCCATCTTTAAAATAGAAATAATCACCAAGAATGTAAAACCTTGGTTTAAAATAATCTTCAAAAACCTGTAATTCCTGATAACTGTTATTGTTTAAATCATAAGCCCACAGTGTATAATCACTGTCCTTTTCAGTAACAAAAATAATTTGATCATTAAATAGCAGGGGTTCTTGGTTAATGATTGTGTGCCCTTGGGGGGCTTCAATCAGGGGATTAAGCGTGAGGGCATTAACAGCGCATACTGAAAAAACTAAAAATGTCAGTAATAAAATCCGATGTTTTAGAGCAATGCGATTCATAAAAATATCCTTGTGGAAAGCCTATTCATATTAGCACAAGTACAAAAACAAAGCATGATCCGGTTCACAAATTAAGTTGCGGGTGAATTAGATTAGGCGACCGCAAGGGTCGCAGCTACATCATGTAAAGACTGTTAAATTCAGGATCAAACGTATCGTTCGCTGATATTCAGACAAAAAACCGGGTATAAATAACCAGCAGCCAAGCCATACCGTATATACATAAGGCCAGGAACACGGCGGCAGAACCCACATCTTTGGCGCGACCGGCCAGGGGATGCTGCTTGGCACCGACCACCAGATCCACCACCGCTTCGATGGCGGAATTAATCAGCTCCACTAACAACACCAATAAGCCCGTGGCTATCAACAAAAATAATTGTCCCGGTGTTTGCGCCAGCCAAACCGCCACCGGCAACAAAACAATAAAAAGCCAGATTTCCAGGCGGAAGCTGGCTTCGACTTTGTAGGCACTTTTAAAGCCCTGAATCGTCCACTGAAAAGCTTTCAATAACTGCTTAGGGCCGCGAAAAGTCGGGTCAGCCATTAGCCGTTCATATCCCAGACCACATTCGGTTCTTTAACGGCTTTGACCTCGTCTAAACGCCGCACCGGGGTGGTGTAGGGGGCTTTTTTCAGGACTTCAATGTCGTCTTCGGCTTGCTGTAAAATTTCAGCCATGGCTTCAACAAACAAATCCAGCGTTTCTTTGGATTCAGTTTCTGTCGGCTCAATCAATAAACATTCCGACACCAGTAAAGGGAAATAGACGGTCGGGGCATGCATGCCTTTATCCAATAAGCCTTTGGCTAAATCTGACGCCAATAAACCCAGTTCTCTGGCCTGGCGTTTTAAGGTAATGATAAATTCATGGCTGGCGCGGCGGTTTTTAAAGGCCAATCTAAAGCCTTTATCCTGCAGACGCTTCATCAGATAGTTGGCATTTAAAGTGGCAAACTCGCTGACCCGTTGCATGCCTTGTTTGCCGAGTAATAAAGCGTACACATAAGCGCGCAGATTAACCCCGGCATTACCGGCAAAGGCCGATAAGCGACCGATGGTTTTGGGGGCTTTTTTCTCGTCGATAAAATGATAGCCTTGATCGTCTTTACCCACAAAAGGCACCGGCATATAAGGCAGTAATCGTTTTCCGACACCGATGGCACCCGAACCGGGTCCACCACCACCGTGGGGTGTGGAGAAGGTTTTATGTAAGTTCATATGAATCACATCAAAACCCATAATGCCGGGGTTGGTTTTGCCTAAAATGGCATTCAGGTTGGCACCGTCGTAATACAATAAACCACCGACGGCATGGACTTTATCGGCAATTTCTTTGATGTGGGTTTCAAACACACCTAAGGTGGATGGATTGGTCAGCATGATGCCTGCCGTTTGCGGGCCTAAAGCGGCTTCTAAAGCCGTCATATCCACATTGCCTTCTTCGTCGGTGCGTATTTCTCTGACTTTATAACCGCACATCATGGCGGTGGCCGGGTTGGTGCCGTGGGCTGCATCGGGAACAATAATTTCTTTACGCGCGGAGTCACCGCGATCATCGTGGTAGGCTTTGATCATGGCCACACCGGCAAATTCTCCCTGAGCGCCGGCCATCGGCGTCAGGGACACGCCGGCCATATTCGTCACGGCTTTTAAAATGTCCTGGAGATGGTACATACACGCCAAAAAGCCCTGAGACAATGAATCGTGTGCCAGCGGATGGCGCGATAAAAACTCTTCTCGCATGGCCAGACTGTTACACACCTTTGGATTGTATTTCATGGTGCAAGAGCCCAAGGGGTAAAAGTTAGTTTCAATGGAAAAGTTTTTTTGACTGAGCTGGGTGTAATGTCTGACCACATCCAGTTCACTGGCCTGCGGCATGCCTAAACGCACATCACGCTGGTAATTTTCGGGAATTAAATGGCTGACATCCAGTTCAGCGAGGGACTGAGCCCAGGCACTGCGTCCGGGTCTGGACTTTTCAAAAATTAATTTTGTCATAATCAAAACTCATAAAAGACAGATAAGTGGTAATTGCGTCCGGCCGCATCCAATCCCGAAGCGTGTTCACGGTACTTTTTATCAAACAGATTTTCAACACCCGCACGTACAGTGGTTTGTGGCCCGGCTTGCCATGTCAGGTGGCTATCATATACCACAAAGCCACCGGTACCCAAAGGATTAATGCGGGCATCGCGCACATCACGGGCACTTAAGCGGTCTTGGTTGTCGGCATAACGCAATTGTTGACGCCAATACAGTATATCAGTGACCGGCCACTGATAACCCAGCACGCCAAAGGTTGGTGGAATGCGATCTGCCGGTTCTTTGTCTTGAGCTTCGGTTTGCTCACCATAGATATAGGTTAAATGAGCATACAAATGACCGCCGCCATCAAAGTACCGATTAAACTGGGTTTCCAGACCCCAGATACGCACTTCGCCGATATTCTGAGATTGTACAATGTCCTGACCTGCTGGCGTGGTTTCTCCGGTTAGGGTGGAAGCAATCACATCATTATAATCGGATATAAACAACACCATTTCCGCTTGCCAGCCGTTGCCGGCGTGTTTATAGCCCACATCCAGGGTGTGCACAGACTCCGGTTTGAGGTTGGTGTTGACCACATTAAAGCGGTTATTGGGGCGATCGCCCACCTGACCTAAATCAAAAATATTCGGTGGCCGAAATCCCCGGCTTAAATTGGCAAACAAACGGTCATGATCGGTTAGCGCATACAACCAGCCAAGCTGCCAGGTAAAATCAGACAGGTTCAGGGTGTCGTTGCTTATTGTGGGATTGTTCAGATCGGTGCGGTAGTCACTATAACGACCACCTGCCGATATCTGATGATCACCAATGGGGTGGTGGTAATCGGCGTAAAGCGCCAGGTGCTGCATCACCGACTGATCAGGGAAACGGGGTTCTTTGTCAGTGGTCACGTTGTTCTGGGTTTTTTGCTTGGCACTGTGGATGGTGTCTTCATAGGCCTCAAAACCATAGACCCATTGACCCGCACCGACCTGCTTATCAAAATCCACCTGAAACCCCCACAACTCACTGGCATTTTGTTCGGTGGTCACACTGTCGCTACCAAAGCCTTGTTTGATGCGGCCATCAACAATTTTTTGCCAGGCCAGGTGCCAGTCGGCTTTATCGTACCAGGCGGTGGCGGCGGAGCTTTGATAATTTAAATGGCCAAAGTAACGTTCATTGGGGCTGAACAGAAACACCTGTGAGTCCGGTTGTGTTTGTCCGAAACCGGCAATCAAATCATCCACCCGGGGAGTTGCCGGCTGGCGTAAATACTGCACATCAAACAAAACCCGATGTTGATCATTCAATTGATAAACCCATTTATTATTGGCTGCCCGTGCGGTATAAGCGGTAAATGGAATGGTTTCGCCGCTGCCGGTTGTGCGTGCACCGGTGTCCTGATAGCTCAAACCTAAAGTGGTGGCAACGGTGTCATTGCCGGCATCGACATTGACATGACTGAGCCACTGGTCATCGGCACTGTTGTAGATAGCGGCCAGCTGACCGCCGGTTTGCCACGCACTGTCCGAAAAATGAGGCGTATGGGTGATGACGTTAACCACACCACCGAGTGCATCACCACCGTATAATACAGAGCCCGGTCCTCGCACCACATCAATCTGATCAATCATAAATGGATCAATCAAAGCAAAATACTGATTAGGTGAATTGCGAAAGAAAGCGGTATTAACCCGCATACCATCAACCAGATGCAGGTTTTGCGAGCCTTTCAGTCCGCGAATAATCGGAATACCCTGACCAGGTGTGGTTTGCTGAATATAGACACCGGTTTCGTTACGCAGCAAATCCGGCAACAGGGCGTTGGGCTTATTTTGAATATCCGCACGGCTTACCACAGTGACCGCACGTTCACTGTCGTTGGTGCTGGTGGCCAAGCGAGAAGCTGTCACCTGAATAGGTGCCAGCGTTGTTGATTGATCAGCGGTTTGATCCTGATCTGTCTCCTCATTCACAGTTACCTGTTGGGCTTCAGTTGAAGCCAAAAACAGCATCAAAATAAGTCCTGACAAAATTCTCAGCATAAAAATGGTTCCACGCAATTAAAACGGCACAATTTACACCTGTATAAACTGTGACTCAAGCAAAAAGACGCGTTAATCGGATGAATTGTGATGTTGAGACCTCTGCATAAGTCGTGAATTAAGTAAAAATGTCTGAAATCCTGAATTTCTTCGTCATAAAACTTAGCAATAGCTATTGCTATTACTTGCGTTTCCTTCCTTGAACTTCAGAATTTCAATCATTTTTTCAATAACTCAGACTTATGCAGAGGTCTCATGTTGTTGGTATTTTTGGATTTCGGTGGTGGTGAGTTGATAGGATTTAACCACTTTTGTTATGCTGTCTTTGACTTCATCACTGTCTTTGGCAATTGCAGCGGCTTCCATTTTTTTGCAAAAATGACTAAATCCAGTGGCACCGATGTTGGCACCGGTTGACTTTAAAGTGTGCGCAATTTGACGGACCTGTTCATAATCCACGTCTTTATAGAGTTGCTTGAGGGTGGACATCATGGCCGGTGTTTCCTGCAAAAATAAATTCAATAAATCATCGGTTTCCTCACCCATAAACTCTTTGATTTCAGCCAGTGCTTTAACATTGAGCCATTTTGAATTAATGTTATTTAATGCTGCATCAGCTTTCACCGGTTGATCGGCTTTCACCGCGTCGCGGCTGGCAAAGGGATCCCATTTTTTTAAGGTTTTTTCAAGCAAATAACGGTTCAGTGGTTTTGACATGTAATCATCCATGCCGGCTTCCAGGCACTTTTCTTTATCGCCCAACATGGCGTTGGCAGTCATGGCAATGATGGGTGTGCGGTGGAGATTGTTTTCTTCTTCGTAACGCCGTATGCGACGGGTGCTGTGGTATCCATCCATCACCGGCATTTGGCAGTCCATCAAAATCAGTCGATAGCGGTTATTTTTGACTTTATCCAGTGCCTGCATCCCGTTTTCCGCCACATCAAAGGGAAAACCAATATAATCAATCAGTTTTTGGGCCACCTTTAAATTCACCTCGTTGTCCTCAACCAGTAGCACTGTTTTGGAAATCTGGTCCAATTTTTGGCGGGTAATTTTGTGTGTTTTGTTGTCTTCGCTGGCCAAAACCGTGTTATTTTGCGCCGGCTTTTGTTCCACTGTTTTGTCTGGATAAAAACGCCGCTCAAATTCCCGGATAATCATTTCGATGTCCTGCTCGGCTTTGATGACCTGAATGTTCTTATACTGTTTGACACCGGCAATGTGTTCAGCTTTGGTTACCGCACAGATCCAGATGTCATTCATATCGCCTTTCTCAACCAAAGTCAGAATTTGGCGGAAGGTTTTGGCGTTGGTGTCAAAATCGATAAATAAAAGCGTGTGTTTTTGTTCCCGAATACCCCGTGATGCCTGAATACGTGACATGGCGTGTTGATAATTCAGTGAACTCTGTACTTTTACCATGGCATGTTCTAAATCGGTCGTCAGGCGTTTAAACAGCAGCGGATTGGTGTTAATCAAAACCGCCTGGTACTGGCTTATTTCGGCATCATCGTGACCTGTATCATTGACTGATTTGGAAAATGGAATTTCAAACCAGAAAGTACTGCCAAGGCCTTTTTTGGATTTAACACCCATTTTGCCTTTCAGCAGATCCACAATTTTTTGGCTGATGGTCAGGCCCAGTCCGGTGCCGCCAAATTTTCGGGTGGACGAATTGTCACCCTGGGTGAATGCATTAAATAATTTTTCCTGCTGATCATCACTGATGCCAATACCTTCGTCTTTGACCACAAACCGCACCAATTCCTTACTGGCAAAATTCTTTACTTTTTTAGCTTCAACCGTAATGGTACCGCGGTCTGAAAATTTTATGGCATTAGAAAGCAAATTGGTCAGCACCTGACGCAGACGTATCGGATCACCTCGTAATAAGGGACTGATTTGGTCATCGATGTTGGTTTCAATCTCTAACCCTTTGCGTTCAGCGGACGCGCTCAAATTATCCAGCACTTCTTCAATCACTTTGCGCACTTTTAAGGCGGTCATTTCGATACTGAGTTTACCGGCTTCTACTTTTGAATAATCCAGTAAATCATCAATGAGTTTTTGCATCTGGGTGGCTGAAGTGTGCGCCGTACTCAGGTAATCTTTCTGAAAATCATTGAGTTCCGTATCCATCACGATATCCAAAAGCGGAACAATGCCATTTAACGGCGTACGGATTTCATGACTCATGGTGGCCAGGAATTCCATTTTGGCCATTTCCGCAGCGGATAATTTAACTTTGAGTTCTTTCACCTCTTCTTTGAGTTGCCGGCTTTGCTTTCTGGCCTCTTCCGCGCGTCGAATTTGTTTGGCGATACTGTCGTCAAGCGGTTCCGATTTCTTCTCTTCGGCCACCACCGCATCATAAATAAATAACGAAGCGGCCACAATTCCGAGTGCGGTCACCGCCAAAGTCAAAGCAAACATAAAGGGTTGGCTGACTTTCATCTCAGGGCCCGGTAGGATGATAAACAAGGCCAGTAAGCTGATGGCCGGCAGCGCCACAATCAAAGCTGTTTCTTTGGGTTCCAGTTTTTTGAAAGTGACTGTGGCCAAAACCCAGATAAGCCATAAACACACCATCAGTGCTTCGTTAACTGTCTGTATAAACCAAAAGCCCAGAGCCAAAAATCCCGCCCCCCCCAGTGGCAACAACCAATCTACCTGATGTGAAATATGGTTGTCATAACGTTCATAAATAAAAGGCAAAGTGAACAAAAACCCGCACAAAGTTAAGACATTGACCATCAGCAGCGCCCATAACCACTGACCACTGGCAAAGAACGCCAGCAGAGTCATCAACAAGCTTGTGATAAACAGACCTAAATCTTTATTTTTGAGCAACATGGCAATCATGGCAGGTGAACGCGAATAATCAGATTAAAGATTGTAGCCAAAAAAACAGGCGGCTGAAAGTATTAATTGTTGGGAAAACATCAACCTAAACGCTGCCCAAATATATAAAAATAAGTTTTAAAGTGTGTTTAAAGGCTCAGGAAAGCAACAAATGGTGTGGTTTATTGGCCATTTAAGTTTTTTCGCCAGGTGTATATTTTCATGGGCGGAAAATTCTTATAAGTGACTTTTTTCTTGCTGGGTTGACCAAAACGGGGGGCCGCCAATCCGCTGACATGATCCCGCAACTGATAGGCCAAAAAAACACCACCGGGTTTTAAGGTGGTGTGAATGGCTTGCATGATATCTTTATCCATGCCTTTGGGTAAAGTGGTAAAGGGAATACCTGAGACGATGACATCCACATTCGGCCAGTTGCGTTTGGCAATAATTTGACTTAAGTTTTGCGCACCCCGGGAATCAATATGCAAGCGTTTATCATCAATGGTTTTTTTCAGATGGGCAATAAATTTTGGATTGATTTCGACGGTAATTAATTCGGCATCCTTATCCATGGCCGCCAGCAGTCCTTTAGTGGTACCACCGGTTCCGGGGCCCAGTTCAACGATTCTTTTTTTGCCGGTCAACTCTGCCGTGGTGGCGATTTCTTCAATCAGCCAGGGGGAAGAAGGTAGCAAATAGCCCACTTGAAGCGGATGTTTGATGGCGTGCTGTAAAAACAGGGCTGAATCTTTCAGGGAGTTTCCGATTTTGCGGCTCATAAGCAGGTTTGCTGGGTCAGGAATTCGAATATTTTAGCACGCTCAATTTTTTGTTTTTCCATTTTTTCCCGATGGCGGTATTCAACAAAACCTTCATCCAGTGAACGGTCACCTATTATCACCTGGTGTGGGATACCCAATAATTCAAAATCAGACAGCATAAACCCAGGACGCACTTTGCGGTCATCCAAAATCACCTCATAACCGGCTTTTGTTAAGCGTTTGTATAATTCATCAGCGGTCTCTTTGACTTGGACCGACTTTTGATAATTCATGGGCAATATCGCCACCTGAAACGGTGCCAAAGCAGCCGGCCAGATAATGCCGTTTTCATCATGACATTGTTCAATGGCTGCTGCCACCAAACGTGACACACCCATGCCGTAACAGCCCATCTGCAAAGCCTGTGAGCGTCCGGTTTCATCCAATACAACCGCATTCATGGCTTTGGAATACTTATCGCCCAGCTTAAAAATATGGCCCACTTCGATGCCACGGGCTTGTTTTAAACGGCCCCGGCCATCGGGGCTGGGGTCGCCGGCCCGGGCTTCACGGATATCTGCCTGCTGTTGAAATTCGGCATCCCGCTGCCAATTAACACCCGTGAGGTGGTGGTCATCACGATTGGCGCCACAAACAAAATCACTCATATTGGCCACGGTTAAATCGACTATCACCGGACAATTAAGGTCTTTAACACCAACCGATCCCACATCGCAACCGGTCAGTTCCCGCACAGCTTTATCATCCAGAAATTGTAAAGGGCTGTCCACTTCCGGTAGGTGAGCGGCTTTCACTTCACTTAATTGATGGTCACCGCGGATAACCAGAGCCACCGGACCGTCGATGCCTTTCACCAATAAGGTCTTCACCATCTGCTCAGCTTGAATGTCCAAAAAATGAGAGACTTCTTCAATGGTTTTCTGGTTTGGTGTCGCCACCACCGATATGACTTCGGACGGCTCGGCACGCTGTGAGATGAGGCTCACGGCGGCACATTTTTCGATATTCGCCGCATAATCACTTTCATCAGAATACATAATGGCATCCTCACCACTGTCGGCAATCACGTGAAATTCCTGAGAGCCTGAACCGCCAATGGCGCCGGAGTCGGCCAATACACACCGAAAGTTAAGACCCATGCGGTCAAGAATGGTTGTGTATGTGGCTTCCATGAGGCGGTAAGTTTCATCCAGAGACTCTTCACTCAAATGAAAAGAGTAGGCATCTTTCATAATGAATTCGCGTGAGCGCATCACCCCGAATCGGGGACGAATTTCATCCCGGAATTTAGTCTGTATTTGATAAAAGTTAATGGGCAATTGTTTATAAGAGCTCACTTCATCGCGCACAAATTCGGTGATGACTTCTTCATGGGTGGGGCCAAAAAAGTAATCCCGGTCAGCGCGATCTGTCATCGCCAGTAATTGCCCGCCGAAATCTTCAATGCGTCCGGTTTCTTCCCATAATTCCTTGGGCTGAACTGCCGGCATCAGCATTTCGAGCGCGCCTGAGGCGTTCATTTCTTCGCGAATGATTGCTTCCATTTTACGCAAAACCCGAAACCCAAGCGGTGACCAGGTGTATAAACCGGCACCGAGTTTGCGAATCATGCCGGCCCGGATCATGAGTTGATGAGATATTATTTCGGCATCCTGTGGGGTTTCCTTGCGGGTCACAAGGTGAAATTGGGTCGTGCGCATAAGCTCAGATTGATTTAAAGGGGAGTATCTTAACTGATTTTAGTATAAATGACGAAAGCAATCTGTGATTCAGCGACCACAATAACTATTGTATGCCAGCACAGTAAGCAATTCTTCAGTGCCATTTTCAGTCGTGGTTAAGACACTGGTTTCATTGATGCGGGATACGGTTTGGGTGCCACCTGAAATTAATTCCGGATCCGGTGCGCCTAAAACAAAAAACCCATTGCCGCCGGCGCTGCGATAACGGATATGTTCTGTGGATTGATCCTTGACAACATCTCCCGACATGGTTTCATAAACCCACCATTGAGGAATCGCCCGCCCTGCCTGATTGAGTACATACTGCGGTATGCCATTGTCATCAAGGTATTTTTCGTAACTGAAATCAGCTTCAAAAGTCTGATTTAACTGTTGCCTGTTAAAAATAACCGAGACCCTGCCTTCAGCCACTTCATCAGGGTTAAACATTGGTAACCCTCTTAAATCACAAGCCGTTTCCCGGGGTTGTTCAGATGTGATTAACTGGTCGAGTACAATCGATTTTTCGGTGTTGTAAAAATCACTGTTTCGATAAAAATCGGGATCTAAATAATCACCATAGCCACCATCGGCAATCATTTCCTGCAAGACACTTTCTGTCATATCAAAAGCATAAATCATTTTATCTGCAACCAATTCACCTTTGTCATCATAAACCCTTTTTTTCGTGGCCTGACCAATTAAAGCCAGGGCCGACTGATGGTTTGTGAGATCACCGGTCGGGTGTAAAACAGGTAGGACAACTTCATCAGCCGTTGCGGCTTGTTTTTGTTCCATCACAAACCAAGTGGGTTGTCCTGCAGGTGTTTCCGTAAAAACGGTTTCATAATGAATAACGTGGCTGTTGGGGTTATCGGGAAAAACCACCAATGTTCGGGAAAAAACACCTTGTCGCGGTACATTTGGGTGGTGCCATAGTGTATCAGTGAACTGACCCGGAAAATAAGGGTTTTCCTCATAAGCCGCCGGTTTGGCATGGAGATAATAGACATCCTGTCCGCCATTGAAGGTTGCGGTGTAGGCTATGTGCGCGCCTTTATTGTCCGAAACCACATCAATATAATCGCCCATTTTGCGTTGTACCGGATAACCCAAGCCATGATAAAAGGGGGCAGATATGGCTTGGTTTTCAGAGAATGTCACCCCGCCGTCATAAGAGTAACTGTAAAATAATTGCGACAATATTTTATCGTACATGATTCGATTGTCTTCTCGTGTATCCAGCCAAATAACATCTATACGTCCGTTGGGCGCGACCCCCATGGTGCCAAACCATTGCCAGTTGGTTATATTCTCGTCCGTATTGATGCGTTTGGGAGATGAAAAATGGACGCCCCCGTCTTGAGACATAATAAACTGGATATCCAATGGATCAGGACCCTGCACGTCAATGGAGCTGAGCACATAAACCCTGCCTCGTGTGTGTCGTTCTGATTTATCAACAGCCACCCACATTTGCCCCAGCAAGCCGACGGGGTTGATGCCACCGACAGCCATTTTTCCACCCATGTCGATCGAAGTTACTTGATTAAAGACAGGAAACAAGGGTGATGTTGGTTGGTTGCTTTTAACGAGATACAAATCATCAAAATCACCATCACCATAGACACCGGCAATATAAATTTCATTATTAGGCCCCATGGCCAATGTGGAATAAACCGGAGACTGGGGTATTTCGACAGGTGTGGTAAAACTGTGTCCGTTATCGACCGAATAATTAAAACTTCTGGGGTAATAATTATTGCCGGCTAAATTCCATGCCGCATAAATATTTCCTCGGGAAGGCTCTTGGCTTGTATCAATAACAAACCAACTTTTGTCTCCGCCCAAAGCATTGGTTTTATCATACCAATGACGACCACCATTGTCAGAACGCCATTGATCCACCTGAAAGGTGTCATTGTCTTGTATTCCCGGGAAGCCGTTGTCGTCAATAACCTGTAAGCTCTGATAAAAAAACGTGCCATCGGCATCTGCCGACAGGACCGGGTCACTTCTGAATATACCCGGTTCAAGCGGACCATTATTGTGCCAGGATTGACCGCCGTCTGTAGAATACGCCACACCGGCTTGTCTGAAATCGCTGTTGATGTTATCAAACTGCCGCCACCCAATGGCAATCTGCATCGGGTTTAAAGGATTGACGGCAAGCGACGGCTCGTTGGCGGCATCATACAGCCGGTTTTCACCTTGCGAGGTGAGGTTGACCTGGTAACTGATATAACCATGATAATTTTCAATACCTTTTTCTGATGTTTTCAACATCGGTGGTAAGTGTGGTCTGGGACGTTCTTTTTTAGCGGCGGTTTGCCACGTTTAGTGTGGTTGTTTTGGGTTAAATTGAGCAGCGGCTTGCAAGCTGACAATCAGCGTCACAATGCTCAGTACGATGTGAATCATGACAACACCTCAAATAAGTAGCCATATAAGGTGTGTTCTTGGGACTTCATTCACTTTTGTTCCCGACAAAAGTGAAAGCGGCCGCGGCGAACACTTCATTTAACTTCGCGCTCTTCGCCTCTGATTGGCCTCCATGGATGGAGGCCTGCCGCGAGAGCTTGGAGCGGAAGCGGCCGCTACGCTCACCAACCGGCTCGGCGGGTCGTGCTGCTCAGCAGCACTCCTATTATACGACAGTTTTTAAGCCACAAGCGTTTAACTGAGTTTGTCACGGACGGTGATCAGCTGTGGGGAGAGATTAACCCCATTTTTGCTGCTTCCAGAGTGGCTTCAGCGCGCGAATTAATGCTGAGTTTACGGTAAATATCTTTCACATAACCGTAACAGGTGCTTTTTTTGATGGTCAGAAAGTCGGCCACTTCAGGCACCGCATAGCCTTTGGCGACCAGCGTCAAGACCTCCTGTTCCCGTGGTGTTAAGTTATTCTGGTCAGGTGTCGGCTGAAAAAACTGGAGCAGTTTATTGGCCACTGACGGTGACACCGGGAAGTGCCCCTGATCGATGCCCACCAGCATTTGAGCCAAATCGTTTTTCGATTGGTCTTTTAAAATATAACCTTTGGCACCCAGACGCAAGGCGCTGAACACATGGCTGTCATCATCAAATAAAGTGGCCATGACCACCAACGATGTCGGATGCTGGTGTAATATCGGCTGAATCAGCGACAGTCCGCTGCCATCTGGCAATCCAATGTCCAGCAACACCAGATCAAAGGTCTCTTGTTGGATGTGTTGTTGTGCCTGTGCCACACTTTCAGCGAGCATCACCAGGCTGTCCGTAAAAGCCAGTTGAGTTGCTTGCTTCAGCCACAATTGTGCTTCAGCCAAATCTTCAACAATCAAGACCTTATTTATGGCCATGGGTAACTCAGGGTTGTGGTCAGGCCGCCATTCGGGTTATTCTTCCATGTGATGCTTGCGCCGATTTCAGCCGCTCTTTTTTGCAAGCCCCTGAATCCCCGTCCGCTTGTTAAATCACCGTCATTTTTGCTTAAACCACAACCGTCATCTATTACATGAACAGACAATTGTTGTTTGTCACTGATGAGCTGAATATGCACTTTGCGGGCCCGTGCATGGCGGATAATGTTATTCAGTAATTCATTCATCATACGTAACAGTGTGCTTGGGTGGGTGTTGTTAAACACATGATTATAATCAATTCTTCGGGTGCATTGGAACCTGATGTCGGCTACATTTAAACGTTCACTGAACAGCCCTGTTATGTCACGGCTCAGCTGATGGGTGTCCATCTTTACGCGGGTGGTCTGTGCCACTGCCTGTCGCAGTTTCTGCATGATGGCCTTGACCTGGTGTTTATGATCACTGTTATCCAGAATATAGATAAGGCGCAACAATTCAGCACCCACATCATCATGAATGTTCTGATAAATCCGGCTGCGTTCAGCCTGCTGAATTTCTGTTACACTTATCGTCTGTGTTGAGCGCTTTTCAGTGCCGGTGGCTTTTAAAAAAACGGTGAACTGTAAGCTAACCATGAGCAGTGCCATCAACGGCTGCCGTTCCGGTGTCGAAACAATTAAATTCAGCGCCGCCAGAAATAACAACGCTAACCAGCTCAAAAACAAACCCGATTTATTCTGAATCAACAGCCACGCGGAACACCCGAAGGCAAGCAAAAGTAAACCGTACCAAATCCAGATTTCCGTGATGATTTCGTCAAGCAGCAAACCCAAAAAAATTAAGCCTAAAATCAATAAAAACGTGTTGACGACACGACTGAATTGGCTCCATACAAGGATGGATAACCCATAAAACATGACCACCTGAAGATTCAGTGAGAGACTGTTTGCCAGCCACAAGATGCCACAAGTCAATAACAATGGAATGATGGTGGCATGTGGTTGGTTAATTTTGAAATTGTAAACAATCAAAAGTACAGTCAACATAAATGACATACCGATAAGAAGCCATTGCGGTGTCATTCTTAATTGTTGTCCTGACCGGGTCGCGGACGCACCACCGGCTGCAGTCGGTTGACACGACTGCGCCGGTTATCTACTTTTTTGAAGCTTGGTGCATATAGACGGTAATTTTGTCTGTTTTACCGACCACCGTATTTTGTCCCCGGGTCACCAGAAAAGCCTGCACCTGATGGGTACCGCGCGGCACCAGCTTAAAAGTGTGGCTGGCTTCATCGCCGGGTGGTGTTTTCTCACTGTTTAAGGCAAATTGAATTTGGTATTTTTGTTTTTGCATTTCGCTCAATGGCGTCACCGCCACGTCCAAATCACCGCCGGTGCCCCACAGATTTTCTTTTGGCTGGGGTTTAATCAGCGAAATATCCGTGTCACTGCCGGCTGCCATGGGTTCTTCATTAGCCGACGATTGTGTATTGGCATCCGGTGAGGGCGGCACCGATTCCACCACCGACAACTCCGGTAAGTCAGCTTCTTTGTAGTTGTCATTCAGTTTTTTTTCACTGTAATGGGTCACGCCATGTTCATCGGTGTATTTATAAATGGTTTTTTCAGCCGCCGCCACTGAGGTCACAGTGAACAGCAGGATATAAATAATGGTTGCGTTTTTCATGGTCAGTCCGTAAATAACATCTTCTCTCTGTTATACAACTTCACCGCAATCCATGCAAGTGCCAAACCCATAATCAACGTGCCGGCAATGACCAGACCTATGGCATCCCAGCCCACAATATCACCGCGCATCAGTTCATTAATCACCAGATTCTGGCCTAAAATCGGCACCGCCATCATCCACAGCTGTTCTTTAATGGGCATAAACATCAGCAGCATACTGGGAATCATCGGCACAATTAAAACCAGGCCCACATAAGTCTGCGCCTCACGATAAGACTGGGCAAAGGCGGCAATAATGGTTTGAATCGCACCGGCCAGTAAAGCCAAGGGTGCCAGCACCAACAACATAATCATCATCACCTGCATACCCATATTAAAACGCATCCCGAGTTTTTCAAACGGGTACCAGGGCAGGGTCAGTTTAAACGCCACCAGGGTCAGTACCAAGGTCAGTAAACCAAACGCCACGGTGGCCGCCAGTTTGCCGGCCAAAACCGTATCCCGTTTGACCGGATTCAGGAATAAAGGCTCTAAGGATTTACGCTCTTTTTCTCCGGCGGTGGTATCAATGGCCAGATACATACTGCCCATAAACAAACCCATGATCAGAAAATAAGGCAACACGGTTAATAGCATTGCGCCCCGGGATTCTTTGGTGGCCTGATCGTGTTGTTCTATCATAACCACATTGGTCAAATTCGGCGATATGCCTCGCAACTGCAACCGCTGGGTGCCGATACTTCGGTCATAGGCATTCAGTAAAGACCGTAATCGATTTACACTGACTTTGGCCGCACCTTTGGCCGAACCATCGTGATACAACATCACTTTGGCCGGTCGGCCCTGACTGAAATCTTCTGCAAAATCATCCGCAATGGCCAACACCACATCATGATCTTTATTTTTAATCGCTTCTTCAGGACTGCCTTTAAGTTCTTGTAAAGTCACATCTTGGGCACTTAAAAAGTCCATTAAGTGCGCGGCACCGGCTTGGTTAATCACCGGTACTTCTAACTTTTGCTCGGCTTTGTCCTGTTGCATCTTAATGGTGGTGTTCATAATAATCACCATCAAAATCGGCCCAAACAATGCACCCATCACGATGGATGACATGACTGTGCGTTTATCGCGGGCGTTTTCCAGCACTTCTTTAAAAAAGACTGTTTTTAAGGCGCGTAAATTCATACCACTTTCTCCCCGCCAACCAAAGACACAAAGGCATCCTCCAGATTCTCACTGCCGGTTTTGTCCCGCAACTGATCTTCACTGCCGGAAGCCACAATGCGACCGCCGTCGATAATGGTGATTTCATCACACACCGCTGACACCTCCTGCATCACATGGGAAGAAAACAAAATACATTTGCCCAGCGACCGCTGTTCTTTTAAAAACCGCCGAATGGCGCGGGTACTCATGACATCCAGACCATTGGTGGGCTCATCCAGTAAAATATTTTGCGGGTCATGAATTAAAGCCCGGGCAATCGCCACTTTCACCCGTTGGCCCTGCGAAAAGCCTTCGGTTTTCCGGTCTATAAACGCACCCATGCCTAAACGATCAACCAGTTCTTCACAGCGCTCTTTGATTTTGGCCTCTTTCATGCCCTGTAATCGGCCAAAATAAACAATGTTCTCGCGCGCTGTCAGACGTTTATACAAACCGCGGGCATCGGGTAAGACCCCCATGCGCGCCCGCGCCGCCACCGGATCTTCGTGGGTGTTGATACCATCCACCAGCACCTGACCGCCTTCGGGTTTAATCAGGGCATAAATCATCCGCATGGAAGTGGTTTTACCGGCACCATTGGCACCTAAAAGCGCGGTGATTTTACCGTCCGGGGCTTGTAAAGACACATTGTCCACCGCCGTGACCTCACCGAAAGATTTACTGATATTTTCTACACTGATCATTGCTGCGGTCCGTTTAAATTAATGAAAAAAGCCGGCTGATTAAAATTATTCATACATTCGGTGTCGAGTTCTTGTTCAGGCTCTTCAATAAATGCCGTGACGATTTTTGGCATACAACCGCGATTAGCGACAATATGACCCTGGCCCTGGGCCACCAGATGCTGGGCATTGGATAAGGTTTCCAGGGCTTTTTCCGCAAACGCAGGCGGCGTCACCGGATCATATTCACCGGATAGCAGTAAGGTCGGAATGTCGGATTCAACCGGGTCTTTAAACGAGGCATCCACCACTTCACTGTCCCAGTATTCACAGCGCGAGCGCATCATCTCGTAGAATTCATCGCCGAATAAACTGTTCTGGGTGTTTTGCTCTTTCGGTAAAAACGGCACATCCTCGGCACACACCACCGATAATTCCAGGGCATTATTTAAGTTCTCTGTTAAACTTGAAGTCACCATAAACGCCTGTTGTGCCAGATTTTCAGGCTGTTCATGATTCGCCAGCGACACAAGCAGAGGAATCATGCCCATGGTCTCCGGCGAATAGGCAAACATCCGCAAACCCAACACCGCAAAGTCGCGAGTCAGTTCAAAGGTTTCGTACTCACCGCTAACAGGGTTAGGTAAACGCATTTCAATCGGCTGTTCCTCCAATGACTGTAAAAATGCCCACATTTGTTGTTCCGCATCACCAAAGCGTTCCTGACAAGTCGCATCTTCACGGCACAAGCGAAAAACATTTTTCAGGGTGTTTTGTAAATTAACCTCATGCGCCGAAGCCATCGCTTCCTGCTGTGGCATCACCCCATCCAGAATCGCGGTACGGATTGAATCAGGATAGAGTTTCATATAAGTCAGGCCCTTACGCGTACCGTAAGAACCGCCGTATATATTCCATTGTTCGATACCTAAAGCCTGTCGAACCGACTCCAGATCTTCGATGGCAATCGTGGTGGTATAAAACCGGGTATCGGCATCCAAAGACGCGTGACAGTCCTTCATCCATTGCACCACTTCCGGCGAGCGCCAATCGGTGACATCCATAAAATCATCCATCTCATAATCACAGCGCAAGGGATGCGATTCACCGGTACCACGTTGATCAACCATCACAATCCGATGTTTGGGGAGTAATTGGCTGAGGTTTCTTGCCATGACTGCAAAGGTGTCAACCGCCCCTTGCCCGGGGCCACCGGCCAACAACACCACGGCATCAGATTTGGGGTTTTCCACATCTGAATTGACCACCGCCACATTGAGTTTAATAAGCCGACTGTCGGGGTTTTTGCGGTTTTCAGGCACGGTTAATCGGCCACATTGCGCCGCCACCGAAATGCCTGAAGATTCATCACCGATAAAACAATCTGTTAGATTCAAAGTGGCCGAAGCCGACGCTGCCTGTGCCCGCACGAAACCTGCAGCACATAACAATGCCGTTATAAAAAGAAATCGAAACATGAGGTATTCTGATTATTGAAAGCCTAACAGTGTAACTGAAAAATAAAGCCAGACAAACCTCCCAGAAGTCATAATTGAATGTTCTTAGTCTTCATCCGGTTGCAGTTCTTAATTGATTTTGGGTTGTGTTTAACGCACAATGCCCGACCATGATTAAACTATCCAATATGAGCTTGCGGCGCGGTCCTTTGTTGTTATTTGACAAAGCAGATGTCAGTATTTTTGCGGGTCAAAAGGTGGGGTTGACCGGTGCCAACGGGACTGGAAAATCATCTTTATTTGCTTTGTTTCGTGGTCAGTTGCAACCTGACAGTGGTTCGTGTGAATGGCCGGTTGACTGGCAAATGGCGCATGTGAAACAGGAAACCCCGGCGCTGGATTGCTCGGCTTTGGATTATGTATTGGATGGTGATGAAGCATTGAGGCAAGTTGAGCAAGCCATTCATGAGGCCACTGAAAATGACCGGCATGAGCAGTTGGGCGAGTTATACGCCCAGATGGAGCACATCGGAGGTTATTCGGCGCCGGCCCGGGCGGCGTACATGTTGCATGGTTTGGGGTTTTCTGATGAGGAAACCAAAAACCCGGTTAAATCCTTTTCCGGCGGTTGGTGCATGCGTTTAAATCTCGCTCAGGCCTTAATGTGTCGTTCGGACTTATTACTTTTGGATGAGCCCACCAATCACCTGGACTTAGAAGCGGTGGTGTGGTTGATTGACTGGCTCAAACAATACCGAGGCACCTTGATTGTGATTGCCCATGACCGGGATTTTCTGGACGCCGTGGTCAATCATATACTGCACATCGAGCAACATCAGCTCACTTTATACAGCGGCAATTATTCAGATTTTGAAACGTTGCGGGCTGAACGCTTGACGGCGCAGCAGGCGCAACATGAAAAACAACAACAGGTGATGGCTCATATGCAATCCTATGTGGAGCGCTTTCGCTATAAAGCCAGTAAAGCCAAACAGGCGCAAAGCCGTTTAAAAGCCCTACAACGGATGGAAAAGGTGGCGGCGGTACAAACCGATAATCCGTTTACTTTTCGATTTTTTGAATGCCGGAATTTATCCCATCAGGTGGTGTCCTTAAATCAGGCCGATATAGGTTATCAAGACAAGATGGTTTTTGAAGGATTGGATTTTGCCATCGCGGCCGGTGATCGCATTGGTTTATTGGGTCGCAACGGCGCCGGTAAATCAACTTTAATCAAAGCCCTGGCCGGTGAAAAAGCATTGGCCGGCGGCGAGCGAATAACGGCCAAAGATTTATCGATTGGATATTTTGCCCAACATCAGCTGGAACAGCTTGACAAAGACAGCACGGCTTTAAATCATTTGCAAGCAGTGGACAAACAAGCCAGGACGCAGGATTTATTAAATTTCCTCGGCGGCTTTGGATTTCGCGGCGCGCGCACCGATTGTCCGATAGCACCTTTCTCAGGGGGTGAAAAAGCCCGATTGGCGCTGGCTTTAATCGTCTATCAGCGTCCGGATTTGCTGTTATTGGATGAGCCCACCAACCACCTCGATTTGAACATGCGCGAAGCCATTTCCATGGCTTTACAGGATTATCAGGGGGCGGTGATTCTGGTGTCCCATGATCAGCATCTGATTGACAGTGTGGTGGATGATTTGTGGTATGTTCACGCCGGTGCTGTGCATCATTTTGAAGGGGATTTACAGGCTTATCAAAAACACATTAAAGCCGAATTACGGGCGCATGATAACAGCCAATCTTCAGCGACCAAAAGCACCGCTGCACACGGCAATCGTCAGGGTCAAAACCGGCACAGCGACCATAAACATCGCAAAGCCCAAAAAAACCGTCTGCAGAAATTGGACAAGCAGCTACAAACCTTAACCGAGAAAAAACAGTCGCTGGCGGCTAAATTAAATGATGAGGATTTATACAGTGATCAGCGGGCGGCAGAATTGCAACGCTTGCTGGCGGACTCTGAAGCGACTCAGCAACAGTTAGAGACGATTGAAGCGGCATGGTTAGAGTTGGCGGAAGAGTTGGGCGAATAGTTGGTTTATATGGCTTTTTTATAGGCTTCGACGGTGGCTTTTGCGCAGTTTTGCCAGGTAAATTGCCGGCTGTGGTTTAAGCCGTTGACAGCGGCCTTTTGGCACCATTTTGGGTTGTCGATGGCCCATTGTAATTTTTTCTGAATATGGTCCACTTCTAAAGGTCGGCACAGCAAGGCCTGACCGCCTGCCACTTCCGCCATGGCGCCGACATTCGAGGTCATCACCGGGGTGCCGCAGGCCATAGATTCAATGATGGGTAAACCAAAACCCTCGTATAAAGACGGCAGCAGCGTCATGGTTGCACCCGCATAAAGCTGATGAAGCCGGGATTGGTCAATATAGCCGGTTAAGCGAATGTGGTGACGGTGCTGTTGTAATAATTGATTCAGTTCACGGTTTAACCAGCCGCTGTCGCCAACCAGGATTAAGGGGTATTGGTTTTTGAGTTTTGGCGACAGTCCGACATAGGCCTGAATCAATCGGTTGAGGTTTTTGCGAGGCTCTCGCGTGGCAACCGCCAAAAAGTACTGACGATGGCTGAGATCGAAGGCGGTGAGGACTTCCCGGCAATCCGATTCAGGCAGCGGTTTAAAGCGCTGATCGACACCCAGGTGGGTGACGCTGATTTGCTGTTCAGGCAGGTCAAAAGTGCTGATTAATTCTGATTTAATGCTCTCGGATACGGTGATGATGTGCCTGGCTTGTGCCAGGGTTTTCGGGAGTTCGCGGTCTAAAAATCGCAGACGGTAAACCGGCTGGGTGTGGCGATAGTGTATAAAGCTTAAATCATGAATCGTGGTGACAGCAGGGCCGTCAAAAGGCATCAGAATAAAATTTGGGCTGTGTAAAAGATAAGCTTTTAAATGTGCAGGCATGTGTTTTAATCCCCGACTTCGTCGGGCGTGATAAAGTCTTAAAGCAAGACTTTTAAACGGTACATAGCGCCGCGCTCTGGCCAACCATTGATTAGCGGTGGGCAGGGAATCAAAGTCATCGGGCCAGCGACCACCACTGTACAGTTTTAAATCATGAACAGCAGCGTGTTGTTGTAATTGCAGACCCAACTGCTGGGTATAGCGGCCGATGCCGGTGAGGGGATGGCTGATGGCATCGACGTTATAAACAATTTTCAGGGCTTGGGTCATGGATTAAGCATAATGGCACGCGCCTTTAAATCTTACCACAAGCCCTGTAAAGGATTAGCGTTTCATGGAGGTGAAAAACTGTTCGTTGGTTTCAGTGTCTTTGAGTTTTTCCAGTAAAAACTCGATGGCTTGAATGTCATCCATGGGATTAAGGATTTTGCGTAAAATCCAGGCTTTTTGCAGAAAATCATTGTCCACAATCAACTCCTCTCGGCGGGTACCGGATTTGTTGATATTCAAAGCCGGCCATATGCGCTTTTCAGCAGCCCGGCGATCGAGGTGAACTTCCATGTTTCCGGTGCCTTTGAACTCTTCAAAAATAACTTCGTCCATTTTCGAGCCGGTTTCCACCAGACCGGTGGCCAGAATGGTTAAACTGCCGCCTTCTTCCACATTTCGTGCGGCGCCAAAGAATTTTTTCGGACGGTGCAAAGCGTTGGCATCCACACCACCGGTAAGTATTTTACCCGAGGCCGGGGTCACGGTGTTATAGGCCCGTGCCAGTCGGGTGATGGAGTCCAGTAAAATAATCACGTCCTGTTTATGTTCGACCAGGCGTTTGGCCCGTTCAATCACCAGATCGGCCACCATTACATGGCGGCTGGCAGGCTCATCAAAAGTTGACGCAATCACTTCACCGCGCACCGTGCGTTCCATTTCGGTCACTTCCTCGGGGCGTTCATCAATCAGCAGCACAAACAATTTGGCTTCGGGATTGTTTTTGGCGATGGAGGTGGCTATGTTTTGCAAAATCATGGTTTTACCGGCTTTTGGCGGAGACACAATCAGACCGCGCTGGCCTTTGCCGATGGGAGAAATCAAATCAATGATGCGGGTGGTCAAATCTTCCCGGGAGCCGTCACCGCGTTCCAGTTTTAACTGCTCGGTAGGGAACAATGGGGTGAGATTTTCAAAGACAATTTTACCTTTGGTGTTTTCAGGCGGCTCATAGTTGATGGAGCTGATTTTAAGTAAGGCAAAATAGCGTTCGCTGTCTTTGGGCGGTCTGATTTTACCGGCAATGGTGTCGCCGGTGCGCAGGCCAAAACGGCGTATCTGACTGGGTGAAACATAAATGTCGTCAGGACCCGCCTGGTATGAGCCTTCAGGAGAACGCAGGAAACCAAATCCATCTGGCAGAACTTCTAACACACCGTCACCAAAAATGTCGTCACCTTTTTTAGCGTGTTTTTTTAAGATGGAAAAAATCAAATTTTGTTTGTGCACCCGTGAGCGGGTATCGACCCCCACTTGTTCGGCAATTTCAGTGAGTTTAGTCGAAGGCAGTTGTTTTAATTCAGTCAGATTCATAGGCTGTGCGGCAGAACGCCGGTGTCATCAGTATTGTTGAAAAGTGTAATGTCCCTTAGCTGCGTTCAGCAGCTATATGTTGTTATTATTACGGTTTAATTGAAAGGTTGTTCGGGAGATTTGTTGTGCCCGATTAGATGGTGCATAAACTACCATTAAAATTTTGGGCTGTCCAGTGCGAAATAAAAAAATGCCCGAATTTAATCAAAATTCGGGCATTTGTTCGGTATCAACTGATGTGTTTTTTTAAAAAATCCATGAGTTGACCTTTTGAAACGGCACCGACATGTTGATCGATGACTTCGCCGTTTTTAAATACCATGAGGGTGGGAATACCGCGAATACCCATCTTAACCGGGATGTCTTTGTTGTCTTCTATATTTAGTTTAGCCACTTTGACCTGGCCGTCCAGCTCATTGGCGACTTCTTCTAAAACCGGCGCAATCATGCGGCAGGGTCCGCACCATTCAGCCCAGTAATCCATCAATACCGGCGTTTCGGAATTAGTCACTTCAGCAAAATTGTCGTCTGTTGCGGTGATAATTTTGTCGCTCATAGGGGTCTCCTTGTAATTAGCTTGTTAACAATAAAAGATTAATTTTGGGGTGGTTTGACATTATTCAATGATTTGTTTGAATTTAGGCATATCTAAAATGGTGATTTGCTGATTGTTCAGAATCATGATGTCCTGTTTTTTAAGTTTTGAAAAAGCCCGGCTCAGGGTTTCTTCGGCAAGGCCTAAAAAGTTGGCCAAATCCCGTTGTGATATCTGAAACGGAAATTGTTTGGCGGAAAAGCCCCGTGAATAGTACAAATCAGAAACATGTCCGATAAAATCAACCAGCTTTTGTTTGGCGGTGTATTCTGAATGGGTGATTTCAAACTGAAAAATTTTTGCACTCATCATTTTCATTAAGCGGTTTTGAATGTCTCGGTGTTTCATCGCCAGTTCCTGTAGGGGATAAAACGGAATCACGCAATACGAGCCTGAACTGATGGCTTTCACCGTGGTTTTATACTTGCCGCTGTGGATACCGTCAAAACCCATGATTTGACCCGGAATAAACACATCGACAATTCGCTCATCACCCTGCTGGGTGATGTAAACTGATTTAAACATGCCTGAGTGTACGGTGTAGAGATTTTGGAAAGTTTGGCCATTTTCGTAAACGGTCTGGCCTTTTTCAACGCGGATATGGGCATCAATGATGGTTTCGATGGCGGCGATTTCATTAGATTGGATGCGCACCCGCCGGTTATCAACTATCCGGGTACACAGTTCACAATCTCCACAATTGCTGACAGATTGGTTAAAATGGACGCCGGACGAGGATTTTTGATTAAACATATCGAAGATCTTATACTGAAGAGTGGTCGAAACTTGACAATTGTCAATTTTAACACCGTTGGAAGGAAATTATAATTCCACCTACCAATTAAATGGGAAATAAACATTCAATATGATGACAGAACATAACACAAAGGTAATTAAACAGTTTACCATTGCCACCATTTTCTGGGGCATTATTGGTATGCTTGTCGGGGTCTATATTGCCGCGCAACTGGCTTGGCCGGCGCTCAATTTTGACATTCCTTGGCTCACATACAGCCGTTTACGGCCATTACACACCAACGCAGTGATTTTTGCTTTCGGTGGTAATGCCCTGTTGGGTACGTCACTGTATGTGGCGGCAAAAACCTGTCAGGTGAAGCTGTTTTCAGATAAGCTGGCTTCGCTCACTTTTTGGGGTTACCAACTGGTGATTGTGGGGGCGGTATTAACGTTACCATTCGGTTTCACCCAAAGTAAAGAATATGCGGAGTTGATTTGGCCTCTGGACGTATTGCTGACCCTGGTCTGGGTGATGTATGGCGTGGTTTACTTCGGCACACTGGCGACCCGTAAGGTGAAACATATCTATGTGGCCAACTGGTTCTATGCGGCCTTTATTATTACCATTGCTTTACTGCATATTGTTAATAATCTGGCGGTGCCGGTTAATTGGCACTTGTCTTATCCTGTGTTTTCCGGGGCGGTGGATGCCCTGACCCAATGGTGGTATGGGCACAATGCGGTGGGCTTTTTCTTAACCGCCGGTTTCCTGGGGATGATGTATTATTTTGTTCCAAAACAGGCGCAGCGGCCTGTTTATTCCTACCGGTTGTCGATTGTTCACTTTTGGGCTTTGATTTCAACTTATATGTGGGCCGGTCCACACCATTTACATTACACTTCACTGCCTGACTGGGCGCAATCTTTGGGTATGGTGTTTTCCTTAATCTTATTTGCACCTTCCTGGGGCGGTATGATTAACGGTATTATGACCATCTCAGGTGCCTGGGAAAAATTACGTTCTGATCCGATTATTAAGATGATGATTGTGGCCCTGTCTTTCTATGGCATGAGTACTTTTGAAGGTCCGATGATGTCGATTAAGACGGTGAATGCTTTGTCACATTACACCGACTGGACCGTGGGCCATGTACATTCCGGGGCGCTCGGTTGGGTGGCGATGATGACCATGGGGTCTTTATACACATTAACGCCGCGCCTATGGGGTCGTGAACGCATGTACTCGATTCAGTTAATCAACACCCACTTCTGGGTGGCAACCCTGGGTATTGTTTTGTACATTGCTTCCATGTGGATTGCCGGTGTGATGCAAGGTTTGATGTGGCGTGAAGTGGATGCCAGTGGTTCTCTGGTTTACACCCACGTGGAAAGTATCAAAGCCACTTATCCGTATTACATTATTCGCTTTATCGGCGGAATCTTATTCTTGGCCGGTATCATTATCCAAGCCTACAACACGTGGAAAACCATCAAAGGTGAAGTCCGCGATGAAGAAGGTGTCAATGTTACTGTAGGAGCGCAGGCATGATTAATCACGAAAAAGTAGAAAGCAATGTCGGCATATTGGGGATTTTGATTGCGGTGGTGATCAGTTTTGCCGCGATTATTGAGATTATTCCCCTGTTTTCTCAGGCCAGTGTGGTGGAACCGGTTGAGGGGTTAAAGCCACGCAATGCTTTGCAACTGGCCGGACAAAATATTTATGTTGCAGAAGGTTGTTATAACTGTCACTCACAACAAATCAGACCGTTCGTGGATGAGACCCTGCGTTACGGACATTATTCACTGGCCGGTGAGTCAGTATATGACCGGCCGTTCCAGTGGGGCTCAAAGCGTACCGGACCGGATTTGGCCCGTGTCGGTGGCCGTTATTCCGATGAATGGCATGAAATTCACTTAATTGATCCGCGTTCTTTGGTGCCGGAATCCAATATGCCCGGTTATCCCTGGTTGGCTGAGAGACCTGTTGATGTGGAACAAACCTTAAAGAGTATGAAAGTTCTGCGTAAGCTGGGCCACCCTTACACCGATGAAGACATTGCCGGTGTGGCCGAGGCGCTGGCGGATAAAACCGAATTGGATGCTCTGGTGGCTTACCTGCAAAACTTAGGGACAGCGGTTTCGAGGAGATACCAATGATCAGCGGTTTTATGACAGCGATATTGATCATTATTTTTATTGGAATTGTGCTGTGGGCATACAGCCAAAAAAACAAAGACACCTTTAAGGATCTGTCTCAAATGCCTTTAGACGAGGAAGATCGCGTAAAAACCGAGGAGAAAAAACATGAGTAATTTCTGGCACTGGACCGTCATCATTGTGGTGGTCGCCCATATTATTGCCTATGTGTGGCTGTTGATGGCCACCGCCAAGAAAAAAATGGACAAACGCGCCGACAACACCACCGGTCATGTCTGGGATGATGACATCACTGAATTAGATAATCCGATGCCGCGCTGGTGGTTGTGGTTGTTTGTGGGTACCATTATTTTTTCCATTGCCTATCTGATCTTGTATCCCGGCATGGGCAATTTTGAAGGGACCAAAGAATGGACCCAAAAAGGTCGGTTTGAGGCCAATTACCAAAAGGTGGTGGATGCCCGCGAAGAAACCTATGCCGCATTCATCAATAAGCCGGTGGATGAAATGATTCAGGATAACACCGCCATGTTGCTGGGTCAGCGTATTTATGCCAACAATTGTGCACAATGCCATGCCTCAGATGCCAAAGGTGGTTACGGCTACCCGAACCTGACCGATGATAACTGGAAATGGGGTGGCGAATTTGACACCATAGTGCAAACCATCAGCAACGGTCGAACCGGTATTATGACCCCGTGGGCCGGCCCTTTGGGTGAAGAGGGTGTCCATCAGGTGGCGGCTTACGTGCGCAGTTTATCGGGCGTTGATCACGATGCCAAAATGGCCGAAGCCGGGGCGGCAAAATTTCAGATGTTCTGTGTGGCCTGTCATGGTCCTGAGGGCAAAGGTAACCAAATGCTGGGTGCCCCGAATCTGACCGATGACATCTGGTTATACGGTTCTCATGAGATTATTGAGACCGCCCTGTATGATGGCTTACAGGGTTATATGCCGCCACAAAATGAAGTGTTGGATGAGCATCAGATTAAACTGGTGGCAGCCTATGTGTATTCTTTAAGTCGGAAATAAATCATGGGAACCCGGCCTGTTACAGATCAAAGTCAGTTTAACGAACGCCAGATTAAGCGTATTTTTTATCGCCGTCTGGGCACCGCGGTATGGGTGTCTTTTCTGGCTGCGGCGGTACAGACAATGATCTTTTTTGCCCAATTTGATCCGGCGTATTTGAATGAGATTGCCAGTATCACCATCAGTATTGATCGCTGGCAAGGTTATGCTTTGGGCTTTGTGTTTTTTTGGTTATTTTCCTTTATAACAGGTTTATTTTGTGGGGTTATTATGGCCCTGCCGAGAACTAAACTGGCACAAAGCATCAGGCAGGAATCATAGAGACCGTTGCCTGAATCCGGTGCAGCCGTGTATTCAGTGCAGGTCTCTTTAACATTTTGGTGAATTACTATGTCAACGCAGGACACCAGACCGGTTGAACTAAAACTCTACAAAGCCCATGAAAAAGTCTATCCACGTGAGACCAAAGGCCGTTTTCAATTCAAAAGAAAATTAGCGGTCTTTGTTTTACTGGGCTTGTTTTATTTATTGCCCTGGTTTGACTGGGGCGGGCATCAGGCGGTTTTATTTGATTTGCCCCACCGCCGTTTCTATATTTTTGGCTTGACCCTGTGGCCACAGGATTTTATCTTTTTGGCGCTGATGCTGATTATTGCCGCCTTTTCGCTGTTTTTCTTCACCGCTTTGGCCGGTCGACTGTGGTGTGGTTATGCCTGTCCGCAAACGGTCTGGACCGAGGTGTTTATCTGGATGGAACAGCTCACCGAAGGTAATCGCAATAAACGCATGAAGCTCGATAAAGGGCCGTGGAATTTTAATAAAATATGGCGTAAAACCGCCAAGCAGTTTTTGTGGATTACCTTTGCACTGTGGACCGGTTTTACTTTTGTCGGCTTTTTCACACCGATTAAAGAACTGGCGGTGAATGTGGTCACCTGGAATTTGGGGCCCTGGGAAACCTTTTGGCTGTTCTTTTATGGTTTTGCCACCTACGGCAACGCCGGTTTTTTGCGGGAACAGGTGTGCCTGTACATGTGTCCTTATGCCCGCTTTCAGGGAGCCATGTTCGATAAAGAAACCCTGATTATTTCTTATGATGAAAAACGCGGTGAACCACGGATGCGGGGTAAAACCCGACGTGAGGCCGAAAATCCCGGTGATTGCATTGATTGCACCTTATGTGTTCAGGTCTGCCCCACCGGCATCGATATCCGTGATGGTTTGCAGTATGAGTGCATTGCTTGTGCCGCTTGTATTGATGCCTGTGATGATGTCATGGCGTCAGTCGGATTGCCCAAAGGTCTGATTCGTTACACCACTGAAAATGCACTTGAAGGTAAAAAATCACGGGTTTTACGTCCACGTATTCTTATTTACGGTGCTATTTTAACGTTGCTGGTATCAAGTTTTGCTTACGCCTTATTAACCCGCAGCAGCATAGATGCCAATGTGATTCCCGATCGCAACAGTTTTTACCGCATTGTGGATGCGCAGCGGATTGAAAATGTGTATAACCTTAAAATTATGAACAAAGGCTCACAAACGGCGCACTATGAAGTCAGTGCCATCGGCTTGGATGGATTAGCGGTTGATTTTGAGACCGATGATGGTGTTTTATCCGCTGAGCCGGGTGAGCTGATCAGTGTGCCAATCCGCATTCGGGCTGACCGCAGCGTGGCTAACAAGAAAATCCACACCATTAAAGTCGTTGTTAATGAAGTCGACAACCCCAATAATAAACGTACTGAAACGGTTAAGTATTTTGGATACGACAAATGAAAAAACAAAACCCACACAAAATAAGCGGCCAACCGGCACCCTGGTACAAACATGCCTGGGTGTGGTTTATTATTGCTTTACCCGCCACCGCCGTGGTGGCCAGTCTGTATACGGTGTATATTGCCAAACAAAATGCGCCACAAGTGATTGCCAAGCAAAATAAATTCCAGCTTGAAAAAGAGTAATGGCTCACCGATGTTTCCATTGTGGGGAACCGGTACCGGCTGATTGTCCATTAACGGCCACCATCGACGGTATAGAACAACCCATGTGTTGTATCGGCTGTCAGGCTGTGGCCCGGTTTTTGGCTGATGAATCCCATGCCGATTTTTATCAGTACCGTGAAGGCAAAACCCCCGGTGTGCAGGTTGAAAGTGACACCTGTTCCTGGCGTCACTTAGATGAACCGGCGGTATTTGAACGCCTGACAAGCCCGACTGATGGTGGTTTACGACAGGTCACCATTAAGGTTGAGGGTATGTATTGCAGCGCCTGTGGTTGGTTGATTCAAAAAGTGCTTAAGGATTTGCCCGGTGTAGAGGATTTACATATCAACAGTGTGACCCAAAATATGCGTCTTGTGTTTGATCCCGGCCGCGTCCGATTAAGTGAACTGTTTACGCAAATTGCGCGACTTGGTTACCGCCCGATGTACCAGCAAGACAGTGCCCATCAGGCTGATACCGCCCGTAAAAAACAGCTCAGACAAATTGCGGTGGCCGGTTTTGGCATGATGTTTATCATGACCCTGGCGGTGCCGCTGTATAACCCCGAATCGATGGCCCAGGATCCCGGTATTCGGCAGTTCTTTCGATTAACCAGTTTGTTAATCGCCACCATTGTCTATTTTTATTCAGGACAAAGCTTTAATCATAACGCCATCCGCGACCTGAAAAATCGTCATTTGGGCATGGATGTGCCGGTGGCACTGTCCATCAGCATTGCCTACTTTGTCAGTGTCTATATCAGCTTTATGGATGACGGTCATGTTTATTTTGATTCTATGGCGATGTTTATTTTCTTTTTGCTGCTGGGACGTTTTGTGGAATCGGCGGTGAAACACAAAGGCATGGATGTACGTTCGGCACTCAATGCCCTGATTCCGGTGAGTGCTGTGCGCATGGGTCATCAGGGCCGTGAAGAAATACCGATTGATCAGGTTAAAAAAGGCGATAAATTAATGATTAAAGCCAATCAAGTGGTACCCTGTGACGGTGAAATCACTGCGGGTAGCGGTCGGTTTGATGAGTCTTTGTTGACCGGCGAATCGACGCCGGTGAAGAAAACAATCGGCGACACTGTTTATGCCGGCGCCCGGTTGGTGAATGATGAGGTGTTAATTCAAACCACTGTCAACAACCAAAATACTTTTTTGTCCAAATTGGCGGATTTAATGGAGCTGGCACAAAGTAAAAAGCCCAAAACCCTGCAATCAGTGGACCGCATTGCCGGTTATTTTGTTGCCGTGGTTCTGCTGTTGGCTGTGGGTACCGGGCTGTGGTACATCAATCATGCACCGGATCAGGTGCTGCCGGTGGTGTTGTCGGTGCTGATTGCCACCTGCCCCTGTGCTTTGTCCCTGGCGACACCCACGGCGCTGACAGCCGGCGGTATTAAATTATTACAACAAGGCGTGTTGGTCAACAACACCGAAGCCTTGTCGCAAATTCATCGCTGTCGGCATTGGTTTTTTGACAAAACCGGCACCCTCACAGAAGACCGGTTAACCCTGGCTAAAGTACATTGTGTGGAAGCCCTGGATAACCCCGAAGCCATCGCCGCTGCTTTACAACGCATCAGTAACCATCCCTTGGCCAGTGCCTTTCGTCAATCTTCATCATTCATTGTGCACAACGCCGAAGAATTATCAGGCCGCGGTGTCAGTGGCGTGATTGACGGACAATGCTGGCGTATGGGCAGTGCCCGCTGGTTAAAGTCACTGGATATTTCGATTCCTGAGCATAAGGCCGAGGCGGCCGATACAGTGGTTTATTTGGCCCGTGAACACACTTTAATCGCCATCTTTTCTTTGCGGGTTGAAGCCCGCGCCGGTGCCGCTGACTTGCTTCAATGGTTGCAAAAAGATAAAAAGCATGTGGCCATCATTAGTGGCGATGACAGCGAAACGGTCAAAGCCTGGGCGCAACAATTCAGTGTGCCCGAGTTTCGGGGCAATATGCGGGCAGAAGATAAAATTAAAGCCATCGAGCAGCGGCAACAGCAAAACCACCCCTGTGTTATGGTGGGTGACGGGGTCAATGATGCGCCGGTGTTGTCACAAGCCGATGTCTCCATCAGCCTCAAGCAGGGCGCCCATTTGGCACATTCGGCCTCAGATTTGATTATTTTGGGTCGTTCTTTGGGGCCGATTAAACAGGCGGTTTTCACAGCCAAAAAAACCCAGCACATCATCAAACAAAATTTATTCTGGGCACTGCTGTATAATGGTTCAGTCACACCGGTGGCGATGATGGGGCTGTTGGCGCCCTGGATGGCAGCCATTGGGATGTCATTAAGTTCTTTGTTGGTGGTACTGAATTCCAGACGGGTGTTACGAGGTGTGCCGTGAATATGATTTATGTGTTGGTGGTGTTATCCCTCATTTTGGTGGTGGCTGCGGTGTGGGCGATTCACTGGGCGATTAATAAAAACCAGTTTGATGATTTGGATTCACCTGCTTTTTCCATTTTAGAAGATGATACGCCTGCCGACCGTTATCAACGCCGACAACAGCAGATGCAGCACAACCAGTCGGAATGTGAACATGACAAAAAAGAAGACAAGTAACCCGTTTTCATGGCTTTTTTGACCCCCCTGATTATCGGTTTTTTTTCCGGCTTTCATTGTATAGCGATGTGTGGCGGCTTGTGTGCGGCTTTATGCCACAAACAAAACACCCACCAGGTGCTTATCACCAATTTAGGGCGGGTGGCCACTTACACATTATTGGGAGCGGTGTTTGCCGGATTGGTGCAAGGTGCCAGTTTATCGGTTCCGATGATTGAATGGGGGGTCTGGTTGCGGATGCTGATGGGCGTGATGCTGGTGCTCACAGCCGCCGTTTTGTTTTTTAAAAATCATCGGTTACTGACCATTCAAAAATCCTTACCCGGCTGGTCCAAAGTATCCACCCGCTTAAAAGCATTACAAAACCGCCACAACAGTGCGGCTTCTTTTATGAAAGGCATGCTGTGGGGACTGATACCCTGTGGTTTACTTTATGGGATGCTGATTATTGCCGCCACCACTGCCAACCTGTTTGACGGCATGCAGTTTATGCTGTTTTTTGGCTTAGGGACTGTATTGCCCTTGCTCGGTTCCCAGTGGCTGATACGTAAAATGATGCAACGCGGTTCTATGGACTTTTGGCGACGCGCGGCAGCGGTGTTTGTGTTAATTGTCGGTGTTTGGGTGTTGCTGGCACCGTGGTTTTCGCATGGCCTGATTCCCACCAACAACCCATACTTTTACCAGCTCAGTGCTGTTCTGGATATGTGTATTCCCTAAATACCTAACCCGACTATTTCATACAATCGGTACAAAATAAGCATGTTTTTTATGTTTCAAATAGTTATGAATTAGCCATAAACAACAGCTTGTACCTGAATGGCTTTATGAATAAAATGGCTGCATATCTTGCATAAGATCGCTTACAACATATGAATAACTATGCTTGAAGCGATATTTATACAATCTATTTTGCCATTTTATCCCTAAATTCCATTATTGCATGAAATAGTCGGGTTAATGGGCACTTTTCACGCTGCATCGAGTCTATCTGTAATAAATTAGTACCTTTGGCCTATACCATAAAAGTTGTATGTTTTTATAATAAACATCGAATAAAGGAATCCTCTGCACGACCGCCTGATACCCATGATAAAACTGGACAACATTTCAAAAGTTTACCGCACCCAGGGTGAAACCATCCGTGCATTGGATGGTGTGAATTTATCCATTGCTGAAGGTGAATTTGTGGCCATAATGGGACGCTCAGGCTCAGGAAAATCCACCATGCTCAATATTTTGGGTTGTATGGACAAGCCCACAAACGGTCGCTACACATTAGCTGGTCAAGATGTGAGCGTTTTAGATGATGATGCCTTGTCCAAAATCCGCAATGAATACATCGGTTTTGTGTTTCAGGGATTCCATTTACTACCGCGCCTGTCAGCTTTGGATAATGTGTTGGTGCCGTTGCGTTTTGCCACACCGCAACAACAACGCGGCGGGGTTGAACGGGCCAAAGACTTACTTCATCAGGTGGGTCTGGGTGAACGTATTCACCATATGCCCAATGAAATGTCCGGCGGACAAATTCAACGGGTGGCGATTGCCCGGTCACTGATAAACAATCCGTCGGTGTTGTTGGCCGATGAGCCCACCGGTAATTTAGACAGTGCCATCTCAGAGCAAATTATTGAATTATTAAAAAGTCTCAATGCCGCAGGACAAACCATTGTCATGGTGACCCATGAGCCGGACATTGCCGACAATGCCGGACGCACCCTTGAGTTTTTAGACGGAAAAATTGTGTCATGAAAGTACTCAAATCGAGCCTGTTAACGATATTGTTTATGCCCTTGTCTTTACCGGCCCTGATGTTGACCGGTGAAGTGGAGTCCAGCCAAACCCAGGAAATCACCATGCCGATGGTGCGTTCATGGCGCGCTGAAATCGCCGACATGGCCGAAGAGGGTGGTTTTGTGGAGCCCGGTGATTTTGTGGTGCGCATTGACGGCACCGATTTGGATAACACCATTGAGGCTCAAAAAGAAGCGCTGGATGTGTTCAAAGCCGCTTCCAAACGCGACACCATACAGTTGCAAATTGATTTAAACAATGCCCGGCTGGCCTATGAAAAAGCCAAAGTCGATCACCAAATTGCCGAACTGAAGGCTTCGGTGCCGTTAGAATTTATCGGTGAACTGGAATACAAAGAACGCCAACTGACTTTAAAACAAACGGATAAGGCCCGCCATGAAAATGCAAAAAAATTCAGGGCATTGGAAATTAAGCTCAAGGAAAAAAACAAAGAAGTGGCTTTGGGTTTGACACAAAAGCAAAAAGAATTGGATTACTGGAAAAAGCGTTTGGCCGATCTCACCATCACTGCCAACCAGGCAGGTTATGTGATTCACGCAACCCATCCCTGGAATGGTACCAAGTACCAAATCGGGGACCAGGTCCAAACCGGGCGGGTGATTGCTAAAGTATCTAAAACCACCGGTATGCGGGTCAAGGCGTTTGTCAATGCCATCGACTTACCTCAGGTTAAACACGGTATGGCTGTTAATGTTCAGTTTGACGCCTTACCCAATACCAGCATGCGTGGTGTTGTCAGCCACATTTCTGCCGGTGGTCATGACAAAAAAAACTGGGGAGAAGGCTTGTATTACGAAGTCACCATCACGCTTCGGGGTGAGCAAGATGCCCGTTTATTACCCGGCATGAGCGCACTGGTTCAGGTCAATGAGGTACAACCATGAAGACATTTTTAATCATCATAATTATGCTGGCTTTGAGCACGTCTATACATGCTGAAACCATCACCACCTCAGGTGAACTGGTGGCAGTTGAGACCGACAGTTATTCACCGCCGAGTATTCGATTTATATGGCGTTACACCATTGCTTTTATGGCCAAAGACGGTGCAGAGGTCAATCCCGGCGAACCGGTATTGATGTTCAAAACCGATGAATTACAAGAACGCCTGATGGATAAGCAGGGTGAATTATCGATTAAACAAAGTGAGCTGCGTAATAAATTATCGACCAAAGTGGAAGAATTGGCAGATAAATCGCTGGCGGTGGAAGAAATGAAAAAAAACCTCGATAAAGCCAAACGCAAAGCCGAATTACCGCAAAGTGTGATTGCCATGAATGATTACAAGGAAAATCAGCTGAATTATGCATTGGCAAAACTACAACACCAACATGCACTGGATGACCTGGCACTGACGCGCGAAAAAATCGATACCGAAGAAGCCATTTTAAATGCCAATATTGCCAAATTGGAGGCTGAAGTGGAAGAGTTAAACGAAGCCATTGCCAGCATGCGTATTATCGCCAAAAGACGTGGTATCATCATGCACCAGAGCGATCACAATAACAATAAATACGCCGTGGGTGATCAGGTGTGGGGTGGTGCGCGGGTGATTGAAGTGGCCGATATGGACAACATCATCGCCCGATTGGAAATTAAAGAAAACGATTTATCACGGGTGCAACAAGGTCAGACCGTGACCTTTCGTATGGATGCTTATCCGGACATTGAATTCAATGGTGTGATCAAAGAATTATCCAAAGTGGTCCGCATCAAATCACAGAATCAGCCCTCAAAAATTCTAGACGCCCAGGTGGAAATCAGCAATTCGGATAAAGCCATTATGCGACCAAATATGAGTATTAAGGCAGAAATCAGCAGCGAATCATGAAAAATACACTGCTTCTTTTAATGGTTTGTGGATTACTGGCTTGCAGTGATCAGACAGAACAGAAACAACCCTTACCGACACTTACCCTGGAGAAAAAGGCGGTGACTTTATCGGTGCATGTCGGTGGCGAACTGGAAGCCACCCAATCGACGCCACTGACCGTACCCAGCGGTTCGCGGCGGCCACAAACCCTGGCTTGGATTATGCCGCAATTCAGTCGGGTTAACAAAGGCGATGTGGTGGCCCGTTTTGATGGCACTGATTTCCAGATTGAATTGGATAAAACCACCTATGAAATCCAAAAGCTCATGTATGACATGATGGCCAAAGAACGGGACATTGATAACACCCGCTTTTCTTTCAACACCGAAGCTGAAGTGGTGGATTATGAATATGAACTGGCCAGGCAATTTAATATAAATGATCCCTTGCTTTACACCAAAATTGAAATTATTGAAGCCGGGGATAACGAAGAATTTTTAAAAGCCAAAGCCGAACACATTGATAAGGTCAGTGAAAACTTTGAAGAAAAATCGGCCACCGAACTGGACGTTTTGCAAAGCTCAAAATCGGTGCAAGAAGCCAAAAAAGAACTCAACGAAACCAGTCTAAGTGCGCTTGAAGTGGTGGCACCGCATGACGGCTTACTGGTGTTGCAGCCCAGTTGGGACGGCTCCATGCCCGAACCCGGCAAAGCGGTGTTCCCGGGCACCAAACTGGCGGCGCTGCCGGACTTAAGTGAGATGCAGGCTTTGGTGTATGTACCTGAGGTGGAAGCCATTGGCATTCAGGCGGAACAAACCGTCAATATTCAACTGGATGCTTATCCTGATACGTCATTTAAAGGTCGGGTAAAATCCATCAGCCAAACCGCTCAACCCCGGGAGCGGGATAACCCGGTGAAATATTTTACCGTTACTGTGGCATTGGATGAGCAAGACGAACGCTTTATGCCCTCACAGCGGGTGTCGGCCGACATCATTGTGACCAACCAGGAGTCAGCCATTTCAGTGCCGATATTGGCGGTATTTCGTGATCAGGACCGCGCCTGGGTGTATAAACAAACCGGAGGCGGATTCCAACAACAGCCCATCACCACGGGATTTTGCAGCGCCGTCTTATGTGTTATCAAAAGTGGTTTAGAGGCCGGTGATGTGATTGCTTTGAGTCGACCGGCGGAAGCAGAACTATGAACAATACCTTGATAATCAATTTACGCCATGCAGTGGCTGAAATGCTGCACCACAAATTACGCACCCTATTGACCTTGTTGGGCATGGTGTTTGGTGTCGGTGCGGTGATTGCGATGTTGTCTATTGGCGAAGGCGCCCAGGCCGAGGCCACCCGTTTGATTGAAAAAATGGGTTTGCGCAATCTCGTGATTGAAGAAAAACAAATTGATCCTGAAACGTTAAAAGAAATGCGCTCCGATTCTTTGGGTTTAAACATGAACGATATCCGCGCTTTACAAAACAGCCTGCCGTTTATCAGCCAAAGCTGTGGCGAAAAAACCATTAAAACCTGGTCCTTGTTTTCTCAGCATGCCAATTCTGATGGTGCAGTCAAAGCGCTGTCGCCCAATTGCTTTGGCATGAGTAATTTGCAGGTGGACGCCGGTCGTTTATTTGGTGAAGAAGATAATCAGTCTTACGCACAGGTGGCGGTGATTGGTTCAGAAGTGGCGGCCGAATTGTTTCCCGATGGTACCGCACTGGGTCAACGCATCAAGGTTAATCATCTGTGGCTGGAAGTGATTGGCGTTTTGAAAAAAGACGCCTTAAGTAAAAATGAAATTCAGGGTATTAAACTCGGTGCCGAACACAACCAGGTCTTTTTGCCGATAGAAACGGCCTTTAAACGCCTGAAATGGGAAATGTTGGAGAGCCAGTTGGACACCATTCGGGTGACCATTGATGAAACCATCCGGCCGCAGGTGGCCTCGGTGGCCATTGATCGGTTGCTCAAACGCCGGCACGGCAACATCGATGATTACAACATCATTGTGCCGGCCAATTTATTGAATCAACAAAACCAGACCCAGCAAATTTTCACCATCGTGATGTCCAGTATCGCCGGCATATCCTTGCTGGTGGGTGGTATCGGCATTATGAATATTATGTTGGCCACGGTGCTTGAACGCACCAAAGAAATTGGTCTATTGCGGGCCCTGGGTGCGCGAAAAGTGGATATTAAAAATCAGTTTTTGATTGAAAGTGCCACCATTGCCGCCGTGGGTGCGGTCATTGGTATTGTTATGGGTGTGGTGCTGTCATTTTTGATTCAGTCCTTTGCCGACTGGCCGGTGGCCTGGAGCTTATTTTCAATCGTGCTGGCTGTCGGTGTGTGTTTATTGACCGGTGTGGTGTTTGGTTATTACCCGGCCAAACAAGCCGCCGAATTAGACCCCATCCGGGCGTTGCAAAAGAATTAAGTGAACAATCTATGTGCGAGTTAACAACGGCATCAGAGCCAAACGCACTCAAACACTTCGTTAGAGAATACGAAAAATTAATCCATAAAAAAACCCACGATTAACGCGGGTTTTTTTAAGCATCGAATCGTTTGAATTAAACGTTATTGGCTTTTCTTATAAAACGACGACCGAACAGGCCCAAGGTAAGAACCATTAAGCCCATGCCCAGCCAGTTCAGAGACGGCACAGGCGCAGCGGCCACAGGCGCATCTAACTGGGTACCGGATAAGTCAAACAAGAAGTCATAGGCTGGTGCACCGCCACCCACGCCACAAACAGTGCCGGCGGGTTGGAAAGTGGTACAACCTGATAAAAAGCCATCACCCGGGTTTATCCAATGGGCTTCATTACCCGCTACCGTGTCAGTGTTGGACCAGAAGTGTTGGCCGTTTGTGGCAAAATCCTGATTAACTTGAATCGCCACCCAATAAGTGCCGGCACCGATAATGCTACAAGCGCTTGGTAATGTGATGGATAAACTGCCGCTGGTATCAGTCACAGGAATGCTACTGTAACTACAGCCGGCCAAAGCAGTTGGATTGGGGCTGCCCGCATTATCTGCATGGAAAGAGACATTAACCGAGGAAGCGACACCACCAGTAGTACCAATGGTTTCAATTTCCTCAATCGACCAGCCGTAACCGGTGACGACAAAGTCATCGGCACCCACTGAATCATAAACATCCAAGGATGCTTCAAAGTTTTGATCAGGGGTACCATTACCACGTGGTGTGGCTCCCAACTGACTCCATAACAGGGCTCGGGATCCGCTGGAACTATGGTTTCCATCAACACCGCCAATACCGGCTTCAGTGGCCAATTGGGCACCGGCGACGGCCGATGCGCTCAATAATAAAGGCAACATGGCCTTCGTTAATTTATTTTTTTTTCATTGTTATCCTCAATTCTCAATTTATTCAAGACGTAAAAAAACCAGACAATTCTAATAATTGTTAATCCTATTGTATCCAGAATCGGGCGTGCTTCAATTGTTTTTTAACAAATTTTCGAATTTTGCCATTGAAATTTGGTATTTTTTGTGTAACTGCACAGAAGTGTCGTATATTTTCTGCGTCACCTGACCGGCACTGGCGGTTTTTATGTTTCGTTTGGTGTGATAAAACTGCAAACAAGTGTCTTGCCAGTCAAGCTTTAAAAAGGACAGTAACCGTTCAATTTCCAAGCGGGTGTCCTGAACCATATCTTCATAGCTTAGGGCGTAAATTTTATCCGGAAAGCAGTTTTTCCAGTAGGCCATGATATTCACTTGGTGCTGATAATTCGCCACCAGCTCTTCGATGTCATAGCTGTATTCATGACCATGGGCAAATAATTGTTTGTAACAACTCAGTAACACCGCTAAATCCCGGCGGGTGCAATGAATAATTCTGGCATTGGGAATGGCCATTAAAATGGCGCCCACAAAATTAAAATTAAGCGGTTGTTTATCGGTAAAAATGGTTTCCTTAAAATCTGTACCAACCGCGTTAAAATATTCATCAGCGATGTCAGCAAAATCATCCTTTTTCATTGAGGCGAGCGATTCTGGGTAGCTATTATTATTCTCACGACCCCGCACGGCCATGATATTTGGAAAATAAGGCAGTTCGGAGGCGCCGTAAACAGCCGAATGTGAGGCCAGAATTTGTTCGGTCAGGGTTGATCCTGATCGCGGCATACTGACGATAAATACAGGCTGCTTGGTGTTCGAATGGACATTGACGGTGTGGGCTTTGATAAATTCAGGATTAAAAACCCGTTGTATGGCTTGGGTTAAGCCGGACCAGTCGAAGGGCTTTCTCTGCAATTGTCGATAACGGAGTCGATTGGCTTGCTCAAGTTGTGCAAAAGCGGCATCATATTCACCGGCATGTTCCAGGGCATAGGCTTTGGCAAATAATAATTCCGGTGGTACCCGGTCACCGGCCTGAGCAATCATTTGATTCAGTGTGGCCAGTTCATGATCGTTAAATCGGTACTGTTTCAAGTTAGCCAGTGCCCAATAAATGTCGTGTTGATAAGGGTTGATGGCCAGTGCCCGGTGAAAATAGTCAATGGCCTGATCAATGCGACCTGTATTTTTCATCAAAAAGCCGAAAGCCACCAGCGCACCGAGGTGGTTGGGCTGTAATTTCAGACAGGCTAAGTAGGCAGATTCCGCCTGTGATATTTCATTCTGATCTCGGTATAAGTTAGCCAAATTATAGTAGAGCGGCGCATTGGTCGCACCCTGGTTAAGTAATTGTTGGTAGCATTGATGGGCTTGTGAATATTTTTTTTGGGCCTTGTATAAACTGGCCAAATTGAGCAAAGTCGGTCCGAAATTCGGCTTTAATTGATGGGCATGTTGCAAATGTTTTTCTGCCAGTGACCAGGTGTTTTGTTGTAAATAGATAACCCCAAGTAATCGATGGACTTCATGGTTTTGACTGTTTTTAGCCGCCATTTTTTTAAGCTTGACCAAAGCCCGCTGGCTCTGTCCGTTTTCAATCATTTGCTGAATATTTTGGATGTTCGACATGGTGCTTGGGTTCAGGTTGGAACGGGTATTATGCGCGATAATGTTCACAGTTTCAAAAAGCCCATTTGCAATTAGGGTGTTTAGCACTCATGCCATGCCAGATTATATGTTTGGGTAGTTACAGGTCAGATGGCCTGCTTTTATCAACTTTTTGAGGTGTGTCGATTGGTTGCGATGGCCAGTTGCTTCATTTTGGTCTTAAGTCGGCTGTATTTATTCAACAGATGGCTTTAATTAAATGGGTTTTGGTGCATTTATCCATGTGTTTTGGAATAAGCATTTTAAGGTCTTTATTGTAATTTTTCTTTTAATTTGAATAACTTAAATTGATACATTTGTTCCAGTTTGTTCCAGTGAATTTCTTTGGGTCTGGCGAAAATAGCGGTATGCTTGAAAGCCCTTATAACCTGGAGATAACAGATGAAAAAGCTTATTTTAATGGCATGTTGCTTATTCAGTGGCCATGTTTTTGCGCATGATTTTTTGACTGAAATACTTGTTTACAGCGATGATTATGACACCAACCCTTATCATGTGGCTGTCAGCTATGATCTTGTGGAGCAAGATATATTAATGGTCAGCCAGTTAAGACAGACCAGATCAGAGATGTCGAAATTGGTGAGTAAATCGCATATCAGAGAACTCAACCGATCGCAGGGTCAGGATGATTTTTCAAGCCACGATTATAATAGTGAATCAAAAATCAGGCGTAAAACCCATGGCGTTTTTGATCACGCCACAGAATCAAGGCTTGTGGCTATTGACTTATGTGATGCTTTTGCGGTGTCTAACTATATGACTTATCCAAATGGTCTGGTTCCGCAATTTACTGGTCCGGATACGTTCACCGATGGCGTGAGTGCAAGCCAGAATCATCATGAACTTTATCAGTATGCCGATGGCCTGCAATTTAATTGTGTTGAAGTCATTGATCACAAATTATCAACCAAAGACTAAATCTTATACCAAGAGACCTTTGCTTTAGATTAAGGGCCTTTGCAGCGTTATGGAAATAGTCTGTAAAGGCCTTTATTAAAATCTGTGACCCCATCAGAAATCGGAAGGCTTAACCGTTCGTCTTGTTAACTCTTCAGTGACAAAGCGCGCACTTCATCCATGATGCACTCAATATGCTTTTCTAAAATTTGTCTGTCCTGTTTTTGTAAATTGTCCTGACTCAAAATAAAGTGGTTGGTTTGAACCACATTCCGCCACCGGGGATTATCCGGTATTTTTTCAAGTGACAGGTATTTTTCCAGTGAGCGTGCGCGCAGCGTGCCATTATCAATGGACACCGTCCAGATTTTTGATTGTTCGGCCAATTCAATCTGAGATGTTTGGGTTGTTTTCTCCCAGATAATGGTGGCATCAATTAAGGATTCGACCAAAGCCTTTTTTAAAGCTTCTTTGTGGTTTTCAGTTGATACCGTCAACTCGGGTTTCTGTGTGGTTTGAAACATGAGTAACTGATGCTTATGGTAGCGAATGGATTGTATCAATGCTTGCTTTTCTTTTTTCCTTTTGTACTGATAAAAAATCATGAAAGCGGCCATAGAAATTAACACCATACCGGCGATTAATATCATGTTGGTCAAATGATGTAATTTTTGTTGTTGCCGGCTGTTAGTCAACTCTTGGTTTAAAAGTTGTTGTTGAATTTTTTGGGTTTCAATCTGGTGCTGTACAGTTTTTAGGTCAGTGTCATATTTTTGCTGTAAAAATTGTGATCTCAACTGCTGATATTGTTTAAAAGCCTGCAAGGCTTGTCGAGGACTTTGGTCCTCTAATAATTCTGCTTTTAAGTATAATAAATCAATCTTTAATGAGTCTTCATTCAAATCATTACTGATCAGAAGTCCGTTTTCAATGGCGGACAAAGCCTCAGGAATTTGATGATTTTGATGAAGCATTTTGGCTTGTAACAAATACCATTGTGTCAGCAACTCCGGATTGGTTTGATTTTGATCCATCAGGGCTTTGGCAGTTGTTAATAATTGATATAAGACATCTAAATGGCCATTATCTAAGTGCCATTGTGCCAGGTTGATTAAAGCCCGAACCTGTTCTGACGTGTTATTTTTTGTGCCCAGAGATTCAGAAATGGCCAGTGCGTAGTATTGAGCTTTTTGGGTATTGTTGGCCGCACTATAAGCTTTGGTTAAATCTTCATAAAGGTGAGCTATATCCATAAAAACACGGTGATCAATATCTTTTGATTCAGCGTATTTCAAATAATAATTGAGCGCAGATTCGTAGTAGCTGACGGCTTTATCGGGTTGTTCAAGGTACAAATGAATGCGGCCTAAATTATTCAGCGTTCTGGCTATCTGATAGTCAGATCCAAATTGATGCTTCAGTTTAAGGCTTTGCTGATAATGAGATAAAGCACTTTTATAATCACCTAATTTGAGCTCAACCAGTCCCATATCATTGTGACTTTTGCTGAGCCATTCCGGGTTGTTGTTATCCAGAGCCAGTTGGAAGGCTTGATTAAGGTGCTCTTTGGCTTTTACATAGTCTGCATCAAAATAATATTTCTGACCGACTTTGCGGTGCCAGTCGTATTGGGCGGTGGTGTCTGATGCAAATGCCGGGTGTTGAAAGGCTTGTTCAATGGTTTGCTTGAGTTGGGGTTTGTTTTGCAGGTGCTGATAAATGTCAATTAAACTCAGCAAAACGCCCAAAGCCTCGTCACTGTCCTTTGTGACCGCTTGGAGGCTGCGTTCACAGATTGTTCGGGCATGTGCATAGTCGCCCTGCTTTAAGCTGTTTTGACAATCTGTCAGGGGTGTTTGCGCCGTGGCCGTTAGGCACCACACAAATAACACAAATCCCCTCATTATTCTGTTCATTTTAGGTGGCAGCAAGGTGAAAATAGGCAGTTGTAAAAAAATTATCAGCCAAAAAAGCCGGTCGGCGTTCAATCAGTCATTATAGCCAAAATTTGTCCTGAATTCAGAGACTTGATAATTAAATTTACTCACCTGAGCCTGCACCAATCAAAACCGCATGACTTTGTTGATCTGGCCTAACCGACTCAACGCTGCGAGCAGCTCAGTCGCTTTCCAGATTTAACCATACAGTTGCGGTAAAGTCTCGCCGGTTTCTTGGCTTAAAGTTTTGGGTTTTAAATAATCTTTTTTAATCAGTTGTAACCAGTCAATTTCAGTATCGGGATGTTGGTTGTTGTACAACTGATGCTGGAGCTGTTGAAGTGCTTTCAGCGCTTTGGGATTGTCCAGTTGCTGTTGAATGTGACCTAAATGGGTAACTTGCTGGCCATGGTTTTGATTCCACCAATGAATCAACAGCCTTTGTTGCTCGGCAGGGCTGAGTTTATTGATGTGTTTAACGGAAACCTGCGGTTTGGGCGGTTCCGGTCGGCTTGGAGGCTGTTTTGACACCGGTCGTTTTAATTTCATCAAAAATAAAAACAGGGTCAATAACCACAAGCCACCAAATATAAGGGTACCGTAAAACCACACTTTATGACGGTTTTCCGGGATGGATGATGAAGTTTCTGCTACCGGCACCTGACTGGGGTTTTTCTCCGGTTCATCAAAATTGGCGGCTTTTGGCAGGGTTGTCTGTTGCTGACCGCCTGCGGCCGGTTTGATGTCTAAGGTGATGGCCGGTAGGCGTGTGGTTTCGGCCTCACCGGTCTCAGTGTTAAACCATTCTATATCAAATCCCGGAATCTGCAAAGAGCCCGCTTCACTGGGGATAACTGCCTGAGTGATGGTTTTTGAGGAAACCAGGTGGTTGCCGTTATTGCGGGTGATGGTGTCGCTTTTTTCCTGGTAGAGCCGTGCGCCGACCACATCCTTGACTTCTATATCCGGTAATTGGGTTTCTGCCAGCCCTTGTGCGGTGATGTCAATTTGACGGGTGATGGGCTCACCCACGCGGTACACCTGATTTTGCGGCCAGTTTTGTTCAACTTTAAATGTGGTGGCCGGTAACCAGGGTTTATGCACAAAAGCGGCCGGAATTTGTTTGATTTCAAGGCTCAGCATAGATGATGAAATGCGCACCGGACGGCCCTGGCGAAATAAACCCCATTGGTTTTGGCTTTGGTTGTCCATAACTTCACCCTGAAACACAATGGGTGGAATATCAAGCTGTCCGCTTTGTTCGGCAAATAAAGCGTATTTACGTTCCAGTACCTGATAATCGCTGCCATTTCTGCGGGTGGTGTACTGGATGGCTTTGTTGATCGGGTAAACAATCAACCCCGTTGCTTTGGGGTCTGTGAGACTGGCGTTACTCAAGCCCACCGCATAAAATAATTTGACCGTTAAAATGATTTCTTCCTGCACAAATGCGCTGTCTTTGTTGGTGGACCATTCGATAAACAAATCACCCCGGGCGGTGGCATTGGGGTCGGGTTTTTTCACCGTGATTTTTAATGCCCGGGTTTGTTCATTGCCCACGGTGAGCGGCGGAATAATGTGGCTGCCCAATGATTTGGGTACCAGGGTCACAGTCCAGCGGGTTTCGCTTGAAACCGCGCCATTGATGATTTTTGTGGACATGGAGCGCCCGCTTTCTCCCACCTCAAATACCGCAGACAACATATCAAAATCAGGATTGGCACGGCTTGCCTGGTCACTGGTGATGGTGAGGTTAACAGATTCGCCCAGTGTAATTTCATGGCGATCAACGCTGGCGCTGACTTCGGCTTTCACAACCGCAGGCCAGCCGCTAAACAAGGTACATAGGATAAAGACTTGAAACAATCGAATTAACGGCATAATCACCAATCCTCAGTGGTCTGGTTGTCGTAGGAATCGCCGTCCGGATTTCGGCGGTGGTATTGGTAAAGAAATTTACGTCGCATCAGTCCACCCGGGTCATCCTGAATGCGTCTCAGCCACTGTTCAATGGCCTGTTGTTCTTCAGCGTTTAAGGCATCCTGCTGAGCCAGTCGTTCGGCGTCCTCAGCTTGTTGTTGCTGTTCTTCTGGGCTGAGCGCTTGAGATGCTTTGTTAGGCTCTTCACTGTCCTGTTTTTCAGATTGTTCAGCGTGTTGTTGATTTTCCTTGGCGGCATCTTTTTGTGCCTGTTGTTGCTGTTGCTGAGATTCTTCTGGGTTTTGCTTGTTAGAGGACTGATTTTGCTGGTTTTGACTGTCCTGGTTGTCTTGCTGTTCACTGCTATCAGAGGACTGTTCAGATTCAGGGTTATTTTGTTGATCGCCATTTTGTTGTTGATCCTGGTTGCTGTCTGATTGCTCACCGGCTTGTTTTTTTTGCTGTTTTAGTGCTTCTTCAACAATGGCTTTATTGTGCTGAGTGTCTTCGTCATTAGGTTTAAGAGCGAGGGCCTGTTGATAGTGTTGCAAGGCCGCTTCTAACTGACCGGATTGGGCCAGGGCGTTGCCGAGGTTATAATGGTCATCGGCCCCGGTTTGAGGCAGGTTTTGCCATTGTTCGGCGGCTTGCAGATAATCTTCGGCGCGATAGGCGGCGGAGGCTTTGAGGCGCGGGTTTTGGGCCAGTTGTTGGGCCAAAGACGGATTGTCTTGTATGGCTTTATAGGCTTGTTGATCCTTATTAAGCCACAAATCCTGCCATTTAAAAGCATGGCTTACTTGTGGCTGCATAAAAAAGCCCAGCGCCAAAATCAGCAGCAATCCACGCCGATACAGCAGCAGTGTCATGGGGACAATCAAAATCAAAAGCCACACGCCGTCATCCACAAATTGATTGTGACCGGCCCGGCTGTCGTCACCGGATTGATCACCATCAATGGCTGTGGGCGGATCATACAATTGTTTGTCATTGCGTTGGTTGGAGAGTACGCTGAAACGGCCATTGCCGGCAGCGGCGGCTTGTTTTAAGGTGTTAAAGTTCACTTTAGGTATCACCACCTGACCGCGCAAGTCTTTGACAAAGCCACGATCTGTTTGAATGGGTGCGCCTTCGGCGGTGCCCACGGCCAGTACATGGGTTTTCATGTGTTTACTCGCAAGGCTTTTTAAGGTGTCTTCTGTTTTGTGTAATTTGATGTCATCGGTGATCAATAAAATTTGGCCTTTTGACAAGCCAGATTGGGTCAGTAGTTCACGGCTTTTTTCCAAAGCCGCAACGGTATTGGTACCGGTGGTGGGCATAATACCCGGTTCAAGCACATCCAGCAAGTTGACGATGGTTTCAGTGTCATCGGTCAGCGGTGTGACCACAAAAGCATCGCCCGAAAAAGCAATCAGTGCGGTGAGGCCGTCTTTTCGGTGGTCCAATAAGTCACGAATTTTGAATTTAGCCCGGGTCAACCGATTGGGTTTTAAATCATCGGCCAACATGCTGCGAGAAACATCCAGAGCAATGATCAAGGCGGCTTTATTTTTGATCACCGGAACATCCTTTTGTCTGACAGCGGGACCCGCCAGGGCGAGCAGACTGATGAAAACCACCGGCCACATCAAGTGACGCCAACGGCTGGCGGTTGTGGCGGTATTGATTTGCATGGCAGCCAACAAATCAGGATCACAATGCCGCTGCCAGCCGTCTTGGGCATGGCTTTGCCGATGCCAGCGAAGCAGCAACCAGACAGCCGGTATCAACAGCCACAATACATGGGGGCGCAAAAAATGAAAATTTGACCAAATAATTTCATTCATAACCAACGCCTTTGCATCCATAACGTCAATAATAACAGCCCCGCAAAAATCGCCAGCGGCCAATAGTAAAGCGCCCGTGTAGGTCGATAAAAACGGTCTTCTTCGGTTAAAGGCTCGAGTTCATTGAGTCGGTCATAAATGGCTTCAAGTTCACGGGTGTTGGTGGCCCGAAAGTACTGGCCACCGGTTAATTCAGCAATGCGGGTCATGGTCGCTTCGTCCAAATCAGAAGAAGGATTGATGCGGCGTTGCCCGCCAAAAAAGCTGTTAACAATCATTTCTTTCGCACCAAAACCAATGGTATAAATTTTCACATCTTCGGCTTTGGCTAATTGTGCTGCTTTTAAAGGAGTGATAACACCGGCTGTGTTGGCGCCGTCTGTTAATAAAATGAGCACGCGGTTACCGGAATCCATGGTACGCATTTTTTTTACCGCCAATCCGATGGCGTCACCAATGGCGGTGGACTTACCGGCCAGACCAATGGCCGCTTCTTGTAACAAACGGTTGACTGTTTGAATGTCAAAGGTAAAAGGTGCCTGTAAATAAGCCCGCTCACCGAATAAAATTAAGCCCAAACGATCACCCTGACGGCGTTGAATAAAATCGCCGGCCACTTTTTTTAAAGCGGTTAAACGATCTACCGGGCGTCCGTTTAATTGCATGTCCTGCTGTTCCATACTGCCGGATAAATCAATGGCCAACATCAGATCCCGGCCTTCCACCGGCAAAGCCACCGCTTCACCTATCCATTGGGGCCGGGCAGCGGCGGTTAATAAGGCCAGCCACATCAGCCATGCGGAGATTTTTAACAGATTATGAGCGCCACTTTTGGCTTGCTGTTCTGCGGTTAAGCGGTTGAATAAAGGAAAACGGATGGTGCTGATTTGACGGCTGTTAACACGCGGCAACACGGCCATGATGATTGGTAAAGGCAGTAAGACAAAAACCCAGGGCCACAAAACTTCAATCATGGGCGCTCCGGGATGGTTTTAAACAATGTTGTTGCAGAAATTGGTGTACGGCCTCAAACAGAGCCTTTGTTTCTATCTGAGCCTGCGGGCGGTAAAGATCGCGGGTGAGGGTTTCTTTGAAGGCTTCAAAGACTGGTTCGGACAAATCCCTGTTTAGAAACTGAATCCAGGATTGGCCGGATAAACCGGCTGCGACCGGGTCCTGTAGTTCATATCGGGTAAAGCGTCTGAGTAAATTCGATAAATCCCGGGCAAAGCGAACATCATCACCATGCGATTGGTGGTTTTGCCGGATGGTCAGCAACAACAGACGCATGCGTTGCCATTTATTGTGCCGGTAACGGTGTCGGCGCCACCAAAAACCGAAGCCAATTAGCAGAATCAACACCATCACAGCCAAAATCCACCACCCAGGCGCCGGTGGCCAAAAACCCGGTTCAGCGGGTAAATGCACATCACGTAAAGGCAGTTTTTGGGCGTTTTCGGGGTTCATACGCTGTCCTTGAGCCATTGTTGTATGGCGTTTTGTGGTCGGCTGAGACCCTGTTTGAGTTGTGTCACCCAATCCTGATCGGTGCTCATGGATAAAATGGGCACGCCGGCATGAATGATGTGGCTGACCAGTTTTTGTTGGTGCCGGTTGTGTTGTTGTGAAAGATGAGTCCGGACAGATCGGTTTTTGGTGTTGATGATTCTGCTACCTTGATCACCGTAAACGCCGTATAAAGCCGCCGGTGGTGTGTGTTGCTCAAATGGATCACTGACATAAACGGCCATAACATCATTGTGTTTTCGCAGTTGCACCAGGTGTTTTTTGCTGTCTGCACCCATGTCAAAAAAATCACTGATGACGATCACCAGACTGCCCGGTCTCAACACACTGCGCAGTTGTTTCAGGGCTTCATCCAACGGCACCTGACCGGATTCGGCCTGATCGGCTTTGATGAGTTGCTGAATCATGGTCATCATGCCGCGTTTACCGGCGGTGGCTTTAAGGATATCGATGCCGCCCGAGCCAAAAGTCATCACACCCACCCGATCGCCTTGATGTACCCCGGACCAGCCCAGAGTGGCAGCGATTTGGGCGGCCAGTACGGATTTAAACTGGCCGCGGGTGGCAAAGCGCATGCTTTGGTTGCAGTCAACCAGCAGATAAATCGGACGTTCGCGTTCTTCCTGAAATAATTTGGTATGAGCGATGCCGGTGCGGGCCGTTACCCGCCAGTCCATATTGCGGATATCATCACCGGCCTGATAGGCACGGGATTCCAGATAATCCATGCCGCGCCCCCGAAAACGAGAATCGTGTAAACCGGAAATGGCCGAAGTGGCTTTTTTGATGGCACTCAAGTTAAAAAGCCGCACATGACGCCGGGTATTGACCAGGGTTTTGGCCAGCACCCGGGTTTTGACATGGCTTGTGTCCGTCTGCTGGGTGGTCATGGTCTTAAGGCAGCGGTACCTTGTGTAATAACTGATCAACAACCTGATCAACCGTTAAACCTTCTGCTTCGGCTTCAAAAGTCAGAATAATGCGGTGCCTGAGCACATCATGAATCACCGCATGGATATCTTCGGGTAACAGGTGGTCACGACCTTGTAAAAAGGCATGGGCACGGGCGCACCGGTCAAGTGCAATGGTGGCACGCGGTGAGCCGCCAAAAGCAATTTTTTCAGCCAGCTTTGCATCATATGGGTTGGCATCACGGGTGGCCAGAATGAGGGCCACCAGGTATTGTTGCAGATTGTCTGCCACATAAATGTTGAGTACCGCCTGTTGGGCGGCAAACACTGTGTCCTGTGATAATGGCTCGGGTTTGTGCGTGGCTTGGCTATATTCCTGCCGACTTTGCTGTTGTGCCAGTTTAAGAATATCCATTTCTGTGGAGGCTTCGGGATAATCAATGGTGACATGCATTAAAAATCGATCCAGCTGTGCTTCGGGTAAAGGGTAAGTGCCTTCCTGTTCAATCGGATTCTGGGTCGCCATGACCAAAAATAAGCGCGGTAACTGATAGGTGGTTTTGCCGATGGTAATTTGCTGTTCACCCATGGCTTCAAGCAAAGCCGACTGGACTTTTGCCGGCGCCCGGTTCACTTCATCGGCCAACACCAGGTTGTGAAACAGCGGGCCTTTTTGGAATTCAAAACTGGCGGTTTCGGCGTGATACACATCGGTGCCGGTTAAATCAGCCGGCAATAAATCCGGAGTAAACTGAATACGGTGAAAATCACCCTCAATACATTCAGATAAGACTTTGATGGCGGTGGTTTTGGCCAAACCGGGTGCACCTTCCACCAGTAAATGACCGTGTGAAAGTAAAGCCATTAACAGGCGATCCACCAGCTTTTGCTGGCCTAAAATTTGGGTGCTGATGTGTTGTCTGGTTTGTTGAAAAGCTTGGCTAAGATGTTCGGTTGTTTGATCCATGGTTTTCCCGTGATTTTTTTAACGACTTTGACCTGTATAGGTTTTATAAGTTCAGATGTAATGCGGCCTGTATTATATTTAATTTAGCACACCATTACAGGGAAGGTTCAGATTATCACAACATCCTGTTTTTTCTTATGTGTGAGGATAGGCAAATAGTGCTGTTCAATGGTTGAACGTTTTATTTTTAAAGTGGGTGTCAGCAAACCGGATTCTGGTGTCCAAGCATCTGCACAAATAAAAATATGACTTATACGTTGATGAGGCTCTAACTGTCGGTTGATTTCAGGCAGTTGCTGTCGACAGAATTCTTGAAAGTTCTTCAGGTCATTTTGGTGCACACTCTCAGCCACAGATATCAGTAAAAAAGGCTGCCGATAACCCGACCCCATCGCGATAACATGATCTACATTCAGGTGCTTTTGGCACAGCATTTCGATGGGTGCCGGTGCGATATATTGGCCTTTGGCGGTTTTAAAAATATCTTTTGTGCGTCCGATAACGGCCAAAAAGCCCTTTTCATTGATTTGCCCCAGGTCGCCGGTGTGAAGCCAGCCCTCATTGTCGATGACTTTTGCGGTTAATTCTGGCTGTTTGTAATAGCCGGTCATCAGTGCTGGATTGCGTAATAATATTTCACCCGCATCACTGAGTGTACATTCACACCCAGGAATAACCTGACCGACATAGCCCAAACAATCCTGATTGGGTTTAACCATATGTGAGAGCCCGCAGGTTTCAGACAAACCGTATGCCTCATTGAGCTTTAAGCCCAATCGCCGGTACCATGACAGCACTTCTTTATCCACGGCGGCTGCTGCGCATAAGGCAAATCGAACCTCTGAAAAACCCAATTGTTTGCGTATTAACTTCGACAGCAATCGGTTGAGCAGTGGAATACAGAGCAAAGTGTTAAGAACTTTTGAACCACCTGATTGTTGTTCCACCGCATATTTTATGTTGCTCCAGATGCGCGGTACCCCGAAAAAAATTGTCGGTCTGGCCATTTTTACATGATCAGTGAAAGTGTCCAATGAGTGAATAAAAGACACTTGCGCACCATAAAAAACTGAGGCAAAAGCAATGGCCATCCGTTCAGCCACATGCGCCATCGGCAGATAGGAAACAAAGCGATCATCCGGGGTCACCACGATAATGTTTTTAATTAGATCCAAGGCCGCATTCACCGCCCGGTAAGACACCATCACACCCTTAGGATCTCCGGTGGTACCTGATGTGTAAACAATACTGATGAGGTCATCGGCTTTGACAGCAGCCGCTTGTTTCAGTGGTTGGTAGGTGTTGACAATGTCCGACCAGAAAGGTCTGTCGGGATGTTTTTGATAAAAGCTTAATTGTGCTATATCGTGAGGCAATTTATCTAATGTGATGTCCGCATCGGGTAGTTTCCCCACCATTAAAAGTGAAGCATCTGAATGCGACAGTATTTTTTTGATGGTCTCTTTGGATGCTGTTGGATAAATTGGAATGGTGATATGACCGGCCATTTGGATGGCCAAATCCGCCATCAGCCAATGGGCACAGTTTAACGAAAAAATAGCCATGTGGCTACCCGCCGGGTATTGGCTCAGATACTGAGCCATACGAGCCACCTGGTCATAAACCTCAGACCAGGTATAGGTGATGACATCGTCGGCTGTGGGTTGGCTTAAGTAAATGCGACCGGGTGTTTTTTGTGCCCAGTGACGTAACATGGATATGGGCATTTTGAGCTTATCAACAGGCATGAAAATATTTTAGCACAAAGATAAATGGAGACAGTCATCAAAAGAAAATCGCCGTGGAGTTGATTCATATCAATTATGCCCCCATTATTAACACAGCCGCCAATAATGCGTGCTAAGATGCGTTTTTTAATTTTCACCTTGAGAATCATGTACAGTCTCACCAGCGAACCCTTTAAACTTGAACGTGATGTGGAAGCCATTTCCGTGCCAAATGGTGATACCGTTGATTTGCCGGCCGGTGTGGTGGGTTATATAACCCAGGCCCTGGGCGGTAGTTTTACGGTGTTCGTTGATGGCAGTATGTTTATGATTTTAGGTCATAATGCCGATGCCCTGGGGCGTGAACCCTTACCGAAACCCCAATTGCCGGAAAACGCCACCTTTAAAGATGTGGAAGAGGCGGTTTGGGCACAGCTGGGCAATGTGTATGACCCCGAGATTCCGGTGAGTATCGTTGAATTGGGCCTGGTTTATAAATGCGAACTGACCCAATCAGATGAAGGCTATCAGGTGGATATTGACATGACCCTCACCGCACCGGGGTGCGGCATGGGTGAAGTCATTGTGGCCGACGCCCGTGAAAAAGTGAAGCTGATTCCGGAAATCAAAAAAATTAACTGTCAGATTGTGTTTGACCCGCCCTGGGATCACAGCATGATGTCGGAAGAAGCCAAACTGGAAACCGGCATGCTGTGAACACGGTTTACAGTGTCACCAGTTCTTCGGCTGAGGTGGGGTGGATGCCGATGGTTTTTTGCAGCTGGCTTCGGGTCAGTCCCTGTTTCATGGCCACCGCAAATCCCTGAATGATTTCGCCGGCATCGGCACCGACCACATGTATACCGAGCACCCGGTCTGAATCTTCACAAACAACGATTTTCATCAAGGTTTTTTCCTGTACCTCGCTCATGGCGAATTTCATGGCACGAAATTCACTGGTATAACATTTGACCTGACTGTAATGTTCGCAGGCTTCGGCTTCGGTAAGGCCGCAACGACCGATTTCCGGCATTGAAAAGACCGTACTTGGAATGTTGTCGTATTCCATCAATCGATGACTGCCTTTAAACAGCCGATCCACCAGCAAATGACCTTCTTTAATCGCCACCGGCGTCAATTGATCGGCATTGGATACGTCACCCACCGCATAAATATGACCAACCGTTGTGGCCTGTTTCTTATCCACCTGAATACGGCCATCGGATTGTGTTTTGACATCAATTTTATCTAAATTTAAGCCCTGCGAATTCGGTTTTCGACCCGTGGCAAAAAAGACACAATCGGCAGCTATGGTATCACCGTTTTCCGTGATGCATTGGTATTCCCTGGCTGTTTTTTCAACCGCACTTATGCTGGTTTGGGTGATGACTTGAATACCTGAATCGACAAAGGATTGTTGCGCAAACTGTGCCACTTGATCATCAAACCCGCGTAACAACTGAGGTCCCCGGTAAACCAATTTAACCGCCACACCCAGGGCATTAAAAATACCGGCAAATTCCACCGCTATATAGCCGCCGCCATAAATCACCATTGATTGAGGGAGTGCTTTTAATTCCAAAGCCTGGTTTGAATTGATCACATATTCAATCCCGGGTATGTCGGGCATATGCGGGGTGCCGCCTGTGGCGATAATAATGTGTTCGCCGCTGAAAGTTTTATCACCCGCTTTAATCGTGTGTTGGTCGATAAATGAAGCGTGGTGTGGAAATAAATCAACGCCGGCATTATCAATCAGACCGTGATAAATTGTATTCAGTCGTTTGATTTCCCGGTCTTTATTGTTTTGCAATGTCCTAAAATCAAATTCGGCATTGATATCCCACCCAAAGGCTTTGGCCGCTTTAAACATTTTCTGATAGGAGGCGGCATAGACCATCAGTTTTTTCGGAACACAGCCACGAATCACACAGGTGCCGCCGAGTTGATCGGCTTCACATAAGGCCACTTTTTTGCCGTAGCCACCGGCGATGCGGGCTGCCCGAACACCGCCGGAGCCACCGCCAATGACAATTAAATCATAGTCAAAACTTTTCATACAGATTCTCCAAAAGCCTCTAAAACGGAACGTACTGATTGGCCTGTTCAATCAGTTCTTGTTTACGTTCATCAATCACCGGTTCCTGCCAGTTAACGATTAAATGATCGTACTGGGTGTCTATAAAATTTTTGGCCATGCAAATCCGATAGGAACCGGTGTGACCGACATGGGCAAAAACCGCTTCATGGCCTGTCAGTTGTTGCAGTGATGAAGTGGCCATTATCATGGCCACCCCACCTTGCTGTTTGATGTCCTGTCGTTGCGTTTTAGATAAATAACGCAAAACCCGGGTGTTGACGCACATACCGCCACACAGGTAAATGCTTTGTTTGCGGGTGTAATGCAAATAACCCAGCGTTAATGAAATCCCCGGCGCAATTGTGGCCAGAAACACAAAATGTTTTGGAAAATCCGGAATGTCGGTATGAAATGAACGGTGAAACAAATCACCGGCCAGAGCATCGGCGTTGGACACTTCAAGGGTGCTTAATTGGGCCGTTTGTGAAGAAAAAAGGGTGGTCATGTTAAAAAATAGTAAAAAATGGTTGCTAATATACCCTTTCTTGCTTATAAAATATAAGCACAGGGACGGTTTCATACTTATTGCGTGCTGATTTAACAAATAAAGGGCTTGTGGCATCAATAAGTTTCGACATTGAACACAATAACATAAATTGAGGCTTGTTTAATGAGTCTCGTCATCAACAGTCGATATTCATGTCACATGCCGTGATACTTAGTAAAAAGAGGTGGGTGCAACAGCAATTTTGTGGGAAAAATTGCTGTTGCACCATTTTAATAACGGACACACACATTTTTTGTTTCGGTAAAAAACCGCATTGCTTCAAAGCCGCCCTCACGACCCAGACCTGACGCTTTCATACCGCCAAAAGGGGTTCGCAAATCCCGAAGTAACCAGTCATTGATCCATACAATACCGGATTCAATGTTTGCAGCCAAGCGGTGGGCGCGGCTTAAATCCCGGGTCCAGACACTGGCTGCCAGTCCATAAGCACTGTCATTGGCCAGTTGGATAACTTCATCATCGGCAGAAAACGGTTGTAGGGCCGCCACCGGTCCAAAAATTTCTTCCTGATTAAAGCGACAACGGTTATCAAGACCGGTTACTAAAGTCGGCTTGAGGAAATAACCTTGCAGACAATGTTGTGGTAAATCAAGTTGCGCATCGTAATTGATGAGTTCAGCACCTTCGCGCCGGGCAAAATTCAGATACGATTGTACTTTGCTCATGTGTTCTTTAGACACCAGGGCGCCAAAGTCAACCTTGGAATCACCGGGGTCGCCAATGATTAATTGTTGCATCTTTTCAGTCAAGGCCGCCAAAAAATCATCATAAATGGCCCGTTCCACATAAATACGAGACCCGCACAGACAAATTTGTCCCTGGTTAGTGAACGCGGCGCGACAGGCGGTCTCCACGGCACGCTCAAAATCACAATCGGCGAATACAATAAACGGGTTTTTACCGCCCAGTTCCAGTGAGATTTTTTTATGCTGACCCAGTACCGCCCGCTGAATGGCGGTGCCTGTTTGGGTTCCGCCGGTAAAACTGATGGCTTTGATGTCCTTATGGGTGGTTAAAGCCGCGCCAGTTCGGGTGCCGCTGCCGTGTACAATGTTTAAAACCCCGGGCGGAAAACCCATATCAACGCACAGTTCTGACAACAAATAAGCGGTGTAGGGCGTGATTTCTGAAGGTTTGGCCACCACTGTATTGCCGGCGGCCAGTGCCGGTGCAATTTTCCATGTGAGTAAATAAAGCGGTAAATTCCAGGGGCTGATACAGGCCACAGGACCCAGGGGTTGGCGCAAGGTGTAATTCAGTGTATGGGCATCGGTGGCGTGGGATTCACTGCTGAACTGGGTGGCCGCATGGGCGAAAAACCGCAGATTATCTCGGGCGCGGTTAATATCCACCTGGCGTGCCATTTTTATGGGTTTGCCGGTGTCTTTGGATTCGGCTTGTGCCAGCCTTTCGTGATTATCGGCAATCGCATCGGCCAATTGCTCCAGCCAACGGCTGCGTTCATCAGCCCGGTATGATGACCATTGGGGGAATGCCTTTTTGGCGGCATCAACAGCCCGCTCAATATCTTGATGGTCACTGTCCGGCAGACGGCTGTAAACCTGTCCGGTGGCCGGTTCAATATTGTCTAAAAAGCGTTGACCGGCCGGTGCGCACAGTTCGCCGTTGATGTAATTGTTTAAAGAAATCACCGACATTTTATAAACAAGCGGTGCGTCCGCCGTCCACCGGTAAATTAATGCCATTCACATAGGCGCCGGCTTCAGAAACCAGAAAACCCACCACGTTGGCAAATTCTTCAGGTTGCGCAAAACGCCGTAAAGGAATGCTGTCCTGTTCAGCGGCGATGACAGCGTCCAATGATTTGCCCTGTTGTTGGGCTTTATTTTCAAAAATAGCCGTCAGCCGTTGGGTGTTGGTGGCACCGGGTAAGACATTGTTCACCGTGATGTTATCAGGACCCAGTTCTGTAGCCAGCGTTTTGGCCCAACTGGCCACCGCGCCGCGGATGGTGTTGGATACCCCTAAATTGGGTATCGGTTGTTTCACCGACGTTGAAATCACATTAATGATCCGCCCCCACTGTTGTCGGCGCATATGCCCAATCAGTGCTTGGGAGAACAGTTGGTTGGCGATAAGGTGTTGATTAAATGCGCTTAAATAATCATCAGCCGTCGCCTGGTTTGCGGGGCCGGGTGGTGGTCCGCCACTGTTGTTGATGAGAATATCGATGGCAGGCTGATCACCCAAAAGTGACTTTAAATCAGATACAGCCTGTTGAGGTGTTTGTAAATCGGCAACTAAGTACAGGTGTTTTTGCTGATTGTCACAGGCCAATTGTTGGCAAGCTGCAATCAGCTTATCTTCGCTGCGAGCCATTAAAATAACCCGTGCACCCTGGCGCGCCAGTTGCCTGGCTACGGCAATCCCAATGCCCTGGGATGATCCGCCCACCAGAGCTGTTTTACCGGTTAAGTCAAGGTTCATAGGGTCGCCTCCTTAAGTGCTTTGGTTAATAACCCCCGCGCTAAAACCGCTTCCGCATGGTTGGGGAACTTAAATTGCAGTAAATCATCCGTCACTTTGACGTTAAACTGACTGCTTTTTTGATCGGCGGCCACAAACACCGCACTCACAAAAACCACCCGATTTAAAACCAAAGTAAAGCCTTTTATATCGTATAACTGCATGTGTGTCAGGTCATCAATAAAAACTTAATTGTAATGATTTAACCGGTCGATGTCAGTAAAAAACCCGATACGGTAAAACCATATCGGGTTTTAGACAGGATGGATGTAATTTAATGAGAAGTCATTAAATTAATTGTCCCCTTGATTGTTTTGCGGCCAGGCTTTGAAAGGAAATGGTTTTTCATCATTCTGCATGGCAATGTAAGTGAGCAACTGCTTCTGGTAAGACACCAGCTGACCACCAAATTGGGTCAGACGATGGTTCTTTTCCCCGTCAAAAACAAGAAAACCAAATTGAATTAAAACGATGGCCGCTAAAACCCATAGTGATAACCAGCCTAAAATTACAAACAATAATGTGAATAGAAACCGAAATAATGTGGTTTTATCATCACGTTTCTTTTCTTCATTAACACCATTGTCATGATTGAGTTCATGTGTTGTCATGTTGTGTACCTGTTGATGTAAGACATAAATTATTATCTCAAAAAAATCAATCTATATGACAGTGCCATAGGTCATAGCCATCAATTCAGTGTTTATTCAGAGACCACAGCGTATCATGAAGTCATGTTCAAAAATCCGATAACCATGATGAAACGACTTTTTCCTCTGGCGGCCTTATTTTTAGTGGCCTGCGCCAGCACTGATTATCGCTATGACGATGATTATTATTACAGTGATGATTACTATGGGTATGACAGTTATGATCCTTATTACGGTTATGGCAGTGATTACTCATCGGCCGGTGGCGGTGTTTATTACAACAATTATAACTACTATCCGGACCGCTGGGGTATCAGTTATAGTACGGTTTATTACAGCCCATACCGATATCCCCGGGCCGGGTTTTACTACAGCAGTTCGCGTTGTGGCTGGGGCTGGTATTATGATTGTTATCCCGGTTACGGATTTTACTACAACAGTTGGCCCCGATACGGTTTTGGTTGGGGTTTGGGCTTGAGCTACAACCATTATTCAACCCATTATTATAATCATTACGGATGGTATAACAATTGGCGTTATCACAGCTATAATCCTTACCGCTATGGTTCGCGTTATGACAGCAACTATCCAAGCAACCGCGGGTATTATTCAGCACGCAATGAAGCCAGACGTTTGGGTGAACGTCAACGTTCCAATATTTACAAAGATCAGTCTAACAACAGTTTGCGCAATAACAGCATCCGCCAATCGGCACCCAGTCGGCGTCCTGTGAACCGTCAGCGTTCATCGGGTCCGCGTTATCAGAACAGTTCGCCACGTTATAAAGACAATAACCGCTTTGATTCGTCGAGTCCGTTACCCAATCGAAACCGCTCATCATCAATTCGCGGCAGTCACAGCGAAGCACGACGAAGTGCCTACAACACGAACGACAATAATCAAAAACCGGCAGCTGTCAATGATCAAAGGGGTGAATCAGCGGCCAGCGAATTGATTAGACAGCGTTATAGGAATAATCGCATAACAGACCGTCAACAAAAACCGGCAATGATTTCCACCCGAAACAGTGCTGCAACAAACCGCACCAATTCGCGTTCAAGATCAACCTATTCAAATGCCGGCTCTGGAGGTATCAATCAACAGTCTGCCACTTCCTCTAATCAGCGCCCTGTAAACCGTGTGACTGAATCGCGCAGTAGGCAGGAAACTTCCGCAAACCATCGGCCGGTGTTGAGGTCTCAGCCTGATCAGAACCGTATTCATAATAGGACATATGCTCAACCCTCACGATCGAACCAGACGGTGCGAACCATGCCCGTCAGACCTCCCGTCAATACGGCCCCGAGACAACAGACGAGACCGGTAATGCCGCGTACCACAAAACCGGCATCACAAAATTATTCTAAGCCGGCGGTGGCTGCACCCAAAACCCACAGTCGGCCGTCTCATAGCCAAAACCGATCTCGCAACCGATCTTCATCTCGTCAAAGGGATCCGAACTAAGTCTTATCAGTCTCAAGCCGACCTAATTGCGGTCGGCTTTTTTGGTGTTTAAATATTCAAGACAATCATTGGGGCTGAATTTATCGTCGGCTTTGCGGTAGAATAGACTGAATTCACATTTTCCATTCAATCATGAAAAAACTTCTTCTTATGCTGTTGCTGTTCACGCTGGCGGCTTGTCAAACAAACCAGTCTAAACCTGAACAAAACAAACAGCTGACCCAACAAGATGCGGCTGAGTTCTTACAAATGGTAGAAGACACCTACATCAAAGAAAGCGAGTACGCCGCGCGGGTGGCCTGGGTTCAAGCCAACTTTATCACCGATGATACCGTGTGGCTGGGTGCCAAAAGTATCGAAAAAATGGGTGCTTTGCAGGTTAAGTTTGCCAATCAGGCGAAAAAATTTGATGATCTGGATTTGCCCGATGATATGCGCAGACGTCTGGAAAAAATCAAAGGTAGCCTGACATTAGCTGCACCGGATGATCCTGAAAAAAATGCCGAACTGGCACAAATCATGGCTAAATTAGAAGCCATGTACGGTGCCGGTAAATACTGTGTGGACGGTGAGTGCCGTGATTTGGGTGAACTCTCCAAAGTCATTGCCGAATCCAGAAACCATAAAGAGCTGCTTGATGCCTGGACCGGCTGGCGCACCATTGCCGTGCCCATGCGTGAAAAATACCAGCGTATGGTGGAACTGGCGAATGAAGGTGCCCGCGAGCTCGGTTTTGCCGACACCGGAGCCATGTGGCGTGCCGGTTATGACATGCCGGCTGATGACTTTGCCGAAGAATTAGACCGACTCTGGGGTCAGGTTGAACCGCTTTATGACGCCTTGCAATGTCATGTCCGCAGTGAACTCACTGAACAATATGGCGATGAAGTCATGGGTGATGACGGCATGATTCCGGCGCACTTGCTGGGTAATATGTGGGCTCAGGACTGGACGGCTGTCTATGATATGGTTAAGCCTGACAATGCCGGTGAAACCATTGACGTCACAGCTCGTTTAAAGGCGCATGATTATGATGCCAAAAAAATGGTAAAAACCGCCGAAAACTTTTTTGTATCCCTGGGACTTGATCCCTTGCCTGAGACGTTCTGGGAACGTTCTTTATTTTTAAAACCCAAAGACCGTGATGTGGTCTGCCATGCCAGTGCCTGGGATATTGATAATGAAGATGATATCCGCATAAAAATGTGCATTAAAGAAGACTATGAAGACTTCGTCACGGTACACCATGAACTGGGACATAACTTTTATCAGCGAGCCTATAAAGATAAAAGCATCGTTTATCGCACCGGTGCCAATGACGGTTTCCATGAAGCCATCGGTGACACCATTGCTTTATCGATGACGCCAAAGTATTTCAAAGACATTGGTCTTATAGACGAGATTCCGTCATCAGACAATGATTTGGGCATGCTGATGAAAAAAGCCCTGGAAAAAGTGGCTTTTGTGCCATTTGGTTTGATGATTGACCAGTGGCGTTGGCAGGTCTTTAACGGTGAAATCTCACCGGATGAATATAATGCCGGCTGGTGGCGTTTACGCAACCAGTATCAGGGCGTTAAAGCGCCGGTTGAGCGCACAGAAGATCAGTTTGATCCCGGTGCTAAATATCACATCCCGGGTAACACGCCATATACACGTTACTTCCTGGCCCATATTTTACAATTCCAGTTCCATCGTGAATTGTGTAAAACCGCCGGATTTGAAGGTGATTTACATCGTTGTTCAATTTACAACAACAAAGCCGCCGGCGAGAAGCTGATTAAAGTCTTGGAAATGGGGGCTGAAAAACCCTGGCAAGATGCCATGCAGGTGATTGCCAATTCCAGAGACATGGACGCCACCGCCATGCTGGATTACTTTGCACCCTTAAAGTTATGGTTAGATGAACAGAATAAAGACCGTCAGTGTGGTTGGTAACCATCCTTTTCATGGGTGATGTTAAAGGCCGGTTAAATACCGGCCTTTTTGCATGTTTTCATTAAAATTCGGTCCACAAAGCTCTGGAAAAAATGGCATTAAAATGATATTGTTATTGGTCATTAATAACAACAAAGGAGTCTTAAGATGAGTGTAGCCAAAGTCACAGAAATTATTTCCAGTTCCGACGACAGTTTTGAAGATGCCATCGAAAAAGGTGTTGAACGGGCCAACAAAACCCTTAAAAACGTGGCCGAAGCCTGGGTGGCCAGTCAGAAGGTGACCGTTGAAAACGGTCGCATTGATCAGTACCGCGTGGTGTTAAAAGTCAGTTTTGTACTGAAAGACTAAATTACTTAATAACCAACAAAAAAGCCGATCCGCAGTGTCGGCTTTTTTGTGTCTGACTCATGACGATTATCAGCGTTGAAGGATGGCATTGTGGTAAACATTTTGAACGTCCTCGAGTTCGTCCAGCATATCGATAAATTTATCGAATCTTGCAATCTCTTCCTCATCGCTGATGTCCACCGTGGTTTGCGGAACAAACTGGATTTCAGAAACCTGAAATTCAATGTCCGTATAGACATCTTGTAAGGCTTGTTTGGCTTTGTGAAACTCGGTATGCGGCGTAAAAACGCTGATGTAACCATCCTCCGATGATTCAATGTCCGTGACATCCACATCCGCTTCTAATAAGGCTTCTAACACGGCATCTTCATCATCGCCAGAAAAAACCAGAATGGCGCAATGATCAAACATATGCATGACTGTTCCCTGGGTACCGATACTGCAGTCAGTTTTCGTGAAACATAAGCGTACATCTCCGAAAGTGCGGTTGGGATTGTCAGTTAAACAATCTACAATCACCATACAATTTCCGGGGCCATAGCCTTCATAGCGCGCCACATCAAAGTCTTCACCGGCACCACCCTCGGCTTTATCGATGGCTTTTTTAATCACATGCGCCGGAACCTGACTTTTTTTGGCTTCATCCAATAAGCTGCGTAATTCTAAATTGCCATCCGGATCGGTGCCGCCTGATTTGGCGCATACATAAATTTTGCGGCTGTATTTTGAATAGACCCTGGCATTGGCATCCGATGTTTTTGCCATGGATTCTTTGCGGTTTTGGTAGGCTCGTCCCATGTTGTCCTCGACAATAAAAGGCACTATTTTACTCCGATGCCCGGAATTTGCAAAAAAAGGAATCAAAACCCTGCAAACATTCATAAAATATTCAACCTGAAAATGATAGGATTAACAATTAATGCAAGGAAACTCGTGATGAAAAATACAGTTATTTTATTCTTACTGGCCACACTGATGGCCTGTGCCGGCAACCGGGTGCGACCGGATTATCACCAATTTATCGTCGAGCAACAATTACAACCGATTAACCGGGTGCAACAATTTCGTTTCACCGGCTGGCAGCCTTTGAATACTGACCATCTCATTTTACTGGGCGTCCAAAATAAAGCTTATTTGCTTGAACTCATGTCACCATGTCAGGATTTGCCTTTTGCCCAACACATTGCGCTCAAACAAACTTCTCGCACCACCCTGGTGGCAAAATTTGATAAGGTCCTGGTACAAGATCAGATACCCGAGTCATGTAGTATTGATAAAATTTATGAACTCAGCAAAGACCAACACAAGTTATTGACCGATTTTTCAGGGGGGCATATCAAAGCGTCCAAAGCCATTCAATGAATGGCTTTGGATTGACTGTTGAGGGTTCAAAAGTTTATTTGAAAAGAAGCTGAGAAGTCCGGTATTAAAGCGGAACGGACGTCTGTATCTGCCGTGAGCTAAGACTAAACCCCGGCATGGCTTTTAATGAACGTGACCGTGATCAAGTTCCTCTGCTGTGGCTTGACGGACTTCTTCGACTTTGACATTAAAATGTAAGCGTTGACCGGCCAGTTCGTGGTTGCCGTCAACCGTCACTTCATCACCGTTGATGGCGGTGATTTTTACCGGTATTTGACCTTGCTGGGTTTCAGCCTGAAACTGCATGCCCACATTTAATTCATCGACTCCCTGAAAAGCGCTTTTGGGCACCTTTTGGATCATTTGCTCGTGGCGCACACCGTAAGCTTCTTCCGGTTCAACGGTCACATCAAACTGATCACCTGGCTGCTTGCCTTCCATGGCTTTTTCCAGGCCCGGAATGATGTTTTGAGCACCTTGAATAAACTTCAACGGCTCACGTCCTTCTGATGAATCCAGCACCTGACCTTGATCGTCGGTGAGTTTATAATGCATACCGACTACGCAATCTTTCTTAATTTCCATAATAACTTATTTTTTGGTTAAAGGCGCAAGGTTAACACATCGTGCGTTAGATTTTTATCAAAGTCCCCGGTTTTTAATGATTTTCTGCCCGTTTAAGACGATTGATTTTAATCAGTGTTGACGTAAAGCTTCAATCAGCGCCTGCTTATCCATCTCAGAACGGCCATCAATGCCGACCTTTTTGGCTTGTTTGTAAAGTTCATCTTTGGTTCTTTCTTCGTAGGGTTTGGCTTTGCCGCCTTTTTCACTTGCATCTTCGCTGTTGGCGATTCGGGCGGCTTTTTCTTTACTGTAACCCTGATCGCGTAAAGCCTGGTATTGGTCTTCGTTTTTGATCCGTGTGTTTGGCATAAGGTATTTGTTTAGGTCGAAAGTGTTATTAAAATAACACGTCAGGCCTTAAAATTTTGATAAAAGCGCTGTCCTGATTCATAATTTGTTAGAATCGGTGGTATGACCACGATTAATAAGAGGAAAAATCATGAAATTACTGTCTTCGTTTTTGATGACTTTTATGGCTTGTGCGGTGATGGCCGATAAACCGATTGCGATTGTTATTCATGGTGGCGCCGGCACCATTGAGCGCTCGCAGTTAAGTGCGGAAAAAGAAGCCGCCATTAAAAAGGACTTAAATCAGGCTTTGAATACCGGTTATGCGGCGTTAGAGGCCGGACAGGACGCCATGGAAGCGGTGGTTGCCGCGATTATGATTTTAGAGAATTCAGAGAACTTTAATGCCGGGAAAGGTGCGGTCTATACCCGTGAAAAAGGTCATGAATTGGATGCGTCGATTATGCGTGGCTCTGATTTACAAGCCGGTGCGGTGGCCGGGGTCAAGTACACCAAGAATCCGATTTTGGCAGCCCGGGCGGTGATGTTGCATTCTCCGCATGTGATGCTGGCCGGTGCCGGTGCCGATGCGTTTTCCAAAGCCCGGGGTTTGGATCAGGTGGAAAACAGTTATTTTGATACGGAAGCACGCTTTGAAGCCTGGAAGAAAGTGGATGAGAAGACCCGCCAAAAAGGCCGAAAAGAAGCCGCTGTCAGCGATGTGCTGGATCATGAGTTTAAATTTGGCACTGTCGGTGCGGTGGCCATTGATCGACAAGGCCATATTGTCGCCGGCACCTCCACAGGTGGCATGACCTATAAAGCTTGGGGTCGGATTGGAGATTCGCCGGTGATTGGTGCCGGCACTTATGCTGATGATAGAAGTTGCGGTATTTCAGCCACCGGTCACGGTGAATACTTTATCCGGTATGCGGTGGCGCATGATATTTGTGCGCGGGTACTGTATCAGGGTAAAAGTTTAGCGCAAGCAGCCGATGAAGTGATTAACCAAACATTAAAGTCAGTCGGTGGTGACGGCGGTATCATCGGCATGGATCCACAGGGCCGGCCGGTGATGATGTTTAATACCGCCGGTATGTACCGTGGTTTTAAAACCAGCGATGAAACCTATGTGGCCATTTACGGGGATGAGAAAGTGGCGGATTAAATCCTGATATTTTGACACAAATAAAGCGACCACTGCGGTCGCTTTATTAGTACAGAACAGATTAAATCAGTCTACTTTGTAAACAATTGGTTTCCAGTCATCATGTTTTTCGGGTCGGGCATCATAGGCCAGATAATACGTTTTACCGGCTTCAACGGTGAGGTTTAGTTTGTTTTCCCGGTCGCTCATCCCTCTGCGGTCTTTGATGCTGAGGTTGCTTTTAGCTTTATCACCAATATGGGCAGAAAGCGTTAATTCATACTGGCCGGGTTTAAGCCAAACCGCATGTGCCCGGACCGGCACATTTTCACCATTCACTTCGACCAGTTTAACCTGATACAATTGTTTGGCTTCACTGTAGTCGCTCAGTACCACTTTGCCTGATGGTTCGCTGGGTTTGGCAAAATCAAAGGCCAAAACGGCAAAGGGCAGAATCAATGCTAAAATCATAGCTATTAACTTTTTCATAAATCACCTCGTAAATTCCAAGTGCTGTCTATGATAATGATACAATCTGAATTAAAGGTGAACCTTAACTTAAAACCACAGGAGAAAAAAATGAACAAACTTATCATGACATGCGTTGTTTGTCTGGTCGTTATACCGCTGAGCAGCAGTATGGCACAGGAAAAATCCGGATTAACCGATCAAATTCTGGCCGGTGATCACCGCAGCGAACAAAATATCGCCCGCAATCAATTTAGACATCCGCAAGAAACACTCGCATTTTTCGGGATTCAGCCGGATATGACGGTGGTGGAGTTGTGGCCCGGCGGCGGTTGGTACACCGAAGTACTGGCACCTTATTTAAGTGATGACGGTCAATTGATTGCGGCTCATTTTGATCCCGACGGCGGCAGTGATTATTACAAAAAATCTCGTCTGGGTTTTGATCAGAAAATGGCAGAAAACCCGATTTATAAAAACGTCAAAACCATTGATTTTAATCCGGGTGAATCCGATCTGTCTGCCTTTAATCAAAAGGCCGATGCTGTGCTGACGTTTCGCAGTTTACACAACTGGATGCGGGCGGATAAGCTGGAGGCAGTGCTGGAGGATGTTTTTAATATGTTAAAACCGGGTGGCGTTTTTGGTGTGGTTGAACACCGCGCAGACGCCAAAGCGGAGATTGATCCACAAGCCAAAAAAGGCTATGTTAATCAGGGTTATGCCATTCAACTCATTGAAGCGGCGGGCTTTAAGCTGGTGGATATCAGTGAGGTGAATGCCAACCCCAAAGATTCAGCTGACCACCCTAATGGCGTCTGGACCATCCTGCCGACTTTGCGTGTACCGAAAGGTGCTGATAAAGCAAGCTATGAAGCCATTGGTGAGTCAGATCGATTTACTTTAAAGTTTATTAAACCTGAGTAAGGTGTTAGGGTGATTTCAGCCAGGGTTCTGGGTTTTGCGGGTCGGCTTGTTGCCGTATTTCAAAATAAACCCCACTTTCGCTGAGGTTGCCCGATTGACCGGCGGTGGCGATTTCTTGTCCCGATTGAACCCAGTCACCCACTTCTACCAGTACTGACTGGTTATGGCCATAAAGACTCATAAAATCATCACCGTGATCAATCACCACCAGTAAACCATAGCCACGCAGCCAGTCGGCAAATGCCACCCGTCCATAAGCGGTGGCTTTGACCGCTTGTCCCGACTCACCGGCCACCACAATGCCATCCCAGCGGCTGTGGCCTGCGCGCAGGGCACCAAAACGCCGAATAATATCACCGGAGAGTGGTTTATCTAATCGGCCTTTGAGCTGAGCAAAGTGGGCATTTGCCCCCAAATCTTCGGGTAAATCGTCCAATAACTGACTGATTTCAGCGAGTAACTGGTTAAGACGTTGACGGTCCTGGTTCAGGGTTTCGCTTTCATTCTGGTAGGCATTTATTGTTTGGCGCAAGTGGCTTAAAACCTGTGCACGCTGTTGTTTCTGGTTAATCAACTGATCCTGTGCTGTTTGTAAAACCTGTTGCTGTTGTTTAAGTTGTTGTTGTTTGTTTTGGGTTTGGATTTTGATATCTGACAATTGAGTGATGTGCTCGGCAATATCTTCTATCAAGCTGTATAGCCGGTGTTGTAAAAACTTGATTTGGTGTTGGGTGATGTCCACCGAACGGCTGTCACGGTTAAGCAGTATTTTTTTGATAAAGCGATCGTGGCTGATATAAATATGCAAGCGCAATAAACCGGCCATTTGTTGTTTTTGCTGATCAATACTTTGTTTTAAGTCGGTGATTTGTCGGGTCAGGCCTTCAATTTGATGACGGCTGAGGTCTATTTTTTGTTGGCTGGTGCGGATTAATTGCCCTTGTTCATTGATTTTTTGGTCCTGGCGTTCCAGTTCCTGCAGTAACCGGGCTTCTTCACCACGGGCAGAATTGAGTGCAGTTTTTAATTCAGACAGCCGGGTCTTGATGGTTTGCAGTTGCTGGTTAATGCTTGCTTCATCAGCTTCTTGCGCGTGCGACATTGTGCTCGCCATCAGGATGAATAACAATAAAGCAGCGAATTGACAGGGCATAAAAGCAATTATTCAGAAATCAGCGCTTATTATAAGCATGAACAAGCGGGTTGCCCACTGCTATTGAGCATTCATTGATAACAGGCAAGATACGTAAATATTTGGCGTAACACTTGATTTTTGCTGGTCATCCCTTATATTGTCTGTTTTCGATTTTCAGGTGATCTCTGATGTCCCAGTTGGCTGAATTTACCGGCAACCATCCGTTTTTGGTGATGTTATTTTTAATTGCGGCTTTTTTGTTCTTTTGGACTGTCTTGAAAGAACAAAGCAGTCAGTTAAAAACCATATCCACCGATCAGCTCACCCGATTGGTCAATCAACAAAATGCGGTGTTGGTTGATACCCGTTCAGCTGAGCAGTTTCAGGCAGGGCATATCGTCAATGCCGTTAATATTCCTGCCAATGAAATAGATCAGGCCACCAAAAAATTACCCAAGGGTAAAAAAAGACCGGTGGTGGTTTATTGTCAGGTGGGGCGGACATCCATGAAGGCCTGTCAACAACTGGAAAAACAAGGTTTTGAGCAAATTTTTAACTTAAAAGGCGGTCTCAACGCTTGGGTCAATGATAAATTGCCTTTAAGCAAAGCCTGATACTGCCTCATTTATTCACACAACAGGAATTAATTTATGACTGAAGAAAACAAGCAAGCCGCCAATGCACAGGGTCATGGCCCTAAAATGGCTTTTCAAAAAATTTATATTAAAGATGTGTCTTTTGAAGCCCCCAATGCACCCCGGGTTTTTCAGGAACAAGGTCAGCCCAACATTAAGTTGAACCTGAACCAAAAAGTGGATAAGCTTGATGACAACACCTATGAAGTCACCTTAACCGCCACCGTAACCTGTGAAGTGAATGAAAAAACCGCTTATCTGGCAGAAGTGGCTCAGGCCGGTATATTCTCTATGGAAAACTTCGAAGAGCAAGCGTTGCATCAAACGTTAGGAATTTACTGCCCCAATGTGCTGTTCCCGTATGTGCGTCAGGAAATCAGCAATTTAATCACCGCCGGTGGTTTCCAACCCTTGTTGTTACAACCGGTTAATTTCGAGCAAATGTACCAGCAACAAATGCAACAAGCGCAACAGCAAGCGGCTTCTGAAACCAAGCAATAATGCGTTTTGCGGTTCTCGGTGCCGGCTCCTGGGGCACGGCGCTGGCCATTCAACTGGCCCAAAATAACCCCACCATTCTGTGGGGTCGAGACCCTCAGAAAATGGCGTCCATGGCCGCTGTCGGCTGCAATAGGTTTTATTTACCGCAGCACCCGTTTCCTGATTATTTATCGGTTGAATCTGATTTACAGCGCGCCATCGACGCTTCTGAAGCGGTACTGGTGGTGTGCCCGTCCCATGCTTTTGGGGACATCTTAAATCAAATCAAACCGTTGTTAGGGAACAGGCCAGTGGCCTGGGCCAGCAAAGGCTTTGAGCCGGGAACCGGGCGTTTTCTACATGAAGTGGCGGCCGATATTTTGGGTAAGGATGTTCCCACCGCTTTAATCACCGGTCCATCCTTTGCCAAAGATGTGGCTGCCGGCAAACCCACTTTGGTGGCGGTGGCATCAGAACACCCTGAATTTGCTCAAAAGGTGGCATCAGCGCTCCACACCGATACCTTTCGGGTCTATTTATCCGATGACATCATCGGTGCTGAACTCGGCGGTGCGGTAAAAAATGTATTGGCTTTGGCCACCGGGATTGCCGACGGCATGCAATTAGGCGATAACACCCGCGCGGCTTTAATCACCCGCGGTATGGCTGAAATGATGCGCTTGGGTCAAGCTTTGGGCAGCCGGCCTGAAACCCTGATGGGCTTGTCCGGTCTTGGTGACCTGGTGTTGACTTCCACCGGAGATTTATCCCGCAACCGACGCATGGGCTTGGCGCTGGGACAGGGCAAAACCATTGAACAAGCCAAACAAGACATTGGGCAGGTGGTGGAAGGTATAGGCACCACTGATGAAGTATTGCGTCTGGCGCGAAGACACGCTGTTGATATGCCGATTACCGAGCATGTCTGGAAAGTGGTGCATGGAGAAATGACCACTGAACAAGCCCTGTCGGCGTTAATGGGGCGGGATATCAGACCGGAATTTTAATGCAACCCGTTGGCGGGTTGAAAAATAACGACCTGATGCGTTTACCTTGTTTGCTGAACCGGTTGATAGATGTGGGTGATTAAATCGGCTTCGGCCACTTCACCCGGATCATTGATATACACTTCCCAGGGATCGCCGTTGGCAACTAAACCTTGTTCTTCCATATAAGCGTCTATGATTTCATAGGATTTTTCGGCTTGGGAATAAGGCCCTGTCTGGACGTATTTAATCACGGAGCCGGCGGGTAATTGGCCCAGCTGAATTTCACCGGTGATACCTGATAAGGTTTCCACAGCCACACCCACGCCGACATCTATGTGCCAGCTGCCAAAACCACCTGAAACATCACCGCCGACCTGACGATAAACGGCCAGGGGCGGTGTGGCCATGGCTAATTGATTGCGCTGCATAAAGCCCATAATCTGACCATAAGCCGGACCCATCAGCGCATTGATCTCTGATTGTTTGGTGGCTTCTATGGGAATAAATAGAATATTCTGACTGTCTAAGGATGCTTCGCTGACGGCCGAAAAATCATACACGGGTTGAGATTCAATCACTTCTTTCAGTTTTTGCAGACCCTGTTCATATTGCGGTCCCAGCATACCGTCCAACATGCTGCCCACATAACGACCAATGATATCACCGTCAAAATCGGTTTCATATATCCACTCAACCCGGGTTTTGTCCTCGCTAACCGGTGTCAGTTGATAGGTGGTGTAAGACACTGCGTTGTCTTTGGATTTGAATACAGTTTTGGTTTTAACCTGTTGATTTTCAACGGTTTCCACGATGGTTTGCACGCCACTGCCTATCGACTGGTTACCGGACCAGCTCATTTGCGAGCCGACCCCGAATTTTGGCCCTGAAAAAATAAATTCGGCATCGGGATCCATTTTGGGCCATGGCGACCACTGGTTGAAATTGTGCATGGAATTCACGGTTTTAAAGACCACTTTAGCCGGCCGGTCAATAACAATATCGCGGCTTACCGTGACCTCATCCTTAAGCACAAATAAGCCATAAAGGTAAAAACCGATTATCAGAAACAGCAAAGCAAAAAATAAATATTTAAAAACCCGCATGTGAATATCCTTTGTTTTTGATCACGCTAATGATAGCATAAGCCGAATGCAAAGCCTGTTAAATTTCACCCTTGAATCACCCTTATTGAGCCTGCTCTCGGCTGCCACCACAGGGATTATACTGGGTGTGCTGCTAGCCTATTTATTTGTGCGAAAAGAACGTCAGGATAAGGACTTTCTAAAACAGCAATTAATCTCTGCTCAGCAAGACAACAAACAATTAAGCGATAGCCAATTGCAGTTAAATCGACAGCATGCCGAACTGGGTGAACGCATCAAGCAGTTACAAAAAGCGGCGTCCAGCGGAGAACAGTTTGAGCAACAGTATTATCAGCTGAAAAATCAACTGAGCACGCACCGGGCCCGTCTCGAAGAGCAGCAAAACAAGGTCAGGGAACAGGCTGAATTCATCAAAACATCCTCACAGCAACTGGCCAATCAATTCAGTCACATCGGGCAAAAAATTCTGGATGAAAAAGGGCAAAAATTCACCCAGCTGAACAAAGAGTCTTTGTCGCATCTGGTACAACCGCTGAAACAGCAATTAACCGAGTTTCAGCAACTGATTAACCTGACCACGAACCGCCAAACCGAACAACAGGCGACGTTACGCTCTGAAATCAAACAAATACTGCAACTCAATAAAGTCCTGTCCGAACAGGCAGAAAATTTAACCAAAGCCCTGACCGCGCAAAGCAAAGCCCAGGGCAACTGGGGCGAACTGGTGCTCAAGCGCTTGCTGGAAACCGCCGGTTTAACCCTTGGCCGCGAATTTGAAACCGAACAAAGTTTCACCCAAAACGGCAAACGTTATCGTCCGGATGTATTGATTCACCTGCCTGATGAAAAACAACTGATTATTGACGCCAAAGTCTCGCTGACAGCCTATGAGCGCATGATTAACAGCACCGACGAACAAGACCAGTCAAATCAGCTGCAACTGCATATCAGCAGCCTTAAAAATCACATGAATGCTTTGTCCGAAAAAAACTATGCCGCCATAGAAGAACTCAATACCCTTGGGTTTGTGGTGATGTTCGTACCGGTGGAAGGGGCTTTAATGACCGCCTTACAACACCAGCCTGACCTGCTGGAATATGCCTATAACCAACACGTCATTCCGCTGGCGGCATCCGGCTTACTGGTGACACTGCGTACCGTGATGCGTTTGTGGCAGATAGACAAACAAAATAAAAATGCCCAGGAAATTGCCAGTCGCGCCGGATTACTGATTGATAAATTCAGCGGCTTTTTGGATGATTTTAATGAAATCAAAGACCGCTTAAATCAGGCGCAACAAGCCTGGGACGGCGCCAACAACAAACTGGCCACAGGCCGCGGTAACCTGATACGACAAGCCGAGCAACTCAGCGAACTGGGTGCCAAACACAGTAAACAATTACCCAAACTGGATGATTAGTTTTGATTTGCTGCGGGTTCTTTTGTCTTAGAGAATCTTAACTTTAATCGCTCTAAAGCCACATACAAAGACGGTATCAATATCAGGGTAATGACAGTGGCAAACATAATCCCAAAAGCCAGGGAAACCGCCATCGGAACAATCACTTTGGCTTGCAAAGATTGCTCAAACATAATCGGCAATAAGCCAAAGAAAGTGGTCAGTGAAGTCAGCATTATGGCGCGAAAGCGGCGTTTGCCAGAATGCATCACCGCATGAACCAGCCCTTTGCCGTCCTGACGGTGGTTGTTGATATAGTCCACCATCACCAGTGAGTCATTCACCACCACCCCGAATAAGGCAATGATGCCGAATAAGGACATCATAGAAAAGGTCAGGCCCATGATCCAATGGCCGATAATGGCACCGGTGACGCCGAAGGGAATGGCCGACATGATAATCAGGGGTTGGCCGTAAGATTTTAACGGTACTGCCATGAGCACGTAAATCAACAATAAAGCCATACTGATGCCCCAGATGAAATTAATGCCGAGCTCTTTCATTTCTTTGCTCATGCCATCGAGATCAGATTTTATGGCAGGATACTCAGCAAGTATGGGTTGGTTAGGGTTTGCCGGCAAAATTTGTGCGGTAATGGCTTGCGGATTGGCCACGGCTTTGTCCACCTGGGCGGTAATCCGCGCAGCGCGTTTGCGGTTAACCCGTTCAATGCTGTTCGGGGCTTTGCCGATTTGTATGTCAGCCACGGTATTCAAGGGCACCTGATCGCCCTGTGGCGTGCGGATGCGCAATTCCTGCAGGGATTGCATGGATTCACGGGCAGCACGATCGTAACGCAACATTACCCTGATTTCATCGTTGCCGCGCTGTATGCGCTGCACTTCATCACCGTAAAAAGCCTGTCGTACCTGATGACCGATGTCATATTGGGTGAGGCCTAAATTACGACCGAGGGGTTTGATTTTGAGTTGAATTTCATCTTTACCGGCTTCCAAAGAGTTGCGCACATCATAAACCCCTTCGAAGGTTTTTAGTTTTTCGGCGACTTGTTCAGCGGCCAGGCGTAAATTATCCACATCCGGGCCAATCAGTTTTAAACTGATGTCAGGCCCCTGACCGGGACCGGCCAGTGCTACGGTGCCGACATAGGTGGCACCGACGATTTCACCGATGTTTTCCTGCCAGCGGCGCATCACGGTTTTACTGTCGATAAAGGCTTCTTCATCTTTGAGTAATTCGACAATCACCCGTCCGGAAGTCTGAGAACTTAAAAAAGCCAAACGGTGTTTAAAAACCGCGCCTTGTTGTAGCCCGTTTTCTTCACTGATCTCACGGTCCAGTTCAATTAAAGACTGTTGAACATGTGCCAGTACTTCCTGACTTCTTGATTGGGGCGTGCCCTGGGCCATGGCAAATTCGGCCTGCACAATATCCGAGGCAAAATCCGGCAGCATCACAAACCGCACCAGACCGTTATTGATTAAACTGATACTGAGAATAAAAATAGCTGCAAAGACGGTGAGAGTCAGACCCGGTCGAGACACGGCTTTTTCAATCACAGGTTGGTAGCGTCGGCTGATAAAATGCTGTAAGCCGGCATCTATTTTTCGCTGAATTTTAAGCAGTGGTCCCGGGTTGGGTTTATTTTGTTTAGCATTCATATGGGCTAAATGGGCCGGTAAAATCAGCTTGGATTCCACCAGTGAAAACAACAGGCACAAAATCACCACCCAGCCAACGGCTTCAAAAAAGGAGCCGAATAAAGTCCCCACAAACAACATCGGCGCAAAGGCCGCGACCGTGGTTAATACCCCGAAAGTGGCCGGCACCGCCACCCGCTGCGCACCTATCACCACATTTTTAAGTGAATGTCCCTTATCCTGAATTTCGGCATAGGCGCTTTCACCAATCACAATGGCATCATCCACCACGATACCCAGCACCAGTATCAAACCAAACATACTGAGCATATTCATGGTGATGCCGAGGTAAGGCATGAGCAAAAAAGCACCCAGGAAAGCCACCGGTAAGCCCAGCATCACCCAGAAGGCGACCCGTAATCGCATAAACAAGGTCAAAATAATCAGCACCAAAGCCGCACCCTGAATCATGTTACGCTGCATCATATCAAGACGGCCGCGGACATAAAATGAGGTGTCTAACCAGGCATCTATGGACACATTGGCCGGCAACTGCGGACGCACTTTATCAACAAACCGGTGCACCTGATCAGAAATATCCAGCACCGATTCAGATTCCACCGATGTGACCTGGATGCTGATGGCCGGTTGGCCGTCAAAAGTACCGAGCACGCGGTCTTCAACAAAAGCGTCTTTAATGGTGGCGATATCACCGAGGTACAAGCGGCTGCCGTCGGGGTTGGTGCGTATGACGGTATCGGCATATTCACGACCGGTGTAAGATTGTCCCACGGTTCTGAGCAGCACATCACCACGTTCGGTCTTGATGGCGCCGCCGGGGACATCCAGTGAAGCCCGTTTTAAAGCATTGGCGATTTCATCAAAGGTTATTTGGTATTGTCTTAAGGTGAGTTCTTTGACTTCAATTGAAATTTCATAGGGCCGGTAACCAATCAGTTCGGCCAGAGACACATCGGGTAAATCCACGATTTCATCACGAATATGCTGACTGATTTCCAAAAGCCGTCGTTCGGGCACCAGGCCATGGATGGAAACAAACATCACCGGCTGCTGCGGGATAATTTCACTGATGATGGGTTTTTCAGCCTGTTCGGGGAATGAGTTGACCCCGTCCACACGGTTTTTAATTTCAGCCATCACCGCTTTCACATCGTAAGCTGAATCAATTTCAACGTTGGTGCGTGCCACGCTTTCATTGGCGTTACAGGTGATTTTATCGATGCCCTCTAAACCGGAAATGGCATCTTCTAATTTAATACACAAGCCTTTTTCCACTTCATCCGGTGCGGCTCCGGGATAAGCCATGGTAACGGAGACCTGGTTAATCACGGTGGTGGGAAACATCTCCTTTTTTAAATTGATGGCAATCGCCAGACCCATCACCAGAATACACACCATCAACAAATTGGCGGCCACCGGATTGGATGCAAACCAGTGGATGATGCCGCGGTTCCATTGTTTACTCATGGGGACTCATCTGCCTGGCTGTTATTTTCAGATGTTGCTGACGGTGAATCAGCGGATATTGATTGGCGGCGCAAAACCATGCCTTGTTCAGGGAATTGAATGGGTGTGGTGATGATCTGGTCTTCGGTACTTAATCCCTCACTGATATAATCCAGTTCATCGCTTTGTTCGATGACTGTGACCGATTGAATATGTAAGCGATCATTGCGATAAAGAGGCAGTCTTTGTTTTGGAAGCAGCCATTCTGCGGGTACTGCAAACACATTGTCGTAGGTAGGCCCAATGATGTCAGCCTGAACGAAGGTGTTAAAACGCAATCCGAGATCAAAGGGTTCTCTTACTTCGACCACACCGTATGTCATCAGTGTTTGCGGGTCTTTTTCCGGTTCCAGACGCACCAATTGTGCCTCGCCTACCTTTGGTCCGTCAACCAGACTTAAATTGACCGGTAAGGGCAAGCGGTCAGAATGTGTTAATTTTAATTGTTCCAGCTGCCGGTCTGTTAAGGGTAACCGGATTTCTGCGACTTCACTGCCGGCCAGGCGGCCCAATTGTCCCGAGACATTGACAAACTGGCCGATGTCCACTTGTTTTGCCAGCACTGCACCTGCAAATGGGGCACGGATGGTGGTTTTACTCAGGTCTCGTCGGGCTTTTTGCAAATCGGCTTTGGCCGCATCCACAGCTGCCTGTGCCCCTTTGAGTTGGGGAATGTTTAACAGTAAGTCACTGGGTTTGGATTTTTTGCCAAAAGATTGCCAGTCTTTTTCAGCCTGTTCGGCTTTGGCTTGTTCTAAGTCTAAGCTGGCGCGCGCACTGGCCAGATTGGCTTCGGCGCGGGCCACAGCCACTTGATAATCATCGGTTTCAATTTGCAGCAGAACATCGCCTTGCTTAAACTGTCCGCCGACCACAAAACTGTCATCCACCGACACCACCCGACCACTGACTTCGGCCACCAGACTGATGCTGCGTTTTGGTATCAGCACACCCTGGGTGCTTACTTCAATGGTCAGTGATTGCGGTTCAAGCTGAACCGTTTCCACCAGGAATCCGGTTTCCTGGCGAGCTTGTGTTTGCGGTTCATCACGTAATAAGCGCATGACAAACATCAGGCCGATCACCACCAGAACGATGATGATAAAAGGTGTAATTTTTTTCCAAAATGATTGATTATTTTGCATGGTTAAATCCTGTGAGGATGTTAATGGCCCAACTTAGCTGCGTAAGTTTAATCATGACATGTGAAAGTATAAATAGGGCATGAGTCATTAATGAGTACGAAAATGATTGATGTCCATTTTTAATTGTTCAGCGGCCATTTCTGCCTGTTTGGCATAATCGGTTCCGTCACCTGCATAAATCACACTGCGTGAAGCTGAAATGATGAGGCCCAGCCCATCACTGCGTAACCCGGCTTCGAGCGTAGCGGCCAGATCACCGCCCTGGGCACCAATACCCGGTATCAATAACGGCATGTCACCCACCTGTTGCCGTACTGCGGCCAGTTGTTCGGGGTAAGTGGCACCCACCACCAGCAGAATATTCTGATTGTTATTCCAGTATTGGGCGGCCAATTGTGCCACCTGTAAAAAAAGTGGTTGCCCAGATTGTAAAACCAAATCCTGCAGTTGGCCGGATTGTTGATTGGAGGTTTTACACAAAACCACCACACCTTTGTCTTTGTATTGGGTGTAAGGAGAGAGGGTGTCACCGCCGAGGTACGGATTAACCGTCAAAGCATCGGCCTGATAACGCCCAAAAGCTTCTTCGGCATAGCGTTCAGCCGTACTGCCGATATCGCCGCGTTTGCTGTCTAATATAACCGGAATATCCGGATAATTTTGATGGATGTATTGAATGATATCGGTTAATGGCTGTTCGGCCGCCATCGCAGAAAAGTGGGCGATTTGGGGTTTAAAAGCACACACATGATCAGCGGTGGCATCAATGATATTTTTTAACCAAGGCAACAAATTAATACCCAAAGCCTCTATTTTTGTCGGTTGCGGGTCTAAGCCGACACAGAGTAATGAGTTGACTTGTCGTTGTCTTTGTTCTAATTTATCAATAAACATGATTCAAATAACCGCATTGGTGGTGTTCATCAAAACACAGTATTTTAAGTGAAGCCGTATTGTAGGGGAACTTTCGGCGCTTAAAAACCTCTTTTTAAACACTGCATAAGTCCGTTAAAATCAAATGAATAAACAAAAACACCATATTATCGGCCTACTTGTCGTTTTTTTGTCAATATCAATCACCGCACAAGCGGCTTTGCCCGTGGCCGTAGGCGATCAGCCGGTACCGTCTCTGGCGCCTGTTTTGGAACGTGTGACGCCGGCAGTGGTGAATATCAACACCCGATCGGTGCAATATGTGCGAAATTCCCGCAGTGAATTTTACCGCTGGTTTTATGGTTTGCCGAGTGCGCCACAGGAGCAAGTGTCACAATCTCTGGGTTCCGGGGTGATAGTGGATGCCAAACAAGGCTATATTCTGACCAACCACCATGTGGTCAAAGACGCAGACGACATTTCGGTGGCCTTGCATGACGGCCGTACTTACCGTGCCGAACTCATTGGCTCAGATGACGGTACCGATGTGGCAGTGATTAAAATTGATGCCGATAACTTAACCGCTTTAACCCTCGCCGATTCACGCCAATTAAAAGTCGGTGACTTTGTGGTGGCGGTGGGCAATCCCTTCGGACTGGGTCAAACGGTCACTTCCGGTATTGTCAGTGCATTGGGGCGCACCAGTTTAAGTGGCCTCGGTTATCAGAACTTTATTCAGACCGATGCTTCAATTAACCCCGGGAATTCAGGCGGTGCCTTAATTAATTTAAATGGTGCTTTGGTGGGTATTAACACCGCCATCTTTTCACCCTCCGGTGGTAATGTGGGGATTGGTTTTGCGATTCCATCCACATTGGCCAAACGCATGATGAACCAGTTGATTGAATACGGTGAAGTGCGGCGGGGTTCTTTGGGCGTGAGTGTTCAGGATATCACCGAACAGCTGGCCAGGGCCTTTGATGTGGGTCAAAAACACGGGGTGATTGTCACTGCTGTGGATCCCGATTCACCGGCGGAACGGGCCGGGTTGCAATCGGGTGATATCATCCTCAAGCTCAATGGCGATAAAATCAACAACCAGCAACAGTTTATAAACTTTGAAGGCCTGCTGCCTCTGAACTCGGCGGTGCTCATCGATTATTTGCGGGATAACAAAGCCCGCAAAACCGCCACAGAAATCACCGAAAATGACCGCAATGAGTTGGGTGGTCATGAATTGCATCCTTTACTCAAAGGCACCACCTTACGCAACCTACCGGCCAAATACCGACAACGCTATCAGGGGGTGCTGGTGGATGAGGTGGTACGCGGTTCATCGGCCTGGGAACTGGGTCTGCGTGCCGGTGACCTCATCACGGCGGTGAATAAAAAAGACATCAGCACTTTAAAACAAATGACCGTGAAAATGCAGAATCAAAAAAAATCACCGCTGCTAAACATATATCGTAACGGCCGCAATTATTTACTGGCTTTGGAGTAAATCTCATGAGAAAAGAACATAAAGACAAATTAAAAAATAAATTGGATGAAACCAGTTATGAAGTGATTGTCAACAAAGGTACCGAACGCCCCCACAGCGGACAATATAACCTCCACTTTGAAGACGGTACTTACACGTGCAAATCCTGCGGTGCGGCTTTATTTACCAGTGACAGCAAATTCGATGCCCATTGCGGCTGGCCCAGCTTTGACCGCGCCATCGCGGGTGACACAGTTAAAGAAGTGTTCGATGATTCCCACGGCATGCGCCGCACCGAAGTGGTCTGTGCCCAATGTGAAGGGCACCTGGGCCATGTGTTTAATGACGGTCCCACCGAAACCGGTCAGCGTTATTGCATTAATTCGGTGTCTTTAGATTTTCAGGGTAAGTAATTCAGACCATTGCCGATAAATTGACTGGTTGGCAAAGATATCTCGGTATTTTACAGGTGGCAATTTTTCTTGCCATTGTTGTAAAGTTTTAATGACAAGCTGGCTGTTATGGCAGTCAATCAGCGGGTTTTCGGGGTGTAAAACTTCTCTGGCAGCGCCGATGTCGTGCGCCAGCACCGGTGTGCCGAGTCCGTTGGCTTCGGCATAGATTAACCCGAATGTTTCTGCAAAAGACGTTTGTGGATAGAACACACACAGGCTTTCGGCCACATGTTGCCATAATTCAGTCTGGGGTAAGGCGCCTAAGATATGAACACCGGGTTGTTGAATGTCGGTTTGGTCTCGATAACCGGGGTTGGCGATGTGAAGCTGCATATCGGGCATCGCGGCTTTAACGTGTTTAAAGTGATTGAGAACTTCTGCCAGGCCTTTGTTTGGGGCCGATAAAAATATAAGTTTGTTGCAGTTGCGTTTGACTGGTTTAGAAACCATCGGTTTAGGCACCGGGTTATAGCCATAATTGACGTTTAATTTAGGTACACCGAGGGTTGTTAAAAGCCGGGCAAAAACGTTGTTATGCAGTTGTTGGTTCAGGTGCTTGGCGTGGGTATTTGAATTACCAATAATCGACGCCCGTCGGTTATGTTTGAACAGCCTTTTGAAGACAAATTCCCATTTTTTATAGGTGTGCAGCCACAAAAAAGTCCGGGCTTTTGGGAAGCGTTGTTGCCAGGATTTTAATTGCCGGTCTTTTCTTAACACCACAATCACCGCCACTTCTTTCAATGAGTCGAGGTGAGCGGCGCCGATAAAATGAACCTTGTTTTGTTGCCGCGCCCTTTGACGTGCTTGCTGGAAGACGCTGACCTGATGTCCTTGAGCCGCAAACAGTGCGGACAGGCGCAATAAGCTGGATTCTGTTCCGCCTGTGGCTTGCTGACTTAATGTGTCAAAATCATAACTTTTGGGATGGCTGCAGTCACAAAACAGTATGTTCACGAGGACTTATCACCCGGACAGATAATTTCATTGACGGCAATATTTTCACTTTGCAGCGTTTGCGGGTCAAATTCGCTGTCTTCACCAAGGCTGAAGTCCAGCCAGAATTCCGGCCATTGCTCTAAACGGGTTTCCTTTTCCACCGCAAAGCCTTTTTGTTTGAGTTGGTTGACGCGGTTGTCTGCATTAAACGGTTCCCGGTACAGCCCCAGTGAAATGGAGTTTTCGTTGTTTCCAGATGTGACCACATAATAGTCTTTGACGTAAGCAGCGGCCAGTTCACGGCCTTTTTTCAAGGCTTCGGCACGGCTGGGCAAGGCCGGAATATACACCCAGTAGCCTGCTTCCTGGGTGGTGGTAAGTCGCCGAATAGTGGATTTTAATACACTTGATTTGATGTTTTCCGCAGCGGTTAATACGTTGGCTTCATCACGATAAGGGCCGGCTGCAAAACAACGTAAATTAATCACTTCCCGGCTGTGGCTGTTGTCTTGGGTGTTGAAGCTGTCAATCGCTGAATCACCGGACGATGGGTCATTCAGTTCTGATAACAGCACCAGAGACCGGATGCCGGGGTCAACCGCTGTAAAGGTTTTTTGCGGTATTGCGCTGAAGCGCTCCAGCCAAATAAAAAAGCCGATATTGAGCAATAATAAAACAATGAATAAATAGCGCATAACTGACTGTAAAAATCTCCAACGAATGACAGGGTTTTTAAACCGCACTGCGAGCGTGCAAATTATAAAGCCCGAACACGGACTTCGCCACTGCCAAAACAGCGGATTTGGCCGTTTACCCGGATTTGCAATTCACCCCGCGGACTCAAGCCGGCATAATCGCCCTGCATTATCTGCCGGTCTTGTTTGAGTTCAATCCGGCTGTTTTGTAAGCTGTCCTGATGCGACCATCGTTTCAAAAAAGGTTTTAATCCATCATCACAAAACTGTTGATTGACCTGTTTGAGGCGACTTAACAATTGATCGATAAATAAGCCACGGTGCGGTTTGTTGGCAATCGGGATATTGCAAACCGGCTGGTCAATCTGAGTCAGGGTTTTTTCGCTGAGTGACCAGTTTAGACCAATGCCGACAGTTACATCGGTGCTTTGGCGGTCCTGGTTGGGACTGAGATTGATTAAAATACCGCCAAATTTACGTTGCTCAAAACACAAATCATTGGGCCATTTCAGCAAACGTTGCGGCGGACTGCCAAAATGCTTCATGACAGCCGTCACCGCCAAAGCTGTGGTTAACTGAAAACCACTGAGTTCAGTGGCTGTCAGCGGCAAACAAAAACGATACGACAAGCTGATGGACCGGCCCGCCGGACTGAACCACTGGTTGCCGCGCCGACCCACACCGGCTTGCTGACTGTCGGCAATAAAAACACTGTTAGGTTTAACCTGTCTTTGGGTGGAGTCGGTTTGGGCAACGATATCAATGCGGGTCTCGGGATGATTGTTTTGCAGGTGTTCTTTATAACAAAACAAGTCATCCTGATTGTGATGGGTCATGGCAGCGACAATAAGAATGATTTAATGTCGTTGAGTTCATTCATATCCACGCCATGTTGAATCGGGTAAGTATGCCAGTCCACCTTAAAGCCGGCTTTAATCAATAAATCCTTGCTTTGTTCACCCAGGGCATAAGGTACCACCGGGTCATGCTGGCCGTGAGCCATAAAAAAAGGTGTGTCTTTATGACTAAAATCACTTCGTTTGCTTATGACCCCGGGTACCGGCAAATAACAACTTAAGGCGATAACCGCAGCCAATTTGTGTTGGCCGGTGAGGGCCATATGCAATGCCAAAGCACCGCCTTGCGAAAAGCCTGCCAGTACAATTTGTTCGGCTTTAAAACCGTCTTTTAACTGCCGGTCGATTAATGCCTGGACCAGCCCTACGGACTGATTGATACCGTCTTCGTCCACATGTCTATGGATGTCCATGGCGGTGATGTCATACCAGGCACGCATCGCCATACCACCGTTGATGGTCACCGGTTGCACCGGTGCATGGGGAAAAATAAAGCGAAAACTGTGTTTGGGGTTTTTAAATTGCGGTACCACCGGTTCAAAGTCATGGCCGTCGGCACCCAAGCCGTGCAGCCAGATAATGACATAATCGGGGTTGTTGCCGGTATGGGCGGTGATGTATTCGAGCATATTTGGGTTGTCTTCATGAATGATGCGCTCTATTATAGCCTGTGATTATCAAGAAGACAGACAGCCATGAAATTTAAGCTAAAATACACCCGTTTAATAGCCAGTATTCATTTTGGATTTTTGCTGTTGCTTGTGGCGTCGCTCACAGCGTGTGGCAACAAAGGTGATTTATACCAGCCGCAGGATGTGGCAGTTGATAAGATTCATCAAGACCCAGAGTCTGAAAACAATGCGCAAAGCCAGCTACCGTTTTGAGAAAATGCACGGTCTGGGCAATGATTTCATGTTGCTCGATGCCGATTGCCAGCCTGCGGGATTGACTTTGCCGCCGGATGCTGAACGTATTCGGCTTTGGTCCGACCGGCGCCTGGGCGTGGGTTTTGATCAGTTAATTTATTTATTCAAAAAAAATAAGCTTCAATGCTATCAGTTTTACAATGCCGACGGCAGCGCGGCTGAACAATGCGGGAATGGCCAGCGTGCCATTGCTCTTTACTTTAAAAACAAACAAGTAGCAATGCCGATGACCATTCACGGTGTCGGCGGGCAGGTTGTGTTGGACCACAAAGCCGATGGCCGGTTGGCAATAACCCTGAATCAGGCATTTCATTATCAACAAAAAAACCTGCGTTTGCCGAATACCGAAATAAACGCGTATCTGGTGGATGTGGGTAACCCCCATTGCGTACTGATCAGTGATGATGTGTCGCAAGAACCATTGGCCGAAAACGCATCACGGATCGGTGCTTTATTTGAAGCCGGTGTGAATCTGGAAGTGATGCAAATCATTCGTGACAATCAGGTGCGAATCAGGGTCTATGAACGTGGAACCGGGGAAACACCGGCCTGTGGTAGCGGGGCCGCGGCCGCGGCGATTGTGCTGCGGCATTATTTTAAAGGTCAGGATCAAGTGACGGTTTCGATGCCGGGCGGTGATTTAACCGTTTTACTGAACAATGCGTGTGATAAGATAAGTCTGATTGGTCCGGCAAAATTCGTTTATCAAGGACAAATTTATGAGTGAATCTATTTCAAAACAAGACATCGTGGCTTATTTAAAAGACCACCCGAATTTTTTCGCAGACAATCCGTCTTTGTTACAGGAATTGCAGGTGGCCGATGAACAGGGTCAGTTACAGCAAATGGCCACTTACCGGGCCAAAACCCTGCAGCAGCAAAACCAACAGCTTAAAAACCAAATCAAACAGCTGATTCATCACGCCAAAATCAATGAGACACTGATGAACCGTGTTTTTGAATTGCTGGTGACGCTGGCGGTTTCTGAACAGGCCGAATTTTTGAATCGTTTTGTCGCGTTCGTACAACAGCATTTTGCCAGTGATTATTTTAAACTCAGTTGTCGTCAGGAATTTCTGCAGGCACTTCCCGGGCGTTACTGTGAGGCCCTGACAGCGGCCCAAAAAAGTCAGTTTACAGTTTTCCAGCATCAGTCAGAGCCCTTAGCCGGCCGTTTGCCCCAGTCGCAAATTGAAGCCATGTTCGGCGCCCATAAAGACATCCGTTCGGCCATTATCATTCCGCTTGGGCCACAGGCGGAGTTTGGGTTGCTGGGTTTTGCCAGTTGCGATGAGGATAAGTTTATGCCCCATGCGGCCAGTGATATTTTGCAGAAGCTGGGTCATATCATCAGTCAGTTTTTTGCGGTGAGTTCGGGACGCAAAACCCAGGAAAAAACCGCCACTATGACCACTTCCGATCAGCCAGAGAATGATTCAAATCAAGCCATGTCTTGACGCCTATCTGGCCTATTTGCAAGACACCCGTCATTTATCGCCTCACACGGTAACGGCGGCCAAACAGGACATATCACTTTTCAAAACAGACTTGTGCTTGTCAGATAAGAATGATGTTTGTGACATCGGCAGTGATCAGGTGCGTCAATTTTTGCGCCGACAATCAGGTCGCGGTAAATCGCCGAAAACCGTGGCCAGATACCGATCCAGTTTGCTGAATTTTTTTGATTTTCTCAAACAGGCCCCCAATTGTCCGCTTGATCATAATCCGGTGAGTCTTGTCAATGCACCGAAAGTTGGTCGAAAATTACCTGAAGTGCTGGATGTGGATCTTATTTTTCAGTTGTTGGATGTCCCGCAAAACTCCGCCATTGAACGCCGTGATAAAGCCATGCTGGAGTTGTTTTATTCATCAGGCTTGCGCCTTTCAGAGCTGAGCCGACTACAATGGGTTGATTTGAATTGGGGCGAAGGTCTTGTCAGGTTATTGGGCAAAGGCCAAAAAACCCGGGTGGTGCCGGTGGGTCGGGCCGCTTTAAAGGCCTTGTCAAACTGGCAACAGGACAGCCGTGATATGAATCAAAGCAGTGTGGACTGGGTGTTTGTTTCAAAACGTGGTGGTCGGCTTAAGCCACGCAGTATCCAGGCAAGGGTTAAGCATTGGGCGCAACAACTCGGCCTCTGGCAACGGGTTTACCCGCATTTATTGCGCCACTCGTTTGCCAGTCATGTACTGGAATCATCGGGAGATTTGCGGGCCGTCCAGGATATGCTGGGGCATGCGGACTTGTCCACTACCCAGATTTATACCCACTTAAATTTTCAGCATTTGGCTCAGGTTTATGACCGCAGTCACCCGCGGGCAAGAAAATCTTCAAAAAACCCAACAAAACAAGAGTAGAATAAGGTCGGCAACAGACTGAACAGGGCGTTTAAATTTGTGCTAAAAACATTGCTTTGGACGGGTGAAGCCTTTATAATGCACCCGCTTTTAGCAACGGCAATTGTGACGGCTTAATTGAGATGTCCATTGTCATGGGGATAAGAGGCCTTCAATGACCACCGAATTTTCCTGGCAAGAAGTGAAGAAAACGGTTTTTAAAATACCGCTTTATCAGGTGATAATCGGTGTTTTGACAGCCGTATTTTTTTGGCTGTTCCAAGGTCAAGCGGCCGCCGGATCAGCCATGGCAGGCGCTGTCATCAGCGCCCTTGGATCATTAACCTTTGCCTTTATAGTGGCCTGGCCGTTTTCACCGGATCAAGCCATGGTGGGGAAAATGGTGAAAGGAGAAATCCTCAAATTTATTGTGATTGGTGCTTTGTTTTATGTGGCCATCACACAGTTTTCGTTCCAGTTAATGGCTTTGTTGATTGGATTTATTATCACCCTGTTAGCATTTTGGGTGGCTTTGTTAACCTCTTTTAAGTGAGATAAACGATGGCAAGTGGCGAAAATGGCGGCAGCGCTGGTGATTACATCAGCCACCATTTGGTGAACAATACCAAGGAACTTGTTGAAGGCAGCAGTTTTTGGACCATCAATGCCGACAGTGTGTTTTATACCATTTTGTTGGCGGCAATCTATCTTTTATTCTTCCGCAGTGTGGCCAAAAAAGCCACTGCCGGTGTGCCTTCAAAAACCCAGAACTTTGTGGAAATGATTCTTGGCTTTGTCGATAAGCAGGTCACCGATGTCTTTACCGGTTCCAGCAAACTGGTGGCGCCGATGGCTTTGAGTATTTTTATCTGGGTCTGGCTGATGAACTTTATGGACCTGTTGCCGATTGATTTATTGCCCTGGTTAGGGACTCTGGTTGGTATTGAATATATGAAAATCGTGCCTTCCACGGATTTAAACATCGTGTTTGGTATGAGTTTCGGGGTGATGTTGTTGGTGTTTTATTACAGCTTTACCGTGAAAAAACCTGTGGTTCTGGGGTACGTGAAAGAGTTTTTAACCCATCCGTTTGCTGCACAAGGTTGGTTGGGTAAAATACTACTCGCCGGACCGAACCTGTTTTTGAATCTGGTGGAAACGCTGGCCAAACCGGTGTCTTTGAGTCTGCGACTTTTCGGCAACATGTATGCCGGTGAGCTGATATTCATATTGATTGCGGTTTTGACCGTTAATTACACTTTTGCTGATTTCTTTACGGCCGGTGGCATACTGGTATCAGTGATGCAATTTATTCTTGCTTTTGTGTGGGCCGTGTTCCACATTTTAATTATTACGTTGCAAGCCTATATTTTTATGATGTTGAGTGTGGTTTATATGAACATGGCCCATGAGACACATGAAGATCATTAACTTTAATATTTTTATTTAAAAAAGGTAAATCGGAGAAAACGATGGAAAATTTAGCTTTAATTGCACAAGTCCAAGGCATGACTGCCATTGCTGTTTCAATCATTCTGGGCTTAAGCGCCATTGGTACCGGTATTGGTCTGGGTATCTTAGGTGGTCGCTTACTGGAATCCACGGCACGTCAGCCTGAACTGGCCCCTATGTTACAAGGTAAGTACTTCCTGTTAATGGGTCTGCTTGACGCGGTTGCCATGATTGGTGTGGGTATCGCCTTGTTCTTTACATTCAACAACCCATTATTAGCGCCTATTACAGGTTAAGTTTAGCATCCCGCGACAGATAACCTCGGAGTACACAAGATGAGCATTAACGCAACATTAGTCATTCAAATGGTGGTCTTCTTCGCAGTGATCTGGATTACCATGAAGTACATCTGGCCGGTAATCTTGGGTGCCATGGAGGAGCGCGAGAAAAAAATCGCCGACGGTTTAGCGGCCGGCGATCGTGCTGAGAAAGAGCTGCAAACTGCCAAAGCCAAAGTCGAAACATTGATTATTGAAGCCAAAGATCAGGCCGGTCAGATTAAGGACCAGGCCAATCAGGTGGCCACCAAAGTCAAGGATCAGGCAAAAAATGAAGCCCTGGCAGAAAAAGAACGCCAACTGGCGGCGGCAGAAGCTGAAATTGAGCAACAGGTCAACCGTGCCCGTGAACAGCTCAGACAGCAAGTGGCTGCACTGGCTATAGCCGGTACTGAAAAATTAATCAGTCAAGAAATTGATGCCAAAAAGCACGCCCAATTATTGGATGAATTAATCGCAGAGATTTAAGCATGAGTGAGTTGATAACCTTAGCCAGACCTTATGCCAAAGCGGCCTATGAATTCGCCAAGTCGGTGGATCAGGTCTCCCAATGGCAAAAGCAATTGGCCGTGGCCGCCGGATTGGCGGATCACGATGACGTGGCAACGATATTCACTGACCCTGATGTCACTGACCAACAGCTGGTTGACCTCATTATCGGTGATACAAAAGACAGCCATTATGAGAATTTCATTCGCTTAATGATTGAAAACGACCGACTGCCCTTGCTGCCGGATGTGGCTGAACTTTATCAGCACTATTATGAGCAGGATTCAGGCGCACTGTCCGTACAGGTTCAGTCCGCAGCGCCTTTAAGTGAGGATCAGCAACAACGGTTAACGGCCGCTTTATCACGCCGCACAGGCAAAGACATCACTTTGTCCATCGAAGTGGATGCGTCTTTGTTAGGCGGGGCGAAAATTCACTGTGGTGATTTGGTCATCGATGGTACTTTAAGCGGTAAAATCGAGCGATTAAAAACAGAACTATTTAACTAATATTTTAGCGGATTAAACGCTGAAAAGAAGCAACGAGGAGCACCAATGCAAACGACATTGAATCCATCAGAAATAAGCGAACTGATTAAAGACCGCATTAAGGACTTTAAGGTTCAGTCAGAGGCCCGTACCGAAGGCACCATTGTGAGTGCGCAAGACGGAATCGTACGTATCCACGGCCTGGCCGATGCGATGCAAGGTGAAATGATTGAGTTGCCCGGTGACACTTATGCACTGGCCTTGAACCTGGAAAGAGACTCCGTTGGTGCGGTGATTTTGGGTGATTACGGTCATATTTCAGAAGGCGACAAAGCAAAATGTACCGGCCGCATTCTGGAAGTGCCGGTCGGCCCTGAATTGTTAGGCCGCGTGGTTGACTCACTGGGTAACCCCATTGATGGTCATGGACCAATTAAAACCAAACTGACTTCACCGATTGAAAAAATTGCCCCCGGCGTGATTGACCGTAAATCGGTTGACCAGCCGGTACAAACCGGTATGAAATCCATTGACGCCATGGTGCCAATCGGACGTGGTCAGCGTGAGTTGATTATTGGCGACCGCCAAACGGGTAAGACAGCCGTTGCCATTGATGCCATCATCAACCAAAAAGGCACCGGCGTGATCTGTATATACGTGGCCATCGGTCAAAAACGTTCATCAGTGGCTTCATTGGTGCGTAAACTGGAAGAACACGGCGCCATGGAACACACCATCGTGGTGGCGGCCACCGCTTCTGATTCTGCGGCCATGCAATACATTGCTCCCTATTCAGGCTGTGCCATGGGTGAATACTACCGTGACCGCGGTGAAGATGCCCTGATTACTTATGATGATTTGACCAAACAAGCCTGGGCCTATCGTCAGGTTTCTCTGTTGTTAAAACGTCCACCGGGCCGTGAAGCGTATCCGGGTGATGTGTTTTACTTACACTCCCGTTTATTGGAACGTGCCGCGCGAGTCAATGCGGACTACGTTGAACGATTTACCGACGGTGAAGTGAAAGGCAAAACCGGCTCATTAACCGCTTTACCGATTATTGAAACTCAGGCTGGTGACGTGTCTGCGTTCGTACCGACAAACGTGATTTCGATTACCGACGGCCAGATTTTCCTCGGCACTGATTTATTTAACTCAGGTATTCGACCTGCGATTGATGCCGGTTTGTCGGTCTCTCGTGTGGGTGGTGCAGCACAAACCAAAATCATCAAAAAACTCGGTGGTGGTGTGCGTCTGGCACTGGCTCAATTCCGTGAATTGGCCGCTTTTGCCCAGTTTGCTTCTGATTTGGATGAAACCACCCGAGCGCAACTGGAACGTGGTCAGCGTGTGACCGAATTGATGAAGCAAAAACAATATTCACCTATGAGTGTCGCTGAAATGGCGGTGTCTTTATATGCGGTTGACCGTGGTTATATGGACAAGGTCGAGCTGGATAAGATTGGTGATTTTGAGCATGCTTTGATTGATCACATGAACAACAACAGTGAAGCATTGATGAAAAAAATCAACGAAACCGGCGACTTTAATGATGAAATTGAAGCCCAGTTAAAAGCCGGGGTTGAAGATTTTATGAAAACAGGCAGCTTTTAAGCCGCCCGTTGATTAAACCAATAACAGGTAGTAGATATGGCAGTTGGCAGTGAAATCGTCACCAAAATAAAAAGCGTTAAGTCCACCCGTAAGGTGACCACCGCTTTGGAAATGGTGTCGGCGAGTAAAATTAAAAAAGCCCAGGACCAAATGGAAACCTCGCGTCCTTACGTGCGCAAAATCAAGGAAATGATTAACCACCTGGCTCAGGCAACACCCGAGTATAAACACCCGTTTATGCATGACCAGGCGGGTGATCGTGTGGGTTATATCATCATTTCCACCGATCGTGGTTTGTGTGGCGGTCTGAATGCCGGCTTGTTTAAACAAACCGTCATCAACATGCGTGAGTGGGAATCACAAGGCAAAAAAATTGACGTGGTCACCGTGGGTAACAAAGCCACCACCATGTTCAAAAACAGCAGTGTGAATCTGAAGGCCAATATTTCGTCGCTGGGTGATAACCCGAAACTCACCGAACTGATTGGTGTGGTCAAAGTGATGTTAGATGCTTACTCGGCCGGTGAATTAAGCCATGTTTACCTGGCTTATAATGATTTTATCAACACCATGACCCAAAAACCGACGGTGGATCAATTGCTGCCCTTACCGGCCGGTGATGAAGCGGTGTCACGGGCTAATTGGGATTACATTTATGAGCCCGATGCCAAAGAAGTGCTGGATAATTTGATGACCCGCTACATTGAATCATTGGTTTACCAAGGGGTACTGGAAAACCTGGCCTCTGAGCACGCCGCCCGCATGGTGGCGATGAAGTCGGCCACGGATAATGCCTCAGATTTAATTAAAGAACTGCAATTGGTCTATAACAAAGCCAGACAAGCAGCCATTACACAAGAAATTTCAGAAATTGTCGGCGGTGCCGCCGCCGTATAGGAGAAGTCAGACTATGAGTTCAGGTAATATTGTACAAATCATTGGTGCAGTGGTGGACGTGGAATTCCCACGTGATGCCGTGCCAAAATTATATGATGCCCTTAAAATTGGTGAGACCAACACCACCCTGGAAGTCCAACAACAACTGGGTGACGGCGTGGTCAGAACCATTGCATTGGGTTCAACTGACGGCCTAAAACGCGGTTTAAAAGTGGACAACACAAACCGAGCCATTTCTGTGCCCGTAGGTAAGAAAACCCTGGGTCGGATTATGAATGTGTTGGGCGAGCCCATCGACATGCAAGGTGACGTCAACGCCGAAGACACCTGGGAAATTCACCGTGAAGCCCCGGCTTATGATGAACAAGCTGCTTCTGATGAAATTTTGGAAACCGGTATTAAAGTTATTGACCTGGTTTGTCCGTTTGCCAAAGGGGGTAAAGTGGGCTTATTCGGTGGTGCCGGTGTGGGTAAAACCGTGAACATGATGGAACTGATTAACAACATCGCCACCAAACACTCAGGTTTGTCCGTGTTTGCCGGTGTCGGTGAACGTACCCGTGAAGGTAATGACTTCTATTATGAAATGCAGGAAGCCGGTGTTGTGAACATTGACAATCTGGAAGAATCAAAAGTGGCCATGGTTTATGGCCAGATGAATGAGCCGCCGGGTAACCGTTTACGGGTTGCTTTAACCGGTTTGACTATCGCTGAATACTTCCGTGATGAAGGCCGTGACGTTTTACTGTTTATTGACAACATTTACCGATACACCCTGGCCGGTACCGAGGTATCCGCGCTGCTGGGTCGGATGCCATCTGCGGTGGGTTATCAGCCGACACTGGCTGAAGAAATGGGTAAATTACAAGAGCGTATTACCTCCACCAAAAAAGGTTCGATTACCTCGATTCAGGCGGTTTATGTACCGGCGGATGATTTAACCGATCCGTCACCTGCGACCACCTTTGCGCACTTGGACGCCACGGTTGTGTTATCACGTTCAATTGCAGAATTAGGTATTTATCCGGCGGTGGATCCGTTGGATTCAACCTCTCGGCAACTGGATCCGCAGCTGGTGGGTGAAGAGCACTACCAAACAGCCCGTGCGGTTCAAGGTACCTTGCAACGCTATAAGGAATTAAAAGACATTATCGCCATTTTAGGGATGGATGAGTTGTCTGAAGAAGACAAGCAAACCGTTTACCGGGCGCGTAAAATTGAGCGATTCTTCTCACAACCTTTCTTCGTGGCTGAAGTCTTTACCGGAACCCCCGGTACTTATGTGCCATTAAGTGAAACCATCCGTGGTTTTAAAGGCATTATTGACGGTGAATACGACCACATCCCTGAGCAGGCTTTCTACATGGCCGGCAGCATTGATGAAGTGTTGGAAAAAGCCAAAAAAATGTCTGAAAAGGCCGCCTGAGGACAGCTAAATGAAGACCATTCAATGTGATATAGTCAGTGCCGAAAATGCCATTTATTCCGGTGATGTCACCATGGTCATTGCCAGTGGTGTGTCCGGTGAATTGGGTATTGCCCCACGCCACACACCTTTGATAACCCGCTTAAAACCGGGGCAGGTGCGGGTGCACCACACCGATGGTACTGAACAGGAGTTTTATGTGTCCGGCGGCATTTTAGAAGTCCAGCCAAATCTGGTGTCAGTGCTCGCCGACACCGCGATTCGTGCCAAAGACATCGACGAAGCGGCGGCGATTAAAGCCAAAGAAGAAGCTGAAAATCTTCTTCAAGACAGCAACAAGCAGTACGATCTGGCACAAGTCCAGGCCGACCTGGCCAAAGCCGTCGCCCAAATCCAGGCCATCAGCCGTCTGAAGAAAAAGCTTAAAAGATAAATTCAAATGAATTTCATCAAAGCCGGTATATGTTACCGGCTTTTTTGTTCCTGGAGAACTGCTCTGCAATGTATCCATAGTAAGTTAGGTAAGAATCAAAAAAACGGCAAACCTAACTCTCTCCAAAATATAAATAAATCGCACCTATTCTGCACCTTGGCGAGCGCAGCGAGTCAGACAGGGCTTCTCATAAAAGCCTGCGAAGCAGTTACGGTTTTTTTTCGGAGCAAAAAAGGCAACTACCGCGTCCTGCTAACGTTGCACACTTACGTCCTGTAAGCGGCAACTACCGCGTCCTGCTAACGTTGCACACTTACGTCCTGTAAGCGGCAACTACCGCGTCCTGCTAACGCTGCAGACCCACATCGATTTAAAAGGACGTAAGAAATGCATAGATTGTTGGGAACAATATATGCTATGTAGGCCAAGTGGCTGCGTAGCCCAACTAATTTAAAACAACGTTAAATTATCTTAATTCTAAAAAAATAAAGAGGTAAATCGCACCTATGATGCGCCTTGGCGAGCACGGCGAGTCTATCAGCGCAGCTCATTAAAGCCTGCGAAGCAAAAAAGGCAACTACCGCGTCCTTGCTCGCGTTGCAGACCTACATCCATGTAGGCCAAGTGGCTGCGAAGCAAACCTCTAATGGGCCTCGTCCCAATTCCCCCCCATCCCATACTCAACTTCTAACGGCACATCTAATGACACCACGTCTTCCATAATGGTTTTAATTTTTTCAGACCATTTTTGTGCGGAATCTTGTTTAATCTCAAACACCAGTTCATCGTGAACTTGCATAATCAGCTTAATATCATCAGCGTTTTTGATTTCCCGGTAAACTGCGAGCATGGCTTTTTTGATGATGTCGGCAGCAGTGCCCTGCATGGGGGCGTTAATGGCAGCGCGTTCGGCACCGGCACGGACACGGGCGTTACGGTTAGTGATGTCCGGAAAATATAAACGACGGCCAAATAAAGTATCTAAATAGCCTTGTTCCGCTGCCTGTTCTTTGATGCCTTCGATAAACGCCTCGACTTTGGGGAATTGGTTAAAATATTGCGCCATGTAACCGGCGGCTTCTTTGCGCGACACATGTAATTGCTTACTTAAACCAAACGCGCTCATACCGTACATCAGGCCGAAGTTAATGGCTTTGGCCGCTCGTCGCTGACTACCATCGACCTCATCCAGTGTCACGTTAAATACCTGCGAAGCTGTTTGGCTGTGGATATCTATGCCATTCTTAAAGGCCTTCAGTAACTGTTCGTCTTGTGATAAATGCGCCATAATGCGCAGTTCAATCTGCGAATAATCTGCCGCCATCACCTGCCACCCGGGTTCAGCGATAAAGGCTTTGCGGATTTTACGGCCTTCTTCGGTGCGAATCGGGATATTTTGCAGGTTGGGGTTGGATGAGGATAAACGACCGGTACTGGTCACCGCCTGATGATACGAGGTGTGCACCCGACCGGTTTGTGCACTGATTTCCTGCGGTAGTTTATCGGTGTAGGTGCTTTTGAGTTTACTTAAAGATCGGTGTTCCAAAATCACATCCGGAAGCTCATAATCAGCGGCCAAATCATGCAATACATCTTCGGCGGTGGATGGCTGGCCGCCCGGGGTTTTCTTTTTCACCGGTATGCCTTGTTCTTCAAATAAAATCTGTTGCAGTTGTTTGGGTGAGCCTAAATTAAATTCTTTACCGGCGATTTCATAAGCTTTTTGTTCCAGTTGCGTCATGGTTTCGCCCAATTCACGGCTTTGTTTATCCAGTTCACCTTTATCAATCAATACCCCGGTTTGCTCCATCGAGGCCAACACCGACACCAGCGGCATTTCTAATTCCTGAAAAACAGCACATTGCGGTAAGTCTTTTAAATCCGACCACAATTTATGGTGCAGTTGCCAGGTAATGTCCGCATCTTCCGCGGCGTAATGCGTGGCTTGCTGTATCGAAACCTCGGCAAAAGGAATTTGCTTCACACCCTTGCCACAGATGTCTTCATATTTCGTGGTTTGTCGATTCAGGTGAATGTCGGCCAACGTGTCCATATCATGCCGGTTGGCCGCCGGATCCAGCACATAGGATTCCAGCATGGTGTCGTATTCGAGCGTTTCCACCGATCGACCGTAATTAGACAACACATTCAAGTCATACTTAAAATGCTGACCGATAATTTTGACCTTATTTAACACCGGTAACAGCACATCCAACACGTCGGATAAATCCAACTGCTGACTGTCTTCAGTATGGCCAATCGGCACATACACCGCCTTGTTATCTTCACAACACAGCGATAAACCGACAATCTCAGCCCCAATCGGCTGCAGCGAGGTGGTTTCTAAATCCACCGCCACCAACCCGGATTGTTCGACGGTTTTTAAATAGCGCGCTAAATCCTTCAAATCATCAATACATTGATAATCGGTTTTCACTTCGGGTTCTTTTTTAACACCCTCTGCGGTTAACTCGGCAAACCGCTTCATGTCGTATTGTTGGCCGATTTGATTTAAGGTTTGAATGTCCTTGTCACCGATCAGAAAATCATCGGGTTCATACGCAATGTCACAATCTTGCTTAATAATCACCAGCTCCCGCGATAATTTAAGCTGATTAATGCCTTCACGCAGGTATTCGCCAACCTTGCCTTTAAACTCATCGGCATGTTTAATTATGTTATCGACACTGCCGTAATCGGCCAGCCATTTAGCCGCCGTCTTCGGTCCAACCTTATTCACCCCCGGAATATTGTCCGAAGAATCACCAATCAGCGCCAAATAATCAATAATCTGTGACGGCTTCACGCCAAACTTATCAAACACCGCAGCTTCATCCAGCACCGTATCACTCATGGTGTTAACCAAAGTCACATGCTTCGACACCAACTGCGCCAAGTCCTTATCACTGGTGGACACCAAGGTCTCAACCCCCCGGGCTTCGGCTTTTTTGGCGAGCGTACCGATGACATCATCCGCCTCCACATGCGGCACCTCAATCAGCGGGATGCCCATGGCTTTAATCACATCTTTGGTCGGCTGTAATTGCATGCGCAACTCATCCGGCATCGGCGGCCGGTTGGCCTTATATTCGGCATACATATCATGCCGAAAAGTTTTACCCTTGGCATCAAACACCACCGCCATATAAGTCGGATTATATTCATCCAGCATCCGCTGAATCATATTACTGACCCCATAAATAACCCCGGTCGGATGCCCGTCTTTACTGGTCAGTCGCCGTAAATTTGGCACAAAAAAAGCCCGAAACAAATAACTCGAACCATCGACTAAATACAGGGTTTTGTTGGTCATATTACAAATCGCAAACTAAAAAGGACATTGTAACCGATTAGCAAACTATCAGCAGGGGGGGGATTAATTTTAGAAAAGAAGACATCAACATTTAAACGGCCCATCTATGGTCGGTTGCAAAGGCAACTGCTCTTTCAGCCAACGATACTGTTCTGTCTTCTTGTCTTCATCAGTAGTCACATGATCTAAAAATCCCGGATGTTGAAACCATTTGTGGTAGTGGATATGGCATAACTCATTAAAATCTAAGGATCTTTTTTCACTCGATAAGTATGGTTGAAAAGGAATGGGATAGTTTAATTGTCTTGGAAAGAATCTTTTTTTATTGATTATCCTTTCAGTGGTTATAGAGAGAACCAATTGCTCAAAAAAGCCAAAATTTGTACCATCTCTGCCTACAAATTTTGGTCTAATATTTGACTTCATCAGCTCATCAAAATCTTTGAACCATTGCTGATAAAAGCCATCAATTCCATTAACAAGAACAAATCCTGAATTGTGATAGGGCCTAATCGTGTTATTTCTCACGGTTGTAGTCATATTTGCTTCAGGTAAATCAATATCAAAAAATTCAAACATTTGACGCCAAAAAATATCTTCTGGGTCATCATTGCCTTCTGAGCCTACGCCCTTATTGTCTGCAGGTGATACAAAGACAGTATTATTTTCAAATATCTCATTGGGTAAATTATTAATAAAAACCGTATCGGTGTCGGTCAGTAAAATTTTTGAATATTCAGGCTGCTCTCTTTCGAAAAACGAACTAGCATATAGTCCATTGGCAAGTGGAAAATCAGGATAATCAATATTTAAATCACTATTAAAGTGGTGGGTGACCTGATATTTTAAAAAAGATTCCATGTGGGATCCTGGCTTTCGATCAACACGTGGAGAAAATGTAAAAATATCAATTTCCGCAGTTAGATATTTATGAATAGATTTTATTAGTAGCTCGGCTTGTTGCTCTAATAGGCCTGGTTCAATAATAATTAAAATAGCTAATTTATTATTCATCTCTCTGTTTTTTTAAATATTCTAGGGTATGTTTGAGTCCCATTGAAAAAGGGGTCTTAGCGGTCCAATTTAATTCTTTTTCAGACCAGCTTGAGTCTATTTTAAAAATCGGATTATTATTTGCCTCATGCCAAGTTAGACGGGCTGAATCAGTTGCAACGAAATTTTGCGATTTTAAAATATCATGAATGGCTTTAATCACACCAATGACTGATATTTGGTTATTGGCACTTAAGTGATATCTTTTATGTTTGCCATTTTTCAATGCTTGAATTATACCTTCACATGTATCTTTGACAAATGTCCAAGTTCTTTGGCTTGACCCATCACCTTTTATAATAATTTTTTGATTTTTAATTAGTTTATTAAAAACAACCGGGATTAATTTATCGTTTGACTGCCCGGGGCCATAATTATTAGTGCATATTACATTTATAAAATCTACACTATTGCTGACTAATTGTTCAATTTCATTGACAGCCTGAGCTTTTGAATCAGCGTAAGCATTAAGTGGATTGGTGCTGGAAGATTCATTAAATCCATTCAAATCTTTGATATTTCCATATATTTCATAAGTGGATAAGTTTAAAAATTTCTTTTTGTTTTTGTTCTGATTTGATTCACAGTATTTTAAAAACTGGTTGGCTAAATTAAGTGTAGCATCACGATTGAATTGATAAAACATCGAATCATCTTGTTTGATTAACGCTGAAGGGTTTAAGCCAGCACAATGAATGATGGTATCTGGTTTAAACTTAATAAACTGATCATACAATGACTCGTGTTGTAAATTGCATTTAATTGAAGGTGTTGAATTATTAATAGCATGAACGTTATATATACAAATTACATCATATCCACTTTGAGATATGATCTTATGAAGATAACTTCCTATAAAACCTGACGCACCAGTAACAAAAATTCTTGATAGATTATTATGCATGAGGGTTTCTCATGAAGTATCTACCATCACCGATTCTTGTGGGAATTTCCCAATACTTAAAGTTCATTTTCCAACAGGCATAATTAAAACTAATTTGATCTCTTCTGCTATGGTTGTATATTTCACTCCACCAATTATTCATTAATTCAATAATTTGAGGGTCGTTATGCCTTCTTACAATCACGCCACTGGCAACTAATCCATTATTTTGAGGGTATCCGATTGATTTATAAGTATCAATTTGTTTCTCAATAACTTCTTTGCTGTCTTTGTTTTTATCAATACAATTATGTGCTGCCTGATATAAACAATTTCTTTTTGCATGTTTATATATAGCAAGTTTAGCTTTATTATTAATTGCTTCATTTAATAGTTTAATTAGGTCGTCGGTTATCAATAAGCTACCATCAACCCAGATACTCCAATCGTAATTTGGAAAGAATAAATGAGGATGAAGCTTGTAAAAGCGAGCAGTTCTGATAGGGTCATCATTAATAAGATCAATTTTTTTAGATTCCCATCGATTGGTATAGCCACCGGTAGAGTTTTGAAAACAGACCATCGGTAAAGTTTGATCTGTTTTAGGTGTTTTTACTGTGTCATAGCCATTAGTAATGGCTGTATAGATTATTCCTCTAATCATGAAGATTTGATGATTGCTGCAATTTTTTTAGTTTCATGAAAAAGTTGTGCTTGCTCCCAGACGTAACTTATCTCAGACTCCAACCGTTTAATTGTTTTTTTAATTCTTTTATCATTCGTGTTAATTGTCGGTTTGGCACCTTTGCCAATAATATGGTTTAAATAGCAATAGAAATATTTTCCGTAATGACGTTTTAAATTCTTTTCATACTCATTCCTAAAATTATATTTGTTGCCATTATCTCTATTTTTAGAAGGCAATTCAGAATCATCCAAAACAACTGAAGATGTGATGTCTAACTTTTGCAGGTATCTCCCACTCATACCTCCTATGTGTACTAAACCATCAAGTTCATCAAATGATTTCTTGTATCTTTCATAATGGTAAAGCACGCTTAGAAGTTTGCCAGTATCAAACATTTCATATTCGATTTCATACGCATCTATTATTTTTTTTGCCTTGTCTGGTATTTGGCTATCCAGTCTATATTGCTCAAAGCCAACTTTATATTTTAATAACGTTCTTTTTAAATGTTCTCTACTGTAGATACAAAAAAAACTTGTGGCTAAATCAATTTTACCATCAGGACTTTTGGTTGTTGCACCACCTTTAAATCCAGCGTAAATAGCCTCATCTTCATTTTCGATTCTACCGCCTGAAGAAAAAACCACTGCTTTACGCATGTATCTCAATAATTGCTTTTGTGATAAAGGTTTAAACAAAAAAAGATCAGAGTCACAAAAACAAAAATACTTGTTATTTTCAGAAATAAATAATAAGTCCAGCAATGTACCATGAGGGATAATCTGATCAGATTCGAAATTTGCATAAGTTAGTCTGTTAGAGCATTCACTGATTTGTTCTAACAATTTCGCTTCATTTTGATTTAAACTATTACCAACTAATCTGAAGTTTAAGTCAGTATTTTGCAACATTGAAATCAATGCAATTGACTGATAACTAACAGTTCCAGGAATAAAGATAATATTAAATTGTGGCAACATTCAAAAAAAAACCTTATAAAACTTTCTTATTAATATCTTCAAAAGATGAATTACCCAATGTAATTACTTCGACCAAAAAACTTATTGAAGTTTACCAAAATTCAACTGCCATAGTTGTTTTGATTAGTCAAAAACCTATAAACACTGACAAATATCATTTTAAAAATATTAATATCATACATTACCCTTCAAATAGAAGTATTGATGCTCATTTCATAATGATTAAATTTGCAAAAATAATGCCGCATTCTGAAATTTGTTTTTTGGGTGAGGGTGGGTATTTTAATCTGAACTTTAAAAGCTATCAAAAACACAACTCATATGTTAAAAAAGTATCGAATGGTCTCAATACGGCTTTTTTAATAGATTCAAATGCGCTCGTCAAGTCACTTAAACAAGACATCACGACCGCCAACACTCTAAAGAAATACTTACAGCACAATCATGTATAGCTCTTAAAATTACTGTTAGTTTTTTATTACAGGTTAAAGGATATGAATCATTTAAATACTATTTTACTAACAGGCATTCCTAGGTCGGGAACCTCTCTTTTAACCTCCATTTTAAGCAGCAACTCTTGTTTGTGCTTATCAGAGCCACCTTGGTTGAAAGAATTGAAGGAACAAAGTGATAATGCTGTTCAATTAAGTGATAACTTAGCACTTAAAATCTCTAATTTGAGAAGCAAAATTAAAAATAAACAACCTATAGAAATTGTATTTAAGAAAAACAGTTCTGAGTTGCCGGATAATTATTTTAAAAGAATTAATAAAAAAACCCAAAAAAACCAAAGAGAAATTAGAGCTGTGAAACTGCCTCAAAGTAGCGCTAATAATTTATTTATTATTAAGGCCAACGCCTTATTCACTGCCAATTTAGGTGGATTATTGAATGGTAACTGGCCTATAATTGCAGTTATTCGTGATCCTGTTTCTGTGATTATGTCATGGCGTTCAGTAAAAATTGCATCAAGCAAGGGGAGACTCCCAAATTTGGAAAAATATTCCATTGATTTGGCGGATATTGGAAAACAAAAACCTTTACTTAAAAGACAAGTATTGCTAATTGATTGGTATTTCAAGCAATTTTCAAAGAAAAGCAAAGTTAGTATAATTAGATACGAGGACTTGGTAGAAAACCCTAAGAAAATTGTGTTCGATTCGACAGGTCTTGAAATTTCTGGTAACTATAGCTTAAATTCTAAAAATAATCGTCCTGAATACAACCATAAAGAAAAAATTCAAATAACAGAGTACTTACACAAATATGGAAAACACTATTTAAGTTACTATAATTATTGAGAAAGAATTCTGTGTTGAAAATATTCATACTCTTGAAATAATTCTAATTGGCTTTGGTTTAGATTATCTTTAAAGTCGTAATTTCTTGACACTACTTTTAATCGCTTCATTAATATGTGATTAAATTTAAAAAACCCCTTTATGCTAACATTGGACTTTTCTAACACTTTTGCAGCTAAAAAGTTCATGCTTATCAATGTGTTATGCGTATTTTCATCGATCGATTTGTAATTTTGCCAAATTAAATAAGGAACCTTGTAGTTTTCATACTCCAAAAAATTATTATTATATTCAGCTAATTTTAAAGAAGGATGGTGATCACCCACAAATAATATTAAGGTGTTTTGATTGGAATTTGTAAAATAATCTACCAATATAACCAAAAGTTCTTCCACATGCCTTAATGCATTGAAATACGCAATTATCCTATTCTTGGTTTTTTTCCTAATATTTTTGTTATTAATAAGTTTTATTGTATTTTCAGGATAGTCACTAATCTTCCATGGCATGTGGCTGGTATTTGCAAAAGCATAAATGAAAGATTTGTTTTGTAATTTTGTAAATTTTATTATTTTTTCTGCCAGAACTTTACTCGATGCGTACTTCCCTGTTGGATCTTTATTTATGTCAGAACCAACCAAGGACACTACATTATCAAAACCCAAATACTCATAAATTTTCTCAAATCCAAATCCACTCATGGGAACTAGCTGGACTACATTTGTTATAAAGCCATTGCTACTAAGCACACTGGCTAAACTGGGTGTGGAATTTGATACCATTTCTCTATACGGTAAAGACTCTATGGGTGTAAAAAGTGTGGATAAGCCAGTCATTAGCTCAAATTCTGAATTAATTGACTTACCACCATAAACGGGCACAATGACGTTGCCTGCATTATGTTCAGATCTTAATTGACTGAATTTTTTTAATATTGTTTCAGATGTTTGCCATCCAATTTCATTAGGATCAATGAAAGACTCTGCAAGAATAACAATAACATTATCTGCACTTTGGCCATTTTGTGATACTTTTAGTGGCTCATTTAAATCATATTTATTAATTATTGAATCTACTTTTGCCATTTCAAACCCTATGGGCTTAATAGATTTTCTTTGTAGTACGGTTGCTTGAAAAAAATAATTTAAATATCCATTTCTAGCTGACCTATTAATTAAGTTAGTATTCTTCTTAATGAGCATATCTTGTGAATCCAAGAATAGCCTTATGGGTTCTCTAAAACTAAACAACAAAACAACAATCGCAATTACAGATAATAATGCAACCACCCGCGAGTAATTATTTACCAGTTCATTTTTCAGGTTATAATAAATAAATAGGCTCGAAATTATTAAAAAAACAATAAAATACCCTATATATTCTAATACCACCTCTTTAGTTCTCAATAAATCATCAATTTGAAACAAGTCTATTGGCATCAATGGTGCATTTAAAAAATTAATCTTAATAACAGAAGCGCTTAAGAATAAAAAATATACTAAAACAGATATCCAATAAGTCGATTTGGGCCTTCCTAGCAAAATCAGTAACATCAGATATATACTTAACAGCCAGATAAATTCAAGTAGCAGCGACAAAAAAGTAAACGATTGTGGCTTTTTTGTAGTGCCAAGTAAAGGGTTTAGAAATTGATAAAAAAACCAAATAACAAGAATAAGTAAAAACAAATATGAACCTAGCCTAAGTGTTCTTAGGAAATTTATTTTCTTAAGATATGAAAGTATCATGTTAAAAAAATTAATATACGTTGAAACGCTAATACTGATATATATACGACTATAGTTGAATAGTTAATCTGATAATATCACAACGACAAATAGATAATTTAAATTTATTTATTATTATTGACCGATTAAATTAATCTGTACGTTAATAGGATATAAATCAACTATTTTACTAGGAGAAGTTAAGATGAAAAAAGTATTGAAAGTATCCTTTGCTGTTGCAAGTATGGCATTCACTTCAATGTCATTCGCACAATGTGATGATACAAATCTGGATGCATGGGATCAAGTCCGTGAAGACGCAGCTGGACAGATGGATGTAGTCGCTGGTGGGCTTGATGGTACAGCATGTCGTTTAGAAGTATCTGCAACTACTGACAACTCTCAAAGAGCGCGGGTCCAAGACAGATCACCTTCGTGTGAGAACTCTTTCCGTGGTCGGTTTATGATAAATGCTGATAATTTTGGTGTATTAGCTAATAATCAAAGAAATAAGGTTCATAACATTCAATGTAATGTTAATGACAATGGCGGTGCAGTAGCTTGTGCTAATGTTGGTGTTCTACAATTAAGACTTCAAGGCGACAATGGTACTAATATTTTTAGAAGTTTCGTTACAGATGAAGGTCCTGCGACAGCAGCTGATAATAGAAGAAAGTTTGATGTACCTGTAAATTCTGGTGAACAAGCATTCGAATACCAGTGGATCCGTGCAAGTGCACCAGGAGCTTCTGATGGTGTCTTCAGAATGTGGGCTAACAGCAATACTACTGAAGCTTCACCAGATGTAGAGTATACTGATTTACAAAACTATAACTATTGTATAGATAGAATTAATTTAGGAATCATTGAGCCAACTAACGCTTGGGCAAACAACAAAACTAACGTTAAACTTCAGTTAGATGAATATGAGTCACGAAGACAAACTGCTATTGGCTTGAATTAAAAAATTTAAAATTAAAAAAAAACTGGAGTTCTGCTCCAGTTTTTTTTGGTCAAAAACAATTAAACAACAATCTTATCTGGATAAACTAGGGTTAATTTAAGTGACAATTAACTTCAGTAAAAGTGAAATTGAATCAATTACTAACCGTATTGATCCAAATCATCTGTCTAAAATTTCAAAATTTGTTTTGTTTGTCGGACACGCACATAGTGGGCATAGTATTATTGGCGCTACGCTTGATGCTCATCCGGAAATAGCTATAGCTAATGAAGTAAATATTGCGAAGCTAATTAGGGATCACAGGTGTACAAAACAGCAGATTGAATCAATATTATATTCAGAATCACTTAAAAATGCTAAACAAGAAAGTTGGCATAACTCAGAGTATCAATATAACATTAGCAAAGGTTTTCAGGGAAAAACTCAATTGCCGGAAGTTATCGGTGACAAAAAAGCAGGTGGTACCACGCGAATTTTATTAAACGATTATTGGATATTGGAATATTTGCAATCTATATATAAACAAAATTTTAAAGTCATATTCGTGAGAAGAAATCCGATTGATATTGTTGCTGCTTATGCATATTACATGAAACAAGCACCATCACAGTTTCATGTCGATAGATATAATGAAAATCTTGCAATAGTTAAGCGAATTAAAAAATCAATGGATAAAAGCTCTTTTATAGAAGTAAAACAAGAGGATTTTATTAATAATCCAACTCTGGTTTCTCAAAATTTAATTAACTTTTTTCATTTAAGTACAAATAATGAATTATTGGAGCAATGGACTCAAAATGTAAGAAGTGATTTAAAAGGTAAATCGCATCAAATTGATATCCCAGACAGCCTTTTAAGGCAATTGCCGAGCTAATAATTTTTTAATTATCATAATCGAAGTTGGACATGGTTTGTTGGGCTATCTCCATAATTTCGCTCAACTGTTCAGAATTTAACTGGGCATTCCATTTTTTTAATGAGTTATCATCAATCTTTCGATCTCGCTTTGTCTTTCCTGGACCCTTGCCATCCATATAACGATGATGCTGATTCATATTAGTCTCATATTTTATGTGACAGTGTCTTGCCATGATTTTAGCCACTTCGATTGGTTCACTTATAAGGTTCTCATACTTAACCAGAAGTGGGTTTAGATTATTTACCTTAAATTGTTTTATCAACAAACTTTTTATTTTCCAAATGATTGTAGCTTTTATATGTATTTCTGTGTTGTCATCCATAAGTTTTTTTAAATCAGCGGAGTAATTTTGATGGACATATTCAGATTTGTTAAAATGATTTATTTGATTGGTAATCATAGTTGGCTGTTTTCGTTGTAGCATTGATGCCACTACTGCGCGTACATCCCTAATTGGATATACTACTGAAATTTCATCATATAGTAATGATATTTCATTAGCATAAAAAGTTAAATTTGGTGCCTTTAGTACTAAAAACCGATCACTTAAATCATTAAATTCTTTTATTTTATGGCGTTTATCTACATATTTACTTGAAGCTTTTTTGATTGATTGATTCAATAGATCAAATTGATTTTTAGAATTATTTAACCACGCATTTGCCCACTGATAGATGCTATCATATTCATCAATCAAAAAACCTTGAGAATGAGCACCAAGCATTTGACCCATTAGTGTTGTACCGCTTCTTTGACAACCTGCAATGATGATAATTTTCATGAGTCATTTTTTTTCAATTGCCAGTTTTGTCTCGTGTAACCATACTTACTGGCAGTTTTTCCACAAATAGACCAAATTTTATTAATGTCTTTAGTATCAACACATTTAGTTTTCTGTGCCCTTTTTGAGTCAATTTCAATTTCAGATTGGAGTTTTGAAGAGTGACACAAAAAAATATTAATTCCTTCAAAAACTTTTTGTGGTGTTTTTATCATATCCTCAAATTTAACAACATGATATTGATGTGATGATAAATGTTTTTCTGTAAATTCTGTAATTATATCGAGCTGGTATTTCCAACTGATAGCATTGTTAATAATATTACTGGCATTGGATTGTTCAAAATTAAGACCCAAATATTTATAGGCTTGGGGTAGAACCCACTTACCAACTGGATTATCGAGCCTAGAAGTTATGTGTGTTCGCCGACAAGATAGTCCTATAGGATGTCTGATCAAATGAATTAACTTTGTGTTTGGGAATGCGGCAAAAAATTCTGGCAATATAAAAAGCATTTCTGGTAGTTTTATCCCCCAATTACTATAAGCTTTGGTTGAAGTGTTACAGGTTATTTGGGCCGCTAACTTTCTGAATTGGTCAATCCATTTATCATTATATGTATTGTTTGATAACTTTATATCATTAAACATCATTCGGCGATTGATATTGACCCATTCTAATGAATCACCCTGCCGGTTTAAGCGATTGCCAAGGAATAAATGGCTTTGTTGTAATAATTTAGACAACAAACGAGTGCCACTGCCTCCTCGTCCTGTTATCAAGACAGGGGCAGTCAAATCAAATTGTTCAGACATTGCATCTCCATTTCTTTCCTATAGATATAGGGTGATTACATAAAATTTTTATAAAAATACTGATCTGAATCTATCCATTTCAATACCCTTTTGTTCAATTTGTTGTTTTCTTTAAAAATTTTGTTGTAAGGGGAAAATAGCTTTTTGCTCAGCGTTAATGGTAATATTGATTTTGTAATATTAAATATTTTTCTCCGTTGGTTAAATCCCGGAGAATTCAAACGATCTATTCTTGAAGCCGGCTTTCTAAAGCCCATTCCATGGTGATAAACAGCATCATGATAAATGCCAAACATAACTTGGTGGAGATTGAATTTATTGCTTCTAATAAGTGGCATCCATTCAATGTTTTTTTCATTCAACATTTGCAACAATGTTCCACCGACATCATTGACATCCCAACCTTCATCGTTTTTCCAAGTGAAAGTTCCCTTTTGCCAATCTCCTTTGATGGCTTTCCAAAATTTCACAGTCGTCAGACAAAAACAAGGGTGAGGTTGCATATCACCTAAGTTTTCCTTTCTTTGTACCGCAATCAGTGGATATTGACTTAAATATTTTTTAGCAAGTAATCTGACATCGGTTATAGGAAAAGCATCTCCGTCCACAAATAAAAGAAGATCATCGTCTTTAGCATTTCTAACTATTATGTCTGCCAATAAATTAAGCTTTGTGCCATGGTCCTTGATGTTATCAGTGTTAATGTATTCAAATTTATCTTTATGGGGTTCAATGTCTATTCCATTAAGACAAGAATATACAGAATATGGTTTTGAAATAAATTTTTTAAAATATCGCTTCTGAATATCTATCCAATAATCTGATTGCCAATGAATTGTTGCTATATAAATTGTTTTCATAGGCTACTATAGTATTTAAATTAATTTGTAGGTGCGGTGTTAAGTGCTTAATTGGTTAGGTTTTTATTGAGATTAATGGTAGTTTTTTTTAATTATAGCAGATACTGTTTTAATTAGTAGAATGCGCATCGTCGCATAATAAATGTAACCAAAACAAAGATGTTTAATGCATATTGTAAAATATTTTAATATGTCACTACTATGATAGAATCATCATTTTATATATTGAAACTGCATTAAATTTTGTTAATTGATGATTTTAAAATAAAATTGAATATCGGTGCTGGCCGAACTAATATTGAGGGCTTTACAAATATAGATATTTCTGACCAAGCAGATATATCTCTTAATTTGAGCGAGGAGCCCTTACCATTTGAAGATAACAGTGTTGATTTAATTTTTTCGCATCACACACTTGAACACATTCCAAATTATTTATTTGCTCTGTCTGAGATATATCGGGTATTAAAACACAATGGAGTGTTTTTGTTGGGTGTACCGTACGTCACCTTGACAGAATATAATTTGGTAAATCCTTATCACTTGCACCACTTTAATGAACATTCTTTTAGTTTTTTTGATCCAAGTAAATTAAAAGGTAGTGCTATGGAAAAAAATCAAATCATATTTGAAAAAGTGTTTCATCGATTTCATTACATGGGTTGGTTCAAACATTGCCCTTCATTTTTTCGTAATTGGTGTCGCAGGCATTTATTTAATGTAGTAAAAAAAATTGATTTTGGTCTTATTGCCATAAAGAATCATGAAGAAAAAAACCCACCTGATTCATCTGATATGAAAGCATGGTTCGACATTTGTTTGAAGTCAAGAAAACGAAATAAAGCAAAAACGAACCGATGATCAAGCCAAAACTTTTATTTATTATAGGGATGCAAAAATCCGGCACTTCGTTATTTAATCGAATGCTTATGAAACAGCCATTTATAACGAACCCATTTTTGCCGGAGGGAGCCAGTTTTTGGGGGGATTTACCGCCTTTTACACCGATTGAGTCTCCTTGTGGTCAGTTGTATCAAAAGCATAAGGGACTAAAAGGTCACGCTCTTGATTCTGGTGACTTTAATAAAAAAGATAATGAATTGCTTCATCATAGAATTAAGAACGCAAAAGTTAAAACGCCAATATTGATGAGCAAGAATCCTTATAACTCAGTAAGAACTGAGTGGTTGAAAAAACACTTTCCAGAAGCAAAAATTTACGCGATTGTCAGAAACCCTATTGCAAATATTTATTCATTGCTTAAAAAATATGACGATAGAAATAGCCAGGGCATCGGCCCTGAAAATGGTTGGTGGGGAATTAAGCCAAAGTTATGGGAAAATCTTTTAAACAAAAATAAAGTAATTCAATGTACTCAACAATGGAATGCAGTTAATCAAAATATAATTGACGGTCAAACTCATATTGACCGCATAATAGATTATGAGTTAATCTGCGAAAAACCCACTGAAATTGTGAAAATTGTAACTGAAGAATTTAATCTAAATACATCCATTGCAGAATTACCACGTTGTAAGAGCTTTAATGATGAATATTTATATGGAAGTAGGTTGGTATCAAAAAATCAAGAGTTAAGACGCACAGGCCATTTTAACCTTTCGGAACTTGAAGAAGATATAGAGTTTTCCCCATTAACTCCTTCAGAAATTGAGTACATTAACAGACATAGCCGAGATCTATGGGTACAGTTAAAATCAAAATGTATGCAACTGTAAAGGCAGGATATGTCAGTTAAGATTAAGTTGGGATGATTTCAAAAATTTCCGTGGCTTTATCGTTTAAGTCAATAGACCGGATATTTTTACTTTTATTGAATAAAACTGAAATACCACACCACCCTGCCAGTCTGCCTGAGTCGCTTTTATTACTTATTTTTATGCCGGTTGAGTGAGAGACAACACGCCCTAATGAACTACCGCATACAGTTATAGTGTCATTCAAGTAAAGGCCTCTTGAATAGCCTGGTAAATTATTTATTAATTCACCTTGATTGAAAATAACCCGCTGGTTCGAAGAGTCACAACAGTAAATGTTACCTTTGTAGCTAAAAGATGAATGTGGATGCCAAATCGAGGTAAGAACACGTTCGCCTGTTTCGATATTAAAAACATACCCTTCATCGGCACTGGACCAGAGATTTGCTTTTTTTTCCCCAAATGCAGAAGCATACAGTTGCTGGTTATGAATACAAAGACTGTTTAAGTGAATGTGATCTGCCATTGTACCGTTTGTCCAAACTTCTTCAAGTGTGTCATCATTTTTTAATCTAACTATTCTGTCTTGGTTGGTGACTGATAAATAAATATTATTACGCCATGACAAAATAGTGTGTATGCCTTTTAATCCATCAAGGGGTAATACACGTTCAACAGTGAAATCCTTATTTAAAAAAACCAATGTTGAAGGCATTCGCTGAAGCAAAAGTACAATTTGATTTTGATGTATACACATACCTGTTATTCCATTGCCACGAATTCCATTCGGTAAGTTCAAAGGCAGATTTTGTGAGGTAATAGTTTCAGATTTCGTGTCGATTATTATCTGAGCTAAATAGTTTTGGTTTTTATTTATTTTCTTTTGGTTATTACAAAAAGAGACTATAAAAGAGTATTTGCTCATTATTTATTATATTTAAATTATTAATTTTCGGAATAAGTTCTATTAGTTTGAGAATGCTTTAATCAGTTCCTGTTCATCATTGATTATATTCAACAACACATGTCTATTGTTTTCAAGATAACTATAGTCCCAATTATCAATATCTTCATCGGAATAGTTAACCGAGTCGTTATACTTATTCTTTGAAATCAGTGGTTTTTTACTGATTATTGCTAGACCGCTATCCTGGTCAATCACAAAAATCGACAACTCTGGGTAATTTAGCTTTAATTTAGGTACGACTTTCCAAACATCACCACTCCATAAACCGTCAAACCCTGGGGGATTGATCTGTTTAACTTCTGCTATTGATGAGGCAGGATATGCTGCAGCACTTGAATGAGGGCTGCAATCATGAACAATCATAATCCCTGATGTTTTTAAATAAGGTAAGGTATTGATAATATCTTGATAAGATTGTTTAAAGGTATGTAAACCATCAATAAAAGCCATGTCTAAAAACTTTTTAGAAAAAATATTATCTGCTTGTTTTGCAAAAAACTCATCACTGGTGCATTCATAATATTGAGCAAAAAGGTTGAAAGGGTATTTAAAAATTTGCTTTCTTTTGTAAGAATTTTTAATTCTAAAAACAGGATCAACTGCATACTTGTTTCTTACCCTTATGGGCAGAAATGTTTTACCTCCTTTAACCCCTATTTCAAGATAATGTTTGACTTTGAGTTGTTTTGCCAAAAATGGCAACAATTTCCTTCTGTGAGAAAAATAATTCAATTTTATACCTATTAAAACAAAAATCTGATTCCAGTATTCTAACTTATCTAACCTATTAAACCATGTATATTTGGTATTATATGACCGAAATTTTAAGAACAAAACATGATAAGATTTTACTTTATGCAATTATTTAGCCATTATTAAATGATACACATTCTTACTATTCACTGGAAATCGGATAAATGGATTGATATTCAACTAAAGTACCTGAATCATTTCATAAGTGAGCCTTTTAGAGTCTATGCTTTTTTGAATCATGTGCCCCAAACTAAAAAGCATATGAAAAAATACTATTATTGTTCTAATGAAAACATAAAACAACATGCGATTAAACTCAATATTTTAGCTGATATTGCTAGCTTTGCTGCTGACGATGAAGAAGATTTTTTAATGTTTTTAGATGGAGACGCATTCCCAATTTCAGACATTACAGAATTTAAAGAGAAGGTTATGCGAGATTCACCATTGGCAGCAATTCAACGCTTAGATAATTGTGGGGACATACAACCGCACCCATGCTTTTGTATAACAAAAATTAAGTTCTGGAAACAAATCCAAGGTGACTGGAAGCCAGGAAATACTACTTGGATTAATAATAATGGGCAGAAAGTGGCTGATGTAGGTGGAACTATGCTATCAAAATTAAATAAGAATAATGTTTCATGGTATAAATTAAACAGGTCAAACATTCACTCTTATCACCCAGTACTATTTGGAGTCTATGATCAATTGATATACCATCACGGGGCAGGATTTAGAACACCCGGAATTAGAACGGATCAAAAAAAAATAAAGTTGTATTCAATCAGATTAGGCATGTTTAAATTTTTTAAAAAAATCATTCCTTTTCAATTAGCTAGAAAATGGTTTTTTCCAATGAACACAACCATAAAAATTAATCAGGCTAAAAGTAAGGAGATCTATCAGACTATACAAAATGACTTCAATTTTTATGAAAAACTATAAAAATATGCCTATTCCCAAATAATAAGCTAATAGCGACTACCCCTAAAGGCCAAAAGAAATAATTAAAACACCTTATAGTTTGATTTTTTTGAAATGTCTATTATTAAGTATCTAACAGAGTGTGTTCGCAAGACTGAGATAGAAAATTATTTTTTTCCCATAAACCTAATCGCATCATCCTGAGAATCAATTTGCGGGATTTCAGGGAGTGATTTTAGCAGAATTTGGCCGTAGGGTTTGGATTTGAATCGTGGGTCGCAGAGGATTAATAGGCCGTGGTCGGTTTCGCCGCGGATGAGGCGGCCGGAGCCTTGTTTTAGGGTGAGGGTTGCGTGGGGGATTTGCAGTTCTTTGAAGGGGTGTTTGCCCTGGTTTTTGAGGTGGTTTTCTTTGGCTTTTTGGATGGGGTCGTCGGGGTGCAGGAAGGGGATGCGGTCGATGATGACACAGCTGAGGCCGGTGCCGCTGACATCAACGCCTTCCCAGAAACTGTAGGTACCGAGTAACAAGCCGTTGCCGTCGTTTCTGAATTCTTCTAAGATTTGTGCGCTGTTGCTGTCGTTTTGGACGTAGAGGTTGCGTGCCAGGTTACTGTGTTCAAAGAAGGCTTTGGCGGCTTCGCGGTTCTTTTTTGCGGTGAATAGGAAGAATATACCGCCGGGGATATTTTCGATGATGGGGCGCAGGTATTGGAACAGTTCGTTGTTGTAATTAAAGTGATTCGGTTCGGGTAGGCTGCCGGGTTCGGGTAGTAAAAGCCGGGCTTGTTGACGGTAGTTAAAGGGGCTGTCAACAAACAGGGTTTGGGCGTCGTTAAAGCCGGTTTGGTTTTGGAAATGATCAAAGCGCTGATTGACGGTGATGGTGGCGGAGGTCATGATCCAGGCGGCGTCTATTTTGGCTTTAAAACGGCTTAATGGACCGGACACATCTAAAGGTGATTTGTGCAAGGCGAAGCGGTTGTTGTCGGCTTCGTACCAGTAAACATGGTCGCTGTCATCGGTGGTCATCATGTCTTTAAGTAAATCCAATAAGGCGGCGAGTCTCAGGTAGCCTTGTTCCACGGCTTTGTCGGCAGCGACCATGGGTTCTAAGGCATTGAGTAAATCATGGCCGTTTTGTTCGAATTGCCGGAGTTCGTTGTGAATGTCTTCGTTGTTGAGCAATTCTTCCATGGAACGGCGATTATCCAGTGACACCAGGGCGCTTTGGGTTTTTTTAAGGCTGATGTCAAAATCAAAATAGGCTTCCTGAATGGCATGGAAGCCACCTTTGACGTCGCCGACAGCGGTTTTGATGTCGGTCAGCAGGTCTTTGCATTGGCGGCTGGTGATGTTCTGGCTGAAAAAGCGTTCGGCGATGCCGGATAGTTGGTGGGATTCATCAATAACAATCACTTCTGCATGGGGTAGCAGCTCGCCAAAGCCGTCTTCTTTTAAGGCCATGTCAGCGAGCAATAAATGGTGATTAATCACCAATACATCCGCATTCAGAGCGCGGTTTCGGGCGCGATAAACAAAACAGTCGTTGTAAAAAGCACAGTCTTTGCCCAGGCAGTTTTCGGCGGTGGAGGTGATTTCATGACGGGCGATGCTGTTGTTCAGTTCATCGCTGAGTTCCACCAGATCACCGGTGTTTGTCTGTTCAATCCATTGTGGCAATACCCGGTACAGGGACTGGTTAGCAGGATAGCGTGACACGGCTTTATGCAGAGATTGCTGGTAGCGGTAATGGCACAGGTAGTTATTACGTCCTTTAAGTAAACGGATTTTTGGTTTGTGTTTGAATTCAAGGTGTGACAACAAAAACGGTATGTCTTTATTGAATAATTGTTCCTGCAGGTTTTTGGTGCCGGTGGAGATGATGGTTTTTTTACCGGACAATAAAGCCGGCACTAAATAAGCAAAGGTTTTACCCGTGCCGGTGCCGGCTTCGGCAATCAGGGTTTGGTTATCGGCAATGACATCGGCAATGGTCTGGGCCAAATCGAGTTGGGTTTGGCGCGGCTGAAAATCCTCCATGGCTTGTGCCAATAAGCCCTCTGCGCCCAGGACGTGTTCAATGTCCATCAAGGCTGTAAGCAATCGTTAAGCGCAGCCAAAGCCTGTGCCTGAGTGGGTAAATCACCCATGGCTTCTGCAGCCAGTGCCAGGGTTTGTCTGGATTGTCTGCATAAAGGTTCAGACTTGGGACCGGTACTCACCACGATGTCGGCCCAATAGGCGGCCTGGCGATAACGGCCATCGGCGAGGTAGGCTTCGGCAAGACGTTGTTGGATTTCCGCGGTGGCCGGGCTGATTTGCAAGGCCCGTTGTAGGTGATTGATGGCTTTTGTGGTTAAGCCTTCACGCAGGGCCAGATCGGCTTTTTGTAGCAAGGGTCTTACCGAATCCGGTGCTTCGTTTTGACCGGTGATACGCGGTTGTTCGCTGAGGTCTTTAACCTCTGCCTTGCTGCTATCCTGCCGTTGGCTGCAGTGGCTGAGCAAGAAAACAGCGATGATAAGACCGGTGACTTTAATTAGTTTGTTCATACTGGCTGGGAAGACTGTAAGGTCGATAGTTTAACGAATTTCAGGGGGATTTGTTATGGCTTGGGGTTTATATTTTTTATTTATCATAGGCCTCCGGGTGGCTTACACGACGTAAGTCTGCAGCGATAGCAGGGACGCGGTAGCTGCCAAGCCCGAAGACGTTGCAGCGATTGAGGTGTTGAGTAGAATTTTAATTACAAGTTTTTAAACAAATTCGCCCACAGAATCAGGGCGCCGTTGCTGCCGGTGTAGGGGGTGGGTTTGTTGTCATCGCGGCCGACCCAGACGGTCATGAGGTAATCCTGGTTGAAGCCTGAGAACCAGCTGTCGCGACCGTTGTTGGTGGTGCCGGTTTTGCCGAACAGGGGTTTGGGCAGATTAAAAGTGGTGGTGAGTCGGCGGGCGGTGCCGCGGGTGGTGATGGCATTGAGCGCCGTGTTAATGGTGTCAATGTTGGCAACGCTGAGTTGTTGTTTGCGGGGTTGCACGGCGCGTGACAGGGTTTGGTTATCTTGGTCGGTGATATTGATGATGGCGTTGATGTGGCTGGTGTTGCCACGTGAAGCAAACAGACTGAAGAGGTGCTGGACTTCAAAAGGGGTGAGTTCCAGGGCACCCAAGAATAGAGCTGGATGCGCATTGTGTTGAATGTTGAGGCCCAGTTTATTTAAAAATGTAAGCAGTCTGTCGAGTCCGATTTTAACGCCCAGATCGACGGTGGCTTGATTTCGCGATTGCACCAGCGCTTCCATGGCGGTGATGTCGCCCAGCCCCAGATTATCCCAGTTTTCAGGCTGCCAGGGACCTTGCGGTGTCCGGATACTTATGGGGCCGTCATGCAATTCGGTGTTTAAGTCAAAGCCGGGCATGGTTTCTAAAGCCGCCAGATAAATAAACGGTTTAATGAGTGAGCCGATTTGACGCTTGGCCAGTAGCGCACGGTTGTATTGCGAACGTGGGTTTTTGGAGCCGGTCAGTGCCAACAAGCCGCCTGTTTGACTGCTGCTGACAACGATGGCGGTTTCCAGCTGATCAGACAACCACTGATCGGTTTTATGCGCGGTTTGACTGGTGCGGTATTGGATGTAAGGATCCAGATGGGTGAATATTCGCAGACCTTTTTGTTTAAGCTCATCGCTTGAAAAACGGTCGCGAATCTGGCGTTTAACGACGTCAATGTAATTATCGTAATCCCCTTTGATCTGACGGCTTTGGGATAATTTCAAAGGTGTGTTTTTGGCTTTTTGATGGGTTTTGTCATCAATAATACCGGTTTCTAACCAGCTGTTGAGCACCACGTTGCGCCGTTGGGTGGCACGTTTGGGGTGTTTATAGGGGTTGTGCCATGACGGCCCTTTGATTAAACCGATTAAGGTGGCTTGTTCAGCAATCGTGAGCTGGTTGACATTTTTGGCAAAATAAAACCGGGCGGCTTCGACAAGGCCGTGTATCGCCACCCGGCCGTTTTGCCCCCAGTAAATTTCGTTGAAATACATGGCCAGAATTTCATGCTTATCCAATTTATTTTCTAATAAGGTGGCGGCCAGTAATTCGTGTAGTTTGCGCAAAAACGTTTGTTCGTGGTAATGTAGTTTATTTTTCACCAGTTGTTGTGTCAGGGTGCTACCGCCCTGAACAATACCGCCGGCCATTAGGTTTTTAAACGCAGCACGGGCAATCCCTGACCAGGACACGCCATGGTGATGTTTGAATTCGCGGTCTTCCACCGCTTGTAAGCCCATCACCAGGGTGTCGGGTATTTCATCGAGTGCTATGGGACGCCGACTCTCAAAATCCTGATTAAAAAAGTGACCGATAATTTTTGGTTCCAAGCGAGCCAGGGCCGGTTCTGCGGTGGCGATATGTTGGTTGTTCAGGGTTAATTGGATGCGGGTGGGTTGTTCCGTACCGTCCGGAAATAAAAATCCTTTCGTGTGAATTTCATAGCGTGCGCCTTGTTGCCTGTATTGACCAATTTTTGGGGGTGCTTGAACCGGCTGATAACCCAATAAATCCAGTTCATAATTTAACGCAGCGGCCGAGAGTCTGCGACCGGGGTATAATTCCAGGGCACGGGCATAAATCACCGAAGGCACTTCAAAAGTATCCTCGGCTATGGTGGTGGTGACATGATTGATATAGGCATACCAGGGTGCAATCAGTCCGAAGCCCATACCGGTTAAAAACAGCAGGCTGCGTAACAGCCAAAATTTAAGTTGTCGTTTGGGTTTTGTCAAAATGTGGGTCAAGTCACAAAAAATAAGGCAAAATATTAACACGAGATTAAAGCCTTGTGAGTACAATAAAGCGGATTATCAATTTAACGAGGAAAATATATGCGCATGAAAAAGCAATTTTTAACATTATTTGCGGCCGGTACGATGGTAGCCGGCAGTGCTTTTGCGGACACCACGCTCATTTATGGTAATGATCAGGGCCAGGAAACCACCCGCATGATGTTAACACCGGATGTGGTCAAGGTATCCACCAATGATGAGACCAATACCGATGTTATTTTTAACGGCAATAAAACTGAGTTCGTTGTGGTTAATCATGATGAAAAAAGCTTCATGGTCTTTGGTGAAAAGGAAATTGAGGCGTTATCCGATGTCTCTGCCATGATGGATCGTATGATTGAAAAACAAATGGCCAATATCCCTGAAGCCCAGCGTGAACAAATGCGTGGCATGATGGAATCCATGATTAAAAATCAAATGCCCAAACAAGCGGCGGCTCCGGTTTACAAGAAAAGTGGCGACAGTAAGGAGTACAACGGCTACAACTGCGATGTAGTGGTAAAAACTGTTGAAGGTCAAAGCAGTGGTAGCTTTTGTGTCACCGAGTACGGCAAACTGGATGTGGCTCCGGCTGAATATGCAGTAATCTCTAAGTTCATGAAAATTGCCGAAAAAATGGCTTCACAATTTGGCCAGGACAACAGCATGAATTTTGCCGCCATTGGTGAAGTTTTACCTGTTTATTTTAAAGACGCTGGTCAGACCGGTATATTAATGGACGTCGATAACGGTGATATCGATGCGGCACTGTTAACGGTTCCCGAAGGTTATAAACAACAAGAATTACCCAAAGAAATGTTCTAAAACGCCCTTTTGAGTATTTTTATAAAGCCCCGACTTTGTTTCGGGGCTTTTTTATTTCCAAATAAAGCCATCACTTTTGGTAGAATGCGCGCATGATGAAACAGTTTAATGTTGTTTATTACAACAGTCGTGAAGAGCAAACGACTGGTGAGGACTATCGATGCCTTGCGACTGAAATTAATGCTGATTTGGTGGCATGGATTGAGCGTCATTGTTCCGGCTCGGCGGTTATTTTAATCAATGCTGATACCATCTTGCCCGATTATTGGCAGCAACGATTATTGGCGCCGTTCAGTGACAAATCGGTATCGGCGGTGACTGCCTTAACCACTGAAGATTATCTGCTTTCTCCCTTGCCCTCTGACCATGCGTTTAAAGGTTCTGCCATTGAACTGGATGCCATGCTCAGTGTTTTAGCACCATCGCAAACTTATTTATCCAATAAATATAATCCCGCTCTATTGGCGTTAACCGATATAAATAAACTGCTGTCACTGGACATGGTTCATGTCACGACCAACTTATTGGCACAATCGGATGAGGTCTCATTGTTAACACCGGCGCCTGATATTGGTGATCAGCATCCACTGCCAGCCCATCCGATGGCCGCCATCCAATGGCAAATTTTAAAACAAAGCGCTGATTTTTCACCTGAAAAAAATTATCCTTTATTGAATGATAAACCGAATTTGTTACATATCATCATGGATTGGGGCGGTGGTATTCATCAATGGGTCGAGGACTATATCGCCTCGGATGGTTGTCATAATCACTTTGTATTGGTTAGTGAAGGCGAATTTTATCGCCAGCGTTATGGAGAAAAGTTTAGTCTTTATTATGGTGGTTGTGATGGTTTACTCGTCAGCCAGTTTGAACTAACTCCGAGTATAGAAGCTGTTTCAATCAGTCATAAATTGTATCGAGACAGGCTGAATAAGATACTTCTTAATTATGACATTGCTGGGGTGGTGGTTTCATCCTTAATTGGTCATTCTTTGGATTGTCTCAGCACCGGGTTACCCACAATTCGGGTGTTGCATGACTACTTCCCTCACTGGCCGGGGCTGGATGCCCGTTTAGATGCTGATGGCATTGGTGAAGATGAGCTAAGGGGGGCATTGTTAGCGAGTGAAGGTACACCTTTTGGTGACGTTGACCAGGCAGAAGTCAAAGCTTGGCAACAAGCCATAAATCAAAAACTATCTAATAAAAAGGTGCACATTGTGGCACCTGATCAATCGGTCATTGATAATCTAAAGAAACTACCTCACAGTCAGTGTTATGAAAAAGCAGTGGTTATTCCTCATGGTGTGTCTCAGTTTAAAGCCATTGATTATCAAGTCGATAAAAAACCGTTCACAGTTTTAGTTTTAGGTCGTTTAATTACGGGCAAAGGCAAACAATTACTTCAACAAATCATTGCCCAAAAAAAATTGGCTGATATTCATTGGTTGTTATTGGGTAGCGGTGATGATGGTGATGATTTTAAGCAATATGACAATGTTCAGCTTATTAAAAATTACCAGCGCTTGCAATTACCTGCGATACTTGAGAAACAGTCACCACAACTGGCCTTAATGCCCGCTAGTGTCTCTGAAACTTTCAGCTATGTATTGAGTGAACTTCAAATGCTGGGTATTCCGGTATTAGCAACGCGTGTGGGGGCTTTAAAAAACCGCATTGAAGATAATTTGACAGGTTTTTTAGCTGATGTAGATTGTGATGACATCACCGGCCGATTGTTGTCCCTAAAGCAGCACGCTGATAAAAGACAAGTAGTTCACAAGAATCTATTGACCTTAAGTGTGAAGTCTTTATCAGAGATGAATGCGGACTATCAAAGCCTTTGGGGTACGGTAAAAACAGCTAAACCAGCGTACAAATACGAGGGCATTATATCGATTAACATTCATGCTGAACGATTATTGCATCTGTCCCGTCGTCTCAATGAATTGCTTCAATTTAACAATCATTTGCAGATTGATTTAAATGAAAAGACCCAATGGGCAAACAAATTAGATCAAGAATTAAAAGAAAAAAATAATTGGGCTAAAAAACTAAATCAACAAATAAAGTCATTGGAAAGTGATTTAAAAGAAAGAACAAGCTGGGCCAGAAACTTAGATCAGGAATTAGAAGAAAAAACAAATTGGACTGTTAAATTAGATCAACAAGTGGCGACTTTGGAAAATGATTTAAAAGAAAGAACTCAGTGGGCTAAAAATTTAGATGGCGAAGTCCAAAGTCTACAAAACGAATTAAAAGAAAAGACAACGTGGGCAAAAAATTTAGATCAGCATGTGGCCCATTTAACCAAAAATTTGAAATTTGCGCGTAATGATAATGAAGCCTTACAGCATCAATTAGAGGTTTCTCAACAGGTTCATGAACAATCTATTCAAGTGTTGTCCACACAAATAGATAATCTTCACGTTAACTTAAATGAATTGTCAGATCGGTTTAATCAGGTCAAATCCGAGCTAAGCCAAGCGCAAGAAATTAATGCTCAACAACTACACCAGCAACAAATCATTACCCAAGAACGGGATCAGGCCCGTGATTTGGTTGATCAGATAATGCGTTCGCGTTCATGGCGTTTAACCCGCCCTTTGCGTGGTGCGGCGCGATTAGTCAGGCGTGTTAAAAATAAATTCATTTACCGTTTCAAGCAGATTACCGGCATGCCCAAACGGCTTATTAACAGTTTAAAAACCCGGGGATTTCGTGCCACCTGGCAACTGGCCAAAAGTAAATTGGGACAGCAACAAAAAACGTCAACTAACAAAGCCAAAGCCCTGGCCAGCGACTTCCGGCCGCTGCATTTAAGCACCACAAAACAACCCGTTGTGAGTGTCATCATTCCGGTTTATAACCACTACCGGCACACTTACCATTGTTTACGCTCAATCGCTGACATCACAGACCAAACGCCGTTTGAAGTGATTGTCGTGGATGACTGTTCCACGGATGATACCAGGCAATTGATAAAAGATGTTGCCGGAATTCGTTATCATCGCCAAGCCCAAAACGGTGGCTTTATTCGTTCCTGTAATCAAGGCGCCCAATTGGCACAGGGTGATTACCTTTTGTTTTTAAACAATGACACAGAAGTCAGAGACCACTGGTTAGACAGCCTGGTTGAGACCTTTGCGCAGCATAGCCATGTTGGTTTAGTCGGCAGCCAGTTACGCTATCCGGATGGTCGGCTGCAGGAAGCCGGCGGCATTGTTTTCAGTGATGCCTCAGGCTGGAATTACGGGCGCTTAGAATCACCGGATCAGCCTGAAGTGAACCATGTTCGGGCAGTCAGTTATTGCAGTGGTGCCAGTATCATGGTGCCAACGGCCTTGTTTAAAAAACTGGGGTGTTTTGATGAGCGCTATGTGCCGGCCTATTATGAGGACACGGATTTGGCTTTTGCGGTTCGCGCCTCAGGCCTGCGGGTTCTTTACCAGCCGCACAGTCGGGTGATTCATTTTGAAGGGATTTCTTCGGGCACTGATGTGTCAAGTGGTGTTAAAAAATACCAGGTGATTAATCAGCAGAAATTTGCCGATAAATGGAAAGACGCCTTACGACACCAACCCGCGCCCGGCTCCGCCATAGAACTGGCCCGTTTTCAGGAGTCCAAACCGCGTATTTTGATTGTGGATGCCTGTACGCCGACACCGGATCAGGATTCCGGTTCACTGCGTATGATCAATATGATTCAAATTTTAATGGAATTGAATTATCACGTCAGTTTTATGCCCGAAAATATGGCGTATTTTGGTGATTACACCGCGCAATTACAAAACCTGGGGGTTGAATGTGTTTATGCCCCGAAATACAGTTCACCGGTGGATTATCTGGAAAATAAAGGGCGCTATTTTGAGGTTGTTATACTGTCCAGATATTACGTGGCTCAACCCTTACTCAAGGCACTTAAAGACTATGCCCCCAAAGCCAGACTGTGGTTTGACACCGTAGATTTGCATTATTTGCGTGAACAAAGAATGGCTGAACTGGCCGCTGATAAATCAGCACTCAAAGTCGCCGGCCACACCAAAAGCAAAGAACTGGCAGTGGCCAAAGCCTGTGATCTGACATTGGTGGTGAGTCCATATGAACAAGCTGTTCTGGGACGGGAAATGCCTGAACTTAACGTGGCCGTTTTATCCAATATCCACGAAATTTACGGCTGCCATAAAAATTACCGGCAACGTCGGGATATTGTGTTTATCGGCGGTTATCAACACACCCCGAATGTGGATGGTATTTGCTGGTTTGTGTCCGATATCTGGCCCAAAATTCAGGCCGAATTACCGGATGCGGTGTTGCATATTGTCGGCTCAAAAGCACCTGATAAGGTCAAAGAACTGGGGCAAAAAGCTGGTATTGAGTTTCATGGATTTGTGGAAGATATTGCGCCGATGATGACCAATATTCGTATAGCTGTGGCGCCCTTACGCTTTGGTGCCGGGGTTAAGGGTAAGGTCAATATGTCGATGAGTTACGGCCAGCCGGTGGTGGGTACCACAGTGGCAGTTGAGGGCATGTTTACCCGTCACGGTGAGGATGTATTAATGGCTGACGATGCCGAAGAATTCGCCCGAGAGGTGATTCGGTTGTATCAGGATGAGGAATTGTGGAACCGCTTATCAAAAGGCGGTCTGGATAATGTCAGACATTATTTTTCTTTTGAAGCAGCCAAAAATGTTTTGGCCGGTTTGCTCCAAGTTCCCGCAGAATAAACTGGTTTTTAACGTTACTTTCGATAAAATGGATAATTTGTTGACGGAAAGGGTATGAAAGAGCACCTGACTTTTGTTCTTAAGTCAATTATTGTGGGTTTGGCACTTGGGTTTTTGTACCTGTGGTTTTTTGGTTCGAATGTCAAAAGTCCGTCTTCTTCAGAGGCGGCCCCTTTTTCCTACGCCTCGGCGATTCACCGCATTACACCGTCGGTGGTGAGTATTTATATTCAAAGCAATGAGCTGGTACCTAATCCGGGCGTGGGTATTTCACCACAACCACCCTATGTGAACAAAAATTACCTGGGGTCGGGCGTGATTGTGTCTGAAACCGGACATATTGTCACCAACCGACATGTTATAGATGATGCCAGGCGGGTGGTGGTGTCTTTATGGACCAATGAACAATTTGAGGCAAAATTTGTCGGCGCGGATGAATACACCGATCTGGCGGTGATTAAGATTGATGCCAAAAATTTGGTGCCGGCGCAATTCACGGACAGTGATATGATGAATACCGGTGACGTGGTGCTGGCGGTGGGTAATCCTTACGGCTTAAACCAAAGTGCCTCCATGGGCATTGTCAGCGGCACAGGCCGTCAGGGCTTAAACATCAGCACTGTTGAAAATCTGATACAAACCGACGCCGCCATTAATCAGGGCAATTCAGGGGGTGCCCTCATCAATTCTCTGGGTGAAGTGGTGGGCATCAGTACCGCCAGCTATAATCAAATCGGTGCCGAAGGCATTAATTTTGCGATTCCCGCCAACACCACCACCCAAGTGGTTCAGTCAGTGATTAAATACGGCAAAGTTATTCGAGTGTCATTGGGACTGGTTTTTCTTAACCCCTATGACCACATGCGTTTTCGCATCCCAAAACCCAAAAAAGGGATTATGGTGTCTGCGGTGGTGCCCAAAAGCCCGGCGGCCAAGCAAGGATTGAAAGCACGTGATGTGATTACCCATATCAATAACACCGAAATCAACTCGGCCCGTGAGTACCGTCAGGCGGCTTTAGCGTTCACGCTGGATGAAGAGGTCACTTTACGCGGTTATAATGATCAAGGCGAATTCACAAAAAAACTCATTGTTGAATTACCGCCGAATAATTGATTCCCTACTTTAAACAGATTCACCGCATTGCCTTGCCGATGATGGCGGCTTCAGTGAGTGTGCCCTTATTGGGGGTGGTGGACACCGCCATTTTGGGTCATTTGGACTCTTCTGAATACCTGGCAGCGGTTAACATCGGCGTAACTGCGATGAATATGTTGATTTGGGGTTTTGGTTTCTTGCGCATGAGCACAGTCGGTCTGGTGTCGCAGGCGACGGGTCAGGGCGATGATTCTTTGAGCCGTTCGCACCTGGCGCGTGCTTTGACAGTGGCGCTTGGACTTGGCTTGGTGGTGGTGATCAGCCAATGGCTGTGGCTGCCGGTTTTATTGACATTTCTGGCCGACGGCGGAAACAGCGAAAACCTGGCCCGAATTTATCTGGAAATACGTTTATGGTCGGCGCCCTTTCATTTGCTGTTATTTGTGGTCAACGGTTATTTTTTGGCGGTGAACAAGGCTCGTCTGGTTCTGGCTTTAACTTTAATCAGTCAGGTGAGCAATATGGGCCTCGATTATCTGCTGGTCATGGGATTTGGTTGGAACGTGCGCGGCGTTGCCTGGGGCTCATTCATCAGTCAGGGTCTGGCGTCCGCCATTGGTTTGTACTGGCTGTTCAAGCAAGGCCATTTATCCGCTCTTGTTTGGCAACAACGGCGTCAATGGTGGCAAGCTCTTCATTTAAAAGCGCTGTTTAATATCAATCGGGATGTGTTTATCCGAACCCTGTGTCTGATGACCGTGTTTGCACTGATGACACGATTCAGTGCGGCTCAAAGTGATTTGATTCTGGCGGTGAATGCGGTTTTGCTGAATTTTTTCTATTTAACTTCTTACGCTCTGGACGGTTATGCCCACGCGATTGAGTCCATCAGCGGGCGACTGTATGGTCAAAGAGACTTCTCGGCTCTGCATAGAGCCATGCAATCGGTGTTAAAAATATCTGCTTGGGTGGCCCTCATGATGAGTGCTTTGTTTATTATAAGTGGTTCAACCGTGATTACCGGATTGACGGACTTAACCGCGGTCAGAGCGGCGGCCAATGATTATTTAATCTGGGTGTATTTATTGCCGGTGGTCGCGATGCCGGGTTTTATTTATGATGGTCTTTGTGTGGGTATCACGGCCTCTAAAATAATGCGTAACGCGATGCTGGTGGCCACATTTCTGGCATTCATACCTGCCTGGTATGGTTCAGTATTCCTGTTGCCTGCTGTGGATGAAAACCACCGGTTATGGGCATGTTTCAGTTTGTTTTTTATTTTTCGCGGATGGATGATGCATATCATGGTACGACACAAGTATGCGCCACTTGTCACAAAATGACAGATTAATGTAAAGCAATCGGTGAAAATTTGCTAAAATTTTTAAATTCAAGGAACCCTCTGCTTCTATGATTGGATTAAAACGACTGATACTGCTATTTGCCTGTTTATACGGCTTTTCACTGAGCGCTGCCGAGCCACGCCCGAAAGTGGGACTGGTGTTATCAGGCGGTGGCGCCCGTGGCATTGCCCATGTGGGTGTGATTAAAGCCTTGCATGAAAAAAATATTCCGATAGATTACATTGCCGGCACGTCGATGGGTGCGATTGTGGGTGGTTTGTATGCCATCGGTATGTCACCGGATGATTTGGAATGGGCGGTCAAATCAGTGGATTGGGACAAAGCCCTCAATCCCGGCAGTCCGCGGGTGTTGAAAAATTACCGACAAAAACAGGAAGAAAAAGATTATTTTACCGAACTGGAAATCGGGATATCCAAAACCGGGGCAAAATCAAGCGTGGGTTTGGTGGGTGACCATCGGGTAATGCTTGAATTACAACGCCTGGTGGGTAATTTTAATGTGCAAAAATTTGATGACTTTCCGGTGCCGTTCCGGGCGGTGGCCACCGATTTAAATGCCGGTGTTCCGTATGTGATGGACCATGGCGATTTAGCCATGGCGATGCGCGCCTCCATGGCGGTGCCACTGGTGTTCGGTCCGGTCAGGCACCAGGACCGTTATTTGGTGGATGGCGGCATTTTAAACAACCTTCCGGTAGATGTGGCCAGAGCCATGGGTGCTGATATCATTATTGCGGTGAATATTTCATCGCCGCTTGGGCAGGTGGATGACAAATCATCGGTGCTGTCCGTGACCTATCAAAGTATCGATGTGGCTTTGGTGCAAAACACCAAGGAATCGGAAAAACTGGCTGATATTGTGATTAAACCGGCGCTCAAAAACATCCAACCCAATATGTTTAATCAGGCAGATGCCATGATCAATGATGGTTATTTGGCCACTTTCGCCAAGTCTGAGCTTTTGGCTTCGCTGGCCATGTCAGATTATGATTACAAAACCCACTTAGAAACCCGAAATTTTCTACCGCGGGAAATTCCCAGCCGCATACAGTTTGTTAAGTTTGAAGGCAATAACAGAACATCGACTGAACGGCTGCAGGAACATGCCCTGGCCATTATGGACAAAGATTTTCAGGCAGGGCTGGTACAGGATTTTGTTGATCAGGTGGTGGCCTCAGAACCGGATATTCAGAACATCACCTATAAAGTGGTAGAAAATGAATCCCAACGCGGTATTTTGTTCAGAGTCCAGGAAAAACGCTGGGGGCCTGATTACTTGCGCTTTGGTTTGAAAGTGGCGGATGATTTTGATTCCAATACACGCATTTCATTACTGGTTCGTCACCAACGTTTTAACATCAATTCCAAAGGCGGCCATTGGACCAATGATTTAAGTATCGGTTCGGTGCTTTCCTGGGAATCGGAGTTGTATCAACCTTTAGATTTTGGCAATGAATATTTTGCCACTTTTAACATCGAAGCAATCAAAGACACCAAGCGCTTATACGAGGGTTTGGATGCCATCGGAGAATATGATCATAAGCGTTACGGTGTGGGGCTGAATGTGGGTTATAACCCGACCCGCAACAGTGAACTGCGTGCGGGTTTGTGGTTCAAGGATGAAAGTGTGACACCGGTGATCAATGATCTCAGTTTTCAGACGGCGGTGGATGACACCGTGGGTCTAAAAATCAATTATGGCATTGATACCCTTGAGAAAACCATTGCGCCGCGTTATGGTTATGATCTGCAAACCGAAATAGGTATTTTCGATCGGGTGCAATATGTCAGTTTTGACGGTTTTCGCCGTTTTCCTTTCTATGACAGTTCAGCGGCACATTTACGTTTTAAATTTGATTTCACTGATTTAGTGCATGACAACGAATATTTTAAAGCCTATGGTGGTGTTGACGATTTTGCCGGCTATCCAACCCATTCATTATTGGGTTTAAATATGTTTATCATGGAAGTCGGTTGGTTTACTGACTTAGATCAATTGATGTTGCCGGTTCTGGGTGCACCGGATTTAAGTGTAAAAGCCCATTGGGGCAATGTTTGGCAACGTCATATTAACCTTGAGGACATGATTTACGGTTTATCTGCCGGTATTTCATTTGATATCCAGAATAATGTCTTGTATTTAGGTAGTGGTTACAGCCGCGATGGTGATTTGCGCTTTTATTTGCGCCTGGGTACCGGTTTTTAGTCTGAGAATACATTTTTGGGCTAAAAATGTGAACCGGTTTCCTTAAAATTAACATTTTGCTTGTTACACTTTGCGTACTCTTGAAAGAGAATGCGAAATGAGAATGAGAAATTTAATCCAACCGGCCGTCCTGGTGCTGGGGGCTTGTGCATTCACGTCTGTGTGCGCAGCCAATATAAACTTTGTGCTTGATGGTCATAAGTATGACACCCCCGGTGACATAATTTACCGGACCGACAACCAAAAAGTCAAAAATTCATTGATGACCAACTGCACCACCGGCGGAATACCCGTGCCCAATATACAGGTGGGGACCACACTTAAAACCGGTGATAATATTCACATCGCCTTAAATGCCGTGAATTACAGCTTATCACAGGGCCGTTTCTATTTAACTTCGGTATTTGGCAATGTGATTTGTCAGGACGGGGTCTATGAAGACAGTTTATTTACCGCCGGGTTTGAATCGTTGATTAACGGTTAGCCAACTGCCTGGCTAACCAGTTTTCATCAACCACCTGAATACCCAAAACCTCTGCTTTGGTCAGTTTAGATCCGGCATCGGCGCCGGCTATCAGAAAATCGGTGTTTTTTGACACCGATCCGGTGACCTGTGCACCTAAATTCTGTAAGCCTTGTTTGGCCTCACTGCGGGTGAACTGATTTAATTTTCCGGTGAGGACAACCGTGATGCCTTGGAGCGGTAAATCCGACTCAGAAGTTACAATGTCGGGCCAGTGAATGCCGCTGTCCAATAATTCACGGATGGTTTTGCGATTCGCTTGATTGTTAAAATAAGCCCGTATTTTCTGCGCCACCACAGGACCGATATCCGGCAACTGTTGTAATTCTTCTCGATTGGTGTTTTCCAGTACTTCCAGGCTTTTAAGCGCATTGGCGAGGGTCAGGGCGGTGGCCTCACCGACTTCACGGATGCCCAGGGCGTAGATAAAGCGGGGTAATGTCGTTTTTTTACTGTGTTCGATGGCGCGCAATAAATTGCGGGCTGATTTTTGACCCATGCGCTCAAGACCGCTGATTTGTGGCTCGGTTAATTGATATAAATCTGCAGCGGTGTCAATCAAACCGCTGTCAATCAACTGCTCGACCAGCTTATCACCCAAACCTTCAATGTCCATGGCTTTGCGTGAAGCGAAATGTTTGATGCTTTCTTTTTTCTGAGCATCGCAGGCTAAGCCGGCCGGACAGCGCCATACCGCTTCATCTTCCGGCTTGTACAAGTCACTGCCACACACCGGGCAATGGCGGGGCATCTTATAAGGCTGACTGTCATCGGGGCGTTTTGCAAGCACCACTTTGACCACTTCAGGGATGACATCACCGGCACGGCGCACGAAAACGGTGTCACCGGTGCGCACATCCTTGCGCCTTATTTCATCTTCGTTGTGTAAAGTGGCATTGGTGACAGTGACACCGCCGACTGTTACCGGTTTTAAACGTGCCACCGGTGTGATGCTGCCGGTACGGCCCACCTGAACATCAATGCTTTCAATGGTGGTGGTGGCTTCTTCGGCCGGAAATTTATAGGCTATGGCCCAGCGCGGTGCTTTGGTGATAAAGCCCAGGGTGTTTTGTAAATCGAGGTTATTAACCTTAAAAACCGCGCCATCAATGTCTATGTTTAATTCAGCCCGTTTGTTCTGCAGCATTTGGTAATAATCAAAACAGTCAGACAAACCGGATAATGTGGTCACCAGTTCATGGATCGGAATACCCGTTTTTTTGAGCCAGGTTAATGATTCTGAGTGGTTTTCGAAGCGTTCAGCAAATGGCGACTGTCCGATGCCGTAGGCGTAAAATTGCAAGGGTCGCCGGGCGGTTATTTTCGGGTCCAGTTGCCGCAGAGAGCCGGCGGCGGCGTTGCGCGGATTGGCAAAGGTTTTTTCGCCGTGTTGTTCGGCCCATTGGTTATAGCGCCGAAAACCGTCCCGGGGCATCACCACTTCACCGCGAATTTCTATTGTTTCGGGTAAATCTTTGCCTGTCAGTTGCAACGGTATGGAATGAATGGTGCGAACGTTGTGGGTGATGTCCTCCCCGGTTTGGCCATCTCCGCGGGTGGCACCACGAATCAGTCGGCCATTTTCATAGCTCAGGCTTAAAGCCAGTCCGTCAAACTTAGGTTCTGCTGAAAAGCCCATGTTATCAGTGTTATGTCCGGCTTTTTGCAGGCGCTTTTCAAGGCGTTGGTAAAAGGCTTCCATGTCAGTTTCGTTAAACACATTGTTCAGTGATAACATGGGACTGCGGTGTTGTACCTGCTGAAAAGCACCGGCGGGTTTATCGGCCACCCGCTGGGTCGGAGATATGGGCGTAATCCAGTTGGGGTGTTGTTGTTCGGTTTTTAGCAGCGACTGATAAAGCCGGTCATATTCAGCATCGGCAATGTGCGGATCATCCAGTACATAATAACGATGGGCGTGCTGATTGAGGGTATCGACCAGATCCAGATAGGCTTGCTTGGATGAACAAACGGACATTTAAGCTTTGGCTTCAGTACCGGCTTCAAAAAGCCGCATTTCTTCCCGCATTGAGGCGATGCGCTGGCGTGAAAAGGTGCTGTGATTTTCATCGGTTAAGGTGCCACCCAGTAATTCTTCCATGCGTTTGGCTACCGGGAACAAAGTGTCCCAGAGGTCCAGTGCGTCCATTTCTCCCGGCAGGGTCATGATAAAAACCAAACCGCTGGTGCGCATATCCACATCAAAAACCCCGGGTTTGAGCATGTTGGCCACCAGGAACAGGACTTTTTTGTCACTGCCTAAACGCCGGTATCGGTAAAATAAATGGTCATCGCCGTATTCAAGACCGGCTTTGTTGGCGGCGTCTTTAATCTGGTGCCAGTCAAACTGCAGACCGTCTTTGGCATGTAAAAACAAGGTCACAATTTTTTTTGGCGCAACAGCTTCATTATGGTCAACGCCGGTTTGTTTGTTGTCGGGTTTGACCGGTTCCAGACCCAAATCAGGATCAATATGAAACAGTTCGTCTTTATTTATATCGATTTCACCAGGCCGGGATGATTTGGTGTGAAAATAATAAATCAACACCAGAATAATAATTCCAATCAAAGCAATGATTAGGCGCAGTTCCCAAGGCGACACAGCGATATTTGTTTCCGAGCTAAGAAATAAGAATGATACAAAATCAAGGGCATTTGTACAAGCCCGTTACTACGTTTGACTGACAAATATTGTCAGTTAATCGCAATCATAACTAAGGTATATGGCCGTCAACGAATAAGTTGATTGTTGATTAAGTCATGGCCGTTTATTGGTTTTGGCTTTTTTGAGTGTATAGAAGAGAAGAAAAACCTAAAGGGGTGTCGCAACAGTTAAAATATCGTTAAAAAACAGAATAGCGGCAAGGCCTGTATTGAAATTTGCAAAACTGTGTCACAGTATTTAATTTGTATCATTTCTGCAGGTGGTATAAATTCATGAAATTGCTTTTTGGAGACAATTATGTTCAAACTAATGCCATTATTATTTAGTCTTGCTGCAACGTATAGTGTATCAGCCAAGACAATTTCAGACACTCGACTAACAGCTGAGGATCTATCTAATTTTTCTATGCAAGATCAACGGCTATTTAAAGCCAGTTTTCCGGACTTAATTGAAGAAAATGCCACGAAAGGCGCTGCGGTGGTGGCGACTATTGGTTTCAGCAGTAATTGTACTTTTAATGCATCTGTTCGAACAACACCCATTCAGGATGCAATCGATTTTACAATAAACACTTACACAGAGTTACGCCTGGTTGAAGGTGTGTATGACGAGGAAAATATCACACTCGATGATCGTGACATGGTGATTAAGGGGGCTATGCCAGTTGTCCAGACGCTGCCAATGATATCCAGACCAGTCCGGATTCTTTAAATACCATTTTTCAGTCTTCTGCAGATACCTACCCTGTTTTTAGAATTACCGGCAATAGCACCTCTAATAATGTCAGTTTTTATAATTTAACCATAAAAAACAGTGGCTCAAACAACTAGTATGGGGGTGCAATTCGGGTTGAGAGTGCGGATGCTTATGTCTCCGTTAATAAAGTGGCGATGAGTTACAATACCGGTTTACGTGGCGGCGCTTTGGCTATAGTCGGCAATTCAGGTAGCCCGAACGTGGTGTTGAACAGTGTCCAGGTCAACAATAATACGGCGTCTCAGGGTGGGGGGCTTTATTGTAATAACCCAAATGCCTATCTTACCATCAATGCCAGTTCCGGAAAAACCCACGGTATTTATAACAACACTGCCACAGCCGGAGATGGTGGTGGGGCTCTGATTACTAATCAATGTACTTTTACCAGCTACCAGGGGAATAAAACCCTCGACATATTTGGAGATGATTTCCGTGGATTCTACTACAACACGGCCACAGGTAACGGCGGTGGCTTGGCTTTACAAAACGGTGCTAAAGCCAATTTGTATGGCCGTAATTCATGTATACCTTTCCAGAACTTGTGGTTGTGTGTATTTGGTAATAATACCGAGCCTGTCAGTATGTTTTTTAATATCGCAGATAACGACGATGATGGCAGTGGCAATGGTGGGGCCATTTATGTTTCTCAAGGCGCTGAATTATTAGCAGAAAATGTTTATCTCGCAGCCAACTTCGCCATCAATGGTGGCGCGGTAGCCGCTGAAAATATCGCTACTGTCAATATAAAAACAGCCTTTGAAAATGAAGCCGGTGCAATTAGTTGTTGGCAACCCGGTGCCTGTGTGGATATTAACGCCAATATGGCTGAAACAGCCGGCGGTGGTTTTTATGCTGCATCAGGCGCTGTGATCAATGTTCGTAATGCGCAGGTCAGAAATCACCGGGCCAATGCGGGTGTGGCGGGTTATGTGCGTGACAGCAATTCGGTCGTTGATGTAGAAGGTAGTGTTCTGTTTGGCAATGGATCAGGCGGTAACGGTGACTATAATGATTTGTACTTATTCAGGGCTTTTATGGGTGGTGAGTCAAAACTGACGTATTCCACAGTGGGCGAGAATGATGTGGTCTCACGTTTCTTTGGCAATAATGATGGTCGGGTGTATTTAGGCAACAGTATTATTTATGATCCTGATGGTGTGGATATTTATACGGACTCAGGAGCCACTAACCCCAACCAATTTGGTGATTGTTTAATCGTACACGAAGATCAAACACCCGTCGGCACAAATATGTACACTCTGAATTCTCAGTTTGAAAATGTCGGTAACGATGATTATCGTTTGAAAGACGGGTCGCCGGCTGTGGATATGTGCGGTCAGCCGTGGTTTTCACCCACAGCGCCGGATATGGATGGTAATTTACGCCCGATTGATCTCCCCGGTATCGGCAATTTACATGGACTGGATGATGCCGGAGCTTTTGAAGCCACTTCGTCAGATATTATTTTTAAAGACGGCTTTGAATAAAATTTAAAGCACAGTTGGTCTATAAGCCTCGATCTAATCGGGGCTTTTTTTATGGCTTATTGGAGGCGCGCTTTTAAGGCGGCGAAGTTTTGTTTGGTTTTGGCTTTATGTGTCGCGCTGTCCGCTTTCATAATAAATTTTTCAGGGATTTCGGCGATAAACCGGCTGGGGCCAACAGTGATTCGCTCCTGGTTATGGCGTTGTTTGCGTTGGGTGACATAACTGAGTGTGAGCTTGGACTGTGCCCGGGTCATGCCCACATACATTAAGCGTCGCTCTTCAGCCAGGGCTGCGGTTTTGTCATCGGCTTCCTCAAGGCAGTTGGCATGGGGAAGCAGGCCTTCTTCAACGCCAATCATGTAAACCTGCTCAAACTCCAGGCCTTTGGCAGCGTGTAAGGTCATTAAGGCCACACCCGTTTTGGAATTCTCATCCGGTTCGTTTTGTAAGCTCAAAAAACCCACCAGGTCATCCACTGATACGTGTTTATGGGCGCACAGAGCATCGATCCAACGCATAAAATCAGTGATGAGTTTACGCTTGGTGATTTTGGCCGCCTGGTTGGCGGTGTTGTGTTGCGCCCAGTTCAGGTAGTCTATGTGGTTGATCAGTTGGGCAAATATTTTTTCAGCGGATTGTTTTGATTGCATCAAACCGGACATCATCTGTTGAAAGGCATGCAGTTTTTGAGCCACACGGGTTTCAAAGTGGTGTGAGAGTTTGGTTTGTGAAATAAACGCAAAAAATGGTTTTTGGGTTTGGCCGGCGCGTTCGGCTATGTGTTTGATGGTTTGCATCCCAAGGCCCCGCCGCGGGGTGTTGATGATGCGCAAAAAAGCCGTGTTGTCCTGCGGGTTAGCCAGTAAACGCAGGTAGGCCATCAGATCCTTGATTTCAGTGTAATCAAAAAATGAACGGCCGCCTGATATGTGGTAGGGGATTTGTTGTCGTCGCAAAGCCTGTTCAAGCAACCGCGCCTGTCGGTTGGAGCGGTACAAAATGCCATAATCGCCGGCACTGTGATGCCCGTTTTGTAACGCGAACTGAATATCGCTGGCAATTTGTTCGGCTTCCTGTTGGGCTGAATCAAAAGTTCGGATATCAATCAATTCACCTTCGCCCAAATCACTCCAGATGGTTTTGCTAAAAGGGTGCGGGTTGTTTTGTACCACCGCATCGGCGGCTTTTAAAATGGTGGCGGTTGATCGGTAGTTCTGTTCTAATTTAATGAGGGTCAGATCTTCAAAGTCATCGGCCAAAAGTGCTAAATTTTCCGGTCGTGCGCCGCGCCAGCCGTAAATAGACTGGTCGTCATCACCCACACAGGTTAAGCCGCGGTGGTGTGCGGTGAGTGCTTTAATCAGTTGGTACTGGCAGGCATTGGTATCCTGGTATTCATCAACCAACAAATAAGCGATTTTTTTTTGCCAGCGTTGTTGAATGGATTCGTTGTCTTGCAGTAACCACAAACTTCGGGCAATTAAGTCGTCAAAATCAACCGCATTGATGCTGTTCATATAATCGATATAACGTTGGTAAATGGCCCGGTTCAGCGGATTTTGACTGTAAACATCCGCCGGTTTCAGTCCGGCGTTTTTCCATTCAGAGATTTGCCATTGCAGTTCATAAACTAATTGTTTTTTTAAGCCCCTCGGTACCAGATTCTGTAATATCCGATTGCATTCAGATGGATCTAAAATACTGAAACCGCTGTGCAGATTAGTGTGCTTGACTTCTGTTTTAAGCAAATGAAGTCCCAAAGCATGAAAGGTGGAAATGTGAATCAAGCTGCTCTGCTGATAACGCTGTGATAACCGTTGTTGCATTTCACGGGCGGCTTTGTTGGTGAAAGTGATGGCATACAGGTTTTCAGGATCACAAAATCCGCTGTTGACAATGTGCAGCATTTTTTCAACAATCACCCGGGTTTTACCGCAACCGGCCCCGGATAAAACCAACAAGGGACTGCAAAGGTGCCGGACCGCGGCGTCTTGGTGTTGATTGAGCATGGTGTCAGGGTTGCCTGTCGTCTTTTATGGTGTGCAGGTCACCGGGTCTGCCAAATAAATAGCCCTGAAAATAATCACACCCCAGTTTTTTTAATAAACTGAACTGCTCTTCGGTCTCAACCCCTTCAGCCACGGTTTTTAAATTCAGGTTCTTGGCCATGGAGGTAATGGTGCGAATAATGACCTCGGCATTGTCGTTGGTTTGGACATCATCGATAAAACTTTTATCAATTTTAAGAAAATCAATGGGTAATTGTCTGAGGTACTGTAAGGAGGAGTAGCCGGTACCGAAGTCATCAATGGCTATTTGCACGCCCAAGTCGCTGAGGCGGTTAAATTTATACTGGATTTCATTAAAATTACCCACCACCACACCTTCGGTCAGTTCAATGGTTAAACTGTTGGGTTTGATATTAAATTGGTTGATGATTTGCTCAATGTATTTTATGAAACCTTGCTGGTGGAATTGTTTTGAGCTGACATTAATTGAAATGTTATGGCCTGATTCACTGGCGGTATAGCAGGCATTGGAAATAACCCACCGACCCAACGACTGTATTAAGTCAGTGTCTTCTGCCACCGGAATAAATTCATCGGGATAAATGGTGCGACCGTCCTGGAAAATACGAATCAGCGCTTCAAAACTGACAATCTGTCGATTGCTATCCACCATCGGTTGGTATTTTAAAATAAACTTATCTTCATTAACCGCATGACGTAATACCTGTTCGACATAGAGAATTTGGTCGTTGTGTTGTTTCATGCTCTGATGGTACATGGTCACCTGATTTCGACCTTGTTCCTTGGAGCGATACATGGCGACATCGGCTTGCCTGATAATGTCATTCACCGTATTGCTTTCATAAGGATAAATTGACACCCCGATACTGACAGTGCATATATGTTGATGGTGGTCAATTTGATAAGGTTTGGCCAGGGTTTGAATGATGTCTTCGGCCAGCATCACCACCTGTACGGCGGCATCGTTGGCGGTCTGGTATTCGCATTCAGTCACCAACACAAACTCATCGCCACCGAAGCGGGCAATCAGATTAAACTCATCCTGGTATAATTTCAGCCGGTTGCTGATTTTAAGCAGTAATTGGTCACCAAAGTGATGCCCCAGGGCATCGTTCAGCACTTTAAAGCGATCCATATCCAAAAACAGCACCGCGCCAAATTGTTGGGTACTCTGGCCCTGGCGTATCAGTTCATTGAGTACCTGTTGCAGTTGTTGTCGGTTGGGCAAATCAGTCAGCGGATCATGAAAAGCCAGGTGGCGAATTTTCTGGGCACTGGTTTTTTCTTCATTAATGTCCACCATCATGCCCATGATTTCATGGTCTTGGTCAAAACTTTCAGGTAAATACAAAGTGTCTTTAAACCAGCGATAATCGCCATTGGCATGGCGTATGCGGTAACTGATGGTGATGTTTTGATGTTTGAAAATTTTCTGAAACAGGGCTTCTTTAAAACGGCTGAGGTCATCGGGATGAATTTTATTCATCAGAAAATGTGATTCAGTCAGCCATTGTTTGACCGGATAACCTAACAATGTTTTGGCTTCGTTGCTGACAAACTTAATCTGATCCTGTTTGATATTCACCTTCCAGAAAATCACCGGGTGGCTTTCAATGATGCGTTTGTAATCTAAGTTGGTTTGCGCCAGTTTTTCGTTGATTTTATTCAGGTCTTTGGTGCGTTCGGCCACCATCAGTTCGGTGGTGTAATTCTTGCCGCTTAAGATTAACATAATAAAAGTAATAAATGCCGCAAAAAAAATACCGACCAGCAAAGTCAGCCACAAACTTTCGGGGGTGTTGGCCAAAAATAAATCATTGTTGGGGGCAATAAACAGAACGTAATCGCTGTCACCGATGCGAATGGATTTTTCATGCACATAATCCTTGAAACGAGAAACCCGCACGTCTTCATTAAAATAAATCAGTTCCCTTGTCTTAAGTTCTTCCCGGTAAACCCGAACCACATAATGCTTAGCCGCATAGACAGGACTTTGCTCACGCAGGTTTTCAAGCAATTGGTCGAGGTCTTGCGGTCCCTGTTTGAACTGGGTTTCCAGAACACTGAGCTGACTTTTAATACCTTCATTCACGCGGTCAATCTGAAATTGACGAAAAGAGTTAAACAATAAATAAATCAGCACAAATGACACCAGCACCGGCAGTGTTAAACTGACTATGCGGACCCGCCATAAAGAGCGGGGTCGGGCAAACAGGGTCAGCATAATGGGCGTAAAAATCAATACGCTCATAACATCGCCTAAATACCAGAGAAAACTTTTAGTGAAAAAATTATCGTCTGTAAAAAAGCCAATTTGGTTGAGTAGTAACACAAACAACAAACTGGCCACAGCCATGGGGATAACCGCGGCAAAGATAAAAAACTTTAACACCGATTTAAAATCAAGCAACAGCAATTTATTGCCGAGCACAGACAGCACCCAAAAACCGGCGACCATCGGTCGCAATACATTGAGGCTGTAAAACAGGGCATTGTACAAGGTGTCCACGTTCCAGCCAAATTGATGATGAACCTTGTATATAATCAAGCTGTTGAGTAATTCACCCAACAAGATGCCCGGAATAATACGACTGCGCCAGATAATAATGGCACCCACGCCGAGACCGGCCGCGGGCCATATTGCCAATGTGGGCCGCACAAAATAATAATAGGCGGCATAACAAACCGCGGCGTAAACCGCCGCGAACAGCACATTTGTTAAAATGGGTTTAAAGGTTTTAATCAAGGGTCCCTTTTGGTGGTCACTTTATTTGGATAATAACAAAAAATCATGGGGTTCAGGAACAAAAATATGGGTTTCGACCTTACATGGTGTTGTCTTAATGTTGACATTTTGGACAATAATAACTGCTGCGCTGACCGATACAGGTTTTTTTAATGGGGTGGCTGCACATCACACAGGCTTGGTTGACACGGCCATAGACATTGAGTTGTTGCTGAAAATAACCCGGTTTGCCGTCACTTTGGCTGAAATCCCTTAAGGTGGTGCCGCCTGAGCGGATGGCGTCATGCAAGACATCTTTAATTGCTTGAACCAAAAAACCATAGCGCCGGAGGCTGATGCGTGAAGCGGCGCGTTTGGGGTGAATGCCTGCCTTAAACAGGGCTTCTGAGGCATAAATATTACCGACACCTACCACCACCTCTGCGTTCATGATAAAGTTTTTCACCGCCACCATGCGGCTGTTGGCCTTTTGTTTCAGCCATTGTGCATTAAAATCATGGCTGAGCGGTTCAGGACCCAAAGAAGCCAGTAACGGATGCGTGAGCGGGTTGTCATCGGTCAGTAAAATACAGCCAAATCGCCTGGGATCATTAAAACGCAAGACGGCATTGTCTTTAAAATAAATAACGAAGTGGTCATGTTTTTTTAAAGGCGTCGATTTATTTAATACACCAATCGAGCCGGACATGCCTAAATGAACTATCAGGTGGAGGTCATTATTCAGTTCGAGTATCAGATATTTACCGCGACGGTCAATACGGGTAATTGTTTGGTTTTTAATGGCGCTGATGGTGTCCGGAATGGGCCAGCGCAAACGGGCATTACGAACCGCAATGTTTTCGATGATTTTATTGAGAATAAGGGGTTCTAAGCCCCGGCGCGTGGTTTCGACCTCCGGCAATTCAGGCATGGTGACTGATCCACACGGGCGTCATTTTATAAGGGCTGACCGACGAACTGGCTGATGAGGCTGTTGGCCACGGTAAAACGGGGTGCCAGAATCAATGAGCCGTCCTGATGGCATTGCAACAATTCATCCCGGGAAAACCAGCGCACATCTTCCATTTCATCGTCTAATCGAATGTCCTCTGAAATACCGTCGGCCTGGAAGGCGAGCATCAGTGAAGCGGGGAAAGGCCAGGGCTGGGAGCCAAAATAGCGCACATTTTTTATGCGGATATTAGACTCTTCGTAGACTTCCCGGTACACCGCATCTTCAATGGTTTCACCGGCCTCCACAAACCCCGCCAGGGTTGAATAAACCCCGGGTTTCCAGTTGTGCTTACGGCCCAGCAGACAGCGGTCGCCTTTGGTGACGAGAACGATGATGGCCGGTTCAATTCGCGGCCATTGGGCATGGCCATTGGAACACAGCATTTTATGACCGACACTTTCAATCTCATTGAGCTCACCACATATCGAGCAGTATTTCTTCTGTCGCTGCCACAAATCAAGTCCCCGGGAGTACAGGGCAATGTGACCCAAATCTTCATCCAGCGCCATGGCATACTCCCGCACCGATTCAAACTTTCCATTGAACTGTTGTTCTAAATAAGTTGCTTCATCTTCGCTTAAGCCGCAACTAAACCACAATTCATCATGCAGGATACCTAAAAAACTTTCTCTTTCAGGCTGACCCACAGGCTTGTCTGAAATATAAAACGGGTGTTTTTGATTGGGGTACAGATGTTTGCCCTCAAACACCGGCACATAATGACAGGTTTTGATTTTTTTAAGCTGCTCGATGCGATTTTTCTGGTTGCGCATATCAGCGCACCGATCCAGTTCAGTCCAGGTGAAATAGATTTGGTCGCTGTTCATAGGGCAAAGGAACTGCCACAACCACAGGTGGTTTTGGCATTGGGATTATTCACCACAAACCGTGAACCCTGCAAATCTTCCAGATAATCGATGGTAGATCCCATGAGATATGGGTAACTCATGGGGTCTATCATAACAGTCACACCTTCAGTTTCTATGGTCATGTCACCGTCTTCGCTGTTTTCTTCGAAGGCAAATCCGTATTGAAATCCCGAACAGCCACCACCGATGATATAGACCCTGAACTTAAGATCAGGATTCATTTCTTCCAGAACCAGTTGGTTGATTTTTTTGGCCGCCGGCGGGCTTAATGTAATGTCACTCATGCTTTTGGTTTTTTGATGGTTTTTCCTGTTGGTTGATGTGGGTAACTTCACCGCCCTGATAAATAAGTTGGCCGTTAACTTGTGAACCGGTTTCCATTTCGATGTTGACGTAGTAAATATTTCCACTAATACGGGCCTGACTGAGCACTTCAATTTTGCCGCTGGCGGTGATATCGCCGTCAATACTGCCGTTGATCACCAGGTTACCGGCTTTGATGGTGCCTTTTACCGCGCCATTTTCACTGATGGTCAGGGTGTCATTGTCGTTTTCGGCAATAATGGACCCTTCTACCCGACCATCTAAGTGCATCATACCGTTAAAGGTCATATCACCTTTTAATCGGGTGCTTTGGCCGATGAGGGTGTCTAATTGTTTCTGGTTGTTTTGTGCCATGGTTTTCTCTGGTTTGGTTTTTTTGCTAAACATGATTGTTAATTAGATTCAACTGAATCAACGTTCGGTTTTGGGTTCGGTGATGATTGCTTTTCATCACCACTGGTGGCCTGCCAAACATCTTGCCAGGCCAAGCGCTCTGTCACAATTTTGGGTCGGTTATCATCACTCTGTAATTCTACTAAAAGCGTGGTTGGAATGAAACCATCGGGTAAAGTGATGGCGTAGTTCTTGATCTGAAAATATTTGAAGGAAAAATGGTTATCCAGTTCAAATTGTTTGATTAAATCAATTTGGTGGGCTTTGTCATTTTGTATGCCCAGTAAATTCACCGAAAGCGTACCCGATTTGGTGCGGGCTTTTTCCAGTTTCTGCGCAAGCACAATTTTAAGTTGAATGTAATTGGCCGCCGGTTTGGCAATGGCTTCAAAAACACGCAATGTTTTGATGCTGTCTTTGTGGCTCAGCAGATTTTCATAAAATCCCACATCGGCTTTTAATTGTATAATTTCCTGATTGAGTCGGTCTAAATCCAATTTTAAGGTCTGTAAAGCCTGATCTTTGACTTTGAGTTCGGTTTGTAAACGGCTGATTAAAACAGATTGTTGCTGATTTTCTTCCGTGAGTTGCTGATTCACCTCGGTCCAGGTTTGTTTTTGGCCTTTAAAAGCTTTGAGTACATCAATGTCATAATAGCGACCGTAAAAGAACGCCGCCACCACCAGTAAAACCAAGCTGACCAAAAGCCAATGACGGCGTATAAAAGAACGGTTTTCGTCAGCAGCCCGAATGATATATTTGGGTGATTTTGTGGACACGTGGCTTGTTGTTTTCTTAAAAAGCAGGCATTATACCACCTGTCGGTGTCCGTCGAGTTTGTGTATGTTAATGATTAAATCCCTCCATATTTTTTTTGTGGTTAGTTGGTTTGCCTGTTTGTTTTATTTGCCGAGACTGTTTGTCAACCACGCCATGGCAGAAACCGGCAGCGATAAGGCTTTGTTGACCGGTTTGCAAACCAGATTAATCAAAATGATGCGGTTTACGATGTGGGGCACAGTGATTTCGGCGGTGTTTTTGGTGTACAGTTTGGCCGGTGGAGCCTGGTGGGCTTATGTGCAGCAGGGTTGGTTTGTCGCTAAAATGGTGCTGGTGGCGGCGCTCATTGGCTATCATTATTACTGTTTTGCGATTCACCATCAGTTTGTAAACGGCACCCAAAAACGCAGTCATGTGTGGTTTCGTTATTTTAATGAAATTCCCGCGATTATCTTATTGGTGGTCATTTATCTGGTGATTGCCAAGCCTTTTTGAAACAGGCGTGCGAATCATGGCTTGTTATGCGAAAATAGCCACTTTGTACCTGTCAGCTTAAAATCATGATGTTTAGCAAGACCCAAACTTTAGATAAAACTGATCCAGAATTAATGGCGGCCATTGCGCAAGAAAATCAGCGCCAGGAAGACCATATTGAGCTCATTGCTTCTGAAAACTACACCTCACCGGCGGTGATGCAGGCTCAGGGCTCACAATTAACCAATAAATACGCCGAAGGTTATCCCGGTCGGCGTTATTATGGCGGTTGTGAATATGTGGATGTGGCTGAGAATCTGGCCATTGAACGGGTTAAAAAATTATTTAACGCCGATTATGCCAATGTCCAACCACATTCAGGCTCGCAGGCGAATCAGGCGGTGTACATGGCATTGCTTAAACCGGGTGACACCATTTTAGGCATGTCGTTGGCGCACGGTGGTCATTTAACCCACGGCTCACCGGTGAATATATCGGGTAAACTTTTTAATGCCGTTCAGTACGGGATTGATGAGGCCACCGGTGAAATTGATTTTGCTGAAGTCCGGAGCATGGCGCTCAAGCACCAACCGAAAATGATTATTGGTGGTTTTTCAGCCTATTCAAAACGCATCGACTGGCAAAAGTTCAGAGACATTGCCGATGAAGTGGGTGCCTATTTTATGGTGGATATGGCGCATGTGGCCGGTTTGGTGGCCGCCGGTGTCTATCCGTCGCCGGTCAACATCGCTGATGTGACCACCTCAACCACCCACAAAACTTTACGTGGGCCTCGCGGTGGGATTATTCTCGCCAAAGCCAATAAAGACATAGAGAAGAAGCTCAATTCATTGGTTTTTCCGGGCATTCAAGGTGGCCCTTTGATGCATGTGATTGCCGCCAAGGCCACGGCATTTAAAGAAGCCTTGCAGCCTGAATTTAAAACCTATCAGGAGAATGTGATTAAAAATGCGCAAGCCATGGCGCAGGTCTTTATGGATCGGGGATTTACGGTGGTTTCGGGCGTGCCTGAAAATCATTTGTTTTTGCTGGATTTGGTGGACAAGGACATCACCGGAAAAGACGCCGAAGCCCGCTTGGGTGAAGCCCATATTACGGTGAATAAAAACTCGGTACCCAATGATCCGCGCTCACCTTTTGTTACCAGCGGCTTACGCATTGGTACGCCGGCTGGTACCACGCGCGGTTTTACGGCGTCTGATTTCAGTAATATTGCGCACTGGATATGTGATATTCTAATAGACATGGACAACGATGCGGTGCTGACACAGGTGAAAGACAAGGTGGCGCAATTATGTGCGAATCACCCGGTTTACCGGTAGGACAGACTGAGATGACCCAGAAAAGAAAAAATAAACGTTTACCCGAGCCTTTGGCGCGCAAGCACCGGGCTCGCAAGCGCTTGGTTCAGGCCCTTTACCAGATGCATTACAATGATGAATCGGTGTCCTCGGTGATTAATCAATTTGTCGAAGAGCAGGACTTTAAAAAAGTCGATATGGCCTTTTTTGAAAAGGCTTTGCGTTATATTGCGGCGAATCGTACGGCTCTTGAAGCCTTAATTGATCCGCATTTAGGTCGTGAAAAAGCCTCTTTGGGTGCGGTGGAATATGCGGTACTTTTGGTGGCGGCCTATGAATTGTCACAAAGCATTGAAACGCCTTTTAAAGTGGTGATTAATGAAGCGGTTATTCTCACCACAGAATTTGGCGCTGAAGGCGGGCACAGCTTTGTTAATGGCGTGTTAAAGCAGGTGGCCGGACAAACGCGCCCGAATGAACTGGGTGTGTGATTAACGAATTTGAACTCATTAAGCAGTTACAAAGTTTGGTTCAAGGCCTGGACCAAACAGTGGCTTTGGGCATTGGCGATGATGCCGCAGTCATTGACCCGCAATTAATCCCCGCAGGTCAAAAAATCGTGATCGCCACCGATACCTTAGTGTGTGGCCGGCATTTTCTTGAACAAGATAAGCCCGAAGATATTGGCTATAAAGCGCTGGCAGTGAACTTAAGCGATATGGCCGCCATGTGCGCACAGCCCAAGTGGCTCTTAATGAACTTAACACTGTCTGACATTGATGAACAGTGGTTAACAGGTTTTAAATGCGGCGTCGGGGATTTGTTAAAAAAATATCACGTTGAACTCATCGGTGGGGATACCACTTCGGGGCCGTTAGCCATTGGTTTTACTGTTTTAGGCTTATCATCCCAACCAAAAAAACGCTCTGATGCACAGGCAGGTGATCTGATTGTGGTCAGTGGCGAATTGGGCTCAGCGGCTTTTGCGCTGAATAACCCAGGTCACAATGCAGATTGTGACACGCAGCTTAAACGCCCTTTACCCCGTTTTGATGTCTCTGAAGCCGTTAAAGATTTTGCCCGGGCGATGATTGATGTGTCCGATGGTTTAGTCGCAGATTTGGGGCATATAAGCGAGGCATCCGAATTAGGCGCGACCATTCATTTGGAAAAAATACCTGTTCATGCGGCCATTAAAAATGATCCGCATTGGCGAAATTATGTGCTCGCCGGGGGTGATGATTATCAGCTGTGTTTCACCATTTGCCCTAAAGACGTGGATAAACTGCCGGCTGATTGTGCAGTGATTGGTCATATGGAATCAGGTGCAGGTGTGCATGTTTATGAAAACGAACAAAAGCTGGATTTAGAACAGACGGGATTTGATCATTTTGGGTAATTAAAAAACGATGCATAAAACACAAAAAATCGCCCTGACCACGCCGTCGGGATTTTTGGCCTTTGGTTTCGGTAGTGGCTTGGCGCCGGTGGCGCCGGGGACTTTTGGAACGCTGATGGCAATTCCTTTGTATATGGTTTTGCAAACTTTGCCACCTTTAATGTATTTATCTGTCATTGTGGCGGGGTTTATCGGTGGTGTCTGGATTTGTGGCCGTGCCGGCGAAGCCTTGGGCGTGCATGATCATGGTGGGATTGTCTGGGATGAGTTTGTCGGTTTTTGGATCACCATGTGGCTGGTGCCTTTTGAATGGACCTGGCTGATTGCCGGTTTTATCTTGTTTCGCTTCTTCGATATTATTAAGCCTTTCCCAATCGGTTGGATCGACAAAAAGGCCTCCGGCGGCTTTGGCGTGATGATTGATGATGTGGTGGCGGGCTTGTATGCCTGGATTGTATTGATGGTGGCAGGATTTTTGCTATGAAAAAAGTTATTGTACTTGGTGGTGGCCGTATTGGCCGCGTGATTGCCTTGAATTTGAGTGAAGACCATGTCGTGAGTTTGGCGGATATACAAAAACCCGATGATTTATCTTCCAACATTGAATTTAAACCATTTGATGTTACCGACCAAGCGGCGCTACAAAAAGCTGTTTCGGAGTTCGATTTGGTGGTGGGTGCTTTACCCAGTGTATTGGGGTTTCAGGTTTTAAAAGCAGTACTGGAAACCGGGCAATCGATGGTGGATATTTCTTTTTTTACCGAAGACCCCTTGCAGTTAGATGATTTAGCCAAAAAACATCAGGCCACGGCCATTGTCGATATGGGTCTGGCTCCGGGGCTCACCAATTTAATGGCCGGACATTTTATCGCCACCTATGAGCAGGTAGATGAACTGGTCTGTTTAGTCGGCGGTTTACCGGTTGAACGCACTCTACCGTTTCAATATAAAGCCCCGTTTGCACCTTTAGATGTGATGGAAGAATACACCCGACCGGCCCGGATGCGGCGCAACGGACAGGCTTTGACCTTGCCGGCATTAACAGAAATCGAAACACTTTATGTCCCAGGAATCGGTGATTTAGAAGCCTTTAACACCGATGGCTTGCGGACTTTGCTGGACACTGTCGACATTCCCACCATGGCGGAAAAAACCATCCGCTATCCCGGTCACGCCCGGTTTATCTCACAATTAAAAACGGCCGGATTCTTTGATAATGAACATCGTGACAATACCGCGCAGGTGTTACAAAAGCAATGGCAATTTAAACCCGGCGAGCAAGATTTAACGGTGTTGGAAATTCGGGTAAAAGGTATTCAAAATGGTCAGCCAAGCCGTGAAACATATAGCATGGTGGACCATTACGACACCGAAAATCAGATCAGTTCCATGGCACGCACCACCGGCTATACCTGTGCTGCCGCCGCCCGTTTGGTGCTAAACAAATCATTGAAGTCGGGTATTTTTGCGCCTGAACATTTGGGTCAGGAGACATGTTACTTTGAATATCTTTTATCTGATTTAGCCCAGCGCAACATCGAAATTAAGTCTTGCCGATAAAAAAGGGCTTCAAAAAGAAGCCCTAATTATAAGTTTAAAAAATACCGTTATTCTACGGATTTGAATCCATCCATAGTCGAACCCCGCATATTTTTTGGTTACTGCCCGTTTCTCCGGTGCTAAAGCGAATGCCATATCTGTAATTAAAATTATCTACCAAGGTGGTTGCGGGCATGCTCGCATATATAGCGCCGTAGCCAGTGTCTCCTGTTGAGGTAATGGATAATTCATTACTAAATGTTCCCGTATTATCTATTGTGTATAAAAATGCCGTACTCGATGAAGCACTGCTATCAGAATAATAATAACGAAATCCTTTTATTTCATGGCCGTCAGGCATCTGTAATTGTAAATCATAATAACCTGAAGAGCTGCTGCGTTGAATACAACCTGCGCCCCCATAGGCTGCAGTCGAAGATTTGCTGTAGGGTGTGATACCCGAAGCCGGTAAATAAACAAAGTAGGATCCCAATGGTTCGCCATAGGTTTTTAAATAATCAGGATCATCCGGATTGTCTTTAAATTCACTCGGCCAATCGGTGTTTAATAATGACTCACCGGGCTGCAACATCAGTTCATCGTCTAAAGCGGATTGGCTTAAAGCGATACCGGAAATCAACAAACCACCGGTGATGCAAAGTTTAGTTATAAATTGTTTCATTGTATTTCTCCTGTGGTTTAGCGGTAAAAGTTATTAACAAAAATCACATCGTCTGCCACATCCGGTGGCACATAACCGATACGAAAACCGCATAATTCGATCACGGGATCTGAAAAATAGAACCGCACCAATGTGCCTTCCCCTGAAGAAAGAGAGTGATCGATAAATTCCCCGGCACTGAAGCGCCCCGGCTGTTCCGTGTTTCCACTTGATGCATAGGCAATAGCGGTGTAATTTCCGGAATTATCAACCCTCGCCAAGGTACCCGAACCGGATTCGGTGTTGCTGTTGTCTAAACCCAACACGGTAAAAGAGACGATTTTTGAGCCATCCGGTAAATCAATGGCTTCATCCATAGATATGCCGAAGGTGGTTGGCGCAGTACAGCCGGCACCTTTGTATTCATAACTTGCACCACTAAGCGCCTGCATGCCGGCTGCTGAGGAGGAATAATAGCGAATTGACGTGCCGCCAACCGGTCGATTTTCGTCAACCATGGTTTTGGTATGGGCGGGTACAATTTCACCAGCTCTGTTGAGTGTGACGCCCGGCGGCGCCTTGGCTTCCATGGATAAAACGTTTTCCTCGGCGATGGTTGTTCCACCTGCGAACATCAGGCCACAGGCGATTAGGCTGGATATTTTAATTGAATTTTTCATAATCATAACTCCTGATAATTAGGGTGTGGCTTCAATCCAAAGCCGTGCACCACACATGGACTGGCTGCTACCGGTTTGCCCAGAATTAAAACGCAAAACATAAAAATACTCGGCATTATTGACATAGTGACTTGTGGAAAGGGCTTCATACTCACTCGAATAGTTGCCACTGTCTCCGGTTGATTCCACTTGAACTAACTGTGAATAAGTGCCGTCACCGTCCATTCTCATCAGAAATACATAACTTGAGCTTGCATCACCATCTTTAAAATAGTAGCGTAATCCGGCAATTCGATGTCCGTCCGGTAAGTGTAAATTAACGTCATAAGAGCTGGTTAAGTTATTTTCATAGATACAGCCGCTATTGTTATATGAATAGTCACCGGCTGTATCAGTGGGAGTAGAACCTGAAGCTGCGATGTTCAAGTAATAAAAACCATTAAAACTTTTATCATTTCTCTCATCTTCAGCCTGATATTTAACTTTGCTGATGGTGAATTGATCGGTTAGGTTGGTGACCTCTTCGGCCGCCGTCGATTGGGCCGAAATTGAGGTGGATACCATGGCGACCAGAATGGCAATGCCTGGGACCATGGATTTAGTGGATAGGTATTTCATTGTTTTCTCCTCCAAAAAAATAAATGTCAAATAACATACTTGACAGCATTTACTATACGCCTCTTCAGAATGATTGACAATTAAGAAACAGTGAAATGGGTCACAAAAATAGAATAAAACCAGAAAAATAACGTTAGTTTTCCAGAAAAATTTTGATTTTAGGATTATTCTTGAAAAATTGGATGCCCAAACGACCGCTTAGGTTTTTATAAATACGCTGTTCATGATGCGCTTTTAAGCGGCATAATAAAAACGCTGATCGGCATCGGTGCGTGAATTTTTGTGGTTCTGCCTAGGGTGCGGTTGACAGTATATCCAGGTACAGATTCGCCACTTCGGTGGGCTTGGAGAGTTTGGAGGCGTCTTCTGAGGGCCAGACTTTGGCGCGTAAAGCTGTGGGCATAGGGGGTGGGGTGAGGGTGCTGACTGTGACGCCCTGGTTTTCGCATTCCTGGCCCAGGATTTTGGCAAACTGGCTGATAGCGGCTTTACCGACACCGTATTGTCCCCAGTAGGCTTTGGCGGTTAAATTCAGATCATCCAGGGTAAAGATAATATGGCCTTTGGCTTTCAATAATAGCGGCAACAGCGCCTGGGTTAAGAAAATAGGTGAATTAACGTTGACCTGCATTTCTTTCAGCCAGCGGGAGGCTTCATACAATATAAAAGGCGATAAGCTGCTGAATTCAACGGCAGTGTGGATCAGACCGTCTAATTTTTTAAAATGGGTTTCTAATTGTTTGGCCAGTTTTATGTAGTCATTGGGGGTGGCACCGATCAGATTCATGGGATAAATCACCGGCTCGGGACAATCACGTTTCACCAGCTCGTCACAGAGTCGATCCAGGGCTTTGGAATTTTTATCACTGATAATTAAATTAACGTTTTGGCGTGATAATTGCAGGGCTAAAGCGGAACCCAACCCGCCACAAGCGCCGGTTAAGAAAATGGTTTTTCCGTTCAGTTGTTGGTATTTGTCCATGTCAGCCTCTTATCGATGTGTCTGAATTTTAACAGCTTTACAAAAGAGTTGAAAAACTATTTCATGAATACCGGCTGTCCAAGGCCGTTATTGTCTGAGGAAAGTTGCTGAGCAGCCTTCCAGTGAATAACAACCTAAAACGGCTTGTTATAAACGCGTTAAATATTTCGACCGGATGGTGTTTTTTTTATGATACTATTTATGCCTTTCGTGAATTGGGTGTTAGGATGGCGTTCGATTTAATCTCAATACACCTATGTACTTGCGGTATTTTACAAACAGAGGAGTGAATAAATGACAGCAGATGTAATAAATGCCACCACCGGTGATGGTAAAGATTATAAGACTTTGTGGGGGCATCCCATTGGTTTGTATGTGTGTTTTGCCACGGAATTGTGGGAGCGTTTTTCATTCTATGGGATGAAGTACCTGCTACTATTATATTTAACCAAATACCATTTATTTACCGATGAAAACGGTTTGAGTATTGTCGGGGCTTACGCCGGACTTGTCTATGCCTTGCCGTTGGTGGGCGGCTTATTGGCCGATCGCTATCTGGGCATGCGCAAAGCAGTGATTTTTGGCGGTATTTTATTGGTGATGGGTCACTTGTTGATGGCGGTGGAAGGCACCAAGGCAACCATGGTCGCCGGTGAAGTGATCCGTGATAACTTTGCCATTAATGTGTTTTATCTGGCCCTGGCTTTGATTGTACTGGGCGTGGGGTTCTTAAAACCCAATATTTCCACCATTGTCGGTAAACTGTATCATGAAGATGATCCACGCCGGGATTCGGGTTTCACGATTTTTTATCAAGGCATTAACATCGGTTCTTTTGTGGCCACCATCATCTGCGCCTGGTTGGGTGAGACTTATGGCTGGAGTTATGGTTTCGGTGCCGCCGGTTTGGGGATGCTGATTGGCCTGGTGACTTTTTTGTGGGGCCAAAAATACCTCTATGGCCATGCTGAGCCGAATAATCCCAAGGTACTGAAAGAATCGTTCTTAGGCCCTGTTAATAAGGAGTGGGGCATTTATATTGTATCCACCCTGTCCTTAATTCTGGTGTGGTTTTTGGTGCAGAAAATTGCCATTGTGTTTTTCACGCAGAACTTATTTCTGCTGATGTCGGTGGTGGGTTTAACTTATTATGCCATGTTTTATAAAAATGAAGATCAGAACCGCGGACTGGCGAAAATTTTTGCCACAGTGATTGTGCTGTTTGGTCTGATGGCGGTGATTGGTTTTACCATTGATCACTTTCCTGATTCAATGTTAAGCCATGTGGCTTTGTTCAATCAATTTGAAACATGGATTGAACCCTTGGCTTATGTGTTGCTGGGCATGATTATTGCCTTTAGTATTTACGGTTTTTTGAAAACTTCCGGGGAAAGTTATTCCCGCATGATTGTGTTGATGTTTTTAATTGTTTCCACCATTGTGTTTTGGGCATTGTTTGAGCAATCAGCCAGTTCCATGACCTTATTTGCCGATCGGGTGGTGGATCGCCGGCTAATCAATGCCCAATTAACCAATGGGGATGCCTGGATATTTTATGTGCTGGCGGTGCTTTCTTTTGCTGTGGCCGGTTTTGGTTTTAAAACCGCCAATGCTTATCGCCGGATTCATAACAGCCCGTTAAAATCTGTGCTGATGCCAACCGTGTTAATCGGTTTAATTGATATTGTGTTGGTATTGGGTGTGGTGATTTATCAGTTTGGCGGTGAATGGATTACCTACTTTTCCTATTTGGGGATTTTCTTACTGCTGTTGACTTCGGTGGTGAAAGCCATGTCGCTGGCCTTTATTCTTATCGGGTTTTTCTTTAACCGCGATAAAGCCACCACCGTCACCAAAACTGACGCCACTTCTTCGGCGGCCAGCATCAGCATTATTGCGGTCACCATGTTAATCGTGGGTGCCATATGCGCTTATTATGGTCTGGTGCATTTGGGTGGGTTGGCGGATGGCCAGGTTGAAAATCTGGTGATTGAGCCCACCGCGGGTCAGTTTGGTTCCCTGAATGCCTTATTTATCTTTACCCTGGCACCGTTGTTTGCGGCTTTGTGGGTGAAACTGGCGCGGGTCAATTTAGACCCCAATACACCGGTTAAATTTTCATTGGGTTTGATCCAGGTCGGTTTGGGTTTTGGGGCTTTATTGATTGGTGCGCTGACACCCAATGAAGCCGGCAAAGTGGCCTGGGTGTGGTTGATGTTGGCTTATTTACTGCACACCACCGGAGAATTAAGTTTGTCACCGGTGGGTTTATCGGCGGTGACTAAACTGTCGATTAAGAGTGTGGTCAGTATGGTCATGGGTGTATGGTTCCTGGCGACATCGCTGTCCGAAGTGGTGGCCGTATTGCTGGCCAAAATTGCTGCTTTGGATCAACAAGAATTGTTGACCTTGACCGTGTCTGAACAGCTGGACAAGTACAATGATCTGTGGACCACCTTACTCTATCTGGGTGTTGGCTTTGGTTTAGTTTTGTTATTACTGAGTCCGCTGTTGAAAAAAGGTATGAAGGGCATACATTAATCATTATTCTTCATTGTACAAAGCCCTTGGAGACATGTCTTTAAGGGCTTTTTTATGAGTCCCCAAGTCCAATCAACTATGCCGCCTGTTTATTGTTATCAACATGCTGAAAAAACCGCTTGTGATTTATGTCGCAAGGGTTTTGAGGTGCGTCAAAAATTAACTGATACACCTTTGCAGGCCTGTCCCGAATGTGGCGCAAAACTTAAAAAAATTATCACCAAGGTGAATGTCCACACCGGCTTAACCAGCGCTGGGGGGCATACCTTAAGCGAAAAGAACATCACACAACAAGGTTTTACCCAATACCGAAAGGTGGGGCCGGGTCAGTATGAAAAAACCGCCGGCAAACAAGGACCTGATCAGTTTAATGCCAAAGATCTTTAGAGACCTCTGCATAAGTCTGGAGCTTTGGAAAAAAGAGTTGAAAAGCTAAAGTTCAAGGCAGGAAACGCGAGTAATAGCGGGGCTATTGATTAGTTTTCTAACGCAGAAATTTAGCTTTTCAAACTTTTTAACATGATTCACGACTTATACAGAGGTCTCCTTTAAATAAGATACAAAATACTGTGTCGTATGCGCCGTGAAAGGATGGCTTTGGCGCCTAAGTACATCGGTTCCAGATTATCGGTGAGAATAATCTTGCCGGTATCGTCAATCTCAATAATGTTTTCTTCTGCCAACTGTTTGATAAAATGTTTAAACAGATTTTTATCAAAAAAGTCCGGTGAATTAAACTCGTATAAGAGTGTGAGCTGGCTGGCAATTTGATGGCACAGCAATTCCAGTTCGTTGGCGGTTAATACACCGGAGCCTTTGGATTTAAGCACCGCTATGACAATAAAAAAGCGTTCATAAGTTTGCATCAGGGCATTGGCCAACACCCGCAGTTTACCGGCTTGCAGGGATCCGCCCACATGGCGTTGCAACTGGCGACCATCAGAAATCAGCAAATCATATTGTTTAAACAACTGCAGTGTACGGCGACCGTATTCAATAAATTCTTCGCGATTCCATTTTAAGAACAGTTCATTTTTGATGTAGGGGTAGATAATCGCCATGATGCGCAGCAGGTCCTTGCGGGGGTATTTGGCCTGATTAATAAAAAACATGGCAATAAATGAACTTGCCGCAAACAGATGCAGGACATTATTGCGGTAATAAGTCATCATCACACCCATGTCTGATTTGACTCGAATCACATCCCCAAGATCATGCTCTACCCGTTCGATAAAACCGAGTTTAATACCGTGTTTGATGATTTCAGCTTCGCTTAAACCGGTGACAGTGGTTCGGTTCGAGTACGGCAGACCTGTTAATAAGTCTTTGTAAAGCTGAATTTGTGCGGTCAGGTTGGTGACCGAAGCTGCCTGGTTGGGGGTTGCCAGTAAACTGACCGCCAATAAGTTAACCGGGTTGACATGTGATGACTCATTGATGTGGGTTAAAATCGAATTGCCGGCTTCAGAAACCACCGCCTTAAACCAGCTTGGTTTTTCTTTAACACCGAGCTTTAAACCCCGCCAATCCGGTTTGTGTTTATCTAATAAATCATCCAGTTCAATGGCTTCGGCAAAGTTCACGGTTAGGCGACCGTATTGATCTTTCAAAAGTTTCAGGGTTTTAAACAAACCGCCGATGGACTCCTTTTTCTTGGCCTGACCACCCAGTTCGGATTTGTAGGATGCTCCTTCCATCAGTTTTTCATAATTGAGTGAGGCCGGTATAAAAACCAATGGTTTGCCGCGTTCATTAATATAACTGCGCACCGTCATGGCCAGCATACCGGCTTTGGGGTGCAGTAAACGGCCGGTGCGGCTGCGGGTGCCCTCGATAAAATATTCAATCGACACACCATGACTGATTAAAGAACTTAAGTACTCTGAAAAGATGGTTGAATACAGTGTTGAATTAAAGGAACGACGAATAAAAAAAGCGCCTGACCCCCGTAAAATCCGACCGATGACAGGCAGGTTTAAATTGATGCCGGCGGCAATATGCGGCGGCACCAAGCCTTTTTCATACAGGGAATAGGACAGAATCAAATAGTCAATGTGACTGCGGTGACAAGGGGTGTAAATAATTTCTTTTTCGGTGGTGAGGTTGCGAAATTCAGCATAAAAATTCAGTTTAACGCCATCATAAACCTTGGTCCAAAACCACCTGAACACCTTATGCATCAGACGAATGCTGCTGTAGGAATAATCAGCGGCAATTTCCCGAATAATTTTTTCGGCTTCGCGTTGGGCTTTTTCGGGGCTTATTTTTTGGCGTTGTGCATATTGCTGAATTTCATTGTGAACCACAGGTCGCGATAAAATGTTTTTGGCGATGGTGCGCCGGTGTGATAAATCTTGACCCACCACTGCGGTTTTGACGCGGTTAAAATGTAAGCGCAATACCCGTGATAGTTTATGCGCCAGTGCTGTTGGGTTATCGTCAGCCGAGCCCAGATTTTTATCCACCAGAATCGGACGACTTAAACGTACCAGGGTGTGATTGCCATGGGCCAGAATGCTGAAAAATTTGCGCAAACGACCGGTCAGTCCCCAGCGCTCTGAGAACAGAATTTTAAATAATCCGTGGTTTTTGTCCGGTGCCCGACCTAAAAACACCGACACCGGTATAAGCTGAAATGATTTTTCAGGGTTGTGCTGAATAATCTGAATCAGTTCATTCAGTTGTTCCTCGAAAGGTTTGTATTCAACCCGACGACGAAACCATCCGGTGATTTTTTTGTTGGCCAAAACATCATGGCTCTTGGAAGTGCCTGTGGCATCAGAGGGATTTGTTAAAGCCACCGGTTTGGGTAAATGACCCCGCCTGATTTCTTCGCGTAAAATACTCCTTGAAACGGTGGAATCTGCCGACAACACATAAATAAAGGGTTTTTGCGTGTCCACTTCAAGGGTGGTCAAGTCATCGGGACTGAATTCAACCCGAACCCGAAGATAGAGAATTTTACTGAGCAATGACATGGTCATGACGGGTGACCTGAACGGTCACCCGATAACTAATTAAGGTTGGGGATTGATCACCCAAAAGCCGTCTCTTTTTGCCATGTGCACTTGTGAACAGGCGGTTTTACCGAATACCTCAAAGCTGGCAATCAAAGTGGCTTTATCTCCGCTGATGTTGACATCGCTGACTTCAGCAGAACGTAAGATGCCGTTGACATCAATACCATGGGCATTTAAAGCATTTTTAAAGCCGGTCAAGACTTCGCCACCCATATCCAGCGCCTGGTTGAAGTCCAGTTTTTGCAAGTCATCAGCGGAAGACAGGTTCAGGCCCTGTCCGGTTTTGACCAATTCTGCAACGCTGTTTTTGACTTTGTCTTCTTGCAAAATATCGTTATCCATAATCCAGGTGACGGTGCCGTCCACCACTTCTGAATTGCTGTTGCAGCGTGGGGCTAAACTGTTCTGATCGCCACCCAATTGCTGACTAATCTGGTCTTTGGCGCCCATCAGCATCATCGGCATAAAAGCACGTATTTGTGTCAATTGTGGTGCAATCATGTTATAGATTTGCTCCTCAGCATTATCCTGATTAATCATCTGTAGTGCCTGATTGAACTGCATTTTTTGCTGTTCGTCCATGGGTTGTTTTTGCTGACTTTCAAACTCACTGACCAGTTCAGTGTATTTTTCTTCAGACAGGCTGTTCTGGATGGCTGATTTAAGGTCGCTGTCCGCCAGCGTGTGCATGGTCAGTAAAAAAGCGCCGTCTGGGGAATTTTTGTCTAAATCCGAAGCATCAATCTGTCCCGGTTCATCGCCGCCACAGGCCGCCAGTAAAAAAGCAGTGGTTATCAGTAATAAGGAGTTACGCAATAAATTATTCATCATTTGTTATTTTTTAAAAAAGGGGTTCATTATCCCTTTAAATTATTGGGTTCACAAGTTTTGCTTACAAAATATAACGGCTTAAATCTTCATTTTTGGCCAGTTCACCCACGGTTTTATCGACCAGTTCGGCGTTAATGACATAATCTTTACCGGCATTGTCGCTGGCCACAAAAGCCACTTCATCGAGAATTTTTTCGAGTACGGTGTGTAAGCGTCTGGCGCCGATGTTTTCGGTGGTTTCATTCACTGAATAAGAAATTTCGGCAATGCGTTTAATGCCGTCTTCAGTAAACACCAGGTCCACATCTTCAGTACCGATCAGGGCTTTGTACTGTTCGGTTAAGGAATGTTTTGGTTCGGTCAGGATGCGTTCAAAATCTTCGCTGGTTAAGGCCCGCAGTTCGACCCGAATCGGTAAACGGCCTTGCAGTTCGGGGATTAAATCAGAGGGTTTAGCCAGGTGAAAAGCCCCCGAGGCCACAAATAAAATATAATCGGTTTTAATCTGCCCGTATTTGGTGTTGACCACGGTGCCTTCAATTAAAGGCAATAAATCACGCTGCACGCCTTCGCGTGACACCTGACCGGAATCACCCAAACCGCTGCCTTTGGCCACTTTGTCAATTTCATCCAGAAATACGATGCCGTTTTGTTCGGCATTCTGCAAAGCCTGGTGCTTAATTTCTTCTTCATTAACCAGTTTTTGTGCTTCTTCTTCTACCAGAATAGGACGCGCGGCTTTGATGGTGAGTTTTTTTGTCTGGGTTTTTTTGCGACCCATACTCTCAAACATACTTTGCAGTTGGTCAGTCATTTCTTCCATGCCGGGTGGTCCCATGATATCGACACCGAGGTTCTGGCTGACTTTAATTTCAATTTCCTTGTCTTCCAAATCACCGTTGCGTAAGCGTTCCAGGAATTTTTGACGGGTGGCGTTCTCACGTGGGGCGTCGGTTTCGCCGGGCAGGGTGGACGGTTCACTGCGTTGCGGCAGCAAATAATCCAAAATACGCTGTTCGGCAGCGGCTTCGGCTTTTTTCACCACTTTTCGTTTGGCCGCTTCGCGGGTCCGTTTCATTGACGTTTCCACCAAATCGCGGATGATGGATTCCACGTCTTTTCCCACGTAGCCGACTTCGGTGAATTTGGTGGATTCGACTTTAATAAACGGCGCATCAGCCAACACCGCCAGCCGTCGGGCAATTTCAGTTTTACCGACACCGGTGGGGCCAATCATTAAAATATTTTTCGGGGTGATTTCTTTGGCCAGCTGTGGATCCAGTTGCATACGTCGCCAGCGATTACGCAAGGCAATGGCAACCGCGCGTTTGGCCTGACTTTGACCAATGATGTGTTTGTCCAGCTCCTGGACGATTTCTCGGGGTGTCATGTTGTTCGACATAAGGTTTCCTTATAAATCTAATGTTTCAATGGTGTGGTTGTGGTTGGTGTAGATACAAATATCGCCGGCAATGGTTAAGGCCTCTTTAACCAGTTGATCCGCCGGTATTTCACTGTTCTTCATCATCGCCAGGGCCGCTGCCTGGGCAAAGGGTCCGCCGGAGCCGATGGCAATCAAACCATGCTCCGGTTCAATGACATCACCGTTACCGGAAATAATCAGAGAAGTGGTTTTATCGGCCACCGCCAACAAAGCTTCTAAGCGACCCAGTCGGCGATCAGTGCGCCATTCCTTAGCCATTTCCACCGCCGAGCGCGTCAAATGACCGGAATGTTTTTCGAGTTTGCCTTCAAAAACCTCAAACAGGGTAAAAGCATCGGCGGTGGCGCCGGCAAAACCGGCCAGTACTTTATTGTTGTACAGTCGGCGAATTTTACGGGCATTGGATTTCATGATGGTGTTGCCCAGGGTAACCTGACCGTCGCCGCCAATAACCACCTGGTGTTTGTTGCGGTAACTGACAATGGTGGTACCGCGGTAATTGTGCATGGATTCTTTCATGGTGTCGGGAATGTTGAGGTATCCCCTAAAATGGGTCGTTCAGTATAAAATTCAAGCAAAAAGGTTTAAACGGACAGATATTATGACCAATGGCGGTTTTTACTTTAGACTGGCAGATACTATAATAATCCCATGAAATTAAATTCTAAATCACTGCTGGCAGCGGTCTTATTGGTCATCGGCCTGGTATTACTGTTGTTGTTATTGGTGTTGGCTGAAAAACTGCTGAGCATCTGGCATTATCTGCAGCAAGCGCCGCTGTGGTTTTGGATGTTATACGGCCTGGCGATAGTGGTTGTGGCGGCTTTGCCCTTGTGGCTGTGGTTTAAGTGGGCAGTACCCAAAGATCCGCAGAACAAAAAACCACAGGTTGTCGATGAGCCAGGCTTGCAACAGGCTTTGGAAGCGGCTGAACAACGCGGTGTTGATACTTCACAAGCCCGGCAAGAACTCGATGAGCTGGCGCGCCGAAGAGACAATCAGCGATTTTATATTTGTTTGTTAGGTCAGGCTTCCAGTGGTAAATCATCTTTTGTTCAGGCACTGATGCCCGAAGCCAGAACCGACATAGATGTGATCAAAGGCACCACCCTTGAGGTGTTGCGTTATCAATATGAAAATCTGGAAATCACCGATTTACCCGGATTTGATGCGGTGCAACAGGAGCAGTTAGCGCAGCTGGCGGTGACAGAGGGCCAGCGCGCTCATGTGGTGGTGTTTATCTTAAACAGTGATTTCACCCGCACCGAGATGGATTTTTTTCAGGCCTTAAAAAAATGGCACAAGCCGATGGTGATTGCGCTGAATAAATCTGACCGTTACAGTGAACAGGAACTGGCGCGCGTTAAACATGCCATCAGCGCCAAAGTGGATGCCCGTTATCCGGTGGTCAGCATCTCAACCGGCGGCCATGAAACCGTGATAAAAACACGGCCTGATGGCCGTCAAGTGACTGAAACGGTACCCAGGTCTGTGGATATTGAGCCGTTAATACAGGCTTTACAGCAGGTGCTCAAAGATAATGCGGACAGTCTGCATCGTTTTCGTGATGCCGGATTGTTGATGTTGGCCGAACAAAAGCTAAGTGCAGCCACCGCCGAACACAATGAAACGGTTGCACTGCGGACCATCGAGCGCCACAGCAAACGTGCCATGGTCGGTGCCATGGCTTCGATTGCACCGGGTTCTGATATCATTATCCAGGGCGCCATTGGCAGTCAAATGCTTAAAGAATTGTGCCAGATTTATCAGGTGCCTGTGAAGCAATTGCAGATTGACGATGTTTTAAGGGCGGCCGGCAGCAAACTGAAAACATCCACCTCGATGGTGCTGGCAGTGTCCGGCAATGCCCTAAAATCATTTCCCGGTCTTGGCACCATCACCGGCGGATTGTTACATGCGGTGGCGTACGGGCTTATTTTTAATGCTCTGGGGCGGGCTGTGATGACCACCCTGACTGAAACCGGTCGCTTAGACACGGAACAAACGAAACTAACTTTTGAGGATAATTTACTTGGATCTTCTGACAAAATGGCAAAAAATCTGGCGCAAATGGCGCTCGCCGTCAAAGCCAAAAAAACAAGCCGACCATAAGTCACATCGAGACAACGGGGTTAATGACAGACCGGTTGTCGAGGCGGTGTCACCGCAGGCAAATCCCGAACAGAAAACCGCGGACAGTTTGCGCAAGCTGTTGTATGACAAACGTATTCCCGCGGCTGTGCGTCAACAACTGTCCGGTGAGTATCAACAGCTTGAGCAACTGATTGAAAAACTCGACAAAAGTGCGGTCCATATTGTGGCCTTCGGCCGGGTCAGCACCGGCAAATCATCTTTGCTCAATGCCTTGTCCGGCAGCGATTACTTTTCAGTCAGCCCTTTGCATGGTGAAACCAAGCACAGTCGGCCCATGGATTGGCCAACCCGTCGGGATCAGTCGATGGTACTGATTGACACCCCCGGGACCGATGAATTGGGCGGTGAGGAACGTGAACAGATGGCCCGCGATGCAGCCCGTCTTGCCGATGTGATGTTGTTTGTGATTGACGGTGATGTCAGTGCATCAGAATTAAACCAGTTAAAAGCCATCAGTAACCCGCATCGGCTGGTGATTGTGGTAATCAATAAAGCCGACTTGTACCCCGAAAATGAATTGGCGCAATTAAAAGCCTCGGTTGAACAAAAATTGGCAGGTTTGTGTCATGCGGTGGTCACCGCCAGCGCCGATCCGCGGCCAATTAAAGTGATTAGTTGCAACGCACCCGGTGAGGAGCAGGTGGACTACCGCAAGCGTTCACCGGATACCGATGCCGTGAAGCAGGCTTTGTGGCAGTTGCTGGATAAAGAGGGTAAAGCATTGACCGCCATCAATGCCGGAATATTTGCCGGTCAGATCAGTGACCAGATTGCCGATAAAATGGTGGCCGCCCGCCGCCTGGCAGCAGACAAAATAATCCGCACCCATTGCATGGCCAAAGGTGTGGGCGTGGCTTTTAACCCCATTCCGGTTGCTGACTTGCTGGTGGCGGCGGGTGTCGATGTGGCCATGATCCGACAATTGTCAAAATTATACGGACTGCCCATGGGGCGGGCAGAGGCCACCCGTCTGGCGGTGACCATTATGACCCAGTTGGCGCTGTTAATGGGCGCTGTTTGGGGTGTTAATTTATTGTCCTCTGCCTTGAAAACAGTGAGCGTCGGCTTGTCCACCTCGGTGACCGCAGTGGCACAGGGTTCACTGGCTTATTACGCCACTTATCTGGTCGGGCAAATCGCAACCCATTATTTTAAATCCGGTTATTCCTGGGGAGAAGACGGCCCCAAAAAAGTGGCCATGAAAATTCTCAAAGAACTGGATCGGGATTCTGTTTTGCAGGAAGCGAGGAACCAAATTCTGGCATTGATTAAAAACAAATCTGACGGCAAATGATAATGGTTTTGATTTAACCGGTTAAACGTTCAAATATCAGGATAATCTCACGGTATGGCTATGAAAAAACCTTAAAATCTTGTAAAATTGCGCGAGTTTATTCACACTACTTTTTTAGCTCAAGCCTCTGGCCTGTTGGTCAGCTGCCGTGAGTTTTATCACATTAGGGGTTAATTCAATGACTGATAATGTCAATAAAAGCCGCCGTAATTTGTTAATGGGTACCTCTGCAGTCGGCGTCATCGGTGCCGGTTTTGCTGCCGTGCCTTTTATTAAATCATGGCTACCATCGGAACGGGCCAAAGCGGCCGGCAGTCCGGTTAAAACAGATATTTCCAAGATTGAACCGGGTCAAATGATCAACGTCCTGTGGCGAGGCCAGCCGGTTTTTATCGTTAACCGAACAGAAAAGCAAACTGCTGTGCTGGATTCTCTGGATGATCGGTTAAAAGATCCGAATGATGAAACCAGTATCCAGCCTGATTTTATTGACAGCAAATTCCGCGCCAAACGTCAGAATTTACTGGTTGTGATTGGTATTTGTACGCACCTGGGCTGTTCGCCAAAATATTATCCCGATCTGGTGCCGCAATCCTTTGACAGCGAATGGCAGGGCGGTTTTTATTGTCCATGTCACAACTCACGGTTTGATATTTCCGGACGGGTTTATAAAGGTTCACCGGCAAGCCGTAATCTGGACATTCCCCCTTACACATTTTTGGATGAAAACATCATCGAAATTGGTACTGATGGAGGCACAGCCTGATGGGTAAAATAGCAAGTTCAAGAACAAAAAGCCGCAACAGTCTGATGGACTGGTTTAATCAGCGCTTACCGGTGACGCAATTCTATAAAGACCATTTGTCAGAGTATTACGCCCCGAAAAACTTTAATTTCTGGTACTTTTTCGGTTCTCTGGCCTTGTTGGTTCTGGTGAATCAGATTTTAACCGGTATCTGGCTGACGATGCATTACAAACCTGACGCCGATCAGGCGTTTGGTATGGTTGAATACATCATGCGCGATGTACCCTGGGGGTGGTTAATCCGGTATCTGCACACCACCGGCGCCTCGGCCTTTTTTATTGTGATTTACCTGCATATGTTTCGTGGTCTGTTGTACGGTTCGTACAAAAAACCGCGTGAACTGATCTGGGTTTTTGGTATGATTATTTACCTGGCACTGATGGCTGAAGCCTTTATGGGTTACGTGTTGCCATGGGGTAACATGTCTTACTGGGGTGCCAAAGTGATTACCCAGTTATTTGCTGCCGTGCCTTGGGTGGGTGATGCATTGGTTGAATGGGTGCGGGGGGATTACCTGATTTCCGATGCCACCTTAAACCGCTTCTTTGCCCTGCATGTGGTGGCTTTACCACTGGTTATTCTGGTTTTGGTGGTATTACATCTGGCCGCCTTACACACCGTAGGTTCTAATAACCCCGAAGGTGTTGACATTAAAAAACACAAAGATGAAAACGGCGTGCCCAAAGACGGCATTCCATTCCATCCTTACTACACCGTGAAAGATATCTTTGGTGTGGGTATGTTTTTATTGATATTCCTGTTTATCGTCTTTGTTAAGCCGGATATGGGCGGTTTGTTCTTAGAGCATGATAACTATGTGCCGGCGGATCCCTCTTCAACACCCGAGCACATCAAACCGGTGTGGTATTTCACGCCGTTTTACGCCATGTTGCGAGCGGTGCCTGACATGCAAATGGGTGCCTTGATTATGGCGCTGGCGATTGTGGTATTGTTCTTCCTGCCCTGGTTAGACCGGTCTCCGGTGAAATCAATCCGTTACCGCCGCTGGCCTTATAAGCTTATGCTGAGTTTGTTTGCCATTTCATTTGTGGTGCTTGGTTGGCTGGGTATGCAATCGGGCAGTGTATTGCAAAAATTAATGGCCCAAATCTTGACCGGATTTTACTTCTTCTATTTTGTCTGGTTATTCTTTTACAGTCGCAATGAGATCTACCACGAAGTCCCTGAGAGGATAGAAAAATGATGAAAAAAGTAACTTTAACCCTGGCCTGTCTGATGTTTGCTTCGCTGGTTTCTGCCGCCGGTGGTGCTTACATCGGTGAACCGGCCAACACCAACATCAAGTCTCAGTCATCTTTGCAAAAAGGTGCTAAAACCTACATGAATTATTGCCTGGGGTGCCATTCAATGGAATTTCAGCGCTATAACCGCGTGGCTGAAGACTTGGGGTTAACCGAAGATGAAATGATGGAATCTTTGGTATTAACTGATGCTAAATTTGCCGATAAAATGACCCACACCATGACCCGGGAACAGGGTGAACAATGGTTTGGTAAAGCGCCACCGGATTTAACCGTGATTGCCAAAGCCCGAGGTGTTGATTGGTTGTATAATTATATGATCAATTTTTATGTGGATTCGAGCCGACCCAGTGGCTGGAATAACCTGACCTTCCCCAATGCTTCCATGCCCCATGTGCTGTGGGAGTTACAAGGTATCCGCAAGGCTAACTTTGAGACCCACACCGATGATCAGGGCGAGGACCACAAAGAGTTTGTGGGTTTTGAAACCATCGAAGAAGGGCAACTTAATGAAGAGGAATACAAAGATATGGTTCGTGATCTGGTGAATTTTCTGGATTATTCAGCTGAGCCGGCACAATTGATTCGCATGTCTTATGCACCGTGGGTTTTGTTGTTTGTGGCGGTGTTTACCTTTTTGGCGTACTTATTAAAGGTGAATTATTTTCGAGATGTTCATTAATGTGCGAAGCGCTCAGAAAGTACATTTAACAAAACATTAAATATTTGCTAAAATCAAGGGTTTTTCGTGGTTTACAGGATCGCAAAAACCCTTTTTGCGTATAATAACGAGATCTCTATCATGACCTCATAGGATCTCACCTTTAAGGAGAAAACCGGTGTCAACTATTGAACGTGGCCGATCAATCATTACAATCTATTCAGAAAAAGAAGCTTTTGATTCACACAGAATTCGCTTTTTACTGGCAACCAAAAACATCAACTGTAAAATTATTTCGATTGATAAGAATAACCCGCCAGAGGACTTGATTGCGCATAATCCGGATTTAGAAATTCCCCATCTGGTGGATCGTGACATGCACATATTTGGTGTTCAGGTGATAACAGAATATCTGGATGAGCGTTATCCGCATCCACCGTTGTTACCACCGGATCCCATGACCCGTGCGCGGTTACGTTTTACTGTGTATCGTCTGGAACAAGGCTGGTTTTCTTATGTCGATGCAATTGAAAATAATACCGGTAAGAAAAAAACCGAGGCGATAAAAGCGTTAACAGAAGAGCTCAGTGCCGCCGGTCCCTTGTTCGCCCAGCAGGATTATTTTTTGCATGATGACATGTCGCTGGTGGACACCAATCTGGTGCCATTTTTATGGCGGCTGGAATATTACGGAGTGGACTGGCCGAGCTTACCGGATGATTTAAGAAAGTACGCTCATCGGATGTTTAAAAGCAATGCTTTTAGAACCAGTATCACCGAAACAGAACGAGAGTATCGATTTGATTTTTGATGACAACATGACACCCGTTAAACCCTATTTAATTGAAGCGCTTTATCGTTGGATCAGCGATAACAACTTAACCCCCTTGGTGGTGGCTGATGCCGGTGTCAAAGGATTAAAAGTACCTGAAAACGCCATTGAAGACGGTAAAGTGGTGCTCAATATTTCCATGACGGCCACTCAGGGATTGGCGATGGAAGATGATGTCATATCCTTCAGTGCCCGTTTTTCCGGCCGGCCATTTTTGGTGGTCATTCCGATGGCGGCCGTAACCGCCATCTATGCCCGTGAAAACAGTCAGGGCATGATGTTTGACGTGGATCCGGATATGTCAGATGCAGAATATAATGACACGCCCGAAAACAAACCAAAACGGTCTGTCAGTGATTCCAATAAACCTAAGAAACAGGGACATCTTAAGTTGGTGGATTGACGATGCAAGACAAATCAACCCCGACACAAGATCAGGACATGACGGTCATACTCAATGGATTTGATCAGTACCTTCCCGACAGCTGGTCACCTTATTGGGATTATATACAGCAAATTCCGTTGCTGGGTTTTGTTCTGATTGTCGCTTTGGGTTATGTGGTGGCAAAAGTTGCGGTTTTTATCTTCAGCAAAAGCTTTAACCAACTCACCAAATTATCAAAAAATGAGGTGGATGATCAACTTATTGAAATTCTTAAACGCCCCATATTTTTGACCCTTTTCTTTATCTTTCTCGGTATTGCCATTAAAACGGTGGGTTTAAGCAGCGGTTTAGAGCGTGGACTTATTCGATTTTTGGCTTCTGTGTTGGTTTTGGTCTGGATGTTTCGGGGGTTTAAAATACTTACCTTATTACTTAACACGGTTTCCAAACTGACCCATAAATACGAGATTATTCAACCCAAAACCATTCCGCTGTTTGATTTAATTGGTAAATTGCTGCTGATTGGTCTTGGCTCTTATATTTTACTGATGTTGTGGGGGGTGGATCCGACCGCCTGGTTGGCATCCGCGGGTGTTATCGGTATTGCCGTGGGTTTTGCTGCCAAAGATACCCTGGCGAATTTATTTTCAGGTTTTTTTATCATTGCCGACACACCTTATAAGGTTGGTGATTATGTTAATTTAGACACCGGTGAACGCGGCATGGTGACGCAGGTGGGCATGCGATCCACCCGATTGTTAACCCGGGATGATATTGAAATTACCATCCCCAATAACATCATCGGCAACACCAAAGTGGTGAATGAAAGTGGTGGTCGCTGGGAGAAAAGCCGGGTGCGCATTCCGGTGGGTGTGGCTTATGGGGCAGATGTACGTCGGGTTTGTGAGGTCTTAAAAAAATGTGCCGAGACGCACAGAGAGGTCTTGGACGACCCTGCACCGCGGGTGCGTATGCGTGCCTTTGGGGCTTCATCATTGGATTTTGAATTGTTGTGCTGGATTGCACAGCCGGTTTTGCGGGGGCGGTTGCGTCATGAATTGTTTATGGATGTCTATGAAGCCCTGAATGCCGCTAAGATTGAAATCCCCTTTTCACAGCACGATTTGTATATCAAAGAATTTCCACGGCAGCCACATCCGTCTGAATCAGAACAATAGCCACTGTTCATGAATGAAGCCACCTCACGTCTGCTGCAAAATATGCAGAAATCGCTGTTGCGTAGCGATTATTATCGGTTGAAATCGGCCTTAAAAAAAGCCAAAAATACAGCCCAAAAAAATAAAGCCCTGACAGCGATTGACCAAGCACATCAGTCTTTTTTAAATCGCCAGAATCAGCGTCCTCAGGTGACCTTGGCGGCTGACCTGCCGGTCTCTGATCAGGCAGATAAAATCCGCCAAACCATTCAGGACCATCAGATCACCATCATCGCCGGAGAAACCGGCTCCGGTAAAACCACCCAAATCCCCAAAATATGTCTGCAGGCTGGCTTCGGTCAATTCGGACAAATTGCCTGTACCCAACCACGCCGCATCGCTGCCAAATCGGTGGCTGCGCGGGTCAGTGAAGAATTGTCCGTAGCGTTGGGTCAAGCGGTCGGGTATCAGGTGCGGTTTGATGAGCGCTACAGCGAAGACGGTTTTATTCGCTTTATGACCGATGGTATTTTATTACAACAAACCTTGCGTGATAAATGGCTGAATGACTACGATACAATTATTATTGATGAAGCCCATGAGCGCAGTTTAAACATTGATTTTCTGCTGGGTTTTCTGAAAAAGCTGTTATCAAAACGACCAGATTTAAAAGTGATTATCACATCGGCCACCATTGATACCGAGAAATTCAGTGCCCATTTTGATGATGCACCGATTATCAATGTTTCCGGGCGTTCTTATCCTGTGACCACCCATTACCGCCCCCCTGAAGTACTCGGTATTGACATGGAAGAGGCGATTGCGCGCGCGGTGGATGAATTTTACAAAGAGAAAAAAACCGGCGACATACTGGTGTTTTTACCCGGTGAGCGTGAAATCAATGACACCATCGATCGCTTAAAGAAAAAGCATTTGCCCAATACCGAAATTTTGCCCCTGTATGCCCGTTTAACCGCTGCACAACAAATGGCGATTTTTAACCCCGGTGATAAACGCCGCATCATTGTCAGTACCAATGTGGCTGAAACCTCACTTACGGTGCCAAGGATTCATGCGGTGATTGACAGCGGACTGGCCCGAATCAGTCGTTATTCGGCCCGCAGTAAAATACAAGGACTGCAGGTGGAAGCGATTGCCCAGGACAGCGCCAACCAGCGTCAGGGCCGGTGTGGGCGGATTGCCCCGGGCCATTGTTATCGGCTGTACAGTGAAACGGATTTTGAATCGCGGCCTGAACACACCGATGCTGAAATATTAAGGACTTCACTGGCGGCGGTTATCTTGCAGACCCAAATCCTCCGATTAGGTGATTTAGAAGACTTTCCGTTTATCGACAGCCCCGACTTTAAACAAATCGCTGATGGCTATCAGTTGTTGCAAGAACTGAAAGCCATTGATGAAGGCCGGCAATTAACCGACATCGGTCGCAAGATGGCACACCTGCCGCTGGATGTGCAGTTGTCCCGTATTTTACTGGCCGCCGGTGAACTGGGTTGTTTAAAAGAAATTCTGATTATGGTGTCCATGCTGGCGGTACAAGACCCCAGAGAGCGTCCGCTGGATGCGGCCAAGGCTGCCGACAAAGCCCATCAGAAATACCACGATGATCATTCTGATTTTACCGGTATTCTAAACTTGTGGCGACTATTGGCTCAAACGCGTAAAGAGCTCGGCAATAAACAATTTAAAGACTGGTGTCGAAAAAATTTCATCAGCATCAAAAAATACATGGAGTGGAAAGATGTTCACCGACAACTGTCACAACTGGCCAAGCAACAAAAATTAACCTTAAATTCCGGGCAGTCAACTCAGGACAGTCAACACGAAGCCATTTTATGCGGTTTTATTTCGCACATTGGTCAGTTTCACAATGAACGTATTTATATGGGAACCCGGAATAAAAAGTTTATGCTGTTTCCGGGCTCGGTGTTATTTAACCGCATGCCACAATGGGTGGTGGCCGCTGAAATTGTCCACACCAGTCAGGTTTATGCCCGCATGGTGGGGCAGGTTACTGTGGAGCAAATCAGCCGTGCCGGGGCCCATTTAATCAAGCACAGTTATTACGATCCCTATTGGTCAAAAAAGCAGGGCTCGGTCATGGGTTATCGCCGCAGCACATTATTAGGCTTAAATTTAACAGAACGTGAGCGTGTGCATTATGGGCCTGAAGACCCTGAAACAAGTCGTCAGATATTTATTGAGCATGGATTAGTGGCACGCCAGTTAAACACCCGCATGGAGTTTTACCGGCACAACAGTCGGCTTATGGCTGAAATTGAAGCTGAAGAAGACCGCCACCGTAAACGTGACTTACTGATTGAGCCGGCTGCTTTGTATCAATTGTATGATGAACGGATCCCCGAAGGCATTTATTCTGAACCATTGCTCAAAAAATGGTTAAAAAAACAAACCGGCAACCCACTTCATTTTAAAGCCGAAGATTTCTACCAAAACCAGGCACAAACACCCGAACAGGAACAATTCCCTGATCATATCCAGATCCGACAACTGGCTATCCCACTGAGTTATGTGTTCGCACCCGAACAACAAGATGACGGTGTTACAGCACACCTGAAACTGGCGTGGATTAATGCCTTAAATAGTAATGATTTTGAATTTCTGGTGCCCGGTTTAATCCAGGAAAAGGTAGTGGCTTTAATCAAAGGTCTGCCAAAAAGTCTTCGGCGAGGTTTAATACCTGTGAATCATTATGCCGAAATTATTGTGGCGTTGTTAGAACATGACCGTGACTTTTACCAGCAACTGGTGGCCATTGTCCGGCAGAAAAATGGCCTGGAAACCACCGTTGAAGACTGGCAGGACGTGGAACTGCCACCCCATCTGCGCTTTCGCTATGAAGTGAAAAACCGCAAAAATAAAACTGTTTATCAAGGCCGAAGCTTCAAAGAGATGCAAGGCGAACATCAACAAGCCGCCAATGTCAGCTTCCAAAAATCTGCCAGCGAAAACCGGCAAATTAATGGCGCCACGGATTGGGTGTTTGAAACCATCGAACCGATGGTCACCCTGGATAATGGGCTACCGGCTTATCCGGCCGTGGTAGATCAGCAAGATGCCGTGGGTTTGCGATTTTTTGAAACCGAAGAACAGGCCAAACAAGAACACACGCAAGGTATTAAACGCCTGATACAGCTTAAATATCCGAAAATCACCAAGCAATGCCAGAAAATCAACCCTGACCTAAAAGCTAACCTGGCCTGGGACAGTCTCGGTACAGATAAAAAGTTTATCGAGGCAGTGATTGATGCCAGACTGGAAGCCGCTATTATTGAACATCAAACCGTCCGAAGCCAGACTGAGTTTGATCAACTCGCCCAACAGCTGTCTTCGAATCTCTACCGCGATGTTTATCAATGGCTGGAAATTTTAAATCAGGTTTTAATCAAGTGGTACGAGATCTGGCAAGCCATCGAAGATCACAGCGAGTCGCTGAGTGATGAAAGCTATGCCGATATGATCCGAGAACTCGATTATTTAATCTACGGCGATTTTTTAAGAATTGTCCGCCTCGATCAACTAAAACACTATCCCCGCTATTTAGAAGCCCTTAAGCTACGCTTGGAAACCGCCCTGCATTCACCGCAAAAAGAAGCCGATAAACTCAGCCAATTACACGAAATCAGCGAGCCGTTTTATCAACTGTGTGAAGATGCGTCTATTTTCACCCTTGCCCATCAAGAATTTTTGATGACCTTACAAGAATACCGTGTTTCATTGTTTGCGCAGAGCTTAGGTGCACAGCAGAAGGTGTCGGGAAAACGCTTGAAGAATATGCTCAAAAAAGTGGTTTAAAGAGGCTGTTGAAATTATCTTGAATCAAGGTAAAAAGGGACATGGTTCATCCTTGAGTACCATGTCCAAATCAGACTTTAATCAAAGCTGTTTTTAAATATAATATCTGTGCTAATGTCTTCATAGGCACCTGCATCAAATGTTCCACGCAAATTAACAATATTGGGGTCATCATAGCCCCGGGTATTTCCATTTAAGTCTTTATGTTGACCTTGCGCTTGATTGTTATTGCAGAGATCTTTTGCCAAAGAATTAGATGACAAATGGTAATCACCATTGGCCGGGTTAACAAAATTTGGGTCAAGATTAAAATTGTCTTGATTAAAATTTGGATGGGCTGAAGTGGCGCTATTAATGGAGTCCATTTCGTGCACATAATTACAGCTAATCATTAAATCCGGGTCAATATTGCCAGTATCTATATCTAAGATATCACCTTGATCTCTTAAGATTGAGTTGTGTATTCTTACCCACTGTTGTGAAGAGCCGTGTAAATAAAAATGTTTAGCGACATTATTTTCAACCACTGTGTTATATGAAAAGTCTAAGTTTGAGCCAAACGAATTGTTGCCTGTTACATCAATCAATTCTGATGAAAATGGTTGGCCCAATGGACCATTGTTGATAATTAAATTACCTTCTAGTTTTAAATAACCTACATGGTTTAACTCAAATAAAGCGGCTTGATTGGCATTATTTTGGTTGATATAGGTACCGGAAATAGAGGCCGTGGATGCATCATAGATGTAACCGGCCGCGGCATTTCCTGTGGCGTCGGTAACAAAATTTAATGATAAACTTGAGCATTTGTCATTGTCCCAACAGTTTTCATCAGCCCTTTTCATCGTAAATATACCTCCTGATGTGACCCCAAAGCCGGCGCCGGCATGTTTAGCTGTATTAAATTCAATCCGACCGTTGGTGGATCTGAAACTACTGCCATCGCTTGGAATATTTCCATTACCTTGAATATAAACACCACCGCCGCCGATAATCACATTGGTGGTGTTGATATTGGAAATATTTCCAATGATACTGGCGGGGTGATTCCGATTGCCCGTTAAGTTTACATTGGCACCGCCAGTGATATAGACGCCACCGCCTTGACCTTTCGCAGTGTTACTAATAACGCCATTATCAACGCTGAACAAATCATTGTTGTCACCACTTAGCAGGCTGGCCTGACACAACGAATGGGCATAAAGGCCACCACCGTGACCCGGTTCAAGATTGAGGTCAGCCCCGCCCAGCGCTTCATTGTTACGAATACTTGAGTTTTGCATCAGGGTGAATTGTGCCGAATTGGTACAAGAGACACCGCCACCACCATATAAACTGGTGTTATCTTTGATGACAGAGTTAAGTACCAGAACAGACACATCACCACCGGACAACTGGATTCCTCCACCTAAATGACTTTCATGATCTCGTATGATACTGTTTGAAAGGGTTAACGTAACATCGCCTCTAACACGTATACCACCTGTTTCAAATTCAGCGGTATTGACGCCGCCATAAATATCGAAGCGATCTAATACAATGATACTGTTACTTCCGTCGGGCGTATTGATATCAACTGTGGTCATATTATCGAATGGCGCCAGCCAATGGGTTGTGCCATTAGGTAAATCACCTGCTGCAGCTGAGGCACAACTTGAGTAACCCCCTGTAATCCATTTGGTTTTTGTGAATGTGAAGTTTGGATTAACCGTTTTATTGGATGTTACTCTTACGAATGGATCGGCATCATTATAGGCGTCTTCCAGATTATGGTAGTCACAATTATTATCCGCTGCCGGACCCACAGTGACAAATGCAGAGCCATAGGATAGAAATGTTAATAAAAAAATTGATAACATTGTTTTAAAAGATGTATTCATTGGTGCCCCTAAATAATTAATGAGCTTTTATTTAATCCAAATGAAGTTTGAAAATCCTGAATAAACTCTGAAAAAGTCTGAATATGCGTTGTAAAGGTCGATTATAGATTGCTATACAAGGTCAAAATCAATAAATAGCTTTACGCCCAATAGGGATGTGATGTGTGTGAGCGCTATATTGATATTTATGGTTAAATTCTGTTGATGTTATTTCGACCACTTCATGTGATTTCGTTAAGCAAACGTCTTAGTAGGGAAGGACCTTGTAAAATAAATAGAAATAATAGGGTGTTGATAAAATCAAAATTAATTTTATATAAGGTGTGTTCTTGGGACTTACGCTTCCGCTCCAGGCTCACGCAGAATTACTTTGCGGGTATTTTCTGTGTTATCAAATAAAGAATAAAGGCGCACAAGGTTGTGCGCCTTATTATAATGAAACATTAATTAGTAAATAAAAACCATAATTGGTCCGGGGCTTAAGTTGCCGGTACCTGCGTTATATCTTTCGCACAGAAGTTTTGTGGTTCCGCTACCTATTCTGCAGGACACTGATCTTAAACCGGGAGAGCCTGTGTCACTTGCGTAAACTGCCGAGGCCTGCCAATAGCGTTCAGTAATATTAATTGGAAAACTTATCTCGCACCTGCCGTTGCCGCCGGTTGAAATTATACTGGGCGCTGTGGTGCTATTAGTCACTCCATTATATGATTTTTCGATGGTCGGGCTTGAGTCACATCCGGCATGAACCATAAATTTCATCATTCCATTGCTGAAGGATGATTGCTTTGTGTCGCCATAAAAACTACTGCTGCCGTCTTTCTTCACCCAAAATTTTGTTGTGTTATCTACTCGCACACGTAAAGGATCTTGGGTGTCATCATCACTTTGAACGTGTAATTTTGCTAACGGGTTGCTGGTACCAATACCCACTTCACCATCAGAATAATAGGTATCACCCCCATTTTCTTGCCAAATTAAATTAGGTGCTGAGGGTGTCCATTGGTAGCCATTAAAAGTTAAGACTTCACCGGTTGATGCGCCTCCATTTGTCAGATTTGTGGCAAGTGGAACGGCTTGAACTGTATGAGAACCTAATGTGGTAAATGGTCCACTGGGGCCCTCAGAGGTTTTACGGATGCTGACAGTCACAGTAAAATCTTTGTAGCCGTCATAAGCTGCAATATCAAAATCAGCATTAACGCTAAACACGCCATTGACCACATCGACTGCCTGATGAACCGAAGTATTTCCCCAGGGGTTTAAATCACCGTCAACTAAATCCAGGTTAATGTCATATTGTCCATTCGCGGGCGAACCATTATGAATTAATTCACCCTGATAGGTGAAAGAGCTATCTACTTGACTCACTGCCTCAGTATTAATCACTAGTGTAAAAATTAATATCACTAATGTATTATAAATTATTTTATTATTCATCATTATCTCCTGGATTTATTTAAATCCATCTTTAAAAATTAAATCGGTATTTTCGTGCCAAAATCCAGCATTTAGAGAATAACTTCCCCCTGTTAGCGTATTGTTGGCGTCGGTTTGTCCAATGCTCGCTGTCAGCTCATACTGACCTGCGCTCATCTTCTCACCACCACTATTAATTGTGTATTTTTTCATTTCATACTGAGCATAGGCTTGACTGAATATAATGCTGAGAATGAGCAAAAATAATAACTTTTTAAATTTGAATGCTTGTTTAATCATTTCATATCTACTCCTCTGTTGTTTTTAGGAGAGTCTATTGTAATCAGGTTAGAATAAATATTTATATTGAATACTGAGACGTGGTTCACATATATAAAAATAAAGTTTGTAAATTTCAGGTTTAATATTTTTTTTATAGTCAAGAATGAAAATATTAGGTAAATGGTTTCTTCTGATTTTTCAACAGTTTAGATAAAAGCACCATTTCAGCTCATTCGTAAAAATATTAATATTACTTGATGGATGTCAATGTGAATTAAATTTAAAACGATAAACTGAGACTTATGCAAAGGTCTCAAACTAACATTTTCATTATTAATAATTATAAACATAGCTTAAGACAAGCGGGTTGTTTAAGTGTTTGCTAATTCAATAAAACAATTAATTTTATTCTGAACATCCGCTGTATGAATTCTTGTTTTAAAGTTTGAAAGCTTTACTTTTTAGATAAGAATAAGTATCATTTACACCTTTAAAATCTAAACGAATTGAGCATGACTTTAATTAAAATAATTCCCACGACATTACTTGCTGCGTTCTTATTAAGTGCTTCAATGAGTCAGCAGGCGGTTGCCAATGGTGAAATCACCGATCAGGTGAATCATTTGCAGGATCATATTTCGGAATACACCGAGGAAGTTCATTGGTTACTGGACAAATATAATTCAGTGGTGGATGCCTATGAGAAACAAGGCCAGGAAGCCACGGACACGCAGAAACTCATTGATTTCTGGGAAGAGGTCGATTTTCATGCGGCCATTGAAACCCAGTTTGTGCCGATTTATGCCAATGTCTGGCAGGGTATTTATGGTATTAAACAAGGCATTGATGAGGGCAAAACGGTTCAAGAAGTGCGCATGGAACAGGACAAATTAAATCAGGCCTTATGGCAAGCCTTGGGTGCGGTTAAACTGGCTGCCAATTTACAGCAACGTGGCATCATCGAAAAAATTAAAACCACCGAAGTTGAACCCACCAGTGCGCCTGAAACCATTGATGATATTAAAGACCGATTGGACCGGGTTGTGGCAAAATATGCCGAGCAATTAAGCGACGTGGCGGTGACTTTGGTTCATGACACGTATATGCAACGCTTTGAAGGCATAGAAGGTGCTTTGATTGAGCAGGATGCCCAATTGGTTGAGGATTTAGAAAAGGATTTTAACGTGACCTTACCGCAAGCGATTGAGGGTGAAAAAAGTGTTGATGAGGTTCGTCAAGTGATTGGCATGATGAAGCAGAAATTAAACAAAGCCAAACAATTACTGGTGGCCGCAGAAGCCGACCGTCAACCCGTTTTTTAAGGACTTTTATGCAACGCAGACAATTTATACAAGGCATGGCAGTGGCCGGTTTAGGCGCCACTTTACCTTGGTCGTTGGCATCAGCTGTGAACGCTGTCCAACAGGCGGTTTCGGTTAATTCATTGCCTAAACTGGTGGGTGAATTAACGCTTTATTTGGGGCGTGGTGAAGGCGGTTTGTATGAAAATGTGCTGGAAGCCATCAAAAAACGCAACCCACAATTAACCCTGAATATTCGCCGTGGCGGTACGGCGGCTCTGGCCAATACCATTGTCGCCGAAGCCCAGGCCGGGGTTCGTCGTGCCGATGTATTCTGGGCGGTGGATACCGGTGCCATTGGTCTGATGACCGATGAGAAATTGGCACAACCTTTGCCCGATGATTTAACCGAGCAGTTAAAACCGGGTTTTCAGTATGCTGGTTGGTCGCCGGTCACCGGACGAATTCGCACCTTACCTTATAACACTGAGCGGGTCACTGCGGCGCAGATTCCTGATGATGTGATGGCACTGGCGGACAGTGATTTACAGATTGGTTGGGCGCCGGCCTATGCTTCGTTCCAATCCTTTGTCACCGCCATGCGAATTTTGGAAGGTGAAGACGCCACCGCTGAGTGGCTTAAAGGCGTTAGTGGCCATGCCAAATCCTATGCCGGTGAGCTGGGTGTGGTGATGGGCGTGGAACGTGGTGAAGTGGATATGGGTTTTGCCAATCATTATTACACGCTGCGCTTAAAAGCCGGTAAGCCCGATGCCAAAGTCGATTTAGCCTTTACTAAAAATGATGCCGGTTGTCTGGTTAACGCCAGTGGTATTGTGGCCTTAAGCGAAGGCGATCTGCCGGTGAACTTTATCCGCTATCTACTGACCCAAGAAGTGCAGTCTTATTTGTCGAGTGAGGCTTATGAAATTCCTTTGGTGAAAGGTGTCGCTGAGCCCCAAGGTTTGGTGCCACTGAATACTTTGTCACCACCGAAAATTGACTTAAGAAAACTGGCCGATATCCGACCCACCTTAAATCTGATGCGAAAAGTCGGCGTCTTGTGAGAACCTGGCCGAAATCCTATCCACTGGCTTTTTTGATTGCATTATTGGCTTTGTTGCCGGTGTTTGTGCTGATGCAACTGGCCTCGGACAGTGCCGAAATTTTTGATAGCCGAAATTTAACCGTTTTGGGCAACACACTGGCACTGATGGGGCTGACGGTGGTGGGTGCAGTGATGATCGGTGTGCCATTGGCATTTTTTACCGCTTATGTCCATATGCCGTTACGGCGACTGTGGTTAATACTGTTGGCGGCACCTTTGGCGATGCCCAGCTATGTGGGGGCATTCACCCTGTATTTTTCTTTTGGTCGCGGGGGTGAGATTGAACAGTGGTTGGGCATTCCCACGCCGCCGGTCAGTGGCTTGTGGGGCACGGCTTTGGTGATGGCGCTATACACCTACCCTTTTGTGATGATGACCACCCGCGCGGCTTTATTAAGTCAGGATGCCAGTCTGATCAATGCATCACGCACGCTGGGCTTATCGCTTGGGGCCAGTATCCGGCGCATTGTGATGCCGCGATTATGGAACAGTGTGGCGGCCGGTGCTTTATTGGCCGCCTTGTATGCCCTGTCTGATTTTGGCACCCCGGCGATATTGGGTTTGGATACCTTTACACGGGTGATTTTTGTTGAATACAATGCCTTTGGCCTGAGTCAGGCAGCCATGTTATCCCTGCAGCTGATGGTGATTGTGATATTGGTCTTGTATTTAGAGTCCAGGGTTAAAGCCACACCTGAACAACCCGGCCGGCATCTGTTGTTTTGGCCCACAAAAGTCCAAAGATGGCTGATGCAACTGGCGGCTTTGCCACCGTTTTTACTGGCCATTGTTTTGCCGCTGGTTATTTTTGTGACGTGGTTATTGCGTGAAGGCAGTGGTGGTTTTGAATGGGCTTATGCCTGGAATTCAGCCTATGCCTCTTTTCTCGCGGCGATGGTGGCGGTGGTTCTGGCCTTGCCGGTCGCCCATGCTGCCTTGCGTGGTCAAGCCGGTCGGTTGATGGAGCGCATCACCTATTTTGGTTTTGGTGTACCGGGCATTGTGATGGGAACAGCGCTGGTGTATTTGGGGCTAAAATTACCCTTTTTGTACCAGACGCTGGCGCTTCTGGTCATCGCTTATGTATTGCGGTTTCTGCCACTGGCGGTGGGCAGTGTGCGTACCGCCACTGAAAATCTGGACGGTGGTCTGGTCAATGCCGCCCGGGTGTTGGGCGCATCCCCCCGGGAAGCTTTTATGCGGGTAACCCTGCCATTGACGCTGCGTGGTATGGTGGCGGGTGCGGCTTTGGTGTTTTTAGAAGCGATGCGTGAGCTGCCGGCCACGTTAATGCTGGGACCCACCGGATTTGAAACCCTGGCAACCTACTTATGGCGTGTCTATGAAGCGGGTTATTTCGGTCATGCCGCATTACCCGGTATAATGTTGGTTGTGATTTCCGGTTTTGGCCTTATTTTAATGCTGAGCGGCGAGCGCCGCACCGAATTTTCTATCTAAGAGACACGCCGATAACCATGCTCAAAGTATCCAATTTATCCGTCAGCTACAGCGATGTCCGGGTGGTTGATCAGCTTAACCTCACGCTGGGTGAGGATGAAATATTGATGCTGATTGGTCCCACCGGCTGTGGAAAAACCACGGTGTTACGGGCACTGGCCGGATTGATTCCGATTCAGACCGGAGAAATCAGTTTGTCGGACTGGACGGCAAGCCCGCAAAAACACATTGCGCCGGAAAAACGTCGGGTGGGAATGGTTTTTCAGGATTTTGCCTTGTTTCCACATCTGACGGTGGAACAAAATGTATGTTTTCGCCTGAAAGACACCACCCGGGCTGATCATTGGATCAATTTATTGGGTCTGGAGGCGTTAAGAGATGCCAAACCCGGTCGCTTGTCCGGCGGTCAGAAACAGCGGGTGGCACTCGCCAGAACCCTGGCCCATGCACCATCGTTGGTGTTGCTTGACGAGCCATTGTCCAATTTAGACGCGGCGTTGAAAGACAGTCTGCGCTGGGATATTCGCCATGCTTTGAAAATGGCCAAAGTGCCGGCGATCTGGGTCACCCATGATCAGGATGAAGCCTTGTCTGTGGGAGATCGAATCGGTATTCTGGACAAAGGACAAATCAGTCAAATCGACACCCCGGAACAGTGTTTTGATAAACCCCAAAACCGTTTTGTGGCTCATTTTCTCGGCGAAGCGTCCTTTTTGCCGGGACAATTTTCAGGGGAAAATGCACTAACCGAATTGGGTGCAGCGCCCATTCGACAACAGCCTGAATTAACGCAAGGTGATGTCTTATTCCGACCCGATGATTTAAGTCTGCACGCCGTGGCCGAAGATGGCAACGGCCGTATTGAATGGCAACGTTTTGAAGGTGAATCAAGGCTCTATGCAGTCACCCTCGACAGTGGTCGTCTGGTCAAAGTCCGTGCCAGCCATGAAAATGCGATTGCCATCGGCGACCGGGTCGCCGTCAACATTGCCACCACACATCCGCTGGCGGTTTTTGGCTAAAAACGCATAGAGCGAACACAGAACGCCCACTTGGGTAGCCACTAAAATTGTTTTAAAAATGTAACCAACTGATTGACCTCTTCGGGGCTGTTATAGTGGGCAAAAGAGGCGCGTACAACGCCTTGCTGGTCGCGCAAACCCAAAGTGTTGATAAGTTCCACAGCATAAAAATCTCCATAACGGATGCCTAAACCCTGACGATTTGCGCTTTGGACAATCTCCTGACTGCTGAGCTGATTGTGTGTAAAAGACAGGGTGGCAACACGCTGAGATTTGTCGGCGATTGCATCACCGATAATGTGCATGTTTCCATGGTTGTTTATGAACTCAGTAAGCGGTTCGATCAGTGTTTCTTCGTAATCTGCCATGACCCTATAAGCGGTTATTAAATCATCACGCAGAGAGGTATTTCGTTTTTCTTGTTGCCCCAGTTTTTGCAAGTATCTGATGGCGCCGTGGATGCCGCACATCAGTTCATAATTCACATTGCCGGGTTGAAAGCGGTAGGGCGTGTCTTTAATAAAATGATGGTTGATACCCGGTAGGCGTTTCAGGCATTGATGCTTGCCATATAAAACCGCTTGATGCGGGCCGAAGGTTTTATAAAAACTGAAAAAATAATAATCCACATCCAAGTCTTGAACATCGGGTAGTCGATGCGGCGCATAAGCCACCCCATCCACACAAATTTTAGCACCGTATTGGTGGACAATTTCAGTCCATTCTTTGATGGGATTAATATGACCGTATATATTGGAGACATGGGTGCAGCAGACCAGTTTGGTTTTATGGCTGAGCAGTTTTTTCAATTCGGCTGTTTCCAGTTCATGGCTTTGGGTATTGACGGTCCAGTGCCTAATGACAATACCTTGTGCCTGCAAATCCAGCCAGCAACCGCGGTTGGCCTCATGATCGACATCGGTGATGATGACTTCATCGCCCGCTTGCCATGTTTGCATCAGTTGTAAACTAAGTAAACGGGTCAGCCAGGTACTGGATGGGCCGACAATCACTTCTTCTGGCCGACGGGCATTTAGCCAGGTGGTGATGGCGGACTGAGCTTGTGCAACGCGCCTGGCCGCTTCCTGTGACGTGCTGTAATCGGCACCCAACTGGACATTGCACCCGGTCATAAATTCCTGAACCCCGGTGATGGCCTGCCGGGCAATCTGAGAACCACCGGCATTGTCCATGAAAATGTCCCCGCTATTATGAAGTCCCGGAAATTGGTTGCGCACCCAGTTTAAATCGTACATCGGCATCACTGAAAAAATAAAAGACGTTAGTCTAACAGAGACCTCCTTTCTTGACCTGAATTTCACTGGTTTTTTGCTAATATCGTATCAAGACTTCTGCATAAGTCGTGAATTAATAAATCAGAGAGCAAAACCATGAAAATCATTATTACATTTGTATTGTTAGTGACATTGCTGGCGTTATATGCCTGTCGTTCAACCTCACCGATACAACAGGCCGAGAACGTTGATTTAAATGCTTTTATGGGTGACTGGTATGTGTTGGCGCATATCCCCACGTTTATTGAGGATGAAGCGTATAATGCCGTCGAAAGCTACTCCAGAGAGTCTCCGCAGAAAATTGCCACCACCTTTCGCTTTAATGAAGCAGATTTCAAGGGCGAAGAAAAAATTTACCACCCCACCGGTTTCGTACAGGATGAATCGAGTGCCTATTGGAAAATGCAGTTTCTATGGCCATTCAAATCAGAATTTATCATCAGCTATGTGGATGCGGATTATCAGCACACCATCATTGCCAGAAGTAAACGTGATTACGTCTGGATAATGGCACGAGAACCGGTGATTGATGATGACAAATTAAATCAATTGATTGATAAGGTGGAAAATTTAGGTTATGACCGCGATGAGATAAGATTTGTGCCCCAACAACCACGATAAACAGGTATATATTTGATATTAAATAAAAATTTATATTCTGTTAAGATTTGTTTTACATCTTATTAACCTCCGTTTGATACCCTTTAGACTCTTCACAAAAAGAGTATCGAAAATGAAAAGAATAATGATGTCTCTCCTTATTATATTACCAGCCGGCTTATTAATGGCACAACCGGTGACCGTGGTTGAGGATAATTTACTCTCAGCCAATTATTTCACCGCCATTATCACCGGTGTAATTCTGGCGCTGGCGATTCAGTTTGTGCTGACGGCTTTGTCTGTGGCCATGGGCATATCAGCCATTGGCGATGTGCGCAGTCGTTATGTGGACGCCAAACTGGATGTCTCACCGGATGATTCACAAAACCGTGATATCAATAGCGATGCGGGAGATTCAATGAGTCTCGGCGTGAAAGTGACCAGCGGATTTGGTCTGTGGAGCGTATTGACCACCTGTATTGCCTTATTTGTCGGTACAGCGCTGGCAATTAATCTCAGTGTGATACAAACCCCCGTGACCGCGGCTGTGATGGCCTTGGTGATTTGGGCGGTGTTCTTTATTTTGCTGTTTTACTTAGAAACCAAAGTGGCCGGAACGGTGTTGGGCAATTTAATTGCCACGGTGACCGCCGGTATTAAAAGTGGTTCTCAAGCGGTGGCGGGCTTGTTTGAACCGTCTGAACAAAAAAAGCTGGATCAGATGATTCGTCATGGCATCGGAACCTTTAAAGATGAACTGGACAGTCAATTCGACTGGAATGAGGTATCACAAAAAATCGATGCATTTACCGCGCAATTGGACCGCAAAGTACCGGATTATGACGAACTGCGGGCAGACCTGAATGACATGGTGAAAACCTCACGACACCGTGATAACAGCGCCATGTGGATGGTGATTCAGCAAGTGTTGACGCAGGCAATCAACAAGCAGAACAATTTACCTGAAGACGAAGCCAAGAAAAAAGCGCTACAGTTGCGTGAATTGATAGATGAAATGCGTGACAGTTATGCCAAAGGCGACAATGCCGTCGAGGGCTTAAAATATGTGGTGGCAAATTTTTCCAATCAGGAAAAAGCCGATGTGGATAAACGTCTTGAAGAATTTAAAAAGCGTTTATCAGAAGCCACACCGGAGCGTTTTTCAAAAGCGCAATTACAACAGGATCTGGATGACGTGCTGAATGACCCCAATACCCTGACCACCATCATCGCCAATAAATTTGAAGGTGTTAACCGGGAAAGTATTATTGAAGCGCTGGATAACAACACCCGTTTAGATAAAGATCAGCTCAATGGTTATGCCGATTCCATTGAAGCAGGCATTGAGCGCATTGTGTCTGAATTTGACAAAGACAATGTCAATCGTCTATCCAAACGCATGGAACGCAAAGTGGCGGCCTTTTTGGATCGAACCGGTCGCGATGAACTGGCTTATGCCGAGCTGAAACAGGATGTAATGGATATGGTGGATGAACCGCGACACAGTGTTGAAGTATTAAAAGCGCGATTGGATCAGTTTGACCGTGACACCATCCGGGCACTGGTGACCAATAACCGTTTTATCAATGATGAACACATCGATCGGGTTGTTCAGACCATTGAAGACGCCAAGCAAACGGTGGCCGATAAATTACACAAAGCCGATGAATCGATTCGCCGAACTGCACGTAATTTACAACGCAAAGCCGTTATAAAAGCCGAGCATGCCCGTAAGTTAGCGGCGGTTGCGGCCTGGTGGCTGGTGGCTTCTGCGGTGTTATCAGCAGGGGCAGCCGTACTGGCAACTATGGTTGTGATGTAAATTTTTAAACTGAAACAGTCGGATAATCCCACACCTAAAAAGCCGGACTATTTGTCCGGCTTTTTAGGTGTGGGACAAGAACGTCAATATACAATCAGCCACCGTTTTCGCATTGGTCATATGCAGATGATGGGGTCCCTCGATTTTATCAACCTGCTGTGGGTTTAAGGCATTCAGGCGATCTTGAAAACTGGGATAGTTCATGGCATAACTGAGCGGTTGGGCCAGAATCAATTGAGAGGGTACTTGAATATCAGCCAGGAATTCCTGAATTTGTTGTTCATTCAATCGAACCAGGCTGCCCAGACGTAAGCGTTTATCGGTGATCCAGTGATAACCGTTTACGGTCTTACCCAGGCCGCGTTCGATCATTGGACGTAAAATATCTGCCGGCATCGGTGTGGCTTTTTGGCGGGCTTTAATGGCATGATCAATGCTTGGGTAGTGGCGCTGATGTTCCAGACTGTGATTGCGCCATTCATCGAGTGCAGTGCGCAACTTGGCAGTGGCCTCACCTTGTTGGTAGGGTGGGATGGCGCCTAAATTTTCGATTAAAACCAGTTTATCCACGGCTTTGGGATAAGCCGCCACATACATGGAAACGATGGCTGCACCCATTGAATGGGCCACCACAGTGAGGGGCTGGGTTAATTGATCAAACACCGGTTGGATGTCCAGTAAATAATCAATAAAACCGTAGTTATGACCCACGGCACGGTGGTGAGAGCGGCCATGCCCGGGGAAATCAATGGCAATGACATGATAATCCTGTTTGGCTAATAACGGTGCCAGCTGAGAAAAGCTGGCGGCATTATCCAGCCAGCCATGCAGTGCCAGGATAAGGTTTTTATTGCCGCCCCCCCATTCCAGGGCGGCTAAATCGCCGGAGCGGGTGGCAAAAGTCAATTCCGAAGGGGTCATATCAACACCAGTAATAATAAAAAGGCTAACAACAAACGGTAAGCCATAAACCAGACAAAATCAATGCGCTCAATAAATTTCATCAACACGGTTATCACCAGCCAGGCGCTGAGAAAACTTAATACAATCACACTCCCCACGGCACTGTAATCCACAGTGACCGGTTGTTGATACCATTGTAAACCGGCATAAGCCGCCGCCATGAGCAAAGTGGGGATGGCCAGCAAAAAACTAAAACGCGCCGCGTCGGTTTTGTTGAGGCCCAGGGCCATGCCGGCGGTTAGCGTGACGCCTGAACGAGAAGCCCCCGGGATTAGAGCCAGGCATTGGGCCAGACCAATTAAGAGAGCAGTTTTGTTGTCAAGTTCAGCCTGTTTTGCCAAGCGCTGGCTCCACCATAACAGCACACCAAATACCGCACTGGACAGGGCAATCACCGCCATTGAGCGGCCCATGTCACTGACCACACCGGCAAACAACAAGCCGGCCACACCAATCGGTAAGGTGGCGATGATAAGCTGGATCAGTAGTTGATTCTGCTTTCCGCATAAAAGCCTGAAAATATCCCGTCGAAAATAAATCATGACAGCCATTAAAGAGCCTATATGAGCGGCGATGTCCATCAGCACGCCCTGATCCTGCCAGTCGCCGAGCAAACCCACCAAAATCAGGTGAGCCGAAGATGATACCGGCAAAAATTCAGTGAGTCCCTGTATCAGGGACAGGATTAAAATGTGCCAAAAATCGATCACGAAGTGGCCGGCTGCAGGAATTGTCGGTAAGCCTTCCAATGGTTTTTGGGCAGCATCAGGCGTTCCATGGGCGCCCTTTGCGGTGCTTGCCAGGGAATGAAATCGGTATTAAACAATCGGCCAAGGGTGTCAAGAACGGTGGCATCATTGGTCAGCAAAGCGTCAATATCCAGCAGGGCAATATTTGGGTTCATGGCAATCAGTTGGTTTTTAAGGCGACCGAAATCAGTGGTTGAATAACGGCCGTTGCCAAACACTGCCTGATGCAGGTGACGATCGGGCATGTTGCGGTCTAAGACAATCACGGCTGCTGCCGGAAAGACTTTTTTAATCAAGACCATATTGAGCGCTGTCATGGGGATAAAATCGGCAAAAGTACCGGTTTGATGACGTCTTTTGAGGTGTTGTTGGTATTTTTTGCGTAACAAATGACAGCGGGATTCATCCAGGGCAGCGATGTCTTCAAAACGCCAATGCTGAAAAAACAGATCCTGACGGGTGTTGCGCTGATAACGATCGGTCAAGGTGGCGATACCGTGATGACGTAAACGCCGGATGAAAGCTTCATGGCCGCTGACGGTGTCACTCATCACAAACACCGGTTGTTCGTTGGTTTCTGCGGAAGGCCATTTTTGTACGGTTTTTTCGTCTTTTTGATCTAACAGGGAAACCGATTGCGGCTGAGTTTGTTGTTGTGCCGAAAAATGTATCCAGGCGGTGTCATAATCACTCATGTCATCACACAATAAACCGGCATACAGGTGTAAATCATTGGTCATATTTTCCGGATAGTCATTCGACAGTGCCGTTTCAAGTACAGTCAGTGCTTGTTGCTTTTTATCCAGATGCATGAGGGCGTAGGCTTTGACCACCGCTGCTTCGTGATTATCGGCACGATCTTGGAGGATTTCATCCGCCACTGCCAGTGCCTGCGACCATTGTTGTGCCTGGTGGTGGGCCTGCATTTTTTGTTTTAATGCCGCCATATAATGGGGACTGTCGGTGTCGATGGCCTGTAAACGGTCGATGGCCTGATCCAGATTGTCTTGTCTGACATCAATCATGGCCATCATCACATGGGCCCGGTCATTATTGCCCCTTTGCAGCAAGCGCTCTAAAACCTGCTGGGCTTCTTTAAGCCGGTTTAAAGCCACCAGGGTCTGGCACAGGGTGATAAACCAGCCGGGGTAAGCCAGAGATGAACGGCAAACATGGATTAAATAATCGGCCGCTTCCTGGAAGTGTTTTTGTTTAAAAGACAGCATTGCCGTGGCTGCCATAAGTTCGGGTGATTGGTGCTTGGATTCAATCAATTCATTGAGCATCTTGGCGGCCTGTTTTTGGTCGTGGTTGATGAGGCTGATGGCGAGAAAAGCCTTGGCCAGGGAGAAGTTGGGATGGTCTTCGAGTAATTTTTTAAAGTGCATTTCGGCAAAAGCCAGTTCGCCGTTTTCTAAAGACACCACACCCTGATAGAGTTTAATTTCAGGGTCATCGGGGTGGTGCAAAGCCGCCGCTTGCAAAACACTGCCGGCTTCTTCGCTGCGACTGGTTAACAACATCAGTCTGGCCAGTTTTACCGCCGCCGGCGGGGCTTCCTGGTGAACCCGTTGCGCCAGACGGTATTGTTCTTCGGCTTGCTGAAATTGTTCGCGATGAAGGTAAATATCACCCAGCGCCAGATACGAAAAATACAAATTCGGATTGTGCTTTAAAGAGGTCCGAAAGGCTTTTAAAGCCGCATCGCTTTGTCCCAATGCCATGTGCATCTGGCCTTTGAATTGGTGATAGCGTTCCGCTGACGGCGCCAGTTTCACAGCTTCGTCGGCGGCCTTGAGGGCCTGCTCAAAGTTTTTGATGTCTTTGTAGGCCAGCGCCAGGGCAAAGTGGGCATCATCATCGTTGGGTTTTTTGCTGATGTATGCCAGATAGCCTTCAATGGCTTTTTTCACATGTCCTTTTTGGTGTTGCTTCTTAATCTGTTCTAATTGGCTCATGATTGTATCTCATTGATAATGTAATCTTCCACCCAGCTGTGCAGGCGCCAGTTTTTGATAAATCCGCAGTGACCACCTGTGGGTGTGGTCACCAGTTTGATGTTGGATAATCGGTCAATTGTACTAAAATCCGCAAAAGGAATCACCGGATCATCCCAGGCGGTGATGATTTGCGTTGGGCTGTTGATGTTTTTAATCACTTCAGGGGTCAGGCTGTAACCATAAAAATAGGCCTCGATGGTTTTATATTCAGTGTGTTTGAGCACCAACGTTTCGGTTAATTCTTTGAGAGAATTGAGCTGTTGCCACGGATGGCCTTCGAATAAATGCGGGAAGTGGTTTTGTTTTATGGCCAGGGATCGTTTCCACTTGCGCAAAAAATAAGGGCCGTAAAGTTTTGAAGCTTCAATGGCTTGCATGCTGTTTTCGGGATTAACAGGTGGTGAAACCGCATACACGCCTGTGAAACTTAAATCACGGTCTGCAGCCGCGCGCACCGCAAAGTTACCACCCAGCGAAAACCCAATCAGATAAAGGTCTTGTCCCACAAAGCGCGCTTGAAGCTGCTTTAAGGACGCCACCACTTCATCTAAACGGCAGGAATGAAACAGCGCTTCGTTTAAATGGTGTGAGTCACCATGATCGCGTAAGTTCAAACGATACACGCCGATGCCGGCAGCATAAAGTTGGTGCGCCATGCGTTGCAGATAAGTGGACATTGCACTGCCTTCCCAGCCATGAATTAAAATAGCGGTTTGCTTGTTATTTTTCGGCTGCGGACTGTAAAAACCTTGCAAGGTGGCCAGCGGCGTTTTGATGAGTTCTTTTTGTCCGACTTCTTTAACCGGATTGTTATGGCGCAAGGGCCACAGACGCCATTTGGCACTGGCTAAAATAGATTGCAGATGACGGTTTTTGGGTTTAAGCCGCGGGCGATAAATAATCATCTTGTAAAAGCTGCTGTTCGATGTAATTGCGGGCCAAAATTGTCAGCGTGCGGGTACCGGCTCCGTATTCTTTGAGGGCCGGGCCACAATGAATTTCCACGGTGGTTTCGGGCAGTTTTAACATCCTGAATACATGGTGTAAAAAGGGTTCGTCTTCGATAAAAGCCACCCGTTTTTCTCGCCGCCCATGTTCATCAATGAACTTTATGGCCAGTGGCACGATGGGCGTTTGGGTTTCCACGGCGGCATGAATTAATTGTCGGTGAAAGATACGCAGGTGGCTGCCATCTGTGACTGTACCTTCCGGGAAAATAGCCACGGAACGGTCTTGCAGAAGACGTTTTTTTAGCTGATTGAGCACCACTTTTCGCGAGGTGCTGTCACCGCGGTTCAAAAATAAAGTATCACCGGCCATCGCCAACCAGCCCAGGATGGGCCAGTATTTGATTTCTTTTTTGGCCACAAAACCGGCCAGGATAAAGGCGTGAATAATCGGAATATCCAGCCATGACACATGGTTGGCCACCAACATAACCGGTGATGTGGGACGGGTGCCGTAGATTTTAATTTTTAAACCCATTATGTGGCACAATAAGCGTGACCAGAAAGACACTGCCCACTGATTGAGTTTCCTGAGTCGCAATAATTTGGAACAGACTATAATCAATATCACAAACGGCAAAACACCCAGCAATGCAAATAAAAAAAACAACAGGCGCACAGACAGCCGTGAATAATGAATGATGTGACTCAAGGTTTCGTGGTGTGAAAAACAGCCGATATTATAGTGGAATGTGTCCCAAATTTACACTCCCGCACAGGGTTCGCATTGAACAGCTGTAACCCCAATGGTGTTTATTTCAGTCAAAAGGCCGGGTATTCGAGACCTCAGGTCGCGAAAATCAAAGGGCAGACCCTATCCGGATGCTTGACAAAATTAACACCAATAACTAATCTGCTTTCATGAATCATCCATCTTCCAAAACACTGACAGCGCTGTGGCTTGCCGCTCTTGTTATGCTGAATGCCTGGGTCATGACAAATTCAGTTTTGTTAATGGATTCTGCACGGGATTTTAGTGCGGCTTTGTCGATAGCCCAGGGACAACACTGGCCTTTGATGGGGCCTGAGTTTGGTGGCTTTATTCATTCCGGTCCCATCTGGTTTTATTTGTTGGCTGTGCCGTTATTAAGCGGTTCCTTGTGGCTGAGCGCTTTTATGATCGGCTTATTGGCCGGATTAAAATTTTTGTTGGCGTTTTATCTGGGCAAAGCGTGGTTTAACCGCCGGTTTGCTGTCCTGTGGTCAGCCTGCTTTTTACTGCCGGGTTGGCACAGCATAAACACATTTATTCCAGGTCATATCAATGTCATTGACACTTTGGTGTTGGCCTTCGTGGCATCACTTTGGCAATTCAACCAAAGTAAACATATCGGCTGGTTTTATTTATCCGGGCTACTGTTGGCGCTGGCCATGCATGCGCATATGACGGCATTGATAGCCGGGGTTTTCTACCTGCCGATTCTTTGGCACATGCGTCACCATCTGCGGTTTTGGCATGTATTCGTGGCCGGTTTGCTGTTTTTAGTGCCTTTTGTGCCCTATATGGTGAGCCAGTGGCTCGATGGCATGGGTGACTGGATCCGCTGGCAAGCGCTGAGCCGGGAGGTGGATCAGGCCAGACGCGGTTTAAGCGGTGTTGATGCATCTTTTTTGTCCGCTTTTAGCGGTAACCTGCAGGCTTTGATGGTGGGTGGTTTACAACGCATGCAGGGTTTTGTGGCTTCTGTATGGCCGACTGCGGGAATTGTTTTTTGGGTACTGCTGAGCAGTTTAGTGGCATTAGCCGTGGGTTATTGGGGATACAGCTTATTGACCAAAAAAGGCTTCAGGCCCCTGCAAACCAAAGTTTTCATCACGGCCGGTGCACTCTTGTTAATCGGATTGGCGATGATAACGGTGCTGCGCAGCTTTACCCCTTTTTATATGTTGTTTGTGTTAACCCCCTTATTGACTTTTATCTGGGCCTGGTGCTTGTCATTGGGCGGTCAACTGCCTCATACACTGACGGTATTGTCAGTGAGTGTACTTTTGGTGTTAGGCGCGTTACCAGTGGCAGCCTTGCAAAAAGCGGTGTATGACGGTCAAGTGCATCTGGGTCCGCTTGGGAATGTGCGGCAAGCGGTGAACACCGATTGGCAAACGGACAACAACACCCTTGATGCGTTAACGGTCTCACAAGTGGATGACTGGGCAACGTTTTTGTGCCGACAAAACAGTCAAGTTCATGGGCCCGGAGCGGCACTGCTGGATTTACTGTCGGCTTTGCCGGTTAAATTGGTCTGTCCTGATAATCCGGTTTTGCTGGGAGGAAAACCACAAGCCGGTTATCATCAGTACTTATTGATGCACCGTTCCTTTTGGGCACAATCAGACAGGCATCCAAATCAGTGGATTACACCGGCCTGGGGGGTGTCTGAGAATATTGAGTTGATCAATAGCCATGCGGCTTTGCAGGCGGCTGAATTTGATGATTATGTGCACCCGCCCAGAAGTTTGCGTCAAAAACAGCCCATGCAGACAGTTCACAAAAGCTTTCAAAGCAATCATGATTCTCTGGTGGTGGTCAGTCATTTGCTGCCTTTTTATACGGCCAATAACATCAAAGCAGTGACCGCTAATGGCCATAAAGTCAAAAAGCTTATGGCGAATATTGGTAACAGCCTGTATTATTGCGCAGCGTGTGAACCCGGTGCGGTGACCTGGGACTTCACCCTCCAGAGTAATGATCCGGCAGCGCTTGACATAATAATATTGAAAAAACATGACCCATGACCCGACTTTAAAACATGCTCACCGAGACGCACTGATTGCGTTGTCTTTATACAGTGTTATGGGGCTGGTGTTTTTTTATCCGGTACTGTGGGGATACCTGATTTCACAAACGGATTATCTGTTCTTTGTGAGTCCCTGGAGCTCGGTCCGTCCGGATGATTTATTGCGACCGGCCAACCCGTATATACAGGACCAGACCACCGAATTTCTGGCTTTTTTTATGGCCGCCAAGTCCCAGATATGGCAAGGTATGTGGCCCCTGTGGAATCCGTATATTCTGACCGGTACACCGCTGCTGGCCAACACCCAATCGGCCCTTTTATTTCCCTTGAACTGGGGTCATTACATGCTGCCAGCCGGTTGGGGTTTTACGGTCAGTGCCTTGTTAAAGGTGATTTTAGCGCCGTGGTTTACTTATTTATTGGCCCGTCGTTTGCTCTTGGCACATTCAGCGGCGTTGATTGCCGGTGTGGCTTACGGGTTTTGTGCATTTCATATCTTTTGGCTTAATCACCCGCACAGCAATGTCACTTTGCTGATTCCACTGTGTTTTTATGCCACCGAAAACTTGGTGTTGCGTCAGGGTTTGCGGCAAGTGGCTTTACTGGCATTGGTGACGGCGGTGAGCTTGTTGGCCGGTCATGTTGAAATTGCGTTTTATACGGCGATTGCCTGCGCCGTGTATTTAATGGTTCGGGCCATTCAGGAAGAACAAATGTGCTGGCGTTTAGGGTGGCATTTTGGCGCCGCTTATGTGGGCTCGTTGTTATTGGCGGCGGTGATGATACTGCCATTTTTAGAATTTCTCAGCGTCGCGGCGGTATGGCAGGAACGCAGTGCTGACTGGGTATACACCATGCCGCTGTCGGCCATGGCCACTGCAGTGTTTGCCGATATCTTTAGGCTACCGGGTTGGGTTGAACACTATATGGGTTATCACATCAGTTCAGTGTATTTTGGTGTGAGCGCCTTGCCATTGGTGGCTGTGGCCATCATGAAAGGGGGGCGGTCAAAGTGGCCTTGGCTGGTGATGTTATTAATCACCCTGATGTTGGCTTTTGATATCGGACCACTTTATGCTGTGGTTAAACACTTGCCGCTGATGGGTCACCTGCCGATGTTTTATTGGGCGGTCTTTATTGCTTTTGCCGGTAGTATGCTGGCAGGCATTGGCTGGCAATGTTGTGTGCAGCGTCAAATAAAGCCCCGAGTTGTTATTTGCATTGTTGTGACATTGCTCGCAGTGGTCGGCTTAATGGCTGCATTTTGGCAAGGGACTGATTATCCTGGCGCTGTGGCACAGTTGGAATCATTGCAAGCGGCTTTGCGACAACGTGCCTGGCTGATTTCAGCATGCCTGATTTTGGTGGCTGCTATTATGCTGATGGTTCGTCATCAGGTGCGCTGGATGTCTGGGTTGATGTTGCTGGTGGTGTTTGCCGATTTGGGGTGGTTTAACCATGGCTGGAACCCGACGTTGCGCCCTGAGCATGTGTTTCCCGAACAAACACCCCAATCGATTCAATTTTTACAGCAACAGTCAGGAATCTATCGAACCCTGGGACTGAATCATATCCTAAAACCCAGCACCAATATGCTGGCTGAACTGGAAGAGGTGCGCGGTTATGATGTGCCGGTTAATTTGCGATATCACCAATTTTTTAAACAGGTTTTGCAGGGTACCGTGTCTTTCTGGGTGTATGAAAAAACCGCATTACAAGCATCCGTTTTGCCTTATTTAAACATTCAAAATGTGCGTTTTATTTTATCCAAAAAGTTTCTGGATGACGCAATTGATTTGCCCTTGGTATATGACGATGAAATTAAAATTTATGCAAATCCGGACGCCGAACAGCGCTTGTTTTATCGGACACAAGCGCATTATGTTAATTCGCCGGATGCGGCTTTACAGGCGCTTATGGCAGAACCAGGGAAAGTCATGGAGCGGGTCATTATTGAAGCAGAACACGTTCACCGACCGGATTCGCAGATTGCCGATCACAGTGAATTTGATTTTGAGCTGATTGCCCAAAATGCCCAAAAGCTCACCGCTGAAGTGACCCTGCCGAAAGCCGGCTGGCTCATTCATGCGGCGGCGTATTATCCAGGATGGCGTGCTTACGTAAATGGTGAGCAGGTGCCGATTTATGCGGCCAATTACAGCCAGCAAGCTGTTTATCTTGAGGCCGGAAAACACCGGGTGCGCTTTCGTTATGACCCCTGGAGCTTTAAAATAGGTCTTTTACTCACCGTATTATCCTGTGCAGGCGTATTATGGATTCTCATCAAAAACAAAAAATAGTCATTGTGATGCCGGCCTATCATGCCGAAAAAACCCTCAAAGACACCGTCAGGTCGATTCCGAAGGGTTGTTATGATGAGATTATATTGGTGGACGACTGCTCCACCGATAACACCGTTGAAACCGCCCGGCAGCTGGGTTTGAGCGTTTTTACCCATGAGGTCAATAAAGGCTATGGCGGTAATCAGAAACTGTGTTATCAGGAAGCCTTAAAAGCCGGTGCCGATATTATCGTGATGCTGCACCCGGATAACCAATATGATGCCCAGTTGATTCCGTATTTCACCGGCTTTGTGGAAAAAGGGGTGTGTGATTTTATGCTTGGTGCGCGTATCCGTACCCGTAAAGAAGCCCTTAAGGGTGGTATGCCCTTATACAAATATTTAAGTAACCGGATGCTGACCCTGATTATGAATGTGGTGTTGGGACAGAATCTGGCCGAAGGCCATTCGGGCTTTCGGGTGTACCACCGGCGGGTTCTAAAAACCATTGCGTTTAAAGACAATGCCGATGATTTTTCCTTTGATGCCGAATTGATTGCCCAGGCGGTTTACCATGGTTTTAAACTCGGCGATGCGCCGATGCCGGTGCGTTATTTTTCAGAAGCATCAAGTATCAGTTTTAAGGACAGCAGTGTTTACGGCCTTAAAATTCTCAGCACTTTAGGGAAGTTTATTATGACCAAATGGCGCATCAAAAAAAGCCCGCTGTTTAAACGGGCTTCGTCAGATGATGAGGTCACGGATTAGCCAAAAATAAACTTAAACAAAAAGAAGAATATAATCGACAGGGAGGCCCCGGCCGGGATGGTAACCACCCAAGATGCGAAAATATTACGCACCACTTTTAAATCGATGGCGGTTAATCCGCGCGCCATACCCACACCCAGTACCGCACCCACCAGCGTTTGGGTGGTGGAAATCGGCATACCGGTACCTGAAGCCACCACAATGGTGGACGAGGCGGCCAGTTCGGCGGCAAAACCACGTGATGGCGTTAAGTGGGTAATTTTCTGGCCCACGGTACGTATGACACGCACGCCAAAGGTGGCCAGACCGACAATGATTCCCACGGCACCAATCAGAAGTACCCAGGATTCGAGCGCCGATTCAGAGGCCACAATGCCGCTTTGTGCCGTGGTGATTATGGCGGCCACCGGCCCCACGGCATTCGCCACATCGTTGGATCCATGGGCAAAGGCCAATCCACTGGCTGTAATCACCATCAGTACGGCGAAAACTTTTTCAACCGTATAAAAATGAAAGCGTTTTTCTTTTTTGGGATTGGGTTTGACTTTGCTGACAAAATAACCGCCAATCAAGGCCACCACGATGCCAAGCAATACAGCGAGGCCATAGGATTGTACATCCGTAAAATTCAAACCAACGTGTTTGAGTCCTTTTTTAATGGTGACCAGGGTTAAGATAAAAGCCGTAACAAACATATAAGCGGGCACAAAACGTTTGGCTTTTTGCAGCGGGTCTTCTTGTTTTAAGATTAAATGATGAACCGACTGGAATATCATATAAGCAATGATTCCGGCAATCATGGGGGTCACAATCCAGCTCAAGACGATATTGGTGACTTTAGACCAGTGGATGGCATCGGTGCCGATACCCACTGCGGCAAAACCCACCACCGCGCCGACAATGGAATGGGTGGTGGATACCGGCCAGCCTTTTTTGGAAGCCAGCAACAGCCATATACCGGCTGCCAATAAGGATGACAGCATGCCGAACACCAGTAAATCCGGACTACCGTTAATGCTGTCGGCACTGATGATGCCCTTGCGGATGGTTGAGGTGACTTCGCCGCCGGCCAGTACAGCGCCGGCAAATTCAAAAATGGCGGCGATAATAATGGCTTGTTTAATGGTGATGGCTTTGGAGCCCACCGAAGTGGCCATGGCATTGGCCACATCATTGGCGCCGATGCCCCAAGCCATAAAGCCACCGAAAATGGCGGCCAGAACGATATAGGTGATTTGATATTCCATGGTGCCCCCTATTTGGCCAGTAAGATTTCTAAGCGCCGCCCGATACGCTCGGCATAGTCGGCAATGCCGCCCACCATGTCGATTAAGCGGTATAAGAACATCACCTCAATCGGTGGTAAATCATCTTCCATTAGGAATAACTGTTCCTGGAGGCTGGTTTGTTGGTTATCGGTTTCCGTCTCGATTTCATCCAGACTGTCTATCAGATTCTCCACCACCTTTACCTCGGCACCGCGAAAACCGGTGGTGTAAAGTTCATCCAGTTCATTGACGCTTTTTTTGGCTTTTTTTGCGGCAAACACACACAAAGACAAAAACTCATTAAAACAGTCCACCAGACCCTCAGGAATTTGTAACTTGCGCAAACGCACCATACCGGCGATTTGTTTGCTGATATTGGCCACTTTATCCTGAACCAGTACCAGCTCCAGCAAATCCTGACGCGGCACCGGCATGAACAGACTTTTGGGCATATTGGCGCGGATACTCATTTTTAATTCATCCGCCTGGTTTTCATAATCGCGGATTTTTTCGGTGATTTCATTGACCTTGATCCAGTCGTTGAGATTGGCGGCCTTGAATAAATCGGGCAGTAAGTAAGCCGCTTTACAAGCCGTTGCGATGTGTTCCTGAAGCGGGTCGACCGGGGAGCGCCCCAGCATATCGGTGATAAAATTTGCCATTGATTAAACCATTTAACACTTGATGCCTTGTGGCATCAAATTAAAAATTAAGGGCATACGTGCCCTCGACCATGGCAGCCATTATCGATGACGTTTATGACAGTTTTATGACAATGCCATATTTATTGAAATCTATCGTCTTAACTCAGCACTGCGTTGGTGTTCAATCAAACCTTCGGCCCGGGCCATTTCAACGGCAATCTCCGCCAAAATCCCGCGTCCACGGTTGCAGATACGCTGTCGAGTCAGTACTTTAACAAACTGATGAACACTGAGGCCGCCGGAATATTTTGCCGCACCGGCTGTGGGTAAAGTGTGGTTTGGTCCGCTGCAGTAATCACCAAAAGCCACCGCCGAGTTTTCACCTAAAAAAAGTGAACCGTAAGCGGTGAACAAGTCTGGGTTCAAGCCATCGACACAAACCTGTAAATGCTCCGGTGCATAGTTATTGATGAATTCAATGCTGGCAGACTGACTGTCACTGTGAAGCAGCACAATGTTACCCTGCCGGAATAAGTCCTTGGATTTATCCTGATTTTCTAAGGATTGTTTTATCTTATTCAGCAGTTTCGCGGATTCACTCACCACCACGCTTACCGCTGCCGGGTCGTGTTCGGCCTGGGCCAGGGCATCGGCCACCAGCCAGTCAATGTGCTGAACATCATTGGCATAAATCAACAGTTCACTGGGACCGGCCAGGGTGTCGATGGCAGTGCGATGCTGAATTTGGGCTTTGGCTTCATTCACATAGGCATTACCGGGTCCGACAATCAGATGAACAGGCGCCATATCCTGCCACCCATAAGACAGCGCTGCGATGGCTTGTGCTCCGCCAATTCTGATAAAGCCGGTGGCTCCGGCCAGTGAAGCGGCTGCCATAACCGCAGGATGGTCGCTCGGTGAACAGGCGATGCGCACCGGGCAGCCGGCCACCTGCGCCGGTGTGAGGGTCATCAAAGCGGTGGAAATCAAAGGAAACCGGCCGCCGGGAATGTAAGCACCGACCCGTTCAATGGGCTGATACAAAGACGTAAATTCACCGCAGTCGTCCTGATAGGTGTCGGTTTTTAGGCTTTCGGCCTGAAAACGACAGAACTGCAGTATGCGTTGGTGGCTAGTTTTGATGGCGGTCTTTAATCCATGGCTCAGCTTATAATCTGAAAAATCCTTGAGCCTCATAAAGCGGGGTTCAAAACCATCAATATCGCGGCTGAATTGTTCGATGGCAGTGTCACCATGGTGCATGACCTGCTGCATTAATTGACGGACGGTATCGGTAATGGTCGCCTGTTGTTGCAGCATTGGTCGTCGGTAATTTTGAATGGACATTATATCAGCGTTCATTGTTTCGACTCCTCAGTTCATGAACAATATCCCGGTGACTGACACCTTTGGCTTTGGCCATGGCCAGTGCAAAAAAGATAACGTCAGCGGCTTCCCAACGCACTTCTGTTTGGGATGTGGCTTCAATCAGTTCCCGGCATTCTTCTTCTAATTTCTCAATTTGCAAAGCGCTGCTGCGCAGCAATTTTTGGGTGAAACTTTTTGGGTTCACCGCTTCATTCATGCGTCGGCTAAAAATAGTATCCAGGTAATCCAGTGAATAAGGTAATCTTTGGCTGGCAAAGCAACTGTATCGATTCAGATGGCAAGCATTGTTATTTTGTTTCACCAAAAACAACAAGGTATCGCCGTCACAATCCACATCCACCTGAACCAAAATTTGTGTATCGCCGCTGGTGTCGCCTTTGCGCCACAGTTCCCGGCGTGAACGGGAATAGTAAATGCCCCGTTTTTGCTGCAGCGCCTGTTGCAGTGATTCGCGGTTTGAATAAGCCATCATCAACACCTGCCGGCTGTCAATATCCTGCACCACCGTGGGAATTAAATCGGCTTTATTAAAGTCCACCATGGCCAGCAGTGCTTCATCTAATTGGATTGCGCCGGAATAAATGGCCATACCGATTTGGGCGTTGCCGCCCTGTTGCGCGATCCAGGTCAGGTCATCGACGGTGCTGATGCCGCCGGCCACGGTCACCGGTACATGGGATTGTTTTATGACATCAGAAATGCGGGCTTTATCAATGCCTTGCATCATGCCCTCTTTATCCACCTGAGTGTATAAAAACTCACCGCAAAAGGGTGCCAGTTCAGTGATGGCCTCGGCAACGGTCTGGCTTTGGGTTTGTTGCCAGCCGTGGGTGGTGAGATAATCGCCTTTGGCATCAATGGCGAAAATCAGGGCATTGCGCGGTATTTCTTTCACCCAATCCGCGGTGGCTGACGTGCCTAAGATAATTTTACTGGCACCGGCCGCCAGATAACGTCGGGCGGTGGCCAGATTACGAATGCCACCACCGACCCGACAGGGTTTTCGCTGCAGTAATTGTTCAATCAGTAACTGATTATCACCCCGGCCCATGGCGGCATCGAGATCGATAAGTGCCACTTCGCCATAAAGGGAAAACGCATCCAGCAGTTCAAACACATCGTCGCGTTCAATCACTTTTTTCTGGCCTTGTTGCAGTTGCACGGCTTTGCCGTTCATCAGATCAATGGAAGGAATCATCATGGGGTTGTCCTCATCGGTATTTGGTGTTGGATTAGAAAATCTTTGATGTCTTTTACGGTGTACTCATTGCGGTGAAAAATACCGGCAGCCAGCACCGCATCGGCACCCGCCTGTATGGCCTGTAAAAAGTCCTCGGGACCGTTTGCCCCGCCTGAAGCAATCACCTGAATCGGATAATCGGCACCCAATTCATTCAGCAACCCACAGTCAAAGCCGGTGCCGGTTCCGTCTTTGTGCATGGCCGTGAGTAGAATTTCACCGGCGCCGCGATCCACCACTTCACGAACCCAATGGTGATAATCCAGGGTGGTTCGTTGACTGCCCCCGTGGGTGTACACCGACAGTTCACCGCCATCTTCGCGGTTCACATCAATTGCCACCACAATACTTTGACTGCCATATTGACGACTGATTTGGTTGATTAAATCCGGTTCAGTGACGGCCATGGTGTTCAAAGTGACTTTATCGGCACCGGCGTTGAAAAACCGATGGACATCATCCATGGTTTTAATACCGCCTCCGACCGCAAATGGAATGGACAGGTTCATGGCCACGTTCTGCACCATGGTTAAAGCAGAAGGTTGATGGTCAACACTGGCCTTAATGTCCAGAAACACCAGTTCATCGGCGCCCTGTTGTTCATATTTCAGTGCCAGTTCCACCGGATCACCCATGTCAATAAGCTGTTTGAAATTGGTGCCCTTAACCACCCGACCGGCGGCCACATCCAGACAGGGAATGATTCTTGCGGTCAAATCAGATAGGTGTTTACTGGCAGACATGCTGTAATAACTCCCGGCCGAAGCGGCCTGATTTTTCGGGGTGAAACTGAAAGCCATAAACGCGGTTTTTTTGGACCGCGGCACAAAACGTATCTCCGTAAGTCACTTTGGCTGTACTGTTTTCGCAGTCAGGGACGCCATAGGAATTAACGAAATAGGCATATTGATCTTTCATATTCAGTTTATAACTGTCCAGTTTGGCCCAGCCCACCATGGGTGTTTTGGGGTGATTAAGACGTTCACAACGGCCCGCAAAGAAACCCAGACCCCGGGTATCTGGATCTTCGGCACTGCCTTCAAATAAAACTTGCATACCCACACAAATACCCACCAGGTGCCCGCCGTTTATAAGCCACTTACTTAAAAAATCACGCCAGCCCAGGGCATCCATACGATCAGCGATAAAGCCAAAACGACCCTGACCGGGTAACACTAGAATCTCATCGCCGGTAAAATCATAAGCGTCGGGTTGTTGGATGCGGCTGAGCGGCTGGTGTTCACGGCTCAGGGCGTTTTCCAAACTCAATAAATTTCCGGAATTTAAATCAATCATAATGACCGGTTTCATAACACACCTTTGGTACTGCGTTGTTTGTCCGTGGGAGTCAGCGCTTCTTTTAAAGCGTAAGCCAGGGCTTTGAAACTGCTTTCTACCAGGTGATGGTTATTGCCAAAATACTGATTATTGATGTGCAAACAGATGCCGGCATTGATCGCCAGCGTGTAATAAAAATGTGACCACATTTCGGTGTTAATGCCTCCCAACATGGCCTGAGAAAACGGCAAGTTAATAACCGCATAAGGCCGGCCGCATAAGTCCACGGCACAGGTGGTGAGGGTTTCATCCATGGGTAATAAGCGTTGACCGTAGCGTTGATTACCCGGCGCTGCCTGCCAGGCTTGTTTTAAAGCCTGTCCCAGACATATGGCCACATCTTCGATGCCGTGATGATCATCCACCTGCCAGTCGCTGTTCATGTCCAGTTGCAGACACCAGCCGGCATGGGTGGCCAACTGATCCAGCATATGATCAAAAAACGGCTGTCCTGATTGAATCTTGCTTTGATCCGTCGGACCATTAATATCCAGGCTCAATTGAATGCGGGTTTCTTTGGTTTCGCGGTTTATGGTAATCATAAAAGAGACTCCAGTTGGTTGACATCATCCAGCACCACATCGGCACCGGCTTCGGTAAGTAGTGTCATATTCGGACCGACACCAATGCAGATAAAACCGGCAGCGCGGCCTGCCTGCATATCATCGACGGTATCACCGATAAACCAAAAGCCGCCATTGGTGACTTCAGATTGGTTTTTCAGTGCTAGTAAGCCTTCGGGATCCGGTTTCTGACGGCTGACATCATCGGCGCTGATAACTTTATCCGGTTGCCAGTTAATCGCTTGCAGGCCCAGTGAGGCTTCGGCACGCGGTCGACCGGTGACCACGGCGGTTTTGAATGATGATTGTTTTAATTGGGTGATAAATTTTACTGAGATCAGCGGGGTTTCCTGTTGAATTAAGCCGGGCCGTTGCCTTGTACCTAAATAGTATTTCTGGAAAAGGCTTTTAACCCTTTCAAAACCACCGGTATATCCTCGGTTTTGCAACAAAGCCAGCGTTAAATCCCAGTCATTGTTATAGCCCCCGGCGTCTCGCATACTTTGAACGTCCTTGAGGGTGACCGTGGCGCCGGATAAGTCCCGAACCGTTTTGATGATACACTGATCATAACTGTCTGTGGTGTCAATCAAAACGCCGTCCATATCAAAGGCCAGACATTGCGGTTCGTAAATGCTTTTAAGAACCGCCAACAAAGGTTCTAAATCATAGGGCACGGTCATTCGCACCGCTTCGGGCAGGCCGTTGAGCCGGATTTTAATTAAAATACCCTGTCGTTTCAGCACCGAGAACAGCAAGGTTTTTACGGCATTGTTGGTGTTAAACAGGATAAAATTGCCCTGGCTTGGAAAAACAGCGACGCCATAGCCACTCAGTACATCGCTTAAACGGCGACGATTGGCTGCGATTTGAGCCGTATAATCCAGTACCTGGTTGCGGTTTTGCCAGGCTTGGGCCGCCAATTGCAAAGCCACCCGAGAAACATTAAAAGGCGGTGCTAACCGCCTCAATTCATGAATCAATTCCGGTGCACCCAGTAAATAGCCGACCCGCACACCGGCCAGACCAAAAGCTTTTGAAAAGGTGCGTAACACCACCACATTGTCCATGGCGGCATAGTCTGCGGCGCTGAACATCTCGTTACTTTTGTCAGGATAAGCAAATTCAATATAAGCCTCATCGATAAAAACCCTCGCCTGTTTGACTTGAGCCGTTTGAATTAACGTCAATAACTGTTTTTTGGTAATAAATTCTCCGGTTGGATTATTCGGCCGGGTGATAATTAACCATTGATTAATTTTTAGATTCTCTGCTAATGCTGTTTGGTTGACAGCCAGCGGCTGAGACGGGTCTGGCGCCATAAAATGACAATCATTGCCCCAAATTTCTGCATTGTGGCTGTATTGACTAAAACACGGTTCAGGAATAAGTAACTGCGTTTTGTTGATGGTGCTGGATTTAAACAGCAAATCAATGCCTTCATCGCCGCCATTGGTCAGCAACAAGGCATCACCGGGAATGTCCATATCTTTACATAAAGCCTGCTCAAGTTGTGTCCGGTTAGGATAGCGCCAAAGCTTGTCAGTACGGACAACGGCCTCAGACAACCAGGCCGGTGTGTGGTCACTGCGCTCATTAAAGTCCAGCTTAAAACGATAATTGCTGTTATCGATGTCCATCAGACGGCCTTTCGGATGGGTAATTCTAAAATATCCACGGCACCGGCGGCAATGAGTCTGGGTATCAAACCCGGTGCGGACTTTGTCGGGACCGCGGCACGGATGGAATAGGCATCGCTGTTGTACAATTCACTGACCGTCGGCGAACGCATCGCCGGTAACAGTTTGACAATATCTGAGACCACCGCTTTGGGGCAGTTCATTTCCAGTAATACACGCTCACGGGCATTAAGAACACCATTCATCAGCAACAAAATATCATCAATAATGGCCCGTTTAGCCTGATTTTTCAGGGTTTGCTTGTTGGCAATAAACTGCGTTGAGCTGCGATACACGGTATCGATGATTTTCAGGCGGTTGGTTTTGATGGTGGTGCCGGTGCTGGTGTTGTCAATCACCATATCGGCATCCTCAGGCGGAAACACTTCAGTGGCACCATAAGAGCGAATCAGTTGATAGTCAAAGCCTTGGTTATCAAGGTATTGCCGGGCCAGATTTATGTATTCAGTGGCCACAATAATGGGCCGTTGTTTGAGTTCTTTGACATCCCAGTCTTCCGGAATACAGGCCACAATCCGAACCGGATTAAACCCGAGGTTATTAATCACTTCAACATCGGCATCTTGTTCTGCCACCCAATCAAGCCCGGCAAAACCAATATCGTGCTGACCAATTTCAATCAAAGAAGGAATATTCTGACCCTTGAGCAGTTTCACTTCCAGACGTTCATCGGAACAGCCGGGCCGGTAGTTGCGGACATCCCCGTAGAGTTTAATGCCGATGTCGGACAATAACTCAGTGATGGCCGGCTGCAGTTTGCCTTTGGGAATGGCGATTTTTAATGTTGTCATAAGTTCTCCGTGGTGGTTGTTTTATCGCCATTGACCCGAAAATAAAAAAACCCCGTGGCCAATGGCGACGGGGTTTTGAATAAATGAATTAAGCACGCTCAAAACCGTCGTCGCAGTGTACGATGATGGTGATGATGGTTTGTGTTTAATTTGTTAATCATGTTTTAATCGATTTTAGAAATATTGAGCAAAAAAAAAGCCCCGTTACAGTGAACGGGGCTCTTTAATCTGGTTTTTCTTTACGACACTAACCAACCCCGTTGATGACAACGTGATGATGATGGTTGTGTGCGTTAAATTTATTCATACTTCGCATGGTAATGGGATTTTAAAAGTCTGTCAATTTTTTATTGATATTTTTTGGCGGCGGCCTTTAAAAGTGCGCCAATTTTTTCCCGGTAAGCAGCCGGTTCCAGCACTTCCACATGTTCTGACTTGGATAAAATCCACCATTTAAGTGACCAACTGTCACGCATGGGCAGGGTTAACAGGCCACCGGTCTCGGTTTTCTCGAGTTGTTGTTGGTTCGATAACGGCGTTTCTTTGAGGATTTTATACATCACCGTATCCAGCTTGAGTCGCAATTTAATCGGTTCAGCCACCCCGAATTGCATCAGGTCACTGTCCAGGCAGGTTTTTAAGTTAAACCGTTTGCGCCGGGTTTTTTTATGTTTAAGCACTTTGACCGATTTAAATCGGTGCACCGCATAAGGCATCACCGTATCGTCTTCAGCGTCATGGGTTCTGGCAATCAGATAAGTCCGCACGCCCCTTAACACCAGCGCCAAAGGATGTAAGCGCAAATCTTTTGCGCGGGATTCCTGCAGTGAATGGTATTTGACCTGAATTTGTTGGTCGTTAATCAGGGCTTGTTTTATTGACTCAATAATCTCATCCTTAATTTTCGGGCTGACATAACCTAAAGTTTCTTCACTGATTCCCACCTTGTTGTGCCAGTCGCCGGGTTGTTCTTTGAGGTGTTTTCTGGCTTTGTTAATCCGGCCCGACAAGATGTCAATCATACTGCTTGGGACCAGGTTCTTTAAACGGTTGCCCAATAAATGCAAAGTCAGCGCATCTGAGGTGTCTAAGGCCGGTATATCGCCACCCATGCCCTTTTGCCAGCGCCAGCCGTAAGGTTTGCCTTTGTCGTTGCATTCAATGGCCATAACCTTTTTAAGCTTAATGAGATCTCGCTGGGTGGTGCGCAGGTCAGTTTGATACCCCAGGTCCTTTAAATATTCGGTAATGTGACGGGCGCTGATTCCGGCACCACCTGAAGGCAGGGCTTTTAACAACTGCCATTGGCGCATTAAAGTATCGTGATTGGATTGTTTGGGCATGGTTATTTCGGTTTATACCTGAACTGCCAGGAAACGCCGTAACTGTCGTTAAACCAGGCATATTGCTCGGCAAAGTCATAAGCATTTAATGGCATCATCACTTCACCGTCGGCGCTGAGCTGGTGATAGGCTTTTTTAAGTTTATCCGGGCGCTCAAAATCCACCATAAATGAAATCGCCGGGGTAAAACCAAAAGCATGTTCAACCGGTGAGTCAATCAGTATTAAGTCCTGGCCGTTGATACAGATTTCAGCATATTTCACACATCCGGCCATGTTTTTGGGTTTGTTGCCGAAGTAATCAATGTGTTTGATTTGACAATCGGCAAAGCATTTTTGGTAGCGTTTAACGGCCTCTTTGGCACGGCCTTTAAACATCAGAAAAGGTGTGGTTTTTTGCATAAAAAGACTACGTCAATGCAGTGGTTAGCCGGTTTAAATGACTGCGGCATGCGGCCAAATAACCCGGACCAAATAAATTGTAATGATTTAAGTAATGGTAGAGATTATAACAGATTTTCTTTAAGTCGTAATCAGTCGACATGGGTTGTTGTCGCTGATAGGTCTGATAAAAGACTTGAGGAAAGCCGCCGAATAACTCGGTCATGGCGATATCGGCCTCGCTATCGCCCCAGTAGACCGCGGGATCAATGAGCCAGACCTTGTTGTCGCTGAATAAAACATTGCCTGACCATAAATCACCATGTAATAAGACCGGTTGAACGGCTTGTTGATTGAGCCAGTTAATCAGGGGTTGTTGTAGTTTTTTGAGTTGTTGGCGTATTTCTTCGGACACAGAAGTATCTTGAATGCGCTGACACTGGAACATCAGCCGTTGGTTGTAAAAAAAATCTCCCCAGTTGTCTGACAGGCCATTTTTTTGCGGGTTTAAGCCAATGTAATTGTCAAGTGGGTAGCCAAAGTGTTTTTGTGGGATCTGATGAAAGCGTGCTAACTGATCCCCCAGTTGTTGCCATTGTTGTTTACTGGCTGACTGGTTGGGGATTCGCTCCAGAATTAATTGTTGTGAATTAACGGCTTTTATATCCGGTACACAAATGGCCAAATTGTGTTGTTTAATCACCTTTGAAAGCGCGCGCAAGCCATCAGCTTCTATGTGTAAAGCATGGGGGTCTTGACTTGGGTTGTTTTTGATAAAAGCCATGACAGGCATTCTACGGCAGGCCTTGTTAGGGTTCAGTTAACCCCGGTGCTTGAATCAAAGGTGGTTTGTAACCATATAAAAAACTCAGCTTTCATTCCAAAGGGTTATTTAGTATGCGGGATTACAGACAGTTTTATATTAATGGAAATTGGCAATCAGCCGAAAATCGTGATGTCATCGACGTAATTAATCCAGCCACGGAAGAAGTGGCGGGTCACATCGCAGCCGGTCAGCCGTCAGATGTGGATGCGGCGGTTCAGGCTGCTCAAGCGGCGTTTCAATCCTTTTCCCAAACAAATCGAAAAACGCGTATCGATTTACTGTCGCGGATATGTGAGGTCTATCAAAAGCGCCAGGATGACATCGCCGCAGCGATTACCGAAGAAATGGGGGCACCCGGGTGGCTGGCCGGTGATTATCAGGCCAAGAGTGGCTATGGTCACTTAAAAACAGCGTTGAATGTTTTAAAAGATTTTGAGTTTGACAAAACCTATGCTAACCATACTGAGCGCTATGAGCCCATCGGTGTTTGTGGTTTAATCACCCCCTGGAACTGGCCCATGAACCAGATTGCCTGTAAACTGGCACCGACTTTGGCCACCGGCAACACAGTGGTGTGGAAGCCATCGGAAGTGGCGCCCTTTTCAGCCAAAATCTTGATGGAGGTGCTGCATGAAGCCGGTGTGCCGGCGGGTGTGGTGAACATGATTCACGGTGACGGGCCCACCGTGGGCTCGGCCATTTCTAAACACCCGGACATTGCCATGGTCTCTTTCACAGGTTCTACTCGGGCGGGTATTGAAGTGGCCAAAGATGCGGCAAACAGTATTAAACGCGTGACCCAGGAACTGGGTGGCAAGTCAGCCAACATTATTCTGGATGACTTATCGACGGAACAATTTGCCAAAGCGGTGGCCGGCGGTGCCAAAGCCCTGTGCTTAAACTCCGGACAAAATTGCAATGCACCTTCTCGTTTGTTTGTGCCGATAGCAAGACAAGAGGAAGCCGAAGACATTATCAAGAAAACCCTGGAAAAAATTCATGTGGGTGATCCGACCAGTGCAACCACTTTTACAGGTCCGGTGGTGTCTGAAAGTCAATGGCAACGGATTCAGGATTATCTGCAAAAAGGTTTGAACGAAGGGGCGCGATTAATTACCGGTGGACCGGGTAAACCGGCCGGTTTGAACAAAGGTTATTATGTTAAACCAACCGCCTTTTCTGATGTCGAAAACGATATGACGATTGCCCGAGAAGAAATATTCGGTCCGGTGCTGACCGTGCTGACCTATGAAGATGATGAGGAAGCCATTGAATTGGCGAATGACAACGATTACGGTTTGTCCGGTTATGTATCAGGGGCTGATGAGAACCGGGTTAATCATATTGCCAATCACCTCAGAGCCGGTGTTATTCACATCAATGGCGCCATGATGCAAGGCACTGAACCCTTTGGCGGCTACAAACATTCAGGCAATGGCCGCGAGCGCGGTGAGACCGGATTTTATGAATACCTGGAAACCAAAGCCATTTTAAGGAAAGCATAAATTGTGAGAAAAATTGAAATCAAAAACAGGGTACTGAGTTTTGTGCCCAATGGCCCCAATCCATTAGGTTGGTTGGTTTTTTTACTGATGCTGCTGTTACTGATACCCATTATTCTGTTGATTGTGGTGCTGGTGCCGGTGGTGTTGTTGGTGAATTACATACGCATGCGGTTTTTTCCCAATAAAAAACCGCGTATTTTCGCCACACCATTCGGATTTACCGTGTATTCACAAGCCCAACGGACGCTGGTGAATTACAGCTGGCATGAAATCACCAAAGCCGAAGTCTGGCAACAACAGGGTAAGGCCTTTGCAGTGCTGATTTTAACCAATGGCAGTCAGGTTAAATTACCGGGTATTGAGATTGAACAAGTAAAAGCCATGTGTGCCCAGCACAACATTCCTTTCTATGATGATGTGATTTTGTCAGGCGATTAACCACATTCATTATGTAAACTTAAGTCAGCCGTTACCTGTTGTGACGGCTGTTGTGTATTGGCGACCAACAATAACCATGAAACTTAAAAAGAACCAACAACAAATTTTCTACTTTGAGCTGATTGTCTTGCTGGCCATGCTCAGTTCCTTAGGGGCTTTAACCATTGATCTGCAATTACCGGCGATGCCCGATATTTTGGCTTCTTTTGGTTTGCATGAAGCCAATAAACAACAGTGGATTGTCAGTGCTTATATGCTCGGGTTTGCCTCGGTGCAGATTATTTATGGTCCTATTTCTGACTCAGTGGGACGTAAACCGGTGGTTGTTTTCGGTTTATTGGTTTATATCGGAGCCTCGTTGTGGTTGTTGGTGGCCGATGAGTATTGGGTGTTTTTACTGGCCCGTGGCTTACAAGGCGTGGGCGCTGCTGCGGCCAGAATTATGATAAATGCCATCACCCGGGATTTTTTCAAAGGCGATGAAATGGCCAAAGTCACCTCCTTGGTGATGTTGATTTTTATTCTGGTGCCGGTGTTTGCGCCAACGGTGGGCAGTTTATTGTTGTGGCTGGGACACTGGCATTTAATTCTTTATGTGTTTTTAGGTTTTGGGCTGGTTGTGCTTTTGTGGGCCTGGTTTCGTTTACCGGAATCTTTGGCTGAATACCATAAAAAACCCCTTCGGCTGGGGCGCTTAAAAACAACCTTTATTCAGGTGGTTACAGAGCCTTTGGCGATTGTGTTCGGGGTGGTCAGTGGCGTCATTTTCAGTGGTTTTATGGCTTACCTCAATAGCGCTGAACAAATTTTTGCCAACTTATATGGTGTGCCGGACAAATTTCCGTTCATTTTCGGATTGTTGGCTTTGTTTTTTGGCTTGGCCGCGTTTATTAATTCTCGGGTGGTGATGCGCTTTGGCGCCATGCGGGTGACTTTGTTTGCTTTGCTGGCGTTGGTGGTGGTTAATGGCTTGCATCTGGGGCTGATGGCGCTGTATGGTGGCTTGCCGCCGCTGTGGCTGTTTGTGTCAGCAGTGGCCCTGATTAATATGTGCGTGGGCCTGGTGTTTGGTAATGTCATGGCGATTGCCATGTTGCCTTTGGGTGCAGTGGCCGGCATGGGGGCATCGGTGATCGGCAGTATCTCAACCTTGATTGCTGCGGTTATGGGAATTGCCATTTCACAGCAATTAGACGGCACCTTGTGGCCCATTGCGCTGGGTTTTGCCGGTACCGCCGTGGTGTCTTTGTTATTGGTGTCGCGCTATAAAAATGCCGTTCCCAATAAAAGAAATCTGACTGCGACGACTTAACGTATCCCTTAGTGACCACTTTCACTATAATTGACCACCGGATCCACTGCCTGTTGCGCCAGCGGGTGATAACCGGGGCGGGCCTTGGCGTAAATGCGTTTGCCCAATTGCTGTAAATCATCGGTTTTCATCATCGCCTCATATAAGGGCACGATTAATTTCATCCGACCGATGCTGTTGAGGTATCGAATTAACCGGTCATAAGCGGGCTGATAGCGGTTTTGAATGCTCAGCAGTAACCAGTCATGGGCAATTTCGCTGTTCTGACTTTCGCTGAAATGAAACGCCCGATCCAGTGCCTGCATGGTTTTTTGATCCAGCGATTCGGGTAGAGCGCGTAAAAAGTGCAGCCATTCCTGGGTGGTCCAATCTTCGGTTTTTATTTCATCCAGTCGAAGCCGGCCAGTTTGCCAGGCGGATATACGGTCGTTAATCACTTCAAAGCGATCCGTGACCGGCACATAAAGTACATCCGGTAAGCCCGGGCCATAAATCCATTCTTTGACCGTTTCCAGTGGCAATTTTTGTGGATATTTTGAGATTAAATTGTCCTGTAAATACGTCAAGAACTGGCTACTGGTGATGCTCTGAAAAGCAAAATCAGCAAAATATTGATTCAAAAAGGCATCAAATTCAGCCCGTCCCACTTGTTTTTCCATCCATTCTAAAAAGAAGCGACCCTTGTCATAAGCCACACCGCTGAACACATCTTCACTGTCCAGTTCAACTTCGCAGGTTGACAAGCGTTGTTCGGCTTCCGGTAAATCGGCCATTTCTTTTTGCAGACCCTGTAAGTTTAAAGCCGCTTCCATAATCATGCGTTCCTGGCCGTGGACTTTTTCGGTGATGCGCGCTTCGATATATGAGGTAAATCCCTCATTCAGCCATAAATCGCACCAGCGGGCATTGGTGACCAAATTACCGGACCAGGAATGTGCCAGTTCATGGGCAATCAACGAATCCAGCGACCGGTCACCGGCAATCACCGTTGGCGTAATAAAAGACAGGCGCGGGTTTTCCATGCCGCCAAAGGGAAAGCTCGGTGGTAACACCAACAGGTCATAATCGCCCCATTGATAGTCACCATAAAGTTCTTCGGTGGCTTCAATCATGTCTTCGGTTTTGGCGAATTCATAGGCCGCAGGTTCTAAAAAGGGTTGTTCTGCGAAAATCGCCACATGTTCACTGATTTTTTTATAGGCCAGATCGCCCACCGCAATCGCCATCAAATAAGAAGGAATCGGCTGTGGCATATCAAAACTATAAACACCTTCGGGATTGAGTTCGGGGCTGTTTTTGGCACTCATCACCGCGCGTAAACCTTTGGGCACTTCAATCTGCGCCTGGTAAGTAAAACGCACCGCCGGTGTGTCCTGTAATGGAATCCAGCTGCGGGCATGGATGGCCTGGGATTGTGAGAATAAAAACGGGTGCTTGCCGGTGGCGGTTTGCAGAGGTGTCAGCCATTGCAGGCCGGTGGCTTGTGGCCTACTTTGGTAATCAATTTTGATGGGGGCACTGTTTTCAGGTAATTTAATCTGCAAGGCGCTGCCCAAAGGTGGCTGTGAACTGGCCAGTTTCCACGACAAAGACTGGTTGCTGTCGGCCGCCGAAACCCGTCGGATTTTTAAATCGCGGGTGTCCAGAACCATGTATTCGGTTTCGGGTTTTAATTTTTTATACTGAATGATGACCTGCCCTTTGAGTTCTTTGTCATCAAAATCGGTTTTCAGCTCCAAGCTCAGATGGGTGATCACCACATCCTCAAAATTGGCCATCGAATGGGGATCGGGCCTGGTCAGCGTGCGATCGTTAATCGCATTGGGTACATGATTGTTTTTTGGCAAAGAATGACAAGCACTCAGTAAAACAACAAAACAAAAGGCCAGTAATCTCATAATCAGTCCGCTTTAAAAAACACCCCATGATACCTAAAATCAGGCCATGCATAAACTATAATATTGGTTTCACTCAACAAAGGTCAGACAATGAGCATAAGCAATCACCCGGCGGCCCGGCAGGTTTTAGATTTTTGGTACGGTCTTAAACCAGCGCAATGGTTTAAAAAAGACCCAACGTTTGATGATGAGATTCGAAACCGGTTTTTTGACAGCTGGCAACAAGCGGCGGCCGGCGAACTCAGTGACTGGCGTGAGACGGTCGCTGGTCGATTGGCGGAAATCATTGTTCTTGATCAGTTTTCCAGAAATTTATTCAGAAATCAGTCTCTGGCATTTGCCCAGGATGGTATGGCTTTGGTTTTGTCCCAGGAAGCGCTGCGGCATTGTGATTACCTTGAACTGCCCCAGGATCACGCCAAATTCCTGATTATGCCGTTTATGCACAGCGAATCCAAAGTCATTCAGGCGCAATCAGTGGAACTGTTTAAAGCCTTGGGTGATGCCAGCAGTTTAGATTATGCCGAACAGCACAAAGCCATTATCGATCAGTTCGGGCGCTATCCACACCGGAATAAAGCGCTGGGTCGGGAAACAACAGAAACAGAACAAGAATTTTTAAATCAACCGGGGTCGTCGTTCTGATTTTGGATTTAAACTAAGAAATATGGCGAGACATGAACTGGCGGAGCGGACGGGACTCGAACCCGCGACCCCCGGCGTGACAGGCCGGTATTCTAACCAACTGAACTACCGCTCCACAGTCAGCCGCGCATTCTACTCACTTTTCATTGGCGAAGCAAATGTTTTGTTTGACCGTTTAGAATTTTAGCTAAATATAACTATCGATAGACTGACTGAACACACCCCTCAATCCCCTCTCAAGAGGGGAGGCAAATAAACATTTTTCTGGTTTGGACGTGCTTTGTAAATTAAAGCGTTGATCAATCTCAGCAAAAGAGCAAATCCAGTCCCCTCTTGAGAGGGGTGCAGGGGTGTGTCCGGCCAGATTATCGAGATGTGACGATAAAGGTATTATTTTCATTTTAATGACAATTGGTTCCAAACTGTTTTTTTGCTGTACTATGAATAAATATTTGAGTATTTTTTGGTTATTTCTTTCGGGTCATGTAATGGCTTGCTCTCCTGATGAGGATTTGACGACTGAAGACATGATTCTGCAAAGTGAGGCCATTTTTATTGCCACGGTGGTTGGTTTTGGTGAATCAGCGGGTGAAAATTATGCTTTGTATGAAATTGATCAACAGATTAAAGGCGGTGATGCCTGGTTATGAATTAGAGGCCATTACCTATAGTTTTTAATGGAAGACACGCCTTACTGGACGGCGTATAGACCTGTGAATGAGAAAGTGGTTGGTGATCAGGATTCCTGGGTGACATGGGTGAAAGGCTTTTTGACCGGTTCAGGGTTTAAAAGGACTGAAAAGCACGAGTAAACTGGCTGATTGGGGTGTTTGGTGGTAGAATGTGCGCCGATTTAATCACCCCCTGAAGTCATTATGGCAAAGGGGTATTTTTAACATCGAAACTTGCTGTTAAGTTTCCATAAAAGCGATAGAGGCTGACCGCCATGAGTGAAGACAACAGACCCCTGCCCACCGAATTTTTTGCTGACTGGAAAGAACGAGAAGCCCTGGCCGAAGGCATGATTCCCTTAATCGGGCGTTTGTACCGTCGCCGTAATGTATCCCTGTATATGTACGGTAAGAGTATGATTAACCAGTCGGTCACTGACCTGATGAAAGCGCACCGTTTTGTGCGTCAGGTTGAGGGCAATGAGCTGAGTGAATACGAAACCTTTCCTTTTATTAAAGCCATCGCGGCCTTGCCGTTGGGGCCTGCGCACATTGATGTGGGCAAAATGGTGTACCGTTATTTTAAAACCAACAGTTATGATGACATCGAGCAGTCTGATGTGGATGCCTATGTCAAAAAAGAGCTGGCACATTTAATCGGTTCAGATATAAAGCCTTTGGAAAAACCGCAGGATGTGGTGTTGTATGGCTTTGGCCGTATTGGACGCCTGGTGGCGCGGCTGTTGATTGACAAAACCGGTGGCGGCAATGTTTTGGTTCTGCGGGCGATTGTGGTACGCAATACCGGCCAGAAAAATGACTTAGAAAAACGTGCCGCTTTGCTCAGAAAAGACTCCGTTCACGGTAAATTCCACGGCACCATCCGGGTCTTACATGACCAGAATAAGCTGGTGATTAACGGCAATGAGGTGCAGATTATTTATGCCAACTCGCCGTCTGACATCGATTACACCGAGTACGGTATCAACGATGCCATGATTGTGGATAACACCGGTGTGTGGAAAGATGAGGCCGGTTTGCGTGGACATTTACGTCCCGGTGCCGCCAAAGTGTTATTAACCGCGCCGGCTCAGGGTGATATTCCGAACATCGTTTATGGCATTAACCATGACCAGATCACACCGGACAAAGAAATCATTTGTGCCGCGTCCTGTACCACCAATGCGATTGTGCCGGTGTTAAAATGCTTAAATGATAAATACGGCATCAAACACGGTCACATCGAGACCGTACATGCCTATACCAATGATCAGAATCTGATTGATAATTACCATAAAAAAGACCGCCGCGGTCGCAGTGCCGCTTTGAATATGGTGTTAACCTCAACGGGTGCTGCCAAAGCAGTGGCGCGGGTTTTACCGGAACTCGAAGGTAAACTCACCGGCAACGCGATTCGGGTGCCAACCCCGAATGTGTCAATGGCGATGCTAAACATACAATTAAACGAAGACGTTACCTTAGATGAGCTGAACGAGTTTCTGCGCTATAAATCCTTACATTCCAAACTACAACAACAAATTGGTTACACCATTTCCACGGAGGCTGTGTCGACCGATTTTGTCGGTTCGCGTCAGGCTTGTGTGATTGATTCGGTGGCCACCATTGTGGAGGGCAATAATGTGATTTTATATTGCTGGTATGACAACGAATTTGGTTACAGTTGTCAGGTCGTGCGCTGTTTAGAGCAGTTTTCCGGGGTTAAATGGCCCACATATCCAACGAAATAAATGAGTTTAAGGCACAAACCCAAGCCGCTTTTAAAAAGCGGCTTTTTTGTGGGCTGATATGAATAGTGCTTGCATTCATAAACACCTTTTAGTATTTTAGTTTATCTAAAAGAGAATGACCCTTTTTAGGTGTGTGCAAGTGGGAATCGGAAAATGATGAATCGCAATCAATTATTTAAAGAACTTGTTGTTATTTTTGATAAGCATTTTCAAGAGAGCTTATCGGAAGCCATCAAGCTGACTTTAAATAAACTGTTTTCGTTGGCGCAAAATGCGGACAGTAACCAAAAAGAACAGGTTTTGTTTAATCAATACCGTGATTTGAAGGAACAAGAAAAGCGCCTGCGTCAGGAGGTGCGCGAAAAAACCCAGCAAATGCCGGATTTTATTTCGTCCGAAGTGAACAAGTCTGATGACAAAATGTCGCTCGCTTTGGTGGAAGATGAAGAGTTGTCCATCAGTCTTTCGTTAACTCAGTTGGATTCAACCCTCGAAATTGCCGGTCATACCCAGTTATACCTGCTGGAAAAGCGCATGAATGTGCTGTTTGGTGACGAACGCATTGATAAAACCAACATGCCTTTTTCACCGGCAGCCATCGTTTGGCTGATGAGTCATACCCTGAAACCGATGAACTGGAGTGAGTCGGTCAAAACCAAACTGATTGAAGCTTTGCAGAAATCATTGCATGGCCGAATCAGCGAGGTATATAAACAAATCAATGATCAACTTATCGCAGCAGGCATTCTGCCAAATCTGCAACCCGAGTTAAAAACACCACAAACCCGTAAACCTGAAAAAAAGAAAGTCGAAGAAACCACTCATCAGCAAAAACCGGACGTTGAAAAATCTGATAAGCCATTTGATCAGGCACGTAACATGACGCCATCCGGCAGCCAGCCGACACCTTTAGATGCCGTGCAACAAGAACAACAGTTGGTTAATTCAATCTTTAAATTACTGGCCAGACAGCAGCAATCACAGACACAGGATTACCGGCCTGATTATGAAACTGACACGCAAAACAATGATTTTGGCCAGAACCAGGCGCCACCTGGCGGACACAATGTGGTTTCGGGTAATGATTTTGAGACAGCACTGAGCCAGCTTGAGCATGATGCGGGGATTTTAGCCAATTCCCGAAATTTAACCGACTTAAAACGTTTGCTGACCGATCGGGTGCGCAATAATACTGGAAATTACTACCCTGAATTGTCTGAAAGGCAGCATAAAACCATCGATCTGATGGGCATGATTTATGATGAAATTCATGAAGATAAACGCATTGATAAAGACATTCGCTCTTCCTTAAATGCCATCAATGTGCCGCTGATAAAAACCGCGGTTAAAGACGACAGCTTCTTTTCCGATCAGTCGCATCCGGCACGGCAATTTATGGAGTTATTGCTGCAAACCTCACAGCGTTGGTACGGTACCGATGTCATCAAGCAGGTGCATCGTTTCAGTGACCACGCTGCCAAAGATTTTGATGGCAGCCGCGAGGGTTTTGTCAAAGCCTTGAAGGATTTGTCTGAATTTTTGGAAGTCACTGAAAACCGAGCCAAAAAAGCCGAACAAAAATGGGTTAGTGCGGCACAAGGCAAAGAAAAAATGCAGGTGACTAAGGACAAGGTCAATGATAAGCTGGATGCGATTTTAAAGGATTGTGAAGTCAAATTTGTGAAAGATGTGGTGAAGCATGTCTGTAAAGATGCCCTGACGTTGACCATGCTGCGCGAAGGTGAAGGATCAGAACAATGGCAAGCCAACATCAAAACGGCCGAAGTATTGTCTCAAATTGGCAACCGGGCTAAATTTAAGCAACTAACCGGCGCGCAAAAATTAGCGGCCATGCGTCATCTGGATGAGACCATGGATGAGCTGGGTTTTTCTAAACGCGACCGCATCACCACCAAAGACAACTTACATGCCTGTTTCAGGTGGCAGGAGGCCAACCAGAAACAAACCCAATCAACCCCGCCGACGCTGAAAAAAGTTCAGTCTGTGGACAAGGCGTCAAAAGAGCAGAGCCAAACCACCGAATCCGCTAAAAAGATTGAAGAAATCAGATCGCTGAATGACCGTGAGAAAAAACTGGTGGAGCAAATCATCCAGATCCCCTACGGCAGTTTGTTCGATTTTAAAGCCGGACAGGGCGGTGATGTCATTCGCAGAAAATTGTCCTGGGTCAGCACCTTGAGTGAACGGGTCTTGTTTGTTGATTTAGCCGGGCGTCATCCGCATAAAATGGGATTGGCGCGGATGGCCATAGACATGAGCCGCAACAACATTGTGCAGGTGAAATTGGATTCCGGCGGTTACATTAAAAAAGCGCTGGGTCGCATTATGAACCGGCTGAAAAAAATGGCCGCTTAAAGAGAGAAATCATATGGTAGAAAAAAGAGCCCATCAGCGTGTTCATCCGGCCACCGGTTCTGAAGTCAGCAATGTGATGACTGAAAAGAACATCGGTCGGGTGGTGGATATTTCTCAAAATGGGTTTTTACTGTCCAGTCGAGAGTCGGTCAAACCAGGTATGATTTTGCAGCTGTCGCTGCGCTTAAAAGAACTGGCGCCGAAAACCATTGAATTGGGGGCTGAATGCATCTGGTCAGACCACCAGGACAGTGGTCTGACCTTTGCCGGATTTCAGATTATCGACATCGGTAAAATCGATGAGCAATTGTTGACTACGGTTGTGCAGCAATTAGCAGTTGATTAACCAGCAGTACGTCTTCCTGGGTTAACGTGCCGGCCGCACGTTTTAAGTTTAAAATGTGCATCAGGTAATCATGTTTGGCACGGGAATAATCACGTTGGGCCTGATACAGGCTACGCTGTGAATTCAGAACTTCCACAATATTCCGTGTACCCACTTCAAATCCCGCTGCGGTGGCTTCTTCGGCACTTCTGGCTGACAACACGGCCGCTTGACGAGCCTCCACTGATCGCCATCCGGCTTCTACATTACGCAGTGCATTGCGCACATTCCGCACCGTAGAAAACGTCACCTGGTCCAGATTTTCCATGGCTGCCAGGTAACGAAAGCGGGCTTCATCGGTCATTGAACTGACCCGAAAACCGGAAAAGATGGGTACCGTGAGCGTCAACTGGGCGGAAGTGCTGTCGGTTTCCTGAGAGCCGGTGGCAAACACGTCCTGAGTTTGCGGATCGCGTAAGGCCACATTGTTATTGACATTGTTGCTGCGGGATACGGATAAGTCCACACTGGGGAAATGACCGCTGCGTTGTAAAGCGATGTTTTTTTCTGCCAGTTCCGCATCGATTTTAGCCACCGCCAGATTGGGGTTATTGTTTAACGCCAGTGTTTCCCAGAAATCAATGTCTTTCTCAGGCAGTTGTAATTCTTCAATGTCAGCCGGTAAAGCTGCCAGTTCTTCATAATAGTTTTGGGTGATTTCAAACAGGGCTTCGCGGCTGTCATCAAGCGCATTTCTGGCATTAATCACATTGGCACGGGCTGAGTCGTATTGGGCACGGGCTTCGTGCACATCCGTTACGGCAGACAAGCCCACTTCATAGCGTTGTTCAGCCTGACGCAACTGTTGTTCAATGGCTTTTTCTTCAGCCACGGCAAACTGAACCACGTCAATATTGGTAAGCACATTAAAATAGCTTTGTGCCACGCGGATTAAGAAATCCTGACGGGCCACGTCATAATTCGCCTGCCCGCGCAAACCTTCTAATTTTGCCTGGCTCATTTGAACAAAATTGGCATGGTTGTAAACGGATTGATTTAATGACACGCGCCAGCCGTATTGGTCGGTGTCAGGAATTTGTATTTTTCCGATAATGTCCAGTTCAGACTCGGTTTCACCCCATTGTTTGTTCCAGCTGCCGTTGACTTGCGGGAGGAAATTGGCGCGAGCCTGTTTTTTGCTTTCCTGGCTGGCTTTCAGATTATATTCTGCGGCTTGTAATTGTGGGTCTTGTTGTAAAGCTTCATTCAAGACATCCAGTAAACTGGCTGCGTTGACCTGGCCGGTCATGAATAAGCTGATGAGAATTATTTTTTTTATCATGGTGATGGTCAATTCAGAGGTTAAAAGGGTGGTTGTTATGCTTGGCTTGTAGCAAAGGTGCCACCAGGGTGTCAAAATGACTGGTGAATTTGTCAGCCGATGTATAAATGCGGGCTTCCATAACCGGGTCCTCTCCAATAATCACAAAAACCTGTCCGCCGTCTTTGAGCCATTCAAAAACAAATTCCGGCACGGCTTTTAATGAGCCGGTTAAGATGACGTGATCGTATTTGGTGGGGGCTTTAAAATCAAAAAAGTCCGCTTGTTCCAAGGTCACTTCCTCAATACCTTGATCGGATAGTTTCTGACGGGTTGCCTGAATAAAATCCTGAAAAATATCTATTGAATGAACATGTTCGGTTAAAGTGGCCAGTAAAGCGGTTAAATATCCGCTGCCGGTGCCGACTTCCAGTACCCTGTGACCAGGCTGGACATTCAAAGCCTGTAACAGACGGCCTTCTTCCACCGGTTTCATCATAAACTGGTCATGCCCAATCGGCAGGGCCATGTCTGCAAAAGCCAGTTTGCGTTGCGAAACCGGCACAAACTCTTCGCGCTGAATGTTTAGCATGGCATGCAGGACATCTTTATTAATAACATCCGCGGGTCGCACCTGCTGGGTGACCATATTGTGTCTTGCTTTATCAAAATTCATGTCTTACTCGTATGTTTTTGTTATCATTCCCTATTGATGACATCATGAGATGGCCACAGAGGTGACTGGTTATGACAGTTTACTTATATGTGGGGTTCAAATCATGGGTTAAAAGTCATATTTTAAGCTATTTTTGTTCATGAACGAAGCCAAATCCCAACAGACTGCCGAACAAACTCTTCATTCAGGCTTGCGAAAGCTGGATTTAGATACCTGTATGACCAAACCGGTTATGACCTATTTGCAATTATTGCGGCGCTGGAATGAAACCTATAATATGACTGCCATAACAAATTGGCACGATATGGTGGTTCAGCACGCACTGGATTCAGCCGCTGTCATTCCGTATGTTAAAGGATCACGCATTGTTGACGCGGGCACAGGCGGTGGTTTGCCGGGCATTATACTGGCAATTTTTAAGCCACAGGCATCGGTGAGCTTGATTGATTCGGTGGCCAAAAAAACCCGATTTTTAAATCATGTTAAGCGTCAGTTGCAGTTAGAAAATGTTCAAGTCATCCATGATCGGGTGGAAAATTATATTCCCGATAAAAAATTCGATGTGGTAATATCACGGGCGTTTGCTGAGGTAAACCTGTTTCTGGAATTAACCGGGCAATTGGGTGATCAGCACACGCGATATATGGCCATGAAAGGACCCAAAGTGGAGCATCTTGCAGAAGATTCTGCTTTCAATCTGGTGTCCGAGTTGGCCATTGAGGTACCTTATTTAAAGGCGCAACGAACACTTTATCAATACATGAAAAAAACCTGAATCTATGAGTCAAAAAGCCAGAATCATTGCCATAGCCAATCAAAAAGGTGGGGTCGGTAAAACCACCACAGCGGTCAATACCGCCGTGGGTTTGGCCCAGTTAAATCAACGGGTGCTGTTGGTTGATTTGGATCCGCAGGGCAACGCCACCATGGCCTGTGGAATTGATGCAAGAACACTGGAACTGTCGGCCTGTGAATTATTATTATCTGAATGCGAGGCTGATGAAGCCATCATAAAAACTGACCTGGTTGATGTGATTGGTGCCAACACTGATTTGACTGCGGCAGAATTACAATTAATGGATCAGGATTATCCGCAACATGCCTTAAAGCAGCAATTGGCTGCAGTGGTTGGCCATTATGATTATATATTGATTGATTGTCCGCCTTCTTTGAGTATTCTGACCATCAATGCCCTGACCGCAGCTGACAGTGTGCTGATTCCCATGCAATGTGAATATTATGCGCTTGAAGGTTTGACTTCATTGCTGGATACCATTAAACGGGTCCAACAAACGGTCAACCCGGATTTGCACATTGAAGGTTTGCTGAGAACCATGTTTGATGGCAGGAATAATCTGGCCAATGATGTGGCCGCCCAAATCAGTGAACATTTTGGTGATAAAGTCTTTACCACGGTGGTGCCACGCAACGTGAAAGTGGCCGAAGCCCCCAGTTTTGGGCAGTCAGCCATAGAATATGATGTGTTGTCACGCGGTGCTGTGGCGTACAAAGGGCTGGCCAGTGAAATTACCCGGAGACACCATGGCAGATCCTGATAAAGCGAAGAAAAAAACCGCCGCAAAAACTAAACGAAAGACCGGTCTGGGCCGCGGGCTGGATGCTTTGCTGGCCTCTTCTAAAGGGGCGGATTCCGTTGCACCTGCAAACTCAGAAAGTGAATTGCAAACTTTAGCCATCGGTCGCTTACAGCCGGGCCAATATCAGCCACGCACCATCATGGATGAAGATAAGCTGCAAGAGCTGGCAGAATCGATTAAATCACAAGGCATTGTACAGCCGATTGTGGTGCGAAAAATCAGCAGCCGAAACTATGAAATTGTGGCCGGTGAGCGCCGCTGGCGGGCGGCGCAACTGGCCGGACTCAAAGAAGTGCCGGTGCTGGTTAAGGACATTGATGACCAGCAAACCATTGCCATGGCGCTGATTGAAAATATTCAGCGTGAAGACCTGAATCCTTTGGAAGAAGCGCAGGCTTTGTCGCGTCTTATCCAGGAGTTTTCACTGACCCACGCCCAGGCCGCCGATGCGGTGGGCCGTTCGCGCACGGCGGTTAGTAATTTATTGCGGTTACTGGATTTGTCTGATGCCGTGAAACAGTTGCTCAACGACGATATACTGGAAATGGGCCATGCACGCTGCTTGCTGGGGTTAGACAAAAAACAACAGTCACAGGCTGCCGGCGAAATTGTCGCCAAAAAACTCAGCGTTCGTCAGGCGGAGGCTTTGGTCAATGCGATAAAAAATCCCGGCCCTAAAAATACCCAACAAGCACCGCAAAAAAATGCCGATGTGCGTCATCTGGAGAATCAACTCAGTGAGCAACTGTGCACCCGGGTCACGCTTAAACAAAAAACCGGCGGTAAAGGTCAGCTGGTCATAGATTACCATAACAGTGATGAGCTGCAGGGCATCTTAGACAGAATAAAATAAAACGCCCCAACAGAGCAAAAACGGCTTGAAGGCTTGCTTTTAGCGGCTGTTGGCGTTAAAGTTTGCACCCAATTTTCTCAACCAGAAAGAATCCCATGAGCACATCCAACCAAGCCTTGGCCAACTGGGTTAAGGACGTCGCCGAATTGACCCAAGCCGATGATATTTATTGGTGTAACGGCAGTCCTGCCGAAGAAGAATCATTCAACCGCCAGTTGTTAGAGGACGGCACCTATAAGCGACTGAATGAAGAAACCCACCCCAATTGCTATTTGCATTTATCCGATCCCAGGGACGTGGCACGGGTTGAACATCTGACTTTTATCTGTACGAACAAAAAAAACGATGCCGGTCCTAACAACCATTGGATGGATCCGCAGCAAGCCCACGAAAAAATGGATGGTTTATTCAAAGGCTGCATGAAAGGCCGAACTTTATATGTCATACCTTACTGCATGGGACCGATTGACTCACCGATTTCACGCTGTGGTGTAGAAATCACCGACAGCCCTTATGTGGTGCAGAATATGCGGCTGATGACCCGCATGGGTGATGAGGCTCTGCGCCGCATTGAACGAGAGGGCGACTTTGTCAAAGGTCTGCATTCCACCGGTGAACTCGATCCTGATCGTCGTTTTATTATGCATTTTCCCGAAGAACGGGTGATTAAAAGTTACGGTTCCGGTTATGGCGGCAATGCCTTGCTGGGTAAAAAGTGCCATGCGCTGCGGATTGCGTCTTATCAGGCGAAAGATGAAGGCTGGCTGGCTGAACATATGCTGATTTTGGGTATTAAAACACCCACCGGAGCGCAGCATTATGTGGCGGCAGCCTTTCCGTCAGCCTGTGGTAAAACCAATCTAGCCATGCTGATTCCACCGCAAGGTTATCTGCAGGACGGATGGGAAATCACCACCGTCGGAGATGATATTTGTTGGATGCGACCCGGTGAAGACGGCCGTTTATGGGCGATTAACCCGGAAGCCGGCTTTTTCGGTGTGGCCCCGGGTACCGCCAAAGATACCAACCCCAATGCGCTGGCGATGTTATACCAGGACACCATTTTTACCAATGTGGCGCAAACCGCTGATGAACAACCCTGGTGGGAAGGCTTGGATGACCGGGTGCCGGCGATTGACTGGCAGGGTCGGCCTTATGATCCGGCCAATGGTCCTGCGGCCCATCCGAATTCACGGTTTACCGTGTCTGCAAAACGCTGCCCCAGTTATTCATCGGCTTCAGAAGATGCCAGTGGTGTACCCATCAGTGCCATTATTTTTGGTGGACGTCGGGCCTCTCTTGTGCCTTTAGTCAATGAAGCCAGAAACTGGAACCATGGTGTTCTCATGGGTGCCACCGTGGCTTCTGAAACCACCGCTGCGGCCACCGGTAAAGTCGGTGTGGTGCGGCGTGACCCGATGGCCATGAAACCTTTTTGCGGTTACCATTTCGGGGACTATTGGGGCCATTGGGTGTCAATGCAGGATAAAGCCGATAACTTACCTAAGGTCTTTACCGTTAACTGGTTCCGCAAAGATGACAACGGTGGCTTTATGTGGCCCGGCTTCGGTGAGAATATGCGGGTTTTAGAATGGATTATTGGTCGTTGTCAGGGTACTGCTGAAGCCCATGAAACCGCGATTGGTCTGATGCCGAAAGCCCGAGACATAAACACCGAAGATTTAGATATGGATGCTGATGTCCTGGAAGCTTTACTGGCTGTTGAAGTCAACGGTTGGCAAAAAGAAAACCAGTCTGTCGCTGATTTTTTAAAAGAATATGGTGACCGGGTTCCCCAAGAGCTGTATCAGGAATTAAAGCGCAGTAACCAAAAGTTGTTGTAATGAATACCCATGTTTTTTCAAAAAAGGCGGTTTTGTATACCGCCTTTTTTGTGTCTTTTGTATAATTAAACAAAGACCGTGGAATGGGTTGGTTTGAGCAGGGTTTATTAAAATGTCATATTAACCTGCTATTGGGACAAATTTTTAAAGAGGTAGGTATGAAGTTAGATAAATTTGGTCGGTTTACGGCCGCAGTATTGTTAATAACCGCTGTATTCACCATTCAGGCTGCCGAAGTGTGGAGTGAATCCTTTGAAACGGACGGCCAGGGTGTCCGCTATACCTCGACAGCGGAATTTACTGATGGTGGCGGCGATTACTGGATGAGAACAGATGGTGTCGGTTTACCGATTAGTGCCGGTGGTTACAGTGCGATGGATGGCACCTATTTTTGGGCCGCTGAAGATGTGGATGGAGAGGGCGGTACCAAAGAGCCCGAACTCAATGTGACCGGCATTGATATCAATGGTTTCAGCAATTTATCATTCAGCGGTTTATTTGCCGCAGGCAATGAAGGCGGACCGGGTGCCGGTAAATATGATTCGACTGATTATATGAAGGTACAATATCAGATTGATGGGGGTGGTTATGTCGATGGTGTGTGTTTTAATTACGAAAATAACGGAGATAGCTCAAATGAACCGATTGGCTTGGATACCGATTGTGACGGGGAATCTGATGGGGTTTCAGGCCGTCTGAATTCTGTCTTTACTGAATATGGCTTTACCATTGCCGCCACAGGCGGTAGCTTAGATTTAAAAGTGATTGTCTCGGTTGATGCCGGTGATGAGGAACTGGCTTTTGATTATTTGGTTGTTTCCGGTGATTTTGGGGTGGATAGCCCACCTGCTGTAACCACCACAATCCCTGCTGATGGCGCCGTTGGAGTGGCTGAAAATGCCACTGTTACGATTAACTTTTCAGAAGACATCAATGCGACCAGTTCTGCGGTTACCATGGGTTGTGGCACGTCGGGTTCAATTGCATTTGCCAGTGGTTTGCCGGCTTCGGCGGTCAGTCAGTTGGTGTTAACCCCGTCCGCTACACTGGTTGATGGCGAAACTTGTGACGTGAGTGTGGTTGCCACTGAGATTACGGATATCGATGGCACGCCGGGTAATATGGCGATAAATTACGACTTCAGTTTTTTAGTCGGTTATCCGACGGCTGAAATTTATGAGATTCAGGGCAGCGGCATGGCATCAGGCTTTGACGGCCAGACGGTAAAAAGCCCCAATAATATTGTGACTGTACTCAGCGATTCTGGTTTTTTTATGCAAACACCGGATGCGCGGGATGACCTGGATGATTTGACCTCTAATGGTATTTTTGTTTATACCGGCGGCGCGCCCACAGTTCAGGTCGGCGACGAAGTGACTGTGACCGGTGAGATTGATGAGTTTTTTGGTTTTACCGAATTTGCCAATCCCGGTAGCCAAATCATTATCACTGAAAGCCAGGGCAATGCCTTGCCGGCGGCTAAAATACTGGATCAAAATTACCCTTCAACCGTGGCGGGAGAATACCCATGTGGTACTGAAGCCATGGGTTATGAATGTGTTGAAGGCATGTGGTTTGTGATGCCAGAGGGTGTGATTAGCAGTTCCTACAGCTCATATTGGGTGGGTGCCAATCGCGATGATTTTTTGGTTAAAGCCGGCGCCAGCCGGGCTTTTCGTGAAACCGGTATTGAATTTCCGGGTGAACCTGGTTTGCCGATATTTGACGGTAACCCTGAATTGCTGGAGGTGGATGTTTCGGGTTTAGGTTTTGGTGTTCCGACAGCTGGTTATAACGCCGGAGCCCATGTCACCATGTTTGGCGTGTTTGGCTTTGATTTTAATGAATATGAATTGTGGCCTTCTGTGGTTGTGGTGACGAAAGACAATGTTCTCCCAGACACCACCGCTCCGGCTGCAGTCAATGAACTCACCATCGGTTCACTGAATATGTATCGCCTGTTTAATGATGTTGATGATCCGGGCAGCGAAGACGACGGTCAGGTTGAAGACCCGCAGGTGTATGCCGGTCGTTTGGCCAAATTTGCCAAATACATTGTTAATGACATGCAAGCCCCACACATTGTGGCACTGCAAGAAGTGGAAAACATCGATGTGATGAATGACTTGGCTGCAGCAATCACAGCACAAAGCGGACTGATCTATACCACTGCTTTAATTGAAGGAAATGATCAAGGTGGCATAGATGTGGGCTATTTATACAACGCATCGGTGGTCACCAATGTACAAATCACACAATTGGGTGCAGCCGAAATCAATCCTTATGACAATTCATTGTTGCATGACCGCCCGCCGTTACAATTATCGGCAGACATTGTTCTTTCAAACCACACTTTAGCCATTCAGGTGCTTAATGTTCACTTGCGTTCCATGGGCGGTATCGATGACCCCGGTAATGGTGATCGGGTGCGCAATAAGCGCTTAAGTCAGGCGCAATCTTTAAGTGTCATGATTGCCGATATTCAAAGCAGCCATCCCGGTAATCCGGTGTATGTGTTGGGTGATTTTAACGCCTTTCAGTTTACCGATGGTTACGTGGATGTCATGGGGCAAATTACCGGAACGGCCATTGATGCTGATAATATGCTGTGGGCACCACCGTTATTTGCAGCCAATCCTCTGACCAACGCCACGCAGACGCTGATGGCTGATGAACAGTATTCCTTTTTATTCGGCGGTTCTGCTCAAGCGCTTGATCATGCGGTTTTGGATGATATTGGTTTGTTATTTTTCAAAGAAATGAATTATGTTCGTGGCCAGGCGGACGCGCCTTTGCAGTACGAAAACGATTACAATTCATCTTTACGGGCCGGAGACCATGACGGGTTTGTGCTTTATGTAAGTCCTGAACTGGATGTTATTTTCAAAAATGGTTTTGAATAAGCGAAAACTTGATTCTCTAAAAACCCGCCGTCTGGCGGGTTTTTTTAAACCAACGAATAACACATGATGAGGGCGTCTTCTTTAACTTTTTGGCCCTGTGAATCCAGGTATCGGTAATAATGCCTGCGTTTGCCTTTGGTTTTAAATCCGGCGCGGCGATAAAAGCGAATGGCCGCTGTATTGCCGGCACGCACCTCAAGCCAGATACGGCGTGCATGGTTGATGCGGGCAATGAGAATCAAGCGTTGCAGCATGGCTTGAGCCAGGCCTTGTTTTTGGTGCTCAGGTCGCACTGTTATTTTTAAAAGGTGCGCTTCTTCATGCCCCAACATCATATAGGCATAACACAAAATCCGCGGATTTTGTTCGGTCAGGCCTTTTAAGCACTGATAACCGGCATCCAGACAATCCTGCATGGTTTTTTGTGGCCACGGATTGGGGTAACATTGTTGCTCCATCGCGAGCACTTCAGGTAAGTCTTCGGGGTCAATTTTTTGAAAAATGATATTGTGATTCAAAGTGTTATCACGTAAATTAAAAAGAAGTTTTCATATCATACCCGATTGCAGAACAAAGCGCCAAATGGCCCTATTTGCACAATAACAAGAGACTTCAATGGCAGAAACCCAACCCAACGAAACCACCGAAAAAGAAATTCATGCACTGCATTTGGCCCTGGATGAAGGCCATTTGGGTGCCATCTCACGGATTATTAACGGAATACCCGGATCCGAGGCGGCCATGTTTTTGGAATCATTGCCCGGTGACAAGCGTTATCAGGTGTGGGAACTGATTGATGAATCCTGCCGAGGTGAGGTGTTGGTTTCTCTGCACGATGAAGTGCGTGACAGCCTGATTGAACATCTGGATACCGATGAGTTGGTTGATGCCACCCGCGATCTGGATCTTGACGACATGGCGGACATCATTGTGGACTTGCCCGAAGAGGTATCCAATGAGCTGATGCTGTCGATGGATAAAACATCGCGGGATATGTTGCATCAGGTATTGTCCTATCCTGAGGACAGTGCCGGTGGTTTGATGAATCCTGATGTGTTGCGGGTACGCACTGATGTGAATGTGGATGTGGTATTGCGCTATCTGCGGTTTCGGGAAAACATTCCCAAACCCATCGGTGACCTGTTTGCGGTGGGGCGAAAAGGCCATTACAAAGGCCGGGTGCCGCTGGAAACTTTACTTGCCTGTGACCCCAAAACACCCATTCGTGACATCGTTGATGAGGATGCACCGGCGATTATGGACACCACCCATGCCAGTGAAGTGGCTCAGGATTTTGAGCACAATGACTGGATTTCAGCACCGGTTATCAATGAAAAAAACCAACTCATTGGTCGCATAACGATTGATGATGTGGTGGATGTGATTCGCGAAGAAGCCGAACGCTCGGTGATGCGGATGGCGGGTCTGGATGAAGAAGGTGATATGTTTGCACCGATTATCAGTGCCTCAAAACGTCGGGCTGTGTGGTTAGGTGTTAATTTACTGACTGTATTGCTGGCGGCCTTTGCCATTGGTTTTTTTGAAGACACCATTAAAAAGGTCGCGGCGCTGGCGGTGCTGATGCCGATCGTGGCCTCCATGGGCGGTATTGCCGGTTCGCAAACCTTAACCTTGATGATACGCGGCATGGCCACCGGTCAGGTGGGCAGCGGAAACATCAGGAATTTGTTGAATCGTGAAGTGATGATTGGGGTGATAAACAGTTTTGTGTGGGCGATTATTTTGTCGATTGTAATTGTGGCCTGGTATAAAGATGTTGAAATGGGCATCGTGATTGCATTGGCATTGGTGGTGAACTTGATTGCCGGAGCCCTGGCGGGTGTTCTGGTACCGGTGTTTTTGCGCCGTCTGAGTATTGATCCGGCGATTGCCGGCGGTGTGGTGTTGACCACCGTGACCGACATCGTCGGTTATGTGTCGTTTTTAGGATTTGGAACCTGGATTTTACTGGGGTAAATGAAAGTTTCATATCCTAAGCGATTTCGAATGGGGCCGGCGAGTCTGGTGGCCGCGGCTTTTATCGGTCCCGGAACAGTCACCACCTGTACTTTGGCCGGCGCCAATTTTGGTTATGCCTTGTTATGGGCTTTGCTGTTTTCTTTGATGGCCTGTATGCTTTTACAGGAAATGTCGGCCCGTTTGGGCCTGGTCACGCAACAAGGTTTGGGCGAAGTGCTAAAAAAACAATTCAGCCATCCGCTGACCAGACCCCTGGTTTTTGCCCTGGTTATGGTGGCCATATTCATTGGCAACGGCGCTTATGAGGGTGGCAATATTGCCGGGGCGGTATTGGGGCTGGAAGCGATGTTACCTGATACTGATTTCCCCTGGGCGGTGCTGATTGTGGTGGTGGCTTTTGCGGTGTTATTTCAGGGCAGTTACCGGGTTTTTGAACGTGCACTGATTGCTTTGGTGTTATTAATGAGTGTGGCTTTTGTCACCACATTTTTATTAACCAAACCCGATTGGCCGGCACTTTTTCAAGGCATGAAACCGCACGTTCCCGAAGGCGCCTGGTTAACCGTTGTCGCCCTGGTAGGCACAACGGTGGTGCCGTATAATTTATTCTTACACGCCTCAGCAGTCAAATCAAAATGGCATCAACCTGAAGATTTACCATTGCTTCATAAAGACACCTTAATTTCTATCGGCATTGGTGGTTTGATTTCAATCAGTATCGTGGCCACCGCTGCCACGGCTTTCTTTGGACAGCAGGCAGACATCCGGTCTGCGGCTGATATGTCCGTGCAATTACAACCTTTATTGGGATCATGGGCTTCGGTGTGCGTGGCTGTGGGATTGTTTGCGGCCGGAATATCATCGGCCATCACTGCACCATTGGCAGCGGCTTATGCGGTGGCCGGTATGATGGGTTGGCCAACAGATGGTAAAAACATAAAATTCAAACTGATATGGATGGTGGTGCTGTTCAGTGGTTTGTTGTTATCATTGTCTGGTTATCAACCCATCACCATTATCTGGTTTGCCCAGATTGCGAATGGTTTATTGCTACCCCTACTGGCCGCCTTTTTATTGTATGCCATGAACCGTACTGATTTACTGGGCCGATTTAAAAATACGCCGGTGCATAATTTTCTGGGTGTCTGTGTCATTTTAGTGGCTCTATTTTTAGGTGCTAAATCCCTGTATTTTGCTTTGAACTGATTTTCACACAGCCTTTGCTAAAGTGAGGTTTTTTTCAAAAACGAATTTGTATGGTGAAAAATGTTATTCTGTGCGTGCTATTGATTATATTCTTTATGTTCAGTCAATCTTCCCACGCGGGTGTGGGCTCTTTTTTATACAACAGCGCACTTAAAATAACCCATCCCATCCAATGTGAAAAAGACATTGCCTATGGTGCCAAGGAATGGCAAAAACTCAATATTTATCCGCAAAAAAACAAAACCCGGATACCGGTGGTGATCTTTATCTATGGCGGCGGCTGGTACAAAGGCTCGAAGGAACAACACCATTTTGTCGCTGATGCTTTGGTGAGAAAAGGCTACATGGTGGTGATTCCTGATTACATTAAATACCCCGATGGCCGGTTCCCGACCTTTGTTGAAGACATTGCACTGGCCATCGCCTGGGTTAAAAACAATATCGAAAAATATGGTGGTGATGCAAACAAGCTCTTGCTGGCCGGACATTCTGCCGGGGCACACACAGGCGCTTTACTGGTCACTGATAAACATTATCTCAATAAAGTGGGCGTGGGCATTGATGATATTAAAGCCTTTGTCGGCTTAGCCGGGCCTTATAATTTTACCCCTAAAAAACCACAATACATCAAAACCTTTGGTCGCGAAAATTTTGATGTTATGAAAGCCAATGCTTTTGTGGAAGGTGATGAACCACCGATAAAACTGATTCACAGTATGGGTGATAACACTGTGGGCCGGTTTAACTTCGATACCTTTTATAATCAGTTAAAAGCCGCCGGAGTGGAGGTCGAGAAAACCCTGTATCAAGACATCGGACATGTGATGACGGTGCTCAAAGTTCATCCCTGGTTTGCTGATGAAGTGGATGTGGGTAAAGACATGGATTCATTTTTTAAAAAACATCTCAACTCCGAATAAAAAACAGCTGTTAACATGGATGCCATGTACAAAACCCTGAAAGTGTTGCTAATCGGTTTGCTGGTTGTGACAACGATATTCATTGCTTTTCAACTGGTCAAGAAATATGTGCCGGATAATATCAATCCATTAAAACCCTTGCGCATTGAACATGCGCCGTCATTTGTACTGAAAACCAAAATTAATCATCTCAAAAATAACCCGGATGCCTGTTTTGCAGTGTTGGAAAGCAGCGATTTAACTTTTGAACGGGTTGCCGACAAAACCACCGGTGATAATTGCGCCTTTAGAAACGTGGTGAGGCTGATTCAATCGGATATTTCTTATGGCGGTGATATTATTCTTAAATGTCCGGCTTTAGTGGCACTCGCCATTTGGGAGCGCCATGACCTTCAGCCCCTGGCCATAGAAACCTTCGGACAAAAAATAATCCGCATTCGTCATTATGGCACCTATGCCTGTCGCAACATTAATAATGCCAAACAAGGTCGCCGTAGCCAACATGCCTATGCTAATGCCATCGATGTTGCCGGATTTGTATTGGCCGACGGCAGAGAAATATCTGTTCTAAAAGATTGGGGCCAAAACACCGCAAAAGGTAACTTTCTACAAGCCGTTCAACAAGTCGCCTGCGGTAAATTTTCTACGGTATTAGGCCCTGATTATAACAAAGCCCACCACAACCACTTCCACTTTGACCAGGGTGGTTGGTCAATTTGTCGATAAATGGGCGATGGAGTGCTGCTGAGCAGCACGACCCGCCGAGCCGGTTAGGCCAGGTAAATGAAGTCATGCGTTTTTGCGAAGCAAAGAAGCGTGACGGAATGTCCTTTAAGGCCGTGAGCGTAGGGCAGGCAATGAAGTGAGTACGGTTTTAACGAAATTAAAGAAGCGCTCACGTAATGCCGTTGCCCGTGAATCAGAGGCGAAGAGAATAGCCAATGAGCACATGGCGGTTTTGCGCAGCAAAGAAGCCTTGTGTGAATGGTGTCATTCGTGCGAAGTTATATGAAGTGTTCGCCGCGGCCGCTTTGGCGGCTTCCGCGTCCTGCTCTCGCCACGGACCTACGTCCTGTAGGCCACTATTTGTCGGAAACAAAAGTGAATGACGCCTCCATGGATGGAGGTGTGCTGCGTGAGCTGGGAGCGGAAGCGTAAGTCCCAAGAACACACCTTTATGAAAAAGCCCGTGACTGAATTATTCACATCAGGCTGGGTCATGATTGATTTTCCGCAGAAACATCGAGTCGCACGATTGTCTCGCCATCGGTAACCACATTCACCACAATCGGCTGACAGCAAACAAAACAGTCCTCAACATAGACCTGCTCAGGGACAGAACAATCCACCACGGTTTCAAAGGTTTCCCAGCAGTAGGGACACTGGATTTTCTGGGTTAGTAATCCGCTCATAAAATTCTTCTTTAACTAAAAACCACCTTATCACGGACATAATGCGGTTGGATGTCGGCGATATTTTGCTGGTCTTTTTTGAAGCGGGTTTGGGCGATTTCTAATAAGGCTTGGGCGTCGGGGAGGCTGTTGGCGTTGATGGGCCGGGTTTTATTGTCATTGATGTGTTCACGCAATAAATCATGAAAGGCGCTGCCGGCGGCGGTGTCGAAATCATTGATATTTACATCTTTGGGTTGACTCACCTGGTCGTCATTCATGCGGATTAGTTGGCCATTCTGCGTTTTAAATTCAGCCCAATAAACTTCACCCATTCGGGCATCGTTTGCGATGAGAATTTTTTGTTCTTGATCGGGGTTGTTCTGAAAAACCTGCCAGGCCATATTTTCTAATGTTGACACACCCATCACCGGAATGTCTAAAGCCAGCGCCAGACCCTGGGTCACCGCAAAGGCAATGCGGACACCGGTGAAGGCACCGGGACCGAGGCCGAATACGATACCACTGAGTTGTGACTTTTTTAATTGAGCGTCGTTTAATAAGCCCTCAAGCCGATCTAAAATAATATTGGCATGTTGCTGCGGTGCGATTTCTGCGGTGGTCGTTATCCGGTCGTTGTGCAATAAACCAACAGCACATTGTTCGGTGGCGGTTTCGATAGCGATGAGGTTCATGACGTTTGGTGTTAAAATGAAGCGATTACAATAAAGGTCTTATTATAAATGATGTGGATGAAATGGATAGTTTTGATGCTGGTTTCAGGTTCTGTATGGGCCGGTGATTATTTTTTAAACATTCAAGGCGAGCCGGTACAAGGGGCTTTGTTGATCGCGCAGACCAATGCAGATGCCAAAGTCACAATCGATGGTGAAACGGTTAAAACAGACCCAGAAGGCTACTTTATGTTTGGCTTTGGGCGGTTTGATACTGAACCCAAAACAATCACCGTGACCTATCAGGAACAAGCCCATCAAAAAACCATTCCGGTGACACCGCGAGACTTTCCCGAAGAACGCATTGACGGACTGCCAGCGGATAAAGTCAATCCACCGGCCAGTTTCTGGGAGCGGATTAAAAAAGAACAGGCCGAAGTGAAACAAGCCCGCGCGGTGTGGTCAGAAGATCGCCATTATTTACAGGATTTTATCTGGCCGGCCACAGGCCGTGTCAGCGGTGTCTATGGCAGTCGAAGAATTCTTAACGGCGAGCCGAAACGACCGCATTACGGCATGGACATTGCCAATGCCACCGGTTCTACCGTGGTGGCGCCGATTTCAGGCACCGTGACCATGGCGGTGGATGATCATTATTACACCGGCGGGACGATTATTCTCGATCACGGCTATGGCCTGAATTCCACCTATTTGCATTTAAGTCAGGTCAATGTAAAAGTCGGCCAAGAAGTTCAGCAAGGTGAAAAAATCGGCGAAATCGGTATGACCGGTCGTGCCACAGGGCCACATTTAGACTGGCGTATAAATTTAGGGACGAATGTTAGATTAGATCCTGAGTTATTATTGCCACCTCCAGACACTGAATAACAGCGTGTTCACCCGCAATTCAAACGTCTTATGTCATGATAAATTATTTTTGGAGTCCACAATGTACAAATTATTGCTGCTTTATCTGTTTGTTCTGATGGCCGGTTGTAGTCACATGTCGCAGCCTGATAAAAACACATCGATGAAGACAGACAGTCAGAACAGTTCTGAGCAATTCTATTGGGTCAACAGCTGGCGAAGAACTTGTGAGGGCGTGGGCGAGCGCATGTGCCTGCAAATCCAGAAAATTGACGAAGAAAATCAACAACAAGCCGATATTAAGAACTGGTCCTTATTGTATGCCCCGATTAAAGGCTTTAATTACGAGCTCGGCCATATCTATAAAATCCGTGTTCAGGAGACCCAATTACCACCGGCGCAAGTTCCGGCCGATGCGTCATCGATACGTTATGAATTGCTGGAAGTCGTGGAAAGACAAGCCGATGACACCCTCCGCCTGCATGATATTTGGGCGCTGACAGAAATACAGGGTGAGTCGGTAGATCGGACTTTGCTTTCAGATCGTGGTGAGGACGTGCCCAGTCTGGAATTTAATTTAACGAAGATGCAGGTGTTCGGCACCGACAGCTGTAATCGACTGTCCGGGGGCATTGTCAAAGCAGGTCAGGGTCGAATTGAGTTCGGTGCTTTGGCCACCACTCTGATGGCTTGTCCTGAAATGAAACTGGCCGATGAATTCACCCGGGCGATAAACAACGTTAAACATTATCAGTTGTCAGGTTTGAAGCTAACGCTTTTAAATGCCGAGAAACAACCTATACTGCAGTTTAAAAAGGTGGATTAAACATACCCCATGAGTACACACTCACAATTTCATTTACTTAAAGAGCGGCGCTATTTGCCGTTTTTTCTGACCCAGTTTTTTGGTGCTTTTAATGATAATGTCTTTAAAAACGCACTGATTATTATGATTGCCTTTCAGGTGGCGGAACAGCACATTAATCTGCTCACCAACCTGGCCTTTGGCTTGTTTATTCTGCCTTTTTTCCTGTTTTCGGCTTTTGCCGGGCAGGTGGCGGATAAATACCCCAAAGACACCTTGATCCGACGCATTAAAATGGGTGAAATCGCCATTATGTTACTGGCATCAGTCGGCTTCTACCTGAATCATGTCGGTTTATTGATTTTTGTGCTGTTTCTTATGGGTTCACAATCGTCCCTGTTTGGTCCGGTTAAATACGGTTATTTGCCCGAGAAACTCAACCGCCATGAACTCATGGGTGGTAACGGTCTGGTGGAATCGAGCACCTTTATTTCGATTTTGTTGGGTACCATTTTAGGCGGTGTTTTAATCGCCATGGATTCCTTTGTACCGATTTCACTGGCGGTGGTGGGTTTTGCCACGTTGGGGTATCTATCGGCGCGACAAATCCCCCTGACGCCGGCGGCTGAACCGACGATTAAACTTGACTGGGGTTTATGGCGCGCCACGGCGGATAATCTCAAGACGGTGAAAAGGCACCGGGATATTTATCTGGCCATAATGGGCATTTCCTGGTTCTGGTTTTTCGGTTCGGTCTTTTTAGCGCAAATGCCCAATTTCACGCGCCTGGTGTTGCATGGCAATGAACATGTGGTGACGCTATTGCTGACCATGTTTTCGGTGGGTATCGGCGTGGGTTCATTATTGTGCGAAAAACTCTCGAATCGGCGAGTGGAAATTGGCTTGGTGCCGCTGGGGGCTTTGGGGCTGGCTATATTTGGTCTGGATTTGTCCATCGCCGGTATGGGTATGGATTTGGATATTGAAGGTATTGTCGGTTTGGGCGAAGTGCTGACATTCACCGGTACCTATCGGATTAATTTTGATTTATTGATGATTGGGGTGTTTGGTGGACTATATATTGTGCCCTTATACTCCATGGTGCAGGCCCGGTCGGAAAAATCCTGGGTTTCCCGAATGATTGCCGGTAATAATATTATTAATGCTTTATTTATGGTGGTGGCCGCATTGCTTGGGATGGTGGTGCTGGCTGGTTTGGACTGGTCCATTCCACAGTTGTTTTTGATTACCATTGGCCTGCACATCATCGTTAGTTTAATTATTTTTAAACTGATGCCGGATTTTATTGTGCGACTGGTGGCTTGGGTGGTCAGTACCCTTGTGTATCGCACCCGTTACAGTGGGTTGCATAACATCCCGGCTGATGGCGGTGTTATTCTGGCCTGTAACCACATCAGTTTTATGGATCCGGTGATTATTTCGGCGCGTTCGCCACGACCGGTGCGCTATGTGATGCATGACCGGATTTATCATTTGCCGATTCTGCATTGGATATTTAGGTTGGCACGTTGTATTCCCATTGCTTCGGAGAAAGAAAATCCTGAGGTGCTGGCAGAAGCTTACCGACAGATTTATGCGCGCCTGGAGGCAGGTGAAGTGGTGGTGGTTTTCCCTGAGGGCCGTTTAACCGATGATGGCCGGGTCGGTGAATTTAAACGCGGTATTGAAAAAGTCTTGCAAAAGTACCCGGTACCGGTGGTACCGATGGCGTTGAACAATCTCTGGGGCAGTATGTTCTCACGCTACCGGAAAAAATGGTACCAACGCTGGCCACGGAAATTGTGGGCACGCATAGAACTGATTGTTGGTGAGCCGATGGTGCCTGAAGAAGTCACCGCCGTTGAATTACAACGGCGGGTTATTGCGCTGAAAAATCAGGCCAAAGCAGATAATCCCTTATTGCCGGATCCGCCATTAAAGACGGATTCCAGAGCCTGATCAAGATCGGCAATGATGTCGTCCACATGTTCAAGGCCGACTGAAAGTCGTAACAGGGAAGGGCTTATTAAGTGAGCAATGAGTTCTTCTTCGGTATAAGTCGAGTGGGTCATGGATGCCGGATGCTGAATCAGACTTTCGGTGTCGCCTAAACTGACTGCGCATAAAATAAGCTCAAGTTGATTGACAAAGTCGGCTGCCTGTTCACGACTGCCGTTCAGTTCAAAAGCAATCATACCGCCTGGTTGACGCATTTGTTTTTTGGCCAGTTCTGCCTGGGGAAAGTTCGCTAAACCCGGGTAGTTAATCTGTTTAACATACGGGCTGGTCTGTAAATACCCAGCGACTTTCTGAGCGTTTTCACAATGCCTGTCCATGCGCACATGCAGGGTCTTCAGGCCCCGCATCAATAAAGCCACATCATGCCCTGAAATCACCGCACCGGTCATGTCTTTGAGGCCATATTGACGGATATGCAATAAAACTTCGGCCGATCCGGCCACCACACCGGCGATGAGGTCGCCGTGACCACCTAAGTATTTGGTCGCTGAATGCACCACAATATCCGCGCCTAAAGCGATTGGGTTTTGCAGATAAGGTGTGCAAAAGGTGTTGTCGACCATAAATTTAATGCCATATTGGCGGGTAATTTTCGCCACAGCAGCGATGTCCACTAAACGCATATTGGGGTTGCTGGGTGATTCTGTGTACACCAGTTTGGTTTTATCAGTGATGTGTTCGCTCAGAAATTGCGGTGTCGATAAATCTACATAATTGACCGCCACGCCAAATTTCTTTAATCCATGCTCAAAAAAGCTAAAGGTACAGCCATACAGGCTTTTATCGGCAATGATTTCATCACCCGGCTCCACCAGAGACCAGATGGCTGAGGTGATGGCGCCCATGCCCGAAGCGGTGACCAAAGCCGCCTCAGCTTCTTCTAAATCAGCCAGGCGTTGTTCTAACTGCTGTTGCGAAGGTGTGCCTAAACGTGAGTAAATATAATGATCGTTGTCGCCGGCAAAAGCGGCACCACCTTGTTCAACGCTGTTAAATGCAAAGGTGGAACTGGTGTGCATGGGTGGCGTCAGCGCACCATGGTTTTGATGCGGGTCGTAACCTGAATGAATGGTGCGGGTGGCGAAGTGAAGTTTATTGGATTTCATAGCAACCATACTGAATTTGGATAATAAAATTATAGCTTGAGAGTCCTGTCCGGCCAAGTTAAAATGCGTAAAAAAATTTTTACAATAATTGTAATAATTATCTTAAATCATTGAATTAAAATAACATATAGATTGTAAGAAAAACAATACACCATGAAATTAGCCATCACAACCGAAAACAAACTCGGCATCACCGACGATATTCTGGCTTTAATTAAACAGCAGCAGGCGGATTTAAAAAAACTCGAGGTTGAGGATGGCAAAATCTATTTGCAAACGCAAGAATTAGACAAGACGACACAAGGCACACTGGCCAGTCAGATTATGCGTGTCCCGGGTGTCAAATGGGTGAATCAGATTGATGTGTTACCCGGCGTGGCCACCCAGCAAATGCTGGCTTCCCTGATGCAGGTGATGCCGGACCCAGTCTTGGGTGTTAACAGTAAAGGACAAATTGCCTATGCCAACAGTGCCGCTGAGCAACGTTTTGGTATTACTTTACACCGTGACAAGCCGGTGTCCATGCAAACCCTGTTCACCCAACCGGGGTGGCAGGATAAACTCAATGCTGCTGCAGAATCCAAATTGCCGGTGAATATTGAAACCACCGGCGGTACCCTTTTATTGGAAGTGCAATCAATTAAAGCGGCCGGTGATAAACCGGTGGCGGCGATGCTGCTGTTTCGTGACCACGAAAAAATTCAGGCCAGCAGTTATGTGGTGCAGGGCGAACAAATTGATGGTTTAAAAAATTTGGTTTACACTTCAGAGTCTTTTGCGCAAACAGTGCAAAAAGCCAAACGTGTGGCAACGGTCGATGCGCCGATTAATATCGTTGGTGAAGCCGGCACCGGTAAGACCTTGTTGGCCCATGTCTGTCACAGCTTAAGTGATCGCGGACACCATATGTTCACCGTGATTGATTGTCAGGCAATGAAAGCTGAGCCTATGGAACAATTATTATTTGGTCGCCATAATCGCCCCGGCGTACTCAATCTCAATCGAGAAGGGACCGTGTTTTTTTCTCATGTGGAATACATGCCTTCACATGTGCAGCAAAAATTATGGCGATATTTTAACCAAGCCACGGACAACACCCCGCGAATTATGACCTCATCCAGCAAACGCCTGGGCTTTTATCAGGAATCTGGGCAGATGAATGCCCGTTGGATTGAGTTAATTAATGTGTTGCGCTTAAATGTACTGCCCCTTCGGGAAAGGGTGGCTGATATTGAACCGTTGGCGTTATACTTCTTACAGCATATGAATCAGGATATCGGTGGCCAGACTGTTTTGCATGATGATGCGCTGATGAAGATGAAACGTTATTACTGGCCCGGCAATGTCAGTCAGTTAAGACAATGTTTGTATAAAGCGGTGATGGTCAATCGCAGCGGTGAAATAACCGCCACTGATCTGGATTTGGACGGTGCGGTGAGTCTGTCAACGGATTTAGAACAATTAACCTTACAAGAAGCGGTGGATGAATTTGAAAAACAATTTATGCAACATTGGTACCAAAAATACCCCTCCACCCGGAAATTAGCGCGCCAACTGGGGGTGTCGCACACCACAGTGGCGCAGAAAATTAAAAAACACAATTTAAAATTAGGACAATCCTTATGAGTATTAACCAACCCCATGGTGGCGAGTTAGTCGATTTATTGCCCACTGAAGAACAAAAATCTGAACGCCAGAAAATAGCCAATGAATTGCCTGATTGGGACTTAACCCCGCGTCAGACCTGTGACATAGAATTATTGCTGAATGGTGCCTTCTCACCCTTACGTGGTTTTATGAACAAGGCTGATTACCAATCAGTGTTAAAAGACATGCGTCTGGCCAATGGCTTATTATGGCCCATGCCGGTCACTCTGGATGTGGATGAGGCCACCGCCGAGGCGGCGCAAAAAGCCGGCCAATTAACCTTACGCGACGAAGAAGGCGTGGTGCTGGCTATTTTAAAAGTCGAAGATGTCTGGCAAGCGGACAAACAAGCTGAAGCGCAAGCGGTTTTCGGTACCACGGATACTAAGCACCCGGCCGTCAATTATCTGTTTAACCAGGCCGGTGATTTTTACTTGGGCGGTGAATTATTGGGGTTGCAATTACCGACCCATTACGACTACCAGCAACACCGTCATACACCGGCAGAAATCCGAAATAAATTTAACAAGCTGGGTTGGGGCCGGGTGGTGGCTTTCCAGACCCGTAATCCAATGCATCGTGCACACCAGGAACTTACCTTTCGCGCCGCTCAACGGGCAGAAGCTAATTTACTGATTCAGCCGGTGGTGGGTATGACTAAGCCCGGTGATATTGATCACTTTACCCGGGTGCGTTGCTATGAACATTTGCTTGAGCGTTTTCCTGAACGCACCACCGCCTTATCCCTCTTGCCTTTAGCCATGCGCATGGGTGGGCCACGTGAAGCTTTGTGGCATGCCATTATTCGTAAAAATTACGGCTGCAGTCACTTTATCGTGGGTCGCGATCATGCAGGTCCCGGTGAAGACAGTAACGGCAAACCCTTTTACGGTCCTTATGAAGCTCAGGAATTACTGCAAAAACATCAAAAAGAACTTGGCATCGAGATGGTTGAGTTTGAAATGATGGTCTATTCGCAAGACAAAGCTCAGTACATTCCGGTCTCTGAAGTGGAAGACAACGAAAAAACACTGATGATTTCCGGCACTGAATTACGTCGCCGTTTACGTGAGGGGCTGGATATCCCTGAGTGGTTTTCTTATCCCGAAGTGGTGAATGAATTGCGCAAAAGCTATCCACCGCGCAACCGCCAGGGTTTTACTGTGTTTTTCACCGGTTTATCCGGCTCCGGCAAGTCCACCATAGCCAATGCCTTACGGGTTAAACTGATGGAAATGATTAACCGGCCGGTGACTTTACTGGACGGGGATATCGTGCGCAAAAACCTGTCCAGTGAACTGGGTTTTTCTAAAGAACACCGCAACATCAATGTGCTGCGCATTGGTTTTGTGGCCAGTGAAATCACCAAAAACGGCGGTGTAGCGATTTGTGCACCGATTGCGCCCTATACACAAACCCGTGCTGAAGTCAGGGAAATGATTGAACCGGTGGGTGGTTTTTTGGAGGTGCATGTGTCCACACCGCTCGAAGAATGCGAACGCCGAGATCGCAAAGGCCTGTATGCCAAAGCCCGTCAGGGTCTGATTAAAGAATTTACCGGTATCAGCGATCCGTATGAAGCGCCGCAGAATCCCGAGCTTGAAATTGATACCCTGGACTATTCCCCGGATCAGGCGACCCAACAAATTGTGTTAAAACTGGAAGCCATGGGCTTGATTGGTTAAAACATGAGTTCAGAGCGCGAAACACAGGATAAACCGGTTTTTCTGATTGATGCCAGTGTGTTTGTGTTTCGCAGTTATTATGCGCTCAAGCCGGAATGGTTTAACCGTCGTAACGAAGCTGTGCATGCGGTGTACGGTTTTGCCCGGTTTCTCATTCGGTTTTTAAAACAAACCCGGGCCAGACATATTGCGGTGGCTTTTGATGAATCCCTGGCCAGTTCTTTTCGCAATGAGATTTATCCGCCTTACAAAGCCAACCGAGACCCGGCGCCTGAGGAACTAAAAAAACAATTTGTCTATTGCCGGCAAGTGGCCGAATTGCTGGGTATTTCAACATTCAAAGACCATCATTATGAAGCCGATGATCTCATTGGCAGTTTGCATAAAAAACACGCCGATGCCGGCCATAAAGTTTGTGTGGTGAGTGCCGATAAGGATTTGGCGCAATTAATCCGTCCCGATGACTGGTGGTGGGATTACGGTAAATCAAAACCCTTAAGCTATGATGCCATAACGGATAAATTTGGTGTTAAACCTGAACAAATCATTGATTTTTTGGCGTTGGCCGGTGATCAGGCGGACAATATTCCCGGTGTCAAAGGCGTGGGGCCAAAGACAGCACAAATTCTTCTGCACCATTTCGAAGATTTAGAGCATTTATTGAATGATTATCGCCAGATTGAATTCCTGTCTATTCGAGGCGCCAAGTCTTGCATGCAAAAAATCAAACAACACCAGGAGGATGCCCGCATCTCGAAATTACTGGCACAAATAGTGCTTGATGTGCCTTTGCCCAATGGTGCTATAATAAAACGACAAAATGTTGACGAGGGAGCCATGCAGACATTTATTGAAGACATGAATTTTGGGCCTTTTTTGCGCCGCGAACTTTTGACGGCCGCTGCCTTATGAATAACGCCAAAAAACGTATTCTGGTGGTGGATGATGAGCCCGATATTCTGCAATTACTGGATATTTCATTAACCCGGATGGGTTTCAGTGTTTTTAAAGCAGAAAGTGTCGGCGCCGCCAAATATCAATTATCCAAATACAGCTTTCACCTGTGCTTAACCGATTTTAAATTACCCGATGGCCTGGGCAGTGATTTGGTGGCTTTTACGCAGGAGCACCATCCACAAATGCCGATTGCGGTGATTACCGCTTTTGGCACCATCAACCATGCGGTGGACACCTTAAAACGCGGTGCCTATGATTTTATCACCAAGCCCATCAGCCTGGAAACGTTGCGCAATCTGGTGATCACCGGTTTGCAGTTGAATCAACCTCAAAAAGTCGATCAACCGCAACACCTTCTGGATGCCCAAGTGCCTTATTTTGACTCACTCAACAGTCAGGTTCTTAAATACGCTGAAAGCGGGGTGCCAACCCTGATTTTTGGGCAACTGGGCAGCTGGAAAGAAGAACTGGCCCATTTGATTCATAAAAACAGCCGTCAGCATGATAAACCCATTACGTTTATTGATTGTGAGCAAGAAGATGTTGATTTAATACCGGATAACAGCGGCACCTGGGTTTATGCCAATATGGAAATCCTGAGTACTGAACAACAAACATATCTGCTGAAACAGCTGAAAACCCTCAGCCATGAACCCCATATTCTGGTGACCACCAACTGGTCTCCTGAAGAGTTTAAGCATTCTCTGGGAATTAAAAAAACCTTGCTGCGTTATTTGGCCGTGGGTGAGATTGAAACCAAGCCGCTTTTATTACTCAAACAACAATTATCGGCAATATGTGAATCTCGTCTGGAAAGTCTGGCCAAAAAATGGCAGAAGGTACCCTGTAAGTTACACCCCGGTGCCATGGCAAAATTACGTTCCTACGATTTTCCGGGGAATTTAAAAGAGCTGGATTTAATACTCTCGAAAGCCGCGATTAATTGTGAAAACCAACTGATTCGTGAAGACGATATAGAATTGGACAACACCGGCTTTCAGCCTCATCTCGACGGTACACGAAACCTCGAAAAATACATCGAAGACATCGAAATCCGCGAAATCAATAATGCTTTGGCCAAAACCAACAATAATAAGACCAAGGCGGCGGAATTACTGGGCATAAGCTTCAGAGCACTGCGATACAAAATCAAGAAATTAGGAATAGAGCCCTGAGATCCAGAGGACAGAGGACAGAAGACAGAGGACAGAAGACAGAGGACAGAAGACAGAGGACAGAAGACGGAAAAAATGACAATGTGTCTTTAGGGAATGGTGTTTTAATTTAGCCGCACCCCTTGGGGGTGCCCAATGCCTAACAATCGTTTCGTACTTTAATTCCTACGCCTTAAACTTCCGAAACGGGGATTTTTTGGGGAAGTGGTTGACCAGGTAATCCATCTGGTCGGCGATGATGTTTTTGTTTTGCAGGAAAATATATTCGGCGTAATTTGGTGCAAAAGGAATCGCCAGTAAGCGCATATTCGATTGCAAGGGGGTGCGGTCGGCTTTGTGGTTATTGCAGCGTTTGCAGGCGGTGACCACATTGCGCCAGATATCAGCGCCGCCTTGTGACAAGGGGGTCACATGATCACGAGACAACAGGTATTTGGGAAAAACATCGCCACAATACAGACACATATTCTGATCGCGCTTAAAGAGGGTTTGGTTGTTCAGTGGTGGTACGTAATGGGCCAGTTGTTTGTGCAAATGATTGTTGTAACCTTTGGTGCCGATAATGGCGGGGATTTCGAATTCGCTTTGGATGCCGGTGCGGGCATTGATGCCGCCGTGGAGGTGATGAACGATGGTGCCGTAGGCGTATTGCACCATGTCTAAAGCCATTAATTTAGCCACTTGCGTGGCATTCAGCCATTCAAGTGGCATCCCCGATGCATCAGTTCTGAGGGTTTGATGCGCCCCGAAGCTAAGCTGGTTAATATACATCTCCACAGGTGGTTTATAACATTACAAACCAGATGAGCGGAAAAATCAAGTTTGGATGTTATTTTTTAACCCACCAGCATACCGGCCATGGTGGCTGATAGTAAAGAAGCCAGGGTGCCACCGATTAAGGCTTTGATGCCAAAAGCGGATAAGGTTTTGCGTTGACCCGGTGCCAGTGAGCCGATACCGCCCACCTGAATGCCAATGGAGGCAAAGTTAGCAAAACCGCAGAGCATATAGGTGGCCATTAAAATGGATTTATCATAGGTCAGGGTCAGGCCGGTGGTGGCGTCTTTTAAACGGGCCAATTGTTCATAGCCGACAAATTCAGAGGCAATCAATTTGACGCCCAATAACTGCCCTAACATGGTAATGTCTTCTACCGCCACACCAATCAGCCACATCAATGGTGAAAATAAATAGCCCAATAAAAATTCCATCGACAGGTTTTCATAAGGGGTATGCTCGGCAATCCAGGCATTCAAAGAGAACCAATCACCGACTGCGGCCAGACCAAAATTCATCATCGCCAGAAAGGCGAAAAATACCAGCAACATGGCACCCACATTAATGGCCAGATTAACCCCTTCGGTGGTACCGTTGGATAAAGCGTCAATAAAATTAGAACCCACAGATTCATGAGAAATTTCCACATTGGAATTAATTTCCTCGGTTTGTGGATACAGCATTTTAGCAATTACAATGGCACCGGGTGCCGCCATAACGGAAGCCGCCAATAAATGTTTGGCGTAAAAAATTTGTTGAGCTTTGTCCTCGCCGCCGAGAAAACCTACGTAAGCCGCTAACACCCCGCCGGCCACCGTGGCCATACCACCAATCATGACCAGCAGTATTTCAGAGCGATTCATTTTCTCCAGGTATTTTTTAATCATTAACGGTGATTCGGTTTGACCCAGGAAAATATTGCCCGCCACCGATAAGCTCTCAGCGCCGGAAATGCGCAAGGCTTTGGTCAGTAACCAGGCCAAGCCTTTAACAATTTTCTGAATAATGCCTAAATAGAACAGCACCGAAGTCAGCGCTGAAAAGAAAATAATCGTCGGTAAAATCATCACCGCAAAGTTAATCAAAGGTGATTCAATTTCACCGGTTCCAAAGGAACGAAACAAAAACGCGGTCCCCGCTTTGGTGAATTCCATGATATGGACAAAGAAACTACCAATACCTTCAAAGATCGCCTGAACAAAGGGTACAAACAAAACACCAATCGCCAGCAGCATCTGAATACTTAAGCCAATCCCAACCACCTTCCAGTTAATGGCTTTTCGGTTACTGGAAAAGGCATAAGCAATGACAACCAAGGTCAACAGCCCCAACAGACCGCGCAGCATTGATTCTATAGAAAACCCAACAGAAGGAATGGCATCCATAAGTACACATGAAATTTAAAACCCATTGATTATAAAAGACCACAGATAAAATAACAGCTTTTAAACATTCCAAAGTAAAAATACTTGCGTCTGGTGGTGCTAATCTACATGGTTAACAGGAAAATGTATTAACCGCCTTGGTCTTCAAGCGCCTGACGGTGTTTTTTATCGTCTTGGTGAATTAATTTTTCCGTGTCTTTGGTTTTTTGAATCATCTTCTCCTGGTCGCTGAGCATATGCTCTTTATTGTCAGATCTGGCGTTTGGCAACGAACACAGCTGTATTCGTTCTCCGTTGAAGTGGCATTAAAGTGGTTAGAGTATGCGATCGGGAACGAGAAGAGGTCTCCTAATAACGAAGTTTAAATTTTTTTGTAATCAACGATTGTAGATATTTGTTTGAAATAAAAAACGACTTACCTGTCAGCGCGTATTGCCCGGACGGGTAAGTCGTTCTTTGATGACAGCTTTAATTTCCGTGACAAGCAGCGCCATCTGTGAAATTGTAATTAGCGTCATATTTTACACAACCACCGGTCCAGTCTTTTGATTGACAGTCGGTTGATTCAGCGTACAAATGACTTTCAAGAATTTTCAAATCACCCTGGGCGCGGGTGAGTTCAGGCGCAGGCAAATAAGAAGTTTCCTTTTTAGCTTTGGCGCAAGTTTTGACGCCGCCTTCGATATAGCCTTCAAATTTACCCTTGGCATCCAGACAAACCTCAATGCTGGTGCCCGAAACACTACCAACATCGCGATAAACCAACTGGTTGATTCTTGCAATGGGCATGTTGTGCCATAAGTCCGTGTGTGTGGTAATGTTTACACAGGAACAAGCCTGCACAGATTTTGTGGCAAGTGCAATCCCGCCGCTGGCAATATCATTATGATTAAAAAAGTGAAATTCAACAGGCTTCTTTGACTGGTTACATAATTGGGCGTTTATGTTCACGTCGGCTAAAGCATACCCTGAGAGCAGTGTCAGGCAGAGCCCTTTAAATAAATTAGTTTTCATAATATTTCCTCTAAGTTACTGTTTTGTATATCCATTTATAAGATTATCCCCAAATATAATCATAGCAAAATATGGTTATTATTCATAGAATTTTAGTTGTTATTATTATCAAAACTGAGACTTCTCCCATGGGCGAGTTTTTTGTACTCTAATGTCTGTAGCAAGTGAGTACGCTATAATAGGGGGTTTAAGAACTGATAACTATGACTTTACCGAATAAAAAACAATTTGAGCAATACAGTGGGGATGACTTTGGGATTACTTTTGTACAGGATCAACCCGTATCGTGTCGTATAGAAGAAGTTAAAGCCGGGCTTAAGCCTCAGAATAAATCGCAGAATGAACAATTTTCAGTGGTGTTTTCATGTGATGAAAAGCAGGTGTTTGAGCAAGGTGTTTATCAGGTTTCTCATTCAAAGATGGGGGAATTTGAACTGTTTTTAGTGCCGGTTTTTGGCGACGATAAAGGTGTGCACTATGAGGCTGTTTTTACTTAAAAGAGATTAACCGGATTGGTTCTTGTTCGCTGATTTTGGGTACCATTCCATATACTGGTAAACACCTTTGTCTTCCACCTGTTGGAAACCATGTTTCAGGTACCATTGGTAGGCCGGATTGAAGTTTTCAACATGGATGACTATTTTTTTCTTTGTTGCCTGAGCTTCTATTAATAACTCTTTAAGCAGTTTAGTACCAAGTCCGCTGCCGCGATGTTGTGTGAGTAATGCCACATCTATCAAACAAATCGAACTTTCATCCCGATCAATATAAATCCGCCCTATGGGTTTGGTCTCTTTGAGTATCAATAATTTTTCAGCTTTAGGGTAGTGGCTGTTGTAGTGTTCATGTTGCGCGGTAAACTGTTGGTCTAGAAATTCGATGCGTTGTTCATCATTCCACGGAGCTTGAAGCACCTCTTGCCATCTAGTGCTGCGATACAACTCAGAAAGAAAAGCCATATCCTTATTAGATATGGCTTTGAATAAAACACTTTTCGGTATAAATTTGAACGACTTTTGGTTCAACCAATTTTCAGGCATGCGTTCTCCGGTTAAAGACCGCCTGTAGTTGATTTTTATTAATAGGTGTCATAAAAATATCGTGCTTAATACCCTTGTGATCAGTCAAATGGTAAATTTTTTCTTGTAAATGATCATCCGGATTATGAACGTCAAAAGTAAGCACAAACTGTTGATGGTCCTTATTTTTTGTGGGCAATTGGTGGCCACTTAAGGTCATTTTAAGTCCATCATCTGTTTGCATGCTGTGTCCAGCTTCAAAATTGATTGAACTTGTTTTAATTGAAGAGGAATGAGCCATCACCGGGCTGGTCAGCACAGATGCGCCCAAGCCGCCAAGGATTGTTTTCGCAAATAGTCTTCTGTTCATGGTTAACTCCTCGAAGGGTACAGACCCACTAATGCGATAATGAAATTAATCACGATTAAGGGCTGTAAGTTGTTATGTGCTTGTGATCCGCCAGTGTTACTGGTGGGGTTCATTGGGCTGAGATTAGATGATCCGTCTGCGTAGAACTGGCCACTGGCTGATGTGCTGGCCATATAGTGACCAGCCGGATCAGGTGTATTGGCACCGCCTCCTGAAATGCCACCGGCATGATTATCAGCAATGAGACTGTGTTGATGTGAGGGGATTTGCGCTTCAGTTAAGGTGACAGTTTCCGTGCCACCCCGTTCACCCAATCGTCTGGACGTTAACCCCGGACCCCGCCCAGGGTGCATGGCCGCTCTGCCCTGAAGGTCAGGCAACGCTGTGGTGGTTCTGCCGTCACCGCCGTAAGTGGTGCCAATCAGGGAAAAAAGAGCCGTGTTTTGAGAAATAGGTAATAACTGACCGTTACAAAAAGCCCAGCCTCTTGGGGCAAAATTGCCGGCAAATATTCTGATTTCTGCGATAAAAGGTTCTGACATAATAATTCTCCTTATTGTCTTGAAGGATAAATTCCCACCAGGGCAATGATGTAATTAATACATAAATAGGGCATTAAATTGTTGTGGCCCCGTGAACCGCCCACGTTGTTTGAAGCACTGTTATCCAGGGGTGTGTTGTTTGTCGAAAGGGCTTCAACATACAGGTTCGAGCCGGCTGTGTCTCTGGCTAAATGACCTGTGGGTGTGGCAGAAGAGCCGGGGGTATTGGCAGCTAACAATTCATGTTGATGACTGGGTAATTGATTAACCGTCAGGGTTTCTTGTTCATTGCCTGCTTTGGCACCTAATTGCCGGGGACTCAATCCCGGGCCCGTGCCTGCGTGTATGGCCAATCGGCCGCGCATATCGGGCAATCCAAATGTAGTTCTGCCGTCACCGCCATAGATTGTTCCGAGTAAACTAAACAAAGCATCATTTTGAGATACGGCTAATAGTTGTCCATCGCAAAAAGCCCAGCCTCTGGGTGCAAAGTTACCTGCAAACATGCGAACTTCGCCGACAAATGGTTCTGACATAATTTTCTCCTAATTGCGTGATGGGAATAAACCTTGTAGAGCAATGCAATAATTCATCGCCAGATAAGGTTGCATGTTATTGTGCGCCTGACCGCCACCGACTGGCGCGATTGTGTTATCTCCCATGGGGGCAGATGCAGTTGAGGCATAGGGCTTGCCATTATTGACAGCCGGTAACAAATTACTGTTCGGTGTGGCTTCAGTGGCGGTATTTCCGGTGCCATTGACAGGATGTTGGTGTTGAGGCATTTCAGCGACTGAAAGGGTATGGGTTTCTTCACCGGTTTTTTGCCCAAGTGTGTGATGGGTTCCTCCGCCGCTGTTACCGACATGAATGGGTACACGACCTCTCACATCAGGCAGTGCAAATGATGTTCTGCCATCGCCGCCATAGGTGGTCCCCAACAGCGAGTACAGGGATTGGTTTTGGTTGATGGGTAATATCTGGCCGTCACAAAAGGCCCAGCCTCTGGGGGCGAAATTAAACCCGACAATTCTGATTTCAGCTAAAAATGGTTCTGACATTATGACTCCTCTTTATTATTGTGGACAACTGCTGGTGACCCCGGTGAATGCACCGCCGACATTAAACACATTAACATCTGTCGCAAGACTGGCGCCTGAATCATTGCTGATGATGTGATTGTCAATTTGTGCTTCGGTTAAGGCCCCCACAGTGGGATTTTCAAGTTGAAATACTGTGCCTGTGAAAGACACAAACCCATAATCTTCGCCATCGACCCCAATTGCATTTGGTGCCGAGGCATCATTGCCAATAATATCGGTACAAAGAACATTATTGTGCCCCGTTCCGGTATTCCCGGCCAGGGCAAATATGCCACCTGAAAAGCCATTATCACCGGCAGAAAAAATGGTGTTATTGGTGGTGGTGACTGACAGTTCTCCGTTACTGTTAGAAGCCCGGTACTCAACACCCACAATGGTTTCATTGCCACCGGAACCAGTCATGTTTATGGTGTTATTGTCAATGGTGATGGTGTTGGCGGCTAAGTTACCGACACCGGTAAAGTTAGAGAAGAAGCCACGGACATATTCATCATTTGATACGATTATATTGTCATTGATAAGACCGCTGATGTTTCTTGATCCGCTTAGAGCATTGTTTGATTTACCGGTACCGTTTGAGCCACCATCGTCCTGGGTATTGTCATTGCCGGTTGCATTTAATGTGGCCAGGGCCGTGGTACCAACTGACTGAGCTGAAATACCCACAAACATCAGGCCATTGGTGCCGGAGCCCGGTCTTGAAATGGAGGCCACACCGGCGCCCGGTTGTAATAGGCTGTTTCTAACATTGGCTGTTATGGTTCCGTTGTTGGCTACAAACAGCGCCCCGGTGTTGGTGTTTTCGATTAGTAAGGTATCACCAACACCAACCGCTGAAGCATCACCGAGTGTGACCGTTAAGTTGGCGGCAGCCGTTGTTGTTCTGGCTTCAAAACCACCTTCACGGGCATTCGATAGCGTTGAGTTGCCATCAATCACTAAACTGCCTGTTCCAGTGTTTTGAACCACCAACACGGCGGTGTCACCAACGGTGTTGTTAACGGTGAGGTTTTGCCACCGGCTTTGTTGAGCACCTGAACCTGATAAATTGACCACATAGATACCATGCTCATTGAGATCATCTGAGACATTTTGAACGGTAACGCCGTCCATATCAAAATGGGTTACATTTTGACCGAATATGCCCAGCTCATCGGAGGCATCGCCATTGCCATCAATCACTGTATTAACAAGGTTGATGTTACTCGAATTCACCAATTCAATGGCTGCATGACACACACCTGTGACGCCACTCACATCCGCCAAACAACCGGGAGATTCATTGGCACTGTTGGTGAAATTCATGTTTCTTAAATCAATGTTACTGGTATTCATGGCCGTAAAACCACTGGTACTGTTATTTTGAATGGTGCCACCACTGCCTGCCGTGGTGCCGGTGCCGGTTATTCTGAACTGACCGGCACCTGTGATGGTGTCTAATACAATGCCGGACGTGGCGCCATTGACATTCACCTGATTAAATGTCATCCCCGAGGCACCGATTGAAACGTTTTGCAAATCAACAGCCACACCGGTGGTGGTGTCAATGGTGTTGGTGCCGGTTACATTGAGCGTACCACCGTTAGATGCTGTGAATGCGGCGTTGCCGGCGGTGTCTAAATCGATGTTGGAAAAATTAACTGTTTGGCCGCCATTATTCGCCAGATTGATGCCTGTACCGCTGTCAACAAGGGCACCTGTAAAACTGACCGTGCCACCGGAGTTTGAGGTTATATTGACTGAACGTCCGGCTGTGTTGTTTATATTGCCCGGATAACTCATGGTTAATGTACCGCCAATTATTTCAATTGCAGGAAGTGCGGATCCATTGGTAATACCGGCTGTTGCGGCAGAAATTGCCAGGGTGCCGCTGACACCGTTGAGGGAAAGCGCCGATGAACTGTTGCTATTGGAGCTTAATTCATCTAATTGAACATTGTTGGCAAAAGCCGCACTGGTACTTATGTTTATTGCGCCGCCATTGCCGCTGATACTGGTTTCAGAAATGTTCAGGTTACCGGCTGTGCCGCCACTGATTCCATAGCCTGTGGTGTTGCCAATATCGACCCCTCGAATGGTGTTATTAAGTGCTAAACTGACACCGTCAGCAGAACTGGTTATCAGCGGGTTGGGGCCGCCCAAACTGGGTCGGGCAACACTATAGGCCGGCGGTGTGATGCCGGCAACACTGTCAAACGTTCCGGTTGTTCCCTGGCCGAATAGAACCTGGTTATTGGCCAGTGTAATACCGGCTTCATTGTAGATGCCTGCGGCTAAATAAATATAATCACCGTCTGCCGGTGTGGCTGATCCATTAAAGGCAGCCAAACTATCAAAAGGTGACATTAAAGTGCCGTTGCCACCGGCTGAAGCGCTGTTGTCAATAAACCACACCACATTGCCGGTCACATTGAGATTAACGGTGGCCGGCGTACTGCAGGCTGCGGGTAAGGGTATGCCATTATCACAGACCTGATATTGAAAGCTGTCAGTGCCGGTAAATCCGGGGGGTGGATCATAACTAAACGCTCCGTTACCGGTATTCACGGTTACAGTACCATTATTCACAGTGATGATGGTACCGCTGCCCTGAATGTTTAAAGCAGTACCCTCCACATCGCTGGCACCGGCCAATAAATCATTGGCACCATCGGCAATGGCAATACGGATATTGGGTGTCACCGAAAAAGGTCCCGGTGGAGTCACTGTGGGGGCGTCATTAACCGGATTAACGGTGATGGTGAGAGTAACCGGCGGACTGCTTGTGTCAACACCACCATTTGCGGTGCCGCCATCATCCATCAACATCACATCATAACTGGCACTGCCAAAAGCGTTGGCATCAGCGGTGTATTCCACCTGTCCGGTGGTGCTGTTGACTGACGGGGGCACGGCAAAAGACAAGGTTGCATCGATGCTGGTTTGGGTCAGCATAAAGCTCAGGGTTTGTCCCGATTCATTGGCGGGGCCTGCCGAAATGGCCGATGCCCAGGCCAATGATTGAGGACCGCCGTCTTCGTTGCTGGCGGGCGGATTGCCACCGTATGTAAATGAGGGGGCATCATTGACATCTGCGATATTGATGGTGAAATTTTGCGGTGCTGATGTATCCTGGCCGCCATTGGCTGTGCCGCCATCGTCTGAGGCGGTTACGGTCACCACGGCTGAACCGTTGGCATCCGGTGCCGGTGTATAACTTAAATTACCGGCAGCATCCAGAGCAGGCTGTACAACAAACAGTGCATTATTGTTATTTGTCACGGTAAAGCTGACTGTTTGAGACGCTTCATCCGCGGGTCCGGGTGCAATACCGGTGGCCCAACCATTGACTGTTTGGGCGCCACTATCCTCGAGAATGTTCTGGTCGGCACCCAGTGTGAAAACAGGTGGATCATTCACCGCTGTAACGGTAATTATAAATGATTGAGGCGGTGAGGTGTCATTGCCGCCATTGGCGGTACCGCCATCGTCCATGAGTTCTAAGGTGATATTGGCCACACCATTGGCATCAGGCGCCGGTGTGTAACTTAAATCACCATTGGCGGCCACCGAGGGGCCGGCAGAGAACAAAGACGGATTATCATTGGCCGTTATATTAAAGGTCAGGGTCTGGCCGGCTTCATCGGGCGGACCGGCTGAAATACCCGTTGCCCAACCATTTACCGTTGTGGCACCGGCGTCTTCGTTATTGGTTTGGTCAGGACCTGCCGTAAATGAAGGTGGATCATTGACATCCGTAATGGTGATGGTTAGGCCCACAGTGGCAGAAGTGTCCGCACCCCCATTAGCCGTACCGCCATCATCGGATAAATTCAGGGTTAAATTGGCTGTGCCACTGGCATCTGTTGCGGCTTCAAAATTCAGTGTGCCCGATGCATCAATGGTGGGTTGGGTGCTAAACAGTGCGCTGTTATCATTACTTAGTATAGTAAAAGATAAAGTTTGACCTGTTTCATTCGGTGCACCGGGTGAAATATTCGTTGCCCAAATCTGGCTATAGGGTCCGCCGGTTTCCAGGTGAGTGACATTACCACCGGAAGTAAAGGTGGGCGCGTCATTAACTGCCGTAATGGTTACATTGGCACTCGCCGGTGCTGAATTAACCTGGCCGTCGTTAGCGACAAAGGTGAACGAATCATTGCCGTTAAAATCTGCATTCGGTGTGTAAACCACGGTTGATGTGGTGCTGTTGACCACAGTAAAAGCGCTTAAACTGCCGTTAGCGGGCGGGCTGTTAACGCTGAATGTGAGTGGGTCACTGTCGCCATCTGAACCGGTGACGGTGAGCGTAATCGGATTGTCTTCCAGTGTCGTGTCGCTCAGGTTATTCGCCACCGGCGCCTGGTTTTCCACATCCACCACATCCATGCGGAAATAAACGTCATCATTGTGAGAAGTGAAGAAGACGTTGGTTAAATCGGCGTAACTGCCCGGCGCTGAGGTATCATTAATGGGATCGGTGTTGGCCGGTGTCACACCACTCCAGTCAGCGGTTTGACCATCGACAACAATTTGCACCGCCCAGGCCAATGAAGAACAGGCCACCAACACAATCACCACCGAAAGTTTACTGTTAATATGGTGTCTGGATATCATCAAGAATCCAATTAACAAAATAAACACTGCCACTAACCCAATGGCCGGCACCGGTAAAGCCATTCCTAAAATAATCGGATTTCCGTCAACATTGGTGAGGACAATATCAGAAGCGATGTCAGATTCGGTGGCGTAATAGATAACCACTGCTCGAGAAGCACTGGCATTCATGGTCGAACGGTTAATGCCGACTTCAAACACATCCTCGTTGTTTAAACCGGTGTTTAAGCCCAAAGCCGCCGGATTTATCGATGTACCCGTATCAAAGGTTGTGCCTGCGCAATTGTGATAAAGGGTGTTGGTAATGTTAGGTGGTTGGCTGCTATCGGTGGTAATGGTTAAACGACCGTCAGCACCATTAATGGCTGTGGAGAAGGCCGGTAGATTAACGTTGCAACCCGTACCTGGGTTATTATCCGTGTCCACATAGACGTGGTAGAAGCGATTTTGAGCCTGACTGTTAAAAGCGGCCAGAACTATGACCAATAGAATAAAAATTTTCAACCCACGAATCATACGAACTCCAAAAACACAAAGCAGTGAAAATAATCGGGGTTTTTGAGCAAAAAAATTGCCATAATCTTCCCCCCATAAAAGACTCATTTAAGGTTAATTTAATTTTCAAAAAAAGTCAAAATATATATTTTTAATTTCAATTAAGCTTGGCCCATGTGGATGATGATTTGAAGATTTGGCTAAACTGCTCATTTGGTGGACAGGTATAGCGTTTCAGATGTTGGGGTAGGAAGTGATAATGACTGAATGGGTTAATCACTTAAAAACCCCAATCACCGGATTCTCGCCTTGCCAATACACAATATCCGACGGTTTGTGGGCTTGCCAGTGGACTAAGTGGGCTTGTTTGCCGACTTCGATGCTGCCTTTTGTATCGCTCAGACCTAAGGCTTTGGCGGCGTTGAGGGTGACGCCGAGCCAGGCTTCGGGGATGGTGAGGCCGAATTGGGTGCAGGCCATGTGCAGGCATTGCAGGATATTGGTGGTGGGCGCGGTGCCGGGGTTGCAGTCGGTGGCGATGGCCATGGCGACGCCGTGTTTGCGGAATGCGGTAATCGGTGGTTTTTGTTTTTCTTGCAGGGCGTAAAAGGCGTAGGGTAGTAAAGTTGCCACGGTGTCATGTTCGGCCATGGCTTTAATGCTTTTAAGTGAGGTGTATTCCACATGATCGGCGGATAAACCGCTGTATTCGGCCACCAGACCGGCACCGCCTAAATCACTGAGTTGGTCGGCATGCAGTTTTACCGGCAAACCCCAACGGGCGGCGGCATCGAACACCTGGCGGGTTTCATCGGGGCTAAAGCCAATGCCTTCACAAAAGGCATCCACGGCATCGGCGAGTTTGTCTTTGGCGACTTTCGGGATCAGTTCTTTGCAGATGAGATCGATGTAACCACTGCGATTGTCTTTATATTCCGGCGGTAAGGCGTGGGCGGCGAGTAAGGTGGTTTTGACATCGACTTCGGCGGCTTCACCGGCAGCGCGAGCGACTTTCAGCATTTTGATTTCATTATCCACATCCAGGCCGTAACCGGATTTAATTTCCACCGTGGTCACGCCCTGAGATTTTAAATGCAGTAAACGCTGTATGGCAGCCATTTCTAAGTCTTCAAAGCTGGCTTCACGGGTGGCTTTAACGGTGGATAAAATACCGCCGCCGGCTTTGGCGATGGCTTCATAAGAGACACCGGCTAAACGATCGGCGAATTCATCAGCCCGCGAGCCGCCAAACACCAGATGGGTGTGACAATCAATCAAGGCGGGGGTCAATAATTCACCCTGTAACTCATAGACTTCATCGCAACTAAACTGTTCGCTCTGGGCTGATGAGCCAATCCATTGAATCACGCCATCGCTGATGGCCACCGCGGCATCGTCCAGCAATTCATCCACCGCCTGTAAGTCACTGCAGGTGGCGATGGTGGCGTGTTTAATTAAAAGGTCGCATTTTTTCGTTGAGTTCATGGCGGTTCTATTTGACAATGAATGTATTGAAAATCACATTATAACCAATGACAAACTATTTTTTTCAGCAGGCTTTATTACCCGAGGGCTGGGCCAAAAATGTCCGGGTGGTGGTAGAAAATGATCTGATTCAATCCGTTGATTGTGACGTTAGTGCTGAACCGGGTGATAAAAAAGCGGCGGTGGTGATTCCGGCCTTACCCAATATCCACAGCCATGTGTTCCAGCGCGCCATGGCCGGTTGCAGCGAATACCGTTTGCGTGAAGATGATGATTTCTGGTCGTGGCGAGAGCTGATGTATTCATTGGCCAACGCCATGGATGTGGATGATTTTTATCAAATCGCCAAATCCACTTTTCAAAGCATGAAAGACCGCGGTTATGCATCGGTTTGTGAATTTCATTATGTGCACCGGGATTTAAATGATCCGAGTAACACCCATGCCCAGGCCGAAGCCATATTAAAAGCGGCGGATGAGGTTGGTCTGCCGATCACTTTACTGCCGGTTTTATACAGTTATTCAGGGTTTGGCGATAAGCCGTTATTAGATGAGCAACAACGGTTTTCATTAAACACCGATGAGTATCTGGAACTGTACGCGTATTTAGACAAGAAACTCAAACCACAGCAGCGACTGGGCATCTGTTTTCATTCACTAAGAGCCGTGAGCCCTGAACAAATGCACACGGTGTTAAACGCTTCACCCAAAGATGCGCCGGTGCATATTCATATTGCCGAACAAACCGCTGAAGTGAAACAATGCCAAGAAATATACGGTCAAACGCCGGTGGCCTGGTTGCTGGATAACTTCGACGTGAATAAACGTTGGTGTCTGATTCATGCCACCCACATGACCGAACAGGAAACTCAGGGATTGGCGGGGTCCGGTGCGGCGGCCGGCTTATGCCCGCTGACTGAAGCCAATTTAGGCGATGGTATTTTTCCGCTTGATCATTATAAGAACCACAATGGCCGATGGGCCATCGGTTCAGACAGTAACGTAAAAATTAATCCGGCCGAAGAACTGCAAATGCTGGCCTATTCGCAGCGCCTGTCTTTACGTAAGCGGGTGGTGTGCAGTGATGAGAAGCAGCCGCATGCCGGCAGCTGGTTGTGGCAACAGGCCATGATCGGAGGTGCTCAAGCCAGTGGCCAGGCGCTGGGTGGCATTGCTGAAAATCAAATCCCGGGATTTTTAAGCTTAACTTCACTTAATCTGCCGGATGACAAACGGGATCGGGCGGAGGCTTTACTGGATCGTCTGATTTTTGCGGATGATGTCCATACTGAACGATTAGATTAAATCGGATTTTGAGTTTAATTTAAAAAATGACCGCTAATCACCATGCTACAATGACGACAAATCAAACGACAGGGATTATGCCGCTTAAAAAAAACGCCAACATCATACTGATCGGCCCCATGGGTGCCGGCAAAACAACCGTCGGGAAACAACTGGCCATGCGCCTGGGCAAAACCTTTTGTGATGTGGATCAGGAACTGGAAAAACGCACCGGTGTGCCAGTTAATTTAATTTTCGATATCGAAAAAGAAGCCGGTTTCAGGTTACGCGAAACCGCCATGCTGACCGAATTATTACAACGTGAAAATTGTATTATTGCCACCGGGGGCGGGGTGGTTGTGACTGATGAAAACCGTCAACTGTTAGCGCAAACCCCGCATACCGTGGTGTATTTAAAAACCGCGGTTAAACACCAGTTAAAGCGACTAAAGCGTGACAAACAACGGCCACTGCTGCAAGGCGCCGGACGGCGTGAACGGCTGATGAAACTGGCTAAAGAACGCAATCCCTTATATGAATCTGTTGCTGATTTAAGCTTTGCCAGTGGCCGCAACAGTGCCTATGGCATGGCACAAAAAATTGCCGACTATTTGACCAGAGACAGATAAATTATGCAGACATTGAGCCTCGATATACCCGGCAAACAGTACCCGATTATCATTGATCAACAGGCCTTTCATGTCGCTGACATTCGTGACCGTTTAAAAGCCTCGAAAATCATGCTGGTCAGCGATGACCATGTCGCGCCTTTATACCTGGAGCCGTTGCGCACCGAGTTCAGCGATTACGAGGTACATGAATGCGTGATTGGCGCCGGTGAAAAACATAAAAACTCCGACAGTTGGCAAAAGATTTTAAATGCCCTTGCTGAAAACGGCTTTACCCGTAATGACGCCCTGGTGGCGGTGGGCGGCGGTATCATTTGCGACATCACCGGCTTTGCCGCGGCCAGCTGGATGCGAGGCGTGGATTTTGTTCAGGTACCCACCAGTTTATTGGCACAAATTGATGCTTCGGTGGGCGGTAAAACCGGGGTTAATCATGCCGCCGGGAAAAACCTCATCGGCGCGTTTCATCAGCCACAGGCGGTGCTCATTAATATCGCCACATTACAAACTTTACCGCCACGGGAATTTAATGCGGGCATCGGCGAAGCGATTAAATACGCCGGCATTAATCAGCCTGAATTTTACACTTGGTTACAGGATAATCGCCTGGCTGTTAAGCAACAGGACCAGGCTGCGATGCAGCATTTAATCGCTGAATGTTGTCGCTTTAAGGCCGAGATTGTCCGCGATGATGAAAAAGAGCAGGGCATGCGTGCCTTGTTAAATTTGGGCCACACCTTTGGCCATGCCATTGAAAATGTCAGTGATTATCGCTATTTACATGGAGAGGCTGTGGCTTTGGGCCTGGTGATGGCGGCGGATTTATCGGAGCGATTAGGCCATGCAGCATTGGGTTTAAAGCAACAATTTATTGATTTAATTGAAGCCTTCGATTTGCCCTGTATATTGCCGGATAAATACACCTCAGATGCGATAATTAACGCCATGCGATTAGATAAAAAAGTACACTCAGGACAACACCGCTTAATCCTTATGCGTGGTATGGGTGATGCCTTTATCGCTGAAGTCATACCCGAAGCCGTGATTGCAGAATCCATTGATGCCTGTCGTGAAGGAGAAAAGTCATGAAACTGTTAACAAGCACAAGCCAGTTGTTTGTACTGCTTTTTTTCAGCGGACTGCTTTACGCTCAGGACATCCCTGAAAACGACACCACTCCGGTGGCAGACAGTGAGCGGGCTGAAGTGGTGTGTTATGCTGCTGAAGATCGTTGGGTGTGCGCCCCAAAAGGCAGTGAAAAACCCACGGAGGTCATCGAGAAAATCAAAACAGAAGCCGCTTTACATGCTGATGAAGCCACAGATTTAACTGAGATTAATCCGATAAATCCATTGGATCCACCACAAGGTGTTGAAAACATGACCGATACCGCACCGGCTAAGCCGGTTCTCAACCCCATGGCTGAAACACCGGAAGATGAGATTACCGAACAATCACCCCAGGCTACTGTTGCGGCGGAACCGGAACAGCGCGAAACTGAATTGTCAGAGAATGACCAGGTTGCAAAAGCTGACCAACTTGAAACCACCAGCCAAAGTCCCGACTATGCCGGTGATAATTGGTTCGCACGCTATCCCGATCACTGGACCATTCAAATTATCGGTGTCGCTAACCAACAAAACCTCGAAGCTTTTATCCAACAACAGCAATTAACTGACCAGGATTACCGGATTGTCGAAACCCAAGCCAATGGCGCGCCGTGGTGGGTGGTTATTTATGGTCATTACCCAAGTCGTGAAGCCGCTGATCAGACACGCAATCAATTGCCGGCGAAGATATCTGATGGTGCCTGGTTGCGGCCCTTGTCCTCACTGAAAGGAGAATAAAATGTTTAAACCTGAAAACGCAGCCCTGATGATTATCGATGTACAAGGTCGCCTGGCGAGTTTGATGCACCAGGCTGATGATCTTGTTAAAGAAATAAACACCATGATTAAGGCCGCGGAGATTTTAGATCTGCCGATTATCTGGATGGAGCAATACCCCCAGGGTCTGGGCTACACCGTGGCTGCCATTAAAGACAATTTAGTTAATCATAAAGCCATTGAGAAAATCACGTTTAGCGGTTGCGGCTGTGATGATGTGATGCAAGCCCTCAAGGACAGTGACCGTAACCAGGTCATTGTCACCGGTATCGAGTCCCATGTTTGTGTCTACCAAACCGTTTTGGGCTTGATTAACGAAGGCTATCAGGTGGCCATTAACCAGGACGCCATATCCTCACGTACACCAACCAATAAGCAATTGGGCTTAGAACGCATGAAAGACGCCGGTGCCATCAAAACCTCCACCGAAATGATTTTATTCGAACTGATGCAAACCGCCGAACATCCAAACTTTAAACAAATCTCAAGTCTGCTTAAATAAACAGGGCCGCCTGTCACGGCGGCCCTGTTTCCGGTCTTTGGATTTATGTTAATCAAACCCGTCCTTAAAAATAATATCCGTCGGTCCCTGGGTATCCACTTCCACTGAACCGATATCACAGGCCAAACCTTTGGGTCTGGATTCACCCCGTTGGTCTTCACCGGGACAATAATTATTATCACCGGCATCAATGGCCGGGCTGTTGCTTGCCGGCACACGGGTTTCGGTGTTTCCGCCATGTAAACCGAAGCTGCCTAACAGCGGGTCGCTGTTGATGATGTTGTTGCAATTGGCATTCCCAAAACCCGATGTCGGACAGCCGTATTGTATTATGCTGTCGTCCAGATTGCTTTCACCCAGATTATGGTAGATGGTGTCGCCGTCTGTGGTGGCGGCATTGTCCCACATAATAATGTGACGCATGGTCGGACTGGACGAGCCGGTTGGGTCGGCGCTGCTGTACATAGCACCGCCATAACCGGCGTTGTTACCGGTAAACGTGCTGTTTTGAATATCCGGACTGCTGGCGCCGTTGTCGCCATTGTTATAAATGGCACCACCGTTGGCCATGGCCAGATTATTATGAAATGTCACGTTGGTTAAGGTCGGATGGCTGAAACCATTTTCACCGTCATTATACAAAGCTCCGCCATCAGTGGCTGTGTTTTGGGTGAAGGTGACCCGATTTATATCGGCTGACCCATTACCGGCCAAATCATTTAAAAACATGGCGCCACCGCGGGGTGCTAAATTGCTGCGGAAGGTGATGTCTTGTAAGGTGGGCTTGCTCATTCCATTATTCCAGCCAGCACTGTAAAAGGCGCCGCCATCAAAACTGGCCTGATTGGAGGTAAAGGTCAGTTGTTTGAAGTTGGCGGTGTTAATACCACCGGCCTGACCGCTGTTATAAACCGCACCGCCATAGTCAGCTGTATTTTGCTTAAACTGGCCAAAGATAAATTGGCTGCGACTGGTGCCGGCATAGGCATTGTTATACACCGCACCACCGCTGTTGGCGGCAGAATTACTCAAAAAATCGCCATTGACCACCACCGGACTGCTGTCGCCACCCTGATTGCCGTGGTTGTACATGGCGCCACCATTAAAAGCGCTGTTACTTTCGAATTTAATATTCACCAGTTGCGGACTGCTTTGACCGTTATTGTCGGCGTGGTTAAACATCGCGCCGCCACTGCCGGAAGGTGCCTGGTTGTTAAAAAAGCGGATATTGCTTAGATACGGATTACAGGCACTGTTGGCGCCTGAACCGTCACAAAACAAGCCGGCCCCGCTGTTATTGGGAAAGTCAAAAGAACCCAGGCTGCCGTAGCCGTGCCGAACTTCTAAATCGGCAATCACCGTATTGGGCAGGATTTTCGTACCCTGGGTGCCATCGAGGAATAGGACATGATAACTGTTATCGCTGTCATCGTTTGGATTGCCGATATTTCCCGATAAATACACCGGGTTATTCTGAATATCTCGTTCACTTGGATTGTTTTCCGTGCCGGCGAAACCACCCATAACGGTGACGCCCGGCTGAACCTGAAATGAAACACTGCGGTCACTGCCGGAAGTGGGATAATAGGTACCGGATTTAATCCACACTTGGTGACAAGTCGGTGAAGACAAGGCGGTTTGTGGATCCATGGCATGACCGCCCCAGTCGCTGCCATTGCCGGTGGGCGTACCATTCATGGTAACCCGACAGACATTCAGCACTTCAACCGAGCCGATGTCGCATTGACCATTTTGCGGCCGCACAATCCCGCGTTGATCAGTGGGTCGACAGGTGGCGTTGTCGCCATTATCAATGGCTGAACTGCCGATACCCGGCAGCATGGTTTGGGTAAAGCCGCGGTTCATTTGTAAACTCCCCAGTTGCGGGTCGCCGGTATAAATATTATGACAAGACTGACTGCCACCGCTTCCTGATGAACCAAAGCCTGCACAGTCATTTTGAATCACATTATCCGTGGCGGTTATCTGACCGCTCTCATTGAATAACTGGGCGCCCGATGGTGCGCTGTTACCCCACAGGATGCTGTTGCGCAGGGTGGTGGAACCGTAACCCATATAAATCCCACCACCGGCTAAAGCTGCGCCATTACTGGCCAGGGTGACGTTGTTGAGTTCAGTGGTGGTGCGCATGACGTATAGGGCGCCGCCGTGTTCCTGGCTGTTGTTGTTAGCAAAGGTGCTGTTATAAAGCGATAATGAACTGGTGGATAAATTAAAATTGTCGTTAGCAATGGCACCGCCCAGTTTGGCTGAATTACCGGAAAAAGTACCTTTAAACACCACCGGCTGGGTTCTGCCGCCATTGTTGGCCAGACTGGACATGGCGCCACCTTTGACCGCTGCCTGATTATTCGTAAACTCGACATTACCGAACACCGGACCGCTAACACCGCCGTTGGCATCGTTATAAATCGCCCCACCTTCGCCCCAGAGGTTGCCGGGTAAGGTTTTGTTGTTTCTGAACACGGTGTTTTCGATAATCGGCCGGGTGTCGCCGTTATTAAAACCCTGGTTATATAAAGCACCACCGTAAACAGCCACGTTATTAATAAATTCCAGATTCCTTAATATCGGGCTACAGGCGGTGCCGGTACCGTCAGATTCGCACACCATGCCACCGCCGTTACCGTTGTCGGCATAACCGTCACGAATAATAAAACCATCGATTTCAGTGCTGTTTTGGATGGGTGCGCCGCTGGTGCCGTCTAAGTAAACCACATGGCGACTGTTGTCGGTGGCATCACCGGATGCACCGATATTGCCGGATAATACCGCCTTGTTGTACAGATAATCGCGCTGGGTTCGGCTGACTTCCGTACCATAAAACCCGCCAAATACTTTAACCCCTGCCTGAACCCTGAAGCTGGCGTTTCGGTTGCCACTCGCCGTGGGGTAATAAGTGCCCGATTTAACCCAGATTTCCGGGCATTGAGCAGGGTTATTTAAGGCTGATTGCAAGTTTTTTGTTTGTTGCCAGGTTGCGCCACTGGCAGACGTATTGCCATTTACCGAAACACGACATACCTGTGCCTGTGTTGAGCCGATAAAAAATAAAAATGTTACGCCGATAAAACGACAGATTGATGTTGTTGCCAGGATATTCATAAGACCTCCAAAGAAAGTTGTTCATTGTTTATCCTCAGTAACGACAGTGGTGATTCAGACAGGACAACTAAGCTAAAAAAAAAGGCCGGCAAGTGCAAAAAGCACCTATTAGTGTAGTGTATTGAACTAATATACCCTATGAGTGAATCATAAAATAGTCAGCTACAAGGCTTGTTTTCGCAGTAATAGTTAGTCTTATTGCCAGGAAACATAACGCCGTAGATGGCTGTTTTAGGGTTCACCCTTCGGGAGACCGCCACAAGCCTCATTGCTGCGTTATCGTTCTTGATAAGGACTATGGCCATTATCTACAAACGATGCCTTGCTATGAGACTTGTGGCAGTCTCTCATAGGGCATATTAGTTCAATACACTACACTAGCCTTCGGAGGACCTATGAAAATTCAGTTAAAATACGCCGAGACTATCGGCAAAGATTAAATCGGTGTTGGCCGGGGCTTCCAGGGCGCCGAGATCACAGCTGGCGGTACCGTCATTATCACCGTCCACTTCGCGACTTTGGCCGTTCTGATCTTCATTCAAATCCGCGCCCGGTGGAATCCAGCATAAATAATTATCTTCATAATCAATTGCCGGTGAATCGGCAGCTAACTCAAAACCAGGCAATAAAGTCGGAATGTCCGGGTTGGCATTATTGTATTCAATCAAACCCGATAGCATTGGGTCATCAACGATATTGCCGTCATTGGTATCAAAGCCACAACTACCATCATCGTCAATATTGTCCAAATGCGCCTGGATATTGCCTGAACAGTTAGCGCTCAATTGACCATAGGCGAGAATGCTTTTTGCAAAAGCCACAGTGCCGCCATTGATCTGATAAGCCTGAGCACCGGTGGTGGCCGCATTGTATGCCAATGTGGACGCATAGACTTGTATATTGCCGCCTATGGTGGCGATGGCACCACCTTCCGAGGCATAATTCATGCCAAATGTGCTGTTTACAATCTCAACAGTTAATCCACCGGCACCAAAGCCATAGATAGCACCACCTAAACCATCGCTGACATTATTTAAAAATACATTGCGTTCGGTCGCATACGTTTGGCCACTGGCTAAAGCCGCAAAATAAATCGCACCGGCGCGGTTATTGGCGATATTGCCATAAAAACGATTGCGGTTGATGTTTATGATGTCATTGGCATCATTAAGATAAATCGCGCCACCAAAATCAGCTTCATTATGTTGGAATAAATTTTGCTCAATCAGTAAACTACCTAACGCAATGTTCTTGCCATAAAGCGCCCCGCCGGCGGCATTGTTATTAACGTTATCCACGGCACGGTTATTGATAAAGTGATTGCGCTGAATTTTAAAATCCGCCACCACACTGCTGTTAGCAAAGATAGCGCCACCATCCGGCGCTTCATTATTCTCAAAGACACTGTCCACAATTTCCACCTTGCCAGAGTCCTCAATCAAAATAGATCCACCATAATCACTGCGCAATCCATCTTTTAAATGTAAGCTAACAATGGCAAAATCATCGTCGTTCCAGTCACTTTGATTAACATGAAAATGACGGCTGTTGGGTCCGGCAATAATTTCAACTTTCGGCCCCGTACCCATTCGCCCAATCAGGACAGAACCAATCACATCGATTTCACTCTGTAACTGAATCGGCTGATTGACATCGATTAAAATAATATCCAGTGTATTATCTTCCCCGGCCGTACAATCTTCCAAAGCCAAGTTCAGATTAGCCGAATTCACCGCCTCGCGCAAATCACAGCCACCATCACCCCCGGTGGTTAAATCATCCGCCCGATCAACAACAATCACTGCCGCCTGTGTCGCCATCGAAAGCGCACTAAAAACCAAAAAAAATACAAGCTTGTTCATATGTCCTCTCCAAATATTAAATCTCTACTTTTTATTAATGTATAAGCAAACAGAACACTGCCAAAAATTTTTCGCTGCAAATCAGAATATTTGACAAGCGTACAGAAATAGGTACAATGATAATTATTTGTGATAAAAACCATGGATTCCATCAACTACTCATCTTTTCGAAAATCAATGGCCGAATATTTGGATCGTGTGAATGAAGACAGTTCGCCTGTTCTCATTACACGCCAAAAAGGGGCTTCTGCGGTTTTAATTGGTCTGGATGATTTTCACGCCATGCAAGAAACAATATATCTCATGGCCAGCCCTAAAAACGCACAAAACCTGAATGAATCTATTGCAGAAATTGAATCTGGTAAGGTTGTTGATATCGATTTAAATGATCTGGATTCATGAAAATCACCTTTTCCCAAAAGGCTTGGGAAGACTATTTAGACTGGCAAAGACTCGATAAAAAGAAATTCAAAAGAATAAACACTCTTATTAAAAGCATCAGTCGTACGCCCTTTGAAGGTCTTGGTGACCCTGAACCGCTTAAACATGATTGGTCAGGTTACTGGTCAAGACGGATTGATATCAAAAATCGATTGGTTTATCGAGTAACAGACAATCAAATCATTATCGCGCAATGCAAATATCATTACTAAAACTATAACGACATATTAGGTCGTATTCAGCGTCTTCCGAGTTCACTTCTGCTGGCATAACTAGCTGTCACATAGTATTCTAAGGACTGTCGGGAACACATCAAAGTTCTCAAATCCAAAACTCCTTAAAAAATCAAAAATAACGCCATGAAACTCATCATTGCCGGCGGACGTGATTACCGCTTTAAGCCGAAAGACATTGAACAACTCAATCAGCTCGACAACATCACCGAAGTCGTCTCCGGCGGTGCCCAAGGCGCTGATGCCGAAGGCGAGCAATGGGCCGCTGAACAAGGCATCCCCATCAAAGTCTTCAAAGCCGACTGGAAACGTTACGGCCGCGGCGCCGGCCCCCGCCGCAACCAGGCCATGGCCGACTACGCCGACGCCGTCGCCCTATTCCCCGGCGGTAAAGGCACCGAGAATATGTTTAAACACGCCCAAAAGATTGGGTTGGTTATTTATGACTGGCGGGTGTGAAAAAAGATAAATAACAGCTCAGTCATTCTCGTGCTTGGCAGCTACCGCGTCCCTGCTAACGCTGCAGACCTACGTCCCTGTAGGCCACACGAGAATCTCCATAATTAAACAGCAATAATTACTTAATTGATATCCACTTAATAACAGGAGAAAAACCATGCAGCGACTAGAAAAAGAAATAAGAAAAAAACGCGCCGAGCTACTGGCCGGCCTCAACAGCGAACAAATTGAATTCTTCGAAGCCGTCGAAGAACTCCGCGATATTCTTAATCGCTTTGAATCCAAATTCCACGTTACGATGTTTCCGGAAGAATATGATTTTATGTACGATGATTCCGTGGACTACAAAGCCCGTAAACGCGGCGAAAACCCCATGCAAGAATCTTACCAACAAAAAGTCAACGAACGCCGTCAAAAATTTGGCTTGGAGCCACTCGAGGACAACGGCATGGTCCGTTATGACGACAGCATTCGTTATACCAAAGACAAAGTTAATCGATTACTAACCAGCGAAGACCAAACCCTTAAAGCTGAAATCAAAGAACTGATTGACGTCGAATTCAACTTCAAACGCTTTATGGAGCAGCTCAAAGCCTATGACGTTGATCAATTTATGGCTGATAAACGAAAAGAAATGGCCAAGCGATTTGGCAAGGAAAATATTTGAATTAACCGACTGCTAACTTGGCTGATTCTTTTAGCAAATAAGCTGGCATCGGTTCTTGTAACCGCCAAGTGATGTTCATGGGTTTAGAACCATAAGATTTCACCATTTCCGCACTACCTAAAAAGTGATAACCCATGGTTAAATTGTATTCATCACGTTTATGAGGGCGGATAAAAATTAAAATGTATCGCCCAATTTCTTTGTGTTTTATATAGTCTAAACCCTTGCCAATATCGGGGCGTGTGGCATTTTGAGATTGCCAATGTAGTAATACGTCATTAATGGCATAGTCATTGTATAAAGTGGTCGGCGAGTAATCTTCTTCAGATTTATGCAAATCAATAAATAGCAGTTCTGTGTTTGTTTCTTTATTCAGCGCCACACCTTCACGATTATGGGATTTTTTGTCAAAAGTGCTGAAACCAAAAGCGGTCAAAATTTGGTCACGGGTATAACGACTATGTATTTTTAAAGGTTGCTGATAGGGGAGTTCAATATCTTGTTCCAGATGGTCGATTCTATCGATTAGCAGTTCTAATACTTCAATAATCTCATTGACCAGAGCTTTGTTTGTGCCTATTTCTTGAATACTTTGTGCCAGGTTTTTAAACGAATGATTTTCTAACCAAACATCATAATGGAGCATCAGAGCCATTTGTCTTTCAATATCTGATAGTGATGACAAGTTAACTTGGAAATTATTTTTGGCTAAATCGAGGATAAACGATAAATATGTATAAGAATCACAAACAAGCCATTTATTTAAAATGGCACGTTTAATGTCTTTCTCATATTTGGAATCAAATTCTTTATGCTCACCAGCTAAATATAAAAGTCGCATCCAACAATCGCGATTGTACAAAACCTCAAGAGGTACATGATTGAGGTTGATGAAGTTTTTGAGTGTTAATGGTAAATCGGTTTGATATTTGAAGTTTCTGATTTTCTTAATCAGGTGGTTTTTGTGAAAGCTCGTGGCATTTTTAATATTGGCTAAAATTATATCTTTGGCTTTTTTCTCTAAAACGATAGAACAGCCCAGTGGAAGATGGGGGAAATCATCTTTAAGTTCTTTTTGGACTGACGTGTTGGTTTTACCTATCATGGCTCGAAACTTGGTTTCAAAGTCATATTCGCTGCGCGCGTTGCCAACAAAGTCTAATACCGTTAAACAATCCTTGTCTTCTGATAACCGCAAACCCCGACCAAGCTGTTGTAAGAAGACAGTTAGACTTTCAGTGGGTCTTAAAAATAAAACAGTATCAATCTCGGGGATATCAACACCTTCATTGAATATATCAACCACAAACAGATAGTTAATTTTTCCTTGTATAAATTTTTGGCGAATATCGTTTCTTAGATGATTGTTTTTACTTATGAGATAATCCGCATTGAGTCCGGCTAAATTAAATTTCTCAGCCATATATTGTGCATGTTCTTGAGAAGCACAAAATCCTAAAGTTCGTGTATTGTGGATATCGTTTTGATATTTGTCGATACTATCAATAATGTCACGAACGCGACGATCATTTTCAGTATAAATCCTGGTCAGTTCAGAAGGCATGTATTTGCCATTTCGCCACTCCGCATTCGATAAATCCACACTGTCAGTGATGCCAAAATATTGAAAAGGACATAATAATTTGCGATTTAATGCTTCTGCCAGACGAATTTCAGCAGCAATCACGCCGCAAAAGTCTTCTAAAATATCAGTACCATCCATCCTTTCAGGTGTTGCTGTTAAGCCAAATAGAATTTTCGGATGAAAGTGATTTAAAATGGGTCGATAGCTATTGGCTGAAATATGATGAACCTCATCGATGATAATAAAATCATAATAATCTGAAGCCAAATGAAGTGAATCAATTTGATTGTTGAGTGTTTGTACGGATGCGAATACATGATTAAATCTTTCAGGCTTAAGACCACCAACCCATAGCTCACCAAAGTTATTATCTTTTAAAACTCCCTGAAAGGTCGCTAGGGCTTGTTGCAAAATTTCCTGTCGATGCGCAACAAACAAAAGTTTTGCTTCTGGGTTTTTACGATAGAACTGCTTGAAATCAAAAGCGGATATAACTGTTTTACCAGTGCCAGTGGCAGCCACCACTAAATTTTTAGTTCGATTATGAACAAGTCGCTCGGTTTGTAGTTTTTCTAAGATTTCCAGTTGGTAACTGTAAGGTTTGATGTCAAAGAGAGTCGTTGCATTAAATGAACTTTTAGAACCGAAGCGCTCTTGCTTAAGTGCTTGTCCAAGCTTATCGGAATGTTGTTCTTTGTCAAACTGTTCGAACTCTCGATCTTCCCAATAAGTCTCGAAGGTTTTTTTGAATTTTTCAATTAAATGGCTCACTTCCTGAGTGGTCAATTTGATATTCCATTCAAGACCATTCGTTAACGCAGAACGAGAAAGATTTGATGAGCCAATATAACCAGTATGAAAACCTGTATTGCGATGAAAAAGATAGGCTTTAGCATGTAGGCGTTCATTGCTGGTGTTGTATGAAACTTTGATTTCGGTATTTTTAAGCCCGGATAAAAATTGAATGGCTTTTAAATCAGTGGCGCCCATGTAAGAGGTCGTGATGATTTTTAATTCGCCACCGCGATTTGTGAATTCAGTCAGTTCTTTTTCAAAGATACGGATGCCAGTCCATTTAATAAATGAAACTAAAAAACTAACCTTATCCGAGGATAAAATTTCTTTTTTAATTTCACTTTCTAACGAAATGCCAGCATTATTTCCAGTGAATAATTCACTATAAGAAAGTCGTGTGTAGGGTGTTATTTCCTTGACGTGGGATTTGAAGTCAGAATAATCAGCATTTAGTTTGCTCAATATGGCTGTCAGTATGTTGGCTTCTGCGGTAATGATGTTCTCAACAATGTCTGAGTCAGCTATTTCTTCACTTAATAGTTTAATGACGCGATTAGAAATCTTTATTTGCTGTTCTAAGCTGTCTTTACCACTTATTTGATTGAGGGCATATTGAATAACTTGGCTCAGATATTGAGAGAGAACTTTACTGGCTTCGGATTTATCTATAGGTGTAGTGTCAATATAAAATGTATCGACGTCCAATCGATTTATTTTAAGCTCAATAACTTTGTTAATGAGTTGTTCGTAAAGGCCAGTTTCCATTGTTTACATTCAGTTTTTTTATAACATTATAAACAAATAATAGTTCAAAACGAGATTCTTTAACAAAACAGCCGGTAAGATAAACCACACTAACTTGAAGATGTTGAGAAAAAAATTAATAATGAATAATATCAAAATCAAAAATACAGAGTATTTAAGGCCTTCAAGAACAATTGAAACTATTCTTGTTTCAAATAAAGACTTGAGCAACATCTTTTACGTTTATAATTATGAAGGTGTATCCTATAGAGTCTTCAAAAGTTACCCAAATCTAATAAGCTGTTCTCATGAGAAATTAGAAAGTGATTGTGACTAGCCCAATAAACCGCTACCATTTGTAAAGAGAGAGATTTCATCATGAAAGCATGCTTTCATGA
>NZ_BMEO01000001.1 GCF_014636635.1 Marinicella pacifica | reverse complement strand
TGTCACTTGTTTTGCCAAAAAGCCGGCAAAACAAGCGCCAATTTTGTCGGCAGCTGTGCCAGGCGTTACAGGAGACGCTTTCGCGCCTCCTGTAACGAGCCCCGCTGAATGCCTTCAGGTTGTCCCGTCGCGCAAGCGCTCCGTAACAACCTGAACCAGCAGACATGACCTGTGCTAAAATCAAGATTTTAACTCAAGCCATGCTGCTGTTCAGCGTGACTCGTTATGCCCCTAATTAGCCAGCGCAGTCATCTGTCGCCTAATGCCCTCATTAAAAGTACAATACGTTTTTATCGATAATCAGTAAGGTCGGAAATGTCAGCAGAAATAGATAAGTGGCTTGAAGCCCAAGAATTCCAAGTCCCATTAAATGAAAAAGGCCTAATAGTCGATTATTTGGAGCCAGAAAAGACTCGTGAGAATAAGCCGGAGGAGAGAGTTCGTCAGAAAACCACCCACATTCTCCACGAGGAAATGGGATACCCCAAAGAGCTAATTGCTCACGAGAGAACAATAAATATGGGGCGAGAGAAAAAACGAGCGGATATTATCATTTATGAAAATAAAAGAGCCTGTATAGAAAATGACCAGGGGCAAATAAGGCTAATCATCGAGGTTAAAGCCCCGAATGAAAAGGAGCCTGATGGTCAGCTTCTTGGATATATTTCTTCCACTTCGGCAGATGGTGGCTTTTGGACAAACGGCGAAAAAATTGTCTACTTCAAGAAAGATAGCTCAACGAATAATGTTTTAAAGTGGATTGGAATTCCACGTTATGGTCGAACGTGGGACAGCATAGGTCGTTTTACAAAATCTGAATTAATTGCACCTGTTGACCTTAAGTTGGCCTTTAAACGCTGCCACAATGCAATTTATAGGACAGGAATTGACTCTGAAGATGTAGCGTTGGACATGGTTCGAATAATCCTGGCTAAACGAGAGGATGAATCTAGCGCTGACGAAGAATGTAAATTCTATATCACTCCTGAAGAATTTGAAGATGAGAAATTAAAGCAGGCCGCTTGTGCGCGTGTTAGAACTCTCTTTTCCATCGTAAAAGACCAATATCCAGACGTATTTTCAGAGCATGAAAAGATCACTGCGTCAGATAATCAATTAGCGACCGTAATATCGTATCTGCAACAGTATTCATTTCTGGATGCAGAGCATGACGTTATTGGAACAGCGTACGAAGTCTACGTTGCTTCTCATCTAAAAGGTGAGCGAGGTCAGTTTTTTACGAATCGTCTTGTCGTGGATATGATGGTAAAAATGCTTGACCCTGATGACAAAACAGTGCTTCTAGATCCATCCTGTGGCTCTGCAGGGTTCTTAATTACCTCTATGAATTATGTCTTCAAAAAAATTGATAGTTCAAAAAGATCTGATTCGGCAAAAGAGATATTAAAACGAAATGTAGTACATCAGCTCTTTGGTTTAGACATATCTCCAAAGCTAGTGAAGATTGCTAAAGCCAATATGCTTATCGGAAAGGATGGACATGGCGGCATTGAGCAAGCAAATAGCCTAGATGCTGTTACCAAGCTATCAGCTAGCTTTCAGGAAAAGGCTGGGCTAGAGAAGCCCACAATGATTCTTACCAACCCTCCATTTGGTGCAGGTCACGACCTAAGAATAAAAGAGCCAACAATTCTAGCTCAGTATGACAATGGCTATGCTTGGTCAACGAATGAAGATGGAAAAATTGAATTTGATGACAAACTAAATTCGAAGCAGGGGTTGGCGCCAGAAATATTGTTCTTGGAGAAATGTGTTCGCTGGCTAAAGCCAGGCGGGGTTCTAGGTATCGTTATGGCAAAGGGCCAGCTTGATAATAGAGAGGCTCTAAGTATAAGAAAGTGGGTTCTAGAAAAGTCACAGCTCCTTGCTGTAGTCAATCTTCACGAAGATACTTTTGAACCATTTTGTGGGTCAAAAGCGTCCGTCATATTTCTTAAGAAAAATGAAAAGAAACAAACTAAAAACTATAAAGTTTATATGGCAATCTCAAATAAAGTTGGCCAAACAAGTAGAGGAGAACCAATTTTCAAGAGGGATTCTGAGGGAAGGCCAGTTGTTGTCAATGGTGGCTTTCTAATTGATCAGGATCTATCTTTGATAGCCGATGATTTCAAAGCCTTCCAGTCTGGCATCTTGGATGAAAGTGCATTTAGATTTTCTGTTGATGTGAGTGCAATAAAGACTGATAGCTACTCCTTCAACCCAATTCAGTATCTACCAAAACATAATGCTGCTTTTGAGAAAGTGCTTAAGCTTGGAGATAGAGATGATTTCGAAATCCATCGATTAGCGGACTTAGGATTGGTTTTCAATGGTCCTCGTTTTAAAAGGCCTTATGCTGAAGTGGGGGTAACAGAAGGTCCGACTATACGAAAGTACTTTACAGGCACGGCTTTAACTCAGCTGAATTCGGATAATGTTAAGTATCTAGATGAAGCTGTTGCGAACAAGCAAACAAAAGCTCATTTAGAAAAGTTAACTATCTATAAGGGTTACATCCTTATTTCCGACTCAGGAACTTTAGGTAGGGTTACATATGCGTTAAATCAGCATGATGGTCATGTGGCAACGAACAACCTAATACGAGTTGTCATAGATGATCTAGCGCTTAGGGGATATGTATATCAGTTTTTGAAAAGCGAAATTGGTCAGAGCCTAATGCTTAAAAGCGCTTACGGTACAAACCAAGAACATTTAGAGCCAGATGTCATTGGTGAAATACCGGTTCCAGTTCCTAAGTCGAAAAAAATAATTAGCAAGATTGGAATGCAGGTTATCAAGTCTATCGACGAATTAGAAGCCTCAATTAAGGACAATACTGAGTCGTTAAAGTCTCTTCTTGATATGCTGGAATAGTCTGGCATAACAAGGCGCTGCACACGGACAATTTTACGCTGCGCTCCAAATTGCCGGTGAGCGCGGCGTTACCGGAGACGCTTGCGCGCCTCCGGTAACGAGCCCCGCTGAATGCCTTCAGGTTGTCCCGTCGCGCAAGCGCTCCGTAACAACCTGAACCAGCAGACATGACCTGTGCTAAAATTAAAATTTTAACCCAAGCCATGCTGCTGTTCAGCGTGACTCGTTAGCATTTACCAAATAAGGAAGTCATTATGAGCTCTAAACCTCAAATATTGTTCTTGTCGCATGGCGGCGGGCCAATGCCTCTTTTGGGCGATGCTGGGCATACAGAAATGGTTGATTGCTTAAAAAGCATAACATCTTTATTACGTAAACCATCGGCCATTGTGGTTGTGAGTGCACATTGGGAAGAGAAATTGCCAACAATTACTGCTGGCGAGAGCCCATCGCTTATATATGATTATTATGGATTTCCAGAAGAATCTTACAGTATTACCTATCCCTGCAAGGGCGAGGCACTGCTTGCAAATAAAATCCACGAAAAGCTAGAGCGTGTTGGCATTGCTTGCAATCTCGATAAACAAAGGGGCTTTGATCACGGTTTGTTCATACCGCTAAAAATAATGTACCCAGATGCTGATATTCCTTGTATTCAGTTGTCGCTTCTTAATAACTTAAGTCCTGCCGAGCATATTAGTATTGGTCAGGCGCTACAGGGCTTAGACTATGAAGAATTACTTTTGATAGGGTCAGGATTTTCTTTTCACAATATGAAGGCCTTTTTTGCTCCAGAAACTACGGAGTCAAAAGATTTGAATGAAGCATTTGAGTCTTGGTTATTGGATACTTGTTCAAACACAAATATCTCTGAAGAAGAAAGAAAACAAAGACTGTGTGAATGGGTAAAAGCGCCGGGTGCTCGGTTTTGCCACCCTCGAGAAGAGCACCTATTGCCTTTGCATGTCTGCTACGGCTTAGCAGGCGGCGCATGTGCAGAATCGTTCGAGCTGAAGATTCTCAATAAGAAGTCAAGTATGTACCTATGGTAAGCAGAATGCTAACAAGGCGCTCAAAATCGGCCACAAAATACGTGGCCTCGGACGCTCACAGCTTTAACGTTACAGGAGACGCTTTCGCGCCTCCTGTAACGAGCCCCGCTGAATGCCTTCAGGTTGTCCCGTCGCGCAAGCGCTCCGTAACTCCAGCGTTAAGTTCAGACCATAAAATAGATACCAATTAAAATTGTAAACATGAAGTCGGATAAAATATTAAAATGTAAACCAGCATTTTAATCTGTGGGGCTTCGGTCTTATGAACGACATTGAAAATAAAAACCAGGACGAACATGCTCAATCAATCGATGTGAGAGAATCAATTGATATTAAAGAATCGATTATAGAAATTGAAAATAGATTTTTAAAGCTGGCCTCTATTCAGACAATACTTTCTGTTGCGGCTGTTTTCACCGGAGCGATTGCACTTTACGCTGCATTAACTGAGTCACATGCTGTTCGAAAACAAACAGCAGCCTCTGTTTGGCCTTATGTGCAGACCGTCATTAATGATACGAACACCAGTGAATCGGCTTATATAAAAATATCGCTGAATAATGTCGGTGTCGGACCGGCCAAAATGCAAGGGGTCTTATTACATTACAAAGGCGAGTTTATGCGTGATTGGGATTCTTTTGTCCGGCAATTAGATGATAACGCTGAATTGGGCGTGACTTACGGGAAAAGTGATGTCAATGATCGGGTTCTGGCACCGGAAGAATCCCTGGTTATATTTCAAACCAGTGAGCGTAAGCTGGTGCAGCGTTTGCAAGATACGATATACCAGGGAGAACTTGGATTGAGTTATTGCTACTGCTCTATATTTGATGACTGCTGGCTTAAACCACTGCCCGATTCAGAGGGCACGCAAAAAATAGAGTCTATTGATCAGTGCCCTGACAACGCGGATGATAATTTTCTTTAATGTTAGTTAGAATGTGGGCACAGACCAGCCTACGTCTTATACTCGGTCCAGAACAAATCTCTAAAACGTCGATAAACCGGTGAATTCCATTAACCGATAACGCCAGTAGCGCCAGCGGCTGTCATCGGCGTAGTATTCATAGGAGCGGCTGAAGTTTTGATTGGGGGCGTTATGCCAGCGGAGATTAAAGAAGGCTGTGGCATCTTTGATGGCTGGGGTGTCCGGGGCGCCGACCAGGACGACATTGGTTTCGAGGTTTAAATCGTCGAGATTTCGGCGGGTGAAGTTGGCGGAGCCTAATAGCAATTCTGCGGGACCATTTATCGGGCGGGTTAGCATTAATTTGCTGTGGCATTGTTCGCCGTGGGTATCGCACCAGCGGATCGGAATCCCGATCTTGGTTAACGCCAAGGCGACCTGTCGGTTCGGGATGCCGTTTTTCTTGTTGCCAAAAGCATCTTCATTTGGATCGAGCAATAGGCGCAGGTTTACGCCACGTGAATGGGCGTCGATAAGTGCTTTAATGATGCCACGATGGGACAGGTAAAACATGGCCAGATCAATGCGGTCACCCGAGTTACTTTTATTTAAAGTTTGAATAACCCGATCACGGATTTTAGCTTCGGTCAGGACTTGTAGGGTTGGCGATGCGAATGAAGGTAAATTGATTTTAGGGCTTATTGACAGGGGTTTTATATCGGTATCGGAAAAATTTAAGACCGCCTGTTCAGTGGCCAGTAAATCGCGAACGCTTGGCCCCATAAACTCAAGGGCGATATTGCCATGGACGCTGCTGGCGTCGTGTGGATTGCCGGACGTGACTAAGCCAACAAGGCCTTGATCTGAGTCCGCCACCAATGTCTTACGATGGTTGGCTTTGAAGTTGACCAGTTTCAGCCAGGTGCGCAAAGTGACTTTGCCGGGTCCCACCGGGTTCGGTAACCAACCGCCGTTACTCGAATTACCCAGCCACCGGCAGCACAGGCGCCAGAATCCCGACCAGAGCGGGTTGGAATCCCGCAAGCGATCTAAATCGGTGATGACCACTTCAACACCGGTTTCGCGCAAGGCGTTAAATCGTTCTGATTCCAGGCCGCCGTATAATTGATTAATTGGATCGGTTATTAGGACGATACGCAGATTGGTGACTTGGGCTTTACGTTCAATCAGGGCCGCTGTCAGCTCGGCAGACAGTGGCCGTAAATTAGCGTCCATCTTGGTTGCCTCTGAATCCCCGGCAAAGTCATTGTATAAAAACATATCCAAGACAATCAGTCGCTCGGCCTTGTTAATCAATTCGAAAATCCGGTTAAAAATACGCTGATCGGTATGTCGCACATCGTTCGCATCAACCCAGGTGTAGTCGGCCAGAAAACGCACATTCTGAACCGGTAAGGCCGGCGTTGCCACGCTGATGCCCGGTGGCAGCGGTTTATAGCTGTGATAGATACCCAGGCTAATCCAGAGCAGGAAAAAAACCAGCAGTAGCCAGCGAATAATGGACTTAAATTTTTTCATCCAATTATTGTAACTGAAATTTCAAAATCATGATTAAGAGAAAAGGAAGAAAATGGATGACACAGATGGTTTTAGGTGGTGCCATGAAAATTATCAGTTGTGGCCTGTGCTAAAATAAAAATTTAAGTCATTCGATTATGCTATTCAGCAGGGGGCTGTTAATAATATTTATGAATCAATCGTGTTAGAAGAAATATTAAAATTTTGGTTTGAGGACATCGATGCAGATCAGTGGCGGCGTTTTGATTCGGCTTTTGATGATTTACTGAAGGAACGCTTTTTACCTGTCTTGCAGCAAGCCGCTGCAAGTGAGTTGTTTACCTGGCGTGATACAGTTAAAGGTCGTCTGGCTGAAATTATTATCCTAGTGTAGTGTATTGAACTAATATGCCCTATGAGTGAATCATAAAATAGTCAGCTACAAGGCTTGTTTTCTTCGTAATAGTTATTCATATTACATGGAAACATAACGCCGTAGATGGCTGTTTTAGGGTTCACCCTTCGGGAGACTGCCACAAGCCTCATTACGGCGTTATCGTTCTTGATAAGGACTATGGCCATTATCTGCAAACGATGCCTTGTTATGAGACTTGTGGCGGTCTCTCATAGGGCATATTAGTTCAAAACACTACACTATATCAGTTTTCACGGAATATTTATCGCGACACGCCCCTGGCTTTTGCTCAAGATGGTATGGCGCTGGTGTTGACGCAAGAAGCCATCACTGCCGAGGCTCTATCCGAACTGAATGAAATGGAGCGCAATTTCTTTTTGATGCCTTTTATGCACAGTGAGTCCCGGGTGATTCATGCCCAGGCGGAAGCATTGTTCAAACAATATGCACCGGCTCGTTATGAAGCTGAATTAAAGCACAAGGTGATTATAGATCGATTCGGCCGCTATCCTCATCGAAATAAGATATTGGGACGTGTTTCGACACAAGAAGAAATTGAATTCCTGAAATTGCCGGGTTCCAGTTTTTAACCGTTTTATCATTTTATGACTGTTTGCTGATAGTCACACATTAATTGAATGCGCATAATCAATGTCTTACAATAAATTTAATAATTTTTTCAGGTGTTAATAAATGCTTAGATATCTATTCATTGTCTTCATTGTCATGTTTTTGTCAAACGAGCTTTTGGCTTGTAGCTGTGTAAATACAACAGAAATGGAGTTGGTCGATGATGCAGAATTAGTTTTTGTGGCGAGAATTACTGCTGCCCATGAAATAGCTAATTCGGAACATGACTCAAAATCAATGGGTGTAAAAGCTGAGTTTGAAATTATCGAAGTCCTCAAAGGAAATAGAGCTGAAATTCCGCATGTTATTGAAGGCGGTTACGGGGGTGGAGATTGTGGACTGCCTTTTATTATTGGTCGTCACATCTTGGTACATACCGATTACACAGGGCAAGTCAATATTTGTAATGGGACGAGGTATGTTATTAGCGATAATAAATTTCGGAAAGATCCAGTCCTCGAAAAGTATCGCAGATATATCATTTATAAAGAACCAATAGTTATTGAGCCTGTGGATGACATTCTTGACGAGAAAAAGAATGAAAGTTGTGGAATTAAAAATAATTAAAAAAGATTATTGCTCTTTAGCTAATCATGTTTCAAGCTAATGTGCGGAACATCCAAAACTAATAATTTTGAGGTATTTTGATCAAAGGACAGCTCTTTATCAACCATAATAAAACAGACGGTTTAGTATGAAAATTATTAGTTATTGTCTGTTTATTATACCCATCACAATCATAGGTGTTACGCTGAGTGCTTGCGACTCAGGTATCGGAAAAAGCATGGAGGTCACCGCAACTGCTTACACTTTGCGAGAAGCTGAAACTAAAAAGGGGCATAAAGGCTTAACTGCCTGGGGCGATCAACTTAAACCGGGGATGAAGTCCATTGCAGTATCAAGGGATCTCATTAAATTAGGATTAAGTCATAAAACAGAAGTTAAAATTGAAGGATTTGAGGGTACTTACATTGTTCGCGATAAAATGAACAAACGGTGGAAAAAAGAATTGATATCTTTATGGGAAAAGACTTAGAAGCCGCGCGTCAATGGGGTAAACGCAAGCTTGTTATCAGGTGGTATGAAGACAAGAGTGAGTAAATCAGTTAAGATTATTTCTTAATATATTTTGGAGACATATTGTTATGTGGAAACTCATTCTTGGTTTGGTGTTGTTTTTGGGGATTCATTCAATATCCATTGTGGCCTTGTCTTTGCGTAATAAGTTCGCTGCGAAAAGTGAGCTTGGCTGGAAATTGTTTTACAGTGTTGTTTCATTGGCAGGCATTATCCTGATCGTAAAAGGCTATGCTGAACTTCGGCAAACGCCGACATATTTGTATGTAACACCGCTCTGGTTACGGCATGTAGCCGCCACTTTAATGCTGCCCATTTTTATACTCTTTCTGGCGCCTTATTTCCCCGGGCGAATCAAGAATGTGATTAAGCATCCGCAATTGCTGGCGGTGGCGCATTTACTGGTGAACGGCACAATGGCTGATGTTATTGTGATTGTAGCTGGTTTAGGCCTGTATCTGGTCATGGCCTTTTGGTTGCATGAGGTGCTGTTTGGCGTCAGGGCGTTTGTTTAAGTTAAATACAATCCAATCATTCAGGATGTACGTATCGATTAATTTGTTTTTGATGGGTCAAAATATGCGAAATGGTTTTAAAATAGCCGGTCTCAGAAGGAACAAAAATAACCGGCAATCGGCTTGTTAGTCAGTATCGGTTGTCAAGGGTGTTGTATATCTTTGCCATTATCGCTCCTGAAAACAGATGGTAGTATCTAACTAATTAAACGCTTATCAAAAATAGCTATTTTAAAAATTTATTACGAAAACCAAGCCGAATCCAATAATTGTATGATTTATTGCCCTCAGCTAAAATAAAACGCTTTCACAGCACGCCTTCTTAAATCCGGCATGATTATTGTCCCCACTGAAAAGCGTTTTGATTGGCAGAACGCCCCCGTCGTTTTGTTTTTTATTGTGATTTTGAATGTGCTGGTTTTTTATGCTTACCAAAGTGGTGATTCAGATCATTTTGAAGAAGCGCTGCGTATTTATGTCAGCGACGGCATCTATGAAAAAGAATTACCGCATTACCGGGATTTTTTAAAGCAGGAAGCGAATCAGGAAAAAACCGCGTATTTTAACAAGATGGTCGAACATCCGAACCCCGGCTATGCGGCGGCTTTTATTTTGCAGGATGAAACATTTTACGATCATATACTCAGCCATGGTACTGAATATTTTACGGCTGATTATTACACCTATTGGCGCTATCAGCGTGAATACATTCATGAGCTCATCTATGAAGTCAGTTTTAAGAAATACGGGCTGGTACCCAATGATATGAGCGTAACGACCCTGATTACCCACCAGTTTTTACATGGTGGTGTGATGCATTTGCTGGGCAATATGTTCTTTTTAATTATCTGTGGCTTTGCGGTTGAAGCGAGTTTAGGACACCGGAATTTTCTGGTTTTTTATTTGTTGTCGGGTGTCGGTGCCGGCCTGGCGCAGTCTTTGATGGATTTAAGCAGCTCCATGCCCTTGGTCGGTGCATCGGGTGCCTTGTCCGGTGTGATGGCCATGTATTTAGGCATTTTCCGCTTAAAGAAAATTGAGTTTTTCTATTGGTTTTTTGTATTTGTGGGCTATTTTCGTGCCCCGGCCTTGCTGATATTACCCTTTTATATTGGTAATGAATTGTTTTCACTGTGGATGAATCCGGAATCGAATATCGGTTTTATGGCCCATGTGGGTGGCTTTGTTACCGGTGCGGCTTTAATTGCTTTTGTGCTTTGGCGCAAACCGGAGGTCTTAAATGAGGATTACATCGAACAGGATCAAGTTGCCACACCGGAACAATTGAGTCTGGATAAAATCTATCAATCACTGGATAAATTTCAGTTTGAAATGGCGCTCAAACAGCTTAACAAACACCTGGCCAACTTTGAGGGTGATTTTTATTTAAAAGTGTTAAAACTAAAATTATTACAGACATTGAACCCCGATGAGGGGCGGCTTTATTTTAGTCAATGGATGAAAACCGTACGACCGAACAAAACACAATTACAGAAAATCGGTGCCATTTGGCAGGATCTACCCAAAGAAAACAGACACTTTGACCGGGATACCCGTTATAAGCTGGCCTGGCACTTTATCACTTCTGCGGAGTATGTTGAACAGGCAGTTAAGCTGTTTGAGGATTTGTACCATGAAGAAGACAAGCACCCTTCATTACATCTGCTGGCCCAGAAGCTTGCCACGGCATATAAGCGTCTTGAGAATCACACGGAAACACAGAAGTACCAGAATCTGGCACAGGAGCTTAGCTGATGGAACAAAGCTGCCAATTCCACCCCTTAGAACCGGCCACCTATTTCTGTGTGGAATGTGACATCAATTGTTGCGATGAATGTGTCGATGATTCGCGGTTTAATCCGGAGCCCCGTTGTTTTCGATGTAACCGCACACTTGACACTTTGGGGCCGGGTAATATTGAGCCCTTTTGGCGACGCTTACAACAAAGCTTTCGTTATCCGCTGTCGACCCAATCACTGTGGTTTATTTTGATTTTATCGGTGTTGTGCTCGGTGGCCTTTTACATACCATTTGCCCTGTTAATTTATCTGGCCTTGTTCGGATCGGTTTTTAAATATTGTTTAAGCTGCTTAAGTTTTACCGCTGAGGGCTATTTAACGCCGCCGGATATCACCGAAGCCTATGAAGGTGGTTTCAGGAAAATGCTGGTCTTGATTGCCATGCTGTTTGTCACCGGGCTGGTGGTTAATTTAGCGAATACCTTCTTGGGCTCCGCCATCGGCGGCATTGTGGCTTTGTTGGTGACCTTGTCTTTTCCGGCCATTATTATTCATTACGCCATTTCTGAAAGTATGATTGAGTCGTTGAATCCACGCAATATCTTTGATTTGATACATTCAATCGGTCTGCCCTATGGCTTAATTTTGGCTTTTATTTTCATCATGATGGGTTCAGTGGCCGTGCTGTATCAACTGGTGATCATCATTCCATCCAGCCTCGATGCCATCTTTTTATTTGCTGTCACCTTTTACTATGCCATTGTTCTGCATCATCTGATGGGCTATATGGTGTTTCAGTTTCAGACTGAACTCGGTTACAGCGCCCGCCTGCAAGATGGCTCGAACACACGGCGCGGTGGCCACGCCATCACCATGGCAAAAATATCGACTCTGATTAAACAGGCTGAATTTAAAGATGCGACAAAACTATTTCAGGAACAAATCAGTTTAAATTCCGATAAACTTTCACTGCACAACCGGTTTTTTGATTTTCTGCTGGCCACCAAAAACTCAGAAGTCATGGCTGAATTTTTACCCAAGTATTTTCGACTGCTTGAAAACAACAACCGCCGTGACTTGATTAGTCGCAGTTATAAACGTTTAATGGCTAAAATTCCCGATTTTGAACTGAGCGATCCTGATCTTAAATTCATCATATCAAAAGCAAGCTTTCACCAAAATGACGCCCGAATCGCCATTAAATTACTCCACCGCATCCATAAAAAACACCCGGATTTTAAAGACCTGATCCCGGCATTAACCTTACTGGCACAAGCGCTTGATGAATACCCGAAATATGAAAATCATGCCACGGCTTGTCGGAAGTTGATTGGTAAGTTAGACAATGCTCAATAAGGTAGTCAAGAACTGTGGTAGGTTGGCGCTGAGCCTTGCGAAGCCCAACATGGTGTGCGGCAAACCGTTGGGTTCCGCAAACTCAGCGCCAACCGTTAGCATTAAATGATTTGTTACTTGCTCCCATATCGGGAACAGTGTAAACTCAGAAAATGCGTGTTATTTCAAAACGGACGTTACGAGAATTTTGGGAGTCCTCTCCGAAATACCTTGATGCAAAGCCTGCCATTGAAGCGTGGCATGCAGAAGCGCTGAAAGCCGAATGGCAATCGCCGCAAGAACTGAAGGCTCAATTTAGACATGCCAGTATATTGAAAAACAGTCGTGTTGTTTTCAACATTGGCGGCAATAAATACCGACTGGTTGTTGCTATAGATTATCCGCGGCAAGTCATGTTCGTTAAGTTTATTGGCACACATGAACAATATGATCAAATTAATGTAGATAAAGTATGATGAAAATTCGACCCATAAAAACTGAAGCCGATTATAAGGAGGCCCTGAGTGAAATCAACCAACTGTGGGGCGCTGAAGTCGATACGCCGCGTGGTGATAAATTGGATGTTTTACTCACCCTGGTAGAGGCATATGAGGATAAACATCATGCAATCAATCCGCCCGACCCAGTCGAAGCCATTAAATTTCGAATGGAGCAGTTGAGTTTAAGCCGCAAAGATTTGGAATCTTCAATCGGCTCACGAGGCCGGGTTTCTGAAATTCTGAACCGCAAACGGGATTTATCACTTAAAATGATTCGTCAACTTCACCATAATTACAATATCCCATTAGAAAGTCTTATCGGGGATCCGCATGCAAACAGTTAAAGAAAAAAATTATAAGTATTAAAATGGCCCCATCGTCAGAAATAAAATTCTCTGTTCGCTATGGTCTTGGTGAATACTTAGGCATTGTGAAGGAACATGCTTTTGATACAGCGGATGCGCTGCGAGAGTTGAGAGGCTTTAAACGTAAGTTGAGTTTATTCTTTCTTCAATCATTTGCTACAGTCATGTTTTTGTATAAATCGGCTCGTGTGGGACAGTGTGATTTCACGATTAATTCTGAAAGCGTAACGAGGCAATCTAAAAGCGCAACAGGATCTGTCTCTTGGTCCAAAGTGAAAATTATTCATAGCTATAACTTGGGCTATCTTATTGAGCTAGAAAGTGGCGCTATGCCAATACCTTATCGTGTATTGAGTGATATTCAGCGTGATCATTTTTTGAAATCTTCGCAGGAGATTTGATGGTCGATTAGCGTCAAGTTACAGAAGCGACTAAAATTATTTCCACCCACAAACAACAATCACCGCCAGCGCGCAATTAATCTTGGTGCCGTATTTTGTGGTGAAGGTTTTGGTGAGGATGACTTTGTCGAAAAAGCGTTCAATGTCGCCGCGGTAGCCGGCTGAGTAGAAATTCATATCAACAGCGAGCTCGTGGATGGGTAGGTAGGGGATGTCGTCGTAGGGATCGTGGGCTTTAATCGTGGGCTGTTGGAAATTTACTTGATGAGCTGCTTTAAATTCATCGGTGATTTGGACGTCGGTTAAGGACTTTGCCCGGCTAAGTATTTGTCCGGTACTGATGGTGACATTGGATTGGTTTTCGTTATCGATGGGTTCCGACGTCGGCTTGGGTTCTTGTTTCGGTTGCTGTTTGACCGGTTCTGACTGTTTTAGTCGGGGGCTTGTGACGGTTTCGGTTTTGGCTTTGATTTCGGTTTCAGCTGCGGGCTTGGGTTTCGCTGTTAACTTTGGCGGTGCTGTTGGCTGAGTGTGCGGTTGTGTTAGGGTAATATTCAGGGTGTTTTGTGATGTTCTGTTTATTGTTAGAGGTTCCAGCCACAGAAAAAGACCCGCAAAGACCATCAACGGCAACCAGAGATGCGGCAGCCAATGTCGAATGGGGTGGGGTTGATGCCAGTTGTGGCCGGATGGATGGGACAAGTCACGTTAATTTTTAAACAAACGTCATTATAGCCATGGCGGGTTAAAAGACTGTAAAACCAATGGCTGTTACATTGCCTGTGTCATCCATTCACGCGGTCAAAATCAATGCCGGTGATTCGTCGGTAAGCTTCGCGGTATTTGTCGGCAGTTTTGTTAATCACACCGGTGGGTAAATCAGGGCCCGGCGGGGTTTTGTCCCACAGCACAGTTTCTAAATAATCCCGCACAAACTGCTTGTCAAAACTATCAGGGCTGGTGCCGATTTGGTAATGGGCTTTGTCCCAAAAGCGTGATGAGTCGGGGGTAAAGACTTCATCCATTAAGTGTAATTCGCCGTCTTCATCCAAGCCAAATTCAAATTTTGTATCAGCAATAATCAGTCCGTTTTTATCGGCATGTTGTTGCGCCTGTCGATAAAGTGTTAAAGAAACGTCGCGAACCTGTTCGGCACGTTTCTGGCCAATTAAATCAACCAATTGAGCAAAAGAGATGTTTTCATCATGACCGCCGACGGCTGCTTTGGACGAAGGTGTAAATATGGCCTCTGGCAATTGTTCGGCTTGTTGTAAGCCGGTGGGTAGTTCAATGCCACAAACTTGGCCGGTTTCCTGATAATCTTTCCAGCCTGAACCGATAATATAACCACGAACGATGGCTTCGCAGGGCAGGGGTTTAAGTTTTTTCACCACCACTGCCCGTTGTTGTAAATCTTTATCAGCATCGGCTATGACTTTTTTCACTGGTATATGGGTGAGGTGATTCTTTATAATAGGCGCCAACATTTGGAACCAGAAATTAGACAATTGAGTCAAAATGGCGCCCTTTGCCGGAATGGTGTCCGGTAACACCACATCAAAAGCACTGAGTCGGTCGCTGGCAACCATAAGTAAATGCTTGTCATCGATTTGATAAACATCACGGACTTTACCTTGATGAATTTTGGGCAGAGAAATGTCCATGGAATTTGGCCAAAAAGGCTATTTTAACCATCTAAATATACACACGCAAACGAAATAAATATGGGAATTTTAATCGGTGGCCTGATTGGCTACAGACTGGGTGGCTTTATCGGTATGCTCCTGGGGGCCTGGCTGGGGCATCAAGTCACACAATTTATCAGCGGTGACCGTCGTTTTACCAAACAAAACCGCTCCGCCATACAACACAGCTTCTTTAAAGCCTTGTTTGTCAGCATGGGTAAGCTGGCGAAATTAGACGGTGTGGTGTCACGGCAGGAAATTGATCGGGCAGAAATCATCATGAACAAGATGAAACTAACGCCGGAGCTGCGACAACAAGCGATTAATTATTTTAATCTGGGTAAACAAGCACATTATAAAATTGAACGGGACTTAACTGATTTCCGGCAAAAATCCCGCACGTCATTGTCCTTAAAGCAGTTTTTCCTGGAAATGCTGATTGATATGGCCACAGTGGATGGTGACATTGACAACGCTGAACAGCATTTAATTGAGCAGATTTGCCAGCTTATCGGGTATCCGCTGGCTATGTTGCATGCGATGTTTAAGATGCGCAGTTCAAGCTATTATCAACAGCACGATAATCAAAATCACCGACAAGACCAGACCAGACCTGCGTCTCTCAATGATCCATACCGGGTTTTAGGCGTTGCTAAAACTGCCGATAAACAAACTGTCCGTCGCGCCTATAAAAAATTGATGAGTCAACACCACCCCGATAAACTGGTGTCCAAGGGTTTGCCGCCTGAAATGATGAAAGTGGCTGAGGAAAAAGCCAAAAATATCCAGCTGGCCTGGGAAGAAATCAAAGATTTACGGGGTTGGTAAGACGTTCATATGGTTTGACTTTTTAATCGGCTGATGCCAAACTAATTACTTTAATCAATCATCGGTTTTTCATGAAACAACCCATCATTGCACCATCTATTTTGTCGGCCGATTTTGCCCGTTTAGGGGCAGAAACCGAAGCCGTGTTAAATGCCGGTGCCGATTGGGTACATTTTGATGTGATGGACAATCATTATGTGCCGAATTTGACCATTGGCCCGATGGTGTTAAAGGCGCTGAGAAAATATGGTATCAGCGCGCCGATTGACGTGCATTTGATGGTGAAGCCGGTGGATCGTATCATTGGCGATTTTATTGAAGCCGGTGCCAATATTATTTCATTTCATCCTGAAGCCAGCGAGCATGTGGATCGCTCCCTGCAAATGATTCGAGAAGGCGGCTGTCGTGCCGGACTGGTACTGAATCCGGCGACCCCGATTCAGTGGCTCGATCATGTGCTGGATAAACTGGATTTGGTGTTGCTTATGGGTGTAAATCCCGGATTCGGCGGGCAGTCTTTTATTCCCGAGACACTGAATAAATTAAAATTAGTGCGCGATAAGATTGATGCCAGCGGTAAAGAAATTCGATTAGAGGTGGATGGTGGTGTTAAAGTGGATAACATCGGAACCATTGCGGCGGCAGGGGCGGATGCTTTTGTGGCCGGTTCCGCTATTTTCAACAGTGGTGATTATGCTAAAACCATCACAGAAATGCGTTGCCAAATTCAGCATCAATTCAGTCAGTTAACTTAAAATAGATGACCATGAAGCCACATCATCTCATTGCACTTTTTGTTGGCCTGATGCTGTCAGGACCGCTTGTTTGTGCCAACAGTTTAAATGAAGTGGTCAAAGAAGCGCGTCAGCACGGACAGGTGTTGTCGGCCAAAACACGGCAGGGTGTGCACGAGGTTCGTGTGGTGACCCCGCAAGGCAGTGTTAAAACTATCCGCAAACCGGCCACCACACAAAAACAATCACCTCAGACACCGCATCCGAGGTCATTTTACAATCAAAACCGTCCGGATACTTACGGGCAGGACAACAAAGCGACACTTTATCGGCGTCCACACCCCAATTCGCGGCAACCCGAATTTCGGCGTTTTCAACGCCCTGCTCAATCAAGTGCGGCCACCGGAAACAGCCGCCCGACGCAACGCCCCGTTCAGCGACCAGCCCCTCAACCCCGTCGCCAGGCTCGGCCCCGGCCATCTGACGACCGTGATCCGGATTAAATTTAAATTATGCGTGTATTATTGATAGAAGATGATGATAGTTTACGTTCCATTTTAGTCAAACGATTTGATGAAGTGGGTTATGTGGTGGATGAAGCCGATAACGGCGAAGACGGTTTGTTTAAAGGCCGTGAATACCCGGCTGATGTGGCAGTGATCGATTTGGGTTTGCCGCGAATTTCAGGGATGGAAGTGATTCGGACATTGCGTGAAGAAGGCATCGATTTTCCGATTATCGTACTCACCGCACGAGGTTCCTGGCAGGATAAAGTTATGGGACTGGATGCCGGTGCCGATGATTATTTGGTCAAACCGTTTCATTTTCCTGAGCTTTTGGCGCGGGTTAATGCGCTGGTGCGGCGTTCAAGCGGCAATGCCACGCCCGAAATAACCTGTGGTGACCTGGTTATGAATACCAGCCATCAGGATGTAAAATCAAAAGGCGAACTGCTTTCGCTGACCTCCTACGAATACAAGGTTATCGAATACTTGATGTTACATCAGGATGAAGTGGTATCTAAAACCACCCTGACTGAACACATTTATCATCAGGATTATGACCGTGACAGCAATGTGATTGAGGTCTTTGTGGGTCGGTTACGCAAAAAATTGGCTGAAATTGATCCCGACACCAGTTACATCGAAACCCTGCGCGGGCGCGGATACCGGTTGCGACGTCGGGACTGATTCATGTTAGGGTTTGGACAACGCACCGCGTTAAAAACCCGGGTACTGCTCACTTCCAGTTTGGCCTTAATTCTGGCTTTAAGTTTGATGGGCGTTTTAATGCAGCAAGCCTTCAAAGAAAAAACTTTGCAGTTGGTGGAAGAGCGGCTGGAAGGTTATCTGTACGCCCTCATTGCCTATATTGAATACGATGAAAACCAGCTGGTAATGCCCGATAATTACCCGACACCGCGTATGGAGCAGCCCGCTTCAGGAATTTACGGACAAATTCTGATACGGGATTTTTTATGGCAAACACCGTCCGTACTGGGTCAGGATATTCCGGATATTGAACCGTTAGACATTAATCAGCGGGTTTTTAATGCCCGTGAAGAATTGGATGATGTGCCTTATTTTTATCTCAGTCAGGGTGTGGCCATTGAAACCGATGATGAAGTGATTCATGCCACCATTGCGGTGTCAGAACATGCCGGTGATTTTTATCAAGAGCTGGCCGCTTTTCGCGACAGTTTACTGACCTGGATTATTATCATCAGTGGTGCTCTTTTGGTGGTGCAATGGGTGATTATGTATTGGGCCACAAGGCCCTTGAAGCGGCTGATGACTGACTTGTACCGTTTGGAGCAGGGTGCAGGTGCCATTTTTTCTGAAGATTATCCGTTGGAATTACGCGGCTTAACGACCAGTTTAAACCGTTTGATTGAAAATGAGCGCAGTTCTCTGGCACGCCAGCGACGCACCCTGGGTGATCTGGCGCATTCTTTAAAAACACCTCTGGCCATTGTCCACTCTGCCCTGGACAATCAACCCATTGATAAAGAGGTGATTCAACAACAAATCACACACATGGATGAGATTGTCGCTTATCAACTCAAACGCGCAGCGGTGGCCGGTCACCGGACGTTTGTTCGGGGAGTACCGGTGATTGATGTGGTGGATAAAATCATCGGCTCTTTGCAAAAAGTGCATCACCGCAGAAACGTCCGCGTAAAAACGGCGGTGGCGCCGGGTGCCGAGTTTTTTGGGGAGCAGGGTGATTTGATGGAGTTGCTGGGTAATTTATTGGAAAACGCTTTTAAATGGTGTGATATGCATATTCATGTGACCATTAAAACCCTGATCAAAACCGGAAGACAGCGTACCGGTTTAATAATCACCATTGCCGATGACGGTCCGGGCATAGCCGAACAAAAACGAGAAACATTATTACAACGTGGAGTACGCGGTGATGAGAAGGTGACCGGCCATGGTATTGGCTTGTCCATCGTTACCGATATCGTAGAGTCGTACCAAGGTGAGTTAAGCATTGATCGTGACCCTGAGCTAAAAGGTGCTCAATTTAAAATTATTCTACCACCCTAAATAACAGAGACTATGCACAAAGAAATTGATGATTTATTGGAGGTGATGGCGCGCTTACGCGATCCCCAGACGGGCTGTCCCTGGGATTTGGCCCAGGATTTTGATAGTATTGCGCCTTACACGGTGGAAGAGGCTTATGAGGTGGCGGATGCCATTGCTGAAAAAGATTGGTCAGGTTTACAAGAAGAGCTGGGTGATCTGTTATTTCAGGTGGTGTTTCATGCCCGAATGGCCGAAGAGCAGGATATGTTCACATTGGCGGATGTGGTGCAGGGCGTGTGTCAAAAAATGATCAGCCGACACCCGCATGTATTTAATAACTCACATCCAAATCCTCGTGATGCCGATGCGCAGACCGAAGTATGGGAACAACAAAAAAACCGACATAAAGACAGTGTGTTTGACGGCATAGCGCAATCATTCCCGGAATTGCTCAAAGCCATGAAAATGCACAAAGCCGCGGCCACAATCGGTTTTGACTGGCCGAATATTGCGCCGGTTTTTGATAAATTGGATGAAGAGAAAAAAGAGCTTCAGGAAGCCATCAAAACCGGTGACAAGAAAAACATTGAAGGTGAGGTGGGGGATTTGCTGATGGTGTGTACCAGTCTGGCGCGACATGTGAATGTTGACCCGAATCTGGCTCTGCGCAGGGCCAATCAACGCTTTGATGCCCGTTTTCGGATTGTTGAACAACTGGCCAAACAGGAAAGCCCCAACCAGGATAAATATGATTTAGACTATCTCGACGGTCTGTGGTTGCGAGCAAAGCAGCAGTTGGGTCAGGATGGCTGATTATTGCCGGGATAGGTTTTTTGTTGTTGTATCAAGGCTTCCACAATGCCCTGATTGGCCGGCGGAAGTTGTTGGCGGTTTAAATCTTCGATTGAGCACCATTGCATATTCTGTTTCTCATTAGCCGTCACTTCAGGGTGCTTAACGTGTTCTTTGAAAATATGTAACCGCACGGCGCATTCAGGGTAATTATAATCTATGGTTTGCCAGGGTTTGATTTGTGCGGGGAGATAAGCCAGTTCTTCCCGGATTTCACGGCACAAAGCCTGTTCAGCTGTTTCACCTGGTTCAACTTTACCACCCGGAAATTCCCAGTATTCAGGGAGATGAACGTCAGACCGTCGCTGGGTAAGAAGGACGCGGTTTTGGTGGTTAATCAGCACCAAAACCGCTACATCAACAATTTTTAATTGAGCTTGCCGTGGCATTTTTTGTATTTTTTACCCGAGCCACAAGGGCATGGGTCGTTTCGCCCGACTTTTTCACCGTCCCTGACAAAGGTTTCGACTTTTTCATCGGATTGTCGTGAAGTTTCACCGGCACTTTGGTGTTGATAGGTGACATTTTTATTTTCACGGTGTTCCATGGCTTCCACGTCTTCATCCTGACGGACTTTGACTCGGGCAATGATGCGGATGGTTTCGTATTTAATGCGGTCGAGTAAATCTTTGAACATTTCAAAAGATTCACGTTTATACTCTTGCAGGGGTTGTTTTTGGGCATGGCTGCGCAAGTTAACCCCATGACGTAAATGGTCCATCTGCGCCAGGTGCTCTTTCCATTGCTGGTCGAGCGTGTTCAGATAGGCGGCTTTTTCAAACTGCCGCATGACATCGTTGCCTGTGAGGGCTTCTTTTTCTTTAAAGAAGCGCTCTATGTGACTGAGGATTTTATCGGTCAAACCATCATCGTTGAGGTCTTCATCGCGCTCTAAAATACGCACAATATTGATTTCAATACCGAATTCGGTGGCCAGAACCCGTTCAAGAGAGGCAATTTGCCATTGCTCTTCCACACTTTCTAAAGGCACGTATTGACGGATGATGTTGTGAAACACTTCTTCACGGATGTCCGCTATGTAGTCACCGATGTCATCAGACTCCAGCAAATCAGCACGTTGCTGATAAATCACCAGTCGCTGATCGTTGGCGACATCATCAAATTCCAACAGGTTTTTTCGGATATCAAAGTTATGAGATTCCACTTTGCGCTGGGCATTTTCGATGATGCGGGTAATCCATTTATGCTCAATATACTCGTCTTCTTTCATGCCAAAACGCTTCATGTTATCCATCATACGCGACTGACCAAAGACCCGCATCAGATTATCTTCTAAGGAAATATAAAAGCGTGAAGATCCGGGATCACCCTGACGTCCGGCGCGGCCTCGCAACTGGTTGTCAATCCGCCGTGATTCATGGCGTTCGGTGCCGATGATACGCAATCCGCCATTGTCCAAAACCTGCTGATGACGCTTTTTCCAGTCTTCTTTGATTTTTTTGGCTTGTTCTTCTGATAAATTCTTATGCGATTCCAGTTCCATGGATAAATTACCGCCAAGCACGATATCGGTACCACGGCCGGCCATGTTGGTGGCAATGGTCACCGCGCCGGGCAGGCCGGCTTCAGCCACAATATACGCTTCGCGTTCATGCTGTTTGGCGTTGAGCACATTGTGTTTAATCTTATGTTTATTTAATTCACGGGAGATGTGCTCAGACACCTCAATGGATGCGGTACCCACCAGCACCGGTTGTCCACGTTCATGGCAGTCTTTGATGTCTTCGATGATGGCATCAAATTTTGCTTTTTGGTTAAAATACACCAAATCGCCCTGATCATCACGAATCATCGGTTTGTGTGTAGGGATAACAATCACTTCCAGATTGTAAATACTTTGAAATTCATAGGCTTCGGTATCGGCGGTACCGGTCATGCCGGATAATTTGGGATACAGCCGGAAGTAGTTCTGGAAAGTAATGGATGCCAGGGTTTGATTTTCCTTTTGAATCGGCACATTTTCCTTGGCTTCCACCGCCTGGTGTAAACCATCAGACCAGCGGCGGCCTTCCATGGTTCGGCCGGTGAATTCATCCACAATCACAATTTCTCCTTGTTTGACGATGTAGTCCACATCTTTTTCAAACAAATGGTGGGCTTTTAAAGCAGCTGACACATGGTGCATCAGGTTAATGTGCTGTGAATCATACAGTGAATCATTTTCTTTCATCAAGCCATGCTTTTTGAGCAGGTTTTCAGCATTTTCCATGCCTTGCTCAGTCAGGAAAACCTGTTTGGATTTTTCATCCACGGTGAAGTCGCCATCAGGTTCCGGCAGGGCCTGTTTGGCCAACATCGCTTTGGTGACTTCTTTGGGGTCGGGTTCTTTGGTGGAGCGCTCAAGTTGTGGTACCAGTTTATTAATGCGGTTATACACATCCGGTGACTCATCCACCTGTCCGGAAATTATCAAGGGCGTTCGGGCTTCATCAATTAAAATCGAATCCACCTCATCAATAATGGCATAAAAGGGTTCTCTTTGCACTTTGGCATCGAGGCTGAAAGCCATATTATCACGCAAGTAATCAAAACCAAGCTCATTATTGGTGGCATAGGTAATGTCGGCCTGATAGGCGGCGCGCTTTTGTTCGTGGCTTAATGACGGTATCACCACACCCACAGTCATACCCAGATACTCATACAGCGGCCGCATCCAGTCGGCATCACGTTGTGCCAGATAATCGTTGACGGTTACCACATGCACCCCCTGACCGGCCAAGGCGTTGAGGTAGGCCGCCAGGGTGCACATCAGTGTTTTACCTTCACCGGTGCGCATTTCACTGATTTTACCGCGGTGCAACACAATACCACCGATTAACTGCACATGGTAATGGCGCATTTCCAAGGTTCTCACTGCGGCTTCGCGAACCAGCGCAAAGGCTTGTGGCAAAATATCATCCAGTGATTCGCCATCGGCTATGCGTTGTTTAAATTCAGCGGTTTTTTGTTTAAATTGTTCCGCCGATAATGTCTGCATATCCGGTTCCAGGGATTCGATGTGATCAGCTTCCTTGTCGAGTTGGCGAATATAGCGGTCATTGCGACTACCGAATACTTTGGTAAAGAGTGAGTTTAATGCCATAGTTTTATTTGCTTGTTGTGCTGCTGTAAGCCATTTATGTGGTTTCGATTGGCCTGATATTCAAGACCAATCGCAGGCGATTCAATAAAATAATGCTTGCCGATAAGTGAACGACGGATCAGGAATGAATAAACGGCAAGGGGTTTACTTTATGACCATTTTTCAAGACTTCAAAATGTAAGTGTTCTGAAGTGGCACGACCGGTTTTACCCATGGTGGCGATGTGATCGCCGGCCGTCACCCGTTGTCCCAGCTCAACTTCTACTTTTTCAGCGTGGGCATAGCGGGTCATGAAACCGTTTCCGTGATCAATTTCGACCATCCGTCCATAGGACCCACGGGGTCCGGCCCAGACCACCACACCATCGGCGGCGGCACGGATTTTGGATTGGTACGCACCGGAATAATCCATACCCGAATGGCTGGCCTGTTTACCGGTAAAGGGGTCAATGCGTTTGCCGTAATAGGAAGAAATCCAACCGGACTCCAGCGGCATCATGTGGGGCGTGACGTTTTGTTCAATTGATTGTTCATTAAGCAATCGAGAAAGTACGTCAAACTGTTCCTGTTGTTGCTCAAAACTCTGTTCCAGTGAGAATAAATTGCTGTAAACAGTTTGTGGTGTGTTGATTTCACCGGTGAGTTCAAGCTCGGCACCCCCTAAACCGGGCATCGCATTGAGGTCAAAATCATCGAGATTAATATCACTGGCAGCGGTTAATCGACTGCCCAAAGCATTCAGGCGGGTGGATTGAGCCATCAGCTGTCCAATTTGCAAAGTCATGGCATCGATGTCGTTTTGAACCCCTGTTTTCAAGGCATTCAGTTCGGCCTGGCCGGCTTCAACACGTGCTTGCAGTTGCTGGATGGTTTGTTTGTCATTGGTGGCGGATAAATCCAATACCAATGGGGCTGCCAGCAATCCCAAAGAGAAAACCAGGCTGATGCCAAGAGCCGTTAATGCGTAGATTTTTAGTCTCAGAGAGCGGTCGGATAAGGCATATTTCTTAATGCCGCTGTGATCTTGTTTTAATATGGTTAAATTTTGCATGGTAAAACTTACCCGTTGTGTTTGTTAATGGAGCGGTTTATTGCATTTACTCAAAACCTGCTTCAAAATAAGCCCATGAGTCGAACCAAAAAATTACAACCCCTTAATGAGCGAATCGCACAAGACAAGAGCTTGTCTGCCCTCATCCAACGCGCCAATCATATAACTGATGTCAATAAACGTCTCCAGCCGATGTTGCCGGCACCCGTCAAGGGGCTCTGTCAGCTGGCCAATATACGCCATGAAATGGCCGTTTTTACTTGTCAAAATCAAGCCGAAGCCGCCAAAGTGCGCATGTTCAGCCGAGACATTTTACAGATATTGCAAAAAGAATACAAAATATCTGTGAAAAAATTAAGGGTCATTGTTGAGCAAGCACTATAGGCAAGTGTTGAAGGGTCGGTGCAAAACGGCTGTTTTCAGACACCATCCACCTTTCATTTGGTTATAATAAGCGATTTATTTTTGGAATACTGATGAGTTTAGCAGAAAAAATTAACCGGGCGTGGGCACAACGTGATGAACTGGAAGCGGTGGATTTAAAAGACCGTTATGGTGCAGATGTACAGGCATGTTTAGACGCACTGGAATCTGGTGAGGCGCGGGTGGCTGAACCGGTCAATGGTGATTGGCAGGTGAATGAATGGCTGAAAAAAGCGGTTTTGTTGTATTTTAAAATTTCCCCCAACCGTGTGATGCTCGGCGGTACCCACCATTACTGGGATAAGGTGCCGTGTCGTTTTCAAGAGGCTGGTGTCGATGAGTTTCGCAAGGTCGGTGCCCGGATTGTACCCCCGGCCACCATCCGTCGCGGTGCATTTTTAGGTAAAGGCGTCGTCTGTATGCCATCCTATGTCAATATCGGTGCTTATGTCGGGGCCGGCACCATGGTCGATACCTGGGCCACCGTAGGTAGTTGTGCGCAAATTGGAGACAACGTCCATTTATCCGGCGGTGTCGGTATCGGCGGTGTCTTAGAACCACTGCAGGCGGCCCCCACCATTATTGAAGACAATTGTTTTATCGGTGCCCGCAGTGAAGTGGTGGAAGGCGTCCGGGTTGGTGCCGGCAGTGTGATTTCCATGGGCGTTTTCTTAGGCATGAGCACCAAAATTTATGACCGCGAAAAAAATGAGGTCAGCTATGGCTATGTGCCTCCGGGTTCGGTGGTGGTGCCTGGCAGTTTACCGGCCGATAACGGAAAATATGCCCTGAATTGTGCGGTAATTGTTAAAAAAGTGGATGCCAAAACCCGGGCCAAAACCTCGATTAATGAATTACTGCGCACATGATTATTTACGGCATTAAAAATTGTGACAAAGTCCGCGCCGCACTTAAACAAGCCCAGCAAGCCGGTCATGATGTGCGCTTGCATGATTTTCGCAGTGATGGCATTGATGCAAAATTGGTACAAGCCATGCTGGCAGACATTGACAAAAATAAGCTGGTAAATAAACGCAGCGCTTCTTATCGTCAGTTAGATAAAGATACCCAACAGCATATCGGCATTGAAACGCTGGTTGCTCACCCAACCTTAATTAAACGACCGGTGGTGTATTTCAATGGTCATTATCAGATTGGATTACCCGCATGAATGCTGAAGTCATCACATTGGCACAACAATTGGTTCAAAAACCATCCATCACCCCCGATGATGCCGGCTGTATCCCCTTATTAATGAATCGCATGTCAGGTCAGGGTTTTCAGGGCCACCATCATCGCTTTGGTGAGGTGGACAATGTCTTAATTTGGCATGGCAATCAGCCGGGCCCGGCATTATTATTTCTTGGGCACACTGATGTGGTGTCGCCGGGTAATGAGGCTGACTGGACGTACCCGCCTTTTAGCGGACAGTTGGCTGAGGGCCTGTTGCACGGGCGCGGAGCGGCAGATATGAAAGGCGCTGTGGCGGCCATGGTACTGGCTATGGAAAAGTTTGTCGCCACCCATAAAAATCATCCCGGCAAAATTGCCATTATGCTGACTTCAGACGAGGAAGGCGAAGCCACCGACGGCATACAAAAGTTTATGCCGATGATGGCCAAAGACCATCATTTTGATTATTGCCTGGTGGGTGAACCCAGCAGTTCAGAACAGGTCGGTGATACGGTGCGGGTCGGCCGTCGCGGTTCATTGCACGTGATTATCACCATCGAAGGCAAACAGGGTCATGTGGCTTATCCTGAACTGGCTGAAAATCCGGTTTTTACCGCAGCACCTTTTCTGGCTGAAACCGCAGATTATGTTTGGGATCAGGGTAATGCCGATTTTCCACCCACCAGTTTTCAAGTCTCCAATATCCGCGCCGGAACCGGTGCCGCTAATGTCATTCCCGGTCGCTTGCACATCACCGCCAATTTTCGTTATTCGCCGGAATCAAGCCAAACCAGTTTAGCGAAACAGCTTAAAGGCTTATTGGACAAGCATGGATTCGACTATCAGCTTGACTGGGCGTTATCAGGTGAGCCGTTTCATTGTAAAAACGACACCTTTAAAACCGCGCTTAAAAAAGCCATTCAGCGTTTTAGTGACGTTGAGCCTGAATTTAATACCCAGGGCGGCACCTCAGATGGTCGTTTTGTGGCGCCTTTGGGCATTGCCACCATGGAACTGGGGCCGATTAATAAAACCATTCACCAGGTCAACGAATGTGTGCCGGTTAAACAACTGCTGCAGTTAGAAAATATTTACTTGGATTTAATTAAACGCTTACTGCTGCCATGAGTCTCAACCATCGTTTGTCGGTGGCGCCCATGCTGGATTGGACCGATCGCCATTGCCGCTATTTTCATCGCTTAATTTCACCGAATATAGTCCTGTACACCGAAATGTTGACCACCGGGGCTTTATTAAACAGTGAACGCACTGATTTATTGGCTTATGATCAATCCGAACATCCGCTGGTGATTCAGTTGGGCGGCAGTAACCCTGAAGAATTGGCGGTCTGTGCCAAAATGGCGGAAGATGCCGGCTTTGATGAAATCAATATCAACATCGGTTGCCCCAGTGATCGGGTGCAAAGCGGTCGCTTTGGTGCCTGTTTGATGCGCGAGCCTGAATTGGTGGCCGAATGTGTTAAAAAGATGCAACAGGCGGTGTCAATACCCATTACCCTGAAAACCCGGATTGGCGTTGATGATGAAGCCGATTATGACTTTTTTAAACGTTTTGTGACCATTAACCGCGACGCCGGTTGTGAAACCTTTATCGTGCATGCCCGTAAAGCGCTGCTCAAAGGCCTCAGCCCCAAGCAAAACCGCACCATACCGCCACTGCTTTATCATTTTCCTGAACAGTTAAAAGCTGATTTCCCTGATTTAACCGTGGTGGTTAATGGCGGCATCGACACTGTTCAAAAGGCGCAAAATCATCTACAATATGCGGATGGTGTGATGATTGGGCGGGCCTTCTGGAACGCCCCGTGGCTCATCAGAGACATGCATAACGCCCTGGGTTTTCAACCCCAACAAACAAATCACGATGATATACTCTATGCTTATCAGGATTATTGTGCCCGGATGCTGACACAAGGCGCAAACCTGCATTGGTTAATCAGACCCATCTTGGGATTATTTCACGGATTTCCCGGCAGTAAAAAGTGGAAATCTTATTTAGTAACCGAAGCACCCAAACGCAAGAATGACATCCGGGTGCTGAGCGAAGCCAGGACCCTAATTAATTATGTTAGTGAAAACCGTAGCTGACTTTAAAGAAGCACAAAAATACGCCAACTACCCGATAAAACAAGCCGTTGCCATGAAAGCCGCGTTCATGGTGTCACCGGTGGGTTTTTCCCTCAACGAACAAACCGCCCAGGATAATGAATACATGCAAATGGATGAATCGGTGGACGAAAAACTCGCCATTTACCAGCAAATGCATCTGGCCCGGGTTCTGACAGATTTTGATATCCCGGTGATATCTTTTCCAGGTTCGGTGCATACACCGGATGCGGTGTTTCCGAACAATTCCTTTGCCACAAACCACAATCGCCGTTATATCGTCGGCTCCATGCGCTACCCCAACCGGCAACTGGAAACAGAACGCAAAGACATCCGAAAATTCTTCAACAGTGTGTTGGATTATGATGAATACATCATCGAACACCCCAAAGCCATCGCCGAATTGACCGGTGTGCTGGTGCCCGATCGAGGACGTAATATCGGCTTCGTCGGTATGACTGAACGGGTTAATGACGAAGGTGCCGTGGCATTGGCTGAGGGATTTCAGTTGGATTTAACCTTCCAGTTTGATCTTGCTGAAGGTGAGTACCACACCAACGTGGTGATGGCCAATTTGGCCGGCGCAGCCGTGGTTATGCACAAAGATTCCTTTGCCGACCCTGAGGTGGTACAGGCCATCGATGATTTTTACGAAGGCAACATTCTGTATTTGTCCGATGAAGAAAAAATGGCGTTCTGCGGTAATTGTATTTCCATCACCGAACGGGATGTGTTATTCAGTCAGACCGCCTTTGATACCTTGTCCACCGCTTCCAAGAAGAAATTGGATAAATGGGGATTTCGCATTCATGGGGTGGAGGTTTCGGAACTGGAAAAAGCTGGAGGATCACTCCGCTGCATGATCGGCGAAATCTTCTGAGAAAAAATTTGGCTTAGAATCTCTGCGTTGTCGCCGATTTTTGCAGAAATCACGCACAAGCTTGTGCGCTCAGGCTGTCAAAAATCGGCTCCGCCTTGATCTTCAAAGCCAAATTTCCCCTCAGTTCCAGGGTTTAGCGCGTCATTATCGGGCTCCGATCCGATAATCTCGGCCAGTTTAACGGATACACAACCCCTGCGTTGCTACTCACTTTTGCAACAATCACGCACAAGTATGTGTGCTCAAGCTGTCAAAAGTGAGTTCTGCCTTGGGCCGCTAACGGATCCTATCTAACGCGGCACACCTCCATCCCTGGAGTCGCTTTCACGGTCACTTACCCCACATCACCATGATTTGATGGTAAATTTTCTTGTACAGTCCTCAGTCTTCCGTCCACCGTCTTCTGATTCCGCGACGTCTTCGGGCACCGACCCGGAGACCCATGATAAAATTGCTTTATCTTTCAATTCTTGGCGGACTCTTACTTTCAACTTTCTTAATGATTAATCTTTCTTTTTTCATGCAAAGTTTTTTGATTTTTGTATACTTAATAATTGTATGAATTTATAAATTAGAGTTTATTAAGAGTAAGTGAAAATAATGGGAAAAAAATTAACAGTATACATGATAGATGGAACAGCTTATGGTCCAAGATTAAGTGAAATTGGAAACTGGGTTGGAAAAGCTATTTATAGCCCGAGAGCATCAGTTAACAAAATTATAAATCGACCAGAGCTCGAAAGTCCGGGCATTTACTGTTTAAAAGGAGATCCGACTGATGAAGCTTTTGATGAGAAAATATATATTGGTGAAGCAGAAAATATAAAAATAAGACTTAAAAAACATTTAAGTGATCCAAACAGAGATTTTAAAGAGTTGATTTTTTTTATCAGTAAGGATGAGCTCTTAACCAAAACACAGATTAAATACTTAGAGTCAAGACTTGTTCAGCTTGCGTTAGAAGCTAAAACCGCACAAATTGATAATGGAAACTCTCCAGGCCTTCCTACTTTGCACGAAGCAGATATTTCAGACATGGAGTATTTTTTAAAACAAATTAAACTCATACTTCCCGTGATGGGGTTTAATTTTTTAATTTCTTCAACTGTTCTTCCAAAAGAGGTTGAACAGTCTGATACAAAGTCTGAAATACATGAAACCTATTACATCAAAACTAGAACATTCGATTCAACCATGATTGAAACTGATCAAGGATACATTGTTTTAAAAGGAAGCGAAGCAAAGAAAAAACTTACAAACTCATGTACTGAGACATATAGAAACATGAGAAGAAAGTTGATAGAAACAAAAATCTTGATTGATTCCGGTGATAGATTAATTTTCTCAGAAGATGCAATCTTTAATAGCCCAAGCGCAGCTTCAAATATGGTTTTAGGTAGAAATTCAAACGGATTTTCAGAGTGGGTGAATGGTCAGGGTTTGACGTTTAAAGAAGTACAGGAAAAAATTAATAATTGAAAATAACATCCATGAACAAAATCAACAATTACATCACTGCACTCGAATCTGTTATTAAACCTCGTGATATTAAAGGTTCAAGAGTAGAGCTAAGAGACTATACTGACCTATTGGGACAAGGGTATATTTCTTCACCAATGGAAGCTATCACTGATATGGATGATAATACAAGCATTCATCAAGCTTCAATTACACCGAAAGGCGCATTGGCTTTGGCCCAATGGAAAGATTATATGTCCGAAAAAAGTATCTGGGGGCAATCTAAGAAAACTTTAGGGCGGTTATTTTGGTTGTTAATTGGTGCAAGTTTGCCGTTATTTATCAAATTATTTGAATCATTGCTATAAGTTCGCTCCTCACCTAACTCAATTTCAATTCCGTGAAATTGCTCACATGTAAATTCATTTCTGCAATGTTATAGTTGTCTCTAATTTAGAACATATCATATAGCTAGGGAAGTCTGGATTCAATTTGCACAGCATCTTGTGTCAAAAGTTATGGGTTTATCCTAAGATCACATCAAAGCAGATGATGTGTTTGTATTGTGTATTATATTTCTTAATAAGATTTTCCGATACAAATCAACAAAATCAATGAGAGTAACTATGAATTTAACAACATTTCTTGCAACAACAATGATGCTGATGTTTTCGGTCAGTGGTATCGCTTCGGCCGAGGATAATGAACAGACCACCAGTGGCTTTTCCTATACGCTGCATACCGCCAGACCGGATGTTGAGGACTTGGGCCAGTTTCCACCGGCTTATGAGAGCCCGACCACTGAGTATGTTTTGCAGGGGCCTGAGCATACTCTGATCTGGCGTGATCGGGTTTCTGAGCGTACTGTGGATAAGGCGTCTTTTGCGCTTGGGGAGCGGCATATGGGTTTGTTTATTCCGCGCTGGGAGAAGGGTAAGCCGGTGTCAGAGTCCACTGGCTGGACGGAGTTTGGTTACCCGCTGGTCTATCTTGATTTTAATGTGCGGGTTGAGCGCGGTGAAGGAGCGCGTGCTTTGGCCGGTGGTCAGGCTGAGCATTATGTGCTGACTGCAGATTTTAACAGTAAGCGTGAAACAGATCCGGGTAGTTCGCGCTATCAGGTACACGCTGACTTGTGGGTTTTAAGAGATAAACCATTTTCATTTGCACCGTTTCATACGCCGGGATTTTATGGTGATCCCCGTTTCGGTGCGGCGATTGTAGAAGAGCTGAGTAAATTGGGCATGGTGGTGCGCAGTGACGCCCGCTATTCACGCGTCACCATTGACAGGGATGGGAATGAGACTAACAGCAAAAGCAAAGGCACCTGGACAACCTGGATTACAGACCTGAAACCCGCAGAGGTGCCGGTGATTGATATGCCTGTCGCTGATGAAGCCACTTTACAGGTTTTACAAGATGAATTCAGAAAAAAACCCGATGAAGCATGCCAGACTGTCATTAATGGCACGACACCTGATTTTATTGCAGAAAATCTGAACAGCGCGCAACAATCTGCGGTGCTCGAAGATTTGGGCAGGTCATGCAAACGTCAGGCCATGAAAGGATACTTTCGAACCATGAAAAAGAACCCGGCGTCTGTTTGTGGTGATATTTTGGCCGGTCAATTACCTGAAATTGCCAAGAAGACTTTTAATCAAAAAGAACAAAAAGAGTTTATGCAACTGGCATCATCATTTTGTGAAAAGCAAAATTAATTGCTTATTGCATTAAAATGTCGTTACAAATCAGTTCTTTAGACGTTAAAAACGGCCGGTTGTTTAAAATTTGTGACAGCGGTCAAATTTTAGGGTTGTGCCGGTGATAAATTGAAATTCCTTTTAAATTTGTGTAGTTCAAAACACTACACCAGGAATGAGAAAATGAAAAAAATGTTAACCGTTAGTTTGTTTATGTTTTCAGCGTCTGTTTTTGCCATGGATGCGGAACAATTAAAAGAAAGTGATTTGCAGGCATGTCAATCTAAAGCACAATCCGTGCCTGAAGGTTCGCTGGATCAATTTAATAAGACCTGTGAATGTGAGGTTGAAAACACCGATTATGAAGCGCTTGCCGAAGCACGCAAATCCGGCGATCTGAAGAAAGTCAAAGCACTGAAAGCGGAAGCGGCTGAAAAATGTGAAGTCGATGTGATGTAATGTATGTGCCCTTATTGCGGCACTCGGAAAACGCCCCTGATGATTCGACATCAGGGGCGTTTTTGTTTGTAGTGATAAGGATTTATTATTCGGACTAAAAATAGATTTTTAGTCATGGCTGTTTTGTTCTATACTTAATCTATGATGGATTTCTTGAATAAAACAGCGTTTAGTTTGAGTGCAACGCAGGTCATCACCTGGGGGCAGATTGTGTATGCGCTGCTCTTTTTGGTTATTGCGTGGTTTTTAAGCCGTTTAATGGCTTATTTGGTGGTGAAGAAATTGTTGTCGTCGCTGCGGATCAGTGCCGATAGCCGGGCGGTGATTCAGCGGGTATTGTTTTTTGTACTGCTGATTTTGGTTTTATTGACGGTGCTGACTTATTTGGGCATTCCGCTGGCCACCTTTGCCTTTATTTCAGGTGCTGTGGCAATTGGCTTTGGCTTTGGCGCAAAAAATATTATTGAGAATTTTTTAAGCGGCTGGATTTTGATGTCTGAGCGGCCGATACGAATCAATGATGTGGTAGAAATTAATGGATTGATCGGGCGAATTATGACGGTTGGTCACCGCTCAACATTGATTAAGCGCAATGACGGCGCGGATATTGTGGTGCCCAATAGTCAGGTGCTGGAATCCCGGCTTGTGAACTGGACCTTACATGATCCCTATATCCGAACATCGGTACGGGTTGGGGTGGCGTATGGTTCGGATGTGCAGAAAGTCCGATCGGTTTTACTGGCGGTCATGTCAGAACATGAATGGGTGCAAAAGGAGCCGGAGCCGGTGGTGGTGTTTGAAGATTTTGCGGACAGTGCATTGCTGTTTGATGTTTTTTTCTGGGTGTCGATGGATTCAGGACGCGAGATGCGTTTAATACGCAGTGATGTGCGGTTTTTGATAGAACAAAAGTTCAAAGATGCAGGGATTGTGGTGGCTTTCCCGCAGCGGGATGTGCATGTGAATTTTACCAATCCGCAGCAATTGGCCGGATTATCGGAGAGATCTCATGATTGAATCAAAAATCACCCACTTTGCCCTGGATGGTCTCGGCAGTGGTGAGGAGTTAAAACCACAAGAAAGTGCCAACACCCCGTGGCAGTGGTTTCACGTTAAATATACGGACAAAAAAGCGGTGCAATGGATTAAACAGCGCGCTGAATTGTCTGAACAGGCCAAAGTGACTTTACTCAATCATGAAACCCGGCCGCGGGCGGTGATTAATGAACAAGAGGTGTTGATTTGTTTGCGCGGTATTAACCACAACGAGGACGAACAGCCTGAAGACATGGTATCAATTCGGTTGTGGTTGGGTGATGGTTTGATTGTCAGCAGCAGTGATGCCGGTAGTCGGTCGGTTAATTTTATTCGGGAACAATTAAAGCAGCAGGCGGGGCCAAAAAACGGCGAAGAGTTGTTGTTGATGTTGTTGGACCGTCTGGCTTATTCCACCGATGATTTCGTAGATAAAATAGATGAAAAAATAGATCAGGCAGAAGATCAGGTGGATGACAGTTCGCTCTCTGAATTTAACCCGCAGATGAATGATTTGCGACGTCAAATTGCGCATATCCGCCGTTACTTGTTACCGCAACGAGAAGCCATTGACCAGTTGTATCGCATTAAATCGCCGCGCTTAAGTGAGGGCTTTTATGAGCGTATTTATTTACATGTGGATAAATTTATACAGTTGGTGGAAAACCTTGATCTGATGCGAGAACGGGCTTTGATGTTGCAGGAGCATTTTATGGCCAATATCAGCCATGAACAAAACAGCCGTTTGTATTTACTGGCCATTGTTTCGGCGATTTTTTTACCGCTGACCTTTTTGTCGGGCTTGTTCGGTATGAATGTTGCCGGGATGCCGGGTTTGCAAAACCCCTGGGCATTCTCTTTCGTGGTGATATTTAGCGCGATACTGACAGTGGGCTTATTAATCTGGTTTAAAAAAAGCAGGTGGTTTTAAGGAGGTAAAAATGATTAGAATAAAATGTATTGTGGGGCTGATGATTGTTTTAATGGCTGGTGTTGCAATGGCGCAAGATTGTGAAATAAAAGGCATCAAATTGATGGGGAAAGTTCAGTTTGTCGATTCATTTCCGGATTTGAAAATTCAGTATGTGGATGTGTTCCCTGATATTAAGGTAAAAATGGTGGATTCATTTCCCGATAAATGCGGGCTGTGGCAAAAAGTGGATGCCTTTGCGGACTTTAAAGTGCAGGTGGTGACCTCGTTTCCGGATATTAAAGTTAAATTGGTGGATTCTTTTCCGGGCATGGATTAACTCACTCCATGAAAATTGAATTCACACCTAAGCTTTTTAGCCTGATTAAAGCCGGTATTTCTCGGGAAACAATACTAAAAGATGTGATGTCCGGGGTGATTGTCGGGATAGTGGCTTTGCCGCTGGCGATTGCCTTTGCCATTGCCTCAGGAGTGTCACCGGAAAAAGGGTTGATTACAGCCATTGTGGCGGGGATTATTATTTCTGTGTTTGGTGGTTCGCGGGTGCAAATCGGTGGGCCCACCGGCGCCTTTATTGTGATTGTGTACGGTATTGTGCAGACCCACGGCGTCGATGGATTAATTCTGGCCACTTTTATGGCCGGCTTTATTATGATGGCGTTTGGTCTGGCACGTTTTGGTGGTTTTTTAAAATATATTCCTTATTCTTTGATTGTCGGTTTTACCAGTGGCATTGCACTGATTATTTTCTCATCCCAAGTGAATGATTTTCTCGGTTTGAAGTTAACGGATGTGCCGGCTGATTTTTTATCCAAATGGATTTTATACGCGCAGAACTTGAATCAAATTAACCCGTATGCCATCGCTATCGCCATCAGCACAGTCATTATGACCTTGTATTTTCAAAAGCTGATTAAGTTGATTCCCGGTTCCATTGTGGCGATTATTTTAGCCACTTTGTGTGTCCAGCTATTCAATGTTCCGGTGACCACCATTGAAAGCCAGTTTGGTGAGATTCCCAATGCCTTGAGTCTACCGAGTTTACCGACCTTTGATTTTGCGACGATGAAATCATTAATTCAGCCGGCGTTTGCCATTGCTTTGCTGGGTGCCATCGAATCTTTATTATCCGCGGTGGTGGCCGATTCCATGATGGGCGGTAAACACCGGTCCAATATGGAACTGGTGGCACAAGGTGCGGCCAATTCAGCTTCGGCTTTGTTTGGTGGTATTCCGGCCACCGGCGCCATTGCCCGCACCGCCACCAATGTCAATAATGGTGGTCGTACCCCAATTGCCGGTATTGTCCATGGCGTGGTTTTATTGTTGATTATGCTGTTATTTGCACCGTTAGCAAAACTGATTCCCTTGTCTTGCCTGGCCGGTATTCTGGTGGTGGTGGCTTATCATATGAGTGAGTGGCGGCAGTTTAAGTCAATCTTAAAAGGCGACAGAATGGATGTTATTATCCTGCTGACCACTTTTTTTCTCACTGTTATATTTGATTTAGTCATAGCCATCCAGGTCGGGATTGTGTTGTCGAGTTTTATGTTTATGTACCGTATGAGTCGGTCTGTGGAAGTCAATAACATTAATATTGAACAAGACAGGGTAGAGCGTCTGTTCGATGAAGAAACTCTCGATGTGCCTGAAGGCGTTGTTTTATATGAAATTAATGGGCCACTGTTTTTTGGTGCGGCGCGTCAATTTCAACAAACCGTCACCAGTATCCCCTCCACATCGGTGAAAACCATCATTTTGCGGATGCGCTATGTACCCCTGATTGATGCCACCGGTTATCAGTCCTTAAAAGACATTATCAGTAATTTTCAATCGCAAGGCATTCAGGTGATTTTATCAGGTGTGCGTGATGAGCTGGTAAATGACTTTGAGCGGCATCAAGTTTTTCAAATACTTGACCGACAAAATGTGGTGCCCAATATAAAACAAGCGCTCGCGCTGGTTCATTGGTCAAAGCCATCTACAAAGATTAAATCATTGTTGTCACAGCTGTGGTAACCGCTGACTTCAATATCGTCGATGAGCCAATCACCGGCACCTTGTGAGCTGTCGGTGCCCATACGCCAGCGAAAACGAACAGTTTGGTTGGCATAAGCCGATAAATCCACTTTGACCTGTTGGAAGGTGCCCAGGTTATCAACAAAGGCGGGTCGCGCCCCAAGTGGCTGACCATAGCCACCATTTAAGGTACCGTTATAACCGTTTTGAATCATGGAAGGCCCTAAATCATTCCAGTTTTGACCGTTGTCGGTGGATATTTCCAGGACACCACCATCGTAATAATCATTACCCGCTTCAAAATCATGTTTGTGCCAGAAGTTGAGTTCAGCGTTATTGACTAAAGCCACTTCCGGTGAAATAATGAATTTATCGGTTTGGCTGCTTACATCAGCGGAGCCAAAGGCATTGCCCTGACCGGTGGTATGGTCATCGCCGCTCACAATGGCCCAGTCATCGGTGCCGATATGACTACCGCTTTGCCAACCTGCGCTCAGGGCATCTGCGATGGTTGCGTAGGCTTCTAAATTATTTGAAATATCACCACAGGTGGCCTGTAAAACAACGTTTTGCGTGTTGCTTTGTTGGGCGGTGATGCTGACGCCGGTGAATGATTGTGGTTGATAGCCCGGTTTGCTGACTGTGAGCTCTGCGGTTCTGGCAGTGGCCTGAAATTCATAAAAACCATTGTTATCCGTGGCGGTGATTAAATCATCATACATCACCTGAGCCGATTCAATGGCCAAACCGCTGTCCTGATCGGTGACAGTGCCGTTTAGGGTGCCAATCAATAACGGATCGATAACGTCGACAAACACCGCAGAGGGCACACCCGTAATACCACTGGCATCTGTGGCGGTCAACCAAACCCTATGGCGACCGGTTGTTAAACCTGATGTCGGTAAGCTACCGGTGAAATATTCAGCCGTACTGTTATAAGAACCATCCTGGGCGGACAATGAACTGGCCACTGCACCGGAGTGCCAGGGAGGAACATCAATATAAGCTTGTACAGCCGTGATGTTGTGGGTGGCTTCGGTGCCATTGTTTTGGTAATAATTCTCGTCTGTGGCCAGGCCTTGTATAGCAACATTTTGACCTTGTGCCACTTGTACAGCAGTTTGGGGTAACTGTTCTATGCTGGGACCTGAAGCCATCACATAAGGTTGGCGTGACACTTTGGCGGCATACAGCAGGGCTTTTAAATTATCCGGCCAAATGGTGTTTTCAAAAGCATTGCAACTGGAATAAAAGCTGCCTTCACCGAGTTCAATGGTGAATGCCGCGACGCCCAATGTGCCATAAGCATTATCATCTGAGGCACCATCGGCACCATACAGTTCATTGGATTTTTGCGAGCGATAGCCATTAAAGTAAGACAGCCTGCGCGCCAGGGTTTGGAGTTGATCGTGATTAGGGGCTTGCGGTGTGTTGTCCGCATAACCCCAGGGAAACATGGTGAGTTCGGCGACATTATGGATATCGATATAAACCCCGGGCTTGGTCAGCGGTGCCGGTGTGGTGATATCGTCCGGGCGGTCATCGGGAAACAAAGTGCGAATATAGGCATCTATGGCATCGGTTTCAGGTTCGCTGTAAGCAGCAGTGCCTCGGTACACCTCGCTGCATGAATTACCACTGGAGCCATTACCCTGATTCCAGTAAAAGCCAAAATTGCGGTTCATATCGACGCCTTGTTGATTGCCATTATAACAATGGTTTTCATTGCGGTTTTTGCGCTGATCGGGATAACTTTGGTTTTCAGCAATCTCGCGACCATCGGGATTGCCCTGTAATAATAGATGAATTTCATGCTCATCCACCAGCCAGGTGACATCCGCATCATTGCCGTAATTGCTTAATAAATATTCGGCAAAGCGTGTCACCAGTTCAGCCGGCGGGTATTCACGGGCATGAATGGAACCCATGGCATAGAGAATCGGTTTATTGGCCACCGGATTATTTTGATTGGTGATTTTAACCACTTGCATATCATGACCCGGATCACCGCCGGCGGTGGCTTTGTGCCAGGAATCACCAATATCCACCAGTTCAACCAAATCAGGATAATTGCTTTCCATATCATTCATGGCTGAAAAAGTCTCCGCGACAGTCCGATAACAGGCAAAGCCGTTGATACTTTTAACACCGAACCAGGCCTTTTCCTGTCGTTTTAAAGCTTCTTCATAAAGTTTTTGATGAATAGACAACACAAAGCCTTGTTGTTGCAATTGTCGGTATTCTTTAAGGTCTTGGACTTGCATCAAAACAGTTTGGTTTTTCTCATCAATTTTCCAGAAATCATGTTGTTCTTTAATGGCCAGAATATCGGCTTTGTTTTGATAGCTCATCAAAACCGGCCAGGGCCCGGAACCGGCAATAGGCATCTGATATTTTGAAGTGTCAGTGCTTTGACCGACACAAAGTTGAGATTCTGTCAAAAGTAAACTAACTAAAAGAATATAAACGACAAGGTATTTATAATTGTTAAGCATACAGTAAGATTGCCGAAGAAGACGGCTGTATTATTTGGTGGTGTGTTCCAGAAAGCAAATAAAAATTCAATGAATTTCTCAAAATGTGATTTGATTGGTGTCTTTAAAAGAATAAAAGTCATTGTAAAACCTAATAAAATCTGCTAATTTCAAACAAAAATTGGAGGAGATTATGAAAAACATATTTAGTATTTTACTTTTAGCGGCAGTTCCTTTTGTGATGGCACAAGAACCACCGAAAGGTGAGGACTCCACCACCAGTGGTTATCGTGGCGCTGGCGGCACGGGAGGTCCGGATGCCTTTGGTTATACCTATAACGATTCATCGACTGGTCTGTGTTCAAACCAGTTTATCGATATCAGTGCCACCGGCAGCAGTATAATTACAGGTGATGATGCCGGGGCGCCGGTGACTTTAGCGGGCAGCTTTGATTTTTACGGTAACACCGTTACTGAGTTAGCGGTCACAACCAACGGTTATCTGTCCACAGACACCACAGATGGTGGTCCTGATTTATCGAATGATTGTCCTTTGCCTGCATCTCCCAGCACCGGTGGCGGAGCCCGGATTTATCCCTTACACGATGATTTACAAGTGGCCAATGTCTTTTATGAATTTTTTCCTGTGTGTCCACGGCCTTCTGATAATTACCCGAGTAATAATTTAGGCTGCCATGTGTTTCATTGGGATGAGGCCAACCATTATTCTGATACCACGTTATTCGATATAGAAGTGATTATTTATGAATTAAGCTATGAAATTGTGATGGTGCATGATGATCGTAACCCTGAATTGGGCAGTGGTTCAACCACGGGGTTGCAGAATGATGGTGCCACCATCGGCTTAACCTATGCTTGTGATACGGCCGCCAGTATCCCGGCCTCATCAGCACAATGTTTTGTGCACCCAAATCCGGATTCATCGTTAACAGCAGGCGCGCCGGCCTTACCGGTGCCCATGAATAATAAGTTGATGTTAGTAACCTTAAGTTTGCTATTGGCGATGATGGCTTTCGCAGTGATACGCAGACGTGAAAATGTGTAACTGAATCACGCTGTTAAAAAGTAAAAAGCCAATGTCAAAAGCATTGGCTTTTTTTAGGGGTGTTTGATAGTGTAATTATTTGTAATCTTGAACCAGCTGCACAAAAGCGCGAACACCGTTTAATAAAGCATCTTCATCTATATAAAACAAGGGTGAATGGTTACTTGGGGCATTTTTATAATCGCTTTCCGGAGGTGAAATACCGAGGAAAAAGAACAGACCGGGGACTTCTTGTGCCAAATAGGAAAAATCTTCGGCACCGGTGATTAAACCCGAATCAAGCACATTGTCAGCACCAAAAACCGCCTCCAAAGAACTGTTCATTTTAGCGCTTAATTTGCGATCATTGACAGTCACCGGATAACCGGGATAAATATTAAATTCAACCTCAGCCCCGTTGGCATGGGCAACATGGGTGGCGATTTGCTCGAGTTGTTGGTGGATATTGTCACGGGTGTCCATATTAAAATTACGGATGGTGCCGATCATCTCCACTTCATCGGGAATAATATTGTTGCGAATACCGCCTTTGATGGCACCAAAGGACACCACGGCCGGTGCCTGGGTGATGTCAGTGCGGCGCGAAATAATGGTTTGCACCGAATTAATAATCTGTGCTGAAACCACAATCGGATCAATACCGCCCCAGGGTCTGGAGCCGTGGGTTTGGCGGCCTTTAACTTTAATACCCAATTCATCGACTGCCGCCATCATCGGACCCGGTCGATACGCAATCACGCCGGTGGGTAAACCGGCCCAGACGTGTAAACCAAACACGGCTTCGGGTTTTATTTCATCGAACAAGCCTTCTTTCAACATCAGTTCCGCGCCGCCTTCTTCACCTTGCGGTACGCCTTCTTCAGCGGGTTGGAAAATAAACATCAGGGTGCCGGCCAAATCGGCTTTATTGTGTGCAAAGACTTCGGCTGTGGCCATCAAAATCGCCACATGGGCATCGTGTCCACAGGCATGCATCACGCCCACTTCTTCACCGCGGTATTCGGTGGTCACTTTTGAGGCAAACGGCACATCCACTTGTTCAGTGACCGGCAGCGCATCGGTGTCCGCGCGCAAGGCTAAAACCGGACCGGGCTTGTCGCCTTTCAAAATACCCACCACCCCGTGATAAGCAATGCCTGTTTGTACCTCAAGACCCAGTGACTTTAAATGTTGTGCGATATACTCAGCTGTTTTAACTTCACGGTTACTGAGTTCCGGGTTGGCATGTAAATGGCGACGCCATTCAATCAGTTTTGGTTCAATATTGTCTATCGAGGTGTTTAATTCCGCTGAATCAATTTGGGCGTGGGCTAAGCCTGTTAATAAGCTGAGTAAGCATACGATGCGTGTTTTCATAGTTATTGTGGATGGCATAAAACAACCATAATAATGAGTTGTCAGTTTTGACGCAAGTGGATAATTTTTCCAGCACAAAAAAAGCCACCCTGGTATGAGGTGGCTTGATTATTTTTATATAACGATTTTACGCTTCGCGGCTGGCGCGTTTTCTTTCGTGTTCCAGTAAATGTCGCTTTCGGATACGAATTTCATCAGGTGTCACTTCCACCAACTCATCATCTTCGATAAATTCCATTGCCTGCTCCAGCGATAATTTAATCGGCGGTACAAGATTTAAAGCGTCGTCTTTACCGGCGGCACGCACATTGGTGAGCTGCTTGCCTTTTAAGGGATTAACGGTTAAATCATTGTCCCGGGAATTAATACCAACCACCTGGCCTTCATAGACATCCACATTGGCATCAATCAGCAAGCGACCGCGCTCCTGTAAATTAAACAAGGCATAGCCGAGGGCCTTGCCAGTGCCATTGGATATCAAAACGCCGTTTTTACGGCTGCGTTCGATGGTATTGAGCTTGCGATCATAATGATCAAAAACATGGGTCAGAATACCGGTGCCGGATGTGGTGGTTTTAAATTCGGACTGATAACCAATCAATCCGCGTGCCGGAATAATGAAATTCATGCGCACACGACCGGTATCATCGGGCACAATATTTTTCACTTCAGCCCGGCGTCCCAATAACTGTTCCATCACCGCACCCTGGTGTTCGCTGTCAATGTCCACCACCAGATCTTCGTAAGGTTCACACAACTGACCGTCAATTTCACGATAAATCACCTGAGGTCTTGAAATCGCCAATTCAAAACCTTCGCGCCGCATGGTTTCAATCAGTACCGATAGGTGCAATTCACCGCGACCGGAAACCTTAAACTGATCGGCATTTTCTGTGTCTTCGACACGCAGGGCCACGTTGTAAGTGGTTTCTCGCGCCAGCCGGTCACGAATTTGACGGGAAGTCAGGAATTTACCGCTCTGACCGGCAAAGGGTGAGTCATTCACACAAAACAGCATGGAAATGGTGGGTTCGTCCACCGTCAGTGGCGGCAGCGCGCTGACATGCTCACGATCGCATAAGGTGTCGGAAATGGCCAGTTGATCCACCCCGGACACCGCCACAATATCACCGGCAGCAGCTTCATTAACTTCAATACGTTCCAGTCCTTTAAACCCAAAGATTTTTAAAATGCGGGCGTTGCGGGTGTTGCCATCAACATCAATCACACTGATGGGCGTGTTGGTTTTAACACTGCCCTGTTTGATGCGACCAATCCCTATCAGACCCAAAAAGCTGTTGTAATCCAGGGTGGAAACCTGCATTTGAAAAGGGGCGTTAATGTCCACATCCGGCGCACTGACTTTGTCCACTATGGTGTTAAATAAGGGTGTCATATCGCCATCACGTTTGTCATCTTCCAGATTGGCATAGCCATTGATGGCTGAGGCATAAATCACCGGAAAATCCAGTTGTTCGTCGGTGGCTCCGAGTGAATCAAATAAATCAAAGGTCTGCTCAATGACCCAGTCCGGACGGGCGCCGTCGCGGTCAATTTTATTAATCACCACCACCGGCGTAAATCCCATTTCGAAGGCTTTGGCGGTTACAAACCGGGTTTGCGGCATGGGTCCATCGACGGCATCCACCAGCAACAACACCGAATCAACCATACTCAACACACGTTCCACTTCACCGCCAAAGTCCGCATGACCCGGGGTGTCCACGATGTTTATTTTGTAATCCTGCCACGCTATTGAGGTGTTCTTTGACAAAATGGTGATGCCACGCTCTTTTTCCAAATCATTGGAATCCATGAGACGGTTGGGGTCATCGGCACGTTCATCAAAGGTGCCCGATTGTTTTAACAGGCAATCAACAAGGGTTGTTTTACCATGATCAACATGGGCTATGATGGCGATGTTTCTGATGTGTTGTGTGGACATAAAAAGCCGGGCGCAGCGCGTAAAGGCGCGCACTATAGCACACTGAGCGTTGCCACAAGACATTTTCTTTGTTTTTTTCATGGAGTTTGTGCGATTGAATCCCGGCTCAATGCTATAATAATTTTTCTAATCAACTCAGGAGTCAAACATGATAGATGGCATAATGAATCAGCTGAAGCAACAAGTCGGCGGAGAATTACAACAAAAAGAAAACGTAAGTGGCGCAGAATTAAACGGTATTTTTGAGGTGGTTAAAGAACAAGCGACCGGGAAAATCGGTGAAAATTTGCTGGATCAGGGTCTTGACGGCGTCATGAGTCTGTTCAGCAAAAATGACAACAATAAACAAGCCGACTCGCTGCAAGCATCGATCACCGGCGGTATTGTGGACAGTTTACAGAAAAAACTCGGTTTTTCCGGTGCCAAAGCCACCGGTATCGTGGCGATTATCATGCCTTATTTGTTGCGATTACTGACCGAAAAAAATTCAGAAACCCCGGATGATGATCCATCACCCATCAAGGACATCCTTGGCGGTAGCCTTGGCAGCATCGGTGATAAATTAGGCGGTTTGTTTTAAGTTGATTTTTGAAACCAGTCTGAACTTTTAAGGTCTAAGCCATGTTTTTAGTTTGTTTTTTGAGAATACAATGAAAAGAGTTTTGTTGTTTGTTGCCACCAATATTGCCATTTTGGCGGTGATTACGATTTTTATGCGGTTATTTGGTTTCGATCATTATTTAACCGAAAATGGCCTCGATTACCGGGCTTTGGCGGTCTTTTCCTTGTTATGGGGTTCAGTGGGTTCATTTATTTCACTGGCCATGTCCAAGTGGATGGCGAAAAAAGCCATGGGTGTGCAGGTCATTGAACAGCCGCGAACCGCCGATGAACAATGGTTGGTTGATACCGTCAAACGACAAGCCCAGGCGGCCGGTATCGGCATGCCGGAAGTGGGCATATTTCCGTCCGACTCACCCAACGCTTTTGCCACCGGTATGAAAAAAAATGATGCCCTGGTGGCAGTCAGTACCGGCTTATTGCACTCCATGCGACGCAACGAAGTGGAAGCGGTGCTCGGCCATGAAGTGGCCCATGTTGCCAATGGTGATATGGTGACCATGGCGTTGATACAGGGAATTCTCAACGCTTTTGTGATTTTCTTCTCGCGCATTATCGGCTATGCCATTGCCGCAGCCACCCGCGATGAACGCGGCGGCGGTTACACCATGGGTTCTTTTATCGGCACCTTGATAGCGCAAATTGTGCTGGGATTCCTGGCCGCGATGATTGTCAATGCCTTTTCCAGATGGCGTGAATTTCATGCTGACGAAGGTGGTTCACGTTTGGCGGGTAATCAAAATATGATTGACGCCTTAAAAGCCTTGCAGCGCAGTTCCCGAACCGAGCCACTGGAAGGTGAATTCGCCGCCTTCGGCATCACCAGTGGTGGTCAAGTGCGGCAGGTGCTGTCCAAATTGTTCGCCACCCATCCGCCGTTGGAAGACCGGATTGCTGCACTGGAGAACAATCAGCGGGCTTAACTCAGATCTTCCTGTCAACCACACCGAAACAACCTCGTCCCCATGCTCTGCGTGGGGACGCATGCTTTATTGAATACTAAAATTAACCTATGGGTTCCCACGCCGGAGCGTGGGAACGAGGTGGTCATTACTGAGTTACTCTATGGTGTATGAAATTGTTTCCTTATTGCTCTATTGTACGAAACGTCAGATTAATTCGTGGGTCAGTGACTTTTACAGTCGGCGGTAATCGGTGTAGCCAGTGCTGTTGGGTTTCGCCTTGCATAATTAGTAAGCTGCCATGCGCTAAAGGTATGGCGACTTTTTCTTTACTTTGTTTGTGTTTGAACATAAACCGGCGTTCAGCACCAAAACTCACCGAGGCAATGGCCGCACCCTGTTTGAGGTCCTTCTCGCCATCACTGTGCTTGTGTAGTGCATTGAGCAAATGTACGTTATGAGTGAATCATAAAACAGTCAGCTACAAGGCTTGTTTTCTTCGTAATAGTTATTCATATTGCAAGGAAACATAACGCCGTAGATGGCTGTTTTAGGGTTCACCCTTCGGGAGCCAGCCACAAACCTCATTACGGCGTTATCGTTCTTGATAAGGACTTGGGCCATTACCTGCAAACGATGCCTTGTTATAAGGCTTGTGTCTGGCTCTCATAATGCACATTTGCTCAATGCACTACACCGACCATACCCTCAGATCCATCGTGGTATAAATTTAATAAACAGCTGTTATAGGTTGTTTTACTTTTCTTTTCGATGATTTCTTTTATTGACAATAAAGTCGGCGTCCACGGCTTAGCAATTTTTTCCACACCTGAATAGCGATAACGAAAATCACGTTCACCATGCCAGGCGACTTTGCGCGCGGTTTTAATGATTTTGCCACCAAACTGTGCCTGGTCTGCTTGCCAATTGATTTCCGTAAACAAGCGTTGAAAATAATCATCGGCTTGTTGCTGGCTAAAAACCACACCGTGGTAATACACTTCGCCTTCCCGGGGCAGCAGATTGCTGTCTGAGGTGTTCAGTGCCGCAAAGATATCGCCGGTGTTCATCACACAATAAATTGATTCAGATGCTCAATTTCCGGCAGGTTCTGAGGTTGTCGGACCGGTAAGGATTTGGCTTCGGTTTTAAAGCGCTCGGCTTCTTGTAAAAATTGTGCATACAGTGATTTTCTGATGTGCGCAGACAATGGCTGCGGGGTTTCATCATGACGGTCAAAAGCCGCTTTGAGGGACAATTTCGGGCACTTGTTGTCATCTTTAATATGTTCCCAGGCCGCTTGTTTTAAGCAGAATTTATACCAGGGCAAAAAATCTGTGCCGTTATCGGCAATAAATCGCACGCAATCGATGATGTACTGAATTTCTGCCTCATCCATGACATAGTGAAAACTCACCCGACACCAGCCTGGTTTTATCCCGTGATAGCCTTGTTCAATCAAGGCCCGATATTGTTCGGAGGTGTTTTCATCGATACCCAATAACTGATGGCCATAAGGTCCGGCGCAGGAACAGCCCGCTCGCGACTGAATACCAAACAAATCATTCAGCAATACCGTGACGAATTTTGGGTGAAGGTATTTACCGGATGCGGTTTTGATATTAAAGGAAACAATCCCGACCCGGTTTTCGGGGTTCTGATCACCCAGAATTTCAATCCGTGGGTGGGCTTGCCAGGCACTGAAAGCCTGTTTTAACCAGCCTTGTTCACGCTGATGTATTTTTTCCACCGAAATCTGTTCTTTGACCGCAAAACATAAAGCCGCCCGTAGGATTTGCAAGACACCTGGTGTGCCGGCTTTTTCGCGCTCCTCAATATCATCGACAAAATCGTGATCATGACGGGCGACATAGCTCACGGTGCCACCGCCGGAAACGGTTGGATTTAATTCCGGGTTGTAAATTTTCTTGTTAAAGACCAACACACCTGATGAACCCGGGCCACCTAAGAATTTATGCGGCGACATAAACACCGCATCGTAATAACCTTGAGGATCATCATTTGGGTGCATGTTTATGTCCACATAGGGCGCACTGGCGGCATAATCAAAAAATGCCAGACCGCCATACTGGTGCATCAGTCGCGACAGGTCACGTGTGTGCGAGATTAAACCGGTGACATTGGACGCCGCTGAAAAGGTGCCGATTTTAAGCCGGTCTTTATAGGCATCTTTTTGTAATAATTGTTCGAGTTGTTTGATGTCCGCATGACCGTGTTCGTCGAGGTCTAATTCCACCACCTCACATAAACCATCACGCCAGGAAATCTCATTGGAATGGTGCTCATAAGGCCCTAAAAATACCACCGGTGCCTGAGCCTTAATTTTATCCAGATCACAATCCGCCGAGGCTCCAATTTGAGCCCGCGTGGCCGGCGGTAAATAAGTCCCTAAAATCTGTTGAAGTTTTGTAATGGCACCGGTAGCGCCGGTTCCCACGCAAATAATGCGGTCGTCCTTATTGGCGCCGACCGCATCTTTAATTTGCTGTTCAGCCTCTTCCAAGAGTTGCGTCATCGACCGCCCGGTCATATCATCTTCCGTGTGGGTATTGGCGTAATTCCGCTGTAAACGCATTAAATATTTTTCAATAAACAACAAGGTCCGACCTGAAGCGGTGTAATCGCAATAGGTCATCAGACGCTCACCAAACGGCGTACAAAATGGGGCATCGACACCAATCATGGCGCTCCGCAAAAATTCAGGGGTTATTTTTTTCATGGGTACGGTCTAAACATAAACAGCGCAATGAATGTGCATTTTAGAGAGGCCAATGGTTAAATGCAATGACCTTTGATTTGTTTACTCAAGACTTCGGATAACGCCAAGGTATTGCTCGACCAAACTAGTCTTTTTATCCACGCTAGCAGATAATCGAGCAGTGTAATTTTGTCAAAAGAAGGCAAAGTTAAGTGACCAGGACGCAGAGGAGTACTGCTTAGCAGCACGATTCGCCGAGCCGATTAGGCCAGGTAATTGAAGTCCCTAGAACACACCTTTGTTAATATCTAGTCATGAACAGAATTTTCACAGTCAGAGTCTATAATAATTTAAAAATTTTAGGAGTTTATAATGTCTAAATTTATAAGTTATCTTACTGTGTTTTTATTACTGGCTTTTTTTAGTCAATTGGCTTATTCACAAGAAGACAGAGAAGTTATGGTTCCTCTCCCATCAATTAATGACTTTACCGACGGTGATGGCTGGGGCTTTGGTTTGGGTTTAGGTGTTGAATATGAGACCGCTTATGAAGGCTCTGACGAGTTTGAATTTGAACCGGATTTGGCCGGTGGAATCCAATGGCGTTCGGGCAACAACATGTTTTTCTTTGCCGGTGAAGCATTGGGTTGGCGAGGTTTAAGAAATGAAACCTGGTTATTGCAAGCCACATTGGCATTTGAAGAAGGTCGTGAAGAAAGTGACTCAGATGACGGTCGTTTAGCCGGTTTGGGCGATACAGATGAAAGTACAGAAGTGGTTTTTGAAGTTCGAAAATCGCTGACTTCAGATTGGCGTTACTGGTTGGATGGCCGGCTACTGGCCGGAGACGAAGGCAACTTCTTACTTCTCGGCGGTGGTTATCGGTTTGGCAATCAAATGGATGGCAGTGGTTCTGAAATTGGCATCGGTGTTACCTTCCATGATGATGATTATGCTAACCGGGATTTTGGCATAACTGCTGAACAATCAGCGGCTTCCGGCCTGGCTGAAACAAATTTGGATGGTGGATACCGATCCATCGGCATAAATTATATTTACAGACACTATGTGACTAAAAACTGGCAATTTTTTGGTGAAGCGGTGTATGAACATTATGGCAGTGACATCAAAAAAAGCCCGATAGTTCGCAGTGACTACGAAGCTGAAGTCGGCATCGGCTTTATCTACATCTTTTAAATAGTTTTTTGGCTCGATAAGGCTCGTTCCCATACGCTGCGTGGGAACGTATCTGGGATATTGTACTAGATAGAAACAGGTGTTCCCACGGTGGCGCATGGGAACAAGAAAAACTGTAAAATGTTCTACTAAAAGATAAATATATTCAGTTTTCTTTAGTGTGAGAAAGGTTTAAAACATAAAAAAATAATTTGAGGAGAAATGAATGGCTGATGTAAAGGGTTCATGTCTGTGTGGTAGCGTCAGGTTTGAGGTGGCGGGGCGTTTTGACAGTTTTTACCTGTGTCATTGTCAGTATTGCCGGAAAGATACGGGATCTGCCCATGCGGCTAATTTATTCTCGCAGTCTGCCCGATTAACCTGGCTGAGCGGTGCAGAAGCGGTGGTTTCATTTACGCTTCCGGGCACCCGCCACCAAAAAAGTTTTTGTCAAACCTGTGGCTCAGCCTTGCCCAGCGACCAGGACACTGATGGTCTCGTCGTTCCCGCCGGCTGCTTAGACACCGACATCTCGCTGCAACCAACAGCGCATATTTTTACCGCCAGTAAAGCAAGCTGGTATATAAAGCTCGATAAAGCACCGAAATTCAAACGTTTGCCGGAGTAAAGTGAGCGGCTATCACGCGTCTATTAAGTCTGTGTTGCCGTGTAACATTGATGCCTCAAATTATCTAAAATGCGTTTTTATCCGGCTACATCGATGTTAATAGCACACTAATGCGTTTTAATCTCGAATAGGCCGGATAAAAACGCAAAAATCAAAGGAAAATTTGTGTTTAAACTGGCTGTAAGGTACTAAAAGCCCCAAAAAAGCTAAAATTAACCCGGAATAACGGCTAAAATGCATGTTTAATAAATTGTTACAGGAGACGCTTTCGCGCCTCCTGTAACGAGCCCCGCTGAATGCCTTCAGGTTGTCCCGTCGCGCAAGCGCTCCGTAACAACCTGAACCAGCAGACATGACCTGTGCTAAAATTAAAATTTTAACCCAAGCCATGCTGCTGTTCAGCGTGGCTCGTTATGCACCCAAGGGTTAATCATGGTCTTCGATCAATATTTTATGGTAATACCAGTCTATCGATTGTCTGAAGATAAGTATTATTCGCAAATGAAAGAAGACTTCAAAAAACTTGTTTCGAGATCATGGGATGTGAATTTTCAGAGAAACAACCCGGGAATGGTAGAGGGCTGGAGAAGAAGTCACCGTTCATCCTATGGTGGCGACTGGGAATTTAATGAGGTTGTTGGGCACATCAAGCTTTTCTTTATGGGTAGCCAAATTCGAGGTGAGTATTGGAGTACTGAGTCACGAAGAAAGGTGAGGACAAGAAAGAAGAGATTTGAATTCAAAGCACACAAACTAGTTGCTGAAGGTGAAATATGGGAAAAAACGAGCGACGGTGTACTGGCGGCTATCGAAGAGTATTTATCTCGTTGTAAAAAGGAATTGAAAGACCGCCACATTGACTTACGAGAATTTGAAGCACTAAAAAATCACGTCAATTGGCTTTCAGTTCATAAAACTACAAATGTATTTGCATAACAAGGCGCTGCTGCCGGAGAAATTTTCCGATGCGCTCCAAATTTGCCGCATAGCGCGGCGTTATGTCTTTCGCTTAACATTGCGGTAGAAATTTTCATGTGCGCCGAGAGCCATGAGTTCAAGAACAAGTGTGCCTTCGTTATAACTGTAACCTAAGAGGGTTAATTGTTTGTTCATTTTGAATTTATAAACACGCAAGAAGGCCAAATCACCCTTCTTTTGTTCTCCGATTTTGGGGTTTTTCATTAGTGCTTTGACGGCTAAATCAAGGTCTTTTTTCTGATTGGGTTTGAGTTTTTTAACCACTTTCTTGAAGGTGGGTGTTTGTAAGACTTGCGTGGCTTTAGTCAAAGTCATACGTCTCAAGTTTGCCGGCGTCGCGTTCGGCCTGAGCAATAATGGCTTGTTTAACAAATTCGTAGGGTAAATCGGGATTGTCTTCCATGATTTGGCCTATTTTTGCCCAATGCTCAATTTGCTTGGGTGTGCTGCGATTAAGGGCTTTTCCTATGATGGCGGCTTGTTCAATCAGTTCCTGATCTAAGCGAATACTGTTGCTGGGCATAATGATTTATATTTTTAAAAGTCACTAATTGTAGCAGGATGCGTCATATGTGGCAAGATGCTGCATTATAATGCGAGGATGTTAAACAGCCAAGTAGGATGGGTTCAGTCCATCAAAAATCCTTACCATTAAGCTCCTGAAGAAATTGCTTTTGCTAAGTCACGATTTGATGCGCCAACCGCCAGAAGTGATTTAATTAACAGATCCAGGCTCACCGAAGCATCACCCGATTCCATTTTCGCAACGCGTGATTGGCTTGAGTGAATTTCTTTTGCCAAAGCTGTCTGACTCATTTTTTTCTGGGTTCGCATTTCCTTCAAGCGCTTGGACAAAGAAAGCTTCAAGTCAATGTACGCAGCTTCTTCCGGACTAAGCGCCAAAAAATCTGCGGCTGAGCCTACTTTCCAGCCCTTGGCTTCAAGTTTTTTCTTTTTAGCTGCTTTCATCGTCATACCTCATATATCTTTCTTTACAAAGGGCTATAATCTTCTTTGGAGTCGTCTGGGTTTTCTTTGCAAATACCTCAGCAATCACAATGGCGTCATCGTCAATCCGGTACATGATTCGCCAAGTCACATCCTCATCAATGATACGAAGCTCATGACAATGTCGACCAATCGTCTTCATGGGTCGTGAGTGTGGCAGGCTTATTTTTTCACCTGACTGAAGTCTGCGAAGTAAAAACCCTGCTTCTAATCTGGCTTCTAATGAAAACGGCGGTGTTTTCACCTCGCCATGCAACCAAACCAGTGGTTTATCTTTTGGACTCATAACGGTTATAATATGTCAGATTTGACATGGAGTCAAGCAGTCAGGTGGGTTGGGCTGCGCGGTTCTCAGCCCAACTTACTAAAATTATCACCCACTCAAAGCCCGCACCACATCCAAAGTCGCTTTAGCCCGATTCAGGGTATAAAAGTGGATACCGGGGACGCTCTGTTCTAATAATTGCTGACACAGGCGGATGGTGTAGTCGGTGCCGAAGGCCTGGATGGCTTTGCGGTCGTCGCCGTAGCTTTGCAGTTTGTAGTGCAGCCAGCGGGGCATGTCGGTGCCGCAGAAGCCGCAGAAGCGTTTGATGTTACTGTAATTGGTGATGGGCATAATGCCCGGGGTGATGGGCACATCGATACCGTTTTTTTCGCATAAATCCACGTACTGGAAGTAGGCTTCGGGATTGAAAAAGAATTGGGTGATGGCGCGGTCGACGCCGGCGTTGACTTTGCGTTTAAAGTATTTCAGTTCAGTATCCAAAGATACAGATTCGGGGTGGACTTCGGGGTAGCAGCCGACGGTGATGTTAAACGTGTCGGGGAATTCCTGGTGGATAAATTCAATCAGTTCATTGGCGTAGCGGAAATAACCCACCGAACCCATGCCAGAAGGCACGTCACCGCGTAAGGCCAGAATATCAGTGATACCATGATCGAGGTATTTATTCAGTAATTTTTTAATGTCATCCGGGGTGCCGCCCATGCAGGATAAGTGTGGGATGACTTTCGGGGTGTCGTGTTGTTTTAAGCCAATCACGGTTTCAGCGGTGGCGGTGAGGGTGGAGCCGCCGGCGCCAAAGGTGACGGAGAAAAAATCCGGATGGGTTTCGCGGAGTTTTTTCTGGGTGTCTTTTAAGATGACTTTTTGCTCGTCGCTCTTGGGCGGGAAAAATTCATAGCTCAGACCAAATTTAGGTTTATTCATCATGGAACCTCATAAAAAAAGCCGAACGCGGGGGTCGGCTTTTGATTTCAAACGGTTTGTTGGTAACCGCACACATCAGTAACGGTAGTGCTCCGGCTTATAAGGGCCTTCAACGTCGACGCCGATGTATTTGGCTTGTTTTTCGGTCAAGGTGGTGAGTTTTGCACCAACGCGTTCTAAGTGCAGTTTTGCTACTTTTTCGTCCAAATGTTTCGGTAAGACATACACCTGGTTTTCATAGTTGTCGCCATTTTTAAACAATTCAATTTGTGCCAATACCTGGTTGGTGAATGAATTGGACATCACAAAACTTGGGTGACCGGTGCCACAGCCTAAGTTCACCAGACGGCCTTTGGCCAGTAAGATGATGCGTTTGCCGTCTTCGAAAATCACGTGGTCAACCTGGTCTTTAATACCTTCCCATTCGCAGTTTTTCTCTAAACTGGCCACATCGATCTCATTGTCAAAGTGGCCAATGTTACAGACGATGGCCTGGTCTTTCATGGCTTTCATGTGCTCGAAGTTAATAATCTGGTAGTTGCCGGTGGCGGTAACAAAGATATCGGCTTTATCCACCACATCATTTAAGTCCACGACTTTAAAGCCTTCCATCGCCGCTTGCAGGGCACAAATCGGATCGATTTCAGTGACCCAGACAATGGCGCCCAGTGCGCGTAATGATTCGGCGGAGCCTTTACCCACATCACCATAACCACAGACCACCGCAGTTTTACCGGCAATCATGACATCAGTGGCACGCTTTATGGCGTCCACCAGCGATTCGCGACAGCCGTAGAGGTTGTCAAATTTTGATTTGGTTACAGAGTCGTTGACGTTAATGGCCGGGAAGGGCAGTTCGCTGCCTTTAGCCATTTCGTACAACCGTTTCACACCGGTGGTGGTTTCTTCGGTTACGCCCTGAATTGAATCCAGGGTTTTTTGATACCAGCCCGGTTTGGTTTGCAGGCGTTTTTTAATTGACGCGTACAAGTAGGTTTCTTCTTCAGATTCGGGATTATCCAGAATGGACGCGTCTTTCTCGGCGCGGGCCCCTAAAATTAACAATAAGGTGGCATCACCACCGTCATCAAGAATCATATTCGGTGCGCCACCGTCAGACCATTCCATGATCTTATGGGTGTATTCCCAGTATTGTTCCAGGGTTTCGCCTTTAATGGCATAAACCGGAATGTCCTGGTCAACCATGGCGGCGGCCGCGTGATCCTGGGTGGAATAAATATTACAGGAGGCCCAACGGACATCGGCACCCAATGCGCGCAGGGTTTCAATCAGTACCGCCGTCTGGATGGTCATGTGCAGGGAGCCGGCGATGCGGGCACCTTTCAGTGGTTGCTGATCTTTGTATTCTTCACGAATCTGAACCAGACCCGGCATTTCGGTTTCGGCAATGCGAATTTCTTTATGGCCCCATTCAGCCAGGCCCAAATCGGCAATGGCGTAATCGGGTTGGAGGTTTTTTACGTTGTCTGTTGTCATAATTAACTCTTAAATTTTTTAATGTGAATGGGTTACTTAAGGCCGGCTTCTGAACGCAGTAAGTCGGCTTTATCGGTACGTTCCCAGGTTAAATCAATGTCGTCACGACCCATGTGGCCATATACGGATGTCTGTTGGTATATGGGTTTTAACAGATCAAGTGAGGTGATGATGCCATAGGGACGCAGGTCAAAATGGTCTTTAATCAGTTGTTCGATGGTGCTTTCAGGTACTTTGTTGGTGCCGAAGGTGGTGACACTGATGGATGTGGGTTCAGCCACGCCGATGGCGTAAGACACCTGAATTTCACAGCGATCGGCCAGGCCCGCGGCGACAATGTTCTTGGCCACATAACGACAGGCATAAGCCGCCGAACGGTCCACTTTTGACGGATCCTTACCGGAAAAGGCGCCACCACCGTGACGGGCCATGCCACCATAGGTGTCAACGATAATCTTGCGGCCGGTTAAGCCACAGTCACCCACCGGGCCGCCAATCACGAATTTGCCGGTTGGGTTAATATGATATTTGGTGTCTTTGGTCAGCCATTCAGCCGGCAGGACCGGTTTAATAATGGTTTCCATCACCGCTTCGCGCAGGTCAGGCAAACGCACATCTTCATCGTGTTGGGTGGATAACACCACCGCATCGATGGCCACCGGTTTATCATCTTCATAGCGGAAGGTGACTTGCGATTTGGCATCGGGTCGTAACCACGGCACCTGTTTGGCGCGGCGCACATCGGATTGTTGTTTCACCAGACGATGGGCAAAGGTAATTGGTGCCGGCATCAGGACATCGGTTTCATTCGAGGCATAGCCGAACATCAGGCCCTGGTCGCCGGCGCCTTGTTCTTCGGGTGATTTACGATCAACACCGATATTAATGTCATAGGACTGTTTACCGATGAGTGACATCACCGCACAGGTTTTACCGTCAAAGCCGACATCGGAAGAATCATAGCCGATACCGGTAATCACATCACGTACCAACTCATCAAGATCAATCCAGGTGTTGGTGGTGATTTCACCGGCAACAATGGCGGTGCCGGTTTTGACCATGGTTTCACAGGCCACACGGGCTTTGGGGTCATCTTTAATGATGGCGTCGAGGACGGCATCGGAAATTTGATCGGCCACTTTATCCGGATGGCCTTCGGATACAGATTCCGAGGTAAACAGGTGGTTGCTCATGGCAATATATCTCTTAATGCGAATAAAGAGATATATTGTATTTTTTTTTGGCTGAATGTCCAGTTTAAAAGACAATAAAGTGTAAATTAATACCCATAAGCCGTGATTGACTTGCAAAATTAGATGTCGCCTATATTTTGATTTATTGGATTTGTACTTATTAAGGGCTCTATGAAATTTATTAAAGGTGTTTTATCGGCACTTATTTTACTTATCAACACGCTGGTGATGGTCACGATTCTGATGTTGGTTGCATTGTTAAAACTGTTGATTCCGATTCGGGTCTTGCGGGTGTTATTTTCAAAAATCCTGGTGTTGATTGCAGAAACTTGGGTTGCCATCAACAGCCTGAGTTTTCGGTGCATTCATGGTTCAAAAATAGAAACAGCAGCTTTGCCCGAACTCAGTCGAGACGACTGGTATCTGGTGGTGGCGAATCATCAAAGCGTCACCGACATACCGGTTTTGCAGGCGGTGTTTAACCGCCGCATTCCATTTTTAAAATTCTTTTTAAAACAAGAACTGATCTGGGTGCCTTTTTTAGGTCTGGCCTGGTGGGCGCTGGATTTTCCCTTTATGAAACGTTACAGCCGGGAGACACTGGCGAAAAAACCACACCTTAAAGGCAAGGACATGGAAGCCACGCGAAAATCCTGTGAGCAGTTCAGACATTTTCCCACTTCAGTGATTAATTTTGTGGAAGGCACGCGTTTTACGCCGACTAAACATGACAAACAGAATTCTCCTTACCGCTACTTGCTGAAGCCCAAAGCCGGTGGAGTGGGTTTTGTGTTGGGTGCTTTGGGTGAAAAAATGCAAACTTTATTACTGGTGACGCTGGCCTATAAGCCGAAACCGCCAACCATGTGGCAGTATTTATCGGGCGATTTTGAAAAAGTTCGTATTAAAGTGGAGAAAATAGCGATTCCTGCCTCGCTTTTACAGAAAAATTACATGACGGATGCTAAATTCAAACAAGAACTGTTTAACTGGCTTGAGCAAATGTGGTATAAACAAGACAGTAACTTGGGTGATTTTTATGGACAATCAGACATTTAAAGTGGTTTTTAAAGGCAAAAAGGTGCGCGGCGTTGATGCAGACCAGGCACGTGCCAACTTTGCCAGGTTGTTTAAGATGCCGGCTGAAAAGGCGGCGGTCTTTTTCGATGGCAAAACCCGTGTGTTAAAAAAATCCCTGCCTATGGATAAAGCCAGTCACTTTCGAAGTGTCCTGAAAAAGGCCGGTATTCGGGTCAGTTTAGTCAAAAACGAAGTTGAGTCGGCCAATCAAAAACAAAAAGAATGGGAACTCAGTGAACCGGGGGTGGTTATTCTGCGACCGATACAACCGCCGGAAACCCACATAGAAACGTCTCATATTAAATTGTCACTTGATTTTGATCGCCTGGAAGACAAAGCGGGTGTCGAACCGCCCGAAGTAAACATTGATCATATTCGGATTTATGAAAATGCGGAAAAACCGATTGTTGAGCCAAAGGAAGTTGAAGTGCCTGACATAAATATTGATGAATTGTCCACAGCTGAGGTGGGTGCCATTATGGTGGACGCCAAACCAGTGGAGACACCGGATATACCGGTGGATGGCATTGAATTGGACGATTCCGATGAGCCGATTGTTAAAAAGGTTAAGCACAAAGAACCGGAAGTTGATATTTCTAATATTTCACTGGAAGTGGAAGATTAACCTGAGTATTCGGGTTAAAGCTTACATTCTTTTAAAAATTCATAATCAGCCTGACAAGCCGCTGCCACTTCGGCTTCGCGTTTGGTCAGTGGTGTGTCTTTTTTTCGGTAAGGTTTAAAACCGGTGGATTCAATCACCCGGTTATACCAATGACTGGCCCAGATGCCGTCTGAATCGCGATAGCCGGTTGGCCAGCTTAGCATGGCATCATCAAATGGAACCCCCAGTGCGATACATAATTTTTCTAAGGTATCTTTCGGCCGGTTTAATACATCCACAGATTCAATCACCGGCGGGTTTTGGTTCAGGTATTGCTGAACTTTGTTAAATATCTTAACCTGGCGACCATAGCCCAGGGCTTCGGCCGTTATGTTTGGGTATTTACGTACATAAGAACGGACCACGTCTTTCGGATCGCGGATAAGAAAAGCATGGCGAAAGGGTTTAATCAGATAATCGTTCACAAACGTCATATCAAGCATATGATGTGCCATGTGTTTTTGATAGAAAATATCGACTGCATCGGCTTGTGACGCCAATAATGTGTCTAAAACAGGCGCATATTCCCGGCCTTGATGTTTTATAACCGCTTCTTTCATCGGGTGATTTTCACCACTATGGGCTAAAAATGGGCCATAAAAAGGTTCGTCAATGACCACGGTGTCGGCGCGATTTTCCCAGGCGCGCATCATGGCAGTTGAGATGTTACGTGGTCCTGACCACATGGCAATGCGCGTTAGACTCATGATTTTCTGTGTTGTCTGACTTGTTCGTAAATCAAAGCCTGATAGCCGGTTTGGAGTTTTTTCATCACGGCATAGTGATCGGGTTCACCAATGTTACGGCCATCCACGGATACGACCGGTGTGACGCCGGCAAAGGTGCCGGTGATAAAGACCTCATCGGCACTGTAGACATCAAATAAAGAAAAGTTTTTCTGATGTACCGGGATGTTTAACTGGCTGCATAAATCAATTATTTTGCCCCGGGTAATGCCGCCGAGGCAAAAATCACCAGTGGACGTCCACACTTCACCGTCCACCACGATAAAAAAATGGGTGGAATTACAGGTGGCGACAAAACCATGCGGATCCAGCATGAGAGCCTCATCGGCCCCGGCTTCAATGGCCTGAATACAAGCCTGAATGCAATTGTGTTTCGAGTGTGAATTAATTTTATGGTCCTGGATGTCCGGATAACCGCGTCGAACATGGGCGGTGAATAATTTGACGCCCTGGTTTTTTTTGCGTGATGAGGGTGTTTTGTACTCCGGAATAATCACCACGGTGGTACCGGGCTCGGTGGCCGCCGGTGACTGATAGGGTGTGGTTTTTATGCCGCGGGTCACCATTAAACGTAAATGCACGTCATCATGCATGTCGTTGGCTTCCACCGTTTGGTACAGCATACGTTTAAAATCATCGGCACTGTACTCGAGATCCATGGCCAGCGCTTTAGCCCCTTTAAACAAGCGCTTTAAATGGTCATCAATAAACACCAGTACACCTTCATGCAAACGGGCACTTTCCCAAATGCCGTCACCCATAATAAAACCGCTGTCGAATACGGAGATTTTGGCATCCTTTCTGGGCACCATTTCGCCGTTAATATAAATAAGGACATCCTGATTGCGTGAATCGTTCTCTGCTGCGTGGCTGCCTGTTGTCATGGTGATTTTTAGATTAAAAAGTTTATGGTAGAATTTTTGGGTCGGTTTGGCAAATAAAATTTAGTCAGGGAGTCAAAGACAAGGGTAATAACATTTAGAGACCTCTGCATAAGTCGTGAATCATGTTAAAAAGTTTGAAAAGCTAAATTTCTGCGTTAGAAAACTAATCAATAGCCCTGCTATTACTCGCGTTTCCTGCCTTGAACTTTAGCTTTTCAATTCTTTTTTCCAAAGATCCAGACTTATGCAGAGGTCTCATTTAAGTGAGGCGGTTATAATGACAGTTCAGTTTTTGTGGTTTTTACTGGCGGTGTTCCTGCTGGTTTTGGGGTGGTCGGCTTATCAGCCGTATGATCTGGCGACCTGGGCATTGGAAGCGTTACCGGCGATTTTAGGGGCTGTCATTTTATTGCTAACGTTCCGGAGATTCCGTTTAACCGGATTGCTGTATGTGTTGATATTTTTACATGCCATTGTGTTGGTGGTTGGGGCACATTACACCTATGCCAGGGTGCCTTATTTTGACGGTTTTATGCAGTTTATTTGGCCGGAGCGCAATAACTACGATAAGCTGGGTCATTTTTTTCAGGGTCTGATGCCGGCGATATTGTGTCGGGAGTTGGTGGTTCGTTTTAATGTGTTTAATTCACGCGCCTGGATGAACTTTTTTATTGTCAGTTTTTGTCTGGGATTTTCGGCGTTTTATGAATTGATTGAGTGGTGGGTGGCTTTGCTGAGTGATGAGGCCAGTGAGTCATTTTTGGGAACACAAGGTTATGTTTGGGATACCCAGTCGGATATGTTTCTGGCTTTGATTGGGGCGGTATTGGCTTTGGGACTGTTTTCGCATTGGCATGACCGTCAGTTACGGGCATTAAGACAGTAAGCAGTCCAAAACCGCCTGGCGCATCAAGACGCCGTTACGGACTTGTTGCAGAATCACCGATTGAGGGCCATCAGCCACCGCAGAGCTGATTTCTATGCCGCGGTTTAAAGGACCCGGATGCATCACAATGGCATCTTTTTGGGCAAGGGAAAGTTTTTCCTGATCAAGACCATATTGAGCAAACCAGCGGTCGATATGCAGCGATTCATGTTGTTCAAAACGTTCTTTCTGGATGCGCAGCATTACCACCACGTCTGTCTGATCTAAAGCAGCACGCATATCCGGTGCTTTTAAAGGGGTATATGGCTCAGGGATTAAATGATCAGGACCATACACATGGATGTTTGATGTGCCCAGCGTGGTCAGGCCGTCAATCAATGATTTGGCCACACGTGAGTGTTTAATGTCGCCGATAATGACCACTTTGAGCCCCTCAAAACGGCTTTTGTGCTGACCGATGGTGTAAAGATCCAATAAAGCCTGGGTGGGGTGTTGGTTCTGGCCATCGCCGGCGTTAATCAGGTGTACGTTTTCGGGCAATAAATCCACGATGTCCCTGTGGACATGGTCTTTGGGGTGTCTCATTACCAGCGCATCCGGGGCCATGGCAGCAATGGTTTGGATGGTGTCGGTAAAACTTTCACCTTTCTGGGCCGATGAATGCTGTAAGGGTAAGTTGAATACAGACGCCCCCAGCGCATCAGCGGCCAACTGAAAAGACAGTAGCGTGCGCGTGGAATTTTCATAAAATAAACACACCACCTGACGTCCGGTTAAGCGTTGAATACGTTCTGTTGAAGTTAATGCTTTGAGCTTGTCGGCCCGTTCAAACAGTTGTTTCAGGTCGGTTTTGCTCAGGTCTTTAATGTCCAGTAAATGTTTCATGATGTTTGCTGATCAAACCAGGATTGTAAAATGATGGCCGCAGCCTGGGCATCTAAAATGTTTTTATGCTTGGCCTTGCGGGTGTTTTGGGCGCGTTGTTGTTGGAAACTGCGTTCCGCTTCATAGGAGCTTAAGCGTTCATCGCTCAATGCAACAGGTCGTTGGGTTTGGTGGCGAAGTTTATTGGCAAAGTTTTTGACCTGTCGGGTAATGAGTTGTTCTTCACCATCCATGGTTAAAGGAAAACCCAAAACGATTAAATCAATGTGCCATTCATGCACCACTTGTTGTATCTGGTTTAAGGTATCTTTGTTATTGCCAATCACTTTTAAGGGGTTGGCGGTGGCAGTCAGGGTTTGACCAACAGCCAGGCCGATGCGTTTGTGGCCGTAGTCAATACCCAGCACGGTCTTAGGCATGGCCGCCTGTATCTACCAGCTGGTGGGGCTTGATGCCCAGTAAGGCCAAGGCCTTTGACCATTTGTTTTCACTCAGGTCAAACACCAGATTCTCATCCACCGGTCCCGAGAGCCAATCATTGTTGGTGATTTCCTCCTCCAGCTGCCCGGCATCCCAGGTGGCGCAGCCAAGTGTCATCAGCCACTCACCCTTAAGGTTATTTTCGGCGATGGCCTGAATAATGTCTTTTGAGGTGGTCAAGGCCAGAGAAGGGGTGAGTTGTAAAGAGCTGTCAAATTGTTTTTCGCCCCGATGCAAAATAAAACCGCATTCGGCATTCACCGGGCCGCCGTCAAAAACCGGCTGATTATTGACCGCCCGGTTTTTTTCAATATTCAGTCCAATCAAAACCTCTTCAAAATCAATGTCACTCATGCGATTCACACGGATGCCCATGGCCCCGTGTTCATTGTGTTCGCAAATCAAAATCACGGCCTCTGAAAACCGTTCATCCGGCATATGGGGTTGGGCGATTAAAAATTGATTGGTTAAATTCATTTTTGTCTCAGTAAATGACCGGGTAGAAACTGCCATGTGCGGGTGATATATAAAATATCAACCGGTTCCTGAGTTTCCGGAAGTGGCTCAAAAGGTTGTGCCAACTCCACGATGTGCTTGGCGGCTTCATTTAAAAATCGGTATTTTGATGGTTTTATGATTTTAATTTCATGCAATGAGCCGTCTTTGTTGATGCCCACCGTGAGCATCACTTCACCCTGGAATGATTTTTTTTTGGCCTTTTCAGGGTAGTTTAAATCGCCGGTTCGTTCAATGGTTTTCACCCATTTATTAATGTAGGGCGCATATTCATAGGCTTTGGTGCTGCTGGAAACATATTTGGTGCGGGGTTTTTTGGCGTAGCGTTGTATTTTTCGGGCAATTTCCTCTTTCATTTGCGCCAGTTTCTGTTGTTTTAAATTGTTTTGATGTTCTTGCGGACTCGGTTTTCGCGGTTGTTGCTGTTTTTCTGAGACGCGCTTGTGTTCCGCGTTTGTCTGGGTTATCACAGCGGTATCTTGTTGTTGTGTGCTTTTTTGCTGAGCGTTTGTCTGCTGTTTTGACAGGCCTTCTGGATTGACTGCAGGGCCACTTGCAATGTCAGTCGGCCGGCTCTTATTCTCTGTCTGACCACCTCCCAACTGATTGTTGGCAGACAGATAATCGGCTTTTTCGGGAATATCCGTGTGGGTTTTTTGGGTCAGAATGACATCCATACTATGAATCACGTGGGGCGAACGCGATTGAAATGAAAAGGATACCCCGAGAATAACCATGGCCAAAAGCAACACCGCCAATGTAAAGGTCATGACATTTTTGTCTTTGACAGTGATGCGACGGTCATTCATAACAGGGTTTCTAAGGTGTCGATCAGATCACCTGCAATATCCAATCCGTAGATTTGATCAAGTTCACGGATGCAGGTAGGACTGGTGACATTGATTTCTGTGAGGTAATCACCGATCACATCAATCCCCGCGAACACGATACCCATGGATTTTAACACCGGCCCCACGGCTTCACAGATGGCATAATCGCGCCGGCTTAGTTCCACACCTGCTCCTCGACCTCCTTTAGCTAAATTACCACGAAAATCGTGTGACGAAGGGATACGGGCCAGTGCATAGGGAACGGGCTCACCCTGAATCAGCAAAATACGTTTATCACCGGCACTGATTTCGGGAATGAATTTTTGCACAATTGTGGTTTTTGTGCCGTTTTGTGTCACTGTCTCCAAAATCACGTTGAGGTTTTTATCATTTTTGGAAGTTTTGAAAATGGATTGCCCGCCCATACCGTCCATGGGTTTAATAATAACCTCATCCAAATCATGAACCGCTTGTCGGAGTAATTCAGGGTTGCGGCTGATACGATTAGCCGGTGTGAAATCGGTAAAAAATTCAGTAAAAAATTTCTCGTTAGCATCCCGCAAAGCCTGTGATTTGTTAAACACCAACACCCCTTGTTTTTCGGCCAGTTCAAGTATATAAGTGTCCATGATGTATTCCATGTCAAAGGGCGGGTCCTTACGCATGGCAAGGCAATCGAACTCAGTCAGGGGTTTGGTTTTGACGGTGTCCAGGGAATAATAATCGTGGCTTTGATCGGTCACGGTTATGGTTTGACACAGGGCGGCCGGGCAGCCGGCTGAGGTGTATAAATCCTCGGGTCGGATATAGTCTATTTGATGACCGCGTTTTTGGGCGGCCAGTAGCATCGCAAATGTTGAATCTTTGTGCGGTTTGATGGATTCAATGGGGTCCATCACGAAGGCTATTTTCATTTTTTATCCGGTTAATAAATTGTTAATTGTCTCGAATTATAATATGCTAATGACGAGATTTTACCGCACCCGATAAAATCTTATCAGGGATAATGCCGTTCAATGGCGAAAATTCATGATGAATTGTAAACGTCAGGCATAATTATTGTCACTGTGTACCGTTTTTTTTGCGTTGTCATGGTTGTCATGTAAAAAATGAGGAATAAAAAGGGTATTTTGAGAAAATTGTTTTGTAATCGTCAATTAAATCGGTTATTTTCTTGAGAATGACATACTTAGACGATTTAGTTAATAATAAATGTAAAATGTTAAACGTCGAATAATATTGCTAATGAGCTTGGAGAGAATATGAATTTAGAAGGTCTTAAAGTGATGGTTATTGACGACAGTAAAACCATCCGCAGAACCGCCGAAACACTCTTAAAAAAAGAAGGTTGTGACGTCATTAGTGTTGATAATGGTTATGAAGCCCTGTCCCAAATTGCCGATTTAAATCCAGATATTATTTTTGTGGATATTATGATGCCGCGTCTTGATGGCTATAAAACCTGTGCCTTAATTAAAATGAACAGTGAACATAAATCCACGCCGGTGATTATGTTGTCCAGTAAAGACGGTTTATTTGATAAAGCTAAAGGCCGGGTGGTGGGTGCCGAAGAATATTTGACCAAACCATTTACCAAGGAAGAATTGATTGACGCCATCGAAAAACATGTGAAACAGGATTAATCATCATGACCAAGCAAATCATTAAACCATTTGAGTTGTTGCTACAATATGAGCAACGAAGCCTGGCCCATGCATTGAGTGCCACCAGTGATGAGGCCGATCGGGGTGACTGGTCAGGCATTGGATTCAGAATTGGTGATTTTCATCTGGTGGCCGAAGTGGATGATGTTAATGAGGTGGTTATTTTGCCGGAGTTAATCCGTATTCCGGGCATTGATACCTGGGTGCTGGGCCTGGTAAATATTCGAAGCAACCTCATACCCGCCATTGATTTAAAAGCATTTTTAACCGATGAATCAGCCAAAATCACCAAACACAGCCGCATGTTGGTTATTAACCAACCGGGTGGTCAGGCCGGCCTGGTGGTGGATGAAGTGTTTGGTCAACGTCATTTTAATGTCAGCGACCGGCAAGATGTTGAGGGCGATGATGATTCCCGGGTTTATTTATATTGTGATAAGTATTTCAGTCATGATGGGGTGACTTGGAATGTGTTTGAGATTGATCATCTGGTCTCTGACATTAAATTCCAGAATGCCGCCGTTTAGTTTAATAGAGGTAGTGATAATATGAGCAGTGCAGCTGTAGATATAGACCAACGAACACGTACCCTGCCCTTATGGCAGTTGATGGTGTTGGTAATTTTGGTAATGGCTTTCTTTGGTCATTCTGTGTGGCTGGCCTCGGTGGAGTCGAACCGGGCTGAACAGATTCAGGAAGTGGATAAGATTAACATCAAAGCCCAGCAGTTGTCGCAATATGCGCAACGGGCCAGTGGTGGTGACATCGACGCCTTTGATGCGCTGATAAATGAACGCCGCATTATCAATGATACGGTTAACTCTTTAGATAACGGTGGACCGAGTTATCCGGCATTACCGGTTGCCGTGAGTCCTCAGTTCAGCGCCCTCAAGGAAAATTGGCAAAGCATCAACGCCAATACATTGGTCATTATCGAACAAAGAGATCGCATTGTTGAACTGGCGGATATATCAGATAAATTCGCCTCTGAAATCCCGATTCTGCAAGCCAGTTCAGATGCTGTGGTTAAACGGCTGGTGGCGATAAACGGTGATCGCGATTTAATTTATCTGGCTTCGCAACAGCTGGTTTTGGCGGATCGGATGTTACGACGCATGAGTGAAATCCTAAAAGGGGGTGCAGCTTCCATTCAGGCGGCGGATAGTTTGGACACAGATGCCAAACGTTTTCAGGAAGTGCTGAATATTATGTTTAATGGTTCAGATGACATTGATGCCATTTCAGATGACCGTGCGATTGAATCACTGGGTGAAGTGTTCAGTGCTTTTGACAGTGTGCAAGAGGATATATCGACTGTTTTGGGGGCCATGGAATTATTTGATGCGCAAACAGCGGCTTCAGACATCGAAATCGATGTGGAGTTGTTTGTTACCAATGCCGAACAGTTACGCAACGGCCTGAACAATATTAGACAAACGGTGCCCTCTGAATTGATTGGTTGGGTGATTGCCGGCTTGTCTTTCCTGTGGTTGCTGTGGATATTCAGAACCTTGTCTCGCAATGACCGGGTCCGGGCAGCGGTAGCCCAAGAACAAAATGAACGAAACCAACAGGCGATTTTACGCTTACTGGATGAGATGGGTTCATTGGCGGATGGTGACCTGACGGTGAATGCCACCGTATCTGAGGACATCACCGGCGCCATTGCAGACTCGGTTAACTTTGCGATTGAAGCCTTGCGTTCATTGGTAAAAACCATTAATGATGCTTCAGTGGGTGTGACATCGGCGGCACAGGAAGCACAAGCCACGGCGATGCATCTGGCGGAAGCTTCTGAACATCAAGCCACCCAGATCACCAATGCTTCAGCGGCGATTAATGAAATTGCGGTGTCCATTGACGAGGTGTCTAAAAACTCTTTGGAGTCGGCCGACGTGGCACAAAGATCGGTATTGATTGCCCACAACGGGGCCGAAGTGGTGCGTGACACGATTAAAGGTATGAACAACATCCGAACCCAAATTCAGGATACTTCAAAACGAATTAAACGCCTGGGTGAAAGTTCTCAGGAAATTGGTAACATCGTAGAATTGATTAACGACATTGCCGAACAAACCAATATTTTGGCATTGAATGCCGCCATTCAGGCGGCCTCATCCGGTGAGTCCGGACGTGGTTTTGCGGTGGTGGCCGATGAAGTACAGCAATTGGCGGAACGGGCTTCCAGTGCGACCCGACAGATTGAGGGCATTGTGAAAACCATTCAAACCGATACCAACGAAGCGGTTAAATCTATGGAGCAAACGACCACTGAGGTGGTGGGTGGTGCCCGGAAGGCGGAGGATGCCGGTGAGGCTTTGACCGAAATTGAAACGGTATCAAATGACCTGGCGGAACTGATTCAGAATATTTCAGAAGCCGCCCGTCAGCAATCGGTGGCAGCCACCAATATTTCCGGAACCATGAACGTGATTCAAGAGATTACCACACAAACATCTGCCGGTACCCAACAAACGGCCGAGTCGATTGGTAATCTGGTGGAACTGGCTACTGAACTGAGAAAATCAGTTGAAGACTTTAAATTACCGGAAGATGAATTTTATTAATAGATTGCCGTGCAATTGAAATGTATCAAATGTATAAACAGCAACCGTTTGTTCAGATATCGCCACTGACCGAAGCCGAATACCAACGTTGGGCCGGATTATTGGCAGAGCGTCTGGGGATTATTGTTCCCAAAGAGCGCAAAATGTTCCTGCAATCCAAGATATGGTCACGGATGCGTGAAATCGGCTACCAGCGTTATGATAAATACTGGGCGTTTATCAACTCGGGTGTTGAAGGCAATCTGGAGTGGTCCCAACTGGTCGATCGACTGACGGTTCATGAAACCTCTTTTTTCAGACACCAGCCATCTTTTGAACTGGTGGCTGAAGATATTCAGTCACATTTAGCGGACTGTGATGATGTCTTAAAGTACAAGATGTGGTCAGTCAGTTGCGCCACTGGTGAAGAGGCTTATTCTCTGGCTTTGGTGGCCCATCATATCTGTCAACAAACCGACAAGAAATGCTATTATGGGGTGACAGCCACGGATGTCAGCAGTCCTGCCATTGCCTTGGCCAAACAAGGCATTTACGGCATCGACAAAAAAAAGCAAATCAATGACATTTATCATCCTTATTTAAATGAATTAAATAAGGAAATGTTCACACTGTCCGCAAAAATTAAGCGTCGCATCGCGTTTGGTGTGTTTAATTTACTGGATGTTAAACGGCCTTCGCAGGTCAAATACGATTTAATTTATTGTCAGCATGTGCTGATGTATTTTGAGCGCCACGTGCGGCGACAAATTTTAGATGGATTGGTGACCCACTTAAATCGCGGTGGATTATTAATTCTGGGTCAAACTGAGATCAATGCATGGTCACACGCAGACATGCAACGGGTAGAAAAAGGGCGAACTTTGGCATTTAGGCTGACATAATTATGAGTAATAAAGACAACATAGATTTCTCTACTTTAACCTGGGTTAAATCAGAACTAGATGAAACCTTAAATCGCGCCAAAGAAGCTTTGATGGCGTATATCGAAGAGCCTGAAGACAGCAATCAGTTGCAATTCTGCATCACCTATCTGCACCAGATTCAAGGCACCTTAAAAATGGTGGAACTGTACGGTGCCGCCATGGTGGCTGAAGAAATGGAAGCGGTGGCCAAAGCCCTGTCAGAAGACAGTATTGATGATAAAGATGCCGCCTTTGATGTATTACTGCGCAGTATTTTACAGCTGCCTGATTACTTAGAGCGCATTGAGCTGGGGCACAAAGATGTGCCCATCGTCTTGTTGCCGTTGGTGAATGATTTGCGGGCAGTTCGCAGTCAACGTCTGTTATCTGAAAGTGCTTTGTTCAATCCCGATCTGAATCTGGGTGTTCCTGAACAAATTCAGCAACAGGACATCGCTTTACAGGGCAATCAGTTGAAAACCGCCTTAATGAAACTCCGTTCAGCCTACCAAATGGCGTTGTTGAAATGGATCAAGCATGAACAAACCCAACAGACCATAAATCAGCTGCAACAGATTTTGTCTAAATTGCGGATGATTCTACCGCAGACTGACTTTAAACAACTTTTTTGGGTATACAGCGGCCTGTTGCAAGGTTTGGCTGATAATCGACTTAAAGACAGCATTGCCATAAAATCGCTGGCCGCTAAAGTGGATTTGTTTATAAAAGACATCGCCCAAAAAGATGCTCAGGTTAAATCAACAGGTCGGGCCTTAACGCGTAATTTTTTGTATTACATTGCGCTTGGAGAACCCGGTGCCGACAAAATGGATGTGATTAAAGACTATTTTCATCTGGATCAATTTATACCTGATGAAGCCGAAATTAAACATGCTGAAGGCAGCTTATCAGGCAAAAATAAAGAACTTTTGCAAACTGTTTCATCGGCCATTAAGGACGATATTTTGGTGGTGCAAGAATCACTGGATTTATTTATTCGCAATAAATCAGCACAGTTAGATGAACTCACACCTTTGCTGGGCAATTTACAGAAGATAGCCGATACCCTGGGTATTCTGGGGCTGGGGGTGTCGAGGGATGATGTGTTGACGCACCAAAGTGAATTGAAGCAATTTATTGAAGACAATGAACGACCTAAGGACAGTGTATTGCTGGATGTGGCACAAACCTTATTACGAATTGAAGCGGATTTGGGCGATCATATTCAGTCACTGGGTATTACTTCTGATACGGATGATAAACAAGATCATCAAATACCCCGTTCCGAACAAAAGCAAATTGTCAAGCAATTGGCCAAAGAGTCTATTGTTAACCTGCAACAGGTCAAAGCCAATTTTGTGGCGTTCATAGAAGCCCCCTGGGACAAGCATCAAGTCGAAGATAATCCGGTCTTGCTCAAGCAAATTGCCGGTGCTTTAAATATTTTAGATCTGAGCCAGGCCGGAGAACACATTCAGCAAATAATTCGTTATGTTGAACAGGAAATTCTGACCAAATCCGCCAAACCTTCGGCCGCAGAATTAGAGCAGCTGGCGACGGTGGTGTCATCCATCGAATATTATTTAGAAAACCTTGATCAGGGTAACCGCATCAGAGAAAACCTGCTGCAGGAAGTGGGTCGTCAGATTGATCTTCTGCAACAACACGTGGCCGATGATGAACGGATGATTGAGACCATACCGGAAACTGAACAGGTGGCCAATGATCAGGACGATGAGCGGGCTGAACAAACACAGGCACAAGACACAGCGTCTGTCGAAGGAGAAACGCCGCTCAAAGAGACTCGAATTTCAGCAGATGAGCCGGTGAGCCATAGTGCGGATGAAAGGGTTACTTTTGGTGATGATGCCGACGATTTTATTAAAGAAGTCTTTGTGGAAGAGTTTGAAGAGGAACTGCCGCACCTTCAGTCACAACACCGTGCCTGGCAGGAAGATCCAGACAATAACCAGGAAAATCTGATAGAAGTCCGCCGCATTTTTCATACCTTAAAAGGCAGTGGTCGTCTGGTGGGGGCTGAGGTTATCGGGGAATTCGGCTGGAAATTAGAAAATATGTGTAACCGGGCACTGGATGGTGCCATCACATACAGTGATAATTTTAAGTCTGTGTTGTCTTCCGGTATCCAGCTTGCTCAGGCGTTATTGAAAGCCTTAAAAGATAGTGGTCCGGTGCCGGCGGCGTATCCGGTGGTGTTACAAAATGCAGACAATGTGGCCGGTGGCAGTGAGCACCTGATTTCACTGGATGATATCCATCAAGTTCAAGATGAGGAAGACACTGATGTTGATGAAGTTTTTGCCGAAGATGTTTCTTTTGATGAAGGTTCCGACAAGCAGGAATTAACCGATGAATTCGTTTCTGAGGCTGCCGATGACAACGAAGATTCGGTCACTGAAGACAGCGAGCCGGACCTTGATAGGGTTGATGAACAGGCTGATGATGTGGATGTGGATGAATTGGACAAACCCATCGAATATGAACCACCCACTGAAACGTTGGCGCAAGCTGCATCCGGCGCAGCGTCCTCAATGTTTGAAGAAACTGATGATGAGAGCCTGCAAAAATCAGATGGTGACGAACTGTCCTGGGAAGCTGATGATGAAGACATCACGGAATCAGAAGATGACAGCTTTGATTTTGCGGACAGCGATGATCTAGAAGCCGAACTGGCGGCTTTGGACCAAGATTCTGATGATGAACAGCTTGAAACACCAGAAGATGAAGCACAATCACAGTCAGCAGAAGATTTGGACGAAGATTTGACCGCTCTGGATGAAGCCACTGAAGAATCGGAAGATGTTTTCTTGGATTTTGAAGAAGATGAAGATTTTGACGTAGATATGGATCAAATCATGGATGAAGATGTGCCGGCTGATGCAGAAACGGAACAAGCACAGATGGATGAAACAGACGTGGATGATTGGGAACATGATACGGCATTTATCCAGATTCTTCAAAAAGAAGTGGGTGGCCATTTAGAAGATATGGAAATCCAGCTGAATGAATACCGTGCCGGTTCAAATGAAGCAGTCAATGACGATTTTGTGCGAACTGTTCATACCTTAAACGGCGCAGCCAGTATGGCCAATGTCAAAGCCATCACCAACATGACAACACCCCTTGAAAAACTGGCTTTACATTTACATGACAGCAATCAGCAGTTCAGTGAACAGGATATTGAAAAAATAGAGGCTCTTATCCGGCATACCAAGGGTCAGCTGGCATCGCTGGGCAATGGCGAAATGCCCAATGATGAAGATGTCAGTGTTTATTTTAGAGAGCGGGTGGCCGCTCTCAAAACGGTTGATACACAATCCGATGCCGAGGATTTGTTGTTAGATCAGGCGCTGACGGAAGAAAGTGACGACGGGTTAACGGAATCAGATGGGCTCTCAGATACACAAAGCGATGGTGATGAATTAGAAGCCGACGAAGCTGAAACTGACGAAGCTGAAACTGACGAAGCCGAAACTGACGAAGCTGAAACTGACGAAGCTGAAACTGACGAAGCCGAAACTGACGAAGCCGAAACTGACGAAGCCGAAACCGAAGAAGCCGAAACTGACGAAGCCGAAACTGACGAAGCCGAAACTGACGAAGCCGAAACTGACGAAGCCGAAACTGACGAAGCCGAAACTGACGAAGCCGAAACCGAAGAAGCCGAAACCGAAGAAGCCGAAACCGAAGAAGCCGAAACCGAAGAAGCCGAAACCGAAGAAGCCGAAACCGAAGAAGCCGAAACCGAAGAAGCCGAAACCGAAGAAGCCGAAACCGAAGAAGCCGAAACCGATGAAGATAAAACACCGGCTTATGAATTGGATGTTGATGAAGAGCTGTTGGAGATTTTCTCTGAAGAGGCTGCTGAAATCTTCGATCGGGCCGAGCATTTGATGGCTGAATTGGAAGATAAACCGGATAATACCGCCACTGTTCAGGCCTTACAGCGTGATTTACACACCCTCAAAGGGGGTGCCAGAATGGCCGGTCTGAATCAGATTGGTGACTTATCCCACCAGTTAGAATCTTTACTGGAAACCATCGCCGGAAAAGAAATGGAGGTGAGCCCACGTCAATTTCAAGTTATTTCAAGCACCATGGATCAATTGCTGGAAATGATCAGTTCTGATGATTATGGCCAGTTAACCGCGATTGACGAAGCCACCACACAAATTGAAAACCTGTTGTCCTCAGAGGGCGAGGAGGTCAAAGAGGAATCTGAATTGGATCAGAGTTTCTTTGATCCCTTAAATCGCATGGAAGACCAGGCAGACTCTTTACCAGAGACAGGTTCCGATAAACCTGAGGCAGCACAGCGACAAACCCGTAGGTCCAATGTGCTCTCCGGTGGGCAGATCAAGGTGAATTCAGAATTGCTGGACAAATTGGTAAATTTTGCCGGTGAGGTGAGTATTTACCGGTCGCGCATGGAACAGCAATCGGCGGAATTGCGCTTGAATATTGACGAACTGGAAAACACCGTTGAACGGGTACGTCGTCAGTTGCGTGACCTGGAACATGAAACAGAAGCGCAGATTATTTCAAACTATCAACTGCAGGATGAAGAACTTGAAGAAGACTTCGATCCGCTTGAATTAGATCAGTTCTCTACCATCCAGCAGTTATCGCGTTCTTTGTCTGAATCGGTGTCGGATTTGACCAACATTCAGAACTACCTCAAAGAATCGGTGCGCTCGTCTGAAACTTTATTGATACAGCAATCCCGGGTAAACACAGAGCTGCAAGAAGGTTTGATGGAAACCCGCCTGGTGACCTTTAATTCCCTGGTACCACGTTTACGCAGGGTCTTGCGGACCGCTTCCCAGGAACTGGGTAAAAATGCGAAACTTGTTATCCATGGTTCTGAAGGTGAAATGGATAAAACGGTGTTAGAGGGTATTCAGGCGCCGCTTGAACACATGATTCGAAACGCGGTTGTTCACGGTTTGGAAGAAGACCGGGCAGCTGTGAATAAGCCGGAACAAGGTGAAATTGAAATCAATATTTCCCGGGAAGCCACTGAGGTGGTGATTACGGTGCAGGATGACGGTGCCGGAATTGATGTGGATGCGGTGCGTGCCAAAGCCCTGAAACGCGGACTCATTCAAAAAGATGAATCTTACAGCGATAACGATATTGCTCAGTTGATTACCCACAGTGGGCTGTCAGCGGCGGATAAGGTCACTAAACTGGCCGGTCGCGGTGTGGGTATGGACGTGGTGAATAACGAGATTAAACGCCTGGGGGGTGGATTGGAAATCAGTTCCACAGCCGGCAAAGGGTCTTTATTCACCATTCGATTGCCCTATACTTTGGCGCTGACACAAGCCCTCATTGTGCAAGTGGCCGATCACCGTTATGCGATACCGGCTTCCGGTGTGGAAGGTCTGGTTCGGATGACGGTGGATGAATTTAAGCGTCGGCTGGAAGATGATGATTTAAATTATGATTACGCCGGAGAGCAATACCGAATTCAGGAGCTCAATAAACTGTTAAATGTTGATTCAGACATTATGGCCGAAGGTGATCAAGTGCCTTTGGTGATGATAAAATCCGGTGATCAGGGTGTGGCTTTGCGCGTTGATCAGACCTTCGGCGGTCGCGAAATCGTGGTGAAATCCGTGGGCATCCAGGTGGCCTCGGTACCCGGTATTTTCGGTGCCACCATTCTCGGTGATGGTGCGGTGGTACTTATTCTGGATATCATTCCGATGCACCGTGATTACATGCAGAAACTTGAGCGCATGAAAGCCGAAGGTATTGATGTTCAGGAAGTTCATGAAGAAGAGGATGTGACCACCATTATGGTGGTGGATGACTCGATTACCATGCGTCGGGCCGGTGAACGGATTCTGACCCGTAATGATTTTGAGGTGATGACCGCTAAAGACGGTTTGGACGCCTTGAATAAACTGCAGGAACAGGTCCCTGATTTGATGTTGTTGGATATTGAGATGCCACGAATGGATGGTTATGAGCTGGCAACTGCCATGAAACAATCGGAAAAATTCAAAGACATACCCATTATTATGATCACCTCACGAACCGGTCAGAAACACAAAGACCGGGCCAAAGCCATTGGCGTAGATCGCTATCTGGGTAAACCTTATCAGGAATTGGAACTGTTGGAAAACATCAAAGAGCTGCTTAATTTGGAAGATGTCTGAGGTCAAAACAATCGGGCTTATTCATGTGGGTAAGCCCCAGCCCTCAGCGGTGTATTTAGCCGATCAGCTCAAAGCACATGATTATAAAGTGGTCACTTTGGATGCTGATGACTTTAGCATGGATTCACAGCTTGATGCTTATGTGATTAATTTGATTGATGATGACTATAACATTGAACCGTTGGTACACGAACTGACAGATGCCGGTGCTAAAATCGTTTTTAACGACACCCAGGTCAGTAATGATTTGGTTGGTTGGAATAAGAACCGTTGGCTCCGACATTTACTGCATAAAATAAATCCCAAACATGATTTATTACCTATAGTTAGTCACCCCGGCCGGCAGGATAAACTCAAGTTAAAATCACTGGGTATTGAACAGGTTTGGATTCTGGCGGCCTCCATTGGCGGACCCGAGGCCATTGTCCGGTTTTTGGCGGAATTTGAAGGAGATGAGCCCATTTTATTTGTGGTTGTGCAGCATATGGACAGTGAATTTGTCGGCATGATGGCAAAACAGCTTAATAAAAATCAAAAAATTCCGGTCAGTTTAGCCACATCGGGTTTAAACATCAAGCCCGGTTCTGCGCTGTTAATTCCGGTGGATGAAAGCATTGTCTTTCAAAGTGATGGTCGGCTTGCGGTTAAAGATGTGAACCCGCACCGCACGGCCACGCCTTGTATTGATGATGTTTGTGGTGACCTTATAAACCAGTTAAAATCCGTTAATTTGGCGGTATTCAGCGGTATGGCCTCTGATGGTGTGGTGGGTGCCACCAATGTGTTTGATAATGGTGGTACAATCATAACCCAAAGTGCAGAAAGCAGTGTCGTGTCATCGATTTCGGATGAAGTGAGGGCTTTGAAAATGTCTCGCTTTGACGGAATCCCGAAAGAGATGGCACAATTTATTAAAGAACGATTAAACAGGTGATTAAATGGCCAATGAAATACGTGCGGTGCTGATACCCATAGAAGCTAACAGAAAATTACTTCTACCCAATGCGATGGTGGCTGAAGTGATGGCCATGCGCAGTATTGACGACATCGAAACTGATCAAAAATGGTTGTTAGGAACCGTCTCGTGGCGAGGCTGGGATATTCCACTGATTGATTTCGGTTTACTGACCGGTTATCAGCATGAAGAACCGACGAATTTGGTTAGCACCGACAACATCGCGGTACTGAAATGTATCAACCATCCGCAAGATTTGCCTTATTTTGCGGTATTGTCTCGTGGAATTCCTAAATTACAGCTGGTTTCTCGTGGTGATATTCAGCTGCACGAAGAACAAGAAGTGATTCACCATGCAATCGCTTCTCTGGTGTCCATTGAAGATGAGATGGCGGATATTCCGAATATGAACTATCTGGAAACACAGTTAATCAGCCTCACTGCTGAACCTGCCTGAATACCGTTAAGGCTTAAAATCGCCGTATAAACTGTGCATGGCACTGAGCACAACCGGTGCCATGGTTTCTGTCCGTAACACCCGCTGCCCGAGTTGAACACCAAACAAACCCTGTTCTTCCATGTGGTCTAATTCAGTGGGTGAAAAACCACCTTCAGGGCCGATATACACCGCGCAGGTGTGTTGTAATGCTGTGGGAAGACTGTGAATGCTGTGTCTGGCCGTTGGTTCTAAATAAACACCCGAAGGGTACTCTGACAAAACCTCTATAAAGGTCTTAATCGGCAATACCTGCATCAAATCTGCACGACCTGACTGTTCACAAGCACTGATGGCCACCCCTTGCCAGTGTTGTTGTTTTTTTTCATATTTATGTGCTGCAATCCGTTGTGAACAAAATTCAGTCAACACAGGCTGTAAGGTAACGCAACCTAATTCAGCGGCTTTTTGTACCGAATAATCCATTCGGTCGCCGGCGTTGATGCCTTGAATCAAGGTAATGGCCAGGCGGCTTTGCGGCACTGTTTCCTGACATGGCTGAATGTCTTTAATCACCACATCATGTTTATTGACCGAATCTATAAGCGCATTATATTGTCGTCCGCTGGCGGTGAAAAACTGTAAAGTGTGACCGGGTTTGAGACGCAGCACATTCCGAATATAATGGGCTTTGGGTTGTTCAATCACCCAATGATCCGTCAGAGAATGGTGGTCAATGGGTAAATAGATACGCGATACTCTCATAAAAATAAGGATTCACTCTGGTAGATAATTTAAAATTGCCTATAATCAGTTGGGTCTTGTTCAGGTATTAAATGATGAAACAAAGAAAAATACAACAGCCGATACCCCATCAATCGGGTTTTACTTTAATGGAAGTGCTGATTGTGGTGGTTATATTAAGTATTTTGGCGGTTGCGGTGGTGCCACAGTTTTTGGATGCACCGGATAAAGCCCGCCAGGCGCGGGCGCAAGCAGATGTTAAAAATATCGAAACCGCCTTAAGCATGTATAAATTAGACAACATCCAGTATCCATCCACATCACAGGGATTACAGGCTCTGGTGGAAAAGCCCAGCGGCCGTCCGGAGGCTAAAAACTGGAAACCCGGCGGTTACCTGAAACAACTTCCCGAAGATCCATGGGGCAATCCTTACCAATACCTCAACCCCGGAAACCGCAGTGATGTGGATGTTTATTCATTGGGTGCCGATGGTCAGCCCGGGGGAGACGGTCTTAACCAAGATATCGGCAATTGGTAACACATCAGCACAAAAAATTATCGGGTTTTACACTGATAGAAGTGTTGTTGGTTGTCATCATTATTGGCATTATGACCACAGTGGGGGTGGGGCTGGTTAACAGTCAGTCCGGTGAGCGCACATTGCAAAACAAAGCCCAACAATGGCAGCAGCTATTGACTTATTTATGTCAGCAATCGGTGCTCAATAACCGTCCTTACGGCATTGAGTTTGCGCAACAAACAGCCGGTGTTTTTGTTTTTGAAGACTTTAGATGGCGGGAATTGCCTCGTTGGAGCGTGGTTTTAGCGGTGGACACTCTATCCTGGGAAGTGAGTTTGGATGGACACACCCAACCGTTAGAGACTGAATTATCCGCTCTGCCGCATCTGGTTTGTTACAGCGATGGTCGTATTAACCCTTTTCGGCTGAAATTATGGTTGACCCAATTACCGGCGTCTGCCTATGAACTGACTTCACAATCCCCTTTCAAAATCAGCGGTCACTGGCATGAGTAAAGGGATGCGCGGCTTTACATTGTTAGAAGTCCTGTTGGCACTGGTGGTTATCTCTGTGGCTTTGGTGGCTTTAGTTGAAGCCACCGGCCTGGCCCATCAACAAACCGCCCAAATGGCGCAAAGGCAACAGGCACTGCAATTGGCTGATGAAATGATGATGCAGTTTTACCAACGGGCTCAGGTGAATGATGAACAGGGCAGTGAACAAAGACAGGATCACACCTATTACTGGTCCGTGGACGTGTCAAATACCGACAACCCAAGAATCATACGTTTGGATGTGCGTGTCGGCATGAGCAGGGATTTTGATTATGTGCTGGCCAATTTAAGTGGATTTAAACGCCATGAGTGATTTAAACCAGCTTAAATATCAACAGGGTATGACCTTACTTGAAGTGCTCATCGCTGTGGCTTTGTTGTCAGTCATTGCGGTGATGGCCTATGCAAGCCTTTTTACTTTGACGTCTTCGAATCAACACCTGGCTGAAACGGTGGAACGCATCAATCAGGAAAACACCGCGCTGGCTTTATTTAACCAGGACATTAAAATGGCCCTGGCTTCTGCAAATCCAGGACTGCAAAAAAAACAACCCGATTTTGTGGCTGACAGCCGATCTTTGCTATTACAGCGACTCAATCCCATGCAGGAAGTGCCAAGACATGGTCTCATCAATTCGGTCAAAAATAAACCCCTTGCCGTCCTCGCTGTACGATGGTTTGTGCGCGACGGTGTCTGGTACCGGGCCACGCGGTCTGCTGCTGCCACCCAATTTGCTGCGTGGCAGGAAAGGCCTATGATGGTGTTGTCGCACATGCAATGTCAATATCTGAATTTTAATGGCCGCCGCGAGGAATTCTGGCCACCCGAACAAGGGCCTGTCAGTAGCCTGCCAAAATCAGTGCATTGCACGTTGCGCTTTGAAAATAACCGCCAAATTCGGATGCACATCACACCCTGGCAACAAATATGGTAAACCGTTATCAGCAAGGTATGGCTTTAATGATGGCGCTGGTGATGATGGCCATCGCCATATCACTGGCTGTGGGTATTTGGTACAGCAGTCGACTGGCAGTGGCCAGAACCATGAACATGCAAGCGCATTTACAGGCACAACACCTCAGTCAGGGATTGCTGCTGTGGGCCGGTGATATCCTTGAAAAAGATGTCATCGAATCCAATCCGGCTTACGATGACAACAATGAAAGCTGGCAGCAGGGCATACGGGGATTGGTGGTGGAACAAGCGGTTTTGTCCGGTGAGTTAACCGGCATGAACCACTTATTTAACCTCAATAATCTGGTGATAAACCATCAGGACTCAACGGAACATGCGGCTTATTTCAGGCGCTTATTGAACGCCCTGAATTTAGATCTGTCACTGGCAGATAAAATTATGGACTGGATTGACTCTGATCAGGAACAACGGCCCGGTGGTGCTGAAGATTTTGTCTATGCGGCCGCGCGGCCGCCATACCAGACAGCCGACAGCGGCTTTCGACACATCGATGAACTCAGACTCATTGCAGGCATAGATGATTCCTTGTTTAATCAACTTGCGCCTTATGTCACGGTTTTACCTTTGCAGCAAGGATCCACCTTGATGAATATAAATACCTTGCCGCCGGTCATGATAAAAGCCCTTAATCCCGCGATTAGTGAAGAACTGGCGGTACGTATTTATCAGCAGGGACAGGCAAGTTTTAGCCGCCTGGAAGATTTTTTTACGTTTGATGACATGGCGTATATCAGCACCGGAGAAGAGGTAAAACCCGTCATATCTCAACTGATTGGGGTACAGACAAACTTTCTGCAGGCGCGCAGCGAAGTGGCCATCGAGGATCGTCGCTATCAGCAGTATGCCTTATTGTTTAGACGTACAGGTGGTGCCACTCAGGTTTTAATGCGCTCACCCATTCCTTTCCTACCCAAAGATTTGCTACACTAAAGACATGAAAATAGCTTTTGTTGCCAGCCAGTCAGACAACGCCCAAAAATCACTCAAGAAATTGGTTGAACGCTATGGGCAGTGTGATCCACAACAAGCAGAAGTGATTGTGGTGTTGGGTGGTGATGGTTTTATGTTGCACAGTCTGCACCAGTTCATGTACCAAAAAACACCTTTGTTTGGTTTGCGCCGGGGGACGGTGGGTTTTTTAATGAATGATTACCGTTCGGACCATCTGGTTGAACGCCTGCAGCAAGCCCAGAAAACCATTTTACACCCGCTGTCGATGACCGCTGAAAAAATTAACGGGGAAACCTTTAAATCATTGGCCATCAACGAAGTGTCCTTATTACGACAAACCAAGCAATCGGCCCATATTGAAGTACAAATCAATGGCCAGACCAAGATTGAGAATCTGGTGGGCGATGGGGTGATGGTGGCCACACCGGCCGGCAGCACCGCTTATAATTTATCTGCGCACGGACCGGTGATACCGCTTGGAACACAAGTTCTGGCGGTGACACCCATCAGTCCATTCAGGCCCCGACGCTGGCGTGGTGCGATTATTCCGAGCCATGCGGAGGTTTGTTTTCGTGTTAAAAACCACCACAAAAGGCCGGTGGCAGCGACCGCTGATAATTTTGAAGTGCGTGATGTGAAACAGGTCACTATCACCGAAGAACGCGAGATTGAAATTGAAATGCTATTTGACGTACACCATAATCTGGAAGACCGCATTATTAATGAACAATTTGCCTGAATCATGTTAACCCTGGCGATTTCATCGCGAACCTTATTTGATCTTGATGAGGCCCATAAAATCTTTTTAACAGAAGGTTTATCGGCTTATCGCGATTATCAGCTGGCCCGTGAAGACGAGCCTTTAGAACCCGGTGTGGCTTTTATGCTGGTGCAAAAACTGCTCAACATCAAACACCCGGAAAACGGCGGAGACCTGGTGGAGGTGGTGCTGGTCTCAAGAAATAACGGTGACACCGGTCTGCGCATTTTTAATTCCATCGAACACCATGGTCTGAATATTTCCCGGGCGGTTTTTTCCAATGGCGGTTCGCCCTATGATTACTTACCGGCTTTGGGTGTTGAGCTGTTTTTATCTGCACATAATTCCGATGTGGTTGGTGCCATTAAAGCCGGTCACGCCGCCGCCCATTTAATGACCCGAAAGTCGATTAAGTCCCAAGATTCGCAAGTTCGTATCGCTTTTGACGGGGATGCGGTGATTTTTTCCGATGAGTCTGAACAAATTTACCAATCCGGTGGTCTGGAGGCGTTTCGGGAGAATGAACATAATTTGCGTAACCAGCCATTGACGCCGGGGCCTTTTGAGCGGTTTTTAAAAAAATTACACGATTTGCAAACCCTGTTTGCACCCGGAGAGTCCCCGATTCGCACCGCCCTGGTCACAGCGCGTTCAGCCCCATCTCATAAGCGCGTTATACTGACTTTACGCAGCTGGGGTATTCGCATTGATGAGGCCTTATTCCTGGGCGGTCAGGACAAATCTGATTTTTTAAAATCATTTCGGGCCGATATTTTCTTTGAGGATCAGCTGACTTATGTTAAAACGGCCTCTGAACACACCGCCACAGGCCATGTACCTTACGGTATCACCAACCATCAACCCATAATTAAAAAAGAATCATGAAAAAATTAAATCTAATGCTGTTAGCAATTTGTGTTGTTTTTACCGTTTCGGTGAACGCAACCACTGTCCGTTTTGAAACAACACTTGGCAATATTGATATTAAAATGTTAGAACAGGATGCGCCCAAAACGGTCGCGAATTTTCTCAATTATGTGAATGACGGAGATTACGATAACTCCATTTTTCACCGTTTGGCCTATGGTTTTGTGCTGCAGGGTGGGCAGTATTATTCTGACGGCAACAGCTTGCAAAATATTCCCGCCGATCCGCCGGTGATGAACGAATTTAAAGTGTCCAACACCCAATACACCGTTGCCATGGCAAAGCTCAATGATCAGCCAAACAGTGCAACCAATAACTACTTTATCAATTTGAAAGACAATTCTGAAAATCTTGATAATACTAACGGCGGTTTCACGGTTTTTGGTGAGGTGGTGGCGGGATTTGATGTGGTGGATAATATTGCATCACTGATCAATTACCGATCTCGGCCTTTATACAATTATAACCACATCAATTCACCTGGATTGGGGGATTATGTTTATATCAATCGAGCGTTTATTTTGTCCGATAAGTTTCAAATTAATGCCGGACTATCCGGCGCCTGGTTTAATCCTGACACCAATGGTCAGGGGGTTTATTTAGAAGTGCTGCCGGCGAATAATTTACTGATTTCAGCCTGGTTTACTTATGATTTACTGCCACCGGAAGTGGTTCAGAAAAGTGAATTTGGTGCTGACGGCCACCGCTGGTTTACCATGGAGGGTCAATACACGGACAACCGTATGGAAGGAATCATTATTCTCTCCGAAGGGGGTGCTTTTGACAGCGGCGAGCCGGTTTCCAACAGTTTATTCGGTTCGGTCAGTATTGAATTCAGCGCTTGTGATCGCGCCTTACTGACTTATGAAATCACTGAGCCGGCCTTGTCCGGGAGTATTGCATTAAACCGCCAATCCAATGCCAATGTGGCCTTGTGCCAGAAGTTAGCTGCCGAAGCCAATCAGGGCGTGTCGCCGTAAGTTATACGGGTTTGATTCTTGAATCTGTCCGGTTGCCAGTGATCAACAGCCCATTGAATCAGTTGCTGTTGGTTCATGGGTTGATTGGTTACCACCTGATTTAATAATTGCAATGCCAGGCGAGTAACTTTGACCGGGTCTTCACATCCCACTGCGCTGGCGTGATTTTGTTTGCTGAGTTTATGGCCTTGCGCATTAACCATAATCGGAAAGTGGGCGTAGTTTGGTGGCTTTAAGCCCAGTTTTTGGTGTAAATAAATTTGTCGGGCGGTGGAATCGAGAATATCGATACCTCGCACCACATGGTTGATACCCGCCGCATGGTCATCGAGAACCACCGCCAGTTGATAGCAAAACAGGCCGTCTTTACGGACAATATTAAAATCTCCGCATTGTTGATAAAGATTCTGTTGTTGCCGGCCCTGATAGGTGTCATGAAAGGTTATGACTTCATCGTCAACCCTTAAACGGATGGAATGTGGTTGGGCTTTGTCGATTGTTTGGAAGCGGCAATTGCCGGGGTAAGTTGAATAGCCCGACAGTTGTTTGCGGGTGCAGCGACAGCGATAGATGAGGCCTGAATTGTTGAGGTAAGTTAAGGCTTCCCGGTAAATTTGTTGTTGCCGTTCATTCGTTTGGTAGATAACAGGACCATCCCACTGCAACTGATAGGCTTTTAGCGTATCAAAAATACGTTGATCGGCACCGTCAACGGTGCGGGTACTGTCCACATCTTCAATCCGCAGATGCCACTGTCCATTGTGACTGCGGGCTTCACAATAACTGACCAGTGCCGCCACCAGAGAGCCAAAATGCAAATCGCCGGTGGGTGAGGGCGCGAAACGGCCGCGATAAATCGGGCTTGCGTTATTCAACGGGCTCCATGGATTCGGTGGGCTCTCCAATAAAATTACCCTGAATATAGTTCACCGACATTTTCCACATAATGCTCATGGTGTTGGCATCTTCAATGAATTCACAAATCACTTGTTTACCCTGATTGTGGGCTTTTTGAACAATGGTTTTGACCTTTTCCTGGGTGTCCTGATTGTCCACCAGATCCGTCATAAAGGCTGAGTCGATTTTTAATAAATCCACCGGGAAATGTTTTAAAATACTGAAAGAATTTAAGCCGGAACCGAATTTTTCCACAACAATTTTGCAATTCAGGGCTTTCACTGCCTTAATGATGGGCTTCATTTTGGTTGCATGGGTAACCAGTTCGCTTTCTTTAATTTCCAGGGCCAGCTTTTGTCCCGAAACACCCGCTTGTTTTAATTGTTCAGCGAGCCAGCCGGGGAAAGCTGAATCACTGAGCGACTCAGAAGACACTTTGATGAATAAGGTGACATCGAAATCGGCTTGTTTAATGGCTTCAATGGCTTTACTCAAAACCCGGCGGTCAATGTCGTTGATAAAACCGTATTTGATTGCCACCGGAATAAACTGCTGCGGATAAATGAGCTGATCATCATCCGATTTTAAGCGCACCAGACATTCATAGGATTGGCTGTCATCGCCGTCGATATTAACAACCGGTTGATAATGAAGCACAAAGCGGTCATTCTCAAGCCCGCCGGTGATGCGGTCGATCCAGGCTTGTGAGGCGGCACGGGCTTGTTTTTCTTCTTCAGCCGGGTCAAACACAGCCACCTGATTGCCGCCTTTTTTGAGGGTGTTTTCCAATAAATCAGTTAATGTTTTTATGACATTATTTACTGACTGGCTCTGCTGGGTGAGTTGTGTGACCGCAATGCTGACCGTGCAGTTGGTTGAGGTGTCACCGGCATCAAAAATCTGCTCAGTGATTAAGTGTGAAATTTTTTCAGCCGCCTTTTCCGCTTTTTCGATACTGGTGTTCACTTTTAAAATGAACAAAGCATCGCTGTAACGACAATAGGTGGTGTCATCACCAAATTTACTCTCTAAATATTCAGCCAGATTAGCGATAAATAAATCAAAGTTACCGATGCCCAGTTTTTTTTCTAATTCATGTTCGTTATCAACGCCAATCATCAGCAGACAGTCGCCGGGCTGACTGCGGGCCTGATCAATGTCATCGCTAAGCAATTCATGGAAATAACTGCGGTTATAGAATTTGGTCAGCAAATCCTTGTTTTTTATTTCAAAAAGTTCTTTCTCAACTTCCGGATCCACTGCCGGTAAATTAATGATAAATTGAGCACATTGTTCACCATTTAAAGTGGCTTTTGAGACATCAATGAGGCCGTCAAATTTATCCCCCTGTGCGGTAATCATCTCAAAGCTGAGTTGCTCATCGGGCAGGATGTTCTTATTGATATCCCGCAGTACTTTTTTGGCTTTGGCGACATCCTCTTTGGCAATCATGTTTAAAAACGGTGTGACTTCCAGCTCCTCAAAATCATCATATTTAAACAGTTCCTGGTAAGACTGATTGGTGTAAGCGTGCATGCCGTCATGGATGTAGGCAATGGCCTGTTTAGAAGAATCCAGCAAGCTGTTGACACGTTTTTCCGTTTGCCTCAATTCCTGAGTCAGGCGAATATTTTCGCGCCGCTGGTGTAAATTTTTCATGTCGCGCAGAATCACATGGCGCATATGTTCAGGTAATTTGGGAGAACAGTAGGAATTGGCACCGGCATCAATGGCATCACTGATTTGGTCGATGTCAAAATCATCAATCAGGGCGATGACCGGTAAATCCTGACCCATGCGTTTGATGTGATCAATCACCGTTTGGGTGGGTAATTGTTGCTGTATCTGTTGGCACAACACCATATCAATTTGTTTACGCTCCAAAATACCCAGTAAGCTTTCTTCGTCGATACAGCGGGTAGGACGCACCGCAATTTGATAGTTGCGTAACAAAGATAAAATGCGTTCAGCTTCTTCTTCTGAAGGATGAACAATCAATAGATTGATGGATTTTTCTGAGGCCAAGAAATCACTCCTGTTTGTCTAATGAATTTTAGAATACCTGACCATTATAGTCATTGTGTAAGAATAAAAGAAGTCAGGCAAAAAGCAATTTGTGGGATGCGGGTTGATGGTTGCATGTAAATCAGGCTTATATCAAGGGCGTTTTTGAATGCTCGCCGGCTTCTTCTTTAACCAGTTTAGGCAACAAATAACCGGGTAACTGTGATCGCATGCGGGCATATATACGTTGCGCCCGGCTTAAAGACACCTCAAAATGAGCGGCGTTTTGAACCCGGTCAAAAAGATGTAGGTAATAAGGTAAAACACCTTCATCAAACAGCTTGTGACTGAGATTGATTAATGTATCTGCATCATCATTCACATTTTTTAACAGCACGCTTTGATTGAGTAAAGTGATGGAATGTTGTTTTAGGCGATGAAGACTGCCCATGGCTTTGTGGGTTAATTCATCGGCATGATTGATGTGGGTTACCAGCACTTTTCGCCAGGGCAAGGCATCCAGCCAATTTAAAAATTCACCATCAATGCGGTCAGGTAGCACGGTCACCATGCGGCTGTGGATGCGCAGGGTTTTGATATGAGGTAAATCAATTAACCGGTCTGTCAGTTCAGTTAAGCTTTGGGTGGTCAATGTCAGCGGATCACCGCCGCTTAAAATAACTTCATGAACTTCCGGGTGGTTATGCAGATAAGACACCACCGCTTGCCAGTTGCGCCGTGAGGCAAGTTGTTTTTGATAGGGGAAATGGCGTCTGAAACAATACCGGCAGTTAACGGCACAACTGCCGGAAGCCACCAGCAGCACCCGGCCGTGGTACTTGTGAATGATACCCTGTTGGGCCAGTGCGTTGTGATCGCCCACCGGGTCCTGGTTAAAATCCGGATGGATGTTTGTTTCCCGGTTGATCGGTAAAAACTGGTTCAGCAAGACATGTGGTTGACTAGATTCTTTTATCGCGGTATTGACTTCATCGGTGATGACAGTTTTGAACAGGCCGTCACCTGCATGGCTGAAATCCGGGTGCTGACGCAGTTTTTCAGATGTCCGGCCGCTGAGGGCCTGTTTAAGTTGTTGTTGCCAGATATTATGCACAATGGGTTGCGTAAAAAACCGTGTATTTTAGCATGGCGGTACCACCGGAATACAGACCGGTTCCGGACTCACAAAAGCCATTTAACCACTCAGGTGGCCTGTGTTATAATGCCGTTCTTTTATTATTTAGGAGTCGCTGTGTCAGACACTTACAGCACCAATCAATTCAAAAACGGTCTTAAAATTATGCTTGACGGTGACCCATGCAGTATTGTTGAAAATCAAGAGGTCAAACCGGGCAAAGGCCAGGCGTTTAACCGGGTTAAAGTCAGAAATTTAAAAACCGGGCGGGTGATTGAGCGTACCTTTAAATCCGGTGAAAAAGTCGATGCCGCTGATGTCTTGGAAACTGAAATGCAGTTTTTATACAGTGACAGTGATTTTTTCCATTTTATGGATCCTGAGAGCTTTGAGCAGTTTCAGGCTTCCAAAGAAGCCGTCGGAGATCAGAGTAAATGGCTCAAAGAGCAGGACATGTGCATGATTACTTTATGGAACAATGTACCGATTCTGGTGATGCCGCCTAATTTTGTTGAACTCACCATCACCGAAACCGATCCCGGCGTGCGTGGAGACACCTCAGGCGGCGGCAGCAAACCCGCCACTTTAGAAACTGGGGCGGTGGTGAATGTGCCTTTGTTTGTGCCGCAGGGTGAAGTGATAAAAGTGGATACCCGCAGTGGTGAATATGTGAACCGGGTCAAACAATAGTGATGCACAGTTGGTCTTTTCAAAGCCCGTTGGAGCGCTTGCAACAACGGGCTTTTTTACTGTCTAAAATCAGATCTTTTTTTGCTGAACGCAATGTACTGGAAGTGCAAACACCGATATTATCATCAGCCGCCAACACGGATCAGCACATAGAAGTGTTTTCGACAGAACCGATTGTGGGCACAAACAAAGCCGCTTTTTTGCGCACATCGCCTGAGTTTTTTCATAAACGGCTGTTGGCTTCAGGCAGTGGTGATATTTTTGAGATTGCCCCTGTTTTTCGTCGGGAAGAATGTGGTGATCTTCATAATCCTGAATTCACCCTACTGGAATGGTATCGCCTGGACTTTGATTTGCAACAGCTCATGAATGAGGTGGATGACTTTATTCAGTCAATGGCTTCGCATTTTCATAAAAAAACAGCCGCGACGGAATCTATCAGTTATCAGGAGTTGTTTATCTCCTGTGCCCAAGTTGACCCGTTTGATGTTTCTTGCGAGTACTTGAATAAATTGTGTCGGCAACATGGTTACCGGGGTAATGTGCTGAGCCGATCACAGGCACTGGATTATGTCTTTGCGCTGATGGTTCAACCAAGTTTAACCGAAAAGGATGGCGTGTTGGTTTATCATTTTCCCATTGAACAGGCGGCATTGGCACAGCCACATCCTGACGATCCCGCCTGTTGTCTGCGTTTTGAATATTTGTTTCGAGGTATTGAACTGGCCAACGGTTACCGGGAATTGTCAGATGCTCAGCTGCAAAGGCAACGCTTTGAACAGGATCTGTTGTGGCGAAAACAGCAGCACAAACCCACATTACAGTTCGATGAAAACTTGTTAACTGCGTTGAGGCATGGTTTGCCTGATTGTTCAGGTGTGGCCATAGGAATTGAGCGTTTGTTGATGTGTTTATTGGGTCTGGATAAGCTCAACCAGGTCATGGGTTTTACCGCACAAAACAGCTGATATTGAGTCTTTAAGAACATTTTTAAAATAATAATGGGACTGCCGTCAAGCTGATTTACGGACTGATGACAGGCAGGGGTCCTTTAAAACAATCGTTTGTAACAAAACAGCCCCTTAATTTAATGTTTTTTTAATAATTCTGCTTGTAATTTAAGCCCATAAATTCGTAAGATAATAGGCAATAATTTTTTTGGGGACAAATGAATGAAATTTAGCCTACGTTTACTCTTATTAACCGCTGTTGTTTTTATCCAAGCTTGTAGCAGCAGCAGTAACGCGCCGCGTGCCACCGATGCACCGCCGGCAACCAACCCCGGCGGCGGCGTGGTAACCGGTGTTATCACCGCTGTTTTTGATCCGGCATCAGGTGACCCCACCAAAGTGCCGATTCCGACCAATTTGTTTTTAAAAGGGACCACGGATTTAACCTTAAATATTCCGGTGGCTGATCCGACCGATTACTCTGATCCTTTGGTCGCATTGAATGGTTTAGACGGTTTCAGTACCGTTGCACCCTGGGCCACCAATTTCTCGGTCCCGATTGCCCCCGCATCCGTTAATCCCGGTAGCGTAAAAATCTATGAAGTGTCCTTAACCGGTCCCGGTGGTGCCGTAACCGGTGTCAAGAGACAACTGGTATTTGGTCAGGATTTTGTGGCTGTGGCGAATGATACAAGCCTCAATATTGTGCCGTTAAAACCCTTGCAGGAATTAACATCGTACATGGCGGTTTTGACAGAAGGCATTACTGACAGTGACGGCAATGCCGCCACCCCGAGTCAGACCTATTTTCTGGCCAAAAGAACCTCTCCTCTGGTGGATGGTAATGGACAAAGCACCGATCCTTTGTTAGATAATGCCACTGCCAACGCATTGGAGCCTTTGCGACAACTGACTAATGCCCAGGAAGCGGCGGCCGCCTCTCAGGGTGTTAATCCGGACACCATTGTGTTGTCCTGGACCATGACTACCCAATCAATTTCACCGGTGCTGGCGGCAGTACAAAGTATTTCCGGTAGTACCGCAACCACGCTGGCACCCACCGGTGCAACAACGCAGTTAATCGGAGGTGCCGGAATTGCCGATATTTACATCGGGATTATGTCGACACCTTATTATTTGGGCGCGCCGTCTCAAGCCAATCCGATTGCACCGTTAAACACCTTTTGGCAGGCAGCTCCCGGTGGCTATGCACCACCGTTTGATCAGGCTGGTTTGGATCCGACTTCACAACATGTGACCTTTGCCAATCCGGTTCCGGTGGCCAATTCCATGCAACAAATTCCGGTATTAATGACGGTGCCGAACGCCAATTCAGGTATGAGTAAACCGGCATCAGGGTGGCCTGTGATGATTTTTCAGCACGGCATTACCCGTAACCGGACCGACATGCTGGCTTTGGCCGACACCATGGCGTCAATTGGTGTGGCCGTGGTGGCGATAGATCTGCCTTTACATGGTCTTACCGATACACAAAGTCCTTTTTATATCGGTAATACACCATTCGGTGCCGTGGCTTCTGAGCGCACCTTTAATGTGGACTACACCGACAATGCCAGTGGCGCCCCGGGTGCCGATGGTATGATTGACGGTTCCGGTGCGCATTATATTAATTTACAAAATCTACTGGTTTCCCGGGATAATGTTCGTCAGGGTGTGGCCGACTTGTTTACCCTGACATCTAATCTCCCGTTGATGGATATTGACGGCGATCAAGCCGGTGATTTTGACAGCAGTCAGGTGAGTTTTGCCGGACAATCGCTTGGTGCCATGACCGGTGTAAATTATTTGGCTTTTAATCCCGATGTCAACAGTGCCGTGTTGTCGGCACCCGGTGGCGGGATTGCCAATCTGTTACTGGGTTCACCCACGTTTGGTCCGCGCATAGTGGCCGGACTGGCTGCTGCCGGTGTTGAGCAGGGCACCACAGCATTTAATCTGTTTATGCTGGCGACCCAGACTGTTATTGATTCGGCGGATCCGGTTAATCATGGCGCCAAAGCCAGTTTAGTGAACAATGTCTTGCTGCATGAAATCTTGGGTGATCAAGTGGTTACCAACCGGGTACAAGGTGCACCTTTATCCGGGACCGAACCACTAATTGCGGTGATGGGTCTGACTGCCTATTCAGAATCGGCTTTTGATGCCGCCGGTATTGATGGTGCGGTGCGCTTTACCGAAGGTGATCATGGCAGTTTATTGTCACCGGTGGCCTCTTTAGCAGCCACGCAGGAAATGCAGCGTCAACTGGCTGCGTTCCAGGCAACCATGGGCACCACGGTTAATATTACTGACACCAGTGTTGTGCAATAAGGAGGCTGCAATGACTATTCAAACTAAAAAGTGTGGAGTAACAAATATGACTCACAATAAAAAACTGATGCTCAAGCCATTACAGGCTGCCATGATGATGGCGGCCTTATCGGTTTCAACCGGTGGTTTGGCAAAAACCTGGTATAAAGGCGATTTGACTTTTAGCATTGACACCACCATTTCCTATGGTGCCTCGGTGCGTGTTGAAGAACGAGACGACCGTCTGGTGGGTAAATCCAATTTAAACCCCTTTGTCGCTTTGGGCGATTTAGACGACCGCATTGCCGCACCGGGTCGCTGGTCAATTAATTCAGATGATGGGAACTTAAACTATGATGATGGTGATTTATTTTCTAATGCCATCAAACTCACCAGTGACATCGCCTTTTCTTATAATACCTGGGGCGGTTTTTTCCGGGTTAATTATTTTTATGATTTTGAAAACGCCGATCGAGAAGATTTGTCACCCACGGCCAGAGAATTTGTGGGCGAAAAATTCAGGCTGTTAGATGCCTACGTCTATAAAGATTTCGATATTGGCGATCAATATGCGTCGGTTCGATTAGGCCGACAGGTGGTGAGTTGGGGTGAATCGACATTCATTCAACAGGGCATTAATGTGATTAACCCGATTGATGTGTCTAAAATCCGGGTGGCCGGTGCCGAATTGAAAGAAGCGTTTCTGCCGATTGACATGATTTCCTTTTCATCAAGTCTGACCGAAAACTTATCGATGGAAGCGGTTTATCTGTTTGAATTTGAACAAACCGATCCGGATCCGGCAGGCACCTATTTTGGTACCAATGATTTTGCCACACCGGGTGGTGAGTACGTGGCATTGGGCTTTGGTATTATTCCAGAATACTCATTAATACCCTATTTGCAGTCACTTCCGGGCACAGACGCGCTGGTTCAACAAACCAGAGATTTTTCTATTCAGCGAAAACAGGTGCCCGGTGCCAGTGATAGTGGTCAGTATGGTCTTTCATTTAAATATTTCTCTGAACCCTTAAATAACACAGAGTTCGGGTTTTATTACTTAAATTACCATTCACGTTTTCCGTTAATCAGTGGTGTCGCTCTGGGTGATCCAAATCGGGGCACCAGTCCTTCATCACCGAACTCAGGTGCCTATTTTACTGAATATCCTGAAGACATTGATCTGTATGGAATAAGCTTTAATACAGTTATTCCGAATATCGGCTGGGCCCTGCAAGGTGAATTATCTCATCGTGATAATATGCCATTACAGATTGATGACGTGGAAGTGTTGTTTGCAGCACTGTCTCCGCTTAATCCATTGATTGAAGCACCCTATAACCGGTTTACCTCGCAATTGGGTAATTTCGAACCACAAGACTACGTCAGAGGCTGGGAACGTCATAAGGTTTCACAACTTCAGTTAACGACAACCAAGTTGTTTGGCCCAAATGATTTCTTTAAAGCAGACTCCATTGCTTTGGTCGCTGAGGTTGGATTTACCAATGTATGGGATTTACCCGCACAGGATGTTTTACGTTATAACGGGCCGGGCACCGATACAGGCGGTGGGGCTTCGACAGAAACAGGTGGCAGTGGCCGCAATCCGGTGACTGAACCGGCGGCCGGTTTTGCCACAGACTTTTCCTGGGGCTATCGCATGGCGGCCCGATTTGATTATTTTGGTGCCTTTGGCTCACCCTGGAATATCTCTCCGCGGATTGCCTTTAATCATGATGTTAATGGCACAACCCCGGGCCCGGGCGGGAACTTTGTGGAAGGCAGAAAGTCTTTAACTTTGGGTGTTAATGGTACATATCTTGAAAAATGGAGTGCAGATTTAAGCTACACCCGTTTTTCCGGTGCAGGTATTTATAACCTGATATCCGATCGGGATTTTGCTTCATTTAACATTAAATATTCATTCTAAGGCAGGTAGTATTCTATGAAATCATTAACCAGAACATTAATCACCGGCTTAACCGGTCTGTCCATGGCCATGACTGTGGCTTATGCCGGTCCGAAACCGGATGAAATTGACAGATTATCTAACGACCTCACTCCTATGGGTTCGGTACGAGCGGGCAATGAAGCGGGTACCATTCCGGCTTGGACCGGTGGTATCACCAAACCACCGGCCGGCTATCAACCGGGTGATCATCATCCGGATCCTTTTGCGGATGACAAAGTCTTATTCACCATTGACAGCAGTAACTTTAAAGACTATCAAGATCAATTATCGGTCGGTCAGATCGCGATGTTTGAGCGTTACCCGGATACATTTAAAATGCCGGTTTACACAACCCGCCGAAGTGCATCTTTTCCTGAGCAAGTTTATGAAAAAACCATCGAAAACGGTAAAACCGGTACATTGGTGGCCAATGGTGAAGGGGTTGAAAATGTAGCCATAGGATTTCCATTCCCATTTCCGGAAAATGCCTATGAATTGATGTTTAACCATAAGCTGAAATACAAAGGTACCGGTGGTGTTCGTTACAACAACCAAGCCGCCGTTACCACCGGTGGAAACTACACATTGGTACGTCTGCGTGAAGAGCTCTATGGCAAATATTATGTGCCGGGAAATACCATCGATGACATTGACAATATTTTGTTATATTTCTACCAAGTGGTTGAAGCCCCTGCACGGTTGGCCGGTGAGATTTTGTTGGTGTATGAAACCATGAACCAAACCGAATCCCCACGTAAAGCCTGGATTTATAATCCCGGACAACGCCGTGTAAGACGCGCCCCCAATGTGGCCTATGACAACCCCGGTACAGCCTCTGATGGTTTGCGCACCAGTGATATGATTGACATGTTCAATGGTGCCATGGATCGGTTTACCTGGGAATTTGTGGGAACCAAAGAAATGTATGTGCCATATAACTCATATAAAGCACACAGCAGTGACTCCATGATTGGTGACATGATTAAACCGGGTCATTTGGATCCAAGCTATATGCGATACGAATTACACCGTGTTCATGTGGTTGATGCCAAATTACGCGAAGGATTTCGCCACATCAACAGTCGCCGTACGTTTTATTTAGACGAAGACAGTTATCAAATCCTTTTAATTGATCATTATGACAGCCGTGGTGATATTTGGCGCTTTTCAGAAGCACACAGCATTAACTACTATGATGTGCCGACTTTCTGGTCAACCATTGAGTCACACCATGATTTACAATCCGGTCGATACATTGCGGTTGGTTTAGATAATCAAGATCAGGTGAACACCTTTAACACCCCACTGGATGAAAGCAATTACTCACCCAGTGCGCTGCGCAAACGTGGTCGCAGGTAGTTATTTTCTCAGGGTGGCTTAACGCAAAGGCCATGGGCATCTGCCTTTGGCCTTTTTTATATCAACCACCTCAGAAAAGAAATGAAAAGGTGTTTTTAAGATGCCGATGATTGTTATTTAAAAAAACAGCACGGCTATTTATCCACAAATGGGGACGAAATTATGATGATAAAAAGGTTAATGACAGCATTGGCATGTTGTTTAATGGCTGTGGGTTTAGGTGCACAGGAAGTCAGTCAAATGATGCCATTGTCCGATAAAGTCTTGTTACTGTCAGCCACTCAGGTTGATGATGGTATTGTGGCTGTTGGTGAACATGGACATGTTCTGAAAAGTTCAGACCAGGGTAAAAGCTGGCGACAAATTGAACATGTTCCTATCAATGTCCTTTTGACTAAAGTGGTTTCAGTGGGACAGTCTGTTTGGGCCGTTGGTCATGACACTTCAATCATTTACAGTGCGGATGGCGGGGAGAGCTGGACGTTGCAGTTTTATGATCCGGACCGTCAGCTACCCTTATTATCGGCCTACTTTATTGATGATAAGAGTGGTTTTGCCATTGGCGCTTATGGCACAATCCTGACCACCCATGATGGCGGGGAGAACTGGCAGGATGACATTATTCATGATGAGCTGGATTACCACTTAAATGACATCACCCAATCTGAAGATGGTTATTTATATATCGCCGGTGAAGCGGGTTACGGATTTATGAGTGCGGATGCAGGCGAATCCTGGGATGTTATTGAATTGCCCTATCCCGGCTCGATGTTTGGTGTTTTGGCTTTATCCGATGAAGTGGTTATGTTTGGTTTACGTGGCCATGTTCTGGTTTCTCAGGATCAGGGACAATCCTGGCAGAATGTTCCCAACAGTAACCTCAGCAGTTTATTTGGCGGTGACCAGTTAAACCCAAGCGAATTGATTTTGGTGGGCGCCAATGGTGCCAGAGTGCGCTACCGAGACGGTCAGTTAACCACCTTGTCAGGAAGTTCAGCACTTGAAATTGGTGATGATTATGGTGCGGTATTGGTTTTAGACAATGGTAGTAAAATGTTATTACTGGGTGAAGAAGGCACAGATATACAATCTTTAGATACGCCCTAAAAGAGGTTAAACATGAACACAAAACAGAATAAAACAACACGCACTGAAAGCCTGGCCAACGGTTTGTTTGGCCACAAAAAACTGTTACTCGGTCTGTTATTTATAACAACGCTGGTTATGGCCTGGTTTGCTTCACAGTTAAAAGTGGATGCCGGATTTGAAAAGCAGCTGCCCTTAAATCATGAATACATGAAAACATTCATGGAACACACCGAGTTCAGAGGGGCCAACCGCATTTTGGTGGCGCTGATGGATGACAGCGGCGACATGTTTAATGATGATTTTTTCGAGAAATTTGAACAATTAACGGATGAAGTGTATTACGTCACCGGTGTTTATCGACCCAGTGTTAAATCCATTTTTACGCCCAATGTCCGGTTTGTAGAAGTTGTTGAAGATGGTTTTGCCGGCGGAAATGTGATTCCGTCAGATTATGTGCCGGGTCCTGAAATGTTTAAAACCATTCGTGCCAACATTGTCAAAGCCGGTATCGTTGGCCGTTTGGTGGCTGAGGATTTTAATGGGGCGATGATCTGGGCCGATTTACAGGAAATAAACCCCGAAACCGGTGAGAAAATTGATTACCAGAAAGTGGCCGGAGAATTAGAAGCCCTGCGCCAAAAATACGAAGGTGATGGGCAAACGGTTCATATTATCGGCTTTGCCAAAGTGATTGGCGATGTGGCGGCCGGTGCAAAATCGGTGTTGTACTTTTTTGCCCTGGCGATATTGATCACTGCATTGCTCATGTTTTGGTATTCAAAAAATTGGAAACTGACGCTCTATCCAATTCTTTGTTCTCTGGTTGCGGTTATTTGGCAAATGGGTGCGCTCAAACTTATGGGCATGGGTATTGATCCGATGAATATACTCACACCCTTTTTAATATTCGCCATTGGTGTCAGTCACGGCGTGCAAATGATTTCACGGTGGACCAACGATTTGGTTCAGCATCCGGCTGAAAAAGACACCCGGCATGCGGCGAAGGCCGCTTTTATGGCGTTGTTGGTTCCGGGCATGATAGCTTTGTTGTCAGACACCATTGGATTTGCCACCATATATTTCATAAATATTGAAATCATTCAGGAACTGGCCATCACCGCAACGGTGGGTGTGGCCCTGATTATCATCACCAATTTAATTTTGTTGCCGCTTTTACTGTATGGCATGAAAATTAAAAATATGGATGAATTTGTGGCTAAATTTGAAGCCAAACAAAACAAAACCAAAGTCTGGGACAGCCTGTCCAATTTTGCCAAAAACCCATTGGCCACCACAGCGGTTGTCATCGCCATCGTGTTGTTTGTTTTTGGTTATTATAAAGGCGAACAAATGCAAATCGGTGATTCCGAAGCCGGTGTGCCTGAACTGCGTGCTGATTCTCGGTATAACCGCGATGCGATGACCATCAGTGATGAGTTCTCTTTGGGTGTTGATATGATTAACGTTATCGCTGAAACCACACCTTCAGCCTGTACCGAAAGTTATCAGGTTATGAACACCATCGATAACTTTGCCTGGAATATGGAGAATATTCAGGGTGTGCAACAGGTCATAACCTTGGCCGATATCTCTAAAATTATTACCGCCGGTTGGAATGAGGGGAACCCCAAATGGCGTGAGATATCGCGAAATAACTATGTTATGCGCCAGTCTTTATCAGGCATTGATACCTCTTCGGGTCTTTTAAACCGGGATTGTAGCGTGATGCCGGTTACCATTTTTACCGAAGACCATAAAGCCACCACCATTAATCGCGTGGTTGACGCTGTTAACGCTTATCAGCAAGCCCACCCGCCTGAGCTTAATGAATCCGGTGAATTAACAGAAGGGGCTGTGCGATTTCGACTGGCCACCGGTAATGCCGGGGTGATGGCCGCCACCAACGACGTGGTGAAAGGTGCGCAAATGCCCATGTTGATTATGGTATATGGGGCCGTTATTCTGTTGTGTTTAATCACCTTCCGATCAATCGCCGGTACTTTGAGTATTGTAATCCCCTTGGCGTTGGTGTCATTACTGGCCTATGCCTTAATGGCTTTTTTGGGCATTGGTTTGAAAGTAAATACCTTACCGGTGGTGGCATTGGGCGTGGGGATAGGGGTCGATTACGGCATTTATATCTTTAGTCGTTTGCAGAACCTGCTGAATAAAGGCATGAGCCTTGTGGATGCGTACCGTGACACCTTGCGATTAACCGGTAAAGCGGTGTTATTTACCGCGTTAACACTGGGTATTGGTGTTGGCACCTGGATATTCAGTGAATTACAGTTCCAGGCCGATATGGGCATTTTGTTGGCCTTTATGTTTATTGTTAACATGATCGGCGCTTTGCTGTTATTACCGGCATTGGCCTATTGGCTGATGCCCAAAGCCCGATAACCGCGCAAAAACTGATTGTGGTCACCGGCAAAGGTGACTACAATCAGTGTTTTTTCCAGACAAACCGGTATGGCTGAATTTCTGCTGATTCACATTGACAACTCATTTCAGGTCAGGCAACTTATCAGCTACGATGATGGTGATAAAAAAGCCGTCACACTGCCTGCAGAGCAGCTTAAATCAGCCATTTCAGTAAAAAAGCAGGTGGTCTTGTTGCTGCCGGCATCCTGGGTTTATTTAACCCACACCAATCTGGCGAGCCGATCATCGGATATACTGGAAAAATCAATTCCCTTTCATATTGAAGATGAACTGGCAAACGATGTCGAAGATAACGACTATGCCTGGAAAGTACTGTCTGATCACCGACAGTCAGTGGCAGTAATCAGTAAAGAAAAGCGCCATCAAATCAATGATTTCATTAAAAAGCAACAACTTTCAGTCACTGCCATTTATAGTGAAGCTATGTTCTGCCCCGCCCTGGAAAACCACTTAACTTTGTGGCAGGATACGGATCAGGTTATTTTGCGCTTTGGTTTAAAAGCCCCGATGGCGACAAGTGTGCAGCAGGCACCCCATTTAATTCGGGCTTTTGGTCAGCCATGTCAACATATGTTAACCAATCACCCCGACGACTGGGGTTCAGATAAATATGAAACAGTCAAAAAGTTGACGTTGGCTGAATGCTGTGATCATTTGTTGTTTGGGAATGAAGTTAATTTAAACCGCGCTGATTATGAGGACAATCATGACAAAACAACTGCATCAAACTGGCGTAAGCCTTTATGGACTGCCGCTGTACTTTTGTTGAGTTGGTTGTTCGTCACACTGTATCAAGGTTGGCATTTGTCTGAAGAGATTGCTGGTTTAAAATCAAAACAAACGCAGCTGTTAAAAAATCATTTTGGTCAACTCTCTGCGACAGAAGAGCGGGATCCTTATGCGGCCATGCAGTCACGCTTAAAACAATTGACTGCCCGCGATCAGCCCAACAATATTTTACTTGATGGGATTTATTTTCTGGGAGAAGCCCGCCAGCAAAACAAAACAGTCGCAGTCGAAGGTTTGCGTTTAACAGATAATAATTTAGAAATCCAGATAATCGCCCCAAGCATCAGTGTAATCAACAGTTACCGTGATCAACTGCAGGATTTAGCCGCAGATTACCGAATAAACATTGGTGTAAATGAATTAAACGATGGTGAATACCATTCCATTTTAACCCTTAAGCCCCGATGAAACTTTTTCTGAGTCAATTAAGTCACCGCGAACGGCAATTATTGAATGTGGGTGCTGTGCTGATACTGCTTACATTATTCTGGCTGTTGGTTTTTCGGCCTGTGTCCAACTATTTAAACCGACAAGCGCATTTAAAAATACAATTACAACAGCAATTATCGGCCATGCAACAATCCGCCGGACAGCTGGCAGGTCGTCAGGTCATCAGCCAACAAGTATTGCCTGCTGATAAAACTTTTTCAGCCTGGCTGGATGGGCAATTACAACAACTTAATCTGCAAAATGCCGTTAAACGATCTGAACCCATTGATGATAAAACAGTGACCATATGGCTTGAATCGGTGTCCTTTGATACCTGGGTTGACTGGTTGCAGGATATTCACCAAAAATATGGTGTGACAGTGGATCAGGCAGACATTATTATAAGTGATCGGCCCGCAGGGCTTGTGAACATCAGAATGAGGATAACAGCATTATGAAAAGTTCTTTAGATCGCCTAATGGGGCTGTTTAAATGGTTGCTGATTCTTGTATTTATTTTAGTCATTTTGATGGCTGTTGTTCCCATGCGTTGGTATTACAGTTATGTCAGTGATTATATGCGGCCGCTGGTATTGCGAGATGTGTCCGGTTCCGCCATCAAAGGCCGTGCTGATCAGCTGAGATATGATTTGATATCTTTGGGTCGGGCAGAATGGCTGCTGTATCCCGGCTCTTTGACCGGTATTGGCGGCCGTATCAGGGTTTATGATCAACACTATGATTTAACCTTTAAATTAAAAGACATTAATCAAAATCGGGCCCGCATTAAGCACATCACCGGTTATTTAAACTGGGACTACTTACAACCATATCTACAGTTTAACCAGGGTCGATTTGACGGCTACTGGCAGTTTAATATCAATCACATGATTTATACAAAGGACTCAGGGATCGAACGTTTAGACGGCAAGGTCACATTAAAAGATTTTAAATTACTGTCCCCTGCCAACATGTCATTGGGCGAGGTAACGATTGATCTTGAGACCAAAAAGACGGGTGTGATTGTTGGTACAGTCCATTCTGATTCAGACCGATTAATGGTTTCAGGCGCTTTTTACATTCAGCCAAACCGCTGGCAGTTGAATGTCGATATTGTACCCAAGCCGGGTTATTATCAGCTGGATGCCGCTCTGCGTGGTGTTGGCGACCCGCGTCCCGGCGGCGGTCGAAGATTAAATCGCGCGGGTTTTTATTGATGGCCGGATGACTGTCGCTCAGACCACAAAATCCAAAGCCCGAATGCCAGGATGGGCAGGGTCAGCAGGTGGCCCATAGTCATCCAGTTAAAAGCGATAAAACCCCGATTGGCATCCGGTTCCCGGAAAAATTCCACCACAAAACGGCTTATGCCGTAACTCAATAAAAATACCGCCGATGCGGTGCCCCGTTTACGGGCATAATGTGCTGCCAGCCAAACCACTGTAAAAGTGACAATGCCTTCTAAAAAGGCTTCATATAGCGGAGAAGGGTGACGGGCGTAAAGATTAAACTGGCCCTGCTGGTAAAGTTGATGCCAGGCGTTTTGTCCGATGACTTCAGGTTGCCGGTTATACGGTAAAGACTGCGGAAAAATCATTCCCCAGGGTTGTTGGGTGAATCGCCCCCACAGCTCGCCATTAATAAAATTACCGATGCGTACCGATGCGATGCCCAAAGGTGCCAAAGGGGCCACAAAATCACTCACCCGGTAAAAGGTTTTAGCGGTTTTGTTTTTGAAATAAATCATCGCCAAAATAACCCCGACCAGACCACCATGAAAGGACATCCCGCCTTCCCACACTTTGAAAAGTAACCAGGGATCTTCAATGGGTGAGGTGTCGTTATAAAACAAGTACCAACCGATACGTCCGCCAACAATCACGCCCAAGGCACCGTAAAAAATAAAATCGGATAACTGTTGTTTGTCCCAGCCGGTGTCATAATGCCTGATACGGTATCGTCCCAACAAATAAAACAGACCAAATCCAATTAAGTAAGTGACCCCATACCAATGGATGTCCAGAGGCCCCAGACTTAAAAATATGGGGTCATAATCAACCACATAGGGGAGCGAATGGGGGATGGCGTGTGCGTTTTCCATGGTTGTTGGTCAATCTGTCAGAAAATGGGCCTATTGTGCCATGAAAACGCCGATGATTCAGGTTTAATTCTCAAAACATATGAGCCTTTAGTCTCACAAAATGACTGTAAATCCCAACGTGCAAAGTATTCAGAATGTGTTAAAATCTTGAGTCAATCTGCGCTGTCGGGTTCAAATTCGACGGACAGCGCAACACGTTGCAGTCAACCGGTGGTTCAGGATATGGGAACGTTACCTTAGCACTGTATTCTCACGATTGTTCAAAAGAGGTTATTTTATGAATCAAGCATTTATTCCTTTGCTGGTCGGTGGATTTGGTCTGCTGATGGCGTTGATTATTTTTATGATGATATTAAAAATTCCGTCAGGAAGCGGTAAAGTCAAAGACATTGCCGAACAAATTCATTCCGGAGCGATGGTTTTTATGCGTCGTGAATACACATTGTTATTCAGTTTCGTGGCACTCTTACTGATTGGTTTATACGTCGGTTTTGGTAGTTGGCAGACACCCTTCGCCTTTTTAATCGGTGCCATCAGTTCTGCCATTGCCGGCTATTTTGGTATGTTTTCAGCCACCAAAGCGAATGTAAGAACCACCGTGGCAGCGAATGAAAATGGTGAAGCGGCAGCTTTGTCGGTGGCTTTTTACGGAGGGTCGGTGATGGGCTTAACCGTGGCCGCCATGGGTTTATTAGGACTCGGTTTACTGTATTATTTATTTGGCGGTGACCATGAGACAGTGCATGCCATACACGGTTTTGGTATGGGTGCTTCGGTGGTGGCCTTATTCTCTCGAGTCGGTGGCGGTATTTTTACCAAAAGTGCCGATGTGGGTGCAGATCTGGTGGGTAAAGTGGAAGCAGGTATCCCTGAAGACGATCCGCGTAACCCGGGTGTAATTGCTGATAATGTCGGTGATAATGTGGGCGATGTGGCCGGTATGGGCTCTGATATTTTTGAGTCTTATTGTGGTTCCATGATTGCCTGTATTGCGATTGCATCAACCATGCCGGTTGCTTTGTATTCACAAATGGCCGAACGCCAACAGGATCTGATGTTTTTGCCTTTGGGATTGGCCTCCGTCGGGTTGTTATGTTCCTTGATGGGGATTTTTATGGTCAAAATGTTCAGCGGCCAAAAGCCCGATGTGGCCTTGCGTTTTGGTACCATCGGCGCCACCATTATTTTTATCATTGCCGCATATTTCTTAATGGCTTATCTACAAATACAGAGTATGGTGTGGCAATGTGTCATTCTGGGTGCTTTTGGCGGCATTTTAATTGGACTGGTGACCGAGTATTACACTGGCGGTAAACCGGTGCGAGAGATTGCCAAAGACGGTGAAACCGGCCCTGCCACTGTCATGATTTCCGGTTTAGCGGTTGGTATGGAGTCGGTGGTGATTCCGGTGATTACTTTGGCCGCCATTATTTTAGGTACCTCTATATTATTACCCGAAGGTGCGGGTGTTTATGGTGTGGGTATTGCTGCTGTGGGCATGTTAGCCACTGTTGGTATCACCATGGCCATCGATGCCTACGGTCCGGTGGCAGACAATGCCGGTGGTATTGCAGAAATGGCCGAACTGGGTCCTGAAACCCGAGCCATCACCGATGGTCTGGATGAAGTGGGCAACACCACAGCCGCCATTGGTAAAGGCTTTGCCATTGGTGCAGCCGGTTTGGCTGCGCTGGCCATTATTGCTGCCTTTATTGAGGTGATTTCCCATAATGTGCCTGATTTTAGTTTAAATATTGGTGATCCACGGGTACTGATGGGGATGTTTCTGGGCGGCATCTTTCCATTTCTGGTATCTGCCATGACCATGCGTGCGGTGGGCTCAGCGGCTTTTGACATGATTAAAGAAATCCGACGCCAGTTTAAAGAAATCCCCGGTTTAATGGAAGGTACAGCCAAACCGGACAGTGAGAAATGTGTTGAAATCGCCACCACCGCGGCCTTAAAACGTATGGTTGGCCCCGGATTACTGGCGGTACTGGCACCGGTCGTGATTGGATTCGGTTTGGGGGCGGCGGCTTTGGGTGGTATGTTGGGCGGTGCGCTGATTTCCTGTGTGTTGTTGGCACTGACCATGGCCAATGCCGGCGGTGCCTGGGACAATGCCAAAAAATATGTAGAAAAAGGTCATTTCGGCGGTAAAGGTTCTGATGTACATAAAGCCGCTGTTGTTGGGGATACCGTGGGAGATCCCTTTAAGGACACTTCCGGCCCGGCCATGAATATTCTGATCAATGTGATGGCCATCGTGTCCCTGGTGATTGCCCCATTGCTGGCCAAAATGCCCGGTGGTCTTTTTGGCTAAATACTGCAAAGTGACGGACAAGGCGGTAATATCAGTGCCTTGTCCGTACTTGCTATTGAAGCCGGTGGCTTAAAACCATGGCTTTTCATCTCAGATATTTTCAGGCGGGTCAGTTTATTTTTCACGAAGGCGAAGCCTCTGATCGTGCCTATATCATCGAAAAAGGCTCGGTGGATATTTTGGTCGCTGATAATCAGGAAGTGATTCACAGTCTTTCTGCCGGTGAATTGTTTGGTGAAATGGGGGTGTTGGATCAATCGGTTCGTTCCACCGCCGCGCGCGCCAAAACCAAGGTTACCTTACTGGAAATAAAACCCGGTCAGATCACCGATCGTTTAACCGATACGGACCCGATTATTCAGGCCCTTATCGGGGTGCTGTTAAAACGTTTGCGTGCTTTACTGCCCAAAAATGGTGAACAGCAAAATGATGATTTATTGTCTCACGTGGCATCGGTTATTGAACAAAGCGGCTTATCCAAATTCAGACTCGAAAGTGAGTTGAGAACGGCGGTTAACAGTGAAAAAGTACAAACCGTGTTTCAGCCGATTGTGGATTTAAACACACATAAAGTCGCCGGCTTCGAAGCCCTGAGCCGTTGGTTTCACCCGAAGCTGGGGGTTATTTCACCTTTTGAATTCATCACCTTGGCAGAAGAAACCGACATGATTATAGAAGTCGGATCGCTGGTCTTTAGCCGTGCCATTGATTTATTGTCACAGTTACCGGAATCTGTTTTTATCAGCATCAATGTATCGGCTAAACAGTTAAACAGTGCTGAATTTTTACCGTCCCTGTCACAACGCTTAAAAAATCAGGGCATCAATCCGGCACGGTTAAAATTAGAAATTACAGAAACCATGATGGTGGATATTAATCAGGCAGCAACCTGGATAGATCGCTGCCATCAGGCAGACTTTTTAGTGTGCGCAGATGACTTTGGCACCGGTTATTCGGGTTTACGGCAATTGTTAGATTTACCTTTTGATGTGCTGAAAATTGACCAGGTTTTTATCCAATCGGTTCTCAGCAATTCGGTTAATATAACCTTGGTTGAAACCATGGTTTCTCTGGCCAAAAAATTAAACATACAATTGGTGGCTGAAGGTATTGAAGATAAATCACAACACCAGCTTCTAAAAGACATGTCGGTGGATTATGGCCAGGGATATTATTACGGAAAAGCCATCTCAATACCGGATATTCTCGCCCAAAAGGCCCAGTCATTTAAAAAATAATTTCTTTTCTTTTAAGACTGCTTTTCATAAAATAATTACGTGGGTAAGTGTCGCTACTCAACGAAGCCCGGTCAAAGCTTCTGTAGCGACCATGGATAATGTGTCAGCTTGACGCTGAACACATTATCGTTGTTGGCCGGACGGCTTTGTCCGGCCAACCTTTTCATATTTACTGTTCATATCATTTTATCTGAACGTTTGCCAACGGTTCAGATTGAATTCATTTAAAACCGATAGACTGGTTTTTATTTAACGGAAAATACTGTCATGAAATACTACATTCTTATTATCGGTTTGGTTTTTAGTGGTTTGTCTCTGGCTCGAGATTACAACAACAATGTGGCTTACGGTAAAGTGATTGATGTTCAGCCTGTTTATGAGCGTGTTTCCGTTACAGAGCGCCAGCGTGTCTGTGAGCGAACGCATTATCGCGAACAACGGGCCAATACCGGCGGCGCCATATTAGGCGGTATCATCGGCGGAGTTTTGGGTAATCAAATCGGTAGTGGCTCTGGTCGGGATGCAGCCACGGCTGTGGGTGTGATTGCCGGTGCCACCGTGGGAGCCAATCACCCCTCACATCGCAAGCACCGTCCGCGTTGTTATACCGATGTGCGTTACCGCGACCGGCGTGAATTGGCCGGTTATGATGTGACCTATGAATATAAAGGTCAATGGTATGACACTTTTATGACGCGCCATCCCGGCGACCGGGTGCGTTTAGCGGTGGATGTTCAGGTGATTGAATAAATTGCTTAAACATAAAAAAGCCTCGGCCGCTTAAGTTGCTGAGGCTTTTTTTATGACTGAAACGAATCAGGCCAACAGTGCTTTGGCTTTATGTAAAACCGCTTCTGTGGTGATATTAAAATAGGCGAACAAATCATTGCCCGGTGCCGATTCACCAAAGGTATCCTGGCCAATAACCGCACCATCCAAACCCACAAACTGATACCAGGTATCACTTTTAGCCGCTTCTACCGCTAATCGACGGCGGCAATGATGGGGTAAAACTTTATTTTGGTAGTCAGGAGTCTGCTGTAAAAATACTTCAACACAAGGCATGGAAACCAGACGCACCAGATGACCTTTGTTCTGTAATTCTTCCGTGGCTTCAGCAGCAATACCCACTTCTGAACCGGTGGCAATAATGATTAACTCAGGGTCCTGGTTACAATCATTCAAAATATATCCGCCTTGAGCGATTAAATCTAATTGCGCCTCATGCCGGGCTTGATGCGGTACGCCCTGGCGGGTGAATAATAAGCTGGTGGGGCCATCACTGCGCTTAATCGCTGCGTGCCAGGCGGCCACTGATTCCACCGCATCGCAAGGACGCCAGACATGCATATTCGGAATCATGCGTAAAGCGGGTAGTTGTTCCACCGGTTGATGGGTGGGTCCATCTTCTCCGACGCCAATGGAATCATGGGTGTACACAAAGATGTTGCGAATTTTCATCAGCGCAGCCATACGCAGGGCATTTTTGGCATAATCAGAAAACATCAAAAAAGTGCCGGTGTAAGGAATTACACCGCCGTGTAAACTCATGCCACTGGCAATGGCACTCATGCCAAATTCACGTACCCCAAAGGATAAATAATTACCGCTAAAATCTCCGCCGTTGATATGTTTTGAACCGGACCAAAAGGTGTTGTTAGAAGGTGTTAAATCTGCAGAACCGCCAAATAACTCCGGTAACATCGGACCCACACCCTCTAAAGCGAGTTTGGAGGCTTTTCGGGTGGCCATCTGGGGTGCATCTTCACTGACTTGACGTAAATAAGCGTTCATCTTGGCATCAAAATCAGCCGGTAATTCATTGTTGATACGGCGACTTAACTCAGCGGCCAGTTCAGGATAATCCTGTTGGTAGGCGTCCATTGCATCTTGCCAGGACTGTTCAAGCGCAGCGCCCTTGCTTTCGGCATTCCATCCCTGATAGATTTCATCGGGTATTTCAAAGGGCTTATAGGACCAATTGAGGGCCTCTCGCGTCGCGGCGATTTCATCCTCACCCAACGGCGCGCCATGGGTTTCATGAGAACCGGCTTTGTTCGGCGCACCGGCCCCAATGGTGGTTTTACAGCAGATTAAAGTGGGTTGTTCCGTATTATTCTTGGCTTTTTTTATGGCCGCATCCACCGCCGCCGGATCATGGCCGTCAACGGCTTCAATCACATGCCAGCCATAAGCTTGAAAACGCTGTGGCGTGTTATCGGTGAACCAACCGTCCACCTCACCGTCAATGGAAATATTGTTGTCATCATAAATGGCAATCAGTTTACCTAAGCCTAACGTGCCCGCTAAAGAACAAACCTCGTGTGAAATGCCTTCCATCAAGCAGCCATCACCTAAGAACACATAACTATGATGATCAATAATGTTATGACCTTCACGGTTAAATTGTTCTGCCAGCATTTTTTCGGCCAGTGCCATACCCACTGCATTGGCCAGACCTTGTCCTAAAGGTCCGGTGGTGGTTTCCACACCCGGCGTATAACCGTATTCCGGATGTCCCGGTGTTTGAGAATGTAATTGTCTAAAGTTTTTCAGTTCTTCCATGCTTAAATCATAACCACTTAAATGCAAAGCCGCATACACCAGCATCGAGCCATGCCCATTCGACATCACAAAGCGGTCGCGATTAAACCATTTAGGGTTTTTTGGGTTATGGCTTAAATGGTGGTTAAACAAGACTTCAGCGATATCCGCCATACCCATGGGTGCACCGGGGTGTCCTGAGTTGGCTTGTTGAACCGCATCCATGGCCAAAAACCGGATGGCATGGGCTAATTGAGTTTGATTTGACATGAGATTTATGAATTAAGTTTTAGTTAGAAGAAGCTATACAGCCAGCAGCGGCTTATTTTATGAATAAACCCGGCGATAAACAACTGACAATCACAATGTCTGCAGTTTTTTGTGTGGGTTCAGTCAGACTGTTGTGTTTTCATTCGCATGTTTTTCATTCAGGTGTGGTTTTTTCCCAAAGCCAGTTGTTTTTGATTAAATCACTTATTCGTTTTTCCGAACCCAAACAACCTAAGACTTGATGAACCGATTGTTGGCTATTGGAAAAATAGGATTCAATTTCATTAAACACAGGTGAGTTGATGGTTTGAAGGCCTTTCATAGCATAAACTTTTGTGACCTTATTGTTTTCGGATAGCAAGTGTTTGAATATGAGCTCTGCTTCGGGTGCTGCGAGTAGGGTTTGATAGGCATAAAATATTTTTGAGCGACTTCCGCTTGCGCCAACTTTGGGTGATTCTATTCTTTGCGCCTGTTTTAGTATCTGAATTTGATGGCTTAAACGCATAGGAAGCTCATCTTTTGCCACCTGTTCAATTTGGAGAGCCTCAATTGAATCGGGTGTTTTCTGCCATGGAAAATCAGCGAAGGCCATCCACGAAAAAGTGACCATCAAAATGATAATAATAAAAGAATGCACTAAAGCAGATGTGGTTTGATTATTCATGTGTAGATCCTTTAATAGTTAGTCCTTTCATTGTTAAAAAAGTTTAATTATTGTATAAGTAGGGATGTAAACAGATTTTTATCAGGAGCTAAATTATGTTATTAGTGTCAACTTTATGCGTCTAAAATTAAGTAAAAGGATGGGAGGATTTATTCAAAATGCTGCAGGAAGGTTAAGCACTGTCGTGTTTCTGTGTGCTTTGACTCCTTATGCAATGGCTGCCAATAAAGGTAATATCTCTGCGGCAGTTAACACTTTTATGATTGGCGCCATTGTGGCGGTTCTGATTTCGCTTGTTTTTGCTTTACAAAAAAATCAAAATGGTCAATTAGCTGACTTAAAAACGGGCAAGTTCTTTTTGCTTTTATCTATTCTGCTACTGATAGTTTTCGTTACGGCGACGGCCGCATTTTTTATCTTTATGTGAGCATTCGTTACATTATTATGTAAGAAAATAAATTGTGTTTAGCGATTGCAATGGGTTAATAACCAGAAAAGCCTGCTTGTTTTTACGATCAGACAGTTTATTCAATGACTTAAATACTGTGATTTGGATTAAAAAACAGTGGATTTGTTTCTGCCCTGTTGTTTTGATTGATACATGGCTGAATCTGCCTGTTGAATCCAGTCCTGTGAAGATTTCATTGCCGGATTAACGAGAGAAATCCCAATACTTACAGTGACATGAATGGGATTATTGTTATAGTTGATTGGGTGCTGTTCAATACTTTGGCGTATATTTTCTGCAAATTCCAGGGCATTATCTGTACCTAAGTTGTGCAATAGGATTAAAAATTCCTCACCACCATAACGGCCACATATATCGCTTTTTCTGACTCTGTCATTAATGATTTGCGCCACATGATTTAAAACAAAATCACCGGCAAGGTGACCGTAAGAATCATTAATCTGTTTAAAATGGTCAATATCAATCATTATCAAGACCCGATTATTATTGTTGTCTCTTAAAAATTGCTCAAACTCATGATCCAGGCGGTTCTGTAAATAACGCCGATTAAACATATTGGTCTGATCATCTATTCTGGTTAATGCTTTGAGCTTTTTGCCTGAAGCGGCCAAAGCCCGCGCATCACGTTTGGTTCGCAGGATTAATATACCGATAAAAATACCGAATAAAATGAGTAAACCGGTCAGCCATTTAAACTGAACAAGTCGATATTCGGCTAATTGAATATTTTGGTTTTTTTCATCAACTACAGTTTGTAATTCAGCTCTGACGGCATCCACCTGTTGTTGCTGTGATTGTAAAACATGGTTATAACGATGCCACCAATAATCATTGAATGTATTAAAAGCCTTTAAGTGGTTTTGTTGATTAAAGGCTAGATGCGCTTCAAGATATTGGGGTAAGGCATATTGTTTAAGATCCGGACTATTTAAAAAGTCATAGAGTCGTTTATAGGTGTTTTCTGCGTCTGCTAATTGTCCCGTATAAGCATGAGCAATCGCTTCATAATAATCGATAAAGTTCTGCCAAAAAAGCGGCGGTTTGTAGCCGGAGCTTTTGATCTTGTCAGTCAAATTAATAATGCCTTGATAATTTTTTTCTTGATCCAGTTGTTCAATCATTCGTGCCCGTGCAAAAAATAATTCTTCGGGGTTGTTATTTTCGTGCGCTATCTGTAGCTGAAGATCAGCGCACTGCCTTGACTTCTTAGTCATACGACGAAAATGATAATAATATCCAATGTTGTGTATGATTGTGGCTCTGTTGACTGGCAGTTGATGTTCGTTAGCATAACGGAGTAACTTGTTAGCGTAAAAAAGCATATTATCAATTTGTGACTGTGAAGATGACAGTGCTTTTATGATAAGGAATTCAAAAGGTGTGTTCAGATTTTGTTCTCTGATTTTTGTTAAGTGATTGATGAGAATTTGCTCCCGTGAAAACTTAAACGCTTCTGGAGCCAGTATTAATAAAATGATGTCAAGCTGTAGATTTTTTACATCAAGTGGATTGGTTTGCAAGGCAGCTTTTTTGTCTAGAATAAGTTGATAGTATTGTTGGCTTTTAAAGTTAATTTTTAATTGTTGTGCCATTAAAAACAAATCAGCAATGTATCTATCATTTTTATTATCTGATTGTACAGCGTGTTGCTTTAGCCGTTGAGCAAGCGGTATAAATTTATCCTGGAAACCATCTGAAAAATAAACATTTATAATTAATCTAAGAAGGTTAGATCTTTCAATGTCCGAGAGCTTTGAATCTAATTTGGATTCAAAAACAGGACCCAGGCGATTAATGTCAATGTCATGGCTATCTGCGATGAGTGATAATGTATCTTCCAAAGTGATGTCTTCTGATGCCGTGACGTTATAAGACGTCACGAACAATAAAGTAGCTAACAGGACATTAAACTGAAGTATTTGTTGGATTCTCACCGAATATTTTTAAGTAATTAATAATTTGATTATAGTTTTGTTATTAATCAAATTAAAAGATTATTCTTAACATTTTTGCGTTTATAAACTTTCAGATTGTTCGTTTAATTAAGATTAGAACTTATAAGGTATCTCTCAATGGTAGGCAGCTTAGTGTGAATGCTCTATAATATTATGGCACAATTGCATCAATTGAATAAAACAGAGAACACTATGGCTAAAAAGAAAACATTGAAACAAGCATCTGAAGAGAAAAAATCACCGCAACTGGCGGAGAATTTAATGGGTTCGGCCAATGAAATTTGGCTGGCAGGACTGGGGGCTTTTTCAAAAGCTCAGACTGAAGGCAAAAAGATTTTTGATAAATTGATTGAACAGGGTAAGGATTTTGAAGAAGCGTTTAAGTCACACTCTCAAAAAGCCACCAAAAACGTCAAACAAACAGTCACCGGATCGGTGGATTCCGCCCGAAAAAAAGCCGCTGAAAGCTGGGATAAATTAGAATCTGTATTTGAAACGCGGGTTGAAAAGTCACTTCATCGATTGGGTGTGCCCACCAATGATGAGCTGAATAAGCTGGTTGACCGCATTGAAAAACTCACAGAGCAAGTGAGCGCGCTCAGTGCAGAGAAAAGCGGTGGCAGTGAACATACCGCTGCTAAATCCACCCGGAAAAAAACCACAAAGAAAACCACTAAGAAAAAGGCAACAAAGAAAAAGGCAAGTGGCCAGAATGCAGTCGCTTCTGATAAGTCAAGTGACGGAAAATCAACCCAAAAGAAAACCACAAAAAAGAAAACAACGAAAAAGAAAAACAGCAAGAAGTCCTAAGACTAAAATCTCAATGTCAAGTATATAAAGCCGGCCATTAACCGGCTTTTATACTCTGTTCTAACTCAGTCAATGAATCATCAAGCCGTTCACGCCAGCCATAGGTTGCTTGTGAGTTGGTCATGTAATGGTTTAAATCACGTTGTTTGGTTTTTAGTTTTCGCAGGTCAAGTTGCAAGCCGTGGCGTTTCAAAATTGGCTTCAGTTGGTGTTGCTGCTTTTGTAAATGTTGACGGGTGACCCGATAGGCATATGCACACAGTTCATCCCGGTGAGAATAACTAAACAAATTAGAGGCGAAAAGTTTTTCATCATCGGCATCCGGTTCTGCCAGCAATATATCCGCTTGAGGGTATAAAGATTCATATTTATCCAGGCCGGATTTAAGCCTCGACTGCACGATGGATCGAAAGGTTTGGGATAACACCATCGGTAAACCACCTGATTCAAGTCCCTTTTTTGTTGACTCAGGGGCTCTGGAAAAAGGTACAATCGGATTGACGGCAAACAATAAGTGGGTATTTTGCTTTAATGCCGCCGAGGCATTCATGGTGCGGCGCAAGGCGCCATCCACATAATAACGCCCTTTGATATTTACAGGCGCGTACAAGCCCGGTAACGCCGAAGAAGCCTGTACGGCTTTTGAAATCGGCACATCCTCGTTGATGTTATTGCCGAAACCGGCAATTTTCCCGGTGTTTAATTCACAGGCGACAATATACAGCTGTTTGTCGAGTTCTCTGAAATCATTGGTTTGACCGTGCTCAAGCAATACAGTTTTTAAAAAATGTTCCAGCTTTTTATTGTTAAAAACACCGGTGGGGAGCGCCGTACCCAAACTTTCCAATAAATCCACCACCCCGGTTTTAAACGGGTTTTTGGCCCATTTCAACAGTGTTTTTGTCAGAAGTCCCGGTGATTTGGCCAGGTTAATCAGGAAATCACGATAAGCCGGCTGTAAAAAGTGATCAGGATTAAACGGCGTCAAAGACTGGTTGTCAAAAATAAAAATCTGCACCATCTGCCGCAAAGAAACACCATTGGCAAGCCCGGCCGCCAGAAAAGCCCCGGAACTGACACCCACATAAATATCCATGTCATTCATGGACAAATCGACTATATGGTCTTCCAAAGCACTCAAAGCACCCAGCTCATAAAAGCCACCCAAAGGCCCACCACCGGCCAGCGCCAGGCCAAACTTACGGTTACTGCTGATAGGGTCAGCTGCAGGTTTAATTGTTATCATGGCGCTATTATAACCGCTGACGCATCAAGAAAATAGTTGTAAACAATAAATGGAAATTGAACTTTATTTATTCATCGCTTGTTTAATTTTAATGAGCCAAGACTAATTAAACCCATTTAAAGCAGTACAACCAATGTGCTGGCAAGAGTTACTGTCAAAGAGCAGAATTAAAAACGAATAACCAGCATTCAAGAAGTACATAAGTCAACATTAATTCAAAGCTGACGTCTGATATCATAAATGTGTATTTATAAATAATCCGCAAATTTTTCAGGCTTAGAATTTGGCAGCACTGTTAAATAAAAATCAAAATAATTTGTTATTTTTTTACTAATTAAGCTTAGAATGGTGATACGCTCCTAATGATATTATTGCTATGCTTACATTGACCACCCGTTTCGGATGCCACGTATTGTTTTTGTTAACCTTTGGTGCATTTAGGGAAAATCTAAATAAAAACTGTCATATCGACCGAATGAAGCGCATAGAGATATCTCCATGCGCTTGGTTTAGTCTTGGACAAGGCGTTTTTAGGTATTAAAAATAGGTTTATGAAACAATTATTAATCCAAATGCACCACGGGTATTTTTTATATATATGATAAGTACAAAATAAGTGAAGTAACTTTTTTTGATACCATTACTGAATTCAAGCGAGGCTTTATAAAAATATGCTAAGATATCTGCCAAAAGAGTAGGTTTTAAACGCATGAAGATTAAGGTTTTATTGGTGGATGATCATGATATTGTCCGGACCGGTATTCGGATGGTGGTGGAGAAGATGGCTGACATTCATATTGTCGGCGAGGCCACCAATGGTCAGGAGGCGATTGATAAGGCGTTGGATTTAAAACCGGATGTGGTTTTGATGGATATCAATATGCCACGCATCAGTGGTTTGGAGGCGACCCGGCAAATCACCCAGTCAGATCCCTATATTCGCATTATTATTCTGACCATTCATGCCCAAAACCCTTATCCAAAACAATTATTGGATGCCGGCGCCATCGGTTATTTAACCAAAGGCTGTGCCGCGGATGAGTTAGAGCATGCCATTCGCCAGGTTTATGCGGGGCAGCGCTATGTGGGTGCTGACATTGCTCAGCAAATGGCGTTGTCGATGTTGCCGGGTGGTAAAAATGATTCGCCTTTTGATGTCTTGGGTGACCGTGAAATTGAAGTGGTGATGTTGTTGGTTCGGGGTAAAAAAGCCAAGCAAATCGGTGCCATTTTGGATTTAAAGGAGAAAACGGTGGCCACCTATAAATACAGAATTTTAGAAAAGCTGGATGTTAACAATGAGGTCCAGTTAACCCACCTGGCCATTCGCCATGGTCTGATTGAAGCCAAAGAGGTTGATTAGGGCCCGATTGCCGGCTGTTTACGGGGGTTGAGAAAGTGTGTCATTCATGCCATGTATGGTGTACAATGCGCGGCAATTGATGTGTTGGTACGGGTTAAAAGCCCGTGGCGACAAGATTTCGCTAAAAAAGCCAAGAAAAAACTGTTATCTGCGGGCTGTTTCTTATAAAATTGCCCGTCTTTTTTAGTGCCCTGAATTTTTTTGAGGTAAATATGGTTAAAATTAAACTGGTTAGACACGGTGCCAAACGCGCGCCTTTCTACAAAGTTGTTGCCACGGATTCGCGCAATGCCGGTGACGGTAAAGCGTTGCAACGGCTGGGTTTTTATAACCCCATGGCCCGTGGACAGGAAGTTAAGTTGAATTTGGATATGGAAGGTATCGAAGCTTGGGTGGCGAAAGGCGCACAAGTGTCTGATCGTCTCAACACATTAATGAAACAACAAGCACAGCAATCCGCTTAATGTCGTGAACAATGACTTGTTAACCGTTGGTAAGATAACGGGTCATTTTGGTGTGCAAGGCGGCGTCAAGGTTTTTTCTTATACGCAGCCGATGGAAAACATAACGCGCTATGGCCAGTGGCACATAGGTGATCGTTTATTCAAAGGAATCAAAGCCAAAAAGCATGGTAAGACCATTGTTGCGCAAGTGCCGGACATCAACAGCCGCGAGGATGCGCAGGCATTAATTGGTCAAATGGTGTCGGTGGATATGACACAATTGAGTCCGTTGTCTGCGGATGATTATTATTGGTATCAATTGATTGGTTTGTCGGTTATTGACCAAAACAACCAAGTTTTGGGTCGGGTTGAGTCGATGTTTGAGACCGGTGCCAATGATGTGATGGTGGTTAAACCCACTGAGTCGGCAGATGACGAAACGCTGTTAATACCTTACTTGTATGGACAAACCGTCACGTCGGTAAATTTGCAGACCGCTGAAATGCGGGTGGACTGGACCGATTCGGATCAGCCTGATGATCTTTAATGTCATTACGCTTTTCCCGCAGGAATTACTGGGCATGATGTCTTTTGGTGTGATTGGCCGGGCTGTGAATGATCAGCGCATAAAAGTGCGGTGTTTTAATCCGCGCGATTGGGCGGATAACAAACACCGGCGTGTGGATGATCGGCCTTTTGGAGGTGGTGCCGGCATGTTGATGATGTATGATCCGCTGTACCGAACCCTGAAGGCCATTAAAGAACAGGATGCTGACACCCGGGTGATTTATTTATCGCCGCAGGGCGTACCACTGAAACAGGCTGTTTGCAACCAGATGGCAACGCAAGGCAGTGTGACTTTGTTGTGTGGCCGTTATGAAGGTGTCGATCAACGGTTTATTGATCAGCATGTTGATCAGGAATTGTCGTTGGGCGACTATGTTATCAGTGGTGGTGAGCTGGCAGCTGCGGTATTCATAGATGCCGTTTCACGGCAACTGCCGGGTGTTTTGGGTGATGAGACGTCTGCTCAAAGTGATTCGTTTATGGCGGATCAGTTGGCTTATCCGCAATACACGCGGTCAGAAATTTTGGGACAGTCAGGTGTCCCTGAGGTTTTGTTAAGTGGTGATCATCAGAAGATTGCTGCCTGGCGAGCGGCCCAGTCGCTTGTTATGACAAAACAACGAAGACCTGATTTATTGGAAGGCACCTCTGAGGGTGAATAAAGACCGCTCACGTGCCCATAATTAATCAAAAGCTGTCTAAAGCAGTTTTGAAATGATTGAAGAGATTAAATCATGAGTGACATTATTAAAGAATTAGAAGCGGCGCAATTACGCAGTGATTTGCCGAAGATTAATCCCGGCGACACCGTTGAAGTGGGTGTTAAAGTGGTTGATGGTAACCGCGAGCGTGTTCAGAACTTTGAGGGTGTGGTCATTGCCGTGCGTAACCGCGGTATTAATTCAGCCTTTACCGTGCGTAAAATTTCATACGGTGAAGGGGTTGAGCGTGTGTTTCAGACCCACAGCCCGATGATTGCTGATATTAAAGTGAAGCGCAGAGGTAAAGTGCGACGAGCCAAACTTTACTACTTACGTGGTCTTGAAGGTAAAGCGGCGCGCATCAAAGAAAAGCTGGGCGCTAAAAAATAACACGATAAGAGAGAATAGTTATGTCAAGAGTATGCCAGGTTACTGGAAAAAGAACGGTTATGGGCAACAATGTATCCCATGCCATGAACAAAACTCGCAGACGCTTTCTGCCAAATATTCAAACCCATCGTTTTTGGGTTGAAAGTGAAAACCGATGGGTGAGATTGCGTATTTCGGCCAAAGGTATGCGGGTTATCGATAAGAAGGGAATTGATGCCGTATTGGCTGAAATTCGTCACCGTGGAGAAAAGGTGTAATTATGCGAGATTTAATTAAACTGGTGTCGAGTGCCGGAACCGGTCATTACTACACCACCGACAAAAATAAAAAGAACACACCTGACAAAATGGAAATGAAAAAATATGATCCGGTTGTCAGAAAGCATGTTATTTATAACGAAAAGAAAATTAAATAAGCCGATTGCGGCTGAAATGATCGGTAACAATTGTTTTTGAGTTGTTACTTAATGTCTGCAAAGATCAGCATTTATAACCGGGTGCCCGATTCAAAGTCGGGTTGTTATGATGGATCTTTGTATTGAATTAACCCTAACAATAGGAAAATAAACTATGGCAAACGTCACTGTCCAACAGCTGCTGGAAGCTGGTGCTCATTTTGGGCACAATACCAGATACTGGAATCCCAAAATGGCCCCTTATATCTTTGGTGCCAGAAATAAAATCCACATCATTGATTTACGCGAAACCCAATCACTGTTTAATGATGCCTTAAATTTCATGGGTACCATCGCATCACGACGCGGCAAGATTTTGTTTGTGGGCACCAAGCGTGCTGCCAGCAAAGCCATTCGTGAAGAAGCCATGCGTTGCGGTATGCCTTTTGTTTCACACCGCTGGCTGGGTGGTATGCTCACTAATTACAAAACCGTTAAAGCCTCGATTAACCGTTTAAAAGACATTGAAGCCATGCAGGAAGACGGTCGCATGGAGCGTTTTGTGAAAAGAGAGCAACTGGCTTTGGATCGTGAACGTGAAAAATTAGAAAAAACCCTGGGCGGTATAAAAGACATGAAAGGTCTGCCGGATGCTTTATTTGTGGTTGACACGAAGTTTGAGTCGATTGCCATCAAAGAAGCCAAAGCGCTGGGCATTCCTGTTGTGGCTGTGGTGGATACCAACAATTACTATAAAGACGTGGAATACATGATTCCGGCCAATGATGATGCCATGAAAGCGATTCGTTTGTATGCGGCCACAGTGGCTGATGCCATCCTTGAAGGTAAAGCCTCAATGCAAATATCGGGTGCTGATGAAGCGTCAGAGAAAAAAGATAAACCTGCGGTGAAAAAGGCCAAAACCACGAAAAAAACGGCCCCAAAACAAACTGATAAAAAAGAAGACACTGAGTCTAAAAAAGCGGATGATGATAAAAGCGACGAGAAAAAAGCCGATAAGGCCGATGCTGATGCAGATAAGAAATCCGCTGAATCAGAAGAGTCCGCAGTTAAGGTGACCAAAAAGAAAACCACCAAGAAAAAAACCACCAAAAAAACAACGAAGAAAAAAACCACCAAAAAGAAAACCACCAAGAAAAAAGTCGCTAAAAAAGAAGGTGACGAGTAATTGAGGTTTTGGGCAGGCTCGTTACCATGAGTCTGCCAATTGATTTAATCTAAATGCAGTTAAAAACTGCGGTTTACACAGTGAGGTAATGATTATGAGTATTACAGCAGCAATGGTCAAAGAACTGCGAGAAATCACAGGTGCCGGCATGATGGAATGTAAAAAGGCGCTGGTGGAAACCAATGGTGACATTGAAGTGGCCGTTGAAAATTTAAGAAAATCAGGGGCAGCTAAAGCCGCCAAAAAATCGGGTCGGGTTGCCGCTGACGGCATTATCAAAGTGGCCACAGCCGATGACAACAAATCAGCTTATATTGCTGAAATTAACTGTGAAACCGATTTTGTGGCCAAAGACAGCAACTTTTTGCAGTTTGCAGATACCTTAATTCAAGCTGCTTTAGACAACAATGTTGATTCTGTGGAAGCACTGATGGCTTGCGAAGTGGACGGTAAGAACTTGGAGCAGGCGAGAACCGACCTGGTGGCTAAAATTGGTGAAAACATCCAATTGCGTCGCATTCAGAAAGTGGTTGCCGCAGATGGACAGGTTGGCAGCTATTTGCATGGAAAAAACATTGGTGTGTTGGTGGCGGCCACCGGTGCCGATGAGGATTTAATCAAAGACTTGGCCATGCACGTGGCCGCCTCAAATCCGCAGTATGTGGATGCAGATGAGGTGCCCGCAGATGTATTGGAAAAAGAAAAAGAAATCTTAGTGGCGCAAGCACAGGATTCAGGTAAACCGGCTGAAATCATTGAAAAAATGGTTGAAGGTCGTATCCGTAAATACCTGGCAGAAATCACTTTAAAAGGTCAGAATTTTGTCAAGGATCCGGATGTAACCGTGGCTAAATTGTTGAAAAATAATCAGGCAGATGTGCTAAACTTTGTTCGGTTTGAAGTGGGCGAAGGCATCGAGAAAGGTGAAGACAACTTTGTCGAAGAGGTCATGTCGCAAGCACGTGGAAAATAATAATACTGATACGTTAAAATATAAGCGCATTCTCCTGAAATTATCAGGAGAAGCGCTACTGGGTTCTGAAGATTACGGCATTGATCCGGAAGTGATCAATCGTTTATCTCATGAAATTAGCCGGGTTCATCAGTTAGGTGTTGAAATCGGTATTGTCATCGGTGGTGGCAATATTTTTCGTGGTGAGGGCCTGAGTAAATCGGGTATTGACCGAGTCACCGGCGATCACATGGGCATGCTGGCCACCGTGATGAATGCCCTGGCTTTACAAAATGCGCTGGAAAAGCAAGGCAATAAAGTGCGGGTGATGTCAGCCATTGGCATCCATGAAGTGTGTGAAGATTACATTCGCCGACGTGCCATTCGTCATTTAGCCAAAGGTAATATCGCCGTATTTGCCGCCGGCATCGGCAATCCTTTTTTTACCACGGACTCTGCTGCCAGTTTACGTGCCATAGAAATCAATGCGGATATTGTTTTAAAAGCCACCAAAGTGGACGGCATCTATTCAGCCGATCCGGTCAAAGACAGCAAAGCCTTTAAATACGATCATTTAACCTATGATGAAGTGATTGAGAAAAAACTGGCGGTGATGGACACCTCGGCTGTTGTCCTGTGTCGTGACCGCAATATGCCGATTCGAATTTTTGATATCAACCGAGAAAATGCCTTGATGGACATTGTACAGGGCAGTAATATCGGCACCATTGTAACCGCCTGATAAACGGAGTAACTATGATTAGTGATGTGATTAAAGAAGCCAAACAGCGTATGGATAAAACCATTGAGGCTTTGCGCAATGAACTTAAAGGCGTCCGCACAGGTCGTGCTAACACCAATTTACTCGATGGTATTATGGTCGACTATTACGGCACCGCATCAGCCTTGAATCAGGTGGCCAATGTGGCGGTTCAGGATGCCAGGACATTAACCGTGACCCCCTGGGAAAAGAACATGATTGAGCCGATTGAAAAAGCCATTATGGCATCTAATCTGGGTTTGAATCCGGTGAGTGCCGGTATGGTGATCCGTATTCCCTTGCCACCGTTAACAGAAGAGCGTCGTAAAGAGCTGGTTAAAATGGTGGGTCAAATCGCGGAGAACTCCAAAATCAGTATTCGCAATCTGCGGCGGGATGCCAACAGTCAATTAAAAACCATGGAAAGTAATAATGAGCTAACCGAAGATGATCTGCGCGGCGGCGAAAAACAAGTTCAAGAAGTCACCGATGAATACATAAAGAAAGTTGAAAATGTGGTGGCAGAAAAAGAACACGAGTTGATGGATATATAAGCATTGGGAGTCAGCCGTGAATATTCAGCACATCGCCATTATCATGGACGGCAATGGTCGCTGGGCAGCCCTTCGAAAACGTCCCCGCAGCTGGGGGCACAAGGCCGGCGTTAAAGCCGTCAAATCCACCCTTGAAGCCTGTGTTAAAGCAGGCATCGGTCACCTCACATTATTTGCTTTCAGCAGCGAAAACTGGCGTCGTCCGCCGACAGAAGTTAATCGTTTAATGACCCTGTTCTTAAATTCGCTGGAAAAAGAAAGTCCCGAATTAAACCAACAGGGTGTGGTGATTCGGTTCATTGGAGACTTAACGGCATTTTCCGATAAATTACAAAGCAAAATGGCTGAAGTGTCTGCCTTAAAACCACTGAAACAAAAACTGATGCTCAATGTCGCCGTCAATTACGGCGGTCGCTGGGATATAACCGAAGCAGCCAAAAAACTAGCCCAAGAACATAAACAAGGCAAAGTTGCTTTGTCTGATATTAATGAATCAAATTTCAGTGCCTACACTTGTCTGGCGAATCAGCCGCCGGTGGATATTTTGATACGAACCGGTGGCGAACTACGCATCTCCAATTTTTTGCTGTGGCAGTCTGCTTACACGGAACTGTTTTTTATAGACACGCTGTGGCCGGATTTTGATGAGACGGTGTTACAATCGGTGTTAACAGATTTTCAAAAACGTGAACGCCGATTTGGCCAAACCAGTGAGCAAATCAATGCTTAAACAACGCATCATCACCGCATTGGTGTTAGCCCCTTTATTTTTACTGGCAGTTATTTATGGTCAAAAGCTGTGGTTTGCCGCAATGGTTTTACTGATTGGCTCGGTGGCTATTTATGAGTGGTTGAAAATTAACCGGCTTCCGCCGGCCTTGGCGATATTGAATGCGCTGGTTGTCGGGGTGTTAACCGCTTTTTTGATGCAGTTTTTGCCGCAGCCGGTGACCCACTATGTTGTTGCCGCTGTACTCATATGGGTGCCGGTCAGTGTGTGGTTGGCCCGTCACCGTTGGGGTTATGCACAAACCGGCATGCAGATTATGGTGAAAACCTTGTGCGGGGTAACGGCAATCGTCTTGTTTATGCTCAGTCTGCAACAGCTGCATCAGCATGAAATGGGTGTATTTCGAGTTTTGAGTGTGGTGTTTTTAATATGGGTGGCTGACATTGGTGCTTATTTTAGCGGAAAAAATTTTGGGCGGCGCAAATTGGCCCCCGCTATATCACCGGGCAAAACCTGGGAAGGGGTGATCGGCGCCCAGATTGCCGTGGCGATTTATGCAGGTGTATTGGCCGTATTGTTTGATTTAAATGCCCTGAAGCTGGTGCCGGTGATGATGCTCGTGGCCTTACTTTCGGTGGTGGGTGATTTGGCCGCCAGTCTGGGTAAACGCCAGGCTAAGGTTAAAGACAGTTCACATATTTTGCCGGGACACGGTGGCGTCCTGGATCGTTTTGACAGCATGATTATTGCAGGGCCTGTTTATTTAATTTTATTGAGTGTGCTATGAAGCAGGTGGCCATACTGGGTGCGACCGGATCCATCGGAGACTCGACCCTCGCCGTGATTCGCTGTCACCCAGATAAATTTAACGTCCACACCCTGAGTGCACACCGCAACAGTGACAAGATTCTGGCACTGATTGAAGAGTTCGCGCCCAAGCACGTTATCATAACCGATGAGACGGCTTACCGGACGGTGGCTCAATCCTGTAACCAGACCCATACATCTTTGTATTGTGGCGCAAATGCGCTGAATGCGGCGGTGCAGGACACAGCCATTGATATGGTGGTGGCTGGCATTGTGGGTAACGCCGGCATGGCCTCGGTGATGTCAGCGGTTGAGGCCGGTAAAATATTGCTGTTGGCGAATAAGGAATCGATTGTAACGGCCGGGGCTTTGGTGATGCCGCTGGCCGAAAAAAGCGGGGCCCAAATTATTCCTTTAGACAGTGAGCACAATGCCATTTATCAGTGTTTACCAAATCAATACCGCACCGGTCACAGGCCTCAATCTGTGGCACATCTCACCCTGACCGCATCCGGCGGGCCGTTTTGGAATACCCCGGTATCGGATTTTGAATCCATCACGCCGGCACAGGCGGTGGCCCATCCGCAATGGGATATGGGTGCAAAAATATCTGTTGATTCAGCCACCTTAATGAATAAAGGTCTTGAAGTAATAGAAGCCCATTGGTTGTTTAACATGCCGGTTGAACATATTCATGTACTTATCCACCCGCAGAGTATCGTCCATTCGATGGTCAATTATGCAGATGGTTCCGTGCTGGCGCAAATGGGTACACCGAATATGCAAATCCCTATTTCACATGGTCTGGGATTGGGACAGCGCTTAAGCAACCGGGCTGATTTGCTGGAACTGTCAGAAATTGGTGCGTTACAATTTTTTGCGCCTGATGTGAAGAAGTTTCCGAATCTGGCACTGGCACGTCAGGCGATAAAAACCGGCGGTACCGCACCGGCTATTTTAAATGCCGCCAATGAGGTGGCTGTGGCGGCCTTTTTAGAAGAAAAAATTCACTTTACGAAAATTTCCGATATCAATGATAGAATGCTGAATTCCATGCAAATAGAAGACGTTGAATCTGTGCCACAACTCATTGAATTAGACAGTATCGTTCATCGCCGGACACGTGATTTTATCAGACGTTTAGGGTGATGGTATGCTGACGGTATTAACAAGTGTATTCTGGCTCATCATCACCCTGGGGGTTTTGGTGACTTTCCATGAACTGGGCCACTTTCTGCTGGCCCGTTTGTTTGGTGTTCGGGTGTTGCGATTCAGTGTTGGTTTCGGCAAACCCTTGTGGTCCCGCTTTGACCGTCATGGTACTGAAATCGCGGTGGCCCCCATTCCTCTGGGTGGTTACGTTAAGTTGTTGGATGAACGGGACTGCGAAGTCAGTGCGGCGGATAAGCACCGGGCCTATAACCACAAACCCGCCTGGCAGAAATTTCTGATTATGTTTGCAGGTCCCGCGTTTAATTTTATTCTGGCTTTTGTCTTGTATTGGATGATGTTTGTGGTGGGAAAACCGGAAATAAAACCCACCTTGGGAGAACCCGTTAAATTGATGGCAAGTGCCGGATTTTCAGATAAAGATCAATTGATTGAAGTGGACGGTGAACCAATTAACACCTGGTCCGATGTTTCCATGTATCTGATCACCGCCGGCTTGGATCATCGCGATATCAAGGTCACGGTAAAAACAGCCCGAGGCAGTTTACAGGAAAAAACTTTGCCGTTATCCAAACTGCCACAGGGTATTAAAGAGACCGAGATGATGACAGCCATAGGCTTGCAACCCTGGCGTATGCCGGTGCCGGCCATTATGGGTGATTTGTCACCACAATTGCCAGCCGCACAAGCGGGTTTACAATCCGGAGACCTCATAACAGAAGTCAATGGAACGACCGTGAAGGATTGGTATGACTTGAGTGAAAAAATCGGTCAGACCACAGCGCCGGTTCGCTTGAGTTATATGCGCAATGGTCAGACAAAAAAAGCGGTTATCGAAACGTTTGCCACAGACCCGGACAACCCCAAACGCCAAGTAATCGGAATCCGACCAATGCAGCCTGATGAACAGGTGCGTGAATATGCCCAAAGTCTGTATTATGAATTATCTTATGGTCCGGTTAAAGCGATTCCCATGGCCTGGCAAGAAATGCTGAAAATAACTGGTAAATCCATCGAGATGATAGGTAAACTGTTGCAAGGTAAAGCCTCGTTAGATAATTTATCCGGACCGATTACCATTGCCCAGGTGGCCGGCGACTCGGCGGCCCGTGGTTTTTCCTGGTATTTGTCATTTCTGGCATTGATCAGTTTGAGTCTGGGTATAATTAACTTGTTGCCGGTGCCGATGCTGGACGGAGGTCAGATTTTATTTTTGCTGTTTGAAAAAATAAAAGGCGCTCCCCTAAGCGAACGTTTTGAAGTCCGTGCTCAATTGGTGGGTATGATGTTATTGGTCAGTTTAATGACCTTGGCAATATACAACGATATTTTAAGAACATTATCCTAAAAAATAGTCTATGAAAAAAATAATTTTACTTGTGCTGTGTTTGGCCAGCTTTGCGGTCAATGCGTTTGAACCTTTTGTGGTAGAAGACATTCGTATTATTGGCGCCGACCGTATTTCCCAGGGCACCATTTTTTCACATTTACCGATGGAACGTGGCGATGAAATAGATGCGCAAATGGTCAGAAACGGAATTCAGGGACTATTTTCGACCGGCTACTTCAGTGACATTAAAATGTCCAGAGACGGTCAGGTTCTGATTATCACTGTGGAAGAGCGTCCTGCGATTGCCACCATCAGTATCAGCGGAAACAAAAGTATAAAAACCGAAGAGTTATTGGTTGGTCTTGAAAATATTGGTCTGGCTGAAGGGGAGGTTTTTAATGAATTGGAATTGGAACGTGTTAAAAATGAATTGATTCAACAGTTTTTTTCGCGCGGTAAATACAATGTTAAAGTGGACACAAAATACAAAAACCTGGACCGCAACCGGGTTTTAATCACCATCAATATTGATGAAGGAAAATCGGCCAAAATCAAGCACATTAAAATCGTCGGAAACACTATTTACAGTGATGAAGAACTGATTGATGGTTTTGAATCGGACACCAGTAACTGGTTGTCATGGTATTCACAAGATGACCAGTACTCAAAAGAAAAACTCAACGGTGATCTGGAAAAACTAAAATCTTATTATATGGACCGCGGGTATGTGAACACCGAGATTGAATCTGTGCAGGTCACCATCAGTCCAAATAAAAAAGATATATTTATCACCATTAACATCCAGGAGGGCGATCAGTATACTTTTGGTGAACAAAAACTCACCGGAGAATTGATTTACGACAAAGCGGTGATGGAAAAATATTTGTTTACCAAAGAAGGCAATACCTTTGCCCAAAATTTAATTGAAATTTCGGTCAATAATTTCAAAGGGGTGTTATCGAACCGCGGTTATGCCTTTGCGGAAATTGAGCCGGTGACCCAGATCAATGAAGACGATAAAACTGTGGACGTCACTTACTACGTGAAACCGGGTAAACGGGTTTATGTCAGACGCATTAATTTTATTGGTAATATCAAAACCAAAGACGAAGTGTTAAGACGTGAAATGCGTCAGTTCGAAGGTGCCTGGTTCTCTCAGGCTCTGGTGGACCGTTCTAAACTTCGGTTACAGCAAAAACCCTATGTGGAAGAAATTGAAATTGAAACCCCGCGGGTGCCCGGCAGTGAAGATCAGGTGGATGTGAATGTTAAAATTAAAGAACGTAATTCCGGGCAGTTTCAGTTTGGTCTGGGTTATTCACAGGTCAGTGGTTTAAATTTATCCGGCAGTGTTTCACTGGCTAATTTTTTAGGCAGTGGCAATTCAGTGTCGGTGGCCGTCAACACCAGTGATTATTACAACCGGGTCAATCTCTATTATGAGAACCCTTATTTTACGGATGACGGTATTTCTTTGGGTTACAGTTTGAATTTCACTGACATTGATCAGGGCGAGGCCAATATTGCCAGATACAATGCCACCAATGGTAGTTTGGGCGTCAATATGTCATTCCCCTTAACTGAATATGACCGATTGTACACGTCGATGGCATATGAACGTGTCTCACTGCGAGCCAGACAAGGCTCTACGGCTGACGCCATTATTGATGAATTACTGGATTTAGGCGGTTATGCGTATTATTGTTTGCCCACAACGCGACCTGAAGATGATGCGGATCTGCCACCATTAACAAGTCAATGTTTTGCAGATGGCATCATTCCACCAGCCACCGGTGTTGAAGGTGAAACCATCTTAAGTCCTTATCAATACCGACGCGCTTTTACACTATACAAAACCACCGCCCGATGGGCCCGTGACAGCCGTAACCGGTTTTTTAACCCGACACGAGGCGCCTATCATTCAATTGGTTTCGAAGCCAGTTTACCCAGCAGTACCGCTGAATTCTATAAAATCAATTTCAAAGAAAATATCCTGTTCCCGCTGACCGATAAATTAACCCTTTCATTGCGGGGTGAAATTGGATATGGTGAGGGTTACGGTGACACCAACAGTCTGCCATTTTTTGAACATTTTTTTGCCGGTGGTGTGAACTCAGTACGTGGGTATGATGATAATACCCTGGGCCCTAAATCATTGGTCGGTGAAGTGCCAGGAACTTACGATCACTTACCGTTGACTTCACGGCCCGGTGATCCGGTGGGTGGCCAATTTAAGGTTATCGGTTCAGCCGAAGTGGTGTTTCCCACACCGTTTGCAAAAGATTCGAATACCGCGCGATTAGCGTGGTTCTTTGATGCCGGTAACGTGTTTGATTCTTATGATGATTTTGAAGCCAGAGAGTTGAGAATGTCCACCGGAATTGCGTTAAAATGGCAGGCGCCGGTGGGGCCGATTGTGATTAGTTATGCCTATCCGTTTAATTCGGATAAGTACGATCGCAAGGAGCGATTGCAATTTACCTTTGGTAATACGTTCTAAATATGAAACAGGTGAGTGCTCAATTAATATGTATGATAGGCCTGATGACCTTGATTCATTCAGGTGTCCGCGCTGCCGATAAAATCGGTTACGTGGACATGAATATATTGATCAATAACTCGCCCCAAATTTTGGACGCCAACCAGTCACTGACCCGTGAATTTGAAGCCCAGAACAATGAAATTTCGCAGCAGGAATCGGATTTGCAGGTGTTGGAAGACAGCATTCGTCAGGAGGGTAATTTTATGACCCCTGATGAGCTCGCAAAATTACAAGAACGGGCCCGTATTTTAGAACGCCAGGTGCGGCGTTCTAAAGAGGATTTAAAAGACGCCATCACCATCCGCAATTCACAATTGGTGGATGAAGTCCAGAATGAAATAAAGCGTGTGGTGGCTGATTATGCCAAAGCCAACGGATATGATGTGATTTTAATCAGTGCCATTTTGTATGCCAATGAACGCATTGACATCACCGACGAAATTCTGGCTCAGTTACGCCGGGAATATAACAATCCGCAACCTTAGTTAATCTCATGACCTCTCTGGCACAACTGGCATCTCATTTTGATTTGGCTTATGAAGGCGACGGTGAGGTTGACATTAGCCGGGTGGCCACTTTGTCAGGCGCACAACCCGGCGAAATCAGTTTTTTAAGTAACCGCCGATATTTGGGGGATCTGGCCAAAACGACCGCTTCTGCAGTTATTCTGGCGCCTGAATTTTCAGGCAAATACAGCGGCAATAAACTCATCAGCAATCAGCCTTATGTCACCTTTGCCAAAGTCGCTGAATTTTTTGCGCCCCACCGGGCCAAACCAGATGGGATTCACCCCAAAGCCCATATTGACGCCACCGCTGAATTAGCCGATGATGTCAGTATCGGTGCTTTTAGTGTGGTTGGTGCGGATGTGAGGATTGATGCCGGTGTGCAAATCGGTAATCGGGTTTCGATTGGAGCAGGCTGTTACATCGGTGCCGGCTGTGTGATTAAATCCGGGGTGGTGATTGAACATGATTGTCAACTGGGTGAACGGGTCACCTTGCATCCCGGGGTGGTGATTGGGGCCGATGGCTTCGGTTTAGCCCGCGACCATGACCGTTGGCTTAAAATCCCCCAGACCGGCCGGGTTATTATCGGCGCTGATTGCAGTGTTGGGGCCAATACCACCATTGATCGGGGTGCCATTGAAGACACGGTTTTGGCCGAAGATGTGCATTTAGATAACCAGATTCAAATTGGCCATAATGTGAAGATTGGCGCACATACCGTCATTGCCGGCTGTGCTGCAGTGGCCGGTTCGGCTACAATTGGTGCCAACTGTTTGATTGGCGGTGGTGCCGGAGTGGTCGGTCATATTTCTGTATGTGATGGCGTCACCATTCAGGCCATGGCACTGGTGACTAAAAGTATTCGCCAGCCCGGCATTTACGGGTCAGTGGCACCCCTGCAGGAAAACAGCCAATGGCGTAAAACAGCGGTGCGCATCAAACAATTGGATGACATCGCCAGACGACTCAATAAAATAGAGAGAACAACTGATGACTGAAGAACTCACAAGCCCCAAAAGTATCGATGTCGAACACATCATGGCGTTAATTCCGCACCGTTATCCATTTTTACTGGTTGATCGTGTTTTGGACTACCAGGCGGGTGAGTGGATTAAAGCAGTCAAAAATGTAAGCTTTAATGAACCGCAGTTTACAGGTCATTTTCCCGGTCATCCGGTGATGCCCGGTGTTATGGTGATTGAAGCCATGGCGCAAGCGTCGGGGGTATTGACCCAGCTCAGTCGTTCCGGTCGCAGTGACGATGCCTTATTTTATTTGGTGAAAGTGGATAATGCCAAATTTACGCGTGTGGTGGTGCCAGGTGATCAGCTTATTTTTGAATGTCAGATTAAGAAAGTGATCAAAAATATGACATTGTACCAATGTAAAGCCACGGTTGACGGTCGGATGGTGGCCAAAGCCGAATTGTTGTGTGCTGAGAAATCAAAATGATTCACCCCACCGCCCTGATTGATGACAGTGCTGAAATTGGCGACAACGTGCGTATTGGTCCTTATTGTGTGATTGGTGCCGATGTAAAAATTGGCGCAGGTTGTGAACTCAAGTCGCATGTGGTTATCGGGCCGCACTCAGAATTGGGTGAACACAATGTGGTCTATCCTTTTGCCTGTTTGGGTGAAGCGCCGCAGGATAAAAAATTCAGCAATGAACAAACCCGGTTAAAAATTGGTAACCATAACACCATTCGTGAATATGTCACCATGAACCGGGGTACGGTGGATGACCGGCATATAACGGAAGTGGGTAACGATAACTGGATTATGGCTTATGTGCACATAGCCCATGATTGCGTGGTGGGCGATCACACCATCATGGCCAATGGCACAACCCTGGCCGGTCATGTTCACATTGGCAACCATGTTATTTTGGGCGGTTTTACTAAAATTCATCAATTTTGCCGTGTGGGGGACCATGCTTTCACCGCCATGGACACCGCCATGCAAAAAGATGTCCCGCCTTTTGTGATGGCGCATGGCAGTCCGGCCAAACCACGCGCGATTAATTTTGAAGGTTTAAAGCGGCGGGGGTTTTCCAAAGAGCGCATTCGTGCCATTAAAAATGCCTACAAAACCATTTATCAATCAGAAATGAGCTTGCGTGAATCGCTGGACGCGTTAGCGGATTTAGCGGATGCGTCTGAGGACATGCGTTTGATGGTTGATTTTGTAAAGGCATCCAAGCGCAGTATTATTCGCTGATGTCTGCAAGACACCAGACCATAGCGGTGGTGGCCGGGGAAGCTTCCGGCGAATTGCTGGCTATTGACCTCATTAAACAACTCAAATTACTGCGACCTGAATTACACATTATCGCAGTGGGCGGAGACAAAATTGCCCAATTGGATGTGGCTATGCTGGCCGATAATGCCGCTTTTCAAGTCATGGGTCTGGTGGAAATACTGGCCGATTTACCGGCATTAATCAAAGCCAAAAATCGACTGGTTGATCAATTATTGGTTAAAAAACCCGATTTATACATCGGCATTGATGCGCCGGAACTTAATTTTGCCATTGCCAAAAAATTACACCGAAAAGGCATTCAAATAGTGCATTATGTCAGCCCCTCTGTGTGGGCCTGGCGTCCCAAGCGGGTGTATAAAATGGCCCGCTTTATTGATTATTTATTAACCCTGTTGCCCTTTGAGCCGGCTTTGTATGCTGACACCGCCATCAAAACCCGTTTTGTGGGTCATCCTTTGGCACAACAAATCCCGCTTAAAATAGACAAAAACCGGGCGAAAAATGATTTGGGCTTAAAGCCAAATCAAATGACGCTGGCCCTGATGCCGGGCAGTCGTCGCCGTGAAATTGAAATCCTGATGCCGTATTTTGCCGCGTGTGCACAGCAGTTGGTACAGCCGGATTGGCACATTATCAGCAGTGCGGTGAGCCCTGAAAAACAACAAATGGCGGCTGACATAGCACAACAATATGGATTGAATGTGCACTGGGTTGAAGACAGTCAGGCGGTGTTAAAAGCGGCTGATTTTGCTTTGGTTGGTTCAGGGACCGTGGCCTTAGAAGCCATGTTGTGTAAAACACCGATGGTGGTGGCTTACAAAATTGCTGCTTTGAGTTATCATATTGTGCGTTTATTTAAGTTAATGCAATTACCTTATTATTCATTGCCGAATGTTTTATATGGCGGTTTTTTGGTACCTGAAGTGATGCAAAAAGATTTATCCGTGGCGCAATTGTTGTTAACCACCCGGCAATGCTTACAACATCAACAACGCCAATCAGTGCGGGCAGATTTTGAACGACTGCACCGTCAACTGCTGCCCCCGGTCAATGGCAGTGCCGCTCAGGCAATTGCTGACATTCTGGGAGACTTATGATAGCCGGTGTGGACGAGGCCGGACGCGGGCCACTGGCAGGACCGGTGACGGTGGCTGCGGTGATATTAAAAACCATTCCTGCCGGCCTCAATGATTCTAAAAAACTCAGTGAAGCCAAACGCCTGGCATTGTTACCGGCCATCAAAGCTGCGGCCGTCAGCTGGTCAGTGGTGGATGTTTCGCCAAAAGAAATTGATGCCAGGAATATTTTGCAGGCCACGTTATGGGGCATGCAGCAAGCGGTGTTGCAGTTAAAAAAAACGCCACAAGAGGTGCTGGTGGACGGCAACCGCGAGCCTAATCTGGTGATACCCTGTCGCGCCATTGTGGGTGGTGATGGCCTGGTGGCTTGTATTTCAGCGGCCTCAATTATTGCCAAATGCCACCGCGATGCGCTGATGCAAGCCGCACATCTTCAGTTTCCGCAATATGGTTTTCATCAGCACAAAGGTTATCCGACCCGGGCACATATGACGGCCTTGCAACGTTATGGGCCCTGTGATATTCACCGACGCAGCTTTGCGCCGGTGAAAGCGGCACAACAGTCGGGGTTATTTTTATGAGCGAATCTCGGTTTGTTCATTTAAATGTACACAGCGAGTACGCCATCACCGATTCAACCATCCGTATTCCGCAGCTGGTTGAAACGGTTCGGGCTATGGGTATGTCGGCGGTGGCACTGACAGACACCAATAACCTGTTTGCCGCCCTTAAATTTTACCAGGCCGCCAAGAAAGCCAAAGTCAAACCGATTATCGGCGCCGATATTACGGTGCTGGATCCGGCCCTGGACATCGGCACCTTTGAAGTGACTTTATTGTGCCAGAATCGCATCGGCTATCTGAATTTAAGCCGCATCATTTCCCAGGCCCAACGGCACAGTGATGACCGGGGTCAGGTGTATGTTGAAAAGGCTTTTTTGCAGTCACATTCCGAGGGATTAATTTTATTGGCGGATTCAATGGTCAGCGACCTGGGCTGCCTAATTCAGCAAAGACAATTAGAAGCGGCTTTGGAAATCATGTTGGATTGGCGGTCGGTATGGGGCGATCGCTTTTATGTGGCAATATCAAAAATTGAGCGCAGCGGAGAGTCTGCTTGTCATGATGCCGCCTTATATATGGCAGCCCATCAAAACATACCGTTGGTGGCCAGCGGGCGTTGCCGGTTTTTACAGCCGGAGGATTTTGAAGCGCATGAAGCGCGGGTGTGTATCAACAGCGGTCATATCGTGGCCGATCGAAATCGGCCCCATCATTATACCGAACAACAATATTTAAAAACACCGGAACAAATGGCGCAGCTGTTTGCAAAATTTCCCTGTTTGCTGGAAAACACGTATTACATTGCTCAGCGTTGCAATTTTGATTTTGACGGTGAAGAATATTACCTGCCGGATTTTCCGATTCCTGAAGGTGAAACCATTGACAGTTATTTTGCCCGGCTTTGCCGATCGCAACTGGCTGAATTCCTGTTGTCGGATCGGCGCGATCCGAATTACAGTGACGAGGACTATAAAGAACGCCTTGAACTGGAAATTAAGGTCATTTTGGACATGGGGTTCCCGGGCTACTTTTTGATTGTATCGGACTTCATCCGGTGGTCAAAAGACAACAAGATTCCGGTGGGGCCGGGACGTGGTTCCGGCGCCGGCTCGCTGGTGGCTTATATGCTCAAAATCACCGCGCTCGACCCGCTCACCTATGAATTGTTATTTGAGCGGTTTTTAAATCCCGAACGTATTTCCATGCCCGATTTCGATGTGGACTTTTGCATGGACCGGCGTGATGAGGTGATTGCTTATGTGGCGGATAAATACGGCCATGAAAAAGTCAGTCAGATTATCACTTTTGGATCCATGAACGCCAAAGCGGTGGTGCGTGATGCCGGTCGGGTACTGGGTTATCCCTATCCGGTAACCGATGGCATTGCCAAACTCATCCCCAATGATCTGGGTATGACCTTATCAAAAGCCATGACCGCAGCACCTGATCTGGCTGCCTTGTATGAAGATGACGATGAAGCCAGAGAAATCATTGATTTATCCTACAAATTAGAAGGTTTAAAGCGTAACGTCGGTAAACACGCCGGCGGCGTGGTGATTGCCCCCAGTGCCATCAGTGATTTTTGTCCGATTTATATTGAGCAACAATCACAAAGTGTGGTCAGTCAGTTTGATAAGGATGATGTGGAAAGTATTGGACTGGTTAAATTTGACTTTTTGGGTTTGCGGACACTCACCATAATTGATTGGGCCGTACAGGCCATTGTCGCCGAGACCGGAAAGCAATTGGACATTGAAAAAATACCCTTGGACGATGCCAAAACCTTTCGTCTGATGCGCACCGGCAACACCACCTCAGTGTTTCAATTGGAGTCACCGGGGATGCAATCTTTGATTGGCCGCTTAAAACCGGGCACTTTTGAGGACATTATTGCTTTGGTGGCCTTGTACCGACCCGGACCGTTGGATTCCGGAATGGCAGACACCTATGTGAAATGTAAGCATGGGCAAGAAACGCCTAATTACATGCATGAAGATCTGACTGAAATACTAGAACCCACCTACGGCGTGATTTTGTACCAGGAGCAGGTCATGCAAATTGCCCAGGTACTGGCCGGATTCACTTTGGGTGGTGCGGATATTTTGCGCAAAGCCATGGGTAAGAAAATTGTTGAAGTGATGGAACAACAAAAGCAGGTCTTCATTGATGGTGCGGTGGCACGTGGTGTGGATGAAGCCCTGGCTGCCCATATTTTCTCGCAGATCGAAACTTTTGCCGGTTATGGTTTTAATAAATCTCACTCAGCCGCATATGCCTTAGTGGCTTACCAAACCGCTTATTTAAAAGCCCATTATCCGGTGCATTTTATGGCGGCGGTGTTATCAGCGGATCTGAATAACACGGATAAAATTGCCAAACAGTTGTATGATATCCGTGCCATGGGCATTCATGTTAACCAGCCGGATGTCAACCGATCATTCTATCGCTTTAAAGCAATAAATGGCGCCATTCAATATGGTCTGGGCGCCATTAAAGGGGTCGGTGAGGGCGCAATAGAAGATATTGTACAGGCACGAGAGAATGAGGGCGACTTTACCTCGTTCAGCGATTTATGTGGTCGCGTCAACTTAAGTAAAGTCAATAAACGCAGTTTAGAAGCACTGATAAAAGCCGGTGCTTTTGATCAGTTGCATGACAATCGCAGTCAACTGTTGGCAGGAATGGAGCAGGTCATTAAAGCCTCAGAGCAACAAAATAAAGACAAGCAGGCCGGACAGTTTGATTTGTTTGGTGGTGGACAGGCCAATACCACGTATAGCGATATCAAGCTGCCAGCGGCACAAAAAGAAGCCTCTTTAAAGAGGTTATTGGCAGAAAAATCTGTTCTTGGATTTTTCTTAAGCGGTCACCCCATGGACGATATCCGCGAATGTCTACAACATGTCCTGAGTTTTCCGCTGGATCATTTTCACCAGATGAAAATCAACAGCGAAAAACCACGAGGCTTTCGGGTGTTGGGCATGGTGGCGGGTGTACGTCCGGGATTTAACCAAAAAATGAAACTGCTTTTAAATGACCACAGCGGTGATTTCGACTTTACCTTACCGCCGCAGCTGTATGCCGAATGTGAAGAACAATTAAAGCAACACGCGGTGGTGATGGTCAGTGGAGAAGCCGGTCTGAAAACATTCAAAAACCGCCAGGGTGACGGTGATAACGAAGTTTTTGTGGTTTCGGTGAATGAGCTGTTGACACTGGATCAGGCATTGGCTATGTATTGTAACCACATTTGTTTGGTGTCTTATAAAAACAGTCATCGGTTAATCGATGATTTGACTGACTTATGTGGACAATTTGGTCCCGGAAAAACCAGACTCTATGTTCATTATCGTCACCAGGGCAAACAAACCAATCTTGAAATAGGTGAGCAGTTTTCCGTTCGCGTCAACCAGCAATTTATCCAACAGGCGCTTAGTGCACCGTCCATACAAAAAGTACTGGCCAAAAAATAACTTATTCCGCGTTGACGGGTAACTCTTTTTGCTGTGGATGATAGCTTAATCCATGGTCATCAATATTGACTTCAAATACCCTATTCTTGCCCAGTCGTTTCACCAGATGTTTGATGTTTAATATCTGTGGTCTGGTTTTTTTATCCCCGTAATGGATTGTGATGGTCGGGTTGGTTGTGAGAATACCGATGGTGATGTCTTCGTTTGTTTGTGCGGCAATGTGGGTTTTAAAACGTTGTCTGTTGTGTTTAACCAGCACCTCAACAGCCTTCTGTTGGCCGATGTAACTGATATGAAGCGTGACTTTCGGTTGGCTGAATTGGTAAGCATGTTGAGCCAACCACCACGCCATTCCGGCATGCGGTACAAACCGGGACATGATATCCACCCCGAAATAACGGATAAACAGCATGAAAAGAGCGAACATAAAAGCGCTTAATGAAAACAGCAGTAACAACCCTCGCAAAAAGTCTGTGAAGCTCAATTGACCGGGCGTGGCGTCAGGAATATAGACCCAAAGCAAAACCCAAAACAAGGCCACTAAGGCAAAAAAAGCAACGGACTTTCTGAACATGGTTTAATTGTCTCGGTTGAAGGGATGCTGTTTATGGCGTTTGGCTGTGTCTTTTTGAAAGCCAGTTTCAGTTTTATCAAGCCCTCGACTGTGTTGTTTGATGAGTTCTGACAACAAATGAATATGCTCTTTTCGATCATTTAATGCCGGAATATAGCTGAAAGATTCGCCACCTGCAGCCATAAAGTAATCCCGGTTCTCAACAGCAATTTCTTCCAGGGTTTCTAAACAGTCCGCGGCAAACCCCGGACAAATGACCTGGACAGCTTTTATGCCCTTTTCAGGCAGGCTTTTTAAAGTGGCATCGGTGTATGGTTGCAGCCAGGGTTCACGACCGAAAATGGACTGAAAACTGACACGGTATTCATCGTCTCTTAACCCCAGACGTTCCGCCAGCAAACGGCCGGTTTTATGGCATTCACAATGGTAAGGATCGCCGTTGTGCAAGTATCGTTGCGGTATACCGTGAAACGACATCAGTAAAAACTGTTTGCCATGGTGTTGCTGGTGTTCAACGACACTTTTCGCCAGAGCGACGATATACAAGTCGTGGTCATGGTAATGGCTGATAAACCGGATATCCGGTAACCAGCGACGCTGTTGGTACACCTTTGAAACGGCATCAAAAATAGACGCCGACGTGGTGGCTGAATATTGCGGATAGAGCGGTAAAATGATGACGGACCGTGCACCTTGTTGTTGCAAACGATCAAGGCCTGTGTCGATGCTCGGTTCGCCATAACGCATGGCCAGTTCAACAACGTAGCCATCGTCTAAGACGTGTTGTAAAGCCTGATGTTGCAACTGGCTAATGTGCAGTAAGGGCGACCCGGTGTTTTCGCCCAGTTCATCCCAGATACCGGCATAGGCTTCGGCCGATTTCTTTGGTCGGATATTGAGAATGACGGCATTTAAAATCAACAACCACAACCAGCGCGGCCCTTTAAACTCAACCACCCGCGGATCGGATAAAAAGGATCTTAAATAGCTTTTCAAGGCGGTTTTGGTGGGGGCTTCCGGGGTGCCCAGATTGACCAGTAAAACGCCTGTTTTTCCGGGGGCGCCGTGTTCATAACGGGGATTCATAAATTCCATGATACAGTCAATAATAAAAAACACCTATTGTAACGGTTAGACGCCAAAAAAACGTCGATATTGACACTTCATTAACGCCACACAGGCATAATAACATTCTTGTTAAAACAAAAATCGTCACCACATTAAATTTATGAAAATAATTCAATATGGACTGTGGATGATTTTGGCAATGGGTATGACGGCTTGCCAGGAATCAACACCACCCAATCAACCCCAAGAAACAACAAGTCAGACGGCTCATAGTGATTATGTCATTATGGCTTTGGGAGATTCTCTGACCGAGGGCTTGGGAGTCGATGAAAATCATAACTACCCGGCCATTTTGCAACAGCAAATAAGCGCTGAAGGCTTTAAAAATGTTCAGGTGGTGAATGCCGGATTAAGCGGTGAAACCAGTACCGGTCTGTTGAATCGGCTGGATTGGGTGATGCAATTAGAACCGGACTTAACGGTTTTGAATATTGGCGCCAATGATGCCATGCGTGGTCTGGATTTGGCTTTGACTGAACAAAATATTCGCACCATTATTAAAAAACTGCGTAACAATGACAGTGATGTGATACTGGCGGGAATGGAAATTTACGATAATTTAGGACGTGACTATGTCAGTGGATTTAAAGACATGTATGTACGCATTGCCGAAGACTTAAAGGTGCCATTCATTCCGTTCTTTTTAGCCGGTGTGGCCGGTCAGACGGAATATAACCAGAAAGATGGCATCCACCCGAATCAAGCCGGTTACCGGCTTATTGTTGAAAATAACATCTTACCCATAGTCTTAGATCACTTAGAAAAAAACAAATGATGACTCAAATTCAATCCGCGGTTCTGCAGGCCGAGCATTTAAGTAAATCCTTTCAAATCGAGCAAACCGGTATTTCGGTGATAAAAAACGTGTCTTTAGAAGTCAAGGCCGGAGAATTTGTCGCGATTATGGGTAAATCAGGTTCGGGGAAATCCACCTTATTAAGTTTATTGGCCGGTCTGGATTATCCTGACAAGGGTCGTGTCCTTTTAAATCAGGATGACTTAACTTTGATGGATGAAGAACAACTGGCATTGAAACGTCAACGCGATATGGGCTTTGTGTTTCAATCGTTCCACCTGATTCCCACACTTACTGTGACTGAAAACGTCTCATTCCCATTACAAATTGCCGGTCTTGTTGATGATGACCGTGTCGATGAACTGCTCAATGCCGTCGATTTAAACCACCGTCGTGACAGTTTGCCGCATCAGTTATCCGGTGGTGAAAAACAACGCACCGCATTGGCCAGAGCCCTGGTATCAAAACCAAGTATTGTCTTTGCCGATGAGCCCACCGGTAATCTGGATGAAAAAAACGCTCAACAGGTGATGGACTTATTGATTAACCTCCAGCAAAGCTTCGGTAGCGCATTGGTGGTGGTGACCCATGATCAGGCGGTGGCTGACCGGGCTGACCGGGTGATAACCATTGTTGACGGGCACACCGTATGATGGGCAGTTTGGGCCGTAAAATGCTTAACCGTGCCTGGTTTGGTCAGCCAGTGTACCCTTTGTTATTCGGATTAAGCCTGTGGGTTTCTCTGGCCGCTTATCTGACACTGGATTCTCTGCAACAGTCCGTGGATGATTACATTGAACACAATCAGTTAGCCATGGTCGGCGGTGATTTAATCATGTCGGCCAGACAACCCTGGCCGGATGATGTGCAGCAAAAGATGGCAGAATTGCCGGCATCCGATGTGGTTTATGATTATCAATTTAATGCCATGTTGTATGCCAATGAACAGTCCTTATTGGCACGAATCAAAGCAGTCACACCCAGTTATCCACTGTATGGTGAAGCCACGGTGGCTTCAGGACAGGCGTTGTGGCAATCGGTGCAACCGGGCCAGGTGGCTGTGGAAGCACAGGTACTCAGTGGATTAAATCTATCGGTCGGTGATCGCGTACAACTGGGCGAAGCATCTTTTATCATTGCCGATGAGTTAACCGCTGAACCCGATCGGCCCTTAACCGCATTCGGTTTTGGTGCACGGGTGTTAATGCATGCCGATGACTTACCCCAAACTGAGTTAATGGGACAGCGCAGTCGCGTTGGTTACCGGATTGAAATGAAGCTAAACCCGGCGCAACTAATCCGCTGGAAAAATGAACTGACAACACTGATTGGCAGCCGAGAAATCAAAGTGCAGACAGCTGCTGAATCCGATACCGCCCTGGCCAATGTGTCCACAAATTTTCTGGTTTTTTTGAAATTGTTGGTGGTGGCTGTGGTGGTATTGTCCGGGGTCGGATTATTCAGTGTCATGAAAGCATTTATCCGCAGTCAACAAAACAGCAATGCCATTCGTCGTGCTCTGGGTGAACAGATGCGACCCATGAAACAAACTTATTACCGCTTATTTATTGTCATGGCGCTGTTATCTGCGCTGGTGGCGTTTGCGCTCAGCTATGCTTTTTTAATATTTTCTGAAGATAGTTTTAGTCAGTTTTTACCGGCGGATATTGATATTTATATCGCCTGGCAAAGCGTACTAAAAATAACCGTGATAGCCGTGGCCATGACCTTATTGGTCAGTTATCAAAGTCTACGGTTACTGGCGCGGGTTAAGCCGGTGGCCGTGTTACAGCAGCAAAAAATTCCCCGCCACAGGCAAACTCGTGCCTGGGGCTGGTTTATGATTGTGGTGCTGGCGGTTTTAACTTTAATGGTCATTGAACTGGATTCTGTATGGCGTGCCTTGCAGCTCACCGGCGGACTGATTGCTGTATTAGTCATTTTTTGGTTATTAAGTTTGCTGTTATTAAAGGGACTGAAATGGTTGGTCAACCATGGATGGATTAGGCACTGGTTAAGTCGCTTAGCGATTCAAAATGTGTTCCGTAAAGGAAACCATTCTGTGTTGTTTTTCACGACTTTATCTCTGGCGGTCATGGTGATGATGATTGTGGCGTTATTAAATCACAGCATTGATCGTCAATTAATCAGCACGTACCCGGAAGATGCGCCGAATATGTTTTTACTGGATGTCCAGACTGAGCAGCATGAAAAACTGAATGACATGATTAACGCTCCGGTGACTTATTATCCGGTGGTCAGAGCGCGTATTAAGACAGTGAATGGTGTCAGTGCAGACGTGCTGAAAGATCAACTTGGGACGTATGATGATATTGGACGGGTCTTTAACCTCAGTTATGCCAATGAATTACTGGACACAGAATACCTCAAAGCCGGCCATAATAACCAGTTATTCACTGATTGGGCTGATGATGCGGTGGTACCCTTGTCGATTTTGGCCAGTATAGCCGAATATTTGCAGGTGGATATTGGCGATGACATCACCTTTAATATACAGGGGGTCTACCTGACCGGCCGTATCAGTAGTATTCGGGCCCGCTATGAACGCGGCCCCAATCCGTTCTTTTATTTTATTTTCCCGCCTGAGGTGTTGGCAAAAGCACCCCAGATTCAATTCGCCACCACCCGTGTAGCCGATGAACGCGTGGTGGCTTTACAAACCCAAATTGCCCAAACTTTTCCGGGAATCACCACCTTAGATGGTGCCGCCATTGCCCGTCAGGTGAAATCCTTTGTCGGACAACTCAGTCAGTTGGTCACCTTATTCACCGGATTGGCGGTGATCGCGGGTTTTATGGTTCTGTTGACATCGTTATTATCCACTTCCCAGGATCGCTTACAGGACAGTGCCTACTTTCGTTTATTGGGCATGCGCACCCGGCACCTGTATGCCATTAATGTCATTGAAATGAGCGTACTGGGCCTACTGGCCGGATTCTTGGGTACACTATTGGCGATATCTGTCAGTTATTGGATGGTAACCGTTTGGTTTAATTTGCAGTTCAGTCTACCCGTGACCAAAGTTGTCATAGGCGGGTTTATTTTGTGGTTTCTGTTGGCCGCTATTGCATTAATATACGGACGTATGGTCATCGGTCGTCGGGTCATGCAAAGAATCAGACAAATGGTGTAAGGAAGCGGCCAACATCGCCTGCGTAATTGCGGTAAAATACGGCCAATTTATAACAATGGAACAAACCTATGGGTGCATTTGGCAAAGACTTTACCTCATTAATGGCGTTCAGCCGGTATTCGGACAATCAATGGCAGACACCAAGTTTACAGCCGCTTGATGATTTTAAACTCACCCCGGCTTCTCATGTATTACACTATGCCAGTACCTGTTTTGAAGGTTTAAAAGCCTATCGCTGGGCCGATGGACGTATCCGGCTGTTTCGTTATCGAGATAACATCAAGCGCTTAAGAGCCAGCGCCAAAGCCTTATGTTTGCCGATACCTGATGAGGCATTGCTGGATACCATGATAAAACAAGCGGTGCTGGCTGTGGAGTCCGAAATCCCTGATCTACCCAAATCACTCTATATTCGCCCAACTTTAATTGGCACGGAAACTAATATCGGTGCCGCAGGTCGGGCATCATCAGAAGCTTATCTTTATATTATGACTTCACCGGTGGGCGATTATTTTAGTGGTGGAATACGACCGTTAAAACTGTTGATTGATGAACTTAATATGCGTTCAACACCGACATTCGGGCAGGTGAAGACAGGGGGCAATTACGCCGCTGCCTTATCCTCCGTGATTCGTGCACGTGAACAGTATGGCGCCGATCAAGTGCTCTATTGCCCCCAGGGTAATGTTCAAGAAACCGGTGCCGCGAACTTTTTTGTACTTAAAAGCAAGACCCTTATTACCAAAAAACTGGACGGTTCAATTTTACCGGGCATTACCCGTGATTCGATTATGCAATTGGCTGAAAATCAAGGTTTTGAAGTTGTTGAGCGAGATTTTACAGTGAAAGAGCTGATCAGTTGGTTACCGGAAAGTGAAGCCTTCTTGTCCGGTACCGCCGCCGTCATTTCACCCGTAGGCCATCTTATCCACAACAATAAAACCCATGCAGTGGGTAACGGTGAAATCGGTCAGCACACACTGGCATTCAGAAAACAATTAACAGATATTCAGCACGGTCAGGCTGAAGACAACAATAGTTGGATAACCGTCATCAGCTAATTACATCAAATAGTCATGTAAACCAATTAAGTTTAGTTATGGTCTGATGTCCGTCTTTGTTGGACTTGATTGGATTCGTTTGGATAGATTTTTGAAGCAGGCTCAATAAGTGGAAAAAAATAAAATAGTTGTTATCGTTTTTTCACGTGTAAAAGTTAAAAAAACGTAAAAATTGCTTGATTTGCCATTTCGCTTAGAATTAATATAGTTGATGCTACAACCAAAAATGCGTTTAAAAGCATTGGTATTTTTTAATTTACAGAAAAGAGGACATTTATGACTACGCAAGATAAATCAACAGGTACGCTGTCGCTCAGTCTGATTTTGCTGATATTGTTTCTATTTGCATGTGCACCTGTTTGGGCACAAGATAATGATGATAATCAGGATCAAACGGATTCAGCCCAGGTAGATGAAGACAGTGATGAAGAAGATGTGGAGGAGTTGGCTCCGGTTGTCAGTACCGGTTCACGACTTCTGCGTCAAACCTATGACAGTATTTCACCCATGCAGGTAATTACTGCCGAAGAATCGCGTGAAGTAGGCCAAATTGATGCGGCTGATATTATTCAAAACGCTTCTGCATCTACAGGTCAGCAAATTGATTTAACTTTTTCAGGATTTGTATTAGACAACGGTCCTGGTGCCAGAACAGCCAGTTTGCGCGGCTTGGGTGCTAACCGAACTTTGGTTCTTGTCAATGGTCGACGTTTGGGTGGTTCCGGTGTCGAAGGGGCGCCTTCAGCTGCTGACCTTAATACTATTCCAGGTGGTTTAGTACAACAATACGATATTCTGTTAGACGGTGCGTCCTCAATTTATGGTTCAGACGCCGTGGCCGGTGTTGTTAATACCATTTTAAGAAAGGACTTTAACGGCTGGGAAGTTGACTACAATACCACTGTACCTGAGCAGTCAGGTGGTGTTGAGCAGCGATTAAACTTAACCTGGGGTAAGAATTTTGACCGCGGTTTTATCGGTTTTGGTGCTGAAGTTTATGATTTGGAAGAAGTCAAATATAAAGACCGTGAATGGACCAATAAATGTCCAGAGCATTATGAAGTGACTGAAAGCGGTGAAATACGTCAAAACGACATTTATAATGAAGATTTTAATTTACGTTTCCACGGAAATTGTTATTTTCAAGGTTTGGTGGGACGTGTCAGTGTTCCTGAAGTAGGCAGTATTTATTATACACCTGGCGTCACCAATGGAGGATGGCCTAATTTTTCTGAAAGTGTTTCTCCTTTTGGTGGACCGATTGACACCGATGGTGATGGTGTTGCGGATATTGGCAGTTATGTGCCTTATTCACTGTATGACCATCAAACAGGCGCCAGTTTGTTTGCTGAATTAAAAACCCAGGCGTTGATGACTTACGGTGAGTATACTTTTGAAGGCGATGCTAACATTACGCCATTCTTTGAAGCCAGTTATACGCGTCGTGATACGTTTCAGGATTCAGGTCAGCCCCAGTTTTTCCCCTGGGTTCCGGCAGACAATCCCTATAATATTTGTAACCCGAATGGTTTAAATGGTGTTGATTGCGGATTGGCCTTTGATGCTTTAATGAGTAATCCTGACATTATTGCCAGTGTTTTGGAGCGGTTTGGTTGCGATCCGAGTGCAGGCGGTAGCTGTGATCAAACCATTGGTGCCATTGGTCCACAAAGAACACGTCCTATTATCGCCATTGATGGTGATCGTGACCAAACCAGCACCACTGTTGAGTTAACACGTTTTATTGCCGGTGTTCGGGGAGACTTACCCTTTATGAATTTTGGCAGCCTCGATAACTGGAACTTTGAGACTTCTTTCTCTTACCATGAGTCTGATGGTGTGTCTTCACGTCGAGGTATTCGGCAGGATCACCTGGACTATTCTTTAAACACATCTCGAATTGATCCGGTCACAGGTGAAGTGGTTTGTGGTAACAATGACGGTTGTGTGCCTATAAATTTATATGACCCGTCATTATACTCTCCAATTGTAAGTGACTTTACAACGCAGGCTCAGAGAGATTATTTGTTTGATTCTCGAGACTTTAGAACCAAAGTTGAACAAACGATTTTCTCAGGTTTTGCCTCAGGTTATTTAGCTGATTTGCCGGCAGGACCTATGTTGGGTGGTTTGGGTTTTGAGATTCGTAAAGATGAAATCCAATCCATTCCTGATGACATTGCCCGTGAGGGTTTGTTCTTTGGGTTTTTCGCTGACGGTGGTGCTTCGGGTTCTAAGTTTACCCGAGAAGCGTTTGCTGAACTAGAAATTCCGGTTCTGGCGAATATGACCATGGCTGAAGAATTAACCGTGAATTTATCCGGTCGGTACACCAAAGATGAATTCTTCCCGAGTGCCAATACTTACTCAGCGAAAGTCGGCTGGCGTCCGGTGTCACAATTATTGATTCGTGCGACCAAAGGCACTTCTTACCGAGCACCTAATTTAAGGGAAAACTTCTTACGTGCACAAACAGGATTTGTCAATGTATTTGATCCTTGCCATGTACCTGAAGAAGCTTGGGATGCCATTAATGATGTCTATATACCAGATCAAGACGATAGACGCCCTGAAGTGTTAGAGAATTGCCGTCAACAGGGTGTTGACCCCACCGCGTTGTATAACAACGGCTTTAACACCTTCAGCACGGAAGTCGCCACAGGTGGTGTTACAGACATTACGGAAGAAGAATCTGATTCGTTCACCTATGGTTTTGCCTGGGATGTGCCGTTTGATGCATTTAATCTAACTTTAGGTGCAACCTATTACGAAATCGAAATCAACAACACTATTGTTGAACCGAGTGCACAGTTTATTGTGAATGACTGTTATAACGATCCGGAATTTGATTCGACTTTCTGTAATCGGATTACCCGGGATGCGGATGGTGTCTTTGATATTATCGATTCCGGTTTTATTAACCGTGATAATGCCACGGCCCGAGGTATTGACGTGAATGTCAATTATGATCAATCTTTTGCATTGTTTAATAGACCAGTTGATTTGGGTGTTGATTTAGTCTTAACTCATACCAAAGAAAACTCTGATTTATTTACCAATGAAACAGGTGAAATTAATTATGATGATGATGCCGGTGAATATGGTTACCCTGATTGGCAAGGCACGCTTAATCTCCGCGCTGATTTTGGTAAATATCGTTTTGCCTGGCAGACCCGTTATATTGGCGATGTGCATCATGATGTTGATACTCTAAATGAATTTGATGATTATAATGGTGCCATGTACACCTGTGCAGGCCCTGATAATGGTGATGAATTGTGTAAATTTATCTGGGATATTGGTTCCTATACAAATCATACAGCATCGGTTAGTTATCGTGGTGATGCCTGGAATATTAGATTTGGTGTGGTTAATATCTTTGACAAAGAGCCACCACAATTGGATGCCGGTGCACCACCCATCTTAGCCACCAATTCACCCATTGGTTACGGCTATGATTTGAACGGAAGGAGATACTTCCTGAATGTGGGGTATCGTTTTTAAGATAATAACCAACAAAAAAATGTAAAAACCGGCCATATGGTCGGTTTTTTTTTGTTAAAATATTTATCTCTTAATGCCAAAACAATCTTCCTGAAAAAAATGAAAAAATATTTTCTTATTTTAATTGCGCTCATATCTACTAATCTGCTGGCAAAAGTTGATCATGATCCTTATCCACTGTCCTATTTTGCATTGCGAGATATTATTAGTCAGGTTAATGTTTCGCCGGATGGTAAGCATTTGGCTATGATGAAGATAGCCACCAAAGAGGGAGATCCTGTTTTGGAGATTTATGAAACAAACGACTTAAGCAAAGAGCCGTTTCGAGTTAATGCTGATCCCATGGAAATCATGGGTTATTCATGGATAGGTAATGATAATGTTTTACTAAGCTTACGACAAAAAGTTCGCGATAAAATTGAAGGTTTTAACGAGGGCGTGTACGAAGGAAAGCTCGCCAAACTAGATATCCGCAAAGAAAAAATCAAGGAATTTAGAGTGCTCAATCCGCGTGTTGAAAATTTGTTGCCGTTTAAACCCAATAAAGTTATTCTCTCGTTCAATGCCGATAGTGCTGTCAATATGAGGCTCCCAAGACAATTCAGACCCCGTCAATATTATGAACTCGATTTAAAAAGTGGTCGAAAGAAGTTAATTATTAATGGGAAAATATCATTGGCAACCATTGTCTTTGACGGCCATGGCAATCCAAGAATAGGGTATGGATTTGATCAAAAAAATGGTGAATATGTCTATTATTACCGTGGTATAAAAGATGAAAAATGGGAAGAAATTCACAGGCAAAGTGAAGACAGTTTTGAAAATTTTCAGATTCAGGGTATTGATCAAGAGGCAGCAGATACTTTGTTTGTGGTTGCCCATAATGGTCGTGATAAACAGGCATTATGGACATTTGATACCCGTAAAAAAGATTTTGGTGAAATGGTTTATGCAAGAAATGATGTCGATGTAATAGGAGTACGGGGTCATAGTGATCGTTGGAACAAACCTGATGAAGTTGTGGCTGTTTCTTATGCCACTGACAAGCCTTATTATGAATATTTTGACGCTGAGGAAGCAAAACTTTATGCCTTGTTAGAAAAGAGTATTCCGAACAGCCACTACGTACAGATAACCAGTCGATCAAAGGACAATGAAGCCATTGTTGCCTATAATAGTGGACCGCAAGATCCGGGTACTTATTACTTATTACAAGATAATAAACTCAAAGAGATCGGCAGTAAACAACCATCCTTTGAGCACGATCAATTAGCCGAGGTTAAATACATTAAATATAAAGCCCGTGACGGAAAAACTATTCCCGCTTATATCACCATACCCAATGGTGAAGCGCCTTTTCCAACCATCGTCATGCCACATGGTGGGCCGTTTGTTCAGGAAGTGGTGGGTTATGATAAATGGGCACAATTATTGGCCAGTCGAGGTTATTTGGTACTACAGCCTCAATACCGCGGTTCAAAAGGTTATGGTTTGGAATTTTATAAGTCTGCATTCATTAAAGGTGGTCAAGGTGGTAAAGCCATGCAAGATGATAAGGACGATGGTGTTAAGTATCTGATTGAAGAAGGCTTAAGCGATAAAGACCGGGTGGCGATGTTCGGCTGGTCCTATGGTGGTTACGCTGCCTTAATCGCAGCTTCAAGAACGCCACAGCTGTATCAATGTGTGGTGGCCGGTGCAGCTGTGACTGATAATATGCTGCAGGTAAATTTTTATCGCGATCAAATGCGTGGTGCCGGTAAAATAGAACAGGAAAATATGTGGATGGATAGTTTGTCACCCATCAAAGAAGTGGATAAAGTCAACATTCCGGTATTACTGATACATGGTAGTGTGGATCAACGGGTACCACCACGCCACGCAAAAGATTATTTGGAAGTCATTGAAAAAGCTGGAAAACCCTATAAGTATGTGGAACTTGAAGGAGCCGATCATTTTTACAATACCTTATTTTATCGCCATCAACTTAAGTTCTTTAAAGCAATGATTGATTATCTTAAAAATGATTGTGGACCCGAAGGTCTATAACTTATACAAATAAAACCCGCGAAATTCGCGGGTTTTTATTGTGGGTAAATGCCGCTTAATTTTTAGGGCATGAGAACTGCGTCAATGACATGAATCACACCATTGCTGGTTTTGATATCTGTTTTAGTGACTGTGCTGTTTCCGTCTAATATGACCTTGCCGTCTTTAACTTCAATGGCAATATCGCTGCCTTCAACGGTGGTGGCTGAACTAAGATCGACTACTTGTTTGGCATACACTTTTCCGGCCACGACGTGATAGGTTAAGATAGCTGTTAATTTGTCTTTGTTTTCAGGTTTCAGTAAACTTTCCACTGTGCCTTCAGGTAATTTTGCAAACGCTTCATCAGTGGGAGCAAACACGGTAAATGGACCGTCACCTTTCAGGGTATCAATCAATCCCGCAGCTTCTAAAGCGGTTGCCAGGGTACCAAAGCTGCCTGCCGCGACAGCGGTATCAACGATGTCTTTTTTGTCGCTTTTATAGCTTCCACCGGCAACAGCCATGGTCGTCATTAAAGTTAATGTCATTATAATTAACAATGTGGTTTTAAATAATTTCATAATAAGCCTCTGTAAGTTAGAAAATGAAATCGCATTATGCGATGTCATGGGAAATTTTAACCAAGCTACTGTTGATGATGTGTGAGTAAAACTGTCCATTCTATTCACGACTTTTTCACCGTAGTGTCGTCACAATTTAAATAATTTTTTATTTACTATTTTAAATTTATAATATGCCAGCAGTTGTTATGCCATTACCCCACCATATTAAAATTTTTAACGATACTGTTATGGGCGGTCGGTCCAACAGCCAGGTACGCATTTCGAATCAGGCGATTCATTTTAGTGGTGAAGTTTCACTGGCTAACAATGGTGGATTTGCTTCCATGCGCAGCCAGTGGCCCTGGGTGCATCGACCCGTGATTTCTCAACATATTGATACAATTCAAATTACTGTACAAGGCGATGGCAAACGCTATCAATTCCGATTATTCACCGCTGACAACAGTGATGGCTCAGCCTATGTTTATGATTTTGAGACTGTAGACAAAGAAACCGCGGTTATTACCATTGCTCTGAGCGTCTTTTCAGCCCGATTTCGTGGTCGCGCCATTCAAAAACCAGACCTTAAATTAGATAACATTCTTGAATACGGTCTTTTGATTGGAGATAAACAGGTTGGTTGCTTTAGTTTATGTTTCAAGGGAATCGAACTCATTGGAAACTAACTTAGCAATGGATATTATTCTCTTATCTTGTTTTTTGTATTGTAGAAACGAATTAATGTCATAACGGCTAAAATGACAACAAAAGGTATACCAATCATGACAATGCCATGCCATTGATAGCGATATATCACCCAGCCGGCTATCAATGAAGAGCCCGCCTGAAAACCAAACACCAGAAAATCATTGAGCGCCTGTATTTTATGTCGCTCATGAGGTCGATAACTGAGTGGTAACAAGGTGGTGCCGGTATAAAACAGAAAGTTCCAGCCAACCCCCAATAAAACCAAAGACAGCCAATAATGACCAACGGCGATACCAGTCATGGCGATGATGAGCACCAGTATATAAAGTAAGGTGCCGCTCAGTAAAAAATATTTGGTGGGGATTTTGGGGCCAAGCCACAGCGTCAAAAAAGATGGTAAATACATGGCAGCCACATGTGATTGGATGACCCATTTGGTGTCTTCGAGAGAATGTAAGTGTATCTGGTGCATACTGAGTGGTGTCGCTGTCATCATAAAGCTCATTAGTCCATAGCCCAGCGCACCCGATATTACTGCGACCCATAATACCGGTTGTTTGAGTAAAGTTGCCATGGGCCGTTCAGGTCTTTGGTCTTTACAGACAATCACCGGTGGTAATTGTAGACGTGAGATAATCAGCATCGCTATCAATGCCATTGTAATTAGGCCGACAAAGGTCGCAAAATAAGGAGGTTTTTGAGGCCATAAATCCCGGGTAACAACGGCCAGTTCAGGTCCTATCATGGCTGAGAATAAACCGGTTAACATCAATAAGGCCACTGCTTTTGGAATATCCCGATCAGTCTGCAAATTTTCAATGGCGGCGAATCGTAACTGTTGGGCAAAAGCGCCGGCAAGACCCATTAAAAATGCTGCTGTTACAAATAACCAGAACGCCTGGTATGTGATGGCCAGCAAGACAATCAATCCACCAATTATACTCATAGAAAAACCCAATAAAGTGGCTGTTTTTCGGCCCAAGCGTCGTGCCAACATGGCTGCAGGTACGGTGGCAGTGGCGGTGCCTACAATCAGCATGGTTAGCGGTAAGGTAATCCAATCTTTATGCGATGTCATTGGTTCGGCAATAAAGCCACCGACAAACACCATCACCGGAGCCATCGAAACAATCAGTGGTTGGGCTAAAAATAATAAACTGATGTTCCTGGGTAAGCGCGCATATTGCTGTATCAAGAGGCTTGCTATAATCAGGAGAAACCCATAAAGTAATAAAGTCAGCATCGTTTCGTTGGGGACTATTAGAACATTAGCCTTTTATTCTAACGGATACGTTAAAATAAGCCTGCTTTTAATTTTCACCACTCAGTAATAAATATTAAACATGGATAAAGACAAAAAGGTTCAGCAGATTATTACCATCGAAGGTATTTATAATTTTATTGTTTTGATTTTAAAAACAGTGGTGGGTTTTGCCACCGGATCGTTGGCTATTTTAAGTGACGCGGTGCATTCACTGACCGATGTCATGAACAATGTGGTGATTTGGATGGTGATGCGGGTGGCCAGTAAGCCACCGGACTATGATCATCCTTACGGACATCGGAAATTTGAAACCATTGCGGTATTTGCGCTGGCCTCTTTATTGGTGGTGCTGGCGGTCGAATTAATTATTCGTGCGTTCAGTGCTGAAGCCGAAGTGCCGATTACCGAGCCCTGGGCACTGGGGTTAATGGCGTTGGTTTTGTTTTTAAACATAACCGTGACCATTTGGGAACGTTATTGGGCGAAAAGGTTAGATTCTGATATTCTTATGGCTGATGCCCAGCACACTTTGGTTGACGTACTCACCACAGTGATGGTGATTGTTAGTTGGCAGTTATCGACTTTAGGTTGGTGGTGGATAGATAAATTGGCCGGTATTGGGGTGGCGGCCATGGTTTTGTATTTTGCCTATGGTTTATATCAAAAAGTATTCCCGATATTGGTTGATGGTTATGCTATTGATCCTGATGAGCTGAGCAAAGCCGTGGCTGAGGTGCCCGGAGTCAAGGAAGTGCGTCAAGTCCGGTCACGTTGGATCGGCTCAAAAAAAGCGGTGGATATGCGTATTGCCGTGGACGCTGACATGCCTACCTTGGAATCCCACGATCTGGCGCATCAGGTGGAAGATCATATATGTCAACGATTCAATATTGTTGATACGTCGATTCATGTGGAGCCCTATTTGGGAAAAGAGAACAAGCGCTCAGGTGGGAAAAATAAATAAATCCAGCCCGATAGGTTTATCTGACTGTAAAAAAACATTGTTATAGAGACCTTTGCATTAATCCAGGTGGTGGAATTTTAGATGTTATAACTCGATTCATGAATATGGCAAAGGGCTCTTACAGGATTGTGGTGAGAGCAATCAATGATATTTCACCTTTTATTAGCTGTCATAAGCTGTGTTGTCTCTCATTACTGGCAGTTTAAAACACAGGTCATCATCATGAACAGGATTGACGTAAACATTTTTCCGCTTTAATAAGGTCATTTTTACTGTCTGAAATAACCACCAGGGTATCATTGGCAGAAATGACAGTAAAACCGGTGGGTGTCATGTATTCGTTATCACGGATAATCATGGTGATGTGGGCATTTTTCGGGAAATTTAAATCCACGAGTTTTTTATTGACTGCATAAAAGTCAGGTTTTATGTCGATTTCTTTAATGGCAGATTTTGGTATATCAGGCTGCCATTTTTCAATCTCATCATAAGGTGATGAGATGTTTTCAGGTGATCCGACATTAAGCCATTTGGCGACAACTGTTAAAGTAGTGCCCTGAATGAGTACCGATGTCACTGAGATAAAAAATACAATGTTAAAAATCATATCAGCTTTATCAATCCCGGCCAATAAAGGGTAAGTGGCAAATACAATCGGCACGGCACCCCGTAAGCCGGCCCAGGAAATATACAAGCGTCTTCTTAACCGCATTTTAAAAAACATGAGACTGATAAAAACGCTTATCGGCCGGGCAACAACAATCAGAAACAAAGAAATAATCAGGCCAATGCCAATAACAGGCACAATATGTGAGGGAAATACCAGTAAGCCTAAAGTTAAGAACAACACAATTTGCATCAGCCAGGCCAATCCGTCATACATCTGTAAAATGGTGTTTTTGTGAATTAAATCCTGATTACCCAGATAGACTGCGCTGATATAAATGGCCAAAAAACCATTACCGCCAAAAAAGTCCGTGGTGGAAAATATGATAAACATAATGGCAATCACCAATACCGGGTAAAGTCCCTCAAAACCCAGCTTGATTCGGTTAATTAATTTCTTGCTGAGTTTGCCGAAGACATAACCAAAGACGCCGCCCAAAATCATTTGTTGAAGAAACATTGGAATAATTGAAGCAATACCCTGGTCCTGGTGAATAACCAACGTTAAAAAAGCCAGCGTTAGTACGTAGGCCATGGGGTCGTTACTGCCGCTTTCGAGTTCTAAGGTTGGTCTTAAATTTTTTCGTAGAACCAGGTTGTTTGAGCGTAATATTGAAAAAACTGCGGCTGCATCGGTGGATGACACAATCGAGCCCAGCAACATACTTTCATAGATGGTGAAGTCGGTCACCAGCCAAACAAAATAACCCAGTGAAATTGCGGTTAATAAAACACCGAGCGTCGACAACACAAACCCTTCTTTAAGTATGGGTTTGACTGCAGTCCATTGAGTGCTCAGTCCACCTGAGAATAAAATAAAGTTAAGCGAGACGATGCCGATAAATTGGGCTGCTTTCGGGTCATCAAAGTGGATACCGCCGATGCCCTCAGAACCTGCCAGCATACCAATACCCAAGAATAACAGCAGTGTCGGTACGCCAAACCGATAAGAGGTCTTTCCGGCGACAATGCTGATGAATAACAATAGAGAGCCGACTAATAAGATATTTTCAGTTGTTAAATTCATCGATATAAAATCCTCTAAAAAAAATAGCCAACTCACATTATGAGTTGGCTATTTTAGCCGTGTTAATAAATTGTGTCCGTAAAATTAATCGCATTAATTTAGCAGTGCACTATAGATACCATAAGTCCATGAATTCATTCACTGACATGGCAGCCATCTGTTCTTTGTTTTGAGCGACTGCTTTGATTTTGGTGGCTTGTTTATGTGAGAAATGATCGTCTAAAGCCCGTTCGAATTTATTGATGAGCACCGGAATGCCCTCTTCACGGCGATTGCGATGGCCGATGGGGTAATCGACGGATATTTTTTCAGAGCTGGTACCATCTTTAAAATCAATCTGGATGCTGTTGCCAATCGCGCGTTTATCGGGATCAAAGTAATCTTTGGTAAATTGCGGATTTTCTTTCACAGTCATTTTATCGCGCAATTCATCTATGATGGGCAGTTGCGCGATATCGTCTTCATAATCATCAGCGGTTAAACGCCCAAAAGCCAAAGGCACAGCCACCATATACTGTAAACAATGATCGCGGTCCGCCGGATTATCGAGCGCGCCGGTTTTATCAATGATACGGACACCGGCCTCCTGAGTCTCGATGGCAATACGTTCAATGTCATCCAATCTGTCTTTAACACTGTCATGCAATGTCATGGCACATTCCACCGCGGTCTGGGCATGAAATTCTGCCGGAAAAGACAGTTTAAACAGAATATTCTCCATCACATAGGCGCCATATTTTCGCTGGAATTTAAAAGCGTGTCCTTTAAAAAGTACATCATAAAACCCCCAGGTTTTCGCCGTTAAAGCCGATGGGTAACCCATCTCACCGGTTTTGGCCATTAGCGCCAATTGCACAGCCCGCCGACAGGCATCACCGGCAGCCCATGATTTGCGGGATCCGGTATTGGGCGCATGGCGATAGGTTCGCAAAGCACCGCCATCAATCCAGGCATGTGACACGGCATTTTGAATTTCTTCCCGATTACAGCCGAGCATGTGTGCTGCCACTGCCGTGGAGGCAATCCGCACCAGAATAACATGGTCAAGTCCGACCCGGTTAAAAGAGTTCTCCAGAGCCAGGCAGCCTTGAATTTCATGGGCTTTAATCATGGTGGTTAAAACATCCTTGACAGTGATGTTATCAGAATCATTCTGTCGGCCAAGATAGTCAGCCACCGCCAGAATGGCACCCAAATTATCCGATGGATGGCCCCATTCAGCCGCCAACCAGGTGTCATTAAAATCAAGCCAGCGAATTAAAGCACCGATATTAAAGGAAGCTTGTACCGGCTCTAACTGGTGAGATGTGCCCGGAATCTTGGCGCCCTTGTCTAAGGTTGCGCCGGGCACCACAGGTCCGAGGTGTTTGACGCATTCGGGAAATTTCAGGGCCATTAAAGCACAAGCCAGGCTGTCGAGTAAACAATAATGAGCGGTGCGATAAGCCTCATCTGAGTTTATTTGATAATCGACCACATAATCGACGATATCAGTGATTACTTTATCAAAGTCAGGACGATCTGCGGCGCGAATGTCGGTGGTATTCATATTTGTGCTCCATTGGGTGTCTTAATTAGTCTAAACCTTCTGAATGCAAAAGTAAAATCAGCGACGTGGATAAGTTTGTGACTGGTTGTTTGGTTCGTAAACCGTTAAAATACCGCGTTTTTAACGGATCCCGGAATGAACAAGATGAATCAAAAATACCGCAAAAAGCTAGCAAATACCGATTTGGAATTTTTTGATGCCCGTGAGGCGGTGAATGCGATTCAACCGGGTGCCTATGAACAGTTGCCGTACACCTCAAAAGTACTGGCAGAAAATTTAGTGCGCAAATGTCCACCGGAAGATTTAACTGATTCTTTAAAGCAAATTATTGAACGTAAGCAGGATTTGGATTTTCCTTGGTATCCGGCGCGGGTGGTGTGTCATGATATTTTGGGACAAACGGCATTTGTGGATTTAGCCGGTTTGCGCGAAGCGATTGCCAAAAAAGGCGGTGATCCGAAACAAGTCAATCCTGTGGTGCCGACGCAGTTAATTGTGGACCATTCATTGGCGGTGGAACATGCCGGTTTTGAAAAGGATGCCTTTGAAAAAAACCGCGCCATAGAAGAACATCGAAACAAAGATCGATTTCATTTTATTAACTGGTGTAAAACCGCCTTCGAGAATGTCAATGTGGTGCCGCCGGGTAATGGCATTATGCACCAAATAAACTTAGAACGGATGTCGCCGGTGATTCAAGCCCAGGACGGTGTGGCGTTTCCCGATACCCTGGTCGGTACCGACAGTCACACACCCATGGTTGATGCCTTAGGCGTCATTGCCGTGGGTGTCGGTGGCTTAGAGGCAGAAAGTGTGATGTTGGGGCGCCCGTCCTATGTGCGTTTACCGGATATTGTCGGCGTGCATTTAACCGGTAAACCTCAGGCCGGTATCACCAGTACAGATATCGTTCTGGCCATCACTGAGTTTCTGCGTAATGAACGCGTAGTCGGGGCTTATATTGAATTTTATGGCGAAGGTGCTGACAGTTTAACCCTGGGTGACCGAGCCACCATTTCTAACATGACCCCGGAATTCGGCGCCACTGCCGCCATGTTTTATATTGACCAACAGACCATCGATTATTTACGTCTCACCGGTCGAGAGGAAGCGCAAATAAAATTGGTTGAAAACTACGCCAGACAAACCGGCTTATGGTCTGATGGCATGAAAAATGCACAATATGAACGGGTTCTGACCTTTGATTTATCGTCAGTGGGTCGTAATATTGCCGGACCATCGAATCCGCATGCCCGGGTTTCAGTCAATGACCTGGCCGAGCATGGCATCACCGGTGATTATTCAGCTGAAGGTGATGAGATGCCCGATGGTGCTTGTATCATTGCTGCCATTACCAGTTGTACCAACACCAGTAACCCCCGCAATATGATTGCTGCCGGATTGATTGCTAGAAATGCCAATAAACTCGGTTTAACGCGAAAACCCTGGGTGAAAACCTCCCTGGCGCCGGGTTCCAAAGCCGTGACTTTGTATTTAGAAGAATCCAAATTATTACCTGAATTAAAAAACTTAGGCTTCGGTGTCGTTGGCTATGCCTGTACCTCCTGTAACGGCATGAGTGGTGCCTTAGATCCGGAAATCAACAGGGAAATAGAAGAGAGAAATCTCTATTCGACCGCGGTGTTATCGGGTAACCGAAACTTTGATGGTCGTATTCATCCTCAGGCTGATCAGGCCTTCCTGGCGTCACCACCCCTGGTGGTGGCTTATGCCATTGCCGGTTCAATCCGTTTTGACATTGAAAAAGATGTTTTAGGCTATGATGCGGATGGTAATGCCATTAAGCTCAAAGACATTTGGCCGGATGATGCAGAAATTGATGCGGTGATTAAACAAAGTGTGAAACCTGAGCATTTTACAAAAGTGTATGAGCCGATGTTTAACATCGAAGACATCCTGCGTAAACACACGGAACCTTTATATGCCTGGAACCCCAAATCCACGTATATTCAATGTCCGCCCTATTGGGAAGGTGCACTGGCGGCAAAACGCACCATGACCGGCATGCGGCCTTTGGCGGTGCTCGGTGATAACATCACCACCGATCATTTATCGCCATCGAATGCCATTCAAATGAACAGTGCCGCCGGTGAGTATTTGCATAAAATGGGTCTCCCTGAGGAAGACTTTAATTCCTATGCCACCCACCGCGGTGATCATTTAACAGCGCAACGTGCCACCTTTGCCAATCCCAAATTATTGAATGAAATGGTGCGAGACGAACAGGGCGAGATTAAACAAGGTTCACTGGCGCGGTTAGAACCCGAAGGTCAAGAAATGCGCATGTGGGAAACCATTGAAACCTACATGGAACGCAAACAGCCCCTCATTATTATTGCCGGTAAAGACTATGGTCAGGGCTCTTCCCGTGACTGGGCCGCCAAAGGTGTACGCCTGGCCGGAGTCGAAGTCATTGTCGCCGAAGGCTTTGAGCGGATTCACCGCACCAACCTGATTGGTATGGGTGTTTTACCGTTACAATTTATTGATGGAGAGTCACGCAAAACCTACGATATCGACGGCAGTGAAACTTACGACGTTAAAGGTGATATTGAATCAGGCGCTGAAATGACGGTCATAATGCACCGTAAAAATGGCGAGCAAGTCGAAATCCCGGTTATTTGCCGATTAGACACCGCCGATGAAGTTGTTACGTATAACGAAGGCGGCATCTTACAGCGCTTTGCCAATGATTTTATGCGTGATGAACTAACCGTTTAGCAAAATTAACTAAGTTTCCCAGATTAAAGCCGTTATTGATTAACGGCTTTTTTGGTTGAGTCTCTTAAGATTTGAGTTGTCTTTTAACTCGACAACAAATGTGACATTTGTACAGCTGCTGTGAATTAGGTATAATTTAGTTTTATTAAGATAAATTTATTTCAGTCATGCGATTATCAATTGAAATAACCCCTGAACAGCATCAGCTTCTAAAAGTGGCTGCGGCTTTACAGGGTGAAACCATCAAAGACTACGTTTTAAAAAGAACATTGCCAGCCTTGTCTGAGCAAGAAGCCCTGCAAAAGCTTGAGGCTTTTTTAAGACCAAGAATAGAATCTGCACGAAAAGGAGAACTGACTTCTGATTCTGTGGATTCTATTTTTAATGATGTTTTAAAGCAAGGCTGAGTTTTGAGTCAGTATTTGATATCAAAAGAGGCTAAACACGATTTAATTGAAATTGCTGAATATACGCTTTCCAATTGGGGTGAAAAAAATATTTCATGAATATCGAAATGGATTAAAAGATAAATTCAAAGCCATTGCCAATCAAGAAGTCATTAAAACATCATTCTCCAATCGAATGTCAGATGTTTTCGTGACTAAATACCGATACCATTTTATTTTTTACATTTATAAAACCAAAACACCAATCATTATTGCAGTTGTTCATGAGCAACGAGATATCATTAGACATTTATCAAAACGATTGGAATAAGCATCATGTTGTCACACATCCTATGATTACCTATCATTTGCCATTGATTTTATGCGTTACGACGGGTCTGTTTTAAAAACATCTTAATTAAACCCTTTTAAAGCCGCTTTTATTCAGCGGCTTTTTTTATACCTGAAAAAAACATGAAATTCTGGGTCAATTATGAATTCATGATTAATTCATTGTTAATTATTGAGTGCTCACAAAATATTGCAGTTAATCTCATTTAATATGAACCATGTTCTTTAAATGCTAATGACTTTAGAGGACGGGGAGTAATCGCTTGATTGGCTTTAATAATTTTATCCGCAATCATTTGGAATTGAATTTATAAGGTCAAATTTCAGTAAAACAAAAAAATTAAAAATTTAACGGAAAAAACAATGAATCAAATAACAGTAAAACATAAGTTGCTTATCAGTGCGATATTTATCTTAATGCTGATAAATTCACCACATGCCGCCGAGTTTGTGGTGCAAACTGATTTGGATCTCAGCGGTGGCACTGTCATTGCTGAAATCAGTCCGGACGTTTATACCATTCAGACTTTGCGCTCTGCGGTCGAACAGGCGAATGATGAAGTGAATTTTCCTGGCCATGATCTGATTCGTTTTGATGAGAACATTACGACAGTCAATCCAGGGTTAAACACAACCATTATTTTAGGTTTGATTGGCGATCAGTTTAACTATCAAACCCAGAGTAGCCCTTCTGCATTGGGAATTGACAGTACCATAACGATTCAGGGCACACTACCGGGTGCACCCGAGGCTGACATTACCATTGAGGCTTTGGGTCTGCGCCACTTCCAGGTAAATGATGGTGGCAGACTCAGGCTTTATGATTTAACGTTATCTGATGGCGAAACACCTTTAAACAGCGCCGGACGTGGCGGTGCCGTGGTGGTGGATGACAATGGTCAATTAGAAATTAAAAACAGCTCATTTTCATTTAATAAAGCGGTCAATGGCGGGGCCATCGCTTTTCAGTCAGGTGCATTGGATGCCTTGATAGAAAACAGTAAATTTCGTTTCAACGACGCCAGTGATAACAACCCCGGGACATCAAGTTTAGGGTTGGGCGGTGCCATTTTTATTGATTCAGGCGCACAAACTGTAACCATTGAAAACAGCTATTTAAGTCATAACTATGCAGATGCTCATGGAGGCGCCATTTATACCGATCAGTCAATCGTGATTAAAAACACAGAGCTAAATCATAACGACGCTGATAACAACGGAGGTGCTTTGTATGTATTAACTCAAGGCAATGCCACCATAAGCAACAGCATATTTTATAAAAACAAGGCTTTAAAGAGTGGTGGCGCTCTATATACCAACAGCCAAGATATGGACTCCATTGTAATGGTTAATTCAACCATAGCCAAAAATGATGCCGGATTAGATTTAGTCTTACGCGGAGCACAAACAGCCGGAGGTGGCATTTACTCGGGTATTGATAATAATTTATTGTTGCATAACAACATTGTTGCAGATAATCGTGAGGCAGGTACGGATGATGATGATATTTCTGCAGATTTGAACGAGGCCAGCAGTTATAACTTAATCGGGCTTAATAACGGCAGCTTGTTTGGCGTCATCGATCATGACAATGGCAATCTGGTTGGCACTATAGCAGAACCCATTAATCCACGACTTAAAATAAGTCAGCTGTTAACCGTTATTGGCTTAGAATCAGACAGCCCCGCCGTTAACAGTGGCAGTGATGCACAAGCCATTGCGGCGGGACTAGTTTATGACATTATTGGCAATGACCGAATCATTGGTACAGCCGTGGATCGCGGTGCTTTTGAGTCCGATGTTATTTTTATCAATGGGTTTGAATAACAGATCCTTCCCAATGGCAATTTCTTGAAATAATTAATAATTAAGCATGAATTCAGCATGGCTTCATTATTCAAGGATACTTAAAACGTATGATTAATGGTTCGTACTATTGGAAATTTAAACTATGAAAAAGATGAGATTAAGCGGTTTTATTTTAATGGCTTTAATGGTGAGTTTATCAGCACAGGGACAAGCGCTCCATTGGTTGGCGCAGCCGGATGCTGATATTGGTCCTGTCATTAATCATTACAGCAGCTCGCCCAAAATATCCACCAATGGCAGGTATGTTAGTTTTTCTTCTTATGCCACAAACTTAATACCTGATGACACCAACAATGAGCGCGATATTTTTTTAAAAGATCTGGTGACCGGTGAAATTAAACTGGTCACCAGTACTCAAAGCGGCGCACAAATAAATTTTATCGGCAGTGCATTCAGTGCGCCCACTTCAGATGGTCGCTTTATTGTTTTTGCAAGCGGCAGTGCCGCTTTACCCAATGGCAGTGGGCTGTGGAATGATGAGTATTTATACCTCAAAGATATGGTCACCGGCCAGGTCACCAACCTCAGTGTCTATGGCGCGGGTGACTACTTCGAAGCGACCGGTGGGGTGCACTTAACCGATGATGCCCGATACATCACCTTTGGTACTTATGATGACATTGACCCGAACTTCAGCGCCTCCAGAGCGCAGGTTTATCGCAAGGATTTACTCACAGACACCTATGAACTGATCAGTGTCTCTGAAGACGGCTTGAGTGCCGCGGATGATACCAGCAGTTTAGCCTCTGTTTCGCCGAATGGCCGGTATATTCTGATGAGTAGTGAAGCCCATAACTTAACGGCCGATGTTATCAATAATTCAAGAGATAATTTGTTCCTGCGGGATATGAACACAGGCACCACCCAACTCGTTAATGTCACACCCAGCGGTGATTCCTCGGCCTTTGATGACTTTTCACCGTCGGGTTCTGTGAGTAATATTGGTACGGTGGCCTTTAAAACGTCACAGTCAGACATTGTCGTGAACGACACCAATGGCCTGTCGGATTTATTTTATTATGACGGCACAAATATTCAGCGTATTAACCTAACGCCAGCCGGAAACGAAGTCAGTGATGCTTCACCGGTGCCGGTTATCAGCGGTGACGGTTCCCGCATCGTGTTCAGCAGTTATTCTTCTGAATTGGTCAACAATGACAATAACGAGACCGGTGATTTGTTTTCTTATGACACGGCAAGTGGTCAGTTAACGGTGGTCACAGTGAATAACAGCAATGAAACGGCCAATGCATCCAGCACCCAGCCCAGTTTGTCTCTGGATGGCAGTCGTTTGGCGTTTGTGTCCACTGCCTCAGATTTAAGCAATGAACCGGTTTCGATCTTACATCCCGAAGTATTTGCCTATCGATTTGCGCAGCAGCAATTTAAAAAATTAACAGAACCTGCCTTTAATCCACATACCATCATCGAAGCTGTCTATGGTGGCTATCTCAGCAGTGATCAGCAAACGGTCTTATATCACACAAAATCGTATAATTTAACGGCAGATTCGGTTGAACCCAACACTTCACATTTATATCGCCTGGATCGCAGTGATAACAGTCACCATTTAGTGGCCCTAAAATCCAGTGCTTCGGATATATCCGCAAACGGTCGTTATGTGGTCGTGAACTCAGATTACTTTCAACCCGGTGGGCTGATTGATTTGGGCAGTAACCATATATTTCTCTATGATCGATTAAACGATGTGTTTACACAAATTGATGAAGGGTATTCGGGTCGTGTTAATAATGACGGTGTGGTGGTTTTCTATACCAGCAAAGACATTGCCGCCAATGACAGTAACGGCGAATATGATGTCTATTTATATGACCCCGTTTCTCAAGTCATCAGTCTAATCAGCGAGGGACTGGATGGTATGGCGGCCGGTGGTGAGTTTCCGGATATTGGCGGTCAAGGTAATAATACCTGGGTGGTTTTTGAGTCAGAAGCAGATAATCTGGTACCCGCTGACACCAATAACCGTCCAGATATTTTTATGAAAAAAGTGCCATCGGGCACCATCACACGTGTCAGTCAAACACCGGCTGGTGTTGAGGCCAATGAACGGTCTGATTATCCACGTATTTCAGAAGATGCTTCCACCATTGTGTTTTCTACCCAGGCCGATAATTTAACATCAGATGATTACAGCCAGGCCGGCACCGGTCAGATTTTGTACTATGATCGGGTTAACACATTGCTGCATCTGGCCAGTAAAAATGAATCTGGACTGCCGCTTTATGGACAAAACTATTCCATGCTGCCGAGTGTTTCAGAAAGCGGTCGGTATATCAGCTATGTTTATGAGGATGAAACCTATGTTGGCGTGGATTTTGCAGGCGATGATGATTTTCGAGAAGATGCGGTGCTGTTTGACATAGTTACCCAAACCCCGAAAATCATCAGTGTCACCCCGCAAGGCGACCACACGGATGATTCGGTGAATAACTTGGTGACTGTGGTCGAAGATGAAGCCCTTAATCCACCGTTAATCGGCGTCACTTTCAGTGCTTACGGCCCCAATTTTTCAGGGGTGGACAATCATCCCGGGCATCTGGATATGTATTTGTATCAGCAAGGCGGTCCGGATTTGGATTTGCATATTCAGGTCGTGGGCGCAGGGACAGTGTCCGGCACCTCAGGCATCAATTGCAGCAGCGACTGTCATTATGACTTTTCTTTGGGCACGGAACTCACACTGGTGGCAAACGCATCAACCGGTGCCACTTTTACAGGCTGGCAGATGGATTTTGGCCACTGTCAGGATGACACAAACCCCTGTCAAGTCACCATGGATCGCGCCAAAACCCTGACTGCTTATTTTGTTGACCCCAATGACATTATATTTATCGATGGGTTTGATAATTAACTTTTAGCAATCCGCGCCAAGCGTGTGTTTAAAATCGGACAGTGGATGGCATCCACTGTCCGAAATTCCTTTATGTTCAGATCGATACCCGCCTTACGGCTCAAAACCATCACGGAATATAACATCATCGGCCTGAATCCACAGGGTGACTGGTGCCGATTGATTCTGACCACCATTTTGAGTACCACCACTGTCTTGTAAAATAACACTGAGTTCAGCGGTTCCTGTGGCATTGGCTTGCAGATCCAGGGTCAGGTTGCCGTTGTTGGCATTGATTGTGGGAATTTGATTGAAAAAGCCGGTCGGACCATTGACCACACTGACAATGAAGTTCAGTGTCTGACCGGATTCGTTAACCGGCCCGGGACTGATATGTGTTGCCCAGCCGGTAATCACATGGGGCACGCCGGTCTGGCTGACCAGGTTTGTACTGAGTGCTTGAAAACCCGGTGGATCATTAACCGGGAGAATATCCAGTGTGACGGTGGCCTGGTCGGCATTAAAGCCGTCAGTAGCCCAGTAGGTAAAGGTCGTTTGACCGTTGGCATCCGCTTCGATGCCGGTGAATTGAAAAGCACCGTTAGCGGACAATTCAAGCAATCCATCAACATCACCGCCGGTCACATTAACTGAACCCGAATCACTGATGATTAAAGTATCATTATCTGTGTCATTCGCTAACAGGCCGTTCAGTTCGGACACTGTAAATATGACGTCTTCCAGAAGGTTATAGCTGTCATCGACCGTCACCGGTATTGGATTGCTGCTGTCTGTACTGAGCTCAACCGCGCCGATATCACAGCCGTTGAGGGCATTATTGATACTCGGTATGTCATAGGTTCTGAAGTTTGTTGATGGATTGTGAAAATGTCTTTGATCCATGGTTTGGCTGTTGCATTTGCCCTGATCAAGCACGATGCTGTTGGGCTCCGGTAGATGGCTTAAGGTGGGGCCGCCATTATCTGCCAGAGGCTCTAACATAGGATCCAGTTCTGCAAAAGGCACACCCACCCAGTCATTATTTGGATTGGGTTGGCCGGCCGGAAACGTGCCTGCAGCACCGGAATTGTTGCCAATTAAGTTATAGCCAAAAGTATTCATAGGGGCATTTAAATCATTATCCGGCATCTGTGATAAATCCGTGTTTAAGGCAATGATGCTGTTGAAAATGTTGGTGGAATTTGCCGATGATGACCACAGGCCACCGCCACTACCCAGTGTGCCGGTTTGATCGTCATTACTGTCGGCCTGATTTAAAGTGAGCGTGCTGTGTTTTAACGTCAGTTGTGTCCACTCTGACGGATAACCCGGGCCACCTAACGCAATCGCACCGCCGACACCGGTGGTGTGGTTATTAGAGAAAGTGCTGCGTTCAATGCTGACCGTGGTCGGCACTGTTTGATTAGAACGCACTAAAATGGCACCGCCGGCGGCATCACTTTGTGGTTGGGTTAAGGGTGAATGGGCATTAAAATTGTCATAAAAACTTGAATTTTCAATCACCACGTTTTGGTTGGCGCCAATAAATATGGCACCGCCGCCAACGGGTGTTGTGGTGTTATAGTTGGTGGTGTTATTGGCTTCAAATGTACTGTTTCTGATGGTGATTAAATTATCATTGCCGCCATAAATTCCAATGGCGCCACCGCCAACTTCAGATGAATTCTGATAAAAGTTCAAATGATCCAGCAACAGTTCGCTGCCTGCGGATAAAGACACCAGCAAAGCGCCACCGTATTGTGAAAAATTTTCACGCAAATGATTAAACTCAAAAGTCATGCCACTGATTTCGAATGTGGCATTGGTTTGCATATTCTGAACAACAAATACCCGTGTGTTGGCGATACTCGACAGCGACATGATGTCAGCCCCCGGGCCAATAACACGCACTGGCTCATTCAATTCAAAAGGTGCAAAGGGGAAAAAATAGCCCGGAAAAAGTCCTAAATCAAAGGTGATGTCATCCACCGCCGGATAAGGGTCGCCAGCCATGCATTCACCGGCGGATAAACCACTGGCCACATTAAGATTGGCGGCATCCACTGCTTCGGTTAAAGTACATAAACCATCATCGGCAACCACCGTCAAATCATCGGTATTGACGACAATGGTGGCCGCTCCGGCCGGCAAACTGATTAAACAAATTAAGCCTAAAATAATACGCATTATTTACTCTCTGATTAAATAAATTCAGCATAAACAATCGCCACTAAGCAATCCTGAGCAGAGTCTGAATTCATACTTAATTCTTAATGCCTCAAGTGTTTAAATGGGTTGAACGGAATGATTGCGTCGTTGTTAACGTCGATGCTAAAATTTAGACATGACACAACAACCACCCACACCGCATGAAAATAGACTGTTTTTCTGATTTTAAATACGATTTGAATCAGAAAATCCTTACATTCCAGGGTGAAGTGGTTGAGTTAACCCGAAAAAATCATGAGCTTTTAGCTTATCTGCTGCAAAATCCCAACAGGCTTATTTCGCGCGATGAACTCATCGAGCATGTCTGGAAAGGCCGCGTGGTCACCAATAACACCATTGATCAATGTATCTTAAAACTCCGCAAAAGTCTCAATGAATACCGTGAAGGTGACTACATTGAAGCGGTTTATGGCCAGGGTATTCGGTTTTTACCCACCATTCGTTCACTTGATTCTGATCAGACCGTTGTCAATAAACCCATTAAATCTAAAACCTGGCTTGTTGCCGTATTGCTGATGGCCATTTTGTCATTGGGTACTTGGGTATTAATTTATCAAGTTAATAAATCCACCATTCACATTGATGCAGGGATTGCACCACCTGAGAACATCCCGGCATCACCATTCAAGTCGTCAGCAAAAAACGACTGGTTGTTGCATGGTGGCAGTGCCTACCTGGGGTATTTATTGCATTTATACCCCAATCTTATGTTACAAAAGAGCCACCGGGTCAAAACCAGTGAAACGCAAAAACCGCATATTATTCTGGATGTGTTGACACGCGATGAGGTTCCATGGAGTGTCCGGATTGATCTTGACCAGCAACCGGCCAATGACAACCGTTTAAAAAGTTACTATGCGGATGTGAGTCTTTCATACAATGATGGTCAAATGGCTCAAAACCGGTTTAAATCTGACAAATTAACCGAATTATTCCCACAAATAGCTGCCTGGCTGGCGCGGTATGATGGCCTGGAAACAGCGCAACAAACCATCGACCCGCATGTTTTTACTGAACATGAAACGGCATTATTGAGCTATTTCAGGGGTTTGGCTTTACAAATCAACGGGGATGCGGAAGCCGCTCTAATGCATTTTACCCAAGCCACAGAGCAGGATGCTGATTTCAAACTGGCCTGGTATGAAATGGCCATCGCCTTACGTAAACAAGGTAATCTGAAAAAAGCCATCAGCATACTCAATGCCATTAACAGCCAGGATTCCTGGATGGTATTTCGGGTGTCCGTGGCTAAAGGCATTACCTACAATCTGCTTGACAACCCTGAGGCCGCCAACGCATCCTATGATTCGGCGTTGCAGCATGCCAAAGCCAACCGAAATTTTGATGCGATGGCGGCCATCTATGTTAACCAGGCGATTTTATACAGCAACAACCAACAACACCTGCAGGCTGAGCAACGCTTGTTATTGGCGCTTGAATTACCCGGCATGTCTGATCAGCACCCCGGATATGGCGGACTCATGAATACTTATGCCAAAGTGGCTGCCGACCTGAACAACCTGCCGCTGGCCATTGAAAAATCACAATCAGCGATTAAAGCTTTTCAAACATCGGGCAATCAGCGTTATGAAATGAAGGCCAAAAGCCGATTGGCCGGTTTTCTATTACAGACCAACGAACTGAATCGGGCTGAACTTTTGGTTAAAGAGAGCCTGTCCTATGCCACAACCATCAATAATCCCCATGCCATCATTAGTAATCAAGAAAAACTGGCGACGCTGTACCAAAAAACCGGTCGTTTTAAATCAGCTTTATCGCAATGGGAACAGGTTGTTGTCATGTCAACAGAACAAGAACTGTACAATCTGGCAGCCAATGCATATTTGCATCAAATAAAAATCAATCTGTATCAACAAAACCCGGTACAGGCAGAAGTCACGTTTAATTTATTGTCGCAACTTGTCCGGGAACAGGACAATGAGTCGGTTAACCCGGTGCGCACAGAAGCCGAGCTTATGCTGGCGTTATTTAATCAGGATATTGAAGCAAGCCGGCATTATTTAGACATGTTATCAGCTGCTGACATTGAATTAATTGACATCTATCATGGCGATGTGGCCAGGCTGTTACAGCAGTCAGATAAAGCCGAACAACATTATCTAACAGCGCTTAAAGCGGCTGAGAAGACAGGGCGTTTTGATCAGATGGTGCGGGTCATGAACAAACTTAATGATTTGTATGTGATCCATAACACCCATAAGTTGGCTGAGAATGTGCAACAAACAGCCAAGCTCAAGCCTTTTATTTACCCGTACCAGAAATACCGGGCCATTGCAGCCCATACCAAAGGCAATCACATCAAAGCCTTGAGTTTGATGCAAGAACTCAAATTGAAAGCCGGTGATTTCTGGCAACAAGCAGATCAAGCGTTATTGGAAAAATATAAGGCGTTGGTTTCTCACTAATTTTATTTAAATAATATATACCCATGAATCACAAACCCCAAATCACAATCCCGGCCACCTATATGCGCGGTGGCACCTCTAAAGGCGTTTTTTTTAATCTCACAGATTTACCCCAAGCGGCGCAAGTGCCCGGTGAAGCCCGTGACCGTCTGTTATTACGGGTGATTGGCAGTCCCGATCCATATGGCAAGCACACCGATGGCATGGGTGGTGCCACCTCCAGTACCAGTAAAACCGTGATTTTATCGAAAAGCAGTCAGCCTGATCACGATGTGGATTATCTGTTTGGCCAGGTGGCTATTGATAAAGCTTTTGTGGATTGGAGCGGCAACTGTGGGAATTTAACCGCAGCGGTGGGGGCCTTTGCGATTAAATCCGGTTTGGTTGATAAAGTGCCTGTTGATGGTGTGGCGGTTGTACGAATCTGGCAGGCCAATATCAAACAAACCATACTGTCGCATATACCGATGACCAATGGACAAGTTCAGGAAACCGGTGATTTTGAGCTCGATGGTGTGACTTTTCCGGCGGCCGAAGTGAAGGTTGAATTTGTTAATCCGGTGGGTGATGCAGAACTATTTCCAACGGGTCAACTGGTGGATACTTTAAAAGTGCCCGGAGTCGGTACCTTTGAGGCCACTTTTATTAATGCCGGTATTCCAACCATATTTCTGAATGCCGAGGCCATTGATTACCACGGCACTGAATTACAAGGTGATATCAATGGTGATCAGGACGCTTTGACGATGTTTGAGACCATTCGTGCGCATGGTGCGGTGAAAATGGGCTTGATTCAAGACATCGCAGAAGCCGCTGACCGTCAACATACACCGAAAGTCGCCTTTGTGGCACCGCCGAAGAGTTACACCTCATCCAGTGGTAAGTCCATTAGTGATGATGATATCGATTTAAATGTCCGGGCTTTATCCATGGGCTTATTGCACCATGCCATGATGGGTACCGCCGCTGTGGCGATAGCCACGGCTTCAGCCATACCAGGCACTTTGGTGAATTTAGCGGCCGGTGGCGGTGATCGCACAGAAGTGCGTTTTGGTCATCCTTCAGGAACCCTCAAAGTGGGCGCTGAAGTGTCCAGGCGAGATGGTCTATGGCAAGTCAATAAAGTGATTATGAGCCGCAGCGCCCGAATCCTGATGTCAGGCCAGGTGCATGTGCCGGATGTGCTTGGATGACTTTGACAAAACAAATTGCTTCGTCCTCGGATCAAGTCCGAGGACGTCGGATATGAGAGTTTTGTTATGTGTTCTCTCGCTCACACGCTCCGGCGTGGTCGCGCGTATTTATCAGGCGCAAAATATTTTTCGTTTGTTGTTAATTTTGTTGCAGGAAATTTCGGTATGCATTCCCACGCTGGAGCATGGGAACGAGGGAAATCAGTGGTGGGCACGACTGGGATTGAACCAGTGACCCCTTCGATGTCAACGAAGTGCTCTCCCGCTGAGCTACGCGCCCGCTGATTTGGGATGTGAGCGGAGCCGCTCACCAAAGAAGCGGTATTCTATCGCAAGATGATTTAGGATGCGATAGATATTTTTTCTTTTTTACGCATCACTTCGATGTTAAATCCATCGCTTAATTTTAAAGCTGACAAAGCTTTGACCGCTTGCTTAGGCGTGGTCACTTGTTCGCCGTTAATGGACAAAATCACATCACCTTCCGCCAGTGCCAGTTTGTTGTTGGCATCGACATGGACGATTAAAACGCCCTTATCTGTTCCAAAATACGTTTCCAGTCCCGGATTAACGGCAATGAATTGATGTTGTTCACCCAGCCAACTTTGAAGTTTTTTATGGCGCATGATAATGTGGGGTGACATGATGCCATCACCATCCATGGTGATGATTTCATATAAACCACCGACAGTGGGTGGAATGGGTGGAATCGGGGGCAGTACAGCATCACTTAATGTGCGTTTTTGGGGAATAATTTTTAATGTTTTTGTTTTGCCCTCACGAATGATTTTAAATTTAGATTGTTCGCCCGCTTTGGCTTGTTTGGTCAGGTTTTTTAGTTCAATACCACCGGCGCCGGTTTTTTGTCCGTCCACGGCAATGATTAAGTCGCCTTCCATCAAACCGGCCTGGTCAGCACCGCTGTCTGGAATGACGGTTAAAACCTGCCAACCGGCTTCTTCTGCAGAGGCCATAAATCCATAGTAAGCGCCTTCAATTTCGATGTTATTAAAATAATTTCGGTCAATTTGAATCACTTGACGTTTGGCGTCAGAATCAAATTCTATTCCGTGTTTTTTCATGATCTGATCAATCATTGGGTCAAGATCCTCATCATCATCCAAATGTAATTTTTCCTCAATAACCCGGACTGAACCGTTGTTATCTTGTTGAATGGTAATAATGGCCGTGTCATCAATAATTTCAACATCAACATCTTCAAGATGTTTGACCCAGGTATGATGCGGTGGCGCCGGTGCTGTTGGCGGGATGGGGGCTTCAATGTTGTGTTTCTCCAAGATATCGGCAATCACCTGATCCACATTGGTGTCGTCATTGACTTCAAAGGATTCTTCAATTTTATTCGGTTTGCCGTCTTTATCTTGAATGATAATGACACGGCCCTGACCGTCTTCAATTTCAGTGTTGATATCAAGTTGCTGGTTCTGCTGTGACCAGGCTGTTGCCGTGGCAAGTAATAAGGCTGAAATAATCAAATTTTTCATGGTAAGCTCCTGTGGTTAAATAAGTTCAATTGATTGGTTTATCGGGGCCAAGCGCTGTAAAACCGAACGTTTGGCTTGCATTAACTGTTGTTGCTGGTGTGGATTATGCTTCTGTTCCAGTTTGGCATTGATAATTGCCAGCCACTGTTCCAGCTGAACCTGGTTTTCCAATTGCGCTGAACCGGGTTGACTCACCGGCGCTGTGGCGTCAGATTGCAGATTTTGTTCAAGCGCATGAATGTGTTGTTTCAGCTGAGCCAACTGACTATTGCTGGCGGGTATATCAGTTGAATTCAGAGTCGGTTTAAACATCATAAGGCTGATGATTAACAGGGTAAAAGTGGCTGCCAGTGCCCATGGAATGATGTGTTTATGACCGGCTTTAGGTGCTTTGATTTGTTGATAAATGAACGCAAAATCATCGGTAGGCGGTGTCACCGGTTCTTGTTGTTTAAGCCATTGGCTGAAATTAAAAGGGGTGTTCATAGCTGTTTCACCTGTGGGGTTTGTTTGTTCATAATCCGATTCAGCTGTTGTTTTGCCCGTGCCAGACGGGATTTTGAAAAACTCTCGCTGCGATTAAATAAGTCACCGATTTCCCGATGGGTCAATCCCTCGACTTCATACAGCCACAGAACACTGCGCATCATCGGTGATAGATGTTGTAAGTAATGGTTGGCGTCGTGGCGGTGGTCATAGGTCAGACTTTGAGGATCGGCTAAGTCATCCGGTGCCTGTGCGGTGTCACTGGCATACATTTCAGGCGTCTGTTTCTTCAATAAATCCAGCGCTTGGTTAATCACGATTCGTCTGAGCCAGAAACCAAAAGCCACCTGTTCAGACCATTGTTCAACTTTGTTGAAAGCGGTGATAAAACTTTGTTGGCTGATGTCCTGGGCATCTTCCGGGTTTTGTAACAGCCGGTAGGCGAGGTTATAAACCGGTGTGGCAAACTGATCATACACTTGACGACAGGCTTTTTGTTGCCGCCTGAGCAGCCCTTGGTGGGTTTGTGTATTAATGTTGTGTTTAAAAGGGCTCACTTCGTCTCTGTCATTGAATTTAATCCGGTTAGTTAATAAGACGACTCAAGTGAATAAAAGGTCGCAATTATTTTAAAAATTGTTTGATGCCTTCGATAAACCGTTGCCGATTAAAAACTTCAGCTCGGGCTTCACAGGCCATTCGCATGGCGGCGGCTTTGTTGGGTGTGAGGGATTGGACAGACTGAATGAGTTTTTCTTTAAGGTTTGAGCCACTGATCAATAAACCGGTCTCTTGGTCAATAACAGTTTCTTTGATGCCGCCTTGACAGCTGGCAATAACGGGTTTACCGGCAGCCATGGATTCCACCGGAGTCATGCCAAAATCTTCATCTTCAGGAATATAAATTGTGGCCAGACAATTGCCCAGTAAATCCAGTAATTGGGGTTCATCTAACCAGCCGGTAAAACGAATATTGTTATGTCCGGCCGCTAACTTTTTCAGTTGATTGCTTTGGCTGCCACCGGAAGCCACCACCAGTTGTTTATCCGGCAAGGCTTTAAAAGCTTCGATTATCACATCGATACGTTTGAGCGGGTCGTGGCGACCCAAAGACAAATAATAGTTACCTTGCGATTGCCAGTTAAAATAATCGGTATCACAAGGTGGATACACCACTTGAGCTTCTTTATCGAGGTGTTGCTTAATCCGTTGTTGAATGTGCCGGGAATTGGCGATGATCACTTCCATATTGTTAACGGCGGCCTCGTACTGCGGTCTGAACCAGCGAATCAATGCTTTTAAAGCGGGTCTTTGCCAAACAGGCAGGCTTTTTAGGTAATGATTCTTTTTGTCATAGACAAAACGTGGCGGCGTGTGGCAATAAAATACATTGTTGGCTTGATTAAAGTGACACTGAGCCAAAGGTGCGGCGACACCACTGTAAATGATGTTCAGATAGTGTCTTTGAACGGGTAAAGGTTTTTTAAAGGCTTTTGCCAGCTGCCAGGTTTTAATCCCCGGTATTCTGCCCAGGGCATTCAAGTTATAGACCTTTGATTTTAACTGATTGATATCAAAGCTATTTTCACCTGTTTCGGCGGTCAATAGATCGCTCGGAAGATGTTCACACAAGGTCATCACCAACCGTTCTCCACCACCTTTGATGTAAAACAAGTCATGAACGGTTAAAATGTCGTCTGTCATATGAATTGAGGAATAATATGCACCAAAAAAACCAGTCAGCCAAACCATTGCTTAAACAACGGTATTGTACCGCAAGCCGGCCGCAATGAAGACCTTGATTGTGATTCCGGCGTTTAATGAAGCCGGTAATTTAGCGCAGTTACTGCCTAAACTGCGACAAGCAGTGACCGCTGATATTCTGGTGGTGGATGATTTCAGTACGGATGATACGTTTCAGGTTGTCAGAAATTATGGTTTGGCCTGTTTGCGTTTGTCAATTCAACTGGGGGCCTGGGGTGCCACCCAAACCGGTATTCGCTATGCCAAACGACATGGCTATGACTATGTGCTGACCATGGACGCTGACGGCCAGCATCTGCCTGAAGAAATAAGCCGAATACTGCGGGCTATCTCAGATCAGCATGGTGATGTGATTATAGGTACCTGTCCGCATCGGGTCAGTCGCTTAAAGAAAATAGCTTGGCGTTTTTTTAAATTAATTTCACGCATTCGGATTGAAGACCTTACCTCGGGATTTCGGGTTTATAACCAACAAGCCATCAAAGTGCTGGCAGATAAAACAGCGAGCTTGCTGGATTATCAGGATGTGGGTGTGTTGTTGTTATTGTTGCGTTCAGACTTAAAAATCAAGGAAATCCCTGTTAAAATGGCCCTTCGACAGGACGGCAAATCACGGGTTTTCAGTTCATGGGTGGTGGTTTTTAAGTATATGTTGCAGACCACCACTTTGTGCATTGCCAATATTGGAGCCAAAAAATCACAATGACCACCCTCACCATTTTTATCATCGGCGCACTGCTGTCGATCAGCATCCTTTATTTGGTGCGTAAAGGCAAATTACACGGTCCTTATGCCACCTGGTGGCTGATGGTGGCTGTTATTGCCATCGTATTATCTTCGTTTCCGAAAATCATTGACTGGGTGGCTTTGCACGTCGGTATCACCTACCCACCCACCTTATTACTGGTTCTGGCCATCAGTTTTATCCTTATACGCATGTTGACCATGGATCTGGCGCTTTCCCGTAAGGAACAAAAAATCAGGCGACTGACACAACGTCTGGCGATGCTTGAAGCAGGCTTGGAAGCGTCAGAAAAGGACAAGTCACCCGGCGGTAAAGCCGACTGATTCAGGCATGAACATTTTGCATATCGGCAAATTTTATCCGCCATACCATGGCGGCATGGAAACCTATTTGCGTGATTTGGCTGAAGCCCAGGTTAAACAAGGCCATCAGGTCGCGGTTCTGGTGCATAACCACCATTGGCACGGTATTAAATCAAACACCGTTACAGAACAGCCCATGCCGGGTTTGACACTGATCCGGCAAGCCTGTCTGCGCCCGGTTTTATTTACCCCATTGATGCTGGGTTTGAACAGACAAGTGAAGCGACTGATACGGCAGCAATCGGTTGATGTTATTCATCTGCATGTGCCCAATCCCGGTTTATTTATGTTATTGATCAACCGATCGGCCAAAAAAGTACCCTGGGTGCTGCGCTGGCATTCGGACATGGTAACCGAGCGCGCATCAAGGTGGCTGCGTTTTATATATGGGTGTATAAAGCCCTTTGAAACAGCGTTACTCAAAAACAGCCGAAAAATACTGATCAGCACCCCGGAATACATAAAAAAATCGCACCGATTACAACAATTCCGGCCACATGTCATGGTTGTGCCTTTGGGTCTGAACACCCAACACATCCTGCTGCCAAAGCCACTGACCCTGAATAAAAAACCCATGCAGATATTAACTCTTGGGCGTTTAAGTTTTTACAAAAACCACCGCATGTTAATCCATGCCATGCAACAGTTACCGGATATGCACTTAACCATTGCAGGTGGCGGAGACTTGCACCAGGATTTGCAGCGACTTATTCACAAGCTGAAATTAACTGACCAAATCCATTTAACCGGACCAGTTTCCGAAACCGAAAAGGAGCGGCTGTTGGGTGGCTGCCATGTGCTGTGTTTGGCTTCTAATGACCGTGCTGAGTCTTACGGCATGGTGTTATTGGAGGCCATGGCGCGCCATAAAATCATTCTGGCGGCAGACACACCCGGTTCAGGAATGCGTTGGCTGGCCGAACACTATGAAAGAGGTTTCACCTTTAATTACCAGGAAGTGAATGATTTGGTCGAAAAATTGCAGTTGATTCGGCATAATTATCAAAATATCATGCAACAGCCGGTTAAATTTGCATTAAGCATCGAGCAAACCGCTGCGGCACTGAGTCCAATATATAAAGAAATATGTACGGAGAAATCACCATGAAAAACACACTTTTCCTGATACCTTTGATACTGCTGCTGGGTGCCTGTCAGCAGTCATCAGAGACAGATCAATCTGAAATTAATCAGCCGGTAGCAGCCGAAGAAATAACCGTAAAAGAAGTCGCCTATCAACATGACCCCAAACCCGAGGACATGAAAAAGGCAATTAACAAAAGTGAAGGCGCGTCCTTATTGGCCAAATATGCACCTTTTACGCTGACTTCTGATCTGAGTCACCTCAGTGAAAATCAACAAAAAATGTTGTCTTACCTCATCAAGGCAGCCAAAGTCATGGATGATTTGTTTTGGTTGCAAAGTTATGGTGATAAAGACGATTTGCTGGACAGTATTGAGGACCCTGCATTAAGACGATACGCCGAAATCAATTACGGTCCATGGGACCGGTTAAACGGTGATGCGCCGTTTATTGAAGGCTACGGCCAAAAACCACCGGGCGCCCGGTTTTATCCGCCGGAAATGACCAAAGAACAGTTTGATGAACAGGCAACGGATGCTTTAAAAGACTTATACACCTTGGTGAGAACCGACGAGGACGGTCGTTTACAGGCTATTCCTTACCATGTGGCTTATCAGGACCGTGTATCCAAAGCCGCTGATTATTTACGCAAAGCCGCCAAATTAGCTGAGGACGATGACTTTAAAAACTACTTACAATTACGAGCCCAGGCCTTGTTAAATGATGAGTACCAAGCCTCAGATCGGGCCTGGCTTGATATGAAAAACAATGCCGTTGATGTGGTTATCGGACCCATTGAGACTTATGAAGATCAGTTATTCGGGTATAAAGCGGCCTATGAAGCTTTTGTGCTTATAAAAGATAAACAATGGAGCAAAAAGTTAGCCAAATACGCTCAGTTTTTACCGCAGTTACAGGCTGAATTACCGGTGGCGGAACAATATAAACAAGAAACACCCGGAACTGATTCGGATTTAAACGCCTATGATGCGCTGTATTATGCCGGTGACGCCAATGCCGGCAGCAAAACCATTGCCATTAATTTACCCAATGATGAGCAGGTGCAGTTGGAAAAGGGCACCCGGCGTTTGCAATTAAAAAACGCCATGCATGCTAAATTTGAGAAAATCCTGTTACCCATTGCCCGGGAACTGGTGGTGCCTGAGCAACGAAAGCACATCACCTTTGAGGCGTTTTTTGCCAACACCATGTTTCATGAAGTGGCCCATGGTTTGGGTATCAAAAACACACTGGACGGAGCCGGTACTGTCCGCGCTGCCTTAAAAGAGTATGCCGGCGCCGTGGAAGAGGGCAAAGCCGACATTCTGGGTTTGTATATGGTGGAAAAGCTTCACCGAATGGGTGAATTGGAGGGCGGTGAGCTGATGGATTATTACACCACTTTTATGGCCGGTATCTTTCGTTCAGTGCGCTTTGGTTCAAGTTCAGCCCACGGTGTTGCCAATTTATTGCGCTTTAATTATTTTGCTGAGCAGGGGGCATTTAATTATGATGAACAAAGCGGACATTATTCGGTTAACCCTGAAAAAATGTCGGCCGCCATTGCCGCTTTATCCGATAAAATATTAACCTTACAGGGTGACGGTGATTATCAGGCTGTGGCAAACTGGTTTAAGCAGGACGGTCAGCAAAGCCCGCAACTTGAAAAAGCCCTGAACACCATACACAAAGCCGGAATTCCGGTTGATATCGTGTTTCAACAAGGTGAAGAAAATCTGAAATAAAAAACGGTGCGCCGGGTCAGTCTGATGAGCTTGACCCGGCTTTATTAATGAACACAGTCAGTAAACTAAACAAAAGAAAGATATAACACGGCATCAACTGCAGGATAACGCGGTTAATGGCGGTAAAATCCAGCGCGTATTTGGCGGCCGGTGTTAAATAAAACAAGCTAATAATCAGTGCCAGCGCCAGACCAAAAAACAAATGGCTTACCTGTTGGGCTTTGTTGTGTTTAAAAGCCACCATATAAACCACTAAAAAAGGCAGACCAAGCCACAGCAAAGACCAGTTAAACTGCCATAATAAGCCGGCAATCAGCGCACCGCTGACATCGGTGAACGCAAAGGACACATAAGCCTTGTTCAATAAATTAATTTCCTGCGGCGTGATGATGAGCGGACCAAACGGGGTGTCCCAAGATATACCACCAGTCAGCCACCAAAGAACAAAAACAGCGGCCATGACTGACAATATGAGCAATCGCTGCCTTATGTTAAACCACATAATAAACGTGTGGCTAAACACAAAAACCATAAGCCAGACCCAACCTTCCAGTTTTATCATGGGTAACATCAATGCGTAGGCGATAATGACCAGGCGTAAAGCGGGCTTGGGCATATCATTGTAATCCAGCAGACTCAACATAATCAGCAAGATATAGACCGCCATGATTAAATCGGCGTAACCCGGCAATAACAAATGATTGACCATTAGAGGTGTGCTGTACATGACCAGCACCAAAAACAGCCGCGTGGTCAAAGGTGCTTGTAATTTCTGTAAACGATTGCACATCAGTAAAACCAAAAATCCGTATATAACCAGATACAAACCCAAAAGCATGGGCTTGGCGGTGTCACTGACATATAACATGGGATAGATAATCAATGACAGTCCGTCGGGATAATGTGAGGATAAATTAAGCAGACTTTCGTTTAATTTTAACCATTCATGCGGTTGCACAAAATTCACAGACAAGCCATGAAAATACCATTGTTTGGCACGTGCAACCCACACGGTCCAGGTGTCCCAGGCCAAATTGGGCACATAATAACTGTTGTAAATCATAACACCGGAAGCCAACATGATGGCTGTGATGGTGATGACCTGTTGGTGGTTAATACGGGTTGAATTGTGAATAGTCCCACTTTTAACAGTGACATAAAACGTATAAATCACGCAAGCCAGAAAAATTAGAGCCATAACGCTCAAAACCAATGCGTTGTGGCTGCCTGACAGTTGTAACAGATTGAGTATGAGCACATGGATTAGCAATCCGGTGAATAAACCATGGGCCAATAAGTTGGATAAGCGCCGCTTATGGAGATCAATTCCCATAAACTTAATAACCGCAAGTCTGAAGCCAATGCCCAGCGACATAAAATATAGGGTGTAAGCAAAAATGAAAAAAAGTGTTTTCATCGGTGTTTTAAACAATAGCGGGTGGTGTTTTTTAGTCTGTTTTCTATGCTGTTCGTTGCGGGGGTGGTCGCTTCTGTATCACACAGTTCATTAAATGGTGGCAGTAAAATAGCATAACTGTCCGATTCGGCAGGGCGTTGTTGCCAGGATTCTATGTCGCCAATAATTCCCGTGTTGTGGTTTAATAAATGGAAATTCAAACGTTTTTTACTGAAATCGTCCCCACCCATGATCATGATTTTGGTTTCCTTTGTCGGTGTTGCATGCTGACCGATCATGTTTTGAATTTCATCAGCCATGGCGAATAAAAGCCGATCAGTCTGATTGAGAAATGGACTGTTTTCTGCAAACCGTTGTTCATTAAACTGACTTTGATGAATAAAATTAAATCCGTAAGGAATGCTCGCAAGCAACCACAATAAAACAACCCCGGCCATCAGATGACCGGCCTTTGGTTTAAGCATAAGATATAAGACAACCATAATAAAGAGGCTGACCGCAATGACGGTCAATAACTTTTGAAATGAGGCATTGTTATCCAGGTTGTATATATTGATTGACGCATAACTCAAGGGATTGAAGGACAACAATCCGGCGGTTATCTGTTGTGTGGAAGAAACCATATCATCGGACATAAACTGAATGGACGACCAGCCAATTTGATTGTCAGTGGACTGAGAAAAACCCAAGGCATCATTTTTTTCAATCACCAGTCTTACATCGGACAGGTTTTCAGTCTTCAACCATACTGAATCCAGTGTGTTAATGGAGTTGGCGTTATTGACAAGTTTTTGTCTGTAAGATGTGGTTGCTTGTCCTTCGGACTCTATTTCTGCGGTTAAATAAAGGTGCACGCGCTGATAACCATGAAAATCCTTAATCACCAGATAAGCGTATTGGGAAGGTGTGAGTGGCCATTTCTTTAACGGCAGCGATAAGTGGTTGATCCCGGATAAATCGAGGTGAAAAAGACCATTGGATTGGTAATAAAGTCCCGGTAAAACTTCAAATGAGGTGGTCACATTAATCGGCGACAGCGGCTGGCTTAAATCTGACTGGACGCTTTGTTGTCTTGTTACGATGAACGCCGTCAGCAAAGACATCACAATAAAGAGAATCCAATAAATAATTTGTCTATGCATCAATGACAATGTCTTTTCCCTGAGTTCTAATAAGAAAACCTTTACCGTGATGAGGTGTCAGCAAGGGTTGTGAAGTTATTTTATTGAAATTTATGAAAAAAGCCAATGAAAAGACCAATTCTGACTAATGGGTCACAATTTTAGTGTGAATCAGTCACCTCAACCCAAATATATGCTATTTTATTTCGTTTTGGTGGCTTAATGTTTGGCACTCTTTTTCTAATCAGTCTAAAATCACAGGTCTATGAAGTTAACGATAGAACACAGTGATGCAGCTTTTGACATACCTCTAAAAGGTGTGTTGCGCATTGGCAATGATGAGGACTGTCAGGTTCAGCTGAATCGGCCGGAAGTCTGGGGTGTTCATGCTTCAATCACCGACACAGGCTACGGTTATGTTTTAAAGATCGAGTCGGCACCCATTCGTGTCAATGGTGAACGCATTGAAAACGGTTGTTTGTTGTATGCCGGTGATGGTATTGAGGTTTCAGACATTAAAATGTATTTAGTGGATGATAACTATATACCCAAAACCGTTAAACAAACGGATGCCTTTGAAGACCAGCAATCGGCCGATGAGCATTCATCCGTGTTTGGCATCAGACCCTTGTCCGGCGCTCACAACGGACAATTTGTTAAGTCACATTTTCACCATGCGGATGGTTGGCATATTTATCGGTCCGAAGGACAACTGGCCCTGGTGACAAATAACCAATCCATACGGGTCAACGGCCAATCGGTTGAAAATATCTGGCTCAAAAACGGTGATCGCATTGCCTATAAAGATTTGTTATTGCGCGTTGAATGTCCCGGTCACTCAGGCTTTTCAAAATTCAGTCCGTCACATCCCCGCAATGTGATGTTGAGCGAGTCCCTGAATGAAACCTCACCACAGCCAGCAAAAACAGCCCAATCCTGGCGCACGCATTCTTGGTGGATAACGTTGTTGCTTGGTTTGTTGCTATTGATTGTGGTCATATTATCATTATCCTGAAGGGTGATTAAAATCACCAATAATGAGTTGACCTGAGCGATTAAGTTAAGTAAAATCCCCGCTCTTTGAAAGAACAACCGAATTGGAGTAGTTTCATGCACGCAGTTGTAGCGACAGGCGGCAAGCAATACCGCGTTAAAGCCGGCGACATTATTAAAGTTGAAACCTTGAAAGCAGAAGCGGGTGATACCGTGGAATTGGATCAGGTGCTGATGCTGTCTGACGGCGAAAAATTTGAAATTGGCACACCTTTGCTGGACGGTAAAAAAGTCTCGGCTGAAGTGTTGTCTCACGGTCGCGGTAAAAAAGTACGCATCATTAAATTTAAGCGACGTAAGCACCACATGAAACGCATGGGTCACCGTCAGAATTTTACTGAATTAAAAATCACAAGCATAGGATAAGGGGTTAGTCATGGCACATAAGAAAGCAGCAGGTAGTACAGACAACGGTCGCGATTCGAATCCTAAGTTTCTGGGCGTTAAAATGTATGGTGGTCAGAGTGTTTTGGCCGGTAACATTTTAGTGCGTCAGCGTGGGACAAAATTTCACGCCGGTGATAATGTTGGTGTGGGCAGAGACCACACATTATATGCCTTGAAAGACGGTGTGGTTAAATTTGCCAAAAAAGGCAAAAACTACAGACAATATGTTTCGGTTGAAACACAGAACTGAAACACGTTACAATAAATTTAAAAAGCTCACTGTTTCAGTGGGCTTTTTTTATGCCAAACATATGATGAAACACCATGAAATTTGTTGATGAAGTTGAAATAACCGTTAAAGCCGGCAATGGTGGCAGTGGTTCGGCCAGCTTTCGCCGTGAAAAGTTTATTCCGTACGGTGGTCCTGACGGCGGTGACGGCGGCCGGGGCGGTGACGTGGTTTTGATGGGCGACCGTGGATTAAACACACTGGTTGATTTCAGACACCAGCGACATTTTGAAGCTCCCAAAGGCGAATCCGGTCGTGGCCGGCAGCAGTACGGAAAAAGTGGTCAAGACATCGTTATTAAGGTGCCCACCGGTACAGAAGTCTATGATTTGGAAACCGATGAAAAGCTGGCAGACATCACACAACATGAACAAAAGTTGGTGGTGGCCAAAGGCGGAGACGGCGGCTTGGGGAACATGCATTTTAAAAGTTCAGTCAATCGCGCCCCGAAACAATTTACATCCGGTAAACCAGGCCAGCAACGTACCTTGAAGCTGGAATTGAAAGTGCTTGCTGATGTGGGCCTGCTGGGGTTTCCTAATGCCGGTAAGTCAACTTTTGTGGATGCGGTTTCACAGGCCAAACCTAAAATTGCCGATTACCCGTTCACCACCCTTTATCCGGCTTTGGGCGTGGTTAAAATTGATGCGGAAACCAGTTTTGTGGTGGCTGATATTCCCGGTGTTATTGAAGGTGCCGCAGAGGGTGCGGGTTTGGGTATTCAGTTTCTGAAACACTTACAACGAACCGGATTGCTGTTGCATTTAATTGAATTACCGGCCTATGAAGGCATGCCCAGTCCGGTGGAACAGTTTCACCAGTTGAGCGATGAACTGGTTAAATTTTCAGAACAATTGCAAGACAAAACCCGTTGGTTGGTATTTACCAAAGCGGACATAACGGTTCCTGAAGAAGCCCGTGCCATGGCTGAAGAATATGTAAAAGCCATTGGCTGGCAAGGACCTTATTACGTGATATCTTCTGTGGCACGTCAAGGCTTGGAGTCTCTGATCAAAGACATTGCAGAATACCTGTCTGAAGCTAAATTTAATTCACAGAATTAAGTCCGGTTTTTTTAAAAGTGTCCACTTCTGCCATGAGCCATTGCCGGATAATCTGTACTTTCTGGTCTTTTTCGGTGTTGCTCGGATAAACCAGATAATAGGCCATTTTTCCGGGAATTTTAATGTCAAAGGGTGCCACCAACAACCCCCGGTTTATATCATCCTGTACCAAAGGGGTGCGACCCAAACCAAATCCCTGGTGATTTTCCACCGCTTCCAGCATGGTGACCATATGACTAAAACGGGTGCCGCGCAAAGGCTCTTGTGGGTTTAAGCCGGCAGCTTTGAACCAGTCATTCCAGCTTTCGGTTGTAAAATCGTCATGGCATAATTTTGCCTTAAGCAGATCTTCGGGTTGTAACTGGCCTTTGAAAGCATCATAAAAAGCCTTGCTGCATACCGGAAATACATCTTCGTTTAATAACAATTCGCTGGTTAAACCGGGATAAGAAGCGTCATTGGTATAGCGAATGGCCACATCGCAATTGTCTTTTTTAAAATCAGCCAGCCATTCAAAAGAAGCAATGCGCACATCTAATTCTTTGTATTGTTGTTGAAAACGCCAGATTCTTTTGGACAGCCATTTGGTGGCAAAAGAGGGTAACACGGAAATGTTTAAGGTGCCTGAAGCGTCTCGATTAGTCAATTGACGTGTGGCCGATTCGATGTTTTCTAAAGCCTGACGGATGGCGATTAAATACATGCGACCTTCAAAAGTGAGTTTTAGACTGCGGTTAATGCGCTCAAACAGTTGCACGCCGGTTAGTGACTCTAATTTTTTGATTTGATGACTGATGGCTGCCTGAGTCACATTGAGTTCGTCGGCTGCTTGGGTAAAACTTAACAAACGTGCAGAAGCCTCAAAAGCTTTAATTGCACGCAGCGGTGGGATGTGTTTGTAACGTTGAGTGGCCATAATCCATTAGTATAATTTATCCAAAGCGATAATAAAAGTCAGTTGTTAATCCTCATATCGCCCTTATAATAGCCAACATGTAAAAGTATTGCATCGGTTCCGGTTTTATTTTACAGATTAGTGAAAATAATTTGAACTTTTTAAATGAATGCGGTCAAAACGGTTAAATGAATTGATTATTCACATAATATTCATTTTAACTATGTAAAATACTTTTATAGAGTTTTCATTGTTCCCTCAGAAATCGAAAGATTTCTTCAGTATGTGATCTGTTCACATACGACTTAGCTGAGGTTTTTCCTCCCTCTTCCTCAGCGAATTGATTAAGGCGCCATCCCTTGGCGCCTTTTTTTTAATCCGAATCCTTGTGCTATACTGTCGTCTTTTTTGGTTTGCACCATGTCTGATTTTATTGGAATTTTCCCCCATGCGCTGTCAAAGGCGTTTTGTCATCACTGCATCGATAAATTTTCCTCCAGCACAGAAGTCAAACAAGGTCAGACAGGCCATGGTGTGGATTTAAGCAAAAAAAACAGCCTTGATTTAATGTTGAACCAGCAAGAGGATTGGCGCCATGAGCTACAAACCATTCATCAGGCGGTGTTGGAAGGACTGATTCGCTATGTCAGGCAATGGCCGTTTGTTTTGGTGGGCGCGCTGGCATTACAAGTTCAGTCATCTGACGGGCCCAGACAAATTTCAGCAGCGGACATTCAGTCGATGAATGACGCTGAATTGGCTAATCTGATTAAGGTGGTTTTTCGTTTGGGTAATACCAATTTGCAGCATTACCGGCGTCAAAAGGGTGGTTATTTTTATTACCATTCAGAATTTTATCCACACCCCAATGACCCGGCTCAAGATTCCTTACACCGGGTGTTGTTATGGATGTTTTATTTAAACGATGTCACTGAAGGGGGCGAGACTGAATTCTACCACCAACAAAAAGCAGTACAGCCTGAACAAGGTACATTGGTGATCGCGCCGGCATTTTTTACCCACACCCACCGGGGTAACAAACCTGAGTCAAATGACAAATACATTCTGACCTCCTGGCTGATGTATCGACAGGCACAAGAATTGTATGGGCAAAACGGATAATTTCTTGAAGTTTGTCTGAATATCCGTATAATCGACACACTTTGAGTTTGAGCGGTAAATTATGAAAGTTCTGTCATCATTAAAATCAGCCAAAACGCGCGCGCGAGACTGTAAAGTGGTGCGTCGCCGCGGTAAAGTGTTTGTGATTTGTAAATCTAATCCCAAATTGAAAGCCCGCCAGAAATAACCAGTTTTGGTCGAACACATAAAAAAGCCCTCGGATTGAGGGCTTTTTTAGTTTATGGTTATTTGAAACTAATCAGCAATCAGCATTAAGCACACAACCTTTCGATCCTCAGACATCAGAATATTAAAGGTTCGGGCTGCGGCTTGATTATCCAGCACTTCAAAACCAATGTTGTTTTTTATTAACGGCGTCAGTATCTCAGTGTCCGGAAACACAATCCGCTCACCGGTGGCCAGCAAAATAACTTCCGGATTGAACTTGGCCAATCTTTTAATCAAGCGGGTATTTAAAGAAGACACGTCATTGATTTTAACTGACTCAACCGCATCATCCCAGGGAATGATGATGCTTTGCCGGTAAATCTGGTGATAAAACTCGCAATAATCAGCGGCGGCTGATTTGATGATGTTGGGGTGTTTTGTGACTGATTCTGATAAATCCATGAGGTTATCGTTTATTTGGGAAGTTCATATACCGGGTTTTTGGGATTGGCACGATAAATGGTTAAGGTTTGGCCAATACGTTGAATTTCAGTGGCTTGGGTGGTTTTGATGATTGTCTCAATCAATTGTACCCGTTGTTCGCGATCCGCTCGGATTTTTATTTTAACCAATTCGTGGTAATCCAGTGTTGTTTCCAGCTCTTTGATGATGTTCTCGGTGATGCCTTTATCGGCCACGGTGACGTAGGGTTTAAGTCCATGGGCAATGCCTTTGAGGTATTTAACCGAGTTTTTGTTCAGTGATTTGTTGGCCATTCAATGTTAAAATTCGAATCAATCCGCCATTTTAACAGCAGTCGAGACCATTTAACAGCAACCGAGCACAAGTCATGGCCAGAAGCAAAAGTTCCAATCAATGGTTACAAGAACATTTCACCGATGAATACGTCAAAAAATCCCAGCAACAGGGCTATCGGGCACGTTCGGCTTATAAGCTGATTGAAATCATTGACAAATATGATTTATTATCCGGTGTGGACTCGGTGGTGGATTTAGGCGCAGCACCCGGTGGTTGGTGTCAGGTTGTGCAGCAAAAATCCACAGATAAACTCACCATCATCGGCCTGGATTTATTGGCGATTGAGCCTATTTCGGGTGTGCACTTTATTCAGGGGGACTTTACCGATGATACGGTTTATCAGACCCTGCTGGATACCTTAAACGGGCAGAAAATAAACCTTGTTTTATCCGATATGGCCCCCAATTTAAGTGGTGTAAGCGCCACTGATCAGCCAAAAAGTATGTATTTGGCTGAACTGGCATTGGATTTTTGTCGCCAGTCACTCGAACCCGGCGGTTCCCATGTGGTCAAATTGTTTCAAGGCGAAGGCTTTGATGAACATTTAAAGTTAATGCGAGCATGTTTTCAGCGGGTGGTGATTGTTAAACCCGATTCTTCACGGGCGAGATCCCGGGAAGTTTTTGCCATCGGCATGGGCTTTAAAAATTTGTAAACGAAGAGGCATAGTTTGAATAACATTACCAAAAATTTATTATTGTGGGTCGTGGTCCTGATGGTGCTGATGAGTGTTTTCGGCAGTATGGTCGAACCACCGGCCAATAAAACAGATGTACCGTATTCTGATTTCATCAAAATGGTTCAAAACGGACAGATTGAGGAAGTCGTGATTGACCCAGAAACATCCGTTCACCGTAAAATTACTGCGGTGACCTCCAGCGGTGAGCAACTGACGGTTCAGGCCGGTGATGACCCCCATCTGGAAGACGACTTAATTCTGAACGATGTGAAATATTCAATCAAAGCGCCACAGCAGGATGGCTGGGGCTGGCGTATATTTGAGACCGTATTTCCGATTTTGTTGTTTATTGGATTGTTCTTTCTGATTATGCGACATATGCAAGGTGGTGGCGGAAAGGGCGGTGCCATGAGTTTTGGTAAATCCAAAGCGAAATTACTCAGCGAAGAAAGCGCTAAAGTCACTTTTGCCGATATGGCCGGTGCAGAAGAAGCCAAAGAAGAAGTCACCGAAGTGGTGGATTTCTTAAAAGATCCGACTAAATTTAACAAACTCGGCGGTAAAATTCCCCGTGGTATCTTGATGGTGGGTCCGCCGGGTACCGGCAAAACCTTACTGGCACGCGCCATTGCCGGAGAAGCGAAAGTACCTTTTTTCAGTATTTCGGGATCTGATTTTGTTGAAATGTTTGTCGGTGTCGGTGCCTCTCGGGTACGCGACATGTTCGAACAAGCCAAGAAAAATGCACCCTGTATTATTTTCATTGATGAAATTGATGCCGTCGGTCGCCAACGTGGAGCCGGTTTAGGTGGCGGACATGATGAACGTGAACAAACCTTAAACCAGTTATTGGTTGAAATGGACGGTTTTGAAGGCAATGACGGTGTGATTGTGATTGCAGCCACTAATCGACCCGATGTTTTGGATCCGGCTTTGTTGCGCCCCGGTCGTTTTGACCGTCAGGTGGTGGTACCGTTACCGGATATACAGGGCCGCGAAGCCATTTTAAAAGTTCACATGAAAAAAGTGCCTCTGGCCGATGATGTGAAGCCCGGCATTATCGCCCGTGGAACACCCGGTTTTTCCGGTGCGGATTTAGCTAACTTAGTCAATGAAGCGGCTTTATTTGCCGCCCGCGAAGATGCCACTGAAATCAGTATGGAGATGTTCGACAAGGCCCGCGATAAAATCATGATGGGTGCCGAACGCCGTTCAATGGTGATGAAAGAATCGGAAAAACGCAACACCGCTTACCACGAAGCCGGGCATGCCATTGTGGGTTTAATGGTGCCGGAACACGATCCGGTGTATAAAGTCACCATCATTCCGCGTGGTCGGGCGTTGGGTGTGACCATGTTTTTACCCGAAGAAGACAAGTATTCTTACAGTAAGACCGCACTGGAAAGTCAAATTTCCTCTTTATACGGCGGTCGTATCGCCGAAGAAATTATCGGCGGTCCCGATGCGGTGACCACCGGTGCTTCCAACGACATTGAACGGGCCACCGACATTGCGAAAAACATGGTAACTAAATGGGGTTTGTCCGATGCGCTTGGGCCCTTAACCTATTCGGAAGATGAAGGTGAAGTGTTCTTAGGTCGTCAAGTGACCCAGCATAAAAATATGTCTGATACAACCGCCGATAAAATTGATAAAGCGGTTCGGGATATTATTGACCGTAACTATAAGCGGGCTGAAAAAATCCTCAAAGAAAATCTGGATAAGTTACATTTGATGGCACAGGCATTGATTAAGTACGAAACCATAGACAGCAAACAGATCGCTGAAATTATGGAAGGTAAAGAGCCTTCACCACCGGTCGGGTGGCAAGCCAGTGATGATGACGAGGATGGTGGCACTAAACCGCCGAAGAAAACCACCGATCCGAAACAAACCGGGTTCGGAGATCCTGCTGAACAGACCTGATACAGCGTGAACAAGGATTTTAACATTATGGGGGTGCTCAATGTCACCCCCGATTCTTTTTCGGACGGCGGTCGATTTGTCGATCATGAAAGTGCTTTAATACACGCTGAATCCATGATTGCAGAAGGTGCTGATATCATTGATATTGGTGGTGAATCCACCCGTCCGGGAGCGGCTGACGTCTCACAACAGGAAGAAATCAACCGGGTGGTGCCGGTAATCAAAGCTTTGCGTGAACGTCACCCTGAAATACCATTGTCGATTGACAGTCGTCATTCGGAAGTGATGGCGGCTGCTTTAGATGCAGGCGCCACCTTCATTAATGACATTCACGCCTTGCAATCAGTCGGTGCCATTGAGGTTGCGGTTGAATATGATGTGCCGGTGTGTCTGATGCATATGCAAGGTACGCCGGCGACCATGCAGGACAACCCACAATACGACAATGTGGTGCAGACGGTGCTCGATTTTTTTGAGCAACGGGTGGAAGCCTGTATGCGTGCCGGTCTTGATCCCGACCGCATTATACTGGATCCAGGTATCGGTTTTGGTAAAACCGTGGCCCATAATATGCGGCTGATACAGAATATCAGCACCCTTAAGCAAATGGGTTTTCCGGTCATGATAGGCGTATCGCGTAAATCCATGTTTCAGACTTTGCTTAATCGATCGGTGGACCAGCGTCTTGCAGGCTCGCTGGCTGTGGCGCAGTTTGCCTACTTTCAGGGTGCCGATTATTTTAGGGTACATGATGTTGCGGCCACCCGTGATGTATTAACCATGAGTCATTATTTGGTTCAAAATGAAACAGATTAAAAAATTTTTCGGTACCGACGGTATCCGCGGCAAAGTCGGCGGTCCTTTGATGACCGCAGAATTTGCATTGAAACTCGGCTATGCCGTTGGCAAAGTGCTGGGTGAAAGCAAACCCGGCAAAACCATTGTTATCGGTAAAGATACCCGGGTGTCGGGTTATTTGTTTGAATCGGCGCTGGAAGCCGGTTTAGTCTCAGCCGGTATTAACACCACCTTATTCGGCCCCATGCCCACTCCGGCAGTGGCCTGGCTGACCCGAACCTTACATGCCAGTGCCGGGATTGTCATCAGTGCCTCGCACAACCCTTATTACGATAATGGTATCAAGTTTTTCAATCATCAGGGCGAGAAGTTGTCCGATGAACAGGAACTGGCCATTGAAGCCTTGCTGAATCAGCCCATGGAAATGGTGGATTCAAGTCAACTGGGTAAAGCCAACCGACTCAGTGACGTCGATGGCCGGTATATTGAGTACTGCAAAAATGCCGCCAATAATCTGATGTTGTCAGGCTATAAAATTGTACTGGATTGTGCCCATGGCGCGACTTATCAAATTGCCCCAAGGGTTTTGACTGAACTGGGTGCCGATTTGGTGGTTATCGGAAATAAGCCTGACGGATTTAACATTAATCAAGATTGCGGCAGTACCGAAGTGGCGGTACTGCAGGAAAAAGTCGTCGAAACCAAAGCCGATCTGGGCATTGCCCTGGATGGCGACGGTGATCGGCTGGTGATGGTGGATCATACCGGCAATGAAGTCAATGGAGATCAACTGATTTTCCTGGTGGCCAAACACCTGCACGCGAATAATCGCTTAAACGGTGGCGTTGTGGGTACACTGATGTCAAATCAAGGCATGGAAAAAGCACTTGCTGATTTGGGCATTCCTTTTGAACGGGCACAAGTGGGTGATCGTTATGTGCATCAGAAGCTGCATAAAAACAATTGGATATTAGGCGGTGAATCTTCAGGTCATATTTTGAATCTTGATTTGGCCACCACCGGTGATGGGATTATCAGTGCATTGATGGTTCTGAATGTGATGATGGAATCAGGTCAGAGTTTAAAAGAACTGGCCGATGAAATGCCGGTATTTCCACAGGTTATGATTAATATTCAGCACCCCGAACCCAAAGAACTGGCGGCTGATGATGCCTTAAATCAGGCTGCTGATGAAGTGGATAAAAGCTTGGGTGACCAGGGTCGGGTGCTTATCAGACCCTCGGGTACAGAACCAAAACTACGTATTATGGTGGAAGCTGTTGAACAGGATGTGGCACAACAGCATGCTGAAAATTTATCTAAAATTGCGAGAGAATTATGAAAGTAGTGTATGTATTCGTATTAAGTTTACTGATGTTGTCTGCACAAGCCTCAGATCTTGTTCCCACAGTGGATAATGCCTGGTTACGTGCCGGCCCACCCAATGCCAATATGCTCGCGGCTTACGTCACATTAAGTAATGAAAGCGAAAAAACAATTACATTGGTGGGCGCGGACAGTGAGGCCTTTGGTATGACAGAAATTCATCGGACCCTTGAAGTGGACGGTGTTTTCAAAATGCGCGAGCAAAAAGCCTTACCGATGGCGGCGGGTGAAAGCCTCACCATGGCACCCGGTGGCTTGCATATTATGCTGATGATGCCCAAACAAGCCATTGAGATCGGGCAAACTGTTGAGATTACCTTGAACTATGAAACGAACGAAGGTGAGTCATTCAATCAGACCATCCAATTCCCGGTCAAAAAAGAGCAATAAAACCCATCATGAACAAAAAGGATTTTGATTACGAGCTGCCGAAAGAACTGATTGCGCAGCAGCCGATTGCTGAGCGCAGCCAAAGTCGTCTGCTGGTGATGGATAAAGAAACCGGGGAAGTGGCTGATTGTCAATTCACAGAGATCATTGATTATCTAAAACCCGGTGATTTACTGGTCTTTAATAACACCAAAGTCATGCCGGCACGCTTACCGGGTCGAAAAAAAACCGGCGGACAAATCGAAGTCTTTATTGAACGGGTATTAAATAATCAACAAGCCAAGGCCTTACTTAAAGCCAATAAATCGGTACCCTTAGGCACTGAAATCTATTTTAATGACCAACCGGTGCTGCAAGTTACGGGTCGCCAGGGCATGTTTTTTCTGGTTGAATCGCTCGATAAGGATAGTGATATTAATACCATTATGGAACAGCATGGTGTGATGCCTTTACCGCCCTATATCCAGCGTGACAGCACCGAAACCGACAGTGTACGTTACCAGACCGTGTATGCCCAAACTGCCGGTGCTGTGGCCGCACCCACCGCCGGATTGCATTTTGACGATAAAACCTTAAACCGAATAAAAGCGCAGGGTATTAACAGTGCTTTCGTCACCTTGCATGTCGGTGCCGGCACCTTTCAGCCGGTCAAAGTTGAGCGCATCGAAGACCATAAAATGCATAAAGAATGGTTAGAACTCGATGAATCCGTTGTTAAAGCTGTGAAAGAAACCAAAGCCCAAGGCGGCCGCGTCATCGCCGTCGGCACCACCGCCGTCCGCTGCCTGGAAACCGCCGCCCAAAACGGCGAACTCAAAGCCTACTCAGGTGACACCGATATTTTTATCTACCCCGGTTATCAGTTCAAAGCCATCGACGGCCTGCTCACCAACTTTCACCTCCCCGAATCTACCTTATTAATGCTGGTATCCGCCTTGGCCGGCCGCGATAACATTATGAAAGCCTACCAACACGCCATCGAGCAAAAATATCGCTTCTTTAGTTATGGGGATGCGATGTTGATTGTTGGCAATAATTAATAAAAAGATTCAAATTTGGCTAATTAAAGTCTGCTGCACAGACACACAGAGTTCATGCTAAGATTAACAGGTATTTTATACTGCATTGAGGCTAAGTAAGATGACATCAAAAATTAATAAAGATGAGGCGCATAAAATGGTGGATCAACTACCGGCTGATTCGACATGGGGTGACTTAATGCGTGAAATATACATTCGCGAGACCATTGAAAAAGGTTTAAGTGATAGTTATGCCGGTAGAACAAAGCACGTAACAGAAATTAGAAAAAAATATGGACTGCCTGAGTGAATGTACATTGGATCGAAACGGATGAAACACATTTTTATCCTAGGTTGGGCAGAGTGAAGCGATGCCCATATTCATAGCCACAATTTAAATAAAATAACCGCCTTAATCCTAACCTTGTGATTAGTACTTTAAAGGACAAATGGGGCTGGCCGATGTTAATTCACTGGCTTTGGGTGTCATGATTTTCTTTCGGTGGCCGGAATCGGCATTGTGGTTTATCGGCCTGATGATGGACATAGAGTTGATTTTCCACGACTGGGCCTATGTGATTTTGACACTGGCGGTTAAGTCTTTGAAATAGTCTTATTTATGAATTAAATTAATTCAGTCATTCCATTTTCTATAAATCATTGGTTGTTTAATTGCGTTATATAAAAATGATGTCAAAAGGCACACATTAGGTTATAATCTATTTATATGAAGCAATTCGATTGGGACCCGAAGAAAAATCAGCAACTCATTGTAGAAAGGGAAATATCCTTCGAAGAGGTTATATTTCACCTTCAAACAGATGGTTTGCTGGATGATGTAAAACATCCTAACCAGGCCACCTATCCGCATCAGAGAATCTATGTCGTTGCTATTACCGATTACGCTTACTTAGTGCCGTACGTAGAATCAAATGAGACAATTTTTCTTAAAACAATTATCCCAAGTCGAAAAGCAACGAAACAATACCTGAGGAATAATGATGAGTAAATTAAAACTGGATAAAGACGAAAAGCAGTTACTTGATGCCTATGAGGCCGGTGATTTTGAGTCTGTGCTAACACCTACTCGAAAAAAGCAGATTCAAGACATGGCAAAGCAGACATTTAAAAAAGATAAACGTATCAATATTCGTATTTCAAGCCGTGTTCTTGATGCCATTCAAAAACGTGCCCTGGAAGAAGGTATTCCGTACCAAACATTGGTATCGAGTATTCTACATAAATATGTGTCAGGTAGCTTACATGACGTGACGGCTTCTAAACGAATGCAATAAGATTCTTATCAAGCAAATCTCTGATTCTTAAATGAAATTAAAATATACACTTGCTAGTCTGTTATTGATGAGTATTTGTCAACCCGCAATGGGCAACGGGTTCATAAAAATCCATGCGCCGTATAAAGAATCGTTCTCTTGTACTGAGCATTGGGATGGCCAGTTTAAATCGCTTGGTGATGCCCTGGGTACAGATTGTGTTATTCAGAAACTGGTTGATGTGGAAGGCAGGGTTTTTCAGCGGACTTTTAGGAATCAGGGCTTTGAAAATACCGATTGGTTTGGTTTCGGCAAAGATGTTCTGGCACCCTGTGATTGTGTTGTTGAGGCTATCCACATTAATGAAGCCACCAATAATCCCGGCATGATGATACCGGGACGAGCGAGTTCAATCACCTTTCGAAACAAAGATTATACCCGGGTTTTATTGGCTCATGTGCGAGACATACGCGTTAAAGAAGGCCAGGAGGTTAAAGCCGGTGAAATTGTCGCGAAAGTAGGTAATAATGGTTACAGCAGAAATCCACATACTCACATTGCCGCTTGGTCAGAAGACAAAATCCCGTTACAAATTCAATTTGATCAAACAACCTTAGGGATTAAGACAAGGCAAGAGATAGCGAAATAACTAATAGGTTTTTTGTTGGTTTTGTGTGGGCGGTATAACCCAAGCAAAGCATAAAAATGAACGACACTTTCGGGCTTGGCAACTGCCGCATCCTGCTAACGTTGCAGAACTAAGTCCTTTAGGCCACCGGGAAGCCCATGTTTGGTTCTCATGGTGTGGATTTTTAGACAAGCTTCGCTTTGTTTGTTGCAGAAACTCGCCTACAGGGATGTAGGTGTATCGCGCTAAATTGGACTTGATAGTGATTGAAGCACCGGCTCACCAACAGTAGGGCCCCTTAGGGCAGGTCGAGGATGTCGCAGTTGTCTGTTGTTTACTATTGTTTCTTCACAAACTCAGTGAGAATGACGATGCGTTGGCTTTCGACACGGCCTTCGATTTGGGCGGGGTTGTTGGGGACTAAGGAGATGCCTTTAACTTTGGTGCCTTGTTTGGCGGTGAAGCCGGCACCTTTGACTTTCAGGTCTTTGATTAAAAAGACATCATCACCGTCTGATAACACATCGCCGTTGCTGTCGCGGTGTTTCTCTTCGTCTTCTTCTGCGGTCGAATCACCGGTGCTGAAGCCGTCTTTGGCCCAGCTGAGTTCTTCATCGGTGAAGTAGATCATGTCGAGTAAATCTTGTGGGCCATGATTTCTTTGCAGGTGGTTTAAAACCCGCCAGGAAAGGACTTTAACAGCGGAAACTTCGCTCCAGATGCTTTCGTTCAGGCCATGCCAGTGATTAACATCCAGTGTTTCGGGGTTATTGATCTGTAACTGGCATTGTTCACAGGCATAGACATAGTCGCTGATTTCGTTGCCTTCTTTGGGTGAAACTAAGTAAGCGGACAATTTGTCTTCTGAACGACATAATTCGCATTGTTGCTTGCTGCGCTGTGCCAGTGTTTTGATTTGTTGATCTGTTATATTCATGGCGTGGATTATACGATAAATAACTCATTATTATCAGACTGGGTCAAAAGACCGGCTTAAAATGGCTTTGAAATCTATCTGCTCGGGTAACTGGCCAAAACAAAGCCCTGAACCCGAAGCCAGTCGGGCTTGGCAATACGTATCACTGACTAAATTATTGCCCATTTGAATGAGTTGTGCAGCTTGCATGGCTTTGGCCATTTTTTCCACATAAAAACGGGCTGATACCTGAGTAAAGTCATTGCCTGTTAAAGCTTGAAGCTCATCGACGGCCCGATCAAATAAAGTATGACCACCACGGGATTTATCTAATTCTTTGAGATAGGACTGATAACAATCAGGTTGTTTGTGAATGGCACGGATGACATCGAGGCACTGGACGTTGCCGCTGCCTTCCCAGATAGAATTCACCGGGGCTTCTCGATAGAGGCGCGCCAGTGGTAATTCTTCCACATAGCCGATACCACCTAAGCATTCCTGGGCTTCGCCAATGTGCATCGAGGCACGTTTACATATCCAGTATTTACCGACCGCAGTGAGTAAGCGGACTAAATCGCGTTCATGTTGTTGATCCTGGTGGTCTAAAGCGTGCGCCACCCGTGCGGTCAGTGCCAGGGCGGCTTCTGATTCCAGACATAAATCGGCAACGACATTTTGCATCAAAGGCTGGTCAATTAACAACTCACCAAAAACTTCTCGCTGCGTGATATGGTGTAAGACTTGCACGGTCGCCTGACGCATCAGCGCTGAGGAGCCAATCATGCAGTCATATCGGGTCATGGCCACCATCTCGATAATGGTGCGCACACCTTTGCCGGGTTCGCCGATTAAATGGGCTTCGGCGCCGGCAAATTCAATTTCTGCCGAGGCATTGGAGCGGTTGCCCATTTTATCTTTCAGGCGCTGAATGTGAGTATTGTTTTTCTCACCGTCATAACGCCAACGCGGCATCAGAAAGCAACTTAAGCCGGCCTCAGTTTGTGCCAGGGTTAAAAAGGCATCACTCATGGGCGCCGAGCAAAACCATTTGTGGCCAGTTAACAGATAACGTTCACCCAGTTCATCTGAACCGACATGTTTGGCTTGCGAGGTGTTGGCGCGGACATCGGTGCCGCCTTGTTTTTCGGTCATGGCCATACCAACAGTGGCGGCGTTTTTATCCGCTAAGGGAAGGTTACGACCATCGTATTGGCTGTTGAGGATTTTCGGTAACCAGTGTTTTGCCAGTGCTTTGTTGTGATTAATACTGGGCACACAGGCGAAGGTCATGGTTAGGGGACAGGCACTGCCGGCTTCGTTCTGGTTATACAGATAATTGCGGGCCATGCGCACCACATGACTGCCGGGTTGTGAGTTTTTCCACGGCAATGAGGGAATATCATAGTCACAGGCCAAAGCCATGAGTTCATGATAAGCCGGGTGATAACGGACTTCATCGATACGTCGCCCGTAAGGGTCGTGAGAATAAAATTCCGGTGTGACTTTATTGGCCACATCACCTTTTTCAATCCATTCGGCTTGTCCTAACAGGCCGCCTAATTTAACCAGGCTGTCTTGGCCCCAATCGCCGTTAAAGCGGGCACAGATTTGTTGTAAGGCGACATCACTCTGGTAACTGTTATAGTTGCAAAGCGGTTGGGGCTGGTTAATAACCTGGTGGGTGGTAAGGTCTTTATTCATAATATTCTTAATAATGGGGCGGTGTTTCGTCCTGAGGAGCGGCTTCAATGGCTTCGTGGACTTGTTTCAGCTGATCTTTTAACTGGCTATTATGTTGTTTTAACTGAGTCAGTTGTTCATTCTGACGATAAACAGTCGTGTTTAAAGAGTCCACGGTGTCTTCTAAAAAAGCCATTCTGGTCTCTAAATCTATCTGTTTTTGAATTAATTCGTCGATGTTTGACATGGTGCATGGGGTTCAACATTTAGATTGTATATAATAACATGAACGCTCAATGAGATGATTTAACCTATGTCAACAAAAGCCGCTTTTTCACCTGCCTGTGAACGTAATCGGGAACCGATATGGGCAGAACTTAAAAAGCTCATTAAATCAGATGATGGTGTGCTGTTGGAAATCGGTGCCGGCACCGGACAGCATGCGGCTTTTATGGCACCGCAGCTGACCGGCTTATTATGGTACCCGACGGATACCAGGGACAAATTAGCAGGCATTGAGCGCTGGCGGCAACAAGCAGATTGTGAACGTATTCAGTCACCCCGTGTCTTTCGGGTGGGTGACAGTGACTGGCCTGTGGAATCGGGACAGGCCGATATTGTCTATACCGCCAATACCTTTCATATTATGCCGTCTGAATTGGTGGCGAAACTTATTCAGCAGGCCGGTGAGAACATGACAAAAGAAGCCCGTTTTGTGGTCTATGGGCCGTTTAAATATGGTGGCAACTTTACCAGCGTGTCAAATCGAGATTTTGATGGGCAATTAAAAGCCACGGCAGATCATCAGGGCATACGTGATTTTGAGTGGATTGATGAACTTTTTCACCACGCCGGATTTCGATTTTTAAAGGATATCGCGATGCCGGCCAACAACCAGTTATTAGCCTATGTCAAAACCGGTTAACTATTCTGACCTTGAACAGGCACGAACAGCCATTGCTGATTATGTGATTGAAACGCCTTTGTTTCAGTCCAGGCGTCTCAATGACTGGCTGGGCCATGAAATCTTTTTTAAAGCCGAAAACTTACAGCGGGTCGGGGCCTTTAAAGCCCGCGGTGGCTGTTACGCGGTACGTTCCTTAAGGGCCAATGCGTCCAGTGTGGAACGGGTGTATGCCCGCTCTTTGGGCAACCATGCCCAGGCGGTGGCCTGGGCGGCGCGTTTATTTGATATTCCGGCCACCATTTATATGCCGAAAACAGTGTCGGCAGTGAAATTACAGGCCACAAAAGATTATGGTGCCGATGTGGTGCTTTATGATGATATCAAGGAAGTCTCCGTGGTAGAAAAAGAAGTGAATGAACGTCCCGGGCATTTCTGGATTTCGCCGTTTAACGACAAAGCGGTGATTGCCGGTCAGGGCACTGCCACCATCGAAGCCATTGAGCAAATGCCTGATGTGCCCGATGCCCTGTTTGCGCCTTGTGGCGGCGGAGGATTATTATCAGGCATGTGGATAGCCGCCAGAGAATTAGCGCCCAATGCGCAAGTCATTGGGGTGGAACCGGAAACCGCCAACGATGCCTGGCGTTCCATTCAGGCCGGAAAAATCACACCTTTGGATACACCCTCAGATTCGATTGCCGATGGGGTCAGGACCTATGAAATTGGCGACATCACCTTTGAATACTTAAAACAAATGGATGATTTTATGTTGGTCAGTGAGCAACGCATTATGTATTGGACACAATGGTTGCAGCATTTATTGAAATTACACATCGAAACCGCCAGTGCCATGTCAATGGATGCTGTTTATCAATGGTTGCAACAACAATCCTCACCCAAGAAGGTGATGGTGATGTTATCCGGTGGCAATATTGATGCCGCCATGATGCGGCGCATATGGGCGGAAGATCAGTTGCAGGAAATACCACGTCTATAAATTCTCAGCATTCGTCAGTATTGTGGAATGGTGCTTTGCATAAGCTTTTATCTTTGCATATGGTTTATTTAATGAAAACCACAAAGACACAGAGGACAGAGGTCTGATGGTAATCTTGGGATTAATCAATGGTTTTAATCAGTCGGAAACCCACATGCGAGAGGGCTTTGTTCGGATCGGCTGATTCGGTTTTTAAGGTGTCGGCTAAGTTGCCACTCATCCATGAACCACCGGCGGCGCAGTATTTTTGCTGACCGCAATCGCGCACCCATTCGGCCACATTACCGGTAACATCATGGCTGTTGGTGGCGGCACCCAAAGAATTCACCGGTGCGGTAAAGACAAAGTCATCACGACAATCACTGCGCTGATCAAATTTGGATTCATTACTGGTTTCTTCGCCGGCTATATTGCTGTTACCACAGTTTGGTTTTTTGGCCAGTTGCTGTTGTGCTGATTGCCATTGTGCCAGGGTGGGTAATTGATAGTCCGCTTTCTGGTTGTCTGACAGCCAGGCCGCATAAGCGACTGCCTGGGCTGCGGTGATACAAATAACTGGATGTTGTGCGGTCTGATCGAAGGGTGGTTTGTCCCAGGTTTTTTTGAAGAATCCGCCTTTGCCAAAATGCTCGCAGCGTTCATTAAAACCTTTGTTTTCGGCAAAAGTTTTAAATTGTTCCACCGTTGTTTCACTTTGTGCCAGCCAGAAATCACCGACACCGGTGCTGTTGGCAGCAGCCACAAATACCCAGGTATAACCGGATAAATCAGTCATGACATCACCGGTTTTGGGAATCGCTTGATACTGGGTTTCGAGTATGGTCAGAGTTTCATCATTGGGTTTAAGTATCATGGCCATGGTTAAATAATCACTCGCTTGAGGATTGCTGCGACGTTTTTTAATGGCTTGTTGAACTAAGTTATTCGCTTTATCGGTTATTTTTTCGATATCTGTTTGGTAATCGCCGGCCTTTATTGGGTATTCTTTAAAAAAATCAGTTAACGACTGGATATGGGTGATGGCGTCGCCATAAGCCTGCTGATCGAGCTTGCTGTTGATTAAACTAAAATAATACAAGCCCACTTTATGTAAGCCTTGACGGGCTGCTTGATTGTCAGGGTATTCAGCCAATATGGCGGCAAATTGACTGGCGGCATTATCATCGGCCGGCTTGGTCAAACGAAAAGATTTTAAATTTTCATTGGCTTGTGATAAACGGGCGGTTAAATTGGGTTCTTCGTCGACCGAGGATATATTTTCCGGTAAATTAATCACCGTTTCCATCAATGGAATCTCTGGCTCAGAATGTGCCACATTTTTGGCCAGTGCATCAGGTGGTGTCAAGGGTTCTTGTTTGGTGGATGGTGTGGTTGTCGATGGTTCAGTGTGAGCTTCCACCACCAAAGGTTCTGAGCTTGTTGGTTCAGGCTCATCACCCATAAACATTAAGCCTCCCACAACCAATATTGCCATGCCGGCCACCACAGAAGCCGGTACCAGGAATTTTTTATAAGCCGCCCAATTAATGGTTGTCTTTTGTTTGCTGTCCGATTGATGATCCTGGTAGCGAATCTTCATCAAATCCGCTTTTAAATCGGCCACTGATTGATAGCGATCATTGGGATTTTTAGCCAGGCACTGATCGATAATTGGCTGCCAGACACTGAGTTCTGCCGGCAGAATTGGCATCGGTTTGTTAATATGCGCCATCAAAATCGAAAAATCATTGCTGGCTGAATAAACGTGTTCACCGGTGATTTTTTCATAAATGATACAACCCAGCGAGTAAATATCACTGCGGTGATCGATGGGGCGCGACTGAATCTGCTCCGGGCTCATATAGTGGGCACTGCCGAGCAGTTGCGTTTCCTTGGTTTTGCGCTGTGATTTTTTGGTGATGGCAATCCCAAAATCGGCGATTTTGATACGTCCGAATTGGTCAAACAAGATGTTGTCCGGCTTTAAATCTCGGTGAATGACACCATGCTCATGAGCATGGCTGAGGCCATCGCAAATCTGACCCAGCAAATCAATCAGGTGCTCGGCATTGGTGCAAATAATTTCACTGAAATCACCATGGGTTAAATACGGCATGGTGAAATAAGCGAGACCCGAGGGTAGTTTTTTGGCTTCGTAGATACTGATGATGTGCGGATGATCCAGGGAGGCCACAGTTTTGGCCTCATCCACAAAACGTTCTGCCAGTAATTTATCTTCCATCACCAGTTTTTTCAGAACTTTGATGGCGACTTTACGTTGCAGGGATTGCTGCCGACCCAAATAAACAGCGGACATGCCGCCTTCACCAATCTTGTCTAAAATGGTGTGATCAGGAATATTAATATTAAGTTTTGGAACGGCTTTCATGTCTCAGACACACAATTAATTATTGTAAGAATTTATTTCAACCCAATCCGAAAAATAAATAACCATTATCGCATGAAATTTGTGACCGCTATCATAAAATTAGCTGAAAATAAGTCTTTGAAATCTGCTAACAATGAAAAACTGCCGAAAAAGGTCAGTTTTTATGCACAAGTACTTGTGTCATTTATAATTGAACCTACAATGAGACCTCATTTAATGGCTGGTGGTTTATGGCGCTGATTAATTTTGATAATGTCTTTTTGGATTTTGGTGCCAGGCCCATTTTGGACGGTGTCAACCTCAGTCTTGAGCGCGGCCAAAAATGGGCCTTAATCGGTCGAAACGGTGAAGGCAAATCATCCTTACTTAAAGTCATCAACGGAGATTTACCTGTAGACGGCGGTGAAATAAAACGCCAATCAGGTTTAAAAGTCGCCAAAATGCAACAATCAGCGGCTTCAGCGGATGCTAACGTGTCTGTGCGTGATTTTCTTTTACAGTCACTGGGTGTGGTGGGAGAACATTTGGCGGCTTATGAGCGCACCGATGATGCGGATAAAATGATGCACTTGCAGCAACAGATTGACGATGCCGGTGGCTGGGATTTATTAAACCGGCTGGATACCGTGATCACCCAGCTTCAGTTGCAAGCTGATGCCAATGTGCAGTCTTTATCCGGCGGACTTCGGCGGCGTCTGAATCTGGCCGCTGCCTTGGTGCAGTCGCCGGATATTTTATTGCTGGATGAGCCCACCAACCACCTGGACATTGACAGCATAATCTGGCTTCAGGGATTGATTAAAAGTTTGCATTGTGCGGTTGTTCTGGTGACCCACGACCGCGCTTTTTTGCGTGCGGTTGCTGATGGTGTGCTGGAACTGGATCGCGGCCATTTATATGCTTATGATTGTGATTATGACACATTTTTAAAACGTCAGACCCTGCGACTCGATCAGGAAGCCAAGGAATGGGAACGTCTGGATAAAAAACTCTCAGAAGAAGAAGTCTGGGTCAGACAAGGTATCAAAGCCCGTCGCACCCGCAGTGACAGCCGCTTGCAGGAACTCTATAAATTGCGTGATGAGCGCAAACAACGGCGCGAGAAAAAAGGCAGCACCAAAGCGGATATAAATGTGGCTGATGCCGGTGGCAAAAAGGTGGTGACCGCTTATAAGGTTGGTTTTTCTTATGGGAATCGGGTTATTTTAAATAACTTTTCCACTAAAATTCAGCGTGGAGATAAAGTGGGTATTATTGGCCCCAATGGTGTGGGTAAAACCACGCTGGTCAATATTTTATTGGGTGAACTGGAACCGGATGCCGGCTCGGTTAAACTCGGAACCGGTATTCAGGTGGCCTATTTTGATCAGTTAAAGCAGGATATTAATGACAATGACACGGTGCAGAATAACCTGCAACTGGGCACCGACTTTGTCACCATCAACGGAAAATCCAGGCATGTGATTTCCTATCTGCAGGATTTTTTGTTTTCACCGGATAAAGTGCGCGGCCCGGCCAGTGTGTTATCCGGCGGTGAGCGTTCTCGGTTAATGTTGGCCCGTTTATTTGCCCGACCGGCAAACTTACTGGTTATGGATGAGCCCACCAATGACCTGGATATGGAAACTTTGGATTTGTTACAGGAGTTGTTGCTGGATTTTCCGGGCACAGTGTTACTGATCAGTCATGACCGGGATTTTATTGATCAGGTTTGCAGTCAAACACTGGTTTTTGAAAATCCAGATAACGGTATTTATGAAATCAATGAATACATCGGTGGTTATCAGGATTATTTAAGACAACGTAAAATACCAGCTGAACAAGCGACTAAATCATCTGAAAAAGAAAGCAGGGAAAAATCTTCTGAAAAAAAACCACCTGCTGGCAAGTCCTCCAGCACCAGCAATCGCTTGCTGTTTCATGAACAAAAGGAATTAAAACAATTGCCCGGTGAAATAGACCAATTAGAAGCCGAGATTAATCAGTTGTCGGAACAAACCTGTGAACCGGATTTTTACCAAAAAGATGCCGACACCATTAAGCAAGTCACCACACGTCTGGTTGAATTGGAACAGCTGCTTGAGGAAAAATTTAATCGCTGGGATGAGCTGGAAGCGAAAAAATCCAAATCATGATGTCTTGTCAACGAAGCAATGACTTCGATATGTTCAGCCGTCTTGCTGTTTTAAGATTATTCTAAAATCCGGTTGAATTTAGCGATTAAATGACTGAGCTGTTGGCGTTCTTGTTGGCTTAATTGGCCCAATAAAAATTGTTCGTATTTAACCGCATCAGGAATCACCACAGCCATTAAATCTTCCCCACGTTCGCTGAGCCGGTTAATGGTGGCACGGGCATCGTCCGGATGCGCTTTCTGCACAATGTAATCCTTTTCATTCAGTGACTTTAAAGCGCGGCTGATGGGCACTTTGTCCATTTGGGTGTGTTCGGCGATGGTTTTGGCGGTGATATCCGAATGGTTATTGAGAATCACAAGTACCCGCCATTCGGGTACTGATATATTAAATCGGCTTTTGTAATGTTTTGCCAGGCCTTTAGATATTTTTAAGCTTAAAGCCGATAACTGATAGGGAATAAAATGTTTAAAGTCCATGGTGAATAATTATAACCAGTATTTAGTTTCAAATGTAACTAAATTGCGTTAAAATAGCTATTTAGTTATCTTAAGTGAGTACAACAATGACAGCGACCATCAACGGCTTTGGATTTATTGAATATGCGGCAGCGGACGCGGCACCTTTGCATCGGTTGTTCAGACAAATGGGCTTTAACGCCATTAAACGCCATAAAAAAAAGCCCATCACTTTATACCGACAGGGCCAATCTGATTTTTTCATCAATGAATGTGACAGTGGTTTTGCCGCTGATTTTCACGCCAAACATGGTCCCAGTGCACCGGGCTTTTCAATTATATTTGATAATAAAGAAGCCGCGCTTGAGCACAGTTTAAAAGGCGGCTCTGAGCAAATAGAAGTGCTTAATGGTCTGGATTTTCCGGCCATTAAAGGCATTGGAGATGCGGCTTTGTATTTACTGGATAAAGGCTCATATGAAGCCGTACTGGCACGGGACTTTGATGATATCCCGGGCGTCAATCAGAGTCCGACCGGCTTTGGTTTAACGTTTATTGATCATTTAACCCATAATTTGTATTTTGGAAATATGGCTCAGTGGAGTGCCTATTATGAAGATTTGTTTGATTTTCGGGAAATTCGGTACTTTGATATTAAGGGCCAAAAAACCGGTTTAGTGTCGAAAGCCATGACATCGCCCAATGGGTCGGTCAAAATCCCTTTGAATGAATCAGATGACCCTAAATCGCAAATTAATGAATATCTGGATGAATATAAAGGAGAAGGCATTCAGCACATTGCTTTATTCACAAATAATATTTATGAAACCGTTGAATCTATGCGGGCCGCCGGCGTTGAATTTTTAGAAACACCGGAAACCTATTACAGTATTATTGACCGACGGGTGCCGGAGCACAATGAAGATGTGGCCAGAATGCAGAAGAATCATATTTTGATTGATGCCGATGAGGAAACTAAAAAACAATTACTGTTACAGATTTTTACCCAAACCAACATCGGTCCGATTTTCTTTGAAATTATTCAACGTAAAGGTAATGAAGGCTTCGGTGAAGGCAACTTCCAGGCTCTGTTTGAGTCCATTGAGCTTGAACAACAAAAGAGAGGGTATTTAGATGAGTAGTCAATGGTTTAAACTCTTTAAAAAACAGGGCACAGTGGCACGTCAGGCGCATTATGATTTGCCCAAAGACAGTTATGAGCGCGAAATGGGCAAAGAAGGCTTTTTTGGCCCGGTCACCCATTTCTACCACCGTCATAAGCACACCGGCTGGAGTGATTTCGAAGGTGATAACCGACCGCGTGCGTTTGATACCAATGAATTGGATGAAACCCAAACCAGTCCCTGGCAAGCGCCGGTGCTATTGCGCAATAAAAGCACTCAGATTCGCATGATGCATATCCGCGAATCCATGACCCGTTTAGTGCGTAATGCCGACGGTGATGAACTGTTGTTTTTCCATAAAGGCACCGCTCATTTATTTTGTGATTTTGGTCATTTGGTGATTAAAGAAGGTGATTATGTGATGATTCCAAAAGGCACCATGTGGCGGCTTGAGATGGAAAATCCCTGTGAAATCCTGATGATTGAAGCCACCAACAGTCACTTTAAAGCACCTGATAAAGGCTTATTAGGCCCCAATGCCATTGTTGATACGGCGGTGTATCGCGTGCCGGAAATTGATGCGGCATTTCAGGGACAATACAGCGAAGACCGCTGGAAGGTGGTGATTAAACGGCGCAATGAGTTTAATCGGATAACCTTTCCGTTTAATCCTCTGGATGCCATCGGCTGGCAGGGTGATCTCATGCCGGTTGCGCTGAATTGGCGCGATATTTCACCGCTGATGAGTCACCGTTACCATGTACCACCCTCGGCACATACCACCTTTGTCGGTGATCGTTTTGTGGTGTGTACTTTTGTGCCACGCTTATTTGAGACGGATCCAAAAGCACTGAAAGTACCGTTTTATCACAACAACGATGATTACGATGAGGTTCTGTTTTACCATGCCGGTAACTTCTTTTCCCGGGATAACATTCATCCCGGTATGATGACGTTACATCCGGCCGGCTTGACCCATGGCCCACATCCGAAAGCCATGGAAAAAGCCTTTGAACAAGCCAATCAGATGACCGAAGAAGTGGCCGTCATGATTGACACCCGAGATCCGCTGGATGTCACCCCGGAGGCAACAGAAGTGGAATGGTCTGGTTACATCAATTCCTGGAGTGAAACATGAAATTAGCAACAATAAATAATCAAACCCGAGACGGCCAGTTGGTGGTGGTTAACCGACAAGGCACGCAAGCGGTCAAGGTGCCGCAGGTGGCCGAAACCTTACAACAAGCCCTGGATAACTGGGAACAAGCGGCACCACAATTAAATACCATCTACCAGCATTTAAATGAAGGTGGTGTTAATGATGCCTTTGATTTGGACATGAACCAAATTATGGCGCCGTTACCCCGTGGTTTACAATTTTTAGACGGCAGCGCTTACCTCGCGCATGTGGAACGGGTGCGTAAAGCCCGTGGTGCCGAGATGCCGCCGAGTTTTAAAGAAGACCCATTAATGTACCAGGCGGTCAGTGATGGTTTTTTAGCCGCCAATCAGGACATCGAAGTGGTCAGTGAGGACTACGGTATAGATTTTGAAGCCGAAGCCGCGGTGATTACATCTGATGTGCCGATGCATGTTTCACCTGAAGAAGCCGGCCAATATATTCAATTAATTTGTATTTTGAATGATGTGTCATTGCGAAATTTAATTCCCGCTGAGTTGGGTAAAGGCTTTGGTTTTCTGCAATCCAAACCCCGCACTGCTTTAAGCCCGTTTTTTGTCACGCCAGACGAACTGGGACAGGCATGGCAAGACCATAAAATCCATTTACCCATGCGCACCTGGTACAACGGTGAATGGTTTGGTGAGCCTAATTGCGGTGTCGATATGCAATTTAACTTTGCTGAATTGATTGCCCATGCCGCTAAAACACGGCCCTTAGCCGCCGGTTGCATTATCGGCTCAGGCACCATCGCTAACCATGATATGGCCAAAGGCTCCACTTGCCTCGCTGAAAAACGGGTATTGGAGGTGATTGAACACGGCGAAGCCAGCACGCCTTTTATGCGTTTTGGTGACACCGTTAAGATTCAAATCACCAACGATGAAGGCGAAGACATTTTCGGTACCATCGAACAAAAGGTGGTGAAATACGGCCAGTAAGTAGGACAACCTTGTTTTAAATCAAAAACCCGTCAAATTGGCGGGTTTTTTTATGGTTTCATGTATGGCATTGTTTTATGATGTCTCGGTTTTTTTATAATAAAAGAGAGGAGTCCCCCAATGAATTTATCTGTTCGCCATTGTGCGTTGTTTGTTTTATTGTTTGGTTTAATGTCTGTCAGTTATGGTCAATCGATGAGTTTGCAGGAATCTGTTGACTCGTCGCGTCAGTATTTAGTGCAAAATCGGCAAAGCCTGAACTTGACTGAACAAGATATCCTGGATGCCCGTATTCAGGATGCCTATGTAACCCAACATAACGGAATCACTCATTTAGTGTGGCGGCAGTACATTTACGGCATTGAAGTTAAGGCAGGGGATGTGCAAATTAACCTGACTAAAGATGGTGACGTGTTGACTATACACAATCAATTTATGTTTGATGCCCGTGCAAAAATAAACACCACTCAAGATCAAGTGAGGCCAGATCATGCGGTGCTATCGGCGGCTGATTATTTGAATATTGATACCTATTTACCGCCGGTGGCGATTCAACAAAGCCGTGGTGTTAACCAGGCGGTTGTTTTTCGCGGCGATGAGATTTCAGGGGTCGATATTCCGGTGAAGCTGGTATATCAGAAAATGCCGGATGGATCGTTAAATCTGGCCTGGGACCTGTCCATTCAGACGCCGGACAATTGGTGGAGTTTGCGGGTGGATGCGCAAACCAATCAGGTCATTGATCAGGTGAGCTGGCAAGCCCATGCTTCTTATGAAGTGTTGCCGCTGCCCTATGAAAGCCCAACCGCTGTGGGTGCAGCTTTCAGTGTGGTGACAGAACCGGCGGATTTTGTGGCATCATCCTATGGCTGGCATGACATCAATGGTGTTGTCGGTGCCGAATACACGGATACCCGAGGCAACAACGTTTTTGCACAGGAAGACCGGGATGACAATAATTCAGGTGGTTTTCGGCCGGATGGTGGCATCGGTTTAGACTTTTTATACACCTGGGACGGGCAATTAGAACCCACCGATGGTGAGAATATGGAAGCGGCGATTGTGAATTTGTTTTATTGGAATAATATTATTCATGATGTGATGTACCACTATGGTTTTGACGAAGTGGCGGGAAATTTTCAGGAAAATAATTACGGAAATGGCGGTTCAGCCGGTGATGCAGTCAATGCCGATGCATTGGATGGATCCGGTACAAATAATGCCAATTTCAGCACCCCGCCTGATGGTCAAAATCCACGTATGCAAATGTATGTGTTTACAGCCCGTGCAGGTTTAACGGTTAATTCGCCGGCCGCTATCGCCGGTTTTTACAACGCTGCAGCGGCCGGTTTTGGTGCTAGTTTAGATGGCGCCGGTATTACCGGTGATATTGAATTAGTGGATGATGGTACAGTGAATGGCAGTGAGGGTTGTAATCCACTGGTTGGATTTACACCAGGCAATATTGCTCTCATTGATCGTGGTAATTGTGAATTTGGCACCAAGGCGTTAAATGCTGAAAATGCGGGTGCCAGTGCAGTTATTGTGGCGAATAACCAGGGTGGCGATGAGGTTATCACCATGGGCGCAGGGGCACAAGGCAATCAAGTCAATATAGCGGCTGTTATGATTAGTCAGAACAATGGTGCTATTTTAAAAAATCAAGCCGGCACAGTTAATGGAACACTGGGTAAGGATGGTGTTGATCGGGACGGAGATTTTGATAATGGAATCATTATCCATGAGTATGGACATGGTATTTCTAACCGTTTAACCGGTGGGCCAAATAACACAAGTTGTTTATGGAATGCGGAGCAAATGGGCGAGGGCTGGAGTGATTTCTTTGCTTTGGTGATGACGGCTCAAGCTGGTGACCAGGCCAATGATGCACGGGCCATGGGCTATTTCGCCACCCAAAACCCCAATGGTATTCGGACTTATCCTTATTCGCGTGATATGAATATTAATCCGCATACATTTGCAGACGTTGCTGATTTTGATTTTGGCAGTGGAAACGTTTCACCACATGGTGTGGGATCTATTTGGACCGTTATGCTGTGGGATATGTATTGGAATTTGGTTGATAAGTATGGCTTTGATGCGGATATTTATCAGGGCACAGGGGGTAATAATCTGGCTTTGCAACTGGTGATTGATGGTTTGAAATTACAACCGTGCTCACCGGGTTTTGAAAGTGGACGGGACGCCATATTAGCCGCTGATACAGCCAACAACGGTGGTGCTAATCATTGTGAAATTTGGTCAGCGTTTGCCAAGCGCGGCCTGGGCGAAGGTGCTTCATCCGGGAGCAGTGGTAGCTTGGGAGACGAAGTAGAGTCATATCAGGTACCTACGGATGTTTGTGCTGCGCCGAATGATTTAATCTTTGAAAATGGTTTTGATGGGAGCAGTTGATAAATATTTCATCAAAAATCTTAAAAAAAACCCGCCTGGTGCGGGTTTTTTGTTCTTGTGTGATTTTCCACGGATCGGAATAAACGAATGAATTGATAAATATTTTAAATAATTATAGCTCACATATTGCAAATGAGAACAAATATCATTATGATTCGCATCATCTTTAAATGCGAGTTATCTTTATGCAATCCGGAGCGAAGTTACGTCCTGTCACCTGTTTTTTATGTTGTGGTTTGGCCTCGATGGTGTCCGCCAATGCGGATGTTGACGATGGTGTAATTCCACTGTCACAAATGGTGGTTACAGCCACCGGCAACCCTCACAGTACCTTAACCGCACCCGCGGCTTTAACGGTTATCGACCGGGAAGCGATTGAGGCCTCACCGGAACCGTCACTGACTTCACTTTTAAGCCGGGTGCCCGGTGTCAGTCTGGTGGGTCGGGGTGTCGGTGGCCGTAAAGTGATTAGCTTGCGGGGTATGGAGTCGCAACATGCTTTAATTTTGATTGATGGTCGGCGAATATCTGCCACCGATGATGTCATCGGGCATTCGGATTTACAGTACAACTGGTTGTCGTTGGATGCAGTGGAGCGGATTGAGGTGATTCGCGGACCAATGTCGGCTTTGTATGGATCAGAAGCACTGGGCGGTGTGATTAATATCATTACCATAAAAGGCCGAGGTGATTTCTCAGGAGCAATCAATGCTGAAGGCACATTACACACCGAAGATAATGGTGGCGGCAACCAAACTGTTGGCGCCCATATGCATGTACCGATGGGTGAAAAATTATCTTTGGATATTAATTTAGCTTATGGTAATCGCGACGATGTGATTAGTCCGATGGATTCACGTTTGTCTGATATTGAAGGTAAAAAACACACCACCGGACAAATCGGTTTTAATTGGCAGCTCACTGAATCACAACAATTGTTGGTTAACGCCATTTTTACTGATGAAGACACATGGTACCAAACCAATAGTCGGGGACAGGCACCTTTTTTTCGCAGTATGTATGATATTACGCGGCAGCAGCATACGGTGGAGTGGCAGGCTGACTTTGACGTGTGGTCCGGTCGCATCGGCTATTATCGGGCTGAGATTGATGTGGTAAACAGTAATGATCATCCTGCCATCAATGCCTATACACCGCAGTTTTTAACCGATGATGTGCTGGAAGCCGGATTTTACCGTGATTTTGGCTTGAACCGTTTAACCCTGGGGGCTGAATGGCGTGAAGAGCAATTACAGCACAGCGCCTTTATTAACAATGGTGATGAAGTGACTCACAAGGCGTTGCTGGCGCAATATGAGTGGCAACTGGTGGATGATGTGTCCTTAACGTTGGGTAATCGCTGGGATCATCACGGCTATTTTGGCAGTGAAATGAGCCCACGGGCTTATCTGGTGTGGCAGCCGGCGGATGCCTGGGCGGTTAAATTGGGTTACGGGCATGGCTTTAAAGCGCCGACCTTAAAGCAAATTTCACCAGAATACCGCTTTGACGGGCCGCATAGTTTTGTGGGTAATCCGGATTTAAACCCCGAATCCAGTGACAATCTGGAACTGGGTGTGCGTTATGAAAGCGATCAAAATACCACGGTTAGCGCCACTTTGTTTCACAATCAGGTCACCGATTTAATTGCCACTGAATGTGTTGAGAACTGCGGCGGACCTTTTGGTCGGGTTAATGAATACGTCAATGTCAATGAAGCCCGCCTTCAGGGTCTTGAGTTTGAGCTCAACATGGATTTGACTGAGCGAACCGCTTTAAACAGCAGTTATACCTACACCGATGGAGAAGACAAGGATAACAACGAAAAACTCCCTAACAGACCACGTCATCAGGCCAGTTTCGGTATAAACCAATACTGGCTGGATGATCGTCTGACCACCGGTGTGCAATGGCAATATATTGGTCAACAGTGGATTAATGAAAGTAGCGGCCAAACCGAATTACCAAGTTATCAATTGCTCAATGCCCAAATTCAATACCGTTTAAATAAACACAGTTTTTCCTTAAAACTGAATAATCTGACCAATACGGTGTTAAGTGAAGAAAGCGATGATTTTGGTTATGCCCTGTACGGACGCAATGTTCGTTTGGGCTGGCGCATGCAGTTTTAGGGAGGATTTTATGCTTCGATTGAGTCTATTTTTATGGCTGGTGGCAGGGACGCTCCAGGCGCAGACTATTCAGGTGGTGACCGATTCGATGATGCTGTCGGGTAAAAAAGAGTTGCTGCAAACATCAGCACAGAATGAAGGTTTGACCTTTCATATGGTTGAAAAGCAGGATCTGTCGCCGGATAAGTTAAATCAGGTTTTGCGGCAGGGTGATTTTGTGCTGGTGGATTTGGCGCGGTCTTTTGATATGACAGCGTTGATTCAGCAGACCGAGCCTGCCGGACAAGATTATACTAATCATCACTTTTGGTATGCTTCGGACGAAGTTCACCACAGTAATTTAAGTGCCGGACAAGCGGACTTATTACTCAGCTATTACCGCCATGGTGGGCGCCAAAATATGGCACAGTTCATGCTGGCGGTGAAGCTGATCATTGAAGACAAGACCATTGCCGGTTTAGCCGAGCCTTTGGTGTTACCGGAAGCCGGGGTCTATTATGCGGATTATCCGCAGCAGTTTACGGCGGATGCCAGTCAAATGCTGACTTTTTTAAAAACAGATGCCGAAAAACCGGTGATTGCTATTGGCTTTCATCCCCGCTATATCGAATCCACCGCCACAGAGCACATCGACGAACTGGTGAAAATTATTGAACAAAAAGGTGTTACGGCCTTACCTTTATTTTATTCTTTGGGTGATGATGTGGACTTGCCGGCGTTGGTGCCACCTGAGGTGGATGTTTTAATTCATATGCAACCGGTTTATCACAATGGTCTGGAAGATCAGCTGAATACCCTCGGAATTCCGGTGATGCAAGGTATTGGTTGGTGGGGTGACAGTATTGACAGCTGGCGCGAAGATGTGGTGGGTCTGTCTTTAAGTTCAACGCCATTGTATTTGGCGTTACCGGAACAAAACGGCTTAATCGATCCGTTGGTGATGTGGGCTGAACATGAAGGTGTGATGCACTTGATTCCTGAGCAGGTGAATGCCGCGGTGAATAAAGCGGTGGCGCTGGCCAAACTCAGAAAACAACCCAAAGCCAAACAAAAAGTGGCGGTGATGGTGTACAACTATCCGCCCGGCCAGCATAACTTTTCTGCTTCCTACCTCAATGTACCACGCAGTTTAGCGAATCTCAGTGCACAATGGCAGAAAGCCGGTTACCAAACCCAAGCCTTGACCGAACAGGCTTTTATCGATGGTTTTGCGGATGTGATTGGTGCCGGTTTCGATAAAAAACGCCGAGAACAGATGCTGTCCGAGAACAAGGCCCACTGGCTATCATTAACAGATTATCAACAATGGTACCAGCAACTGCCGGAAAAAACCCGCGCACGCATTGAAGACTACTGGGGCAAGCCTGCGGACTTTTCATTGATCAGTGAACAGTCGGGTGAAGCCGGCTTTATTGTTCCGGTGATTGAATCCGGAAATATGGTTTATTTACCGCAGCCTTCACGCGGCACCGGTGACATTGATCAAGAGAAACAACTCTACCATGACACCCGTGTGCCGGTCAGCCATGCTTATCTGGTCAGTTATTTATGGGTCCGAGACCGCTTTAATGCCGATGCCCTGATTCACTTTGGCACCCACGGTACCCAGGAATGGATGGCCGGAAAAGAGCGTGGTTTGAGCGCTACGGCTGACGATCCCTATGTGGCGATTGGCGATATTCCGATTATTTATCCCTACATCATGGATGATGTGGGTGAAGCGGTACAGGCGAAAAGACGCGGTCGGGCGGTGATGGTGAGTCATCAAACGCCGGCTTTTCGTGCATCAGGATTGCACGGTACTTTGGTGGATGCCCATGATTTGATTCATCAATGGGAAAACCTCGAACCGGGTGAAGTTAAAGCCAACACCTTAAACAGTCTGATGCAACTGGCCAAAGACGAATCACTGACTGAAAGTCTGGCCTGGACCGAGCAACAAGTCCGTGAACGCCCGGAGGATTTTATCTTCGCTTTGCATGATTATTTACATGAACTGGCGGCGCAATCTCAGCCGATTGGACTGCATACCTTTGCCACGGACAGTCCGGAGCAGCAAAAAATCAGTACCGTGATGCAAATGCTGGGACAGGCATTCATTGATAGTTTTGATTTGCCCGATAGCGATGAATTGTTGGTGCAGGATTATGAAAAACTGCAACAAACTGAACCGTATCAGTGGTTGGTTGATGTGATTTTAAACGATAAAAAAGTCAACGGTGCGCAGCAGGTTTTTGCCGAACAAGCCCGTGAGATGTTTAATAACTTACGCACCGATGGCGAATTGGCCGGCTTAACCGCCGCGCTGTCCGGGCAGCATGTTTCGCCACAGATTGGCGGTGATCCGATTCGGGTACCCGATGCCTTACCCACCGGTGGTAATCTGGTGGGTTTTGATCCGGCTAAATTGCCCAATAAAGAAGCCTGGCTGGCGGGCAAAAAGGCCGCCAAAGAACTGATTAACGATTACCATCAAAAGCACGGCGAATACCCGAATAAGTTGGCTTTTTCATTGTGGGCCGTGGAAGCCATGCGCCACGGTGGTGTGCTGGAAAGTCAGGCGTTCTATGCCATGGGCGTAGAGCCGGTGTGGGGACGCGGTGGTCGGGTCAGCGGTTATCGGGTGATTCCGTCAGCGGAATTAAAACGACCGCGGGTGGATGTGGTGTTGTCAGTGACCGGTTTATACCGTGATCAATTCCCCAATGTCATGGAAAAACTGGCCAAAGCCGCCGCTGAAGTGGCGCAATTGGACGAAGCCGATAACCAGTTATATAAAAACACCCAAACTTTATTGGCTGACCTTTTAAAACAGGACATACCGAAAGAACAGGCTGAAAATATGGCACAAACCAGGGTATTTGGCAGCCCCACCGGTGTGTATGGCACCGGCCTGGATGATGCCACGTTGGCCAGTGACACCTGGGAAAGTGATGAGAAATTGGCCAAACTCTACTTAAAACGCATGAGTCATGCCTTTGGACCCGACCCGGAACAATGGAGCCAGGGTGATGATGCTTCAGACCTGTATGCACAACAATTAAAAACCGTGGATGCGGCCTTATTGGCACGCAGTTCGAATTTATACGGCATGTTGACCACTGATGATCCATTCCAATACTTAGGCGGTATTGATCTGGCGGTGCGGCATTTAAGTGGTAAAAGTCCTGAACTCTATATTTCCAATCAACGCAAACAAGGTGAAGTGCAGTTCCAAACCGCTGATGAGTTTTTGTCTCTGGAAATGAACAGTCGGGCCTTTCATCCCGGTTGGATTAAATCATTGAAAGATGAAGGTTATGCCGGTGCCTTACATCTTCAGGACATGACCAATAACCTGTGGGGCTGGCAGTCGGTGTCGCCGGACGTGGTGAAAGATTACCAGTGGCAAAATATGCACGATATTTATGTTCAGGATAAGCTTGAATTGGATATCAATGAATGGTTTGAAGAACATGCCCCCGAAGCCCAGGTGCGGATGATGGAACGCATGATTGAAGCGGTGCGTAAAGACTTTTGGGCGGCCTCTGATGAAACCAAAAAACAACTGTTAGAAGCGTATATTGAAAAAGTCAATAAACATCAATTCACTCCGGCATCGAAAACCCTCAGTGATTTTGTTGATCAGCAGGCAGTGGGTTTTGGACTGATGCCACTTACCGCAGCCACACAACAAAACACGGCCCAATCAGAGAATGCATCAAAGGCCACCGGCCAAAGTCAGCAAGTGCAAGGCCAAAAACTGGTGAAGCAAACCGCTTCAACAGCCGCCGAAGACAAACATTACTGGTGGTTATTTTTACTCGCCGTGCCGTTCTTTATCGGCATCATTAAACAAAACAACAGGACAGCCTTATGAACATAGAAGCCATTTTATACACCTTATCAAGTTGGTTTATGGTGCCGGTCTTGGCCGCCATTGTCATCGCTTTTTTATATGCTTTGTATCAACTCGGGCAATTTTTAACTGAGGTTTGGCAACGACGTTTTGGGAAAAACTATTGTTGTCACTTGGCCAAAGTCAGTGACCAACAAAATCTGGACTCAGAACAGCTTGAACTGTTGATATTACAAGAATTGGAAGGCTTGAAAGTCACTGCCCGGGTGGCACCTTTATTGGGTCTGGTGGCCACCATGATTCCCATGGGTCCGGCACTGGCCGGTGTGTCCGCCGGTGAAATGTCGGTGGTCGGTGAACAAGTTGGCATGGCCTTTGCCGCGGTGATTGTAGCCTTGATGGCGGCTTCGGTGGCGTTTGTGATTCTCACTGTGAAACGCCGTTGGCGACTGGCCAGTCTGTTACAGATTGAAAAACAGCAAAAACAAGTGACTGAAGAGCCGGTTTACTTACAAAGGAAATCCGCATGAGCCGCCGTATTTTAGATGCCGATGATGACGATCCGATTCTCAGCATGGTGAATATCATTGATATTTTCCTGGTGATTATTGTGATTTTGTTCATTATTATTATGAATAACCCGGTGAATCCGTTAAACAGCGATGATGTCACCATTGTTAAAAATGCCGGCAAAGAGAATATGGAAATCATCATCAAGAAAGGCAAAAAAATGGAACGCTACAAATCAAGTCAGCAAATGGGCGAGGGCACCGGCATAAAAGCCGGTATTACTTATCGCATGGATGATGGCAACTTGATTTATGTGCCCGAAGGCGAGCAATCAGGCACTGAGTAGAGCTGAAAGCAAGAATAATTGACCGGCATAATAAAGCGGCAGGCCAATCAGGCGGTTGTTAAAGCCCGGTGACACAAAGCGTTGCCGGGCAACAAACAAATCGGACAGAGCAAACAACACCGCACCGGTGACAATCAGTTGTTGCATGGGATGTCGTGTTACCATGGCGGTGATGAGCATAAGGCCAATGGCGGCCAGATAAGCCGGCACGGCGGTTTTCATCAGGCCCTTAAGATGCCTGAATAACCAGACATAACAGCCGATCATGGCAGCCATCACCACCACGGCTGTTATCATCAAATCATAACGCTTAATGCCGGCATCAATAAAGGCCCAGCTGTAGGCTAAATGCGCCAGTAAAAAAGCCAATAAACTCGACAGAAACAGCTGTTTATCGCTGGTTTTAATCAACAAAATATCACCGGTAAAAGACAAGGCAAAACCCAGGGTCAATAAGATTGAGAATAGATCCCTTTGGCCATTGATTACAAGCCACAGAGCGGGTAAAAAGAAACATAAACTTGCGAGGGTTTTAAACATTCCGGCCAATGCGGATTGTTGTTTATTCTGTAACCAAAGGGTCAGGCCACAGGCCAATGTACAAAGGAATGCCCAGACAGTTATCATGCCGGATCATGCACGGCTTTTAGACCTTCGAACAGCTGATTAATGAGTGGTTTGGCATGGGCTTTTAAATCAATGATGTCGCTGTTTAAGTATTCAATCAACAGACCTTTTAAAAAACAATGAAAGGTTAAGGTCAAAATTTCCGGATCCGCATCCGGGCTGAGTTTACCCTTATCTTGCGCACGTTTAAAATAAGCCTGAAAAAGCGCCAAACTTTCTTCCTTACTGGCTTTGTGACGTGCTTTAAAAGGCGCCAATACACCGGAATAATCACAATTTAAGAACAGCCCCATAACTTGTTGCTTGGTTGGGTTTTGAGCCAACTCTAATAACAACCGGGTCATTAAATCCCGTAATTGCAAAATCGGGTGGGGCGAATCGTTCTCCAAATCGGCCAGTACATGCTCGATAAAAGGCTCATGCAGATCAGCATGTAAAGCATCGAAAATTTCAGCCTTGTTATCAAAATGCCAATACACCGCGCCCCGTGTGACACCGGCAGTTTTGGCGATGTCATTCAGGCTGGTATTAAAAAAACCCTTGTCAGAAAAGTTTTCCACAGCGGCCTGTAGAATATCCTGGCGGGTCTTTTGGGTATCTTCTTTGGTTTTACGCATTCTGGCATTGTAGCAAGAACGAATAGCTTTGAAAACATACATTCATGTATGTATAATGCGATTTTTTATCAATCCAAGCTGTTTTGACTTTATTTCGAAGTGACATGAATTAAGATAAAGGTCTTTATTTGGTTGTGTTTAATCAATGTGGCTATATGTAGATATCATTGACTAAGTCCATATCTGGGATGACTTCAAAACCCTCACAATAATAAGAGAACAATAAATGAAAAAAAGTACGTTATTCACCGGTCTGATTGTCGTTATTTTATTAATCGTTGTTGCCTGGTTATTATGGCCACAATCAGCGCCTCAAAACGGGCAGGGTATGGCCGGACCCGGTGGTTACGGTGCCCAGGGGCCGGTACCGGTAGAAACTATGCAAGTTCAACAAAAAGAAATCGAAATGACCATGGAGTTGCCGGCTCGGGTGGTGGCGTACCGCCAGTCAGAAGTCAGGCCACAGGTTTCGGGAATTATTGAAGAACGTCTGTTTGAACAAGGCAGTTTGGTTGAAAAAGGCCAAAAGCTCTACCAATTGGATGATGCCCGTTATCTGGCTAACCTAAATAGTGCCGAGGCGGATTTACAAAATGCCCGGGCTCAATTAAAAACAATCAAAACCAGGGCGCAGCGGATTCGTTCTTTAGAAGCTCAGCAGGCCGTCAGTGAGCAGGATTTAGACGATGTTGAAGCCCAGTTAGCGCAGGCTGAAGCGGCCATTGCGGTGGCGCAAGCCAATGTCGATTTACAAAAAATAAATATTGAATATGCCCAGATTAAAGCCCCCATTTCAGGTCGTATCGGCCAATCCTTCTTAACCGAAGGTGCTTTGGTGAGTTCCGGACAAGATCAACCATTGGCCATCATTACCCAGCTATCGCCGATTTATGTGGATATGCAGGTTTCCGCCGACCGCGCGCAACGGGTGATGGCGATACTCAGTCGTCAACAATTATCACACCGGGAAGATGGTGATAATGCGGGCCAAGAAACACGTTTAAAAGTCACTGTTAATCAGGGGGGCGGTCAGCAACACAGCGGTTATTTGGCGTTTTCTGATGTGGTGGTGGATGAAACCACCGGTGCCGTCACCCTACGGGCGGTGCTTGATAACGATGCAATGAATTTATTGCCCGGCATGTTTGTCACCGCGACGTTACATTTGGGTAGCCAACAGGAAATTCTGGTGCCGCAACGGGCAGCGGCACGAAATCCTTTGGGTGGACTGGATGTCTGGGTTGTGAACGCGGACAACAGTGCGGAGAAGAAAACATTTCAAAGCCAACACGCCTATCAAGACCAATGGATTGTTGCCGATGGTGTTGAAGCCGGTGAAACCATTGTGGTGGTTGGCTACCAAAAATTACAGCCCGGGGCCCAAGTCACCCCCAGTCCCTGGCAAGGCGCCAGTCAGTCCCTGCCGGCGACTCAACATCAGCAACAAGCAAATCCTAATCAGCAAGATAACCAGGAATAATTATGGCACGCTATTTTATTGAACGTCCGGTTTTTGCCTGGGTGATTGCCATCATTATTATGTTGGCCGGGGCTTTAACCATTACCAATTTACCGGTGGAACAATACCCGACGGTGGCACCGCCCACAGTGGCCATTAATGCCAGTTATCCCGGTGCTTCGGCCAAAACTGTTGAAAATGCGGTCACCCAGGTGATTGAACAACAGCTCACCGGCATTGATAATTTACGTTATTTCAGTGCCTCCAGTCAGGATGGTTCAGCCTCGCTGACCTTAACCTTTGAGCCGGGTACCGATGCCGATATTGCACAGGTGCAAACCCAAAACAAAGTGCAAGGTGCGATTACCCGTTTGCCCCAAGAAGTACAAACGCAAGGGGTAACGGTGACTAAATCCAATGATTCGTTTTTATTGGTGGTGGGCTTTTATTCCGAAGACGGTTCTGTCTCACAAGGCCAACTGGGTGATATTCTGGTGTCAAACTTTCAAGACCCGATTTCGCGTCTGAAAGGGGTCGGTAATGTCCAGGTGTTCGGCTCACAATATGCCATGCGTATCTGGTTAGATCCGGATAAACTGGTTAATTTCAGTATGACGCCCGGGGATGTGCAAAACGCCATCCGCGCGCAAAACACCGATATTTCAGCCGGTCAATTGGGTGCTTTACCGGCCATTGACGGACAACAAATCAATGCCACCGTTAAAGCCCAATCACGGTTACAGACCGTCGATGATTTTAAAAATATCATTCTGCGGGTCAATACCGACGGTTCTCAGGTCCGCTTAAGTGACGTTGCCCGGGTTGAATTGGGTTCTGAATTTTACAGCACCATTTCACGCTTCAAAGGCAAGCCGGCCTCGGGTATGGCGGTGTCTTTATCCACCGGTGCCAATGCCCTGGAAACCGCCGATTTGGTGAAAGCCAAAGTCAATGAATTAGTGCCCTATCTGCCTGAAGGTGTGGAAGTGGTGTTTCCATTTGATACCACCCCGTTTATTGAAAAATCGATTTCATCGGTGGTGATGACCATGATTGAAGCGGTGGGTTTGGTGTTTTTGGTGATGTTGCTGTTCTTGCAAAGTTTCCGCGCCACCTTAATCCCGACCATTGCCATTCCGGTGGTGTTGCTGGGTACTTTTGCTATTATGGGGGTTTTTGGCTACACCATTAATGTCTTGACCATGTTTGCCATGGTGCTGGCCATCGGTTTGTTGGTGGATGATGCCATCGTGGTGGTGGAAAACGTTGAGCGGGTGATGGAAGAAGACGGTCTGGACCCAAAAGAAGCCACCAAAAAATCCATGGACCAAATTTCCGGTGCCTTAATTGGTATTGGTGTGGTGTTATCAGCGGTATTTGTGCCGATGGCCTTTTTCCCGGGTTCCAGTGGTGCCATTTATCGTCAATTTTCGATTACCATCGTTTCGGTGATGGGACTATCGGTGCTGGTGGCACTGGTGTTGTCGCCGACCATGTGTGCCACCTTCTTAAAGCCGAAAAAACCGGAATATGACCGAACAAAAGGGTTTTTTGGCCCCTTTAATCGCGGCTTTGACTGGGTGCGAAATAAATATGAAGCCGGTACTTCGCATATGGCGCGGCGTATATTACGATTTGCGGTCATTTACGGCCTCATTATTACTGTTATGGCCTTACTGTTTACTTCCTTGCCCAAATCGTTCTTGCCGGATGAAGACCAGGGCACCATGTTTGTTCTGGTGGACACACCGGTGGGTGCATCTGCAGAACGGACCCGTGAATCGATGCAAAAAATTGAACATTATCTGTTAACTGAACAGGCCGATACGGTTGAAGGCTTCTTTACCGTGGTGGGTTTTAGTTTTTCAGGTTTAGCACAAAACGCCGGTATGGGCTTTATTCGATTAAAAGACTGGGAAGAACGCCCCGGTGATGATTTGAGTGTTTTTGCGGTAAGAGACCAAACAAATTATGCCTTCTCACAATTAAATGATGCCAGAGCCTTTGCCATTATTCCGCCACCGATTCAATCACTGGGTAACGCTTCGGGCTTTAACTTTCAGTTGGTTGATCGCGGTGGTGAAGGTCATGAAGCCTTAATGCAAGCCCGTAATCAGGTGCTGGGTGCGGCTGCGCAAAATCCAAATTTAGTGGGTGTTCGGCCGGGTGGTTTGAGTGACGTGCCACAGTTAAAAATCAACATTGACAATGAAAAAGCCGCCACCATGGGGCTGGATTTAAGCGAGATAAATCGCACCCTGCAAATTGCCTGGGGTTCCAGTTACGTCAATGATTTTCTGGATCGGGGCAAAGTCAAAAAAGTCTACATGCAGGGTGAGGCATCCAGTCGCATGGTTCCGGAAGATTTGTCGAAATGGTATGTGGCTAATAACCAAGGCCAAATGATACCTTTTGATCGTTTTTCAACCATGGAATGGGAATATGGATCGCCCAAATTAGAGCGTTTTAATGCAGTGCCGTCTATGAACATTCAAGGTCAACCGGCACCGGGTATCAGTTCTGGTGTGGCCATGGATGAAATAGAACAAATTGTGAATAATTTGCCCGGACAGTTTGGTATTGAGTGGTCTGGCTTATCCTACGAAGAACAAGAAAGTGGGGATCAAACAGCGGCACTATATGCCATCTCCGTCCTCATTGTGTTTTTATCCTTAGCAGCATTGTATGAAAGTTGGGCAGTTCCTTTGGTGGTGATTCTGGCTGTGCCTTTAGGTGTACTTGGTACTGTATTGGCGGCTAAATTATTTGGTATCCCCAATGATGTGTATTTCCAGGTGGCCTTATTGACAACGGTTGGTTTGGCTTCTAAGAACGCCATTTTGATTGTTGAATTTGCTCAGGATCTGAAGCATGAGGGCATGGGTATTATGGAAGCCGTGGCAGAATCAGCGCGTCAAAGGTTTCGACCCATTATCATGACGTCAATGGCCTTTATCTTAGGTGTTTCGCCATTGGCATTGAGTAGTGGTGCCGGTGCGGTTAGTCAAAACGCCATTGGTATCGCTGTTATTGGGGGTATGTTGGCTTCGACCATGGTGGCTATTTTGTTTATTCCCATGTTTTTTGTCGCGGTAGAAAAAGTATTTTATCGTGAAAAAATTACCCCACAAAAAATTGGTCAAGAGAAAGCCATTGATACCAAGTAAGTCATAAGTTTAGCGCATGATTGATATCATGTAGCGACACTTACCCACAGAAAGCGGTCATTATTTGGCCGCTTTTTTTTGCCCTTGTTCCCGCAAATATCAAAAGTATCCGACAGTTAGTCAGAATTAAAAACAATTTAAAAAGATTAACCACAAAGTCCACGGAGAAGACACAGAGTGCACAAAGAAATGCGTAAAATGAAGACTTAGTGTTCTTTGTGAAAACCTTTGTGGTCTTTGTGGTTAAACAAAAGACGTTAGCTGTCGATTTTATTCTGTTGCTGAGACTTGGCCGTTTGTAGGGCTGCCTTTTTCTCAGCCTGACGCTGCTTTAAGATTTGTTGGGCTTCAAGACCCAGATGTGCATCACCGCGTTGTTTCGCCAGTTGCATTTGTTTTTCGCGCATGGCAAATTGTTGGCGTTGTTCTTCCGTGGTTTTATCATAACAATGCGGACAACTCACGCCTTGTTGGTAGTGCGCTGATTGTTTATCAGCCTCAGTAATGGGATAGCGACAGGCGTAACACTGGTCGTATTGGCCTTTTTCAAGATCATGGTTAACTGCCACGCGATTGTCGAAGACAAAGCATTCACCCTGCCATTTGCTGTCTTCTTTGGGGACTTCTTCTAAGTATTTTAAAATCCCGCCTTTGAGGTGATAAACCTCTTCAAAGCCCTGTTCCTTTAAATAAGCGGTGGATTTCTCACAACGGATACCACCGGTGCAGAACATCGCGACCTTTTTATGCTTCTCAGGGTCGAGGTTTTCTCTGACATAGGCCGGAAATTCGCGGAAAGTTTCGGTTTTGGGATTCACCGCTCGCTCAAAAGTGCCGATATTGACCTCGTAATCATTACGGGTATCGATTAACGTTACCTCCGGATCCGAAATTAAATCATTCCAGTCTTTAGGTTCCACATAGGTGCCGACAACGCGCTTGGGGTCAATGCCTTGCACACCCATGGTGACGATTTCTTTTTTGAGTTTAACTTTACTGCGATAAAAAGGCATTTCATCAGTTAACGATTCCTTGCTGTCTAATTCCGCCAGACGCTTATCCTGGCGTAACCAATCAAGTACCACATCAATGCCTTCTCTGGAACCGGCGATGGTGCCGTTAATACCTTCTTCGGCCAGCAATAGGGTTCCTCTGACATGCTGCTGTTTCATCAGCGTCAGTAGGGGGTCGCGTAAGGATTCAAAATTTTCGAGGCGCACAAAATGGTAGAGTGCGCAAACCACAATCTGTTGTTTCATCGTATTAAGCTAACCTGAACGTAAATCAGGTGCTGTGTAAAAAGTCGCATTATAACAAAATTATGTTAGTGGTTGCCGATGGGGTTCCTTGATTGCAGACGTATTATTTCATCCTCATCAATTCATAGCAAAAAACCACCATCAATTTTGTGAAATATCTAACATTTTAAAATATTGCTGTCATAAAAAGGGATTTTGCTGTGTTAGAATAAATAAGACATTTTTTAATGTTTGGCCACACAGGTGGTTCACGTATTAACAATTAACTACAATGGGAGATTTCTATGAAAGTAGCAGCAGGTGTGATTTTAATTATTGCCGCGGTCTTTAATTTATTTGCGGGTTTGGCTTATTTAGGCGGTGGTGCCGCTTCAACGGGTTTTTCAAAAGCCATGAATTCAACGCATATGGAACAAACACGTTCACAAATGACTGAAGAACAACGGGCTGAAATGGATAAGGCCTCTGAAGCCATGGGCTCAGGCGGTATGGGTCTGATGGCCTTTGGTGTGTTTTTATTGGTGAGCGTGGGTATTTTAATTGCCGGTGCCGTGTTCTTATTCACTGCTAAAAAAGCCCAATTTATTATGGTTGCAGGGGGTGTGGCGATTCTCGCTGAAGTTATCGGGATATTAATCACCAGTTTTGGTATCACCAATGTGGTTGGCCTGGTGGGTGGCGCTTTGGCCATTTACTGTGCCAAAACAATGGGTGGCAATGCCAATGCACCGATTGAAACAGTTTAATTATTGGCTGATTTCATAGGTAAATTTTAAGGAGCGAGTTCATCGCTCCTTTTTCGTTTTGCGGGAAAAATTAAATGACATTACGAATCGGCACCTTAAAGAAAATTGTTTCACATGATTTGTATTATGCTTTGCGCAGTGCGCGGGGCGTTTTATTTCTGGTCTTTTTTGCGGTCTTTTGGCTGTGGATATTCACCAAATTCGGCCATGTAGATACCGGGTGGCTGAAAAGCCCTGACAGCTCCTTTATTCTGGCCTGGTTATTCGATGCCAAAACCGCCCAATCCTTGTTTACCGACCGGCATCCGGGTTTTTCGCTGTACTATTTAATCGCCATTAACACCGCGCCGTTTTTTGTTTTATTTGCGGCCAGTGACCAGACGGCCAATGACATCGGCGGACAGTATCTGCGCTTTTTATTGCCCCGCTGTTTACGCAGTGAAATATACCTGGGACGTTTTATCGGCGCGGTTTTACTGGTATGGATGGCCTACGCGGTGGTGACCTTACTGGCCATGTTGTGGGTGGTGGCGTTGAATGATGCCAAACTGACCGAGGTTTTTTTTGATGCTTTGTGGATGATTGTCTGTCTGGCTGTCTATGCCGTACCTTTTGTTGCCATGATGTCTTTATGCTCCGCTTTGGTGGGTTCAGCGGCCCTATCGGCTTTACTCGGAATCGGTTTTTATTTTATTGTCACCATTATCGTCTCGGTGATGGGTTTTCAGTCGGATCTGCTGGCGGATGTGATAGCGTATATTCTGCCCAACACCATGAAAAGTGAGTTGTTATTGTTTGAATTCGGCGCGCTGATTAAAGCGGTTGGTGTCAATGTCATTTATATGGCCGTTTACTTTTATTTAGGCTGGCTGATTTTTTCACGGAGGGATATATGAATTCAGGATTCGCCATAACAACCCGACAACTGAGTAAACAATACGGCGCGCAATTTGCCGTACAGAATTTAGATGTCGAGATTAAAAAGAACATCACCACCGGTTTAATTGGTCCCAACGGTGCCGGTAAAACCACACTGATGTCGCTGATTTGCGGTTTTATTAAACCCAGTGACGGCACAGTTAATGTATTGGGACAAGAACCCAACGCCGTGGATTTAAAAAGCCGTGTTTCGATTCTACCGCAGGATGCGCATTTTCTGAAATCACTGTCGGTTAAAGTGCAACTGACCATGCTGGCGGAATTACAGGGTTTTGCCAAACAAGCCGCCCGCAAAGAGGCCTTGCGTGTGCTGGATCTGGTGGATTTAATTGAAGCCCAGAATAAACTCCCCGAGCAAATGAGCCACGGCATGCTGAAACGCTGCGCCATTGCCCAGGCCTTAATGGGTGAACCGGAATTAATCTTACTCGATGAACCCACCGCCGGATTAGACCCAAGCACCACCGATAACATTAAAGCCGTGATTAAAAACCTGCAGAATAAAGCCACGATTATTATCAGCTCGCATAATTTATCGGTGATTGAAGACCTTTGTCACGAAGTGGTGATACTGGATAAAGGCCGCTTGCATGCGCACCGTGAAATTGATCAGATTGTGGTGAAACAACAAGCCCTGACCATAAAACTTACCGACCATCCCACGGCTGAACAACTGGTACATTTAAAAGCAGCTGATTGGGTTAAAGACATTAAAGTCGGTAAACCCGGCAGTTGCGTGATGGTGGTCTATTACGACCCGCAACAAACCGACGGCATCGAAATCAGTTTATTACAGGTACTCAAAGACATGAACATGGGCTACCGGGAATTCACCAAAGGCGAACGCCTGCAGGAATATATGACCGATAACTTTAAGTAAGGACAGGTATGGATGTCATATATTTATACGCTGATTTCCTAAAATACTTTCTGGCGCTGATTGTGGTCGGCATTAGTTTAAAATATCGTTTTGTCGATCCGGCCAAGAAAGAACCGCTCATACTGATGGGCAAGAAAGTCGGTCGCCATCAGGTCACCGGCTTCGCCACCATTGCCTTTCTCGGTGTAATCATTCAACTGGTGGCCAATACCGTCAAAGGCCTTGAAGATTTATCCTTTTTCCAAGACCCCGTCATCACCACCGGCTTCGGCGCGGCTTTTTTGATTTTGGTAACCGCTAAATGATTAAACGACGTCAGTCGTCCCGGCCACTACCTTATCCCTTATAACGTGGCACACCTCCATCCCTGGAGGCGAGCGAAGTCGAGGGACCTCCTAACGCAACCCAAAACCTAAAACACCGCGACGCCTTCGGACTTGATCCAGAGGCCCAGTTCACAACGTGAACAAATGCGAAGCATTTCAATTACTAAAATTTGTCACATACCCTTAAAACCAACGGCAGTCATTTTCGTGCTCGACACGAGAATCTCCCAAACGCCACCATAAGTCGCACACCGCAAAGCTTTAAAGAAATTTCTATTGCAAATTTTTCTACGATTGGGCAAAGTGATTAAAAAAATAAAACTGTTTAAATAGTCATTAACAATTTTAAGATTTGCTGAGAAAAGGCATTCCGAATAATTTAACATTAAAAAGGACATTCCATGTTTGAACAAACCTTTAAAAACATTGACGATATTTTATGGAAAGACTCCGGCGCTGACAGTGAGCTGGATTACATTGGGCAGACGTCCTGGATACTGTTTCTCCGATACCTTGACGAGCTGGAAAAGGACAAAGCCGATGAAGCTGAACTCAAAGGTGAAGCGTACCAATTTATTTTAGATGAAAAATACCGTTGGAGCCATTGGGCCATGCCCAAAGATGCCGATGGAAAATTAGACCATCATGTGGCGATGACCGGACCGGATTTAGTGGCTTTTGTCGATGGTCAGTTATTCCCCTATCTGGCCGGTTTTAAACAAAAGGCCGAATCAGCCGAAACCATCGAGTACAAAATTGGTGAAATTTTCTCAGAACTGAAAAATAAAATCCAAAGCGGCTATAACCTGCGTGAAATCCTGGAATACGCCGATGCCTTACCATTTCGCTCCAGCAAAGACAAACACGAACTGTCGCATCTCTACGAAACAAAAATTAAAAACATGGGTAATGCCGGGCGTAATGGCGGTCAATACTACACGCCCAGACCCTTAATTCGAGCGATGATTGAAGTTATTGATCCACAAATCGGTGAAAAAATCTATGACGGTGCCGCCGGTTCCTGTGGCTTTTTGTGTGAAGCCTATGAGTACATGTATGAACGCATGGATAAGACCACAGAAAACCTCAAAACACTTCAGGAATCGACGTTCTACGGCAAAGAGAAAAAGAACCTCGCCTATGTTATCGGCATCATGAACATGATCCTGCATGGCATCGAAGCCCCGAATATTATCCACACCAACACCCTCGGCGAAAACATCCGCGACATTCAGGAAAAAGATCGCTACCATGTGATTCTCGCCAATCCGCCGTTCGGTGGTAAGGAACGCAAAGAAGTCCAACAAAACTTCGATATTAAGACCGGCGAAACCGCCTTTCTGTTTTTACAGCATTTTATTAAAGCATTAAAAACCGGCGGTCGCGCCGCCATCGTGATTAAAAACACCTTCTTAAGCAACACCGATAATGCCGCGATTGCACTACGCAAACAGCTCCTCGAAAGCTGTCACCTCCACACCATTCTCGATATGCCCCAAGGCACCTTTCAAGGCGCCGGTGTGAAAACCGTGGTACTGTTTTTCCAAAAAGGCGAACCCACCAAAAACATCTGGTACTACCAACTCAACCCCGGCCGCAATATGGGCAAAACCAACCCATTGAACGACAAGGATATGGAAGAATTTGTCAAACTCCGCACCAAGAGCTTGTCGAAAAGTCAACCGGGCGAAGAAACTGAACAATCATGGAACATCAAAGTCGCAGACATTGACGAAACCACCCTGGATCTCAGCGTTACGAACCCCAACACCCCTGAAGAAGCGCCGCTCAGAAGTCCAGAAGAAATTTTGAGTGAAATGGAACAACTGGATGTGGAAACGCAGTCTATTTTGAAAATGATTAAAGAACTGATATGAAAGCGGGTTGGGAAATAAAGTTATTGAGTGAACTGTCTGAAGTAATAACAAAAGGAACCACTCCGACATCTGTTGGATTTAAATTTCTAGAAAAAGGAGTGAATTTTGTAAAAATTGAGTCGATATCTGAAAATGGCAAATTTATTAAAGAAAAGTTTGCTTACATATCAACAGAAGCACATAAGGCCCTTAAACGATCTAAATTAAAAGAAGGTGACATATTGTTTTCAATTGCAGGCGCTTTAGGTCGAACTGCAATAGTAACAAATGATATTTTACCTGCAAATACAAACCAAGCATTGTCAATAATTAGACTTAAAGAAAATCCTGAGTTATTAACTAATTATGTATTTTCAGCATTAACGTCTGGCTATGCTCTTGAGCAAATCAATAACTTAAAAGGAGGAGTTGCTCAACAAAACTTATCATTAGGACAAATGAAAAGTTTTCAAATCCCAATCCCACCCCTCACCGAACAAAAACAAATTGTCGCCATCTTAGACAAAGCCTTTGCCGCCATCGACCAAGCCATAGCCAATATCGAAAAAAATATCCAAAACGCCCAAGAACTGTTCCAATCCAAACTCAATGAAATTTTCAGCCAAAAAGGTGAGGGTTGGGAAGAGGAAATTTTTGATAACGTAATTTCTTCGTCTCTTATAGGTCTTGTAAGAAACAGTAAGCAGCAATCAAACGAGTTTTCATTTCGTTATTTTAAAATGAGTAATATTAAAAATGAGAATGGTATGGATGAATCAAAATTTACTTACATTGAGGCTAGCACAGATGAAGTAAATAAATACAGTTTAAAAAATGGGGATTTTCTTTTCAATACTCGGAATAGCTATGAATTAGTAGGAAAGACTTGTGTCTATAAATCCACATACAAAGCCCCGGTTCTCTTTAATAACAATATTTTAAGAGTAAAATTTAAAGACTTTTTACTTTCTGAATTTGTTGCATACGCTTTTTGTTCACCAAAGGTTAAAAGCGACCTTGAGAATATGAAATCTGGAACCACAAGTGTCGTGGGCATTTACTATAAGTCGTTAAAAAATTTGAAAATCCCAATTGCTCCTGTTCAGATTCAGAAAGAAATTGTTCATGAACTTGAGTTATTCGAGAATCAAAAAGATTGTGTAATAAATATTTTTAAAAATAAACTCGCCTCACTTGATGAATTAAAAAAATCCATTCTACAAAAAGCCTTCGCTGGGGAGCTGACTGAAAACAAGGAATATCATGCGTAGAAGACACCGACTTATATTTTTAGGGATATCTTTGATTATTTTAATAGGTGTAGGTTTTTATGCAAAAGGCAACTTTGATTTTTTACTTAATGATTTTTGGTTTACATCTGGCTTCTTATTGCTGATATTGCTTTCATTGATCGATCAACCTCATTTCTCAACAGATGCCAATGTTTTTATTAACGGAGTAGCAGGTGGCATTTCATTGTTACTGGTTGAACAAGAATTTCGTACACCCATTTTTTGGTTCTTTTTGAGCGGAGTGGGCTATTTAGCAATTTCTAGTTACTTGTTGATGTGGAACAGAAGTCAGGCCTTGCCAATGGAAAACAAACTCATTCAGTTTGTTTCGAGAATAAACAGATTGATTGGTAAGCCACAAGCATTGTTCTCAGCATTTTTTCTGTGGGGGGCATTGATTCAATTTGGAATGAGTACAAAGGGATTTAATGCTTTGCTTTTGTATTGGGTTATATTCATGATTCTAAATGTTCCTTCAATTGCATCAACTATAGATCAATTATTTGAGAGAAATACTGAATTTAACGCAGAGAATGCTATAGGTAAGATTTTCAGTGTGCAGTCAGGAAATATATACCTTGCAAAGCTTTTTAAAAAACAAAAAGTAACGCCGTTCAGCTTTGTTGAATTTAAACATAATAATGAAATTAAATTTGGTTTAGTTCTTGATCACACTGTTTTAGAAGAAGAGGAATGGTTTAAGTTCTTGTCATCAAATGAGATTAATAAATGTTTTAACAAAGATGTTTTAAAATCTAAATTTGTTAATGGTGTAGTTTATAAAAATAAAGAACAACCCAATACTGGTATTACAGAAAAACTCGTTGGTGTTGTATCTGAGAATTCCAACATAGGTTCTTTGAAATTCACTTATAACTCAAAAATTCCTGTTCAAGAAGGGCAGCTTGTAGAGGTTAATATAAATAATTGCCTTGTCTATTATCAAATTGTTGAAGGTACGACAAGAATTGACTCATTAGAAGAAAAAAATCAATCCAGTTTTATTACAGGAGAAGCTATTCAGTTGGGGTCATGGAATCATGAAAGTACTAGCTTTGATAAATTTGGCTGGGTTCCAGTTAATAATTCAACAGTCAAGTTGGCTTCCGAAATAGAAGATGTTCAGGTTGAAGACGGAGAACTGAAAATTGGACATATTCCTAATTCAAACTTTCCGGTTATATTAAGTAAGGAACTAGCGCTAACACACCATACTGCTGTCCTAGGAGTTACTGGAACTGGGAAATCCGTATTTTCAAGAAACCTAATTCGTGAATATTTAAAAGATGAAGATGTTAAAGTAATTTGTATAGATTTTACTGGTGAGTATATTGATGCGTTTAAGGATTTAAAAACTTGCAAAACTATTAATGATAATGATTCAACCCAAATATTTAATTTACTAGACGAAGTAGTAAAAGAATCAGACAAAGGATATAAAAAAGATCAAACCGTTATTGATGAATATAAAAGGGAATCAGCAAAATTATTTAAAAAGTCACTGGAGGACTTTTTAAAAGGTGATGATGTCTTATCAATTTTTGAGCTACCAGACGTATCTAATTCATGGTCAATTCTTGAATATACAAGAATATTTTTTCGGATTTTATTTTTTTTGGCAAAAAAAGAACAGTCATTTGGTAAGAAAGTTTGTATAGTTTTAGAGGAGGCACATACAATTATCCCAGAACCAACTTCGCTTGGAGTCTCTGATTTTGCATCAAAAGCTGCAGTTAACAGCATTGCTCAAATTGCATTACAGGGAAGGAAATACAACATAGGCTTGTTAGTTATTGCTCAAAGAACAGCTAATGTTTCAAAAACAGTGTTGACGCAGTGTAATACAATTATTTCTTTTCAGGAGTTTGATAAAACAAGCAGTGAATTTTTAGCTAATTACTTTGGTGAAGGAATTGCTAACACTTTACCAAACTTGAAATTCAGACAAGCGATTGCAGCTGGGAAGGCAATGAAATCAAATGTACCAATGATTTTTGAAGTTCCTGAAATAGATGAAAATTTGTATAAGAATAGTGAGAATGGAATCTGATATGCTCTCCCGAGTCAAAAAAGTCCATTCCATTAGACCCATAGCCAATATGGCATCGGTATCAATAATTGTCATTCTTATGCAAAATTCCTGTCAAAAATCTTTCTATCAATCAAAAAAACAACCTAAACCGCTTAATAGCCTAGGTTTAGCGCTAAAACCATTTGATTTTACGCAAAAAGTAACCATAATGGTTATATGGAGAGTTAATGCCACATTATGATTTAGACAAGGTCAGGGAAGCGGCTCAGCGTTTGGATATTGAATACCGCGGTTTGAAAGTTCGGTTGGATATTGCAAATTTAGGCTATGAATTGAAGGATGTGGCGGATTGTATCGAGAAATTGACAGCGAGCCATTTTCACAAAACCATAAACTATGAAGACGGTCAAATTGATGATGTGTATAAATGCATGTATCAAAAAATCAATGAAGATGAAGTATTCAATGATGAACTCTATATCAAATTGAGTTTACACGATGATTGCCTGAGCATCAGCTTGGGATCATTTCATCTTTGAGGAGAATTAAGAGGTAACAATATGAGTTATTGTAAAAAGTGTCAGTCACATGACATCAACATATTAACAAGCAAAGAAACGGTTAAATACAAAGGACAGGATATTCCTTTTAACATTGAATATTCAGTGTGTAATAACTGCAATCATGAGTTCGTTTCAAAACAACAGATCCAACGTGGTGATGATTATCTTCGTGATGCTAAAAAAGTCATCGACGGTCTGTTAACTTCCTCAGAAATCAAACAAGCCAGAGAAGAATTGGGACTGACCCAAGCGCAAGCGTCTCAGGTCTTTGGTGGTGGTGCCAATGCCTTTTCAAAATATGAGCGTAATGAAGTGACGCAAAGTAAAGCCATGGATAAGCTGATTCGTGTTTGTTTGGATTATCCTGTGGTTTTTAATGACTTAAAAGCGCAAGAAGGCCTATCAGATGTCGTGGTTGCTGATAGGACATACGAAAATAATGTTATGGAAAGAAACTTAAAATAAATAATTCTGATGAACGAAGCCCAAACCAAACACGATCTGATTGAACCTGCTTTGCGGAATGCTGGCTGGCGACTGTTAGAAGTAAATAGTCTTTGCAAGGATTGGAACCATGAATGAAAAAGAGTTACAAATAAAACGGGATTTGGTATTGGTAGAAGAAATTCTTGCAAACAACAATGAATTTACCTGTGTAGAGTTCAAACACAATAATTCGGATACCGAAATGATTGGCAAGTTGATTTCGGCATTATCAAACGCGGCTCGAATTGAACAACAGGACTTTGCTTACGTGATTTGGGGTGTTGAAGATGAAAGCAAAAACATTTTAGGTACCAAGTTTGATCCTGATACTAAAAAGGTTGGTAATCAAGTTTTCATCATGTGGCTAACTCAAAAGCTCAAACCACGGTTGGCATTTAGTTTCAGAAAAGTGAAGCACCCGGAAGGCTTACTGGTTTTGTTGGAAATTCCGGCAGTCATTAATACCCCAGTTGAATTTGATAAGATTTCTTATGTGCGTATTGGTAGCGCCACACCTCGATTGTCTGACTTTCCTGAGCACCATAAAAAATTGATTGTGAATTTGCGCCCTTACAATTGGGAAAAGGCCATCGCTAAATCTTTTGTTACTTCAGATGAGGTGCTTAAATTATTAGATTACACTTCATACTTTAAATTCACAAATCAAAATTTACCTGACAACAAGTCTGGTATTCTTGAGCGTTTAGCTGGTGATTTCTTGATAGTTAAAGATGTCGGTAGTCATTGGAATATCACCAACCTTGGCGCCATTCTTTTTGCTGAGAATTTAGATGATTTTGGTTCATCCGTTTCCCGTAAAGGGATTCGCTTTGTTTCTTATGATGGAGAAAATAAAGCAGGCACGATTAAACAACGTATTGATGGCAAAAGAGGCTATGCCAGAGCTTTTGAAGGCATTGTTTCATACATAAACGATTTATTACCAGTGAATGAACATATTGGTCAAGTTCGACGACAGTCAATGTTACTGTTTCCTGAAATTGCCATACGCGAAATTATTGCTAATGCCATTATTCACCAGGATTTCACGATAAGCGGTATGGGGCCTTTGGTCGAATTATTTGACAGTAGGTTAGAAGTTACCAATCCTGGTAAATCATTAGTTAAGCCTGATAGAATGATTGATTTACCGCCACGATCACGGAATGAGGCTTTGGCTTCCTTGATGCGTAGAATGAATTTTTGCGAAGAACAAGGTACTGGACTGGATAAGGTGGTGATTAGTATTGAGATTCATCAACTGCCACCTCCTAAGTTTCAAGAAAATGATGATTCTATGAGAGTTGTTTTATTTTCTCCTCGTAGCTTTGCTGACATGTCTGTGAATGAAAGAGTCCGTGCATGTTACCAACATGCAATCATCAGATATTTAGAAGGTAAAAAATTAAAAAATAAATCTTTATGTGGGCGTTTTGGTATTGAAAAGAAGAATGCTGCGCAAGCAACCAAAGTGATAAATAAGACTCTGGATATGAATCTAATTAAAGTGGCTGACCCTGAACATCCAAGAGGTGGATATGAACCATTTTGGGCATGATGGTTTTCTTGACTCTGTTTTGATTCTGGGTAGCATAAAACATGGCTCTAGTTTGTAACATGCTGATAAATAATGTAATATTTAACTATTACTTTCTTGACTCTGTTTTGATTGATGCCTGCTTTGAAGAGGGTGCTCTGAAGAAAACCCGGAATACATTTGGAGCAATTTCGGAACGAGTTCGGAACGAGTTCGGTATTAAAGTTGAAGAGACATTTAAATTAATAAACAAACACCCTGAATATTCAGCTGAAAAAATGGCTGAAAAATTAGGTGTCACTTCAAGAACCGTAGAAAATCATCAAGCCAAACTCAAAAAGGCCGGATATATTGAGCGAAAAGGTGATAATCTTGGTGGTCATTGGATAATTGTAAATAAATGAACGAAGCTCAAACCAAGCACGACCTGATTGAACCTGCTTTGCGTGACGCCGGCTGGGGTGTGGTTGAGGGCAGTCGTTTGGTGTTGGAGTTTCCGATTACGCAAGGGCGTTTAATAGGGCAGGGTAGAAGGGCCAAGCCTTTAATGGCTGATTATGTTTTAGAGTATAAAAACCGTCGCATTGGTGTTGTTGAAGCCAAGAAAAGGGATGTCTATTACACCGATGGTGTGGGTCAGGCCAAGGATTATGCCGAACGATTAAATATCCGCTACACCTTTGCCACCAATGGTGTGCAGATTTACAGCATTGATATGGAAGCCGGGACGGAAGGCGATGTAAAACGCTTCCCGACACCCGATGAATTATGGGAAATGACGTTTCCTTCGCCGATTGAAAATTACAAAAAAGAAATCGCGCGCTGGCGAGAGCGCTTATTTTCAGTGCCGTTTGAAGATCGGGGTGGAACGTGGCAACCACGATATTACCAAAATAATGCCATCAGCAAAGTGCTGGAAGCCATTGCCGCCAAGCAGGATAGGATTCTTATTACCTTGGCCACAGGTACAGGAAAGACCGCCATCGCTTTTCAAATCGCCTGGAAGTTATTCCATGCCAAGTGGAACTTGAAAAGAGATGCGAGTCGTCGGCCGCGTATTTTATTCCTGGCCGATAGAAACATCCTGGCTGACCAGGCGTTTAATTCATTCAATGCCTTCGACACCATCGATGAGAACATCAAGGTGCGTATCCGACCGGATGAAATTAAGAAAAGAGGCAAAGTTCCGACCAATGCCAATATCTTCTTCACCATTTTTCAGACTTTTATGACCGAAGTACAGCAAGGTCATATTATTCCGGATGAAGACTTAGAGTATCCGATGGCCGCGGAAGATCAACCGGGTTACAGTAAGCCGTCGTTTAATTTTGGCCAGTACCCGCCTGACTTTTTCGATTTAATCATTATCGATGAGTGCCATCGTGGGGGCGCTAATGATGAAAGTTCCTGGCGCGCCATTATGGAACATTTTTCACCGGCGGTTCAATTGGGATTGACTGCCACACCCAAACGTGATGTCAATGGTGATACCTATGAATATTTTGGGGAGCCGGTTTATACCTATGCCCTGAAAGAGGGCATTAATGACGGTTTCTTATCACCTTTTAGGGTCAGAGAAATTCAAACCAATTACGATGAATACACCATCACGTCAGACGATGAGATTATTCATGGTGAAGCTGAAATCGGCGATACCTTTACTTATAAAGATTACGGCCGAAAAATCATTATCGAACAAGTGGAACGCTTTCGGGTTAAGCAGTTTTTGGATTTAATTAACCAGAACCACAAGACCTTGGTGTTTTGTGCCACTCAGGTACATGCTGCATATATTCGTGACCTGATTAATCAACTGTCGAAAAGCACCAACAGCAACTATTGTCACCGCGTCACGGCGGATGATGGTGCGATGGGTGAACGGCATTTAAGGGATTTTCAGGATAATGAGAAAAATATTCCGACTATTTTAACCACCTCACAAAAACTCAGCACCGGCGTGGATGCGCCGGAAATCCGGAATATTGTGTTATTACGACCGGTGGAGTCGATGGTTGAATTTAAGCAGATTGTCGGGCGTGGTACACGGTTATTCGACGGAAAGGACTATTTCACTGTCTATGATTACACCCGCGCTCACAAACACTTTAAAGATCCGGCTTGGGACGGTCCGGCTGAAGCGCCGGATGCGGTCGATGGAGAACCCAAACCACCGTGCGATATTTGTGGGCAAAAACCCTGTGCCTGTGAAAAAGCAGAACCTGAGATGTGTGCCGAATGTGAGAATGCGCCTTGTGTCTGTGATACACCCGCAAAACAGTTGGTCAGGATAAAACTCTCCAATGGTAAAGCCTTAGAAATTGATGGCACGGTAAAAACCATGTTCTGGGACCCCGATGGGACACCGATTTCAGCCGAAGAATTTATCAACCGTTTATTTGGTGATTTACCTGCGTTATTTAAAAATGAAGAGCAATTGAGAAAATTATGGAGCAATCCCGACACCCGGCAGCAGTTACTAACTGAGCTTGAAGAAAAGGGTTACACCAAAGACCAGTTAGATGATTTAAGGCAATTGGTGCGGGGTGAAGACAGCGATTTGTTCGATGTCTTAAATTATGTCGCTTACCACAAAGATTTAGTCCCCAGAGCCGAACGCGCCAGCAGAGCACACCATAAGCTGGCTGATTACACGGATGCCCAACAAGAGTTCCTGGATTTCGTTTTGAAACAATATGTTACCAATGGCGTATACGAACTGGATAATGATAAATTACCCAGTTTACTGCAATTAAAATACCGCGCCATCCAGGATGCCAAAGCCCACCTTGGTGACCTGAGTTCAATTAGAGAGGCGTTTATCGGTTTTCAGAAAAACCTTTATAACAGTTATTCTGCTCGGTTTTAAAAATAAATATTAACCACAGAGGTCACAGAGAATACACAAAGTACGCAAAGTAAGTAAAACTAATACTTCGTGTTCTTTGTGACAACCTTTGTGGTCTTTGTGGTTAAAAATAGTTGGCTCTTTTAGTGTTGATGTTTTTTTATAAGCGCTGGCCGAGCAGGGTGCCTTGTTTGATGGCGCGTTTGGCATCGAGTTCGGCGGCCACGTCGGCACCGCCGATGATGTGGTAGTTGTCCTGTTCTTTATAGAGACCGCGGTTGGAGATTTGGCCGGCACAGATGACCACATGATCGACGTCGAGAATTTCCGGCTGGCCGTCACGTTCGATATGGAGTCCGGCGTCATCTATTTTGATGTATTGTACGCCTGTCAAAGGTTTAACCCCTTTTTTGCGGATGCTGAGGCGGTGAATCCAGCCGGTGGTTTTACCCAGGCCTTTACCGGGTTTGGTGCTTTTTCTTTGCATCAGGTAAAGGGTGCGGTAGGATTTTTCATCGTGCGCTTTGGTGACCCCGCCGGGTTGTTCGATGCTTTGATCAATACCCCATTCTTCACAGAATTCATCCACCGTCTGGGCCTGGTCGGGGTTTTCTACTGACAGGTATTCAGCCACATCAAAGCCGATTCCGCCGGCGCCGATGATGGCGACTTTCTGGCCGGCTTGTTTTTGACCGGAGAGTAATTCGCTGTAAATAATGACTTTATTGTGGTCAATACCGGGTATTTGCGGCACCCGAGGCGACACGCCGGTGGCAACCACCACTTCATCATAGTCATTGAGTTCTTTGGGTGTGACTTCATAATTCAGTTTTAACTGGACACCGTGTTCTTTCACCAAATACTGAAAATAAGCCATGGTGTGGACAAATTCCTCTTTGCCCGGGATTTCAGCGGCGTAATTAAACTGGCCACCGATTCTATCGGCTTTTTCAAATAAAGTGACCGTATGGCCGCGTTCGGCCAGGGTGGTGGCGCAGGATAAACCGGCCATGCCGGCACCGACCACCGCAATATTTTTCGGTGAGGTGGTCGGTGTCGTAACATATTCTGTTTCATAACAGGCTTTGGGGTTGACCAGACAAGTGGCACGCTGGGCCTTAAATACGTGGTCAAGACAAGCCTGGTTACAGGCGATGCAGGTGTTAATGGCTTGCTCCTGGCCGAGGCGGGCTTTTTTCACCAAGTCCGGGTCCGCCAGGAATGGTCGTGCCATGGACACCATATCGGCCTGACCGCCGGCCAGAATATTTTCAGCTACTTGTGGATCGTTAATGCGGTTGGTGGTGACCAGCGGCACAGACACATGCTCTTTAACTTTTTCCGTCACCCAGGCAAAACCGGCCCGTGGTACCATGGTGGCAATGGTGGGTATTCGGGCTTCATGCCAGCCGATACCGGTATTAATAATACTGACGCCGGCCTGTTCGATGTCTTTGGCCAGCCGAATCACTTCGTCGATGGCCAAGCCGTCTTTGACCAGTTCCAGCATGGACAGTCGGTATATCAATATAAAATCATCACCCACCGCCTGTCGCGTTTGAGTGACAATCTCGCGGGCAATGCGGGTGCGGTTTTCAAAAGATCCACCCCAGTCATCGCTTCGGTCATTAGTTCTGGGTGTAATAAACTGGTTAATGAAATACCCTTCAGAGCCCATAATTTCAACGCCGTCATAGCCTGCTTTTTGGGCCAGTTTGGCACAATTGACAAAATCCTTAATTTGCTTACGAATCTGTTTGTCGTTGAGCTTTTTGGGTTTAAAGGGTGTGATGGGTGATTTTTTGTCGGTGGCGGATACGATAAACGGATGGTATCCGTAACGTCCGGCATGCAATATTTGCATGCAGATTAAACCGCCGGCTTGATGCACCGCGTCAGTCACCAGTCGATGACGTTTAACCTGAAAACCGTATTTTAAAAAACCGGCCATTGGTGCGGTCCAGCCGGAAATATTCGGTGAAATGCCACCGGTGACAATAATACCGGCTTCACCTTCGGCCCGTTCTTTAAAATAGGCGGCCAGTTTCGGGTAGTTTTTAGCGCGGTCTTCTAATCCGGTATGCATGGAGCCCATGAGTACACGATTTTTAATGGTTTTTGAGCCAATGGTGAGTGGTTTGAATAAGTGCGGGTATTGTGTGCTCATAATTTTTGTAAGTTGTTGAAAGCATTTTTGGCTTGTTGCCAGCGTTGGTGTTCCCAGAAGGGTCGGTCTGTATTCAGTGTTGAGCGGCCTTTTAGTTTAAGCAGCCGTTTAACAGTACCCGGATAACCCGGTGCATCCCTGTGATCGATTTGGGATAAAAGTTCAGCGCATAAATCAGCTTGACACACCAGGGCTAAATCAACATGGGCTTTGCGACAAGCCAGATAGCGTTGTTTTAAATCACCGACACCGGTGGCACCGGTCATGGCCAAATCATCACTGATAATAATGCCGTTAAAATTAACTGTGTCTTTCAGGTGCTTAATCCAATGGGGTGAAAAACCGGCGGGATGATTATCGACGTCACTGTAAATGACATGGGACATCATCACAGCATCTATTTGTCCGGCGGTGATTAAGGTTCTAAAAGGCACCAGATCCAGGTTTTCAATGGCATGTTGTGGGCGTTCGTCCCGGGTGATGTGGTGGTGAGAGTCGGCTTTCACGGTGCCATGGCCCGGGTAATGTTTGGCAGTGGTTTTCATACCGGCTGTGTGCATGGAACCACAATACATGTTGGCCAGCTCAATGACTTGGTGAGGGTCCTGGCTAAAAGACCGGTCACCAATCACGTCGCTGCCGTTGTTAATATCCAATACCGGTGTAAAGCTTAAATCAATGCCAATATTAAGCAATTCTGCGGCCATCAACCAGGCATGCAGATGGGTCATTGACAGGCCTTGTTCTCGATTGCTTTGGTATCGATGGCCCAATTCACCCAAGGCCGGAAGCTGACTAAATGGTGGGCCAAAACGAATCACCCGACCGCCTTCCTGATCTACGGCGAGAATAAATTCATCACCACGAATGGCGCGGATTTGTTGCACCAGATTCTTTAATTGATGATGATTTTGATAATTTCGGGCAAAAAAAATCACACCGGCCACCAAAGGGTGGGACAGGTGTTTTTTATCTTGTTTGGTGAGTGTGGTCCCTTGTATACCAATCATTAACGTCGTCATAGGGGCATTATAACTTAATTAATTGAATATGCATCATGCGAGCAGAATGTTAAATCTGTCACAAAAAAACAAATCATTAGTTTTACTAATCGTATTGATAACATATAATCATTGCGGTTTTGGTATTGACTGAACAATAAAAATAACCAAGGGATGCCAAAACATTGTTGTTTTCTTTCAAAAAGAGGAGAGTAAAGTCCTATGATGTTTTATAAAAAAGCGACCATCCCGGCGATGGTCAGTATGGCATTGGCTGCCGCTTCGACAGCCTGGGCCCAGGATGATTTACTGTTTGATCGCCAAATTGTTAAATCCCCACTCAAAGTACAATCGAGTCAAACACACACTTATCAAGCCCAAGCCCATCCCTTAACCCAGTCCATTATTGTTAAGTTTAAATCACCTTCAAAAAACACCAAATCTGCCATCAATCAAGTGGCCGCCATGAGTCAAAAAATGGGTGTGAATTTTGAATTTAAACGCCATATGTCCGGTGAAGCTGAAGTCTGGCGGGTGGCTAACCTGAATAAATCCGGCTTTATGGATTTGCAATCTGTGGTTGAACAATTGAACGCAGACGACCGTGTTGAATATGCTGAAGTGGATGCCTGGATTGTGCCTTACCGAACACCCAATGACAGCCGTTATAACGAACAATGGCACTATAAGAATACCACAGGCGGTATGCGTTTACCCGGCGCCTGGGACGAAAGCACAGGCTCCACTGCGGTGACTGTGGCTGTTTTGGACACCGGTTATCGACCACACCCTGACTTAGTGGGTAATGTGGTGAATGAATACGACATGATATCCAGTTCATCGGTCGGTAATGACGGTAATGGCCGGGACAGCAATGCCCAGGACCCGGGTGACTGGGTAACGGCCAATCAATGTGGTGGTACCCATGATGCCCAGGACAGTTCCTGGCATGGCACCCATGTGGCCGGTACCGTGGCCGCGGTTTCTGATAATGGAACCGGTGTGGCCGGCGTGGCCTGGAATGTTAATTTAGTGCCGGTGCGTGTATTAGGCACTTGCGGCGGATCATTGTCTGATATTGCTGATGGTATTCGCTGGGCCGCCGGTTTAAATGTCAGTGGTGTGCCCGCCAACAGCAATCCGGCGGATGTGATTAATATGTCACTGGGTTCTTCCAGTCCGACCGCCTGTAGCTCGACTTATCAAAATGCCATCAATGCCGCTTATAACGCCGGTGCTACCATTGTGGTGGCCGCCGGTAATGACAATTCATCATCAGGTTATCCGCCGGCCAATTGCAGCAATGTGATTTCAGTGGCCGCCGGTGCCAATGACGGTGCCCGTGCTTATTATTCGAATTATGGATCAACCATTGATATCACCGCCCCGGGTGGTGACGGTTGTAATCCGAACACTAACAGTGAACCGACTTCTTTAAGTGATTGTGAGGGTGGTGTGTGGGACGATTCACGGATGATTTTATCCACTTATAACAGCGGCACTCAAGGTCCGGGCAGCAACAATTACGGTTGGTTGCAAGGTACGTCCATGGCGGCACCGCATGTGGCCGGATTAGCGGCTTTGATTAAATCAGTGGACGGTTCTTTGACTCCGGCCGAGGTTGAGCAAATGATTAAAGATTCAGCCGACAGTTTTGCCAGTGTTCCCGATCATCAGTGTACCACCAGTATCTGTGGTGCCGGATATGCCAATGCGACCGCGGCCCTGCAACTGGCTGCCGGTGGTGGCAACCCACCGAATCCAGGCGATACCGTCCTCACCAAAGGGGTGGCTGTGACCGGTTTATCGGCGGCCAAAAATGGTCAGTTAAGATTTACTTTGGCGGTGCCATCCGGTGCGTCTAATTTAAGCTTTAACATGAGTGGGGGCAGTGGCGATGGTGATTTATACGTCAAATTCGGCAGCGCACCGACCACCTCCAGTTATGATTGCCGACCCTGGAAATCAGGTAACAATGAAAATTGTGACTTTGCCAGTCCCCAGGCGGGTACTTATCATGTCATGATTAATGCCTATTCCGCCTTTAGCAATGTATCTCTGGTGGGTGATTATGACACCGGCAGTAATCCACCCGGTGGCGGTGCATTGACCAACGGTGTGGCTGAAACCGGTTTATCCGGTGCCGCCTCGTCTGAAACATTTTTCACCTTAGACGTGCCATCAGGCGCCAGTGATTTGAGCTTTGTTATGAGTGGTGGCAGTGGTGATGCGGATTTATACGTTAAATATGGCAGTCAACCCACCACGTCAAGCTATGATTGTCGGCCCTGGAAATCAGGTAATAATGAAACCTGCAATATCAGCACTGTGCAAGCAGGTACTTATCATGTCATGATTCGTGCTTATTCCGCTTACAGCAATGTCAGCCTGGTGGGCAGCTACACTGAAAATTCAGGCGGTGGTAACCAAAACTTTTATCAGAATGGCAACAATGTCAGTATTCCTGATAATAACGCAGGCGGTGTGACCAGTGATATCAATGTCAACCGTTCGGGTAATGCCGGTACCGTTGAGATTAAGTTTGATATTGTCCATACCTGGCGCGGTGATCTGTCGGTTAAGATTATTGCACCCAATGGTGCCTCAGCGAGCTTACATGATCGTACCAACAGTAATGACAGTACCGATAACCTGTCGAAGACGGTGAGTGTGAATGCCTCGTCTGTTTCTGCATCCGGTATCTGGAAACTGGAAGTGATTGATCATGCCGGCGGTGACACCGGTTATATCGATTCCTGGAGTATAGAGTTTCAATAACAGGTAATAGTCCATGCAATGAAAAAAGCACGTCATAAATTGGCGTGCTTTTTTATTGACTATTTTTTAACACAGATATAACATAATTAAGATTAAGGGGGGGCAATACTGAAGGGGAAAGTCTCATGTCTGTCATTAACCGCCATTTTGTATGTCGTTTCATTATATTTGTGCTATTAGCTTATTGCGGAATAACGCACGCTTCTGAGTATCTACCAGGTCATCTAAAGTCCAGTGGACAAAAAATTAATAGTACCGGCACATACCATACCAACAATCAACGCATCATTATAAAATTCAAAACACCCAGTCGGTCTGTGAACTTTGCTGAAAATCGGGTGCTGATGATGAATCAACAATTAAACACCAATTTTGAGTTTAGGCGTTTGATGTCCGGGCAGGCGGAAGTTTGGAATGTGAATGGATTTGACAGAAGTCTCTACAGTGATTTATCGGCTGTGATACAGCAATTGAATCAGGATCCTTCTGTTGAGTATGCTGAAGAAGATGTTCGGATGGTACCCCATCTGGTGCCCAATGACAGCCTATACAATCAGCAATGGCATTATAAAGACACCATCCCCGGTATGCGTTTACCCGGCGCCTGGGATGTCAGTACCGGATCGATTGCCGTTAATGTGGCGGTTTTAGACACCGGTTATTGACCCCATCCGGATTTATTGGCCAATGTGGTGAACGAATATGACATGATTAATGATTTGTTTACTGCCAATGATGGTGATTTACGTGATGGCAATGCACAAGACCCCGGTGATGCGGTCAATGCCAACGAATGTGGTTATCCTCATAATGCCAGAGACAGTTCCTGGCATGGCACCCATGTCGGTGGCACGGTAGCAGCGGTCTCCAACAATGCTATGGGTGTGACCGGTGTGGCCTGGAATGTGGGGCTTATTCCGGTGCGGGTTTTGGGAAAATGTGGTGGTTGGTCCTCTGATATTGCCGACGGTATTCGTTGGGCGGCGGGGCTCAATGTTCCGGGTGTGCCGAATAATTTATTACCGGCAGATGTGATTAATATGTCCTTGGGGTCGAGCAGTCCCGGTGCTTGCGGTAACACCTATCAAACAGCGATTGATGCCGCATTTAATGCCGGCACCACCATCGTTACCTCTGCCGGTAACAGTAATGACAATGCCAATTACCAACCCGGTAACTGTAACAATGTAATCAGCGTAGCAGCCAGTGCCAATGATGGCGCCAGAGCCTATTATTCAAATTTTGGTGCCACTGTGGATATCACGGCTCCGGGTGGTGATGGCTGTAATCCAATCAACGATAATTATCCCAGCTCATTGGCAGACTGTGAAGGTGGGATATGGGACGTCACTCGTATGGTTTTATCGACCCATAACGCAGGAACAAGCATCCCGGCAGCCGATAATTACAACTGGCTACAAGGCACTTCCATGTCATCTCCGCATGTGGCGGGTTTGGTGGCTTTGATTAAATCCGTGAACCCGAATCTCAGCCCGGCTGAGGTTGAACAAATCATTAAAAATACCGCAGAACCGTTTGCCACTGTTCCGGATCATCAATGTGACACCAATCTATGCGGCGCCGGTTATGCCAATGCGACAGCCGCCTTGCAACATACATTGGTAACATTAGGTCCGGATTTAATTTTCTCTAACGGCTTTGAATCGGATATTATATTTAAAAATGGATTTGAATAAATAACGACCCATGAAAAAGCACATTTATTAGAATGTGCTTTTTTTATGATTGATTCATATCTTTGGCACATCGTCCATTGGGTTTTGTATAATTAAAATATCTTCTCAAGAGACTACACATAAAATGCCCCAATCGCCCCCATTGGATGAACAGTTATACCGTCAATTAAGACAACTGGCCAACACCCTTATGGTTAAAGAACGCGCCGGTCATACCTTATCACCCACCGATCTGGTGCATAATGCTTACCTTAAGTTATCTGCCTATGAAGGCCAATTCGAGGATAAAAAACATTACTACCGAACCCTGGCACAACAGATGCGACGCCTGTTGATTGATTACGGCCGCTATAAAGGTGCTGCCAAAAAACATGGGGCTGTGCAGGCCTTGTATTACACCGATTCTTTGGGCGTCAGTACCGAGCCTATGGACATGCAGGTTTTAATGAAGGCGGTGGATGCGCTGGCCGACATGGATTCTCGCAGCCACGACATCACGCAACTTGTGTATTTTGCGGCGGTTCCGATCAAGGAGGTGGCAGATATAATGGATCTTTCAGTGGCCACGGTGGAACGTGATTTGAAATTTGGCCGGGCGTTTATCATTGATTTTATTTATGAACAGTAAATGTTTTGGCAAAGAATTCGATGTCTGATTTAAGTCGACAAATCAGGCAACTTTTTGACCTGTGTATTGATCTACCGACCAAAGAGCAGGTGGCTTTTATACAGGCGGCTGATTTTCCGCAAACTGTGAAACAAAAAGTGCTGCGTTTATTAAAACACCAAAACAGCGATTTAGATATTTCAGGTCAGTTATTGGATGCCGTCAAAAGCGGCTTACGCATAGAGGACTTAAAAAAAGGTGATGTGCTCAATGAATTTGAACTGATTAAACTGATTGGCCGTGGCGGACAGGGTGATGTGTGGTTGGCCAGGCGGGTGGATGGTCAATTTGAACAGCAGGTGGCGGTTAAAATCCTTAAACCGATTTACCAGCAGCGAGAAGAGCAGCGGTTTTTGGCTGAGCGATCCTTACTGTCACAACTATCTCATCCGCATATAGCCCAACTCATCAGTGGCGGGCAGTATGCTGATAAACGTCATTACATGGTTTTGGAATGGGTTGACGGCAGCGATTTATTGGCCTATGCACAACAGCATTCATTGGCTTTAAAAAAACGTTTGCGTTTGTTTATTCAGGTGTGTGAAGCGGTGGCCTATGCCCATCAGAACGGCATCATTCACCGTGACATCAAACCTTCAAACGTGATGGTGGACAAAAACGGGGTGGTTAAATTACTGGATTTTGGGGTGGCCAAAAGCAAAGATATCAACATCACCGAAACCCAACACGATCAGATGTTGACCATGGCTTATGCCAGTCCTGAACAGTTAAAAGGTGAAAAAGTGTCCACCGTCACCGATGTTTATTCATTGGGTCTGATGCTCTATGAATTGCTCACCGGTCAAAAGGCCCATGCAGTGGATAACACATCCCCGGCAGAACTTATTGACAGCATCACGTCCCAAATGCCTACTTCACCGAGTGAACGCCTTAATCAAGGTGTTCACCGTGTATTAAGCACTAAAATCGACAAGGAATTGGATTATTTGGTGCTCATGGCCCTGCGCAAAGAACCCGAACGCCGTTATCAGACGGTCAATGCCATGCTGCAGGATCTCAAGAATTATTTAGACCACAAACCCCTGATGGCTGGTGGTGACAGCTGGTGGTACCGCAGTAAAAAGTTTTTATTGAGAAATCCGGTGGCCACCACCATGGGCATATTATTGTTGGTGGCGATGGTGTTTTTGCAAGTAAGCTTGGTTGATTTTAACCGACAGGTGTCTGAACAGCGTGACCAGGCTTTATCGGCCCAGGTCGAGGCCGAACGTCAGGCTGAACTGGCCAATCAAACCCGTGATTTTTTATTAAATATATTGGAGGCGGCTTCGCCATTGGGTAACCAGGGAAAAGATATTCGTCTGGATGATGTACTTGCCATTGGTGAGAAACAAATTATTAACAGTCTGAATAATGAACCGGAAGTCAAAACGGAATTATTAAAAACGTTTGGTTCAATTCAACATAATTTAGGTCACTACCAAAATGCAATTGATTATTATCAGAATGCTTATGAATTGGCTTTAAGCCAAGATATGTTCGATCAAGCCATTTTATCGCAAGCCCAAATGGCTTTAAATGCGGCTTGGTTAAGTGAATATGAGTTGGCAAAAAAACATTTAAAAATAGGTGATGAATTGCTGCCAATGATTAATGACACCCAACAAAAAGCCTGGTATCAAATTATTAAATCAACGGTTATTACCGAAATTGGTGAGCAGGAGGCAGGGTTGACATTGGCTCAACAAGTGCTTAAAAGTGTCCAAATAGCAGACATAGAAGACCCTGAATTGTTGGGGCGTATTCACAATGAATTGGGTGTAAGTTACTCGCGTATAGATAACCTTAAATCCTATCAGCACCATCGTCAGGCTTTGCAATTAGCCCGTCAAGTTTTTGGTGACTATTATCCGAAAACCTATGATCGAATGATCAATACGGCCACCAGTTTACAACGTATAGAGCGATATCGGGAAGCCGATTTATTGTTTGCTGAGGCGCAAAAAGTCGGTCAACTCATTTACCCTGAGGGTCATCCCAGTTTAGGACGTTTTATTGCCGAACGCGCGGTGCATTTTCATGATCGAGGTGCTTTTGACCAGGCCTTGAAGTTATATCAACAAGCCCTCGATTTGACGATTCAAAACAGTGGAAAAAATTCAGAAGAATATGCGGTACGTTTAAATAATCTGGGTTATTTGTATGAAGATTTGGGTGAGTACCAAAAGGCCATCGGAATGTACCGTGAATCGATTCAGATTCGGAAAAAGCTCCTTGGTGAGGACAGTTTAAGTGTTGCCAGCGCCCGCAGTAATCTGGCTCGTGTGTTGGCGAAAGACAAACAGTTTGAACAAGCCAGTGTCATCAGTGATCTGGTGATGCCGGTTTATGAAGCCCATGAACGCGGTAATTTTTATAATGAAGTGACCTTATGGGCCATTAAAATCCACCAGTCGCATGCCAACAAATGTCAATCCGTGTTATCTGATATGCAGCCTTTTTTGCAAAAGTTGACCGAACAATCTGACGGTAGTTGGCGTCGATTAGGGGCTGAGTTCTGGTTAGGCCAGGCATTTTATCAATGTGGACGCTTTGATTTGGCCAAAACTCTTCTTGAATCGGTACTCAGAATTAATGATAAGGTTTATTTGGCCGATTCTTACGGGCATAAAATGATTCAATCCAAAGCCAAACAATTGTTGGCTGACATAGATGGGCGTTCAGTCTAAGTGAACTTGGGCTATGGATTGTATTTTTTCAATCATCGCATTGAGACCATTGCTGCGGGTTTGTGACAGGTGCGACGACAGGCCGATCAGTTCAATAAAGTCAGGTTCGGTCTCAACAATATATTGGGGTGTCTGACCAGAATAAATGGTCATCACCAGGGCAATCAGACCTGACACAATGGCGGCATCAGAATTGGCGTAGAAATGCAACAAGCCGTCTTTGTACTCATGAATCAGCCACACTTGCGATTGACAGCCGGCCAATAAGTTCTTGTCCACTTTATACTTTTTATCCAGTTCCGGCAACTCTTTGCCCAGATCAATGATGTACTGATATTTTTGTAGCCAATCATCGAATAAATCAAACGTTTCAATGATTTCTTCCTGGTTGTCCATTTCTGTCATATGTAATCTCAATTGTTCTTTAGGTGCCAACGGGTGCCGTCAGCTGAATCTTCTATTACCACGCCCATTGTATCCAATTCTGCCCGAATGTCATCAGAACGTGTCCAATCTTTGTTTTTCCGGGCGGTTTCTCGTTCCTGAATCAACTGTTCGACGGTTGATTTTAAGTCATCATCAACAGATTGTCGGTCATCAAACCATTGCTGCGGATCGGTTTGTAACAGACCCAATAAATCAGCCGAAGCCAGTAACCGGCCTTTGCGCTGTGCCAGTTGTTGAGGATCCGTGGTTTTTTGCAGGTCTTTGGCCAGTGCAATCAGTCGGGCAAAAGCTTGCGGTGTATTTAAATCGTCATTTAAAGCAGCCACCAGCTCAGCATCCGGCGGGCATTTTGCCGCTTTGATTGCATCGGTATCGATCAATATTCGATACAGCCTGTCTAAGGTTTTACGTGCCTGCGCCACACTTTTTTCAGACCAGTTCACCGATTGGCGGTAATGGGCATTGAGTAAAACCCAGCGCACCACCTCACCTTTGTGTTCCTTAAGCACATCCCGGATCAGTGCAATGTTGCCGAGTGATTTGGACATTTTCTGGTCACTCATGGTGATGAAACCATTGTGTAACCAGTATCGGGCAAACAAAGGTTCATCATTGGCACAACAACTTTGCGCGATTTCATTTTCATGGTGCGGAAAAATGAGATCCCGACCACCGCAATGGATATCAATCACTTGTCCTAAATGTTTGGCCGCCATTGCCGAACATTCAATGTGCCAGCCGGGCCGACCGCGCCCCCAGGGACTGTCCCAGCCGGGTAAATCATCTGAAGAAGGTTTCCACAGTACAAAATCACCGGGGTTTTTCTTGTAATCCGCCACATCCACGCGGGCGCCTGCAAGCATGTCATCGGGATCACGTTTGGACAAACGGCCGTATTCAGGATAAGTGGTGACATCAAACAACACATGACCTGCCTGTTCGTAGGCGTTACCCTTGTCAATCAGGGTTTGAATCATCACAATCATTTCAGCGATGTGCTCAGTGGCATGGGGTTCAATATCCGGTGGCAAAACATTCAAAGCGGCCAGATCTTGATTATAGGCTTGCGCGTATCTGCTTGAAATGGCTTGAATCGATTCTCCGCTTTGTTGAGATTGTTTGTTTATTTTATCGTCCACATCGGTGATGTTACGGGCGAAAATAACTTTTTTATACTGATGTCGCAACAGCCGTATTAACACATCAAACACCACCGCCGGACGGGCATTGCCAATGTGGGCATAGTTATAAACCGTGGGGCCGCAGAGATAAACCGTTATGCGGTTGGCATCAAGGGGCTCAAAAGGTTCTTTGTGACCGGTTAAGGTGTTTTGAAACTGCAGGACCATGAAATTTTGTGTAAAAAAGCCTTATTGTAAATCATCGTTTCAGGCATTGCACAGAGATTAAGCCGCCATTTAATGTCTCTGCAGTTTGGCATTGGTAAAGGATGCCTTTTAACAGAATCAGTCTTGTTATCATGTTCGGATTTTATCATAATAGGCGATTGCTCAATTGTCGGTGTTGATGGTCAACACCCCACCAAACAGCCTAATGCATGAATAAAAGCGATTCCCAGACACAACAACTAAGGGTCAGTACAACGTTATCTGATTATCCTTTGGTTCAATTTAGTTATATGAATCAAGCGGAAAAAGATGACACCACCGTTATTCTACCTTTTGAGGTGCTGTCGCAGTCACCCGGTTACCGGGAAATATGGCAACTACAGGCGCCGGCAACTTATGAAAAACAAAAAAACCGCCGACTGATTCAAAGCGATCAGTTTCTGGTGCTGATTTATGACAGCCAATCATCTGATTTAAGTGATGTGGTCAGTTCGGTTTATGATGATGCTTTTCAAACCGGCAGCAATACCGGTTACGGGCATTTAATTCGGGTTTGGAATTATTTTCCGGCCATCAATGACAACAAGGCGGGTATGGAAAATTACCAGCGTTTCTGTGTGGCCCGGCATGCCTTGCTGGACCGGCACAATCAGTTGGGCCGCCCCAATCCCGCGGCCACCGCCATCGGCACCCATAATCAACAATCTTGTTATGTATTTATTTTTTCAAAAACACCCGGCACAGTAATTGAAAACATCCGTCAGGTTTCGGCCTGGGAATACCCGTTGCATTATTCGCCGAAACAACCACGTTTTTCACGGGCCATGCAGTTTGGGAATTTGCTGATGTGTAGCGGTACCGCCAGTGTGGTGGGCCATGAAACCAGACACAAGGATGATCTGCGCTTACAATTTAAAGAATGTATGCGTAACATAGCCGTGCTGTTATCGGCCGCTGACATTCGAACCGATTTAACCGAAGGGTTGTTTCGTTTTTATTTGCGCGATACCGATGATGTTGACGACCTTAAACAATGTATCAAATCCGCGGGTTTAAAACACCATGTGATACTGGGTGGCGATATTTGTCGCGAAGACTTGCTGGTTGAATGTGAGGCAGTGTTTCAAAACAACTGAAAAATAAGTTATGATGTTAACTGGTGTATGTATAAATTATTTAGTGCAATTAAGCGAAATGGCCTTTCTGCCTAATGACAGAGGATTCTGACATGTCAGATGTATTTAACGAAACAGAATACGATGAACTGTATTTAAGCGAACGATTTCAGAACAGCAGTTTTTTTGAGCTCAGTGTGGAATCGATGAACCGGTTTTTATCCATGTGTCATCGCCGTAAATTTCCTAACAAAACCACCATCATCCGTCCCGGTGATTTGGCCAACACCTTGTATTATATTGTCAGCGGTTCAGTCACCATTTCTTATGAAAATGACGAGGGAAAAGAGCTGATTCTGGCTTACCTTAACAAAGGCGACTTTATTGGTGAGATGGGCTTGTTTATGAAAACTGAGCGCCGCGAAGTGATGGTCAAAGCCAAAGAAAAAACCGAAGTCGCTGAAATTGGATACATGCGTTTGGGTCAGTTGTTTCAGAATGAACTCAAAGACGATGCCAGCCATATTTTGTACGCCATCGGCACCCAGTTAACCCACCGCTTATTGCAAACCTCTCGCAAAGTCCACCGGCTGGCCTTTTTGGATGTCACCGGTCGCATTGCCAGAACCTTGTTGGATTTATGCAAGGAGCCTTCGGCGCTGTCTCACCCCGAGGGCACCCAAATTAAAGTGTCACGACAGGAAATCTCGCGGATTGTCGGTTGTTCACGGGAAATGGCGGGCCGGGTGCTTAAAGAATTACAGACGCAGGGCAGTATTGCCGTACAGGGCCACACCATTGTGATTTTACACAAGCGTGAAGATCAACCGGTGATTGACGATAAGCCGGCGGATGAATAAGATTTTGGTTTATTTGTCATAAGGTTGTCACAATATCCCTTTAATATCTCAGTTTTTTAGACCCTTGCACGTTTATGTCAAGCCAGATTCTGATTGTTGAAGATGATGAAGCCATCCGTGAAATGATGGCTTTTTCATTAACCCAGGCCGATTTTCAGGTGATTAAAGCGGACAGCGGTTTTATGGCATTGCAACAGCTTCAGCAACAGCGCCCGGATCTGGTGGTGATTGACTGGGGATTGCCTGATTTCAGCGGTCTTGAGTTATTGTCCATCATTCGACGCGATGAAGTGCTCAGAGAATTACCCTTGATCATGTTAACGGCACGGGCCGAAGAACGGGATAAAATCAAAGGTCTGGAGTACGGTGCCGACGATTATTTAATCAAACCGGTATCGGTGCAAGAACTGATAGCCCGTATCAAGGCCCATTTACGGCGGGCACGGGGTTTTCAAAAAAATCAGTCATTGAGCTACCACAGTATTCGATTGGATGTGAACGCCCATCGGGTTTGGGTGGATGATCAGCTCCTCACCATGAGCTTAACTGAATTCAAATTGCTTAAATTGTTGCTTGAAAACAGTGAAAAATTACTTTCTCGCGAGCGCATCTTAAACCATGTCTGGGGATACGATGCGCGAATTGAAGACCGCACCGTGGATGTCCATATTCTGCGTCTGCGCAAAGCGCTTAAACCATTTAACAAGGAACGCTGGATTAAAACCGTACGCGGCATTGGTTATCAACTGTTTCGTGATTAGCTTATTTCATCGCTTTTAACAGGGGTGCCAGAAAACGACCGGTATGGCTGCTTTTGTCTTTGGCTATTTTTTCAGGGCTGCCCTCGGCTATGATTTCACCCCCGCCTTGCCCGCCTTCGGGGCCTAAATCCACAATCCAGTCTGCGGTTTTAATCACATCCAAGTTGTGCTCAATGACAACGATGGTGTTGCCGTTATCACGTAAACGGTGAAGCACTTTAAGCAATTGCTTCACATCCGCAAAATGTAAACCGGTGGTCGGTTCATCTAAGATATACACCGTTTGGCCGGTGTCGCGTTTAGACAGCTCTTTGGCCAGCTTCACCCTTTGGGCTTCGCCGCCTGATAGAGTGGTGGCGTTTTGTCCCAGGGTGATGTAACTTAAACCCACATCCAGCAGGGTTTGCAGTTTGTCCGCCACTTTCGGTATGGCGCTGAAAAATTCAGCGGCGTCTTCCACCGTCATTGACAACACTTCATAGATGTTTTTGCCTTTGTATTTAACATCCAGTGTTTCGCGGTTATAGCGTTTTCCCTGGCAGGTGTCACAGGTGACATAGACGTCGGGCAGAAAATGCATTTCGACTTTGATTACACCATCACCCTGGCAGGCTTCACAGCGACCGCCTTTGACATTAAAACTAAAGCGACCGGGTTTATAGCCGCGGGTTCTTGACTCCGGTGTGGCCGCGAATAAATCCCGAATCGGACCGAATAGCTGGGTGTAAGTGGCCGGATTAGAGCGCGGTGTTCGGCCAATGGGTTTTTGGTCAATTTCGACCACTTTGTCGAATAACTCGATATTCTCAAAGTGTTCATAGGGCTGTGGCCGGTGAGAAGCCCGGTTCAGGTTATTGGCCAGTATTTTGTAGAATGTCTCGTTGATTAAGGTGGATTTACCGGAACCGGAGACACCGGTGATGCAGGTGAATAAGCCGGCTGGAATGCTGAGGTTAACATTTTTCAGGTTATTACCGCCGGCGCCCATCAGTTTAAACTGTTTGTTCTTGTCCGGTTTACGGCGTTGGGCGGGTATGTCAATTTTTTTGGCACCGATTAAATATTGTCCGGTGATGGAGTTTTTATTGTTGCAAATGTCATCAGGTGTGCCCTCGGCCACAATTTCACCGCCGTGAACCCCGGCCCCGGGGCCGATATCCACCACATGATCAGCGGTGCGAATGGCGTCTTCATCATGTTCAACCACAATCACCGTGTTGCCCAGATTTTTTAAATTAACCAGTGTTTTCAACAATTTTTCATTGTCCCGTTGGTGCAGTCCAATGGAGGGTTCATCCAGGACATACATGACACCCACCAGACCGGCACCAATCTGGCTCGCCAGCCGGATACGTTGGGCTTCGCCACCGGATAATGAATCGGCTTTGCGGTCTAACGTCAGGTAATTTAAGCCGACATTCACCAAGAAGCTTAAGCGTTCCTTGATTTCCTTGATGATTTTTTCGGCAATCTGGCCTTTTTGACCGGTTAACTTTAATTGTTCAAAATAGTCATGGGCTTTGGCAATGGACAGGGCGTTAATGGTGGGTAGATTGGTGTCTTCCACATAAACATGGCGGGCGCTTTCATTCAATCGTTGTCCTTCACACACCGGGCAGGGTTTTTTACTGACATACTTATTGAGTTCTTCGCGCACCATAGACGATTCAGTTTCCTGATAACGCCGTTTATAGTTATTGGCAATGCCTTCAAAGGGGTGGCTGCGTTGGTATTCACCTTTATCGCTGTAATAGGTGAATCTGATGGGGGTTTTGCCACTGCCATGAAACAACACCTCCTGCACTTCGTCAGACAAGTTTTTTAACGGTGTGTTTACATCAAAGTCATAGGCTTTGGCCAGCGCCTTAAGCATTTGAAAATACCAGCCGTGGCGTTTGTCCCAGCCACGGATGGCGCCTTGAGCCAGTGATAAATCCCAGTTTTGAACGATTCTTTGCGGATCAAAAAACTGACTCACCCCCAAACCGTCACATTCGGGACAGGCACCGTTGGGCGAGTTAAAAGAAAATAATCGGGGTTCCAGTTCGCTCAGGGAGTAATCACACACCGGGCAGGAGAACAGGGCGCTGAACAGTAAATCCACCGGTTCGGAATCAGCGTCATCATCAAAAGAAACCACTCTGGCCAGACCGTCACTAAGCGATAAAGCGGTTTCAAAAGATTCAGCCAGCCGCTGGGCCATGTCATCTTTGACTCGGAATCGGTCAACCACGGCTTCGATGTCATGTTTTTGTTTGGGATTGAGTTTGGGTAAATCATCAATGTTATACACTCGACCATCAATCCGTACCCGCACAAAACCACTGCCACGCAGTTGCTCAAGCAATAACAAATGTTCTCCTTTGCGGTTACGCACCACCGGTGCCAGCAGCATCAGTTTACGTTTTTCATCAAGCGCCAGCACCGTGTCCACCATTTGAGAAACTTCCTGGGCTTCCAATGAAATGGCATGTTGCGGACAACGTGGTGTTCCGATACGTGCGTACAACAATCGCAAATAGTCATATATTTCGGTGATGGTGCCCACCGTCGAGCGGGGATTATGGGAAGTGGATTTTTGTTCAATCGAAATCGCTGGCGATAAACCCTCGATGTGGTCTAAATCCGGTTTGTCCATTATCGATAAGAACTGCCGGGCATAGGCGGATAAAGATTCCACATAGCGACGCTGACCTTCAGCATAAATGGTGTCAAAAGCCAGGGAAGATTTACCGGAGCCTGAGAGGCCCGTGATGACAATAAATTGATCGCGTGGTAAATCAACGTCAATATTTTTTAAATTATGGGTTCTGACGCCGCGCAGTGAAATATATTTCATGGGTTGATGATAAGTATCCGTTGGGGGTGGTCAAAAAGGGGCTCTATTTTAGCGTAAATTAGTGATAAACAAAAATCAGCTTTGAAACATCGACAGCTTGCCAGCTTAGTTGTCAAAGTAGTGTGATTTTGTCTCGATTTCATAATATCTACGAGAATTATAGTGCTTTACTTTAATGTGTTCAGTTTCTAAAATAGCGACTTCTAAAATTTAGCAGTAATATGAAATTAATTTATTGGGTTACCAGTTTACTTAGTTTGACATTGCACGGTGCTTTTGCCGCAGAACAAAGCACGAATAATAATCAACATTTGGACGATATTGTGGTGCCCGGTATGCCCATAGATGTGCCTTCAGTCAAATTATTACCCGAACAATCGTCGGTGATGTCTGATACGTCAGAAGTCCTTAAAAAAATGCCCGGTGCCAATGTTAACCGCAATGGTTCATTAAGCGGTATTGCTCAGTATCGCGGTTTATTCGGTGATCGGGTCAATGTCGCCAACGATGGTCATCAAGTGTTGTCATCCTGCAGCAATGCCATGGATGCGCCGATGAGTCATTTACCAGCTTCCCAGGTTGATGCCGTTGTTCTCTATCGTGGCATCAGCCCGATCAGTCAGGGCATGGAAACCATCGGTGGCAGCATTAATGTTATCAGTAAAAAAATTTCAACCCAAGAATCCGGTTTAAACGGCGACCTTAATTTGGGTTACAACAGTGTTAATGACGGTGTTTTAGGTGGTATAAATTTGGCCGCCAAAAGTGGTTATCATGGCTGGCAACTGGGGGTATCCTATGAAGATGCTAATAGTTATGATTTTGCCGGTGGAACGAATTATTATTCTGGTATCGACCGTCAATTTTATAATCTGGCGTATCAATATGAAGACGAAAACCGTTTTTTTGAGATAGCCAGTAACTACAATGACACCGGTGAAACCGGCACACCGGCTTTGCCCATGGATATCACCTATGCCAAAGGTGGTGTAACATCTTTTAAATACAATCAAAATTTAACCAATAACTGGTCATTATTACTTGACGGTTCGTTTCAGGACACCGATCATTTAATGGATAATTATCGCTATCGACAACAAATGCCGGCCATGTATCGGGAATCCTTGACCACGCTGTCGCAAGCGGCCTTTTCTGTGGCTGGTCAAAAAACCATGTCACAAAGTGAGTTGATGCTGGGTTATGATTATGATGCCACCGATCATACCGCAGATATCAGCAACCCCAATAACGCCGGGTTTGCGATTAAAAATTATGACACCGAAAGACAGCGACACAGTGTGTTTGCTGAATGGCAATACAAGCTTAACCAGGCACATAGTTTGGTGCTGGGTGTTCGTGCCACCCATCATAAAAATGATGCCGCCGATGTCAGTAGTTCGGTGGCGATGATGAATAACGATATGGGCAACTTGCATCGCAGCTTACGCGATCGTTTTAATGCGGCTGACCGGTCATTAAGCGACACCAATATGGATGTGGCTTTCAACTGGAAACATGCCGTCAATGATCGCTTACAAATGGATTATGGGGTGGCGGTAAAAAATCGGGCACCCAGTTATCAGGAGTTGTATTTATGGTTGCCCTTAGAGGCCACCGCGGGTTTGGCTGATGGCCGTCAGTATTTAGGTAATCTGGAGCTTGATTCGGAAACTGCTTATCAGTTGGAGTGGGGTGTTAATTACCAACAAGGTGATTTTCAAATACAGCCCCATCTGTTTTACCATCGCATAGAGGATTATATTCAAGGCGTGCTCAATACATTAATGCCGGCACCGGCAGGCACTTTACGCTACGCCAATGTCGATGCTGAGTTGTATGGTGCAGATGTCACCTTAAGTTATCGTTTTTCCGATCGCTGGTCATTAACCCATGTCAGCAGTTATGTGCGCGGTCAGCGTCGTGATATTGATGATAATTTATACCGTATTGCACCGCTTAATGGCCGCACAGAAGTGAGCTATGAATACAAGGCATGGCAGTTGTCTGCCGAAATGGTCAATGTCGCCAAACAAGATAAAGTCGCCATGACCAATGCGGAGAAAACCACGCCGGGATATGGTTTATTAAATTTAGCCGTAGATTATAAGATGAGTCAAAATCAGCGCATTAATGCCCGAATTAATAATGTCTTCGATAAACGCCATTATGATCACACCGGAGGTTATAACCGAAATAACTTAAACTTGGATGTGGGCTTTAATCGTAACGATTTAACGGCTTATCGATTACCCGGAGAAGGTGTTGGTGTGGCGGTGACTTACTATAAGCAGTGGTGATGTATATTGCGCTAACACTAATTTAAAGTTGAATATAACCATAGCCCATTAAATCAGTGGGTTTTGTGCTTTTTGGTGCCTTAAAAACCATGCAAGCCTGAGACAATTCCAGTATGATAATGAGTTTTTAACATTTCATTGTAATTAGAGGAGGTCTTATGGCTGAAAACCAAGTTGATATACCGGTGGTACCGGCCGAGCGAAATATTGCAGAATTAACGGTAAAAGCCCTGATTTTAGGTGCTTTATTGTCCATGGTTTTGGCGGCGGCCAATGCGTATATTGGTTTGTTGGTGGGGTTGACGGTTTCAGCCAGTATCCCCGCCGCTGCTGTGTCCATGGGGTTGTTGCGCTTATTCAGGCGTTCCACCATTTTGGAAAACAATATGGTGCAGACCGCGGCCTCGGCTGGTGAATCTCTGGTGGCGGGCATTATCTTTACCATACCGGCACTGGTGATTATGAAAGCCTGGAGCGGTTATGATTATGGGCCGATGGTGGCGATTGCCGTGGTCGGCGGTATTTTGGGGGTGGCTTTTACCATTCCGTTAAGAAAAGCCTTGATTGTCGAGGCCAAATTGAAATTTCCCGAAGGGGTGGCCACCGCTGAAGTTCTGAAAACAGGCGGTATAGAAAATGACCGGTTACACGATGTTAAAGACACCGTTGCTTCGCAAGGTTTTGCCACTTTATTAAAAGCGGCATTGATTGGCGGTGTGGTGAAATTATTCGAATCGGGCATCGGTCTGCTGGCGTCAGGACTCGCCACGGTTAAGTCATTATTTAGCGGTGGTTATCTGTTTATGGCAAATATCACCCTCAGTCCGGCATTGCTGGGTGTGGGCTTTATTGTTGGTTTAAATATTGCTTTTCTGGTTTTCTTAGGTGGTGTAATCGGTACGATAATTGGTGTGCCACTGAACTGGGCGTTTAATGGTGATGCCATTATGGCGGCCACCGGTATTGACACGGCGACACCGGTCAGCGAACTGACAGCAGCCCAATGGGGACAGATTGCCGGCGAATCCTGGCAAAACAACCGCCGTATAGGTGTCGGCGCCATGATGATTGGCGGTTTGTGGTCATTAATTAGTCTGGCTAAACCTTTATGGCAGGGTGTTAAATCAAGCTTAGACGCCTACAAAAGCAGTGACAACCACCAGGGCGGCATTCCCCGCACGGAATTTGACACACCGATTCATTATGTGGGATTGGTGGTTCTGTTGGCCATTGTGCCGGTCTTTTTTATCTTTAAAACAGCCTTAGGTGATTATCCGGATGCCGTGATGATTGCCTCCATTATGACTTTTTTGATGCTGGTTTTTGGTTTTATTTTCGCTTCAGTGGCCGGTTATATGGCAGGTTTGGTGGGCTCATCCAATAACCCGATTTCCGGTGTCACCATTGCCACTGTCATTGTGTCGGCTTTGATTTTGTTTCAAATCATGGGCAACGAAGGTCCAGCAGCCACCTTAGGGCCGATTGCGGTGATTTTCCTGGCCGGTTTAATCTGTTCGGCAGCGGCGATTGCCGGGGATAATATGCAGGATTTAAAATGTGGACATGTGGTCGGGGCGACACCCTGGCGGCAACAGATTTTTCAGGTGGTGGGTGTGGTGGCCGCTGCCCTGGTGATTCCTTTTGTATTGAATGTACTGGATCAGGGTTACGGCATCGGCCGTCCATCACCTTTAAATCCCGATGCGCAGCCCTTGGCAGCGCCGCAAGCCGGATTAATGGAGGCCCTGGCCAGCGGTATTTTTGGCGGTGGCATAGAGTGGACTTTTATTTTTATTGGTTTTGCTTTGGCAGTGGCGCTAATTATTCTGGATAAAATCCAGGAAAAACGTGGTTCTGATTTTCGCTTTCCGGTACTGGCTGTGGCGGTGGGTGTTTATCTGCCGCTGGGGCTTTCAGTGCCCATCTTTATCGGTGGTTTGCTGTCGTATTATCTCCAGAAGAAAGCCATAAAACTACCCAAAGAAGCCCGTGGCCGCAAAAATGCCACAGGTTTATTGCTGGCATCGGGTTTAATTACCGGTGAAGCTTTAATGGGTGTTCTGGTGGCGGTGGCGGCTGTGATGTTCCAGGGTCAGGTGCCGTTTATGCAAGGTTTTGCCTGGGCCGGCTGGCTCGGTGTGGCGACCTTTGTTGCGGTGATTATTTACACTTACCGCAAGGTAAATCAGAGCTGACCTAACGATAATGCAGAAAAAAAGCCCGATGCGAGTCGGGCTTTTTTTAGGATTGAATTATTGATTTACGTTATTGGCCGGTGAATTTAGCCTGACGTTTTTCTAAAAAGGCTGCGGTGCCTTCGTTTTTGTCTTCTGATGAACAACACACACCAAAAGCTTTGACTTCATAATCCAGCGCTTCGGACATGCCGCATTCGAGACCACGGTTAATGCTGTCAATAATCATGCGCAAAGCAATGGGTGCCGAATTGACCAGTTGTTCCGCCACTTTATGTACGGTTTTCATCAATTCGCCTTGTGGAACAACCAGGTTAACCAGGCCCATTTGTTCGGCTTGATCGGCTGACACCATGTCACCGAGCAGGTTCATTTCCATGGCTTTGCCTTTGCCCACCAGACGGGTCAGGCGTTGGGTGCCGCCGAAACCCGGAATGACACCAAGCTTGATTTCAGGCTGCCCAAAGCGGGCGTTGTCACTGGCGATGCGCAAATGACAAGCCATGGCCAGTTCACAACCGCCGCCCAGTGCAAAGCCATTAACAGCCGCGATCACCGGTTTGCCGCAGTTTTCGATGGCATTAAACACTTGCTGGCCATATTGGGCAAATTGCATACCGGTGATGGCATTTGTTTTGGCCAGTTCATTGATATCCGCGCCTGCCACAAAGGCTTTTTCACCGCTTCCTGTGATAATAATCACACGCACGTCTTCGTTTTGTGCCGCTTCTTCGGCGGCTTGTTTTAATTGACTTAGGGTCTCCTGGTTAAGCGCATTGAGCTTATCGGGACGGTTCAAGGTGATGGTGAAAATATGCTTGTTCAGTTCAGTCAGTACGTTTGCCATGGCTCCTCTTGAATAGATGAAAAAGCAAATTATACCAAGCTTCACCGAAATTAGAACGTCAAGTGCCGATAAAAACTTTGTTTAAATAAACCCTGAATCGGAACTTATTAATCCCGGGCCTGTCTTGTTTTACAACTATTCGTGGCGTAAAATACGCCGCTTAATCAATCTGAGGTACGGAATGAAACAATTACTCACAGTGACATTACTCATCATGTCTTTAGCGGTTTTTGCTCAAAATGAGGCAAGCCAGAAAGAATTGCCTAAAAGTGCAGATATCACGTTTGACAAAAACATGACTTCCTACGCGGTGGGTTATCGCATGGGCTTACAAATGGCGGGACGCAAATCCAGTGATTTTGAGTTGAATATTGATCAGGCTGTGGCCGGTTTAAAAGATGCGGCCGCTGAAAAAGATCCGAGCTTTGAGCGTGAAAAAATGGCGGAAGAGTTCGCTAAGTATCAGCGTAAACTTCAGTTGTTCCAGGCTGAACAATACAAGAAAATTGCTGATGACAACAAAAAGCGCAGTGACGAGTTTTTGGCTCAGAACCGGAAGAAAACCGGCATTAAAGAACTGGCTTCGGGCATTCAGTACCGTGTCATCGAGGAAGGTTCCGGCAAAAATGCTTCTCTGGATGACACCGTCGTGGTGCATTACTCAGGCAAGTTAATCGGTAACGATAATTTTGATAACTACCAAGAATTTGACAGCACTTATGACCGCGGTCAACCCTTAGAAATGGACATGTCTAAAGTGGGTATGAAAGGCTGGAAAGAAATCATACCGATGATGCAAAAAGGAGACAAATGGCAAGTCTTTTTACCCCCTGAAATGGCTTACGGCCAACAAGGACAAGGGCCTATCGGTCCCAATGAAGTACTGGTCTTTGATGTTCATTTGGTTGACATTAAATAAGCCTTTTGACACAATTATATGACCAAAGGCAAGTGTAAAAACTTGCCTTTTTTGCTTAAGTCAAACAAAACATTGGATTCTCAGTTTAAACAGCATATACAAAAACACCTTAATCAACAATTGATTGCCAAAGATGTTTGGTTCGGTTCGGCTTTGAACAGCGAGCGGGCCGCGGCGGTGTTGTTTCCTTTTTACTGGCGGGATGGTGAGCCTTGGGTTTTGTTAACTCAGCGCCACAGTCAGCTTAAACACCACTCTGGACAGGTGAGTTTTCCAGGCGGTGCCTATGAAAACCAAGACAAAAACATCCGGCACACCGCTTTGCGGGAAACCGAAGAAGAAATCGGCGTGCCCAGGTCGCGTATTGACTTATGGGGTTTTTTGGACAGTGTTGAGTCCATCAGTGGTTTTTACGTGACGCCGTTTGTCGGTGAAATCAAACAAGCTGATCATCTGAACTTGTGTGAAGATGAGGTGGAGAGAACATTTGGCGTACCCTTTGCTTATTTTCAAGCGCCTCAAAACAGAATTAATCACCGCATTAAAACCGGCGACGGGGTCAAAGAATATGCGGAATTTACGTATAATGGTGACGTGATTTGGGGTTTAACCGCCCAAATCATAGTACAATTGGTCAATCGACTGAAACCCAAAACATAATCTAAATCAAGATGAGTGGAAAAGTATTTATCAAAACCCACGGCTGTCAGATGAATGAATATGATTCTGACAAAATGCGCGATGTGCTTATGGCTAATCGCGGTATGACCGTGACCGACAACGAAGAAGACGCAGATGTGATTTTAATCAATACCTGCTCAATACGTGAAAAAGCACAGGAAAAAGTTTTTTCACAATTAGGACGTTGGCGAAAATTAAAAGACAAAAAACCTGAGCTGGTCATTGGAGTCGCCGGTTGTGTGGCGTCTCAGGAAGGTGAAGCGATTATTAAACGGGCACCGTTTGTGGATTTGGTGTTCGGCCCGCAAACCATTCACCGGTTACCACAATTATTGGATGAACGTCAGGCTCAAAACAAGCCGCAGGTGGATATCAGTTTTCCTGAAATTGAAAAATTCGACAATTTGCCCGAGCCACGTAAAGAAGGACCCACTGCGTTTGTCTCGATAATGGAAGGTTGCAGTAAATATTGCAGTTTCTGTGTGGTGCCTTATACCCGTGGCGAAGAAATTTCCAGACCGTTGGACAGTGTACTGGAAGAAATCATGAAATTGGCCGAGCAGGGTGTGAAAGAAGTGAATCTGCTGGGTCAGAATGTCAATGCTTACCGCGGCCTGTCTCACACCGGCGACGTGGTTGATCTGGCTTTGTTGATTCATTATGTGGCCGCCATTGATGGTATTGAGCGGATTCGTTTTACCACTTCTCATCCAACAGAGTTTTCTGATGGTTTAATTGAAGCGTACCGAGATGTCCCTGAACTGGTGAATTACCTGCATTTGCCGGTACAAAGTGGTTCAGACCGGGTGTTGTCGATGATGAAGCGTAACCACACCGCCCTCGAATACAAACAAAAAATCCGCAAACTGCGGGAAGTGCGGCCCGATATTTCTTTATCTTCTGATTTTATTGTCGGCTTTCCCGGTGAAACGGCCAAAGACTTTGAAGACACCATGAAGTTAATTGAAGACATTGGTTTTGATCAATCCTTCAGTTTTATCTATTCAGCGCGTCCCGGCACGCCGGCGGCTTCCCTGCCGGATAATACGCCCCTGGACGAGAAAAAAGAACGCCTGCAGCGCTTACAAGCCACCATCAATGATATGGCTGCTAAAATTTCACAAAATATGGTCGGCACCACCGAAAAAGTGCTGGTGGAAGGCACCTCTAAATGGTCTGATGAAGAGCTGTCCGGTAAGACAGAAAATAACCGGGTGGTGAACTTCGCCGGACCAAAACGTCTGATTGGGCAGTTGGTGGATGTCAACATCACCGAAGCATTACGAAACTCATTACGAGGCCGTGTACATATTAATGACTGAACAACCAAAGCAACCGAACAACACAAACGAAGCACCCGATAACAACAGTGTCCGTAAACTTAATTTTCCTGATATTAATAATGGCAGTTTGATTAATCTTTATGGTTTACATGACAGCCATTTAAAAATGCTGGCGAAGCACACCGGTACAGACATCAAAGCCCGCGGCCAGAATTTTCAGATTTCAGGCGAGGAAGCACAGGTGAATCAAGCCGTGCAAATGCTGAACCTATTGGCCAAAGAAGCCAGAAAAGAAGCCCTGAATCCGGAAATTGTGCACGTCATTCTGGCCGGTAACGCCACCAAACCGGATTACCAGCCACAAGATGTCGCCATTCGTACCAAAGCCGGCGTGATTACCGGACGTTCTGATAACCAAAAAGCCTATCTGCATAACATCGTCACCCATGACATCAACTTTGGTATTGGTCCCGCCGGTACCGGTAAAACTTATCTGGCGGTGGCTTGTGCGGTAGAAGCCTTTGTTACCGATCGGGTGCGCCGTTTGGTGCTGGTCAGACCGGCGGTAGAAGCCGGCGAACGGCTGGGATTTTTGCCCGGAGATCTCAGCGAAAAGGTCGATCCTTATTTACGCCCATTGTACGATGCCCTGTACGATATGCTGGGGCATAATAAAGTCGAAAAAATGCTCGAGAAAAACGAAATTGAAGTCGCGCCGCTGGCTTTTATGCGTGGTCGAACCTTAAACGATGCCTTTGTGATTCTGGATGAAGCACAAAACACCACGATTGAGCAAATGAAAATGTTCCTTACCCGCACCGGCTTTAACACCACCGTGGTGGTGACCGGAGACATCACCCAGATTGATCTGCGCCCCGGCGAGCAATCCGGTTTAAAACATGCCATGAATATTCTGCAAGATATTAAAGGCATCAGTTTTTCCTGGTTTAAATCCAAAGACGTGGTGCGTCATTCACTGGTGCAAAAAATCGTTGACGCCTACGATAATCAATAATGATTATGAATCCAATCGTGTGAATGATACAACTTGATCTTATCAACGAAGATAATCTGCCTGTACCTGATGCTGACCAGTTCCAAAACTGGCTGAATCAGATCGCCAAAAAACTCAATATCAGCGGCGAAGTCTGTATCAAAATAGTTGATAAAACCGAAAGCCGGGACCTTAACAGCACTTACCGCCAAAAAGACAAACCCACCAACGTCCTGTCTTTCCCGTCAGAAATTCCCGATTTTGTCGACTCAAACCACCTTGGCGATCTTGCCATCTGCGCGCCCGTTGTTGAAGAAGAAGCCTTAGAACAAAACAAATCCATCAACAATCACTGGGCCCACCTCACCATCCACGGCTGCCTGCACCTGTTAGGCTACGACCACATCGAAGACACCGAAGCCGAAGCCATGGAAGCCCTGGAAATTGAATTACTGGCTGAGTTGGGCATAGAAAACCCGTACATCTAACTAAATCACGATGTATTCGGGCTTGATTCGGATACCCAAAATCGCTATCTAGTCCACTCGATCGCGATACTCATACTTCTTCGTAGGCTAATTTACGAAGCTAACAAACGTGAAGCTTTTCAAGCGGCATATTATGATCTGTTGCAAAGGAAGCGAATAAACGAGGAGCAGATATCAGTGTGGACTTTATAAGCACTAAACTCCTTTGGAGTTTAAGCTGTGGTTTGTTTGTTGACAATTTAAATTCTACACATACAAGATAATTAAAAAATCAGGTTGGTAATCGAATTTAAAAGGTGTGTTCTTGGGACTTACGCTTCCGCTCACGGCCTTAACGGACATTCCGTCACGCTTATTCGCCTGCGGCGAAACCGCATGACTTCATTTACCTGGCCTAACCGGCTCGGCGGGTCGTGCTGCTCAGCAGCACTCCTTTGTGAAAACGTGCACACATCTGATTATTGAGTCTATTAATAATTGTGTTTTTCTCACAGTTTATATAATATATCTGACTTTTATTATAAAAGTTGAAGCTGTTGCCTTAGCTAAAAAACGCAACTCAGAAACTGCTTCGCACCAAGAGGAACAATCAATGAAAAAAGTAATCACCACCATGAGTGCCATAACAATTGCGGCACAGTTTAATGGTGCTCAAGCAGAACAGACTGAACAGTCACAACCGGTTTATAATGATTTGCAAGTAGATTATGCCGGTGAAAATAATTTTCAAGGCAGTGGTTTTCTTGATTTGACCGTAGGGAAAACAGTTGAACTTATAGCAGATAATGATGCCAGTGGCACAGTGACGACAGGTGATACATTGGCCTATCGTATTGAAGTTAGTAATAACGAAAGTTTTGGCGTAAATAATGTTTATTTATATGATTACTTGGAGACTAAACTCAGCTTAAACGTAGGTAGTGTTTTGACCAGTGATGGTACTGTCGTCTATGGAAATAATCAGAATGATAATGAATGGCAGATAGAAGTGGATATTGATTTTATCCCAGGAGGATATTATGCTGTCGTTGAATTTGAAGCTGAAGTGGTTAATCTGAACCCTGGGCATAATGTGATTTACAATGAAGCAGTGGTATATGGTATTCCCGGTTCGCCTTACTTTTCTGATGATCCTACCACCAGTGAACCGGATGACCCGACCTTAATTGATGCTTATGGCGCTTACCCGGATTTAATTTTTGATGATGGCTTTGAAGGGTCAGCCAGTGGTGGTTTCTTTTAATTACACTGTCTTTAATTGCCATGGAACGCTATACCACGGAACATCTATTTCATCAGTGGTACGAACACTGGCATCGCTATTTCTGGGTTTTACCGCTGATAAAAGATCTGCAGCTTGCTGATTTGGCCTGTGGTGAAGGTTACGGCGCCGCTTTATTGGCACAACATGCGAAACATGTTACTGCCTTGGATATCGATGCGGCCACCATTCAAAAGGCCCAACAAAAATATCCTCAAGATAACATTCGCTTTGTTTGTGCTGATGTCTTGAATACCGGCTTGGCTGCGAATCAATTAGACTGCATAACATCGTTCGAAACCCTGGAGCACCTGGCGGAGCATGAAGCTTTGTTGTTTGAGTTTAAACGGTTATTAAAACAAGATGGGGTTTTGATTATATCCACGCCTGATACCGATGTTTATAATCCAGAAGACAAGCATAACCACCATCATGTTAAAGAACTGGATCGCGTTGAGTTTCAAGGTTTATTATCCAGGCACTTCGCGCACAGTGCGTTATTTGGTCAACAATTACAGTTGGCGTCAGTAATTAAACCAATTGATAACCAAGCAGAAAGTGTTACTTTACAAGCTAAATGGGTTCAACAAGGTAAAGAGTTTACCGCTCATAAGGATATTACTAAACCTCAGTACTTACTGGCTATTGCAACGGATTGTGAGCAAAATCTTGAGAAATTCAAACATCTTGGTGGCAGTTGCTTCAATGACAGTGAGAATAGTTTGTATAAGCATCACGAACAGCAATTACAGCGATTACAGTCTGTCGATAAAAGAATGCCTGAATTAGAGCAGCAAGTTCAACGGCAAGCCACCATCATTAATCATCTTAAAGCCCGATTAGGTTTGTGATTTAAAGTTTAAATACAGCTTTCCATCGATCCAATTTACGCTCTAAAATATGGTTATTAATGACCCAATCGGACATGTTTTTGCCATGTTTCTGGATTTTAGACGGCGCCTGGCACAGTGACTCAATACAGTTAATCCATTCATCAGGTTCATTGTTTAATTGAATCGCCGGACTTGAATGATAAGGGGTCACGTTAGAGCAAATGACAGCCAGCCCTAAAGCACCATATTCCAATAATTTCAAATTACTTTTGGCATGATTAAAGGGGTTGTCCAACAGCGGTGCGATACCGATATCTAATTTTATTGAAGGTAAGACCTGGTGGTATTGAGCAAAAGCCACTGGCGGATGATATTCAATCCAGTCAGAATTAACCTGAGTTGGTTTATCACCAAAGAAGACCCATTGGATTTGGTCTTTGGTGGCTTCAATAACAGGTGTCAGCCAGGCCAAATCAGCCTGGTGTTGTCCCGCGCCTGCCCAGCCAATTCTTAATCTGTGCTGAGGCCGAGGCTTTGCTGTGTGAATCGGCCAAATTTGTTCAGAAATGTTGTTTGGAATGACTGTTATGTCAGCATGTAAATCCCGGTATTCAGTGGCCAGATACTCGGTGCTGACAATCACCCGATCCGCCAGTTTAAAGGCGGTTTTAAGTCTGCTATTGATGTCTTTGGGGATTTTCTCAGCCATTGGGTTATATTTTGGAATTTGGGTCAACAAATCATCCAGGCTTAAAATAATGGGGCATTCTAATTGCTGCTTAAATTGTTTTATATGTGCCAACTGAACATCTGAAAAACAATGGTGCAACAATAAACAGTCGGCTTGCATCTTGTTAATTTCATAAGGAGTCGGGAATAGTTGAGCCTGATTTTCAGGCAGAAATAAAACACTGGCCTCACCGGCCGCAGCAAGGGCTGATAAGGGTGATTTTACCCGATAGAAACCACTGGCCCATGAATCGTGGGCATAAGCGATGATTCTGGGTCGATTTTTGGGTGTTTTAAAGGTACCAAAATTGACATCCAGCTGGTTATTTCTTCTGTTACTGAAAGCGGCGGAGTAGATGTTAGGTGGCTTGAATTGTTGAGACTTTTTTATGATGTCCTTTCTTTCTGATTCCAGAGATGCGCCGGCTACATTTGTGGCGTGGCTTGGTAAGCCGGATTTGAGCAGTCCCGGCACCTTAGCTAAAGCCATCCGGTAATCATGTTGATTCAATAATTGTGACAATAAGAATGTAGAATAGTGGTTTAAGTCCGGCAATTGGTCCTGGATGGTCAGCCAGGCACGGCGTGTAATTAATAGGCAATCTTCATCCAGTAAATTATGTTCAATGGGGTGATTATCTGGATGGAATGTGGTGTCTGCGACCACACCTTTACCATAAAAGAATAATCCGCCACCTAATTTGTTGCCAATTAAATGGTGTTTGTTTCGGCTTTTTGCAGCTGCCGGAGATACCGCATCCAAGCTAAATTCAATGCATGCATTCAATAAGTGATTGAGACACCATAAATCATTGAAGATGACATTATCATTTAATAATAGTAGCTGTTCAGCGCCTGATGATTCCAGATGCTGTTTAATCAGGCTTGGTTTTTGCTTTGTATCAGCTAAGGGGTAAACCACGACATCATCAGATTCCACAGTTTTCAGTGCATCACTAAAAAGTATTATTGTGCATGTAAATAAACCATTTTGTGCCCGTAAATTCTGTATTAAAGGTTTAATTTTATCGGCAGGCCTGGTACTTTTAATCACCAGCAAAATATGTGATGAGCGTATGCATGATTCAGAGGGGGAGTCTAATCGCTTCCAGTTTTCCACCCAAAGCTGATCTGCTAAGGCGTAACTGTAATGAGGAAAATAATGGATGGCTGACAGACCGGATAATTCAATGGTACGTTGCAGCCAGGTTTGCAGCCATGTCATGGTATGGTTTAGATTTTGAACTGCTTTCCACACATCATCATGGGTTAAGGCCGGATTAATCAGCATAGCACCGACAGCTTGGTTGTTGGCGCGATGATTCAACCAGGAAAATTGCTGTTGGAAATGGGGTGCATACACATGTTCACGTTGATTGATTAAGGCAAAGTCTGCTAAACCAACCGCTGTTTGTGTCTGCTTGAAAGCCGTCAGCCAATTGCCCATATTATCATTGATAACTGTGCCGGCCAGTAGTATCAGTATCGGTGTGTTCTGAGTCTTTTCTTTATAAGATAACTGCTTAATATCAATCAATTTCGGTGATGATAGATAGTGCTTAAGACTGTCTTGACTACGTTCAATGTGTGTTAATTGTTCACCAATAATACACACCCGTAAGCCGGCATCGGGGGTGTTCCAATCGGGTTCCGCTTCCAGTGTATGCGGCGCATCTAACCACTGAGCCATATTTTGATAGGCACTGTTTTTAGGTGGATTTAATAAATTATCCGTGCTTGCAGCAAGAGGTCGGATGGACGCAGCGGTCACACTGGTATAGATGGCCTGCAACTGTTTTAAGTCACTTGCCTGGCTTGTGTTCTCAAAGGTGATTTCCGGTAGAAATTCTGGTTCGTGCTGATGCTTGATAAAGTATTTGATTTTTGCCGCTAAGTCATCGGCATTGCCGGCCTCGAATAACAAGCCGTTATTATGATGCACGCGTTCTTGAAAAGCACCAATCTTTGGTGCAATGACCGGGATACCTGCCTGTAGGGCTTCGGATAAAGTAATGCTGTAAGATTCCGGAAATATTGAGCACAGTACCACCAGATCAATATTTTCTAACAATTTAGGTAAATCAGATGACTTAAACGCGCCGCTGCATTGGATCCCTTGTTGTTCAATGGTGGTTTTAAAAGTTTGTTCCACACCTCCAATGATGTGCCAATGAAGCGATGGCTGGTGGGTGAACTGACGTTGGGCTTCAAGATACACATACGCACCTTTAAAAGCGGTGAAATGTCCCAAATAGGCAATATGGATGGATTTTGAGCCAATCTTTCTTGCTGAGGTATTGGGGGTTAAGAAGCAAGGTGCAAGTACCCGGTTTTTGCCGATGGTTTTCAAAAAGCGTTGTTGATACTGTTCTTTGAGATAATGGCTGGAATAATAATTTTGTAGACTTCCGGCGAGAATGGCATCCCAGATTTCGATCCGTTGGTGCATATAATCAGATTGTGGGATTTGGTTAAATCTGGTTTTTTGTTGGATACATTGTTGGCAGAGTTGGGCAGTGGCCGACATATGATTTCGACCACAAAAGCGGTCTTTCCCGCCCTCAGCCCTGAGCATACTGTATATTTGGCACAAGCCAAAATGATCATGAAAATAAAGCACATAGGGGACATCATGCTGCCGGCAGATCAGTGGCCAAAGCATTGAACCGATGCCAACCAGCGAATGAAAATGAACCACGTCATATTGTCCGAAAAGTAGCAAATTAGCAAAATTCAAATCCAGCGTGGTATTGAATAAATCTGATCGATGGGTATAAATAAATCCTTGTGCCCGGGTTGGTTGTAATTCAATAAGATTTATCTCTGTGCCGAGTTGGGCTTGGACCATGGCTTTGTTTTGAGGGTCTTTGAAAGCGCCAGTCAAAACATCGTGTTGACTGTCTTTGCTTAGTTTTCGTAGCAATTGAAGCGTAAACAGCTCAACCCCGCCTTTATTCTCAAGACCATGGACCACATGCAGTACTTTTATTTTATGGTCAGTTTTCTTGATGAATTGGTCAATATGCCTGACAAGACTTCGCTGGATAAAAGCTTGAATTTCCGCGTTATAACCGGGCCAGCGTAATTCCAGTAGTTTTTGATGTTGTTGTTTAAGTTCAGTGGCGGTTTGATCAAAACTCTGTGAGCCCTGATGATAAACAAAAGCCGCAGGCGCAGCGGCGATATGATAGCCGGCCAATCTGATGCGCATAGAATAATCACACTCTTCACCATAGCCGGGCGCATAATAGGCATCAAAACCGCCTAATTGTTGAATAATTTTACGTTTGATCAACAGACAAAAACCAACCGCTGTTGGGATGTCAAACCACAGGCCGTTTAAAGATTGAAGTTGCTTATGTTGCCGGTGATTTTTTAAGCTCAAAATAGTGGCATCATCAGACAAGGGGCAGACAGCCCCGATGCGTTCATCTGCGGCGATGGTTTGCATTTCAGTCAACCAATTAGCCGTCACACGAGTATCAGAATTGAGCAACACAACATCATGTGAGCTGTTGGCCATGGCTTGATTGACATTGGCGAGATAACCCATATTTTTATTATGGTGTGTTACTTTTATATGTGCATATTGTTGTTCAACTGCATTTAAGTAGGGTTTGACCCTGGCATCGGTGCTGGCATCGTTATAGATATAAACGGGGAATCTATAATCGGTATGCGCTAATACGCTTTTGATACATTCTTGCAATGCTTCATAGCCATTATACACAGTAATGATGATATCAATATGAGTAGAAGCAACTGCATTATCAGCAATTGTGTTGAGACCGGTGTGTTGCTTAATTTGAGTTAAATGTGACTTCCAGTTCATGTGGCTGATTATAGTGTCGCTTAAAATAAAATGAAGATAAAAGTCACAATTTAAGCCTGAATATTACAACAGGCTTTAATCTGTCAAAAAGACGTTATGAGTGAATTCAGCTTAATTAGAAATGCACATTCACACCCAGGAAAAACCCCTCTAAACGCTGATCGTAGAGTAAATTGACATTATCGCTTACGTCAAAATCTACATCCAATACCCGAAAGCCGAGGGTGGCGCCAAGTCCCATTTTGGTTTCATAGTTCAGGCCCATTTCAAGGTCGGTGACATCGTTACTGCCTAAACTGAGTGCTTGAAGACTGCCATAAGCGGATAGGCCGGTAAATGGTAAGTCAAACTGGCCTTTGGCATAGAGTAAAGGAATCCATTCATCGATTTTTATGCGATTCTGAACCATGGCCTGAACATGGATGGGTTGATAGCCGTCAAAATATTTAACACTCGCGCCAACATCTAAATTAATCCAGTTATCAAGCAACTCATAATACAAAATTAATTCGTTATGACTTAAATCAACAGCGGTTCTCGCTTGTACGGTTTGGGGGTTGCCATCCACACCAAGTATTTCCATGGTTCCAGAGGCCTCACCCGTGAGGGTGTTGTGCTGGATTTTAGCATTGGGTATAAATGGAACGGGATGTTCCAAGGCAACGTAAAATATATTGCCTTTCTCAGAATTTTTTTCATCAGTAAAATTGACTTGAATACCATCCGCCAAATCATGTTGCCAGTAATTGTAACCGGCGTAAAGCCCAAGGATGGTGTCGGCTTTAACGTTTGTTAATCCTGTGATCAGTAATAGACAAGTAATCAAGGTTTGCGTTATTTTCATGGCTTTATTTCTTTATAGATTAATTGGTTGATTTTTTTAGCTAATTGAATAGGGTTTATAAGTGATCACGAAACCATTTGACCAGTTCTTTGTTTGCCCGAGTTTTATTTTTTGAAAGTGTGTGATTATCACCTTCAAATAAAACAAGTTTATGTGGAATGTCGTGCTTTTCCAAGGCCACAGCTAATTCTTTAGAGTGGCTTACATCGACACGCGTATCATTGGTTCCATGCATTAATAAAACAGGAACATGAGTTGGCAACTCATCGACCCATTTTAAGACGGAGCGTTTTTCTAATTCAGCCACTTTATCTTGTTCATAATTTGGAATCCGTGCTTTATATACCCGTTCCATTTTCGGTCGCTCTTTAAGCCCTTTTAATAAATCAGAATTTCCTGCAATGGTGGCAACGGCTTTGATATTTTTCGATTTTTTCAAAATCAAAAATGTTTGCATACCACCACGGCTGGCTCCATACATACCGATTCTTTCTGGATCAGCTGACTCAATATCGGGGATGAATTCTAATAAGGATATAACATCCTCAACATCAGCACCGCCAAACTCATCACCCACCGTTGATTGTGGCATAAATGTACCTCGATACTGGCTGCCAATTATAATGAAGCCTTCAGCAGCGATTGGAAATAGGTTACGCATCATGGAAGCAAAAACAACACCACCAAAATTTTCATTACCACCCCGGTTATAAATAAGAACCGGGAGTTTATTTTGAGTCGATTTCGGTTTAATAACATAGCCATTCACTAAATGGCCGTTCACAGTGTATTGAAAGTTTCGACAGGCTAATGTGGCTTTATACTGATTAAATTGTTCTTTGCCAAACATTGAATCAAGAGAAGCCATGAATTTTTTAAGTTGTTCTTCTGATTTTATTTTTCTGGCATTTTTTTCTTTTATGGATGTGCGCCATTTATCATAGTCAGAGAATGTACCACCAAAACAATTCCATTGATGTTTTATTTGATCGCTTTTAATTATTTCTTCTGCGTGAATAGACATTGAAAGCAGAAATAAGATAATTATTGTAATCGTTTTAGGCATAAAGACTCCTTTTTAATATTTTCATATTTTTAAATCAGCTTATTGCACATCAAGGGCAAATTCCTTAAGTATTTTAATATCCACCACTTCCATGGTTCGAAAGTGGGTGCTTCGTGTATAGACTTTGGGTGCCTTGCCGGCTTTATAGGCGTGCAGCCAGCGGGTGGCGCATAAGCACCAGCGGTCGCCGGCTTTTAATCCGGGAAAATCAAATTCTGGATTGGGCGTGGTGAGGTCATTGCCTTGCAGTTTGGAAAACTGCAGAAATTCGTCGGTTAATTGCACGCATACCGTGTGGATGCCCATGTCTTCTTGCGAAGTGTTACAGCAACCATCACGGAAAAAACCGGTCAAGGGGTCAGTGCCGCAAATCTCCAGTGGTTCACCATAGACATTTAAGCTTTCATATTTCGTCATATTAATGGTCTCATTTTTGTTTTCTCACAAAGCGTGCTGAAGCTTTAGTGGGTGTTGTTCAGCTGCTTATCACGGATTTCTTTGAATTCCGTGCCTTCATTCCAAGCAGGCCAGTCGTTACTATTAATAATGTCTAAACCGGTGAGGAAATACAGCCTGAGGTCTTCGACTGCACCATTAAGGTCCCAGCTTTGATTGTATTCATCGGACGGTGCATGGTAGTGCTCGGCGGTGTATTCGGCTTCTTTTTGTCGCCCATAGCTTTCACCTTTTTCTTTGTGATTGATGCCGTTGTTGGGGTACAGCATCGGTACCCCGTATTTAGCCAGTTCGAAATGATCGGAGCGGTAATAATAGCCATTTTGGGGCATCGAATCGGGTCTCAGAACTCGGCCCTGGTTTTTCGCGTTTTGCGCCAAATAATCATCGAGCTCGCTCATACCGTAACCAACCACAGTTACATCATGGGTTGGCCCGAAATTATTCAGGCCATCCATATTGAGTCCGGCCACGGTTTTCTCGAGCGGGAAAACAGGGTGGGCGGCATAATAAGCCGAACCAAGTAAACCTTGTTCTTCGGCGGTGACCGCCATAAACACAACACTGCGTTTGGGTGGTTCCGGTAAATTGGCATAGGCTTTGGCCAGTTCAATCAGTCCGCCGGTGCCAGTGGCATTATCCAAAGCACCGTTATAAATATTATCGCCGGGTAGATTTGGATCCATACCCAAATGATCCCAGTGTGCCATGTAGATAAAAACTTCATCCGGTGATTCAGTGCCTTCAATCATGGCCACCACATTTTGTGAGTTCAGTTGTTCCACTTTGTTTTTGATGGTTGCCGAGGCACTTAAATTCATGGGTATGGCTTTAAAACCCCGGGTTTGGGCGGCGGCATACATGTCCTCTAAATCTAAACCTGATTGATTAAACAATTTTTGTGCGGTGTCTTTGGTCACCCAGCCTTCAACCAAAGCCAAATCATCGCCTTTATTCTGTCTGACCATATCAAACTGCGGACCGGTCCAGCTGGATGCCACGGTTGACCAGGGATAAGCAGCTGGTTTGGTGTCATGAATAATAATGGCTGCGGCGGCACCCTGACGGGCGGCTTCGTCGTATTTATAATCCCAGCGACCGTAATAGGTCATGCTGTTGCCGTTAAATAAGGCTTCGTCCTGGGTGGCATAGCCCGGGTCATTGACCAGCATCACCACGGTTTTACCGGTGACATCAATATTGGCATAGTCATTCCAGTTTTGCTCCGGGGCATAAATACCATAACCGACAAACACCAGCTCACTGTCATCAATAGAAACGGAATCAGTTTGATGACGGGTCCAGATAACCTGTTGCTTGGCGTAGTCTAAGGTTATATCCTGACCTGACTGGCTTTGGATGGTTAACGATGGTTTGTTCACGGCTTCAACCGAAGTCAAAGGTACCGCCTGGGTGTAGTTGTCACCATTGCCGGGTTTTAGACCGGCGTCTTTAAATGCTTTAATCAAATAATCAACCGTTAATTCTTCACCCCGTGTGCCGGGTCCGCGGCCCTCGAATTTATCAGAAGCCAGGGTTTTAACGTGCTTAGTTAAGGCCTCAACTGAGATGGCCTCGATACCGGCTTGTTCTTCTTGAGTCAGCGATGAGTTATCTTGTTTAACAGACTCATGACTACAAGCCATCAGCGCTAAAGGCAGTAAAAAAAGACTCTTTTTCATGTTATGTGTGCTCCTGAATGATCTGAAATTATCTTAAGGTGATGGCCTAAACTAATCAAGAATAATACGTGTTTATCAGATAATTAAAAAAAACGGGCTCGAAGCAAGCGGTAGAGGTTCAATTTGTGGAAAAACTGTTATTGAGGTAACTCTATAATAAGTTTTTTCACATCAGCTAAAAATTTCTTTCTTATGTGAAAATACCGGCCGTGAGAAGTGGGTTTGTTATTGTTGAATTGAGATGGCATGTTATGTTCAGAATCAAAAAATACAATTGAAACCTCATCATCCGGTATGGGCAAAGGTTGACCTGTGCCACAAGAGAGGTTTGTTACATAGGAATATGTTGGAATGACTTTTCCTTTAAATGTAAGTTCGCCTTTAAGCACTTCCTCTACTTTAATAAATTGATTCGTGTGTTCACTAAAAACATCACCGATAACAATCAATTCAGAACTCTTTACATACTTCGGCAACATCAGCCTTGAGTGTTCTTCAGAACCATTGACGATAACCGCTTGGGCTGAAAAGCTGATAATTAATAGCATTAAAATTCTGTACATGGATGCTATGGCAAAAGGATTAAAGTTAAGTTCAATTATTCAACTTGTTGGGGTCGTCGGCTTTAGCCGACTTTTATGACGGCTAAAGACAATTTGATTAAATTTGTGAATCTCAGGTATAACGCAAAGAATAGCCCCATTAATCATGGTAATATCTTGATTATTAATCATATGAAATCATAATGAAAAACAAAAAGTCAGTTTTTATTGTTCAAATAATAGCCATCATAACAGCAGCCATCGCGCTGTTTTCGCTGCCGGGTTTGGTCAGGGTTATTTGGATGGAATTGGGTTATTCCCCACGCAGTGATGCCATGTCTGAAATGTATGTTTTGAATTTTTTGTGGATGATGTGGTTTGTTCTGCTACTTATTTTAAAAATCGTCACTGCTTATGGCCTGTTCCGAATTCGGGCTTGGGCATGGAAATTAGCCATGATCGTATTTTCTGCTGAATTTCTCAGTCGACTTTACGGCATATTGTCTATACCCGGTGAACCGCCTACTCTAAATCACAGTGAAGGGGGCATAATTGAATCTTTTAGTAGCTGGCCAATCTATATTCACGCAGTAATACCACTTATTTTTATAATTGTGCTTTTTCAGAAACCCATTAAAAAACGATTTAGTAAGACCGACACAATTTAATCAAATAACCCTGTCTTATTTTAGTTCATTCCTTACTCATAACGATCCTGCATATGTTCAATACTGGCTTCGACTTTTTTGGGTTTGTTGAAGTAAGCGATGTGGTAAACGGCTTCGCCTTCTTGTACCAGGGGAATATTTTGTTTGCCGATAATAATACCGTCGGCATGGCTCAGGATTTTGGATGAGACATCGCCTAAAGGCTTTTTAATTTCTGCCAGCACATCCTGTTCATACACCCGATCACCCAGTTGTTTTTTATGAATCACAAAGCCACTGTCTGAGGCCCGTACCCAGCCGCTGTTTCTGGCCACAAAAGGTTCAACCGGTGGTTTTTTGGACTTACGTTTGGGCAGCATATTGAGGTGTCTTAAAACATTCATAATGCCTTTAACGCCCACCTTAATCGACAACTCATCGAAACGCAGGGCCTGGCCTGCCTCATACAATAACATCGGGATGCCGTGTTCATCGGCACACTGACGCAAAGAACCATCTCTTAAATTTGAATTGATTAAAACCGGTACGGCGAAGGCTTTGGCCATTTCACAGGTCACCGGATCATCTAAATTAGCCCTGATTTGCGGTAAGTTGCTGCGGTGAATGGCACCGGTGTGCAAATCGATGCCAAAATCACATTTTAAAACCACTTCCTGCATAAATAAATAGGCTATGCGTCCGGCCAGAGAGCCTTTGGCCGAGCCGGGGAAACAGCGGTTTAAATCTCTGCGATCAGGTAAATAACGACTCTGATTCAAGACCCCAAAGGCATTGACAATCGGTACCGCAATTAGAGTACCGCGTAATGCATTGATGGAGCGACTGTTAATTAAACGGCTAATAATTTCAATACCATTGAGCTCATCGCCATGGATGGCGCCACTGACAAAGATGGTTGGTCCCGGTTTTTTACCACGTTTTACATAAATGGGAATCGACATGTTGGTATCGGTGTATAAACGCACCGTGGGTAATGCGATTTTTTTGGTTTCGCCCGCTTGTATTCTGTGACCACCAATAAGGAGATCGTCTTTCGTGTTGTCGTTTTGCTTCATAGCTTGAATTTGTCCGTGGGGGTTGCACAAATTTTGGTATGTGTTTTGTGGATTATAAAGTTTATTGAATACCTTATGTGAGAGGTATTTATTTTATCACCGTATTGAGTCTGGTAAGTGCTATTTTTGCTCACCTTGAAATTCGCATAAAGCACCTTTCAAGGGGTGTTTTGAATACACCAAACATAATATCCAAATATTATTAAAATATTGAGACGAATGCTTAGATGAGATGAATTAATTCTCTGATTTATGGAATGGTTATGGCGTCTTCGTTTCTGAAATTTAACAACCAATGATAAATATCATGGCCGGCGCTTAAATCATAGGTTCGGCGCCAGGAATTGTGACCGACACCCGGGTATATAACCATGCTGATATCTTCCAGGGGTGCCGGGCAGGCGAGGATATTATTAATGGGGTTAATGGTGCCACTGGCACCAACAGTACCATCTTTGTCACCATGAAAAGCCCACAAGGGTGTGTTCTTGGGACTTACGCTTCCGCTCACGGCCTTAACGGACATTCCGTCACGCTTATTCGCCTGCGGCGAAACCGCATGACTTCATTTACCTGGCCTAACCGGCTCGGCGGGTCGTGCTGCTCAGCAGCACTCCTCAGTATTTTTCCAAACCACAGCCAACATTGTTAAAAACCGCCTTGTTTCGATCTGTGTGTTGGTGCTTTTGGCGAGGTGGTTTCAACTGTTAATGCTGCTTATTACCCGCTGGAATTAACTGTAAATCAGACATTTCGAAACTATTTAACAGTATATCGTCTCAATTTTGGTAAGCTATTCCATATTAAGCTTAACTATAACTAATGTTTAACTGAATCGGTTTACTCATTACATTCAAAACATCAAATCACAATCAAACCAACATGAAAGTCCACCATTTAACCGGCTATATCCAGTCTATATATCTCGTTGAATACCCACATGGCTTATTACTGCTCGATGGTTGCTGTCGGGCTGATGTCACCATGTTGAGTGAATTTATAGAGCAAGACCTGCAACGTCCTCTGTCGGATTTAAAAACCCTGATCGTCACCCATATGCATCCGGATCATGCCGGTGCTGCGCATAAATTACGCCAATTAACAGGCTGTGTGATTGTTTCTGCTGATAAACCCCAGCAATGGTACCGTGGTTTTAATGGATTGCTAATGCATTGGATCGATATGGCGTTGACTGTTTTTGTGGCGCGAAAGCTTAAAAAGCCCTGGAAGAACGTCTTCTATAGTCGAAAGCTCAAACCCGATGTGAAAGCCAAAGAAGGTAATCAAGTGCCCCATTTCCCAGACTGGGTATTGTTGGAAACCCCCGGTCACACCGATCGTGATTTATCGGTTCTGCACAAAGAAGAAAACCGGGTGTATGTAGCCGATTTAATGATTAAACTTAAGCGCGGATTTATCGCGCCTTTTCCGGTGTTTCACCCCAATCAATACCGCCAATCCTTACGCAGAATTAAACAGCTTACACCAACTAAAATCATGTTGGCTCATGGCGGTATGTTGCAAATGCAAGACGTGGATTTTAATCACATGATGAATGAAATGATTGAACAGGCACCCAAATTACCGCGCACACCGTTAAGGGCTTCGCTGCTTAAAATTAAAAGGGTTATGGGTAAAATCGACACAGACAAAGACAATAAACTTTAATTCAATTTTTGATTCGATTTCTTGGGCATAAAATTATGGTTACATTGTATTATGGTCTTGATAATCACAATCATAATAGTCAAATACCTCTATGATTAAAATTAAACGCTCGCAAGAACTGGCGAAGTTACGTCGACTGGCTCTGGCTGGTCAGGGTTTATTACACAGACAGCCCTTTGGTCAGGGCTTGTCTGGCGTGCGCAATGCCATTGAACATTTAGGTTATGTCCAGATTGACACCATATCGGTTGTCGAGCGTGCGCATCATCATGTTTTGCAGACGCGGGTACCGGGCTTTAAACCGGATATGCTGAATCAACTGTTGCTGGATGGTGATATATTTGAATATTGGTCACACGCCGCGGCTTTTCTGCCGATGGTTGATTTTCGTTTTTCCTTACCCTATAAGCAGGCCATTAAAAGCGGGCAAACCCATTGGTACAAAAGTCCGGATAAAAAACGCATGGCAGAACTGCTCGATCGGATACGCATCGATGGGCCATTACGTTCCCGGGACTTAGACTCAAAGCGCACGACAGCTAAAGGCTGGTGGGACTGGAAACCAGCGAAAAAAGCCCTGGAGCAATTGTATATGCAAGGGGATTTAATGGTCTGTGGTCGCGAGGGGTTTCAAAAAGTCTATGATTTAACGGAACGGGTTATACCTTCAGGTGTGAACACAAGTCAGCCAAGCACGGAAGAATTTGCCCAGCACCTAATCGAGCAGCAATTACGCTGCCATGGTTTGGTTTCTTTAAAAGGCATCACGTATTTACGCCGAAATAAGGCGCTGAAAAAAGCAGTGGAAACTTTACTTAATGAAGGTTTAGCGCAAGGCCAACTTGAGCAGATTAAAATAAATTCTGGTGAAGGGTTTTTCATAGAAGCTGGTGCACTCGAAAAACATCTACCCAGAGTCAGCAATCGATTAAAAATACTCTCGCCTTTTGATAATGCCGTAATCCAACGCGACCGCCTTAAAGCCTTATTTAATTTTGATTATAAAATTGAATGCTATGTCCCGGAAGCTAAACGTGAATATGGATATTTTTGCCTGCCATTACTCTTTAGAGACGAATTTATCGGCCGTATAGATTGTAAAGTCCATCGTAAAACCCAACATTTAGAGATTAAATATGTGCATTTTGAACGACACAATTCTGATGAAGTTTTGGTTGTTTCGGCTTTTATCGATGCTATTAAATCATTCTGTCAATTTCAACAATGCAATCGTGTGACTTTGAACCAGGTTAAACCGAAGTATCTCACTCAACGATTACGCGATTCACTTAAACAAATGGAGTAAGTCATGGATAACAAACAACCCCTTTTAACAGAATATCCACTCGGTGATATCACACTAAACAATCGGGTGGTCATGGCGCCTTTAACCCGAAGCCGGGCCGATAATTCGGGTAAGGTGCCGAATGATCTGATGGTTGAGTATTATAGTCAGCGGGCGTCAGCCGGTTTGATTATTTCAGAAGGCTCGCAGATTTCAGAGCGGGCGGTTGGCTATATTAATACGCCCGGCATTCACACTGATAAACAAGTGGCGGGTTGGCAAAAAGTAACGGATGCGGTTCATGCCAAAGGCGGTAAAATATTTTGCCAGTTGTGGCATGTGGGGCGGATGTCGCATCCGGATTTTCATGGCGGTGAGTTGCCGCTGTCCGCATCTGCCGTTAACCCAAATTCCCAGTCTTTTACGCCGGATGGTTTTAAAGACACGGTGACACCGAAAGCCATGGCCATCGATGAAATTAAGAAGACCATCAAAGATTATGGCCGGGCGGCTAAAAATGCCATGGCGGCCGGTTTTGATGGCGTTGAGATTCATTCTTCTAATGGTTATCTGCTGCATCAGTTTTTTAGTCGAACGTCCAATCACAGAACCGATGAATACGGTGGTTCAAAAGAAAACAGGGCGAAAATCCTGTTTGAGGTGATTGATGAGATTAAGAAGCACATGCCTGAAGGTCGTATTGGATTACGTCTTAACCCGTCATTGCATGGTATTTTTGGGATGACGCTCGATAAAGAGAGCATCCCGACTTTTGATTATGTCGTCGATAAACTCAATGACTACGATTTGGCTTATCTGCACCTGTCAGAACCTTTTAACGATGTCAGTGATGTGCCGCACGCTGAACCGAATATTGCCGAGCATTATCGTCCACTTTATAAAGGCACTTTAATGATCAATGCAGGATTTAACCAAGAACGCGGAAATCAGGTGATTGCCGATGGTCTGGCTGATTTGGTGGCCTTTGGTAAATTGTTTATCTCCAATCCTGATCTGGTCGAGCGCTTTGAAGCAAACGCTGAAATCGCACGCTGGGATGAGGATACGTTTTATACCACTGGAGCCAAAGGTTATACGGATTATCCTGTGCTTGAAAAATCTGAATAAAAAGTTTTCATTGCAACCAAGCTATGTTCTTTGATTTACAGCGCATCTATGAAGATATTCGGTGTAAAAAGTGATTGTAGCCGCGACCCTCGCGGTCGCCCTGTACGGCAATACAAATTTACCAACGCTTGGTTTGAAAAGAAGCTAAATTCTGTTGCGGGTAAGGCAGGGCAAGCCTTGACGGCTCGGTGACGCATAAATGGCGTCAAACTTTGCAGGTGTTCATGTTTTAATTTGTCGTCTAAAATATTGAACATCATCTGATTATGAATAATGAAATGAACATCGACATCGAAAAACTTAAAAAACAACGCCAACAGAAAGGCTGGACTCAGCAACATTTAGCTGATATCAGTGGTCTCAGTTTAAGAACTGTTCAGCGTGCTGAATCAGTCGGTCGTGTTTCTGTTGACACCATTAGTGCGCTGTCATCAGTATTTGTTGTTGAGCGTTCGTATTGGACAGCTGAATCATTTTCTAAAAAAGAGAAACAGGAAATAATTAATAAGGGCTGGCGGATTGCGCTATTATCTATAGGATTAGCCCAGATTATTTCACTGTTTCTGGTGTGGCTTTTTGTTGGATCAATAAACAGCCTGTGGCTAAAAATGATTTTAGCCACTTGGCTTGTCGTGGGTTTCTGCTATTTTGTGGTTCGTTTAACGGCTCAACAACACGGTCTTGATTCATACCGGGCATTTAAAACAATGCGAGATAAGTTGCATTAAAAAACAGTACGGGTTAATCGCTGGTTAAACCTTCACCACCATTTTGCCTTTGTTTTTACCTTTAAACAGGTCTAAAAAGGCCTGGGGGATGCTGTCAAAACCTTCGCGGATGGTTTCAGTGTATTTTAGTTTGTCTTGTTGTAACCATTCGGCCAGTTGCCGGATGCCTTCGGCGTGTCTGTCGACGTAGTCAAAAATAATAAAGCCCTGCATGGAGGCGCTGTTTTTGACCAGGAAAGGTTGCGGGCTGATGCCTTTCGGGGCTTCGGTGTTGTTATAAACCGCAATGGCACCACAGTTTATGGTTCTGGAGAACTTGTTGATGTTAAATAACACGGCGTCAGAAATTTCACCGCCGACATTATCAAAATAGACATCGACACCGTCGGGACAGGCTTGACCAATGGCTTTCACCATGTTGTCGGTGGTGTTGTAGTTAATACCGGCATCAAAACCAAAATCTGATGTCAGCATCTCGATTTTCTCATCGCTGCCGGCAATACCAACCACCCGTAAGCCCAGTATTTTGCCAATTTGACCAACAACACTGCCAACAGCACCGGCTGCACCGGAAACCAGCAGGGTTTCACCTTTTTTCGGTTTGCCAATATCAGTGAGACCAAAATAAGCGGTTAAACCGGTCATGCCTAAAATGCCCAAATAGGCAGATAGGGGTGCCTTGTCAGGATCAACTTTTATCAGACCGTCGGTTTTTAAAACCTGAGTTTCTTTCCAGGGCATCATACCGGAGACAAAATCACCGGCTTTAAAATCATCATGGTTAGATTCGATGACTTCTGCAATGATTCCTGATGCCATAGGTTTCCCGATCTGAAAAGGTTCAATATAAGAGGGTGCATCGCTCATTCGGCCTCTTAAATAGGGATCGACCGAAACATAGCGGGTGCTCAATAAAACCTCGCCATCTTTTAATTTAGGCACTTCTGAGGTGGCAAATTCAAAGTCTGACATGGTCGGCTTGCCAACCGGTCTGCTTTTTAAATTAATTGTTTTTGTGGTTTGCATGGTTTCTCCTTTACGCATTATTATTTTTGAATTAAAGATAACAGCCCTAAATATTATCCACGGAACGTGACAAACCTTCTGTATGGTTTTAAATAATAGAAAGGACAGTTTTGTTATTTATCATTATAAGCTTTTGCTTGTGAAGTTTAAGTAAATCGAGTTGAGTGATTAAGGAATATTTACTGATAATGATAATTTATGACAACAATCGTGCTTAAATAGGATTGTAAATTTCTTTCAATGCGAGAATAAGTGATGAAAATAAGCTGTCACTGTGGCAATGTTGTTATTGATGTTGACAAACCAACTGAAGTGACACAATGTAACTGTTCAATTTGCAGTCGCTATATGAGTTTATGGGGCTATTACCCACCTAATGAGCCGCTGATTACTATTGGTGCAGACGGCATCGATTCGTATTCCTGGGGTGATAAAGAATTGGAATTTATGCGCTGTGCCAGCTGTGGTTGTGTTACTCACTATGAAACAATACCTGAATTAGAAAAACAAAAAACTGCGATTAATTTTGGTCTCGCTCGGGAGAAGGTTGCTGATGTTCCTATTCGGTATTTTAATGGCGCAGAAGAACTGTAGTTCTTCAACTAAGTAACCAATACTGCCGAGATTTTTTTAGCAATACTGAATGAATTAATGGGTGTATCAATGAATAAGGTTATTAAGTCTTATATCACTTTAATAACCCTATCAAATAATATAGGTTGCGATTATGAGACATTGGAGAAAAATATGAAAATTACCGGAATATTTACCGTAAAATTAAATCCTTTGGATTTTTACGCGGATGCCAAGCCGGGTCTGAATTTAGGTCGGATGTCAATGGTCAAAACATTTTACAGAGAGCTTAACGCCACCAGTCAAGGCGAAATGCTCAGCGCCATGACCATATGTGGCAATTGAGCTTGTTGTAGGTACTTTATCAGGCAAATAGGGCGGCTTTGTGTTGCAGCATTTTGGAACAATGGACAAGGGCAAAGGCCAGCTTATTCTTGAAGTTACTCCTGATTCGGGATTTGATGAACTCACCGGGATATCCGGAACCATGGAAATCAACATTGAGGATGGTCAGCATTATTATGTGTTTGATTATGAGTTGCCGTGATTGGTGTTTTGTTTCTCAATTTAGTCAATAAAAACGCCGATTGTGTCAGCTTTATAGAGGTCAAAGCTTACTTCAGTTTCGGTCATACTCAAAAAGTTAATAGTTCTTTTATTAAGCCCGAAATAAGGTGTTGAAAAGTCAGGGTTGATATCGATGTAAATTACGAATTGTAAATGGGTTTCTAAATTCAGTGTTTTCTTTAGTCGGTTAATTGTCTCAATTTTAGGCTCAAAAATATCAACCAACTGATTTAGATAAATCTCTAAGTTAATGTCACTTCCTGCTTCAATCTTGTATTTCCAAGAAGTCGATTTAGGAACTGGACTTTTTTTAATCATTACCGAAGTTGGTTGGATGTCTAATTCAGTGGAAATGATTTCAGTGTCAAATACATCACCATCAAATGATAGATAGAGGTAATTATTACATTCTGTTCCACTATAGGTTAATTTTTCGTACATCAGTTTTTTGGTGCTTGAATACAAAATATATTACGACAATTAAATAATGTTTTGTGAAAGAAGCTTGATTTATTGTGAGATTATTATTAACAGTTTTCATATATATAGCCGTTCTAAAAAAGTTGATGAGAAGAGTCAAATTAAGATGTTATATGATAAAATAGTTAATCTCTTTTAGGGGCATTTTGTGCAAAAACATAACACCATTAAATGGAGTTTGGGTCGAGATTGGCACCGCTTGCACCCGAATGTTCAAAAACGCTTTAATCGTTTGCCTACAGAAGATAATCCGATTCTCTATGAAGGTGTGATGGAGCGGGTAGAGTGTTCAAAAGCGGGGCAGTTGTTTGCTTTTTTGACCAAAGTGATTGGCAACCCGTTAAGTCCACATCAAGGCACAGATATCAAGATGTCAGTGCAGCTGACCAGTTCAGCCGATAAGCCCGGTGTTCATTGGAAAAGAACCTATTACTTTCCCGGCAAAGCACCCTTTAGCGTGACCTCCACCAAAAAAGATGATCGCGGTAAAATGATGGAAATGGTGGGTGGTGGCTTTGGCATGTTTTTGGACGTCTATGCTGAAAATGGCGAATTACATTTTAAAAGTACCCGTTATTTCTGGAAGTTTATGCGTTGGTATCTCCCTTTGCCCCACTGGTTGAGTCCCGGTAAAACCCATGTGATTCACCAGGATTTAGGTCACGGCAATTTTCGTTTTACTATCACCATGGATCACCCGGTGTTAAAACGGACTTTTTATCAAACCGGTATTTTTTGTGAAGTCAGCAATCAGGAACAAGCCAATGACGGCTAAGATTCTGGTACTGGGTGGCTATGGCACTTTCGGGAGTCGTATCAGCCGTGCTTTGTGCCTAAAGGGGCATCATGTCATTATCAATGGCCGCAATAAGGAAAAAGCCGAAAAACTCAAAGCTGAGATTCTCAGCGACAAAGCCGATGCACGGATAGAGGTGGCGTGCTTTGATGTGTTTACTGAATTATATGAGCAAATAAATCACTTAAAACCTTCGTTGGTTATTCACACTTGTGGGTCTTTTCAGGGTCAAGACACGTTAATCGCTGAGACGGTTATTAAGGCCGGTGTTCATTATATTGACCTGGCCGATGGCCGAGATTATGTGCAAGATATGTTAAAGCTAGATGCGCTGGCAAAATCCAAGCATGTGATCGTCATTACAGCCGCCAGCACGGTGCCGACTTTATCGTCTGCTGTTTTAAAACACCTTCAACAACAGCATGATATTAAATTATTCCAATCTGTCAAAATGGGCATTTCACCGGGTCAAAAAACAGACCGTGGTCTGGCCACCAGTGAAGCAGTGTTATCATATATTGGTAAGCCTTTAACACCTTGGCGAGGTAGCGACAAGACAAAATACGGCTGGCAAGAAACTTATCTGCAAAAATACCCCGGTATCAGAAATCGCCTGATGGGCAATTGCGAAGCCGCTGATTTGGATGTATTGCCTGTTTATTTTGACATTGGAGAACTGCAATTTTCAGCCGGAATGGAAAGCAAACTACTGCATACAGGAATTTGGTTGAGCTCATGGCTGGTGCGATTGGGTGTGACTCTAAATTTAGATAAGCATGCCGGTTTCTGGTTAAAGGTCAGCCGTTGGTTTAATTTTTTAGGTACTGAAGACGGCGGTATGCATGTTGAGATTAATGCGGTCAACAACAAGAATCAAAGCATCCATAAAACCTGGTTTATCATTGCTAAAAACAACGATGGTCCACAGATCCCCTGTGTTCCGGCGATTGTGATGACTGAGAAAATTTTGACTGGCGAAATTAAACCGGGTGTCCAACCTTGTATCGACATAGTTAGCCTGAATGAATACCTGCATGAATTAACACCTTATGCTGTTGAGACATTTGAGTTTTGAGTTGCGAAACATTATAAACTCAATAAATTAGTGAACACACCCCTCAATCCCCTCTCAAGAGGGGAGGTGAATCGGTCAGTTTTTGTTAAAGATACTAATCAAGGAGGAAGCTAATTCCCCTCTTGAGAGGGGGGCAGGGGTGTGTTCTTTCAGTTTATCGTCATTTAAAAATAAAAACAGATTTTACGCTTTCGAGTATCATCTTTTATCACAGGTTATAATGCGGTGATTTAATTGACCGCATTGGATAAACCGCCATGGAAATCAAAGTTAATTTTCTCGATAACCTGCGTCAGGAAGCCATTTTTGATGATTTTAAGGTGATTACCGACCAGCCGATTCGTTACAAGGGTGATGGTTCGGCACCGGGGCCGTTTGATTATTTCTTGGCATCATCTGCATTATGTGCGGCGTATTTCGTGCGGATTTATTGCAACAGCCGGGATATTCCAACGGAAAATATCCGTTTATCGCAGAATAATATCGTTGATCCCGAAGACCGCTATAACCAGATTTTTAAAATTCAGGTGGAGCTGCCCGAGGATATTTCTGAAAAAGATCGACGCGGCATTTTGCGTTCCATTGATCGATGTACGGTGAAAAAAGTGGTACAAACCGGGCCAGAGTTTCAGGTTGAGATTGTCGAGAATCTGGATGCCGAAAGTGGGGCTTTGCTGATGGCGGATGTCGATCAGGGTTCACAAACATTTATCGAAGGCAAGGATTTACCGCTGGAGGAAACCATTGCCAGAACCTCGAAACTGATTGAGGATTTGGGGATTAAAATCGAAATCGGGTCCTGGCGTAATATTGTGCCGAATGTCTGGTCGCTGCATTTACGGGATGCCGCATCACCCTTGTGTTTTACCAATGGCAAAGGCGCAACCAAAGAAAGCGCCTTGTGTTCGGCTTTGGGTGAGTTTGTGGAGCGTATGAATTGTGGTTTTTTCTACAATGACTATTATTTCGGTAAAGCGATTGCGAACAGTGATTTCGTCCATTACCCGAATGAGCAATGGTTTGCGCTGACGGAAGATGACGCGTTACCGGATGGCATTCTGGATGATTATTGTCTGGACATTTACAACCCCGATGGCGAATTGCGTGGTTCGCATTTAATCGACACCAATTCAGGCCGGGTTGATCGGGGCATTTGCTGTATTCCTTATCAGCGACAATCAGACGGTAAAACGGTTTATTTTCCTTCAAATCTAATTGAGAACCTGTATGTCAGTAATGGCATGAGTTCGGGTAATACGCTGGCAGAAGCCAAAGTGCAGGCCTTATCGGAAATTATCGAGCGAGCGGTTAAAAAGAAAATCATTCAGGAAGAAATTGCCTTACCGGATGTGTCGGAAGATGTCCTGGCGAAGTATCCGAAGATTGTTGCCGGTATTGAAGCCCTGGCTGAACAGGGCTTTCCGGTGGTGGTTAAAGACGCGTCTTTGGGCGGGCGATTTCCGGTGATGAATGTGACCCTGATGAACCCGAAAACCGGTGGTGCGTATGCCTGTTTTGGCGCGCATCCGAGTTTTGAGGTGGCGTTGGAACGGACCCTGACGGAATTACTGCAAGGCCGGAGTTTTCAGGGGCTGGATGATATGCCGAGGCCGACCTTCAACAGTCTGGCGGTCACTGAGCCGGAGAATTCGGTGGATCATTTTATTGATTCCACTGGCATCGTCTCCTGGCGCTTTTTCAGTAACCAAGCGGATTATGAATTTAATGCGTGGGATTTTTCAGACAGCACCGAAGCCGAAAGTGATTTCCTGATGGGCTTGTTCGAAAACATGGACTTAGAAGTCTATATGGCGGTGTTTGATGAGCTGGGTTCTCAGGTTTGCCGGATTCTGGTGCCAGGGTATTCGGAAATTTATCCGGTGGAAGATTTAATCTGGGATAACACCAATATGGCGCTGGATTTTCGCGAAGATATCCTCAATATCCACCGCTTATCTGATGATGAATTGAGCGATCTTGTAAATCGTTTAGAGGACAGTCAGCTGGACAATTACATGGATATTAAAACCCTGATTGGTATTGAATTTGATGAAAATACCGTCTGGGGACAACTGACCATCTTAGAATTGAAAATACTGATTTATCTGGTGTTAAAAGACTATGAAGAAGCGCTTGATTTGGTGCAGGCGTTTTTGCAATATAATGATAATACGGTTGAACGGGAATTGTTTTATTTCGCCATGGAGGCGGTTCTGGAAATTACTTTAGATGATTCATTGGAGATTGATGATTTTATCGAGAATCTGAAGCGTATGTTTGGTGCGGAAACCACAGCGGCCGTGGTTGGCTCAATCACCGGTGAAGTTAGATTTCATGGTTTAACACAAACCAGTATGCGGTTAGAAGGCCTGAACCGGCATCTGAATTTAATTGATTTTATCCAAAAAGTGCACGGCGCACGGGCTCAAGCCACGAAATAAAGCCCATATGGCGTGTTAATGAATTGTGAGGCGGGTCACAAGTCAGGTGCCATACATCAATTACATTAAGGCTTTAACTTATGGACTGAATACCATGAAAAAAACATCATTGCTTTACTTGCTTGTGTTGTCTATCCCGGTATTTGCCAGCGAATATTTTATCTCACCCGATGGCAATGATGCCAATCCCGGAACCATCAGTCAGCCCTGGCAAAGCCTTTCTCATGGGCTCAATCAACTGATGGATGGTGATATCCTTACACTGCGTGGTGGCGTCTATCGATTATTTGACGAAACCAATCTGAGCACCATCAACACACCGAATTTAACCGTGCAGGGCTATGCGGGAGAAACCGTTAAGATCCTGGGTTCCTACAGCACCGCTCATGATACCTGGCAGGCTTATGACAGTAATATTTGGCGTATTCCGGCCGATCAACTGAATAGTGACCCCAAAGGCATGTTTAACGGTCATCAGCGCGTTGAGCATCAAAGTGATTTAGATGGCGGACGCAATCATGACCATGTTTATAATTTAGTGGAACCTAACCACTGGACCAAAGCGGATGTTAACGGTAACCAGTGTTTTGAGGATAACACGGGCTGTTATATATACCTGTACCCGAAAACCGGCGAAACACCCAATGATGAAGTATATGAGTTATCTCAGCGTGGTTTGCCCCGGGTGGCGGGTAATGGTGACTATTTCACCTTACGGGATGTCGAAATTTACTATACTCAGAGCAGTCCGATGTTTTTTGAGGGTGCGGATTTTGTAACTTTGGAAGACAATGTCTTCGGTCATATTTCAAACGGTAATGATAATTCCTATGCGGTGCGTATCTGGGACTCTGAAGGCAGTGTGGTGCGCAGAAACCGTATTTTTGATTCGGTCTATTGGGGTGGTACCTCAAACAGTAAAGGGGTGAGCTTTATGGTCACCAAGCCGGGCGAGCCCAATGTCGTTGAATACAATGAAATCTATGATATTCCGGGGCGTTCTGCCGTCGGTACCAAAGGGGGCACATCCAATTTAATTGTCCGTTATAACTACATTCATCATGTCTACAATGCCTTTGAGCCTGGCAGTTTTCGCTGTGTCTGGTCATCAACCAATAATGATGGTTGTCAGGAAACTGATGTTGAATATCGGCCGGCCGGTGATTGGCGCATCTATGGCAACATCATCACAGACACCGAAGTGGGTCTGCGTCTGACGGCTTATGATGAGGATAATGATAATAACTGGCTGTATAACAATGTGTTTTATAACGTTCAGTCGGCCGTTAATATCGGCTGGGACGGCACTTTCGGTACGGTGATTGCCAATAATATTTTCATCAATAACGAAGTCGGCATTTACCTGCAAAGTGGTGGCACCACAACCACGGTGAACGATTATTTAGACCAGTTTAATTCACATCATAATCTGTATTTTAATAACAGCCATGCGGACATCCACCTAAGGCCCAACTGGGGTGGCAATTTCTACAGTGGCACACCTTATGACTTGTTTGCTTTTAAATCGGCATTTAATCAGGCTGAATTACAATCAATCAGCGTAGACCCACACTTTATCAATACCACAGACTTCTACTTATCGGAGAATAGCCCGGCCATAGACGCCGGCGACGGTGCCTACTGGAATACGTCTGCGGTTCATATGGGCGCGCATCCGTTTACGGCTTTATCTGATGTGATATTTTTGGATGGTTTTGAGTGACTGTGAAAAGTCTCTATAAATAGAAATTATCATTGTTTTTAACCCTGGCCAAAGTGTTTACTGTCTGGATAATTATTTTGGTGATGGCTATTATGAATGGGACGTTTCGTGAGTCGGTACTGATTCCGAAGATAGGTATAAGATCCGGATTTTTTATAAGCGGTCTGATACTTTCTGTATTGATTTTAATCGTGACTTATTTAACATTGCCCTGGTTAAACATTCACCGAAATAGTGAGCTGATAGTGGTCGGCTGTGGCTGGTTGTTTCTTACTCTAATGTTTGAATTCTCTTTTGGCCTGTTCCGCGGTTTGTCATTTCAAAAGATTTTTGAAGCTTATACATTTAAAGACGGTAATATTTGGCCAGTGGTCTTGTTGGTGACGGCGTTAGCGCCTTTGATGGCGGGGTGGATGCGTGGTTAATTGTTCATATTGCTAATTGGTAAGTACTTTTTATCGCTTTGGATTTACATTGGGTTAATAACAATTTTACATTGGCTTTACATCTTCTGGTTATATTTAATATAACCTGATAATCAGGTCATTTAAATACCTTTTTAACTATGTATAAGGAGAATAATATGAACAACGATAATAATATAGAGGTACTTCAAGACGTGACAGCTAAACTCATTGATAGCTGTGAAGGTTATCAAATGTGTGCTGACATTGTTGAAGATAACATGACCTTAAAAAATGAATTTTTACAACGCAAAAATAACCGAAATATACTGGTCAATGACTTTAAAGCCAAGATTGCCAGCTTAGGTGGCGAGGTTAAAGATTCCGGTTCTGCGGCGGGTGCTTTACACCGAGGTTATACCAATTTTGTCAATATCTTCAAAGATGATGAAGAAGCGGCTGTGGATGCCTTGGATGATGGTGAAGAATATTTAGCCGAATTCATTGAGAAAAAACGCAAAGAGGATGGTTTAACAGCTGATACCCTCACGCTTTTAAATAAAGCCCATGCTTCAGCCAAGGCCGGAGAGCGATTTGCAGATTTTTTAGATGATTAAATAAGTTGTTTAAAAGGATTTTTCACAATGCCGGGTATTCAATGGTCGATTACCCGGTTTTTTTATGTGCATAACACCAGTGCCAGGGCTCTGCAATGATGCCGTGTGGATTGTTTTCGGGGTAGCTTTCGTAAAACCCATAAGTCTCCGCATTTTCTTTTAACCAGGCATAGGCTTTTGTATCAGCAAAGCCAGCTTCTAAAACCGGCTGATCTCCATCAGTGGTGAGATCCAAAGCACAGCCCGTGTGATGTTCACTGTGGCCCGGCGGCGTATTGACGTTAAGTATATCGGCAATTGTCTGACCCTGGTCTAATTTTTTCTGGATCAGTTCTGCTTGATAATTTAATGAACGGTATGCCGAAACCGGTATTAATTGAATACCGTCAGCCTGTGCCGCTTGTTGTAGCTTTTGCCAGGCTTGATAAGCTGTGGGGTGCAGTTTAATGGGGCGATTGAAAAAATCCATGCCGGCATCCACAATTTGAGTCGCTGTCGGATATTTGGGCGCGCGGATATGCTGTGTGTCGATGCCTAGTTTAGCATTGAGTATTTGGTATAAATCCGGGTATTGCAGGGTTTCTGGCGTGACCTCAAAATGGTCTTCAACCTGGACAAAACCCATGTTTTTCAGGTACAAACGGGCGTGGGGTAAATCTGTTTTGGCTTTAACGGCTTGGCTGTTGAGGGCTTTGATCAATCCGTAACCGGACTCGGTAGCAACTCCCAAATGCAATGACTTGGGTTTTAAGATGATATTAAACCAATTGTTATGAAAAAATATTTTACCCAGAAGATCATGACTATTTTGATCACAAATAGACCAGCAGTTTTTATGGGTGGGTTGTAGGTTTAATCTTGGGGTTGTGATGGTGAACATGAAAATGTTTTTATTTATTATAGGATGATTTTAAACTCAGCCGGTTGTGATAACAAGTTTGAATCGATACAAATGTCAGCCATACAGGCTTTTAAATAAATAAAAATAACTACCAGGTTAATGATAACTGGATATTCGGGATAACAGGCATGGCAGATTTGGTGTCTGCGACAAATCGGTTTTCAACCCGTGTGTATGTTGTGCAGCAAGGGTTATTGATATCAAGGGCATTCTGGACTTGAATCAATAAATCCCACCGCCCATAAGGTCTTAGCCATTGCCGATTGAGCTGTAAGTCGATTTGAAAGAAATCCGGCCACTGGCGTGTGTTTCGTTCACTAATCGTTAGTGTATCTTGGTCATAAAGCAATTCAGTGCGTGGCCAGCCACTATGATATTGGGCAGAGGCTGTTAATCGCCAGGATCCAAAAGCATGACTGATGCCGGCTTTCAGGCTGTGGCGTTGTTGCCAGCTCCGCGCAATGTAAGTGTCGTTAATTTCATCACGAACTTCAGCCAGGGCATAGGCCAATGTCCATTGGCTTTGGTTGATTGAGCCACTGAACGATAATTCAAGACCGCCGGATTGGGCATCGGTTGGCGTGATCCGTTTATAATCGGTATATAATTCCGGAATCAAATGATAGTCACTGAACAAGTTTTCGTAATACGCCAATGTTCGACTGTATTTTTTGATATAGGCTTCGCCTCGAAACAGCCATTTGTTGGGTAACTGTCGTCGGTAATCAATCACCAGTAAATCGGCTGATGAGGCCGCTTGATAGGTCGGATTAGCGTCTGATAATAAAAGCTCATCCAGGCGTTGAGCTTGTTGGTGCCGGCCCAGGCCAAAGCGCCACTGGCTTTTTGGGTTGGTATGAAAAACCATGTTAATGCGGGGACTGATGCCCTGATGAGGTAACCAGCGGGATTGTTCATTGTAGAGACCGAGGTCGGTGACCCAGCGATCACTGATTTGCCACCTGAGGTTGATGAAATAAGACCAGAACAAGCCGTCAGTTTGACTCTGGAATTCCTGTTCTTGTGTCTGTGGCGTATTTAAAATGTCAGCCCAGTTCGGATCATGTTGAACCCAGCGCTGTGAAGTAATATCTGCTTCAGCATCTTGCAAAGTGATACCAAAGTCAAGATTAAATTCCGGCGCTAATCGCCATTGGTGTTGCCAACTCAGTTGCAGATATTGGGTGAGTATATCTTCGCTGAGACGACCGTTTGAAAGCTGATCCATGACTTGACCCTGGCGTTGGTCATGGTGGCGACTGTAGGCCAGTTGCCAATTGGATTGATGTGCTGCCAGGTTATCATACTGCCATTTAAGCCAGACATACTGATCATGATAAGCGGCTTTTGCCTGTTCATTCGTTTGGTTAACACTGAGCTCGTCACGGGATATGAGCAGATGTTGGGAAGTTTGCCATCGGGGTGAGGTTTGCTGGCTGAGTTTAAGGTAAGCATCTTCATATTCCGGATGAATATTTAGGTGTGATATGAGATTTTGTTTTAATAAGTAACCCCCTGATCGCACGCCGGCTAAAATATCCGTCAACTCGTTTGACCACCATTGCGTATGGCTAAAATCCAAGAGTCCAATTTGACTGATGCGATTATAGTCTCTGTCTTTATGGTCACTTTCAACAGCCATGACAGCACTAAGTCGGCCACCATATCGAGCGGGAAAAACACCGGCATAATGGCTGACTGAAGTCACCAGATTGGGGTTAATGGTGGATAACATCGAAGCGAAATCTTTGAAATGATAGGGACTGCGTAAAATCATGCCATCCAGTTCAATCAGAGTTTCGTTCAACATACCACCGCGAACATGGCTGCGGCCGTCCAGACCGGTATGGGTGTGCGAAGCCAAACCCCGGGCTGATTGCAATGGGTCGTGGTTAAACGCATGGGGTTGGGTGAGGTCACTGGTATCCATAACATACCCGGGCATTTTATTTTTATCATAATACAATAAGCTGGTTGATACTTTTAAATCACTCAATGCCAGGGGTTCGGGTGTAAGTTGAAAAGTTATGACCTTTTTTTGGATATCAGCTGCTGAAATAATCTGTTGTTTGGTTTCGTATTGTGGTGCATTTATCTGTAGCTGGCCGGGGGTCAATTGTTGCCGAGATAAAATGATCACGCCAGTACGGGTATCAAAATAGTCACCTTGGGATGTGGTGATGGTAAAGGAATTTATACGCGAGTTGTTTTTAATGTTCTCAGCTTTCAACAATATCGGGTTAAGTATAGCCTGCTGTTTGTGTTGAATGATCCAAATACCTGAATCAACAGCTTTTAACTGCAAGTCTAATTCAAACAGGTTCTCACGAAAGGCTGTGAAAGTACTATCAGGAAGGAACAAGGTGTGTTGTAACTGCTGATCTGAGACATGATCGCTGCTAAAAAATAGGGCATATCCATTATCGTTAAAATAGGTCACCCAATTGGCCAGCGTTTTGGGGTTTGCCATTGCCATTTGACTGACTAACAATAAAAACAGAAACAGATATTTAAGTGGTTTCGTGTGGCCCGGTTTCAATCTCTAAGGCTGTTATAAGCAGAATCCTATATATTACTTTTCGTGGGTACTGATTTGCAAGCGACCTTGATGAATTTGATAATGATAGTCAGTGGTGGCAAAAACAGTATTTAAGGCCATATCAACGGTCATGTTGTTAATTGTGCCCTGTAAAGAAACGTTTTTGGCCTTTTCTTTTAAACCTTGCCAGTTAACAGTTAAATCTGCTTTTTGGCTTATCCAGACAACGAAGTCGTGCAAAGATTGACCATTCAATGAATAGGGTTGTTCGGTTTTAAAAGTCCAGGACCACAAGGGGTGGTTATGACTTGAAAAAATTTGTACGGGTTCAGCCCCTGATGGGCTAATGGATATTAACTCATTGTGTTTGATGGTGTGTTTTTCTTGATGGTTGTTAATACTAACCTCGCCGGTCTTGACGGCCACTTGTAATTCATTCGGTTGGTGGTTAACAACATACTGTGTGCCCACATGGCTGACTGTACCCAGATTTGTTGAAATAACAAAAGGTTTGGCCGATGGCGTGACATCGGTGTTGTGAAAAAGTTGTCCGGCTAATAAGTCTATGCGTTGCTCGTTTTGCCAGGTGATACGGGTGTTGGGAGCCTGTCGCAACTCACTGCCATCATTTAAATGCCAGACAAGATAACTTTCATCTGAGCTTTGGATGACATCACCCGGTTTCAGCCGGGTGTCTGGTGTCATGGGTTGTGGTTTGTTCGGATCTTGTTCGAACATAATGGTGCCGTGAATATCAACTTGTTGGTACATCGGTGAGAACTGATTATTGTCACTGTCAATATTCATAAATAAAACCAGGGCAAACACCATAACAGTAGATGCGGCAACCGCAGCAGTCCAGGCATAGCGTTGTCGACTTTGTTTTTTGAGGTTGTTTTGCCAATGGGCCATAACATGCTGCCTGGCTGCTTGTTGTTTTTCAGCATCAGGCATGGTGCGCTGTTTTAATTGCTTTAAAATATTGTCTGCTTGGTCTTTATTCATATTCGTACTCCCAGTTTGACGGGTATAAATGGTCTAAACTGTCTGTTTTTAACAATGCCGTAAAGGCCTGTTGAAATGATTGCCGCGCTCTGGCTAAAGCAGATTGAATGGCTATCATGGTGGTGTTCGCTTTTTGTGCCATTTCTTCAACGCTGAGTTCATCAACGTATTTCCATGTCAATAAATCACCATAGTTGTTGGGTAAATGATCAAGCACCTCTTCAATCAGTTGCTGTAATTCTTGATTATGCATTTGTAATTCCGGTTGTGTCTGTCCGCCATCGGCAACATTTAATAACACCTCCCGAATCGAAGGATGTTCTGCCATCGGCACGACATGGCGACGCCGTCTGTTCTGTTTACTGAAATGGGCGTAAATAAAGCTGCGTGCAATTTGGCACATCCAGGTAAATAAAGCCGCTTCCGCACGGTAATCCTGTAAATTATCGAGTGCCTTACACAAAGTTTCCTGAGCCAAATCCATGGCCAAATCATGATCGCCATCGACACGCCCCAGGATGAAGCGAAATAGCTTGCTGTGATAACTGTCAAAAAAAGTATTAAAGGCCTGTGTTTGACCCTTTAATAATTGTTTGACGAGTTGTTTGTCTTGTTTATGACGTCCCATAAAAGATCAGTTTTAACGTTTGTTTAACGCTTAGAGTCAGTGACTTTGGAAAAACAATCGCGATATGTGAATTTTTTTTTAAATATTCGATTGATTGGCTCAGATAGTTTGCTCTAAGTACTAAAATAACCGTGAGTAAGCATGACAAAACCAATTTTAACCTCATTATATGTCGAATACCCGGGTGCGGGTGGAAATGCCGCACATCATTTACAAACCCAAAAGACAAATGGTCAGTTAAATAGTCACCGAAATGCACCAAAGGGGCGATGCACAATCCAAAGCACCTATATCCGGTTGGTCCAAAAAAGTGTGTCGCAACGACAGACGATCGAACAATTTATTCAGCAGCAATATAAACAACATTTTGATGCTGAGATTCATCATTTTTTTCCGGTTCTTATCAGTGTTTACCGTTCATCTAATGATGCGTTGATTGGTACGGTCGGAATTCGCTATGCCGATCATGATGATTTATTTTCAGAACAATACCTGACTCAGCCGGTGGAGCAATTACTTAAGGCGCAAACCGGTGAGACTATCGAACGGTCATCAGTGATTGAATTGGGGCATTTTGCTCTGGCTCACCGCCGATTTCTGGTGCCGGTGGTGCGTGCGATTGCTCAATTTATTGGACAATTACAAGTTGATTGGACGGTTTATACCTTGTCTCAGCCGATGGTTAAAGCGGTCAATCGATTAAACATTCCAACCCAATTCTTAGGATTTGCCTGCGCTGAACAGTTGCGTGATCAAAATAATCAATGGGGACAATACTATCGTCTTAAACCGGCTGTTTATTGTTCTCCCACAACCACCGCCATTGAGGCCATGCAATACAGCCGAGCTAAAAATGTTGCGCATTAATCAAGGGATAGATTTTAATCCGCAGTGTGTGGCCATTCACAGCGATAATAATCCCGAATGGCTGACAGTGGATCAATGGGCAACCGCAAAGCAATGTGTGATTGTTCCGGTTCCGCATTTTTTCACAGCCACTCAAATTGCCGGAATGGTTGATCAAGCCGGTGTTGACAGTGTCTTTTGTCAAGCAGAGGCACTTCCATTGTGGCTTTCTCTGGGTTTTCAACAAGTGGCTGTTTTTGGGGCGTTGACTGTGCTCGCCAGAACCCCGCCGATTGAGGTGAACTTACCAAAAAACACCCATAAGATCACTTTTACTTCAGGATCGACAGCACAGCCCAAAGGGGTCCGTTTGAGCTTGTCACACTTATTGACAGTCGGGCAATCACTGGCTCGCGCAACTGAACACCTGGGATTAAAAAAGCATTTGAGTGCGCTTCCTTACAGCATTCTGTTGGAAAACATGGCTGCTGTGTATGCCAATCAGTTTGCCAATAAGGGACAAGGTTTGGATATTGTCTCTGTTCCTATGGCGGAAGTTGGATTACAGGGTTCGGGGCATTTTCAGCCGGAGAAATTAGTAGAAGCATTGATTAAGCATCAAGCCGATAGCCTGATTATGATGCCTGCGATGCTAAAAGCTTTGCTTCAATATCTTTCCAATCACCCAAACAATCTGAGTTCAGTCAAATTTATGGCTGTCGGTGGGGCTGTCTGCCCGCCGGCTCTGATAAGACAAGCCCATGAGATGGGGTTACCTGTTTTTCAGGGTTATGGTATCAGTGAATGCGGTTCAGTCATTTGCTTAAACAAAGAGCTGTCAGAAGACGGTTCGGTGGGACGCCCATTGTCGCATGCCCGGTTAAGCCTGGATGACAACAGCCAGATAATTTATCGTGGCCCCCGGTTTTTGGGTTATCTGGGTGACACGACTCAAGATCCTGATGATAAGTATGAGCAAAGCTGTTATGCCACGGGAGATACCGGCGTGATTGATCAACAAGGGCGGTTAACCATCCTGGGACGATTAACTCACTTAATTGTGAATGGTTTTGGTCGAAATATCTCACCGGAATGGATTGAAGCTGAGTTGTTGGCTTTAGCTGCCATTCAACAAGTCATGGTGGTTGGAGATGGCCAGGCCTTTTTAACAGCGCTGTGTGTTTCTGAGTATGATGAAGAGACACTCTTCCAATTGATACAACCAATCAATTCACAATTACCCGATTACGCCAGGATTCAGGCTGTTATCTGTGTTGCGCCTTTCAACGAAGCCAACGGCACACTAACCGCCACCGGAAAATTAATTCGCCAGGAAATCTATCAACAACATTTACCCCAACTGGAGCAAATTTATGACAAGTACACCTCAGCCAGCCAATATGGAAACTCACTTCTCACTGCTATGCCGTCAAACGGACGTTGAAAAAAACAAACTGTGGAAACTACCTGTGATTGAACAGGCCTTAGCCGGCAAGTTAGGATTAAATACATACATCGCTTTTCTGACCCGCGCCTATCATCATGTTAAGCATACTGTCCCCTTACTAATGCAGGCCGGCGCCCGTTTTTCGCAACAAGACGAGTGGTTACGGCGCGCCATGGCAGAATATATTGAAGAAGAATTGGGTCACGAAGAGTGGATTCTTAATGACATCGCTGTTTGTGGCGGTGATGCCGAATCGGTACTAAAATCAACGCCCAGCTTTGCGGTTGAAATGATGGTCTGTTATGCCTATGACTCGATTAACCGAATTGACCCCTTGTGCTTCTTAGGTATGGTACATGTTCTGGAGGGCACATCAGTGGCCTTAGCTACTCGGGCGGCTAATAGCCTCAAATCATCACTGAACTTGCCCAACAAAGCCTTCAGTTATCTGATATCCCACGGTGATTTAGATCAGGGGCATCAAAAATTCTTTGAAGATTTAATTAACCGTTTGAGTGCTGATCAATTGCAAGTTGTCATTGAATCTTGTCACAGGTTTTATCGCCTTTATCGGCAGGTCTTTGAGGAGTTACCATGCCAATGAGTCAACAAGACAAACAATTGTGGTCAGAATCAACCGTGGTCATCACCGGTGCCACCGGAGGCTTGGGACGGGCCTTGGTGGAACGCTTAAATGCGGCCGGTGCTGAGCTTATTTTACAGGGCAGAAATGAATCAATTTTAGCGCAGATGATTGATGATCTTGATAAACCGTCAGGTTTTGTATGTGGTGATTTAACTGATCCGGCGGTATTGGCAAACCTTCAGGAGTCAGCTGAACAAGCCACGGGAAGGCATCGCGTTTTAATCAATAATGCTGCGATGAATAAACCGGGATTTCTCAGGCATCAGCCTGATCTGGCGTTAATCAAAACCATCGAAGTTAATTTGACCGTGCCAATCCTGCTCAGTCGTCATTTACTGCCCTGGTTAAGTGGCGGAGAACAGGGTCGTATCGTCAATATTGGCTCATCTTTTGGCGGAATTGGTTATCCGGGATTTAGCAGTTATTGTGCCGCCAAGTTTGGTTTATTGGGGTTTTCTCAGGCCTTACACAGAGAATTATGCGAAGAGGACATTGCTGTCCATTATTTAGCGCCCCGGGCCATGAATACGCAAATAAACACGGCTTCTGTTAAGGCCATGAATAAACAGCTTAAAAACAAGGATGATAAACCGGAAGACATTGCTGCTGCCATTATTCGGGCCATTGAAAAGAATCAGCAACAACGCTTTTTTGGCTGGCCGGAAAAACTATTTGTCAAAATAAACAGCCTATTGCCGGGTTTTGTCAGTCGCTCTATCAATCGGGATTTACCCGTTATTCAACAACACTTAAATCAGGAGAATTCTCATGAAATTTAGTCTATTTATTATGGTTTTATTGTCACTCACATTTTCTGCCATGGCAGCCATGACTGATGACGTTAAACTTATTCAATCCCGTTGGGCTGAGGTTAATTATATGCCTGACGGTGATACCAAAGAAAAGGCTTTTGAGCAGCTGGTTGAACAAGCCAATCAAACCGTTCTGATTAATCATAATTTACCTGAAGCTTTGGTATGGCAAGGAATTGTTTATTCATCTTATGCCGGCGCCAAAGGCGGCCTTGGGGCGCTGGGCTTGGCTAAAAAAGCCAGAAAAGCGTATGAAGCTGCCATCGAAATGGATGGCTCGGTCTTAAACGGCAGTGCCTATACTTCTCTGGGTGTTTTGTACTACAAAGTACCCGGTTGGCCTTTGGGTTTTGGTAATGATAAAAAAGCCGAGCATTATTTGCAGAAAGGTCTGGCTTTAAATTCGGATGGGATTGATGCCAATTATTTTTATGCTGAATATTTATATGAAGAAACAGACCGTTTAAATCAGGCTTTGGATTATCTGCATAAGGCAGAACAAGCCAAAGATCGCCCGGATCGACCCAAAGCCGATACCGGACGCAGACATGAAATCATTGAATTGAAAAAACGTATTGAAGAAGATCTGAAAGATTAAGCAAGTCAGTATCTATTTAACTGGGCTTACGGTAAGCGATAAGCTTGTTGATCGTATGCCCAACTGGCAAACAGGGCATGGGCCAGCGGGACTTCAACATCGATGGGCTCCATTGGCTCACCTAAGTTATCTTTTTTATTGGTAAAACCAACATGTTGGGACTCGGGCCGCAAAATGGTCACAAAATCATCAGTCATATAGGCCTGGTTCTTGCCGTATTGCATGAGGGCCCGACCGGGCATATCTAAGGGCTTTTGAGTTAAATCGTATCCTATCATTGGATTAGGAGTATCTATACCCAATAAACTCATGAGTGTTGGTGCCAGGTCTATTTGGCTGACCAGCCTGTTGTCTTTAAAGGCTTTGATGTCGTCTGAAATAATCATGCCGGGGATATGAAAGTTTGAAACTGGCACCAATTGTGCGCCTTGCGCCCGGGCATCGTGGTCAGCCACCACCATAATGACTGAAGATTTAAAGTAACCGTTTTGTTGTAGTTTTGTCAGGAACTGATTAACCGCAAAATCAGCATACCGGACGGCATTGTTAACGGTTTGTTTGGGTTCTTCGTAGTGCTCAATTTTACCGTCTGGGAATTCAAACGGGGTGTGATTGCTCGAGGTAAATATTAAGGTAAATGTGGGTTGATTACGGTTTTGTTGAAGATAATCATAGGCTTCATTGAAAAGATCTTCGTCAGAAACACCCCAATTACCCTTAAATTCATAGGAATTGTAGTCATTTTGATCAATAACATGTTGAAAGCCATTACCCAGGAAAAACCCACGCATATTATCAAAGTGCGACTCTCCACCATAAATAAATGCAGTTTTGTATCCCGCGTTGCTTAATAATTCAGCGATGGAAAAGAAACCTTGTTGGGCTTTGGGTAATTTCAAAACCGCACGGGCCGGTGACGGCAAAAAGCCGGTGGTAATGGCCTCCAGACCGCGCGCAGAACGTGTGCCAGTGGCATATAAGCGCTCAAACCACCAGCTTTTTTCCGCCCACTGATCTAAATATTGGGTAACGGGTCGACCGCCTAAAGACGCCACAAATTGGGCACCCAAGCTTTCTTCCACCACAATAATCAGGTTTTTGCTATTTTGGGGAATTGGACTTGGGGCTTTATGCAGACTGGGGATTTGTGGGTTGCGGATTAATTTGTCCGGGTCTATTTGGTTCTGAATAATGTGCAGCATGTCATCGCTGGGCATATCACCATATATTCCTGCTGCTGCGGCTTCATGCCGCATTTGATAGACATCATAAAGCACTTGATACAATGAATTGAGTGGCAGGGTGTTGACCAGCCGATCCTGACTAAATGACACCATCGCCGGATTGATGGGACGATGTTGTAAGCCAGAGCGAATACCGAGCACAAAAACGGGTACCAAGAACAGCAAAAAGGCCAAACCTGACCAGCTGGTGTGCGACTTGAATTCTGTGTTTTGTTTAAACATACGGTATAAAAACCAACTGAATAAAGCGGTAGAACCCATTGTCACAAGCGTTGACAGTAAATAACCATTGACCAACATACCAAAAACTTCGTTAGGGCTGACAAGGTATTCAATAAATAAACGATCCGGTCGGGTATCGTATTCCATGATAAAGGTGGGTGTGGCCAATTCAAAAAACACCATAATTATGAGTGTTATCGGATAATAATTTCTCACAACCCGGTTATAAATTCGACCTGAGGTTCTAAATACTTGCACCATCAAAAGGCCTAAAAGTGGAATAACTGCCAGCTGAAGTAACAGACTGATATCTATCCGTAAGCCGCCAGTTAAGATTGGCCACCATTGGCTTAAAGATGCAAGTCGGTCAGATTGCCACCAGGTGAGCATGATTCTGGAACAGCTTAAAAAGAATAAGCCCAAAAGCAAATAGAGGGCCAAATTTTTCATGTGGTGTTTTAAATATGAATTGTGCATCAGTGAGTCTTACAACAAATATGAAAAGACTTAGAGCACAACAGTTGACTCAATCAATCGGAAAAAGTGAATTTAATGTCGCCAATAAAAATTCAGAATTCAGGATGTCCAGGTACTTTAAATAATCGTTATTGGCTATTAAATGAAAACAATCTATGGTTGAGACTTGAAAAAAAATCGGCCGAGGCTTATATGAGTTGCTGACGGTGCTATAATAGCGCGCTTTTAGTTTAACCAGACGAGCTTAACTATGAATTTTTTCATTTCTGATGCCATGGCCCAATCAGGTGGCCAGGCCGGCAGCCCCATGACTTCCTTTATTTTTATTGGTGTGTTTTTTGTGATTATGTATTTTATGCTGATCAGACCGCAGCAAAAACGCATGAAAGCGCACAATGAAATGGTATCCAATCTGGCGGTGGGTGATGAAATTATCACCAACGGCGGTACTTTGGGTTCAGTGGTTAAGATGGATGATAATTTTATCACGGTGGAAATTGCTGCCGATACCCACATTCATGTACAGCGAAACGCCGTGTCAAAAGTGCTGCCCAAAGGCACCATTAAATCAATTAAATAAGGATTTTTTATGAATCGATATCCACTGTGGAAATACATTTTGGTGCTGGTGGTCGTGGCTTTGGGCAGTTTATACGCCTTGCCCAATATTTACGGCCAAAGCCCGATTGTACAAGTCAAACCCGAAGATCAAAGCGACCTGCAGGTTGCCACCATTGACATCATTAAAGATACGCTTGAAGAAAAACAAATTGGTTTTGATTCTGTGTTTCAAGACAATGGTTCAGCCATTGTTAAATTTAATGATTTGGACAATCAGCGTAAAGCACAGGATGTCTTAAAAGACGAACTGCCGGGATTTGATACGGCCATGAATCTCAAGCCCAATGTGCCTGATTGGCTGTCAGCCTTAGGCGGTCGGGCAATGAATTTGGGTTTGGATTTACGTGGTGGTGTACATTTCTTATTAGAAGTGGATATGAAAGAGGCGGCTGATAATAAAAAGAAACAATTACGTTCTGATATCACCGCCACTTTAATTAAAGAAAAAATACCTAAAAAAGGTATTCGCTGGCAGGATAACCGTCTGGTCGTTGAATTTCGCGATGAAGTGGCTGCCGAAAAAGCGCTAAAAAGTGTAAAAAAAGATTTTGATGAGCTTAGTTTTGAGTTAGAAACGGATGGCGATGAGCCCCGTTTGGTTGCTTTGCTGACAGAGCAGTCAATTCGTGATATTAAAGAAAATGCACTCACGCAGAACCTCACCACCTTGCGTTCCCGTGTCAATGAAATTGGCGTGGCAGAACCGATTATCCAACGTCAGGGTCAAGACCGTATTGTGGTGCAGTTACCGGGTATTCAGGATACCACCCGGGCAAAAAATATTTTAGATGCCACGGCGACTTTGGAGTATCGAGCCACCGATATGGAAAATAATGCCGTTGCGGCACATCAGTCGGGTCGTACGCCGATTGGCTCATCACTGTTTTATGATCGCGAAGGTCGGCCAGTGTTATTAAAAGACCGTGTGATTGTTACCGGTAATCAGTTGGTTGACGCCAATGCCACTTTCGATCAGCAGTCCGGTACCCCAGCGGTATCTGTGGTGATTAACAGTGTCGGTGCCAAACGGATGCTGGAATTTACCAAAAACAATGTTGGTAATAATATGGCCGTGGTGTTCAAAGAGCGCATTCCTTTGGGGAAAAACGATGAAGGCGTGATGCAGTATAAAAGTAAAGAAGAAGTGATTAGTAATGCCCGCATCAATGGCGTATTTTCTAATCGCTTTCAGACCACCGGTTTAGATTCTCAAAAAGAAGCCTCCGAGCTGGCCTTATTATTACGCGCCGGTGCTTTGGCGGCTCCGGTTCAGATTGTTGAAGAACGCACCATTGGACCCTCACTGGGTCAGGATAACATCGATAAAGGTGTTAAATCAGTACAGATTGGTTTAGTCCTGGTGGTCATCTTTATGCTGATTTATTACAAAATGTTTGGCGTTATTGCCAACATTGCCCTGACCATTAATGTGGTCTTGATGGTGGCCTGCTTGTCTCTGTTCGGGGCGACGTTAACTTTACCGGGTATTGCCGGTATTGTACTAACCGTGGGTATGGCGGTGGATGCCAACGTACTTATTTTTGAACGGATTAAAGAAGAATTACGGGATGGATCATCGGTACAAAGCAGTATCAAATCCGGTTATGGTAAAGCCTTTTCGACCATTGCTGATGCCAATGTCACCACGTTTATTGCGGCGGTTGTGTTGTTTGCTTTTGGTACCGGGCCGATTAAGGGCTTTGCAGTGACTTTATCGATTGGTATTCTAACTTCCATGTTTACCGCGATTATCGTGTCCAGAGCCATCGTTAATTTAATTTACGGGCGTCAAAAGCGTCTTAAATCCATTGCCATATAAGGGATCTGATTATGAATATATTTGGAAATACCAATTACGACATTACCGGCAAAAGAAAGATTGCGATGCTGTTTTCGTCGATTTTAATTATCACCGCCATTGTGGCTATTTTTATTCGCGGTTTTAATTTCGGCCTTGATTTTACCGGTGGCACCGTGATTGTGGTTCATTTTGATGAAGCGGTGGAATTGGAAGATGTCAGAACGCAATTATCAGATGCCAATTATGGTGATGCGGTGGTGAAAAACTTTGGCTCCAGCCGGGACATTGAAATCACCTTGCCACCGATTGAAGAATTCACCGAAACAGCCACTGAGTCACCCGATAGTCCACAAACCGGTACAGATGAAGCCAAACTCAGTAATGTTATTCTCGATATATTACAAGAATATGATGCCAGTGCCCGTATTTCCAAAGCGGATTTTGTGGGCTCACAGGTGGGTGATGAGCTGGTGGAAAAAGGTTCTCTGGCCTTGTTGTACGCCATTTTCGGTATTTTGATTTATGTTACCATTCGCTTTGAGTGGCGATTTTCCCTGGGTGCCATTGCGGCATTGGTACATGATGTGATTATTGTCTCCGGGGTGTTTGCTATCTGGCAGGTTGAGTTTGATTTAACGGTGTTGGCAGCGCTTCTGGCGGTGATTGGTTATTCCCTGAATGATACCATTGTGGTGTTTGACCGAATACGGGAAAACTTTCTGTCCGGACGAAAAGCGGACACTGAAACCATTATTAACACCTCCATTAATCAAACCCTGGCCAGAACCGTGGTCACATCGTTAACCACCATGCTGGTGTTGTTTGCCTTGTATTTCTTTGGTGGTGATTTGATTAATTCTTTTGCCTTTGCCTTAATTGTTGGTGTGATGGTTGGTACCTATTCATCCATATTTGTCGCATCAACAGCAACCATGGCTCTTGGAGTCAGCCGTGAAGATTTAATTCCGGTGGCAAAAGAAGGGGGTAACTTAGATCACATTCCTTAATCAATAAAATAAAGAGACCTCTGCATAAGGTTAATAAAAAACCCAAGCTGTTATGGCTTGGGTTTTTTTGTGCCGTTATGGTTAGAATTATCTGCGTTGAAAGTTTGGATTAATCTGTTGACTGAGCTGGGCGGATAATTTCAGGTTGGCGGCCAGTAGGTGACCGTTTTTATCAGGGTTTTGTTTTAGGCTGAAGTCACTGCATTGACCACCGGCTTCTGTCATAAAAAGCTGACCCACCATGGTTGTGATTTTAGCGGCATCGGCTTGCCAGAAGCCGTCCAGACGGCCTGCGGCCACCCAGGCTAGGTCTAAAATATCACAGCCAAGCAGGCGACTTCCTGCGACCTGCTTGTTGATATTTCTTAACGATAAGCCGTGAGCAGCTGTTAAAGAATCGTTCTCAGGCAGATTTGTGGCAATAATGGCTGCCGCCAGTTCCTTGTTTTGGTCGATACGTAATCGTTTATTATTTAAAAAAGCGCCTTTTCCGCGACTGGCTGTGAAACTATCACCTGTCAGTGGTTGAAAAACCATGGCGTGTTGTAATTTGTCCTGCTCTGTTAAAACCAGTCCAATGGCACAGTGCGGAATATCATAAAGAAAATTAGCGGTGCCGGCCAGCGGCTCAATATGCCAGGTTCTTATCCCATCCTGGCGGTCGCTGAGCAGGCCGTTTTCTGAGCGGACAACATCATCCGGATAGGCCCGTTTTAAGGTATAAAACAAGTCATTTAAACTAACCTCTACCGCCTTGTCCACATAATCGTTTTGTAGTTTTTTCTGGACGGACAATAATTCATTTTGAAAAATGATTTGTTCAATGGATTTGGACGCCTTCAAAGCGGCCTTATGGGCAATGTTGAGTTCCGGGGACATGGTATTGATGTTACATGGGCAAGTGCGTATGATAGCAAACTTCTATTTAAAAGGCATCTGTTCATGCACAGACTGACACGAATAAATACAGTGTTGATCGGCACCACCCATCCGGGCAACATCGGTGCCGCTGCACGGGCCCTTAAAGTGATGGGTCTTGATCGCTTATCACTGGTAAGTCCTGAAAATTACCCTTCACCGGAGGCCAGAGCGCGGGCATCCGGTGCCGATGATGTGTTGAGTGCATCCAGGATTTGCCTGGATTTGGATGAAGCCATTGGAGATGCCCAGTGGGTGTTTGGGACCAGTTCTCGCAGTCGAGGTATGAATATTCCCATGCTGGATATGCATGAAGCGGCGAAAAAGATGATAGCAGCTGCCGGGCAAGGACAATCGGTGGCCATGCTGTTTGGTAAAGAACGCTATGGTCTGACCAATGAGGAAATGCAACGCTGCCATTATTTGGTCAAATATCCGGCCAATCCCCAATACCCGTCATTAAATTTAGCGGCGGCTGTACAACTGGCAGCCTATGAAATACGGGTGGCATGTCTAAATGAAGGTGATAGGACAGAAATGACGTCAGATTTAGTCACCCGACCGGAGATCTGTGACGCCGGAAAAATGCAGAGCTTTTATCAGCATTTGTTTTCAACCATGCAAGAAATCGGTTTTTTACATGCCAAGAACAAGGTTTCCATGACTGAGAAATTTCGTATGATGTTTAACCGTATGAACATCGAAACCCATGAAATGGATATGTTACGCGGCTTTCTCAGTGCAGTGAATAAGAACCTGAAAAAATGACAATATTAAACTTGACACTTGCCTTGTTCAAGGTAAAATGCGCAGTTCTTGTTGAGGCAAGATGGAATATTCCCCGGTAGCTCAGTTGGTAGAGCGGGTGACTGTTAATCACTAGGTCGGCGGTTCAAGCCCGTCCCGGGGAGCCAAATACTCAAAAAGTCGCACAGGTTGCGGCTTTTTTTTTGCCCTATATAATTTATTCACAGACTTTTACGTGGATGTAATTTGTTGACATTTCAGTTAAAATGTCCTGCTTTTATAAAAATCGATTAACAGGAAGACACTATGGCGCTTGAAGAATACGATGATTATGAACAAGAACAAATCATCAAAGATTGGCTTCGTCAAAATTGGTTCACCATATTTGCCGGTATTGTACTGGGTATTGGCGGCTTATGGGGGTATGCGAAATGGCAAAATGCACAACAGACACAAAACAATCATGCGGCTGCAGAATACCAGAAATTGATTCAGGTGATTGAAAATCAAACGCCTGAGGATGCGGCGGAGGTGTTGCAACGTTATGATGATGAATATGGTGTCAACTATTATGCCATCAAAGCCCATATGACCCTCGCTACTCGCTGGCTGGAAAAAGGTGATATTAACCAAGCCATCGAACAGTATCAGACAGCACTCAAAGCCAAACCCGGTAAGCCGATGGCTGAAATGATTCGATTGCGATTGGCACGTTTGTTCGTGGATAACGGCCAGTACGAATCCGCACAAGAACAGCTTTCTCTGGTTCAGTCACAGGCCTATGAAACCATGGTTGAAGAAATAAAAGGGGATATCTTTGTGGCAGAAAACAAACTGAAAAAAGCGCAGGACGCATACCAACTGGCCTTGTTAAGTGGTGAAGGCTATTCCGGTAAGGCCTTACTGGAAATGAAATTGTCTGACGTTAAAGTTGACGAATAAGTGAGGTGACCATGCGACTGCTATCTTTCGTTCTGATTATTTTTTTAAGCGCCTGCGGAAATAAAAAAGATGAGCTCAAACCCACAGAATTGGCTGATTTGTCCATGTCCGGTTCGTTTCAATTATTGTGGCAAAAAAAACTCAACGCCAAAGGCGATTCTTACGGGTATCAGTTGCGGCCGGCACCGCTCAAAAATGCCTTATTTACAGCTGATATCAATGGCGGTGTTTACCGATATCAGGCTGATAACGGACAAAGCCAATGGCAAACCAATGTAAACCACAGCATCAGTGCCGGACCCGGCGTCAGTGAAACCCTTGTGGTGGTCGCCGGACCCGATGGTCAGGTGACCGCACTGGATGCTGACAGCGGTTCGCAGTTGTGGCAAATAACGGTGAGTTCAGAAGTGCTCAGTCCGCCGGTGATTGACCGTAACCGTGTGATTATTCGTTCTATGGACGGCCGAATTTATGGCCTCGGCGTGAACAATGGTGAGCGGCAATGGCTGTTTAGCAGCGAAGTGCCCAATTTAACCTTGCGTGGTACAGGTACACCCTTATCCAAAGGCGGACGTTTATATGTGGGCATGGATAATGGTGATGTGGTGGCTTTAAACATGGATGACGGCGATGTGTTATGGCAGCAAAATGTCATCAATAATCAGGGTAAAACCGAAATAGATCGCTTGTCGGACATTGATGGTGATATGGGTGTTGTCGCCACCGACTTATATGTCAGCAGTGCTGCCAATAAAACGCTGGCGGTGGCCACTGAATCAGGACAGCTTTTGTGGCGCAATGATTACGGCAGCAGTACCGGTGTGACCGTATCGCGGCGTTTTATTTACCTGACTGATCAGGCGTCTGTGGTTCGGCAAATTGACCGTTCTAACGGTGAACCCGGTTGGTCAGTGACTGATTTTAAATACCGCGAACTGACCCGCCCTGTGTTTTATCTCGGGCATTTGGTGGCAGGTGATTTGGCCGGCTATGTTCATATTCTTGATGCATTTACCGGAAAAGTGTTAAACCGCAAACAATTAGGCAAAGAAGGGTTTTATGGCTCACCGGTTGTGGAAGGCAGTGTGATTTATACCTATAACAAAGATGGTACCTTGTCGGCCCTTCGCTACAACGAATAAACAATTGATATGTCTCTGGTTGTTACCATCATCGGTCGCCCCAATGTGGGTAAATCAACCCTCTTTAATACCTTAACCGAACGCCGCGATGCTTTGGTTGCTGACTTGCCGGGTTTAACCCGGGACCGACAGTATGGTGAAATCACCATACAAGATATGACCGCCACGCTGGTGGATACCGGTGGTATGCTGGGTGATGAAGGTGATCTGACAACACTTATGGACGAGCAAATTATGCAAGCGGTTGAAGAGGCTGATTTGTTGTTGTTTGTGGTCAGTGCCAAAGAAGGCCTGGTGGGAGATGATGAAAACATACTCAATCGGGTCCGGACTTACCAAAAACCCATCTGGTTGCTGGTGAATAAAGCTGAAAGTAAAGATCCGGATGTGGCCAAAGCTGAATTCTATCAACTGGGCATTGAAACCCTATATGCCCTGAGTACAGCCCATCGACGCGGTATCACAGAATTACAAAACGATCTGGCCGATTTTTTAAAAAAACATCCCAAACCCAGCCCCGAATGGCAGGATTTCGGGCCAAAATTAGCCGTCATCGGACGTCCTAATGTGGGTAAATCAACCCTGGTAAACCGACTGCTGGGTGAGAACCGGGTGTTGGCCTATGATCTGCCCGGCACCACACGCGACAGCATTTATTTGCCGCTTAGATGGGATGATGCGCGATATACCCTTATTGATACGGCGGGTGTCAGGCGACGGGCCAAAATTGGCGAAGGTGTTGAAAAGTTCAGTATTATTAAAACCATTGATGCCATCAAGGCGTCTCAGGTTTGTTTGTTACTGATTGATGCCACTGAAAACATCACTGATCAGGATTTACATTTGATTGGCCTGGCGGTGTATCATGCCAAACCGGTTTTACTGGTGATCAACAAATGGGATCATTTAAGTGAAACCCACAAGCAGCAGGTCAAGAACCGTCTTGATCATAAGTTACAGGCTTTTCAATGGTTGCCCCGGGTTTATACCTCGGCATTGCACGGCTCAGGTTTACGTCATGTCATGGAGCGGGTGGCTTTGTTAATTGAACGTGCCAATATGCCGTTAACCGCCAACCAGCTCACCAATGTCTTAAATGAAGCCTACAAAGCGCACCAGCCACCGTTGGTACAAGGATTAAGTTCTCAGCTTAAATACGCCCACAGTGGTGGTCATCACCCGATGCGAATTGTGATTCATGGTAAACGGGTGGATAAATTGCCAGACGCCTATAAACGCTATTTAGAGAACACATTTCGCGATGCTTTTGATTTAAAAGGTATCCCTTTGGTTTTGCAATTTAAATCCGGTCGCAACCCCTACGCCAATAAAAACAAAAACAAGCCCGCGTTTCCTTCAAGACGCGGTAAAAATTATCACTGAATCTGTCATTTACTGTTGGCGATGTTAAAATAGCCGCTTTTAATGCCGAATCAAGCCATGTCCCATTCAGCCCAAATTTTAGACGGCAAAAAAGTCTCAAAGGCTTTGCAAAGTAGTTTGTCATTACAGATTAAAAAGCGGGTTGATGCGGGATTTGATGCCCCCGGATTGGCGGTGGTGCTGGTTGGTAATGACGAGGCTTCAGCGGTCTATGTGAACAATAAAATAAAAGCCTGTGAACGCACCGGTATTCGGTCGAAATCTTACCACTTGCCGCGACAAACATCTGCGGTGGCTTTATATAATTTGATTGATGAATTAAACGAAAATCCCCAGGTGCACGGCATTTTGGTGCAATTACCGTTGCCGGAACATATTGATGAAACCGAAGTCACCAATCGCATAAACCCCAAAAAAGACGTGGATGGTTTTCATGCCGTCAATGTAGGGCATCTGGCTTTGCGTCAACCGGGTTTGCGCCCTTGTACACCCCGTGGTGTGATTACTTTGTTACATCACTATCACATTGACCCCAAAGGACATCATTGTGTGATTGTGGGGGCTTCCAATATTGTGGGACGACCCTTGTTGCTGGAGATGTTGTTTGCCGGCGCCACCGTCACCAGTTGCCATCGTTTCACCCGAAATCTTGAACAACATGTGGCACAAGCAGACATTCTGTGTGTGGCGGTGGGTAATCCCAATGTCGTGAACGCCGAATGGATTAAACCGGGGGCGATTGTGATTGATATAGGAATTAACCGCATGACAGATGGTTCATTGGCGGGAGATATTGATTATAAGGTGGCATGTCAAAAAGCGGGGTGGATTACTCCGGTTCCAGGCGGTATCGGCCCGATGACAGTGGCGACATTAATGCAAAATACTTTTGAAGCCAGCTTATTGAGCTGATTCGTTGTGTTCTTCAGAGGGGGTGTCTGAAGTCTTTTTCTCTACTTTGTCGGCAATGGCGGTCATGGCTCGGTCAAACAGCGGCACCTGGTCCAGCTTAACCGCGTTACCTGTTCGAAAATCATCGGCAATTTCATCCACGCTTTTATCGGTAACTTTGATGCCCCGTGCATTGACAAATAAGCGTTTATGGCTGATGGGGCTGATCCAGGACAATTTGGCGCGGATGTTACCGTCCTGATCGGCATCCACAAACTCAATCCAGTCGCCCACTGAAAGATCTTGGGCTTTTTGATAATAATCATCTTCAATGTGTTCAACCTGACGGTCCTGGTCATTGATTTTTTTGTTGGCAATAAAATGCACAATTTCAGGTTGCTCATCCTGGTCTTCCTTAATGCGAAAAGCTTCCTGCGGCAGAACAAACTCGTGATCCTGGTCGCTAACCTGTTCCAGACCGTTTATTTGTAGCAATAACCGGTATAAGTCGGCGGTTTTTTGTTTGACATTGCGTTCATCAAAGGCCACCAGCCGTAAACCGTTGCTCAAAAAATCACAGACATGGCTGACCTGGGCTTTGGTGGCCTGTTTTTTCTTATCTTTTACGGAAACAAAAATAAGCTTATCCACAAACTTGACATAGGGCTCAATCACGTCAGGTTCTTCATGGTGGCGTAAATGGATGAGGGTGAGAACATTGGCCCAGGGTGTTAACAATAAATCAGTGACCTGTTTGGGTAACTGATATTTTTTCATTTTTGTTTCCAGAATTTCAGCAGTTTTGGCTTTGGCGCTGAAAATGCGCTCTTCACCCAGTGCTTTTTCAAAAGTACGTTTTTCAATCACCTGGGTTTTCTTTTTATTCTTGGCATCAAATGCCTGAAATGACTCAATCAAAGCGGGAAAATCAATGTCGTCTTGCTGGTGTTCTAAAACATGTTGCACGATGCTTTCTACTTTGTTAATGAACACATTATTGCGGTCACTCTCCTCGGTCCAACCAATTGATGCTTTCGCCAGCACATCCAGTAGCTTGCGGGCATTATTATTTTTATTGGAAAACAAACGGCGGTCTTTTAAAGCGATGTGCAGGTAGGGAATTTGCAACCGTGACAACAAAACCTGAATTGGGGCCGGTAAATTGCGGTCCTCCACCAAAAACTCAAACAACATGCTGATGAGGTCAATGGTGTCCTCATCGGTTTTGTTGACATTGCGTTGTTGGCCATCATCCACATCCAGTTCCTGAATGCGTTTAATCAGCACTTCTTTAATTTGTTTCGGGCTCAAGGCCGAACCACCGGCATTCATTTGCTGCAACTCCTGAGATTGCAGTAAGCTTAAAGCAGAATTCACCACATTGGCATCATACACAGCCACCGGTGTAATCTGATCCTGGTGTCGTTCATTTAAAGCCGACAGTATAGTTTGGTAGGTCTGATCATCAATGGGCGCCTGTTGCCGATAGCCCTGCGGTTGTGGGTTTTGGCTGGTTTGTTGACCACTGTCATGGGATATGGGCTGTTGAGCGCCGGTTATTTCCGGTTGACGATAATACGGTGCGTTGCTTTGCTGACCCGGTAAGGTAAACTTAATATCAGGGTATATACCTTGTTTAATTAAATACTGATTTATGTCTTCATAAGGTTTGCCCAAATTTTCAATTAAACTGCGTTCATACAGTTTAATAATAATCAGCAGGGTGTTGGTTTCAATCGGCAGTAAATCCAGTGGAGCCGAAAAAGCATGAACTATCACATGGGGTGAAATCGGAATTTGACTGAGTTTTAAATCACTGCCACCGGCCAGTAAGGTGAAGCGTTTTTCTAAGGCATACAACTGATTGTGGAAATAGGTGTTGGATTTTTCAATGAGGTTGGTGACCGCCAGTTTTTTATCCAGCTCCTTTTCTTCTACGAGCGACAAGCCATCGGTGTTAAGCGTATCGGTGTCTTTGCTGTTGTCTTTGATGTAGTCAAATTCACCTTTTTTAAATTGTTTAAATGCGTATTGAATGTTATCAGAAAATTTGCGCACCATCAGTTCTTTCTTTTTACGCACCGTCCGCATGGCTTCAAAGTACTGGGTTTGCATGTCATTGGTTTCGGCTTTTTCAGCCATATCAAACAAGGTGTCATCCAACTTGTCATAATATTTTTGAATGCTGGGTTTTAATCCGGTGATAAATATTTTATGGATTTTGGGTAAAATTTGCCCAAGGTTGGCTTCAGGGTTTTGAAAGTTGACGATTTTATCGTTATTTGATGTGTGTTTGTTGTCTTTGTTATCGTTCATAATTGCTTGTCACCATGACTTATGTTTATAAGTTTAGGCGCCATTGAATCAATGTAATGTGAAAACACTCACAGTTTTCAACAAATGTTGAAAATATTAATTGTTCATATCAGGCCAATTGTACACCACGGTGTATTTGACGGTTATTTCTCCTTCAGCCGGAACTGATACATTAAATTCAATACTGTTGGCATTAATTTTGTTGTGTTTGTGGCTTTGTTCTGAAATCGACCAATTTGTCCAGCGATACAGGTGTTCTCGAACGGTAACCTGTTCGGGAATTTTTTTGCCGTTAGTGAGTTTAATTTCGAAGCTTTCCTGGGCTTGGTTTTTTCCACGGGTGAAATTTGTTTGGCGCCGTTCGCCGTTGACATCAAAAGAATTTCCCAAAGTCAATGCCACCGTTTGCTTGTTGGCGGTGTGGTCGATTTGATCAGCTCCGATAAAGGTTAAACGGCCCTCTGAATCAGACTGATTGACACGTACGCGACCGGCCGGTAAGGGCATCCCCAACTTATTTTTATCGCTGTTTTTGAACTGTATCTGGGCCACAACCGGTGTTTCCTTTTGGTTGACGTAGACAAGATAATCGGCATTCGTCACGGGTCTGGAACGGTTGAAATGTTGATTGTTGAAAGGGTCAAAAACCAATGTGCGCTCGCACTGAATATCTGTGATGGGATTAAAAAGTTGGATTTGCTTGGTTGAATTTTGGGGCAATGTAACCGCGCGCGGCAGCGCGTATTGGTGGTACTCAAACACACTTTCTTCCTGAAAGCCTGCGTCTTTTTCCATAAAGCTGGCTTGAGGCATTTGGCGGTATTCCACTTGGGTTGTGCCGCCCCGATTGACATCTCCGGCCACCAGTTTAAGCCCGTAATCATGAAAACTTTTTCCTGATTGGTTAATAATTGAGACCCATGCGTTGAGGTTAAATTGACAGTCTTTATTGCGGTCTAATTCCAGAATATAATCCGCCCACCAGGTCATGCCGGCGGTTTGGTAGCTGACGGCCACCAACTGCTCTTTGGCAGTTTTGGAGTCCAGCAGCCAGACTAACGTGGGTTTAGTGAGCAAACCACCGGGTAATTCCGGAAAGCTGATTTCAGACCAATCACGCAGCGTGATGAGTGATCCGTCGTCTTTTTGTAAGATTAATCCACCTTCGGTGCTGAGTAATTGGCCCTTAACCCGACTGGGTTCGCCGCCTTTGTCATAACTAACTGCAATGGTTTTGTCGATGTATTTTTGTAACAGGCTGTCACTGCCGACCAAATCATACTGGTAGTTTTGATCTAAAATAACGGCGGCGCCGGGATTATCCGGGGTGTTGAATGTTACCGTGGTGGGATCAATGTGTACGCTCACATCGTCATAAGCCAGTTCAAATCGGCCTTTTTTAAAAGCCATGATTTTGTGCTGTTTAACCACCCCAAAACCGGGTATTTGTTGAGGGTGAATGTGTTGGTTTTGGTTGATGTTGTAACCCACCGTGGATGAATAAATCGTGAGGCTGTCGTTATTTTCGGCCAGTGCATTATCAACCACCGCAGCGACTAGAAATAAACACCCAAGATACAATAATCGCATAGTAATGTCTTTAAATTATGTGAATTAATCAGTGAAGAACTCGCGGGTAAATTTAACCTGAAATACGGTATCAGAACCCGTGGGTTTGGCTTCAATGGAAAAATTAACGTTCTCTTCATTGTTTAAAGCAAAGGTACCCAAATAATAAATCGCTTCATCCTGTTCTTTGATCTTTATCAGTTTGATGTCTTTGCTCTGATGCACGAGGTTTTTGGCTTCAATGGTGATATCGGCTTCCACGGCTTTGGGTTCTTCGCCGCTTTTATCCATCACTGAAATACTTAAAATTCCGCGGTTTTTAGAGCGTGTAATCTGATAAGTGTTGGCGATTTCCTTTGATAAAAAAGTTGAAGGAAACGTGTTGTAATGCAGTTCATAATCACCTTGAATCACCACTTGTTCAGCTTGCAGTAAGCCATTACAAGCCAATAGAACGGTAATAATAAGTGAACGATTGAGTAGCTTTTTGATTGACATCATTTATTCTCCGATAAGATTAAGAACACCCAATTATCTTATCATGGAAGTTGTTAAAACTTCACTAAATCAATGTGTTAAGACGGAATAAATTTATCCTGGTTATTTTCAAAAAAAAAACCCGCACACCATGTGTGCGGGTTCAAATTTACGATGCCGGTGTTTTAAGCCAGCAGGTTTTTGATGGTTTCGCCCAAAAAGGTGGGTGATTTAACCGTGGTCACACCGGCCGCTTCCAGTGCTTCATATTTGGCTTGAGCGGTGCCTTTGCCACCGGCCACAATGGCACCGGCATGACCCATACGTTTGCCTTCAGGCGCGGTGACGCCGGCAATGTAAGAAACAACCGGTTTGCTGACATGGTCTTTGATATATTCAGCGGCATCTTCCTCAGCAGATCCACCAATTTCACCCACCATAATGATGCCATCGGTCTGGTCATCTTCCTGAAATAACTTCAGACAATCAATGAAGTTGGTGCCCTGAATGGGATCACCGCCGATACCGATACAGGTGGATTGGCCTAAACCGGCCTGGGTGGTCTGGTGAACCGCTTCATAAGTAAGCGTGCCTGATCGCGAGACAATACCGATGCGGCCGGGTTGATGAATCGGACCGGGCATAATGCCGATTTTACATTCTCCGGGCGTAATCACACCGGGACAGTTGGGGCCGATCATGAAAACATCCGGATGTTGATCAAGCACGGCACGTACCCGCATCATATCCAATACCGGAATACCTTCAGTGATGGTCACAATCAACTGAATACCGGCGTCAATGGCTTCCAAAATGGCATCAGCGGCAAATGGCGGTGGCACAAAAATCACCGAGGCATTGGCGCCGGTTTCATTAACACCGTCAGCTACGGTGTTAAACACCGGGCGATCTAAATGTTTGGTGCCGCCTTTTCCGGGGGTGACCCCGCCCACCAGGTTGGTGCCGTATTCGATGGCTTGTTGACTGTGGAATGTACCTTGAGAACCGGTGAATCCCTGAACGATTAATTTAGTGTCTTTATTAACCAATACACTCATGCTTATGCTCCTACCGCTTCGACAGCCTTGTTGGCTGCGTCGTCTAAATCACTGGCAGCGATGACGGCCAGTCCGCTGTCTTCTAAAAGTTTTTTGCCGGCTTCGACATTGGTGCCTTCCAGTCGCACCACAATGGGAACCTCAACACCCACTTCTTTAATCGCAGTAATGATGCCGTCGGCAATCAAATCACAGCGCACGATACCACCAAAAATATTGACCAGGATGGATTTTACATTGGGGTCAGATAAAATGATTTTAAACGCAATGGTGACCCGTTCGGCTGTGGCACCACCGCCCACATCCAGGAAGTTTGCCGGTTCGCCGCCTTTGAGTTTAATCACGTCCATGGTGGCCATGGCCAGACCGGCACCGTTAACCATACAGGCAATGTCGCCATCCAGTTTGATGTAATTCAGCTCATGTTCGTGGGCTTTGGCTTCAGCTGGATCTTCCTGACTTTTGTCGCGTAATTTTGCCAGTTCTTTTTGGCGATATTCGGCGTTGTCATCGGAATTGATTTTGGCATCCAGAGCCACCACATTCTGGTTGTCATCAATGATGAGAGGATTGATTTCAATAAGAGATAAATCCAGATCGTGAAACATTTTATGCATTTGCATCATGATATGGGTGAGCTGAAACACTTGTTTTTTGGTCAGACCCATGGCAAAACCGATTTTGCGACAGGCATAAGGCCACAAGGTTTCGGTGTTATCCACAGTTAAGGTGTGGATTTTCTCAGGATGGGTTTTGGCCACTTCCTCAATTTCCACACCGCCTTCAGCTGAAGCCACAAAGGACAGGCATTTGTTGGCTCGATCAACCAATAAACTTAAGTACAGTTCGTTTTCAATATTGGCCGCTTCGGTGATTAAAACTTCATTCACCGGCAAGGCCATGCCGCCGGTTTGATAGGTTTTAATTTCCATTCCCAGCATATCGCCGGCATATTGTTTTACCTCATCCAGGGACTTGGCAAATTTAACACCGCCAGCTTTGCCGCGACCACCAGCATGAACTTGGGCTTTAACCATCCATTGATGGGTGTCCATGGCTTTGGCCACCGCAACAGCATCGTCAGCGGATTTGACGGCTGTGCCTTTTGGCACCGGAATGTCATATTGGGCAAAGAGGTCTTTTGCCTGATATTCGTGGAAATTCATAAATTATATCCTGCGTTATTGTTTAGAAATGACGGCATATTTTAACGGAAACCGGGAGACATTTGGGGCTAAAATTGAAGTTTCCTGAATGTAAAAAAAGATACACAGCGGGTCCGGAGATTGAATTTGGTTTGTTTATGTGAAAGCGTTCTCATTGTTTCTGAAAAAGAGCCATTAAACTGGCGCTTCTAAGGACGTCATGTGTCATTGAAATGACGGCCAGTGTAAATTGTTTGCTTATTTTCTTAAAACATGGCGCTAAATAGTTGTCATTGATTAATAATTTCAGGTAAAGTATTAAGCCTATGAATATTAAACAATCACCTTGAAAAGATGAATACTGCCACTTCTAAATCCATGGTTAGTGGGGCGCTCAGGCGCTTGGTGCAAGCGGAACTTTTGACCATGGAGGTCGCCGTGGAAGCCAATGATGCGGCCAAAAAGAAAAAAATTCCATTGTTCACTTATTTGGTGGATAACCAGTTGGTTCAGGCCGAAGAACTGGCTGACGCTGCATCCAAAGAGTATGGTGTCCCTTACCTTGATCTGACATCTTTTGACTTATCGGATGCGCCCAAAGGCATTGTTTCTGAAAATCTGATTGAAAAGCATCAGGTCATCCCGTTGTTTTTACGCGGTAAGAGAATCTTTATCGGCCTGGCTGACCCCACCAATTCTCGGGCACAGGATGAGGTGCGGTTTCACACCAATCTGACCGTTGAGCCGATTTTGGTGCGTCAGGATTTGCTGTCGCCGAGTATTGATGAATTACTGAAAGATTCCTCATCCATGATGGATGAATTTGATGAGGAAGGACTGGATAATTTAGAGTTTGAGGACAAAATAGAAGAAGAGGATGATGATGAGCCCAGTGATCGCTCAGATTCTCCGGCGGTTAAACTTATCAATAAGGTATTGCTTGATGCGATTAAACGTGGTGCTTCAGATATTCACTTTGAACCTTATGAAAAAAATTACCGTGTGCGTTACCGCATTGATGGAATGTTAACCACCATGATAAAACCACCGAAAAGTATCTCAAACCAGGTGGCTTCGCGGTTAAAAGTATTGGCCCATTTGGATATTGCTGAAAAACGGGTGCCGCAAGACGGTCGGGTTAAATTAAATTTAGGTAAAGGCAAATCCATTGATTTTCGTCTGAGCACCTGTCCAACTTTGTTTGGTGAAAAAGTGGTGATGCGGGTGTTGGATGCTTCGGCGGCTCAGATGGGGATCGATAAACTGGGTTACGAAGAAGATCAGAAAAAATTATTTTTGGAGGCCATTGTTAAGCCATACGGCATGGTGCTGGTCACCGGCCCCACCGGAAGCGGTAAAACGGTTTCGCTGTACACCGCATTAAATATTCTTAACACCGATGGTCGCAATATTTCAACCGCTGAGGATCCTGTGGAAATTAGGGTTAACGGCATCAATCAGGTGCAACAAAATGCCAAAAAAGGCATGACCTTTTCCGCCGCCTTGCGTTCTTTCCTGCGACAAGACCCGGACGTGATTATGGTGGGTGAGATTCGTGACCTGGAAACCGCTGAAATTGCGATTAAAGCGGCCCAAACGGGTCACATGGTGTTGTCAACGCTTCACACCAACAGTGCGCCGGACACCATTGCACGCTTATCGAATATGGGTGTGGCGCCGTTTAATATTGTGTCGGCGGTGTCATTGGTCATTGCCCAGCGCTTGGCGCGACGATTGTGCGAAAACTGCAAAAAACCGACGGAACTTCCACGTGAAACGCTTTTAGATGCAGGTTTTACAGATGAAGATTTAGACAGTGCGCAGATTTTTGACCCGGTGGGTTGTCCCAAATGCAATGAGGGTTATAAGGGTCGGGTGGGTATTTATGAAGTGATGCCGATGACTGAAAACATTAAAAAAATTATTCTTGCTGGTGGAAATTCTATGGACATCGCCGAGCAGGCGGGCAAGGATGGTGTGGCTAATTTAAGAAAATCGGCTTTGGTGAAGGTTAAAGACGGCATCACAGATTTGGTGGAAGCCAATCGAGTAACAGTGGATTAAAATCATGGCAAAAGTAAAAAAATTAGATGAATTACAGACCTTTGAGTGGGTTGGATTAAATAAAACCGGTAAAAAACTGAAAGGTGAACAAAAAGCCAAGTCAACTACATTGGCTAAAAATGAATTGCGACGACAGGGTATTCAAGTCAAGAAGATATACAAAAAACGAAAATCCTTGTTCGGCAGCGGCAAATCTATTAAAGCGCAAGATATTGCTTTGTTTTCGCGCCAGTTGGCGACCATGATGGAATCCGGCGTACCAATGGTGCAAGCCTTTGAAATCATTGAAGGTGGTCAGTCTAATCCACGCATGGCTAAATTAGTGGGTGAGGTTAAAACCGAAATTCAATCAGGTTCATCCTTGTCAGAGTCTCTGGGCAAACATCCGGTTTATTTTGATGAATTGTACTGTAACCTGGTGGCGGCCGGTGAAAAAGCCGGTGTTTTGGATGAATTGCTCGATACCATTGCCACCTATAAAGAACGTACCGAAGAAATTAAAGGTAAAATTAAAAAAGCCATGTTTTATCCGGCTGCGGTTTTGTTCGTGGCCATCGGTGTAACCATTTTGCTGCTGGTTAAAGTGGTGCCCCAGTTTCAGGATATGTTCACCAGTTTTGGGGCTGATTTACCCGGTTTAACCTTAATGGTTGTGGGTGCCTCGCATTGGATGCAGGCCAACTGGTGGAAATTTGTTTTGATTATCGGTGGTCTGATCGGCGGATTTATTTATTTTAAAAAACGCTCGCTCAAATTTGCCCATTTTTTGGATCGCCTGGCACTTAAGATTCCGATTGTGGGCGGCATTTTATATGATGCCGCGGTGGCGCGTTTTTCCAGAACTTTATCCACCACGTTTGCCGCCGGTGTGCCTTTGGTGGAAGGTCTGCAAACGGTCTCCGGTGCGGTGGGAAATGTGGTGTTTCGCGATGCGGTACTGGAAATTAAAGAAGATGTCTCCACCGGTCACCAGTTACAACTGGCGATGAGCCAGACCAATGTGTTCCCACATATGGTGATTCAAATGGCTTCCATTGGTGAAGAATCCGGTAACCTGGATCAGATGCTGGCGAAAGTGGCGGATTATTATGAACAGGAAGTGTCCAATGCGGTAGATGCCCTAAGCAGTTTATTGGAACCCATTATTATGGTGTTGGTGGGCGGTTTGGTTGGTGTCATGGTGGTGGCCATGTATTTGCCCATCTTTAAAATGGCTTCTGTTTTTTAATGTTAGATGCAATCGCGCAAGCACTGATTGAGCATAACTATCTTTTTATGGCATCGGCTCTGGTGGCCGGTCTGGTGGTGGGTAGTTTCCTGAATGTGGTGATTTATCGTTTACCGCCAATTTTACAGTATGGCTGGCGAAAAGATTGCGCCGAATTAAATGAACAGCCTTTTAAGCAAAAAGCCCCGCCCGGAATCGCTTTTGAGCGTTCTCATTGTCCCCACTGTCAAAAGCAATTGCCCGCCTGGCAGAACATTCCGGTTTTTAGTTATTTGTTTTTAAGGGGACGCTGTTATTATTGCCGTAAGCCGATTGCCTTTCGCTACCCGCTAGTGGAATCATTAACCGGAATATTGACCGGATTTCTGGCGTATCATTTCGGTCTCGGTTGGCCTTTTTTGGCGGCATCCGTTTTGGTGTTTTTTCTAATTGTTATCGCTTTTATTGATTTAGATACTTTTCTGATTCCGGATCAGCTGAGTTTGAGTTTGTTATGGCTTGGTCTGTTTTTCAGTTTATTTGAGGTGTTTGTTACCCCTGAACAGGCCATCATAGGGGCTTTGGCAGGCTACCTATGTTTGTGGTTGTTGTTTCATGTGTTCAAATTATTGACAGGAAAAGAAGGCATGGGCTACGGAGATTTTAAATTACTTGCAGCCGGTGGTGCGTGGCTGGGGGCTGAGATGTTGATTATGGTTCTGATTCTGGCCTCAGTCAGTGGTTTGGTTTTTGCCATTATGCAAAAAATACTCAAGAAAGAGGAAGTCAGGATTCCTTTTGGGCCCTATTTGTCGCTGGGTATTTTTCTGTGTCTGATTTATGGAAATACATTGCTCAACTGGTATTTGCCTGTATGAATAAAAAGGTGGTGGTTTTAACAGGAGGTATCGCTTCCGGCAAATCACAGACCGCCAATTACTTTGCTGATTTGGGGTGTCATATCATAGATGCTGATCAGGTGGCTCGCGAAGTGGTTCACAAAGGCACATCGGGTTGGCAGGCGCTCAGTGATCGCTTTGGTCAAAAAATCTTGCATCCCAACGGCCAGATTGATCGCCAAAAACTCAGAAAAATGGTTTTTAATGACCGCAATGCACTGGCTGATTTAAATGACATTACGCACCCTTTAATTCAAGAACGGTTGATGTCGATGATTGAACAGTCCTCGGGTTTATTGGTGATGGTGGTGATACCGTTGTTATCAGAAGACAGTCAGATTGAATACAGCCATCGGGTCTTGGTGGTGGATGTGCCTGAGCAGATGCAACTTCGGCGTTTACAGGCAAGAGACGACATTGATTTAATACTGGCACAAAAAATGATGGCCGCACAAATCAGTCGAACTGAACGACTCAAACTTGCCGATGACATTATACCCAACCGGGGCACACTGTCTGAATTAAAGCGGGCTGTGAAGTTGATATTTGACTTTTATGTTTACGCATTTAAGTGAGGGCATTTGTGCAGATCGAAGCGGCCAGGCGCTGTGCTGTATGAGCCGGGAGCAAAACAACAACACCTGAGCAGATTACTTATCTGCCCAAAAAAACAAGATTATATATTAATCCATCGTCAGCTTTCGGTTATAATGCCACTCCCCTCAGGGCCCGTAGCTCAGTTGGTTAGAGCAGTGGACTCATAATCCATTGGTCGTAGGTTCAAATCCTACCGGGCCCACCATTTCAAAAACATGCCTTCATAGCGACCTAAAAATTAAATAATGACGTTTGCTGAAGTATGGGTTTTTGATTAACAACTGGTTAAAAATACCTAAAAAAAGCATGGTTCTTGACACAAAATTTGTTGTCAACAGTAAAATAATCATGTTATAAATATAAATATGTCTTGATTTTTCAGTGGTTTAAAGGTTATTCTTGCAATGGCTTCTTAAAAAAAGTAAAGTAAGTTAAGAAAATGTGAAAGCTGCCACAAAAAAAGACCTATGAACATGGTCAGATAGGCGGCACATGAAAAACGCATTTTAGCTGTACATTTTATCGGTAAAGAGAGAGATTATTTTGCAATTATTAGGTCGTAAAAAAGTTCAATTAGTTGGCGTTGACCTCAGTTCTTCTGCGGTTAAAGTGTTACAACTATCAGGTAACCAGGATAATATTAAGGTTGAACGCTATACGGTTGAGCCGTTGCCTGCCAATGCAGTTGCTGATAACAGCATTGCCGAAGTGGATTTGGTGTCTGCAGCCATCAACAAAGCATTCAATCGGGCCGGAATCAAAAACATTGGCGCAGCAACTGCCGTTTCCGGTTCAGCGGTCATCACCAAGATTATTCAAATGCCTTCAGAGTTAACTGAAGAAGAGCTGGAAATACAACTGGAACAGGACGCCACTCAATATATTCCCTATCCCATAGAAGAAGTGAGCCTTGATTTTTGTGTTTTGGGTCCGGTGGAAAATAACCCTGAGTTAAATAATGTGCTGATTGCCAGTTCGCGCTCTGAAAACGTCGATATATTAATTGAAGCGTTTGGCGGTGCAGGAATACCGCTTGAGGTGGTGGATGTTGAAGCTTTTGCCGTGGAACGGTGCTTTAACGAAATCAAAGGCAAATACGGCATAGAAGAGGATGAGGTGGTGGCCTTGTTCGATATTGGCGCCAGCACCACCATTATGCATGCGATGCACAAAAGTACCGGTATTTACAGCCGTGAACAGTCCTTTGGCGGCAGTCAACTGACCGAGGAAATCATGCAGCGCTACGGTTTATCCTATGAAGAAGCCGGTCTGGCAAAACGGCAGGGCGGTTTGCCGGAAAGTTATGAGTCCGAAGTATTACAGGGGTTTAAGGACACGGTGGTCCAGCAAGTGAGCCGTGCTTTACAGTTTTTCTTTTCGGCCACAGAGTTTGGAAATGTTGACCGGATTTTATTGGGTGGTGGCTGTGCGGCCATTGCCGATTTGGATATTTTAGTGGAAGAACAGATTGGAGTGCCCACCGCCATTGTGGACTCGGTGGCCACGTTTAATGTCTCTTCAAAGGTTAAAAAGGAAGCCTTGGAGGCCGATTCACCAGCCATGATGACTGTGGTTGGCTTGGCAATGAGGACTTTTGACTGATATGGTAAAAATTAACTTACTTCCCTGGCGCGAAGAGCGACGTCAACAGCTCACCAAAGAGTTCTACATCATGCTGGGCATCTCTGCGGCGGTGGCATTATTATTGTTTATATTGGCTTTTTATTATTACAATCAAAGTTTAGAGTTTCAAAATAAAAGGAATTCATTTTTGACCGCAGAAATCAAAAAATTAGACGACAAGATTGCTGAAATAAAAGAGCTGGAAAGCAAAAAAGCCGGTTTAATTGCGCGTCAACAGGTTATTGAGGAACTCCAGGCCAGCCGAACGCAAATGGTTCATCTGTTTGATGAGATGGTTAAAACCATTCCAAACGGCGTGTTTTTGGAAAAAATCACCCAGCAAGGCAAAGTGATTACCTTAGAAGGCTACTCACAGTCACATTCTCGGGTTTCTGATTATATGAGAAAGCTCGAAAAATCCGAGTGGTTTGCTGATGTTGAACTGGAATACATTAAAGCAGACACCACCTTGGTTTCCCACGAACAAAAGTTTAAGTTAAGCGTTAAACTGGTCAATCCAAACCTAAAAGATGACTCTGTTGAGGAGGTACAGTCATGAGTTTATATGATGACTTACAAAGTTTAGACACGAGTAATCCGGGCGGTTGGCCCAAACACATTAAGTTGGGCGCTGTGTTATTACTGGCAGTGGCTATTTTAGCCATAGGTTATTGGTTCTGGATTAAACCCAAACAAGAGAGTTTAAAAAGTTTACAACGAACAGAGGTGGATTTAAAAAACACTTATGCTGCCAAGTACCAAAAAGCGGCTCAGCTGCCGGCCTATAAGAATCAGCTCGAAGAAATGGAAGTTATTTTACAATCCATGTTGCGACAGTTGCCCAGCAAAAATGAAATGTCTGATTTGATTGTAGATGTTTCACAAACTGCTCTGGCCAGCGGCATTGAAAATGAGCTTTTTGAACCCGGTGCAGAAACCTTAAAAGGCTTTTACGCTGAAAAACCCATCACCCTAAGGATGAAAGGCAACTACCATCAGTTTGGTAATTTTGTCAGTGGTGTGGCGTCTTTGCCCAGAGTGGTGATTTTGACCATGCATGATATTTCTCTTAAACCCATTGGTGAAGCCACCCAGGGTGGTCGACTCATTTTAGAAGGCACTGCCAAAACCTATCGCTATCTGGATGACAATGAAATTCAGAGTCAAGAAGAAGCTGCTGGAGGTGCCCAATGAAACTGATTGGTGTTTTAATGATGATGTTACTGTTATCAGCCTGTCAAAACAGCTTACAGGATTTAACCGATTTTATGGAACGACAAAAAGAAAAACCGGTAAAACCGATTGAACCTTTACCCGAAATATCCCCGCAAATTGTTTTTGAATACCATGAGAATGGTTTAAGAGACCCTTTTAGCAACGATCTTGAAGTGGACAGGGATGCTGAAAACGAATCACAAATGGCTAAAGTGGAAGATGGCCAGGGGCCGGATTTAACGCGGCGCAAAGAGTACCTCGAATCCTACCCTTTAGACAGTCTTGTGATGGTGGGTACATACCAGCAAATGGATGATTACTGGGCTTTGGTTGAAGACCCTGATGGAACGATTCACCGGGTTTCAGTGGGTCATCATTTGGGTCATAATTATGGCGAAGTGGTCGCCATAACGGACAGTGAAATCCAGATTAAAGAATGGATAAACGATGGATTAGGGGCATGGCGTGAACAATCTGCAGCTATTGCTTTAAAAGAAGAGTAATTGAGAGTAATTTTATGAATATGCGAATTTTTAACTCAACCGCTACAAAATTAAATCTGATAGGATTAATTTTGTGTTTTCTTATGAGCCAGGTCAATGCCCAATCAACCATTGAGAATGTGACGCTCAATTCAGGTGAGAATGGTGCGGTAAAAATAAATTTTGAATTCAGTGGGCCAGTGACAGAACCCAAAATATTTAGTACCAATTTACCACCGCGTCTGGCCCTGGATTTTGAAAACACCCGCAATAACAGCAACATGGAAAGTCAAAGTATCGGTATCGGACAGGCCAAGGGCATTCGGGTGGTTTCCGCAGGTAACAAAACCCGGGCTGTTATTGATCTCACAGGTCTTGCTGAACATGCCATCACAAGCCAGGGTAATTCAGTGACTGTCACCATTTTGCCAAATCAACGTTCTGTCGTTCAGGCTAATCAACAAGCTGTCACAGTCAATGACATTGATTTTCGTCGGGGTGAAGATGGACAAGCGGTTGTTCAGGTGGGTTTAAGTGATCCCAATGCCATCATCAATATTTCAGAAAACATGGACAAAGTCGTGATTGAGGTGGCCAATGCCAGTTTAGATGAATCTCTGGATGTGAAGATGGATGTTATTGATTTTGCCACACCGGTCAAATATGTAGATGCCAGACAACGTGGCGGTGATGTTAAGATTGAATTAGAGGCCAAGGGTGCTTTTGATAAAATGTCTTATCAGACCGGTCAACAATATACTGTGGAAATTTCAGAGAAAAAAGCCGAGGTAGAAAACAAATCCAGATTATTAGACGAAGAGATTGAATACAACGGACACCTGGTTTCTTTTAATTTTCAGGACATTCCGGTACGTTCATTGTTACAGTTAATTGCAGATGCTTCACAATTAAACATTGTGGTTGCTGACAGTGTTCAGGGTAATGTCACCTTGCGATTGAACAATGTGCCATGGGATCAGGCCCTTGATATTGTATTGCGCAGTAAGCAATTAGACCAAAGACGCCGTGGTGATGTGATTTGGGTGGCTCCTGCTGCGGAAATTGCGGAACTTGAACAGAAAAAACTGGAAGCCCACAGCAAAAAACAAGAATTGGAGCCATTGGACAATATTTTTATTCAAGTCAATTATGCCAAAGCAGAAGATTTGGCTAACTTAATTAACGGTGAAGCCGGCGGCCAGGGCGCTGGTGGTGGCGGTACCAATAAATTATTATCAGATCGCGGCTCAGTGACTTTTGATGAACGAACCAACACCTTACTGGTAACGGATGTGCCTGATCGTTTACGCGTTATCCAAAACCTGGTCGATACGTTAGACCGTTCAGTGCAGCAGGTTCAGATTGAATCAAGAATTGTGGTGGCCTCGGAAAAATTTGGTGATGAACTCGGGGTGCGTTTTGGCGTGACCGGGTCCCATGAAGATCGTTACGGAAACATTATCAGCACCGGTGGCAGTGCAGCGGCCTTAGATCGCATGAATAACGCGGCTTTAATAAATCGTTATAATTCATCCAGTGGTTCTGGGTTACCCACGGTAACACCGGATGATGAGTCATCCTCGCCGATTGCCGGTCCACCCATCGGTGAGCGCTTAAATGTTAATTTACCGGCTGCTGCTTCATCAGCAGGTCGTTGGGCGATGAGTATTCTGGCGGCGGATTATTTGTTGGATTTGGAATTATCTGCCCTTGAAACTGAAGATCGTGGTGAAGTGATTTCATCACCGCGGGTGATTACGGCCAATCAGACGCAGGCTGTGATTAAACAAGGTGTCCAGATACCGTATGAAGAAGCGACATCAAGTGGTGCCACCTCAATTCAATTTAAAGAAGCCACACTGTCATTAGAAGTGACACCGCTGATTACACCGGATGAGCGGGTTGACCTGACCTTAAATGTTAAACAGGATGCCATTGGTCAGGAAGTCTCCACCGCACTCGGCGGCAGTGTGCCTTCGATTGACACCCGAGCTGTTCAAACACGGGTGCTCGTGAGTAATGGGCAGACGGTTGTTTTGGGTGGTATTTATGAGCAAGTAAGAAGAACCACGCGTTCTAAAGTACCGGTATTGGGTGATATACCGGGATTAGGGGCTTTATTCAGAAATAAAGCAATCCAAGATGAAAAGGCAGAGCTGTTAATATTTGTTACGCCGACCATCATCAAAGAAAGTTTATAATTTAAAAATAATAGGTTAATTATGTTTAGATACACGAAACAATTTTTACTTCTCGCGTGGTTCGCATTTGTATTAAGCGCCTGTGGTGGAAGCAGCAATAGTGGTGGGACGTCAACAGGACCGGCCACAAAAAATTTAAAAATTAGTTTTACTCCAATTAAACAGAGTATTCCGGCTAATCAAAATAACTTTCCAGTATCCACTGAATCTCCATTTATTACGCAGTTAAATGTAAGAGTGGTTTATGATAATGGCACAGCGATTCCTGATGGTACAGAAGTTCAACTAAGAACATCAAATGTTCAAATCGCCCCAATTTCAACATTAGATGATCCAGAAACCACGGATGTCAATGAATTTACAACCATGTTCGGATCGATTTTTACTGAATCAGCTGGCGGTAATGCAACATTTTTCATCCATGGTGGTGTTGAACCAGGAACAGTGACTTTAACTGCCTCTGCTGTTGATCCTCAAACTAATCGTACATCGAATGCATCTTTCCAATATACCATTACAGATGCACCTCCTTCAGTTCAAAGATTATCGATTCAAGCTGAAACAACGACATTACCCGCCAATGGCTTAGGATTAACAGCACCTCAAGCGTTTGGTTCGATATATATGACAGAAGCTGAAATTACTTTTAGAGACCCCCTTGGTAATTTCGTGAATCCCGGTGGTGAAGATTCAAGTGTCGCCGTGTCGATTAACCCAGTTACTGTGGCTTCATTTTCAACACTTGATGATCCAGAAACTGAAGATATTAATGAAATATATGCGCTAATGGGTAGCGCACCAGTCGATATGGTCGCCGGTAAAGGCACCATTTTTATATGGGCAGATTCACCGGGTACAGCAATAATTACAGTGACTGCATTAGACCCCTATTCAGGTCAACAAATTAGTGAACAGTTGCAAATAGAAGTAACACCATCCACAACAAGCCCATTTGATCGTGTTAACATTAATGCACAAACAACTCGATTACCTTCTAATGACCTAAACCTTAATCCGGACCAGGCGTTTGGTACTGAGTACATGACTGAAGTTATACTTAATTACAAAGACGCATTAGGTAACCAGGTGAATCCAAATCTACAAGGTCAACCTGTTTTTGATGTTTCCCTCAATCCTGTGACAGTCGCTGCTTTTTCTACCTTAGATGATCCGAGCACTGCTGATGTTGATGAATCACTTATTCTTGTTAATTCAGCTTTAGTTGAAGCCAGTTCCGGTAAAGCCACGATTTTTGTGTGGGCTAAAGAACCGGGGATTGCCACGTTGACAGTTTCGGCAGTTGATCCTTTTACAGGGCAAGAATTTACATCTGAAATCGTATTCGAAGTCTATCCTTCAGGGGTTGAACCTATTGAAAGATTATCAATTGAATCGTTAAAAACGACTTTACCAGCTAATATATTTAATCTAACAGCTGAACAAGCTTTGGGTACCGTATACATGACTGAAGCTGAAATTAGCTTTAGAGATCCATTAGGTAACTATGCCAATCCCGGCCTGGAAGAAAACTTTGTCAGTGTATCGATAAACCCTGTTATGGTGGCTTCATTTTCGACATTAGATGATCCTGAAACAGAAGATGTTAATGAGGTTCTCGTAAAAATGGGAAGTGGTCCGGTCGATATGGTTGCCGGTAAAGGCACGATATTCTTATGGGCTGGTGACGAAGGCACTGCGCATGTAACTGTTAGTGCATATGATCCTTTTACTGATCAGATGATTACCGAGCAATTAGAAATAACAGTCAGATCATCTAATACTGATTTACCGGATTCTATCAGTATTTTAGAGTCGGGTGCTAATTACATTAATGGCTCTGGCGGTTCTCAATCACAAACCGTTCAAATTCATGTGACAGATGCTGAGAGTCCAATTATTGATCCAAACATGTTTAATAATGTTATGGTTGATATTACGACGGATGGGCCAAATAGTGGAGAGTCTATTTCAGGCATTGATGTTAATGGCAACCAAGTGCAGGGACAATCCATTAAAATTGATACCAGCAATGGTGTGGCATCACTAAAACTTAATAGCGGTGATCAGCCGAATACGGTCATAATGACTGCGACAACAGATCGTGCAGATAATAATGTGGATAATGGTTTACAGGACCCGATCACAGCCACCAAGAGTTTTGTGATCAGTGATGGTGTCTTATTCGGACTGGATATTACCCAACCCAATCTGGGCAGTTTATTTATCAACCGGGTTGATAACGGTGTTGTCAATGAAGATGGGATTGGTAATCTGGATGGCAGTTATTCATTAACCATCAGTGCCATAGCCACCGATAAGGGTGGAAATCCGGCCTTGCCCCAAACCATCCAGTTTGGCCTGATTGACAGTCCTTTGGTGGGTTTCCCGAATGAAGGACCAGGAGAATTTGTCATCAGTGGAAATGATGGTGATCCGCAAGAAGGCGGAAAACAATTCTTTGCACCAACCGGTGAGTTTCTGACCGCTGCCGGTGGGGTGCAACCGGGTGATACACTGCTGGTACAGGGTGAAGAAATTTTAGGCAATGAAGATTTAGAAAGTGCCAAAACCGTTCAGTCAGTTCAGTCTGAACATCAGTTAACCATTGTAGAGCGATTTAATTACAATGATTTAACCGGCACCATTGTGAATGACCTGGATATCTTTCCTTACATGATTGGCCGCGCGGTCGATGGAAATATTAATGCCACCGCCACGGTGGATGAAAATGGTGTGGCCAGTACGGAAATAAACTATCCTGTGTCAAAACTGGGTAAACTGGCGGCTGTTTATGCCAAGGGTTTTGGTGCGAATCACAATGGTCATGTCCGTGAAGTAACAGATGTTGAGAGAATTATATACCCGGGTGCTGCCGGCGTTCCGGGCACTGAGCTGGAACCTATTTTAGTGGCTTCACCCAATATTATTCCGGCCAATCAGCCTTCACCCATTTCAGTGTGTTTTTATGATGCGGCCCGTCACCCCATTCAGGGCGCCACAATTACCTGGGCCTATGTAGGTGGTAATGGCACCGGTATCATAGACGGCATGACCGGCTCCGGTACCATGCAAAACAGAACCGGTGCTGATGGTTGTGCTTACGGTATAGCAGAAGCCAATGGTGTGGTAACTGCCAGCAATGACTTCGGCTTTATTTTCAGCTCAGGCGGTACCTCTTGTTTGACAGAAGACAATCAAACCGGTGTTTGTATAGCCATTGCTGATCCGGGCGCCACTTATCTGACGGCAACTCCAAATGCATACTATACAAGTGGACGACACATCAGTCGATTATTCTTGTTTGATGGCGCAGGTCAAGGTATACCGAATGTTGCTTTGGTTGGAACATGTCAATCAACGGGTGGCAGTATATCGATTAATGGTCAAATTGATCCCACCGATGCCGATGGTGAAACCCTTGTTGAAATACTTGCCGCTTTAGATGGTGTTAATGAATTTTACACCGGATCTTGCACCATTTCACCGCCGTCCGGTCAACCTTCAGTAACCATTACGGTGCGCGGTAATGATGTGTGTCTCGGACCCACGTCACCCAAGCCTCCGGGTTGTGGACCGTAATAACATCGGCTAAGACAATCAAACCCCGGATTTAATCCGGGGTTTTTTGTTGAAAAAAGATAAATCAAACCCATATCACACTGTAAATATTGTTAGCATCTGATGCTATACCGGTGTCAGGTTTGTTTTTAAATTTTTATGGAGTTAATTATGGGCGTATTAGTTGGCAGAAAAGCACCCAATTTAAAAGGTGCCGCGGTCTTGGGTGATGGCACCATCGTAGATGATTATAATTTTAAAAAAGCCACTGAAGGTCAAGTTAAGGTTGTTTTTTTCTATCCATTGGATTTTACCTTCGTTTGTCCATCAGAACTCATCGCTTTTGACAAACGCATGGATGAATTTAAAAAGCGTGGTGTCGAGGTGGTTGCGATTTCGATTGATTCTCAGTTCACCCATAATGCCTGGCGCAATACCCCCATAAATAAAGGTGGTATCGGACCGGTCAAATACACCATGTTTGCGGATGTCACTCACAAGGCATGTCGTGATTATGATGTGGAAACACCGGATGGTGCCGTGGCTTTTCGCGGTTCATTTTTGATTGATAAGAATAATGTTGTGCGCCATCAGGTGGTTAATGATTTACCTCTGGGCCGTAATGTGGATGAAATGTTGCGTATGGTCGATGCTTTGGCGTTTCATGAAGAACACGGTGAAGTCTGCCCGGCCGGTTGGCAGGAAGGTCAAAAGGGAATGAAAGACTCGCCTGAAGGTGTGGCAGAATACCTGTCATCCGAAGCTGATAACTTGTAATTTTTTTCAAAAAAGGGCCTAACGTCAGTACGTTGGCCCTTTTTTTGTGTGTTTATGAAACCCATTGATGAATCCGGTATTAATCATCTGTTCCATCACATCCTCTCAACTTTATATCACATCCAGCCTGCCGATCAGTGGTCTGTAATCCCAAAAAACTGGTGTTTGACCACAGCCAAGACCAAATACGGCATGGCAGATCATCAGGGAATCATTCATATCAACCAGAACTTTGTGGCGACCGGGTTCTGGGATTTATTAGAAGCCGTATTAAGACATGAGTTTGCCCATTTATGTGTGGGCTTATCACAAAGTCATAACCGCCGTTTTAAACAATGCGAAAAACTATTTAAGGGATATTTCAATGCCGACGCCAGACGACAAGCCACAGCCTATGGTTCAAGAATACATTATAACTATCGGTTAATGGCTGAGCTGGTTGACGGGCAATGTTTGGAAATCAAAAAAACCCATCGCAAACACCACAAATACACTAACTACCCACATCAGAACCGTGTTACCTATTTTTACCAACAACAAAGAATCAAACGATTTTATTATGTTTCAGAAAAATGATTTGTTGTTAAGGCACGTATAAAGGTATTTCTGGGAATTAAGTGTGCGCCCATGGCGGCTAAATGAGTATTGTAAATTTGACAGTCCAAATACTGAATATGTTGACTGTTCAAATAAGCACATAAGCCCACCATGGCAAATTTTGAGCCATTGGTATCGTTGGAAAACATGGATTCACCGCAATAAACATGCTGGGTTTTCACGCCGTATAAACCACCAACCACTTGTGCATTGGTTTCTACCTCAATGCAAAAAGCGTGTCCGGCTTTGAACATGTTTATATACGCTTCGATCATCTCGTCGTGAATCCAGCGCCCGGCTTGTTGACGTTTAATGAAGGCACATTGTTTAATCACTTCCTCAAAATGGCGGTTGAAAAAAAATTGAGGTTTATTCTGACGCATGGCTTTGGCCAGACTGCGGCTGATATGAATGGCCTGTGGAGGTAATACCATGCGAAAGGCCGGTGACCACCACAAGATGGGCTCATTTTCATTGTACCAGGGAAAGATACCTTTTTGGTAAGCATCAAGCAATCTACTGACAGACAAGTCACCGCCCATACACAGTAGGCCGTCCAGCTCATCCAAAGCCTGATCAACAGGTGGAAATTCTCCACAATGAACCAAGTCAGGCAAATAGATTGGCATGCGCGCTCAATTCACAATTCAGGGTAAACCATGGGCCAGCCTTATTTTTGAGCGTCTAAAGCGTCAATATATTTTTCTGCATCCAGAGCGGCCATACAACCGGTACCGGCGGATGTGATGGCTTGACGGTACACATGGTCCATGACATCACCGGCTGCAAATACACCCGGAACGGAAGTTTGGGTGGCATTGCCTTGTTGACCGGATTGAACCGTAATATAACCGCCAATCATATCCAGTTGACCGGTAAAGATTTGGGTGTTTGGTGAATGGCCAATGGCGATAAAAACACCTTGCACATCCAGCGTTTGCAAGGCTTCATTGTTAACATTTTTAATGCGTAAACCGTTGACACCACTGTCATCACCGACCACTTCATCAACCACATGATCCCACATCAATTCAACATTGCCATTTTTTGCTTTTTCGAATAAACGGTCTTGTAAAATTTTTTCAGAGCGCAATTCATCACGGCGGTGAACCAGATAAACTTTTGAAGCGATATTGGATAGATACAATGCCTCTTCTACGGCCGTATTGCCACCGCCGACCACCGCCACCGGCTGATCCCGATAGAAAAAGCCGTCACAGGTGGCACAGGCTGATACGCCTTTACCTTTAAATTTCTCTTCGGATTCAAGGCCCAAATACTTGGCACTGGCACCGGTGGCAATGATCAGGCTGTCACAGGTGTATGTGCCTTGATCTCCACTCAGGCTAAACGGTTTTTGTTGTAAGTCAACGCTGTTAATATAATCAAAAATAATTTCTGTGTTAAATTTTTCAGCATGTTTCAACATACGGGCCATCAATTCGGGACCTTGTAAATCACCCGGATCGCCGGGCCAGTTTTCTACCTCGGTGGTGGTCATGAGCTGACCGCCTTGTTCAAGCCCGGTGATTAAAACCGGTTGTAAATTGGCCCGTGCGGCATATACCGCGGCAGAATATCCGGCAGGGCCGGAACCTAAAATAATGACTTTGTGGTGTTGATGACTCATGATTAAGTATTCGGTAAATGGTTTATTATAGTGATTGCTAAGTTATTGTAAATGATTATAAATTGGATACATTAATCGATTTATTTAATCGAGAAATAGGTATAATTATATTATTCTGAGAAAACGATCAATAATAACAACAACATGTTCGTCGAATCATTTAAAAATCAAATAAGTGAATCTGGATGCGCATCATTGAAGTCCGGATTGTGTCAATGATGTCCTGCAAATTCCGATTACGCACTTATTTCTTATACAGCTGTATACTGTTTTATAGCAATGTATTGTTCGCTGAGCAAGATGTTAATTTACAACTGCGATGGGCATCCAGTTTTCAATTTGCCGGTTTTTATGCCGCCCAATCGCAAAATTTTTATCAACAACACGATATTCGTGTCTCCATACAATCCGGTTTTAACACCTACGAAGAGCTGATATCCCCCATTGAAGAGGTGCTGACCGGTCGGGCTGATTTTGGGGTTGATGATTTACAATTGCTCAATACCATTGATAATGGCGGTCAGTTGGTTGTTTTGGCACCAATTATGCAAAAATCAGCCACGGCTCTGGTCACAAAACGTGGCAATCCTGTGGTTAAAATTCATGATTTAATTGGTAAAACCATTAAAGCACCAGATAATGATCATCTGCTCAATGAATTAAAGGTTTTACTGGGTGCCCATAAAATCAGTTTGGATCAAGTGCATTTTGTTCATGGTCCAATCAAAGTTAAAGATTTAAATGCGCCGGAGGTGGATGTTTTATTAACCTATGGTTTGAATGCTGAATACTATGCCCAAAACAATAATCTATCGGTCTCAGTCACTTATTTATCAGCGTTAGGCAGCCTGTTCTATGGCAATGTTTTGTTCACCCATCGCGCTACACTTGACCAGCATCCACAATTGGTCAAAGATTTTTTGCAAGCAAGTATCGACGGTTGGCATTATGCCTTAAATCATGAACAAGAGATTATTGCAGAGCTCAGTGATTTGCCGAATCATCTTGTGCCAGATACAGAACGAGATCTTTATAACAGGCTATATGCCATAGCAATGAAGGATTATATGCGGTGGCCTGATGTGGCTGTCGGCGAATCTTCTCTGTCCCGCTGGCACCAGATATTCAGTGATTTATATAATAATGGTTTATTAAAGGGAGGTTGGAATATTGATGATTATTTATATTCCCCCCAAATTAATATCGGCCAATGGGGGCTGTACCTTCTCATTTTGAGCACTGTGGTTATATTGGTGTTTATCATTGTCCGGTTTAATGCCTTACATGAATATCGACATGTTTTCCTGATTGGTTTAGTCATTATTTTATTATTGTATGTTTTGATTGAACACAACATCAGCCAGAGTCATGAACAGTCCAAGCGATATAAAGCCCTACAAACGGCTCAGAATTTAAACACCATGCTGGGTAACTTTCTCAACAACGATGTTATCCTGGTTAAAAATCTGGCGGCCTATATCGCCATCAATCCTGATCTTGACAGACAGGAGTTTAAGGCCTTTTGTACTGAAATATTTGAACAAGGAGAGGCATTAATCAATTTAGCCGCGGCCCCTGATTTAATTATTGAAATGATTTATCCCCTGGCCGGAAACGAACCGGCACTGGGTGTTGATTATCGTCAGGTGCCTTCACAAAGAGACTTGGTTTTTCGGGCTTTAAGAGAGCATAAAACCGTTTTCAGCAATCCCACGCAACTTATACAAGGTGGTCGGGGTGTTTTTGTCCGACAAGGTGTTTTTACTTCCGATACCAAGCAACCCTGGGGTGTTGCTTCAGCAGTTATTGATATTAATACAATTTTCGAAAAAGCCGGCGTATATAAAGTGGCCTCAGAATTTAATTTGGTCATAGAAACAAAGGATATCAATGACAAAAAATACATTGTTCATGGTAACCCTTACTACATTAGTCATGAGTCTGCCCTGGCAGTGCCGATAAATATTATTGATAACCAATGGAAGTTGTATATCAGTCCTGTTTCAGGCTGGTCACTCAGCGCGCATCATTTGTGGTTATTACGACTCATGGCCTCCGTGTTATTGATGACGTGGTTCTTTCGTGTTCGATTTTTGCTGAAAAGAAAACAAGTCAGGACATTGATTCAGGAAGAAGTTAAGACCCATGAGACTTTATTGCATGAAGTCGGTACCGTGGCAAAAATTGCTGCCTGGCGTATCAACGATAAAGGTGATATTTTACAATGGACTGCCAAAGGTAATGATATTCTGGGGCAATATGTACCCCACAAAATAGCCCATGTGGATGACTTTTGGGAATTATTTAATAACGAATTGACAGAATCTTTTAAGAAAGACATCATGCAGGCGGCTTTATCCGGCGAGGGTTTTGATGTGGAGGTGCCTTATATCGATGATAAAGGTCGCAAGCGGTGGTTACGCGTGGTATCAGATCAAACCATTGAAACCAAAAACGGACAAGAGATTATTGGCGCCATTCAAGATATAACAGATTACAAAGAGATTAGTGAGTTAATTCAGTATCAGGCCACCCATGACAGCTTAACTGATTTGTATAATCGTTCAGCTTTTATCCATCAAACAAGAATTTGTCTGCAGCAAGCCGAAAAAAATCATGCCATGGCAGCCCTTATTTTTATTGACCTGGATAATTTTAAGAATATTAATGACAGCCTGGGTCATGGTTATGGCGATAAAGTATTGGCTGAATTTTCACGTATTATTACAAAAATGAGCGATCCGCATGAAATTGCCGGACGGTACAGTGGTGATGAGTTCGTGATTTTAACGTACCACACCTCTTACAGTTTATTAAAAGAAAAGGTCAATTCTCTACTGCAACATTTTAACCAACCTTTATTTATCGAGGGGCAGTCTATTTTTATCAGTGCTTCCATCGGCGTTGCCGTTTATCCCGATCACGCAAACACTGCTTCAAAACTTATGGTGTATGCTGACTTGGCCATGTATGAAGCTAAAAAAAGGGGGAAAAATAACGCCTGTATATTTAATGTGGAAATGCAAAAGCAGGCACAACAACAATTGCATTTAAAACATGCCCTGCAATATCATTTAGAAACTGAGAGTATAGAAGTTTACTATCAACCCATTATTAATACCGATAACCACGAGGTGATTAAAATTGAAGCTCTTATGAGATGCCCTGATCCGGCAGGCGGTTACTATAATACCGAAGAGTTAATCAAACTATGTGAAGAAACAAGCACCATATTTGATGTTGATATTGCGGTGTTAAAGCAGGTTAGTGAAGACATCGAATCCATAAAAGGAGAATGTCACCATGCAACATTGGGTATCAGTTTGAATGTGTCGCCCAATATTTTTACCTGTCAAACGCATTTGTTTAACGAATGGTTGTTTTGGCTATATGAATTAGCCGGTAAAACAAACGTCACTCTGGAAATCACTGAACGGGCATTATTGAATAAAAACAGTAACACCATGTCCATGTTTAAAGATTTTAAGAAGCGAGGTATTGAAATTGCAATTGATGATTTTGGCGTGGGGTATTCATCATTAATCAGTCTCGTGGATTTCCCGGTTTCAGTCATTAAAATTGACCGTTCATTTGTGGAAAAATTATCAGACAAAGACAGTCAATTTCAATTACTGATTCATTCAATTGTAAGCTTAGCCAATAAATTGAATTTAGAAGTCATTGCAGAAGGGGTGGAAACGGCGTATCAGGTGCAACAATTAAATCAATATGGCTGTCATAAGTTGCAGGGCTATTATTTTTCCAAAGCCCTGAATAAACAAGCCATCATTGAATTTATCAATAAGCCGGGTTTCGACAATACGCCTCGCTTATCACAGGAATAACGGCTTTTAAATGACAAGTGAGGTTGGTTTTTAGTATCATAGCCGACGAATTAAACGCAGACAGCGTTTGCACCCGGTGCCATAATTATATGGTGTTATATAGACATATTAATGAGGAATTTATGCTATGAGAATTGGCATACCCAAAGAGATTAAGACCCTGGAAGGCCGTGTGGCCCTTGTCCCAGATGCCGTATTGGACTTAATTAAAGCCGGTCATGAATTACATGTGCAAAGTGATGCCGGTTCCCTGAGTGGTTTTACGGATCAGGATTATGAAGCCATCGGCGCCATAATTGAACCGGATGCAGAACATCTGTACGGACACTGTGAAATGATTGTCAAAGTCAAAGAACCGGTGGCCGATGATATTCAATACCTGCGTGAAGACCATTTACTGTTTTGTTATTTACACCTGGCTGCAGAACCCGAGCTGACCGCTTCTTTGTTGGACATCGGATTAACTGGTGTGGCGTTTGAAACCGTTGAATTAGAAGACGGTTCATTACCACTGCTGGCCCCCATGAGTATTATTGCCGGAAAGATATCAACCCAAGTGGGTACCCATCTGTTGCACCGACCTGCCGGTGGTAAAGGCGTGTTATTGGGCGGACTGGCATCCACTGAACGCGGCAATGTGGTTGTTCTGGGCGGTGGTGCCGCCGGCGGCCATGCCGCATCATTGGCGGCCGCATCCGGTGCCAATGTGGTTGTTTTTGATAAACGTCAGGATCGCTTGTCTCAAATGATGGCATTGGGTTCCAATGTGACTGCTTTATATCCCTACCAGCAACTGGTGGCTGATACTGTGGCCAACGCTGATCTGGTGGTGGGTGCGGTCTTGATCCCCGGTGCCAAAGCACCACATGTGGTGTCAGAAGAGATGATAAAAATGATGGAGCCGGGTTCTGTGGTCGCCGATATCTCGATTGACCAGGGCGGTTGTATTGAAACCTCAAAAGCGACCACCTGGAATGAACCAACCTTTGAAAAACATGGTGTGGTACATTTTAGTGTGACCAATATGCCCGGCGCAGTGCCCAGAACCGCCACCTACGCCATTTCAGCCGCAATCTTGCCCTATGTGCAACGATTGGCGACCGCTGACTGGTATCAGGTTGAAGCTTTGCAACGTGGTGTGAATGTTAAAGCAGGTCAGATTATTCACCCGGCACTCAAAGCATTGTGATTTTTAACCAGACTACTGACTGAAGTGAATGCTGTTTCTAAACATACCCGCAACAGAATAAAAGAAAGTTTAATTTTTATTCTGTTGCCGGTGGCCGGTTATTTATTGCTGGCACTGTTCAGTTACAATCCTTCTGATCCCGGTTCCTTTGCTTCCACAGACAGTGATCAAATAGCCAATTTAGGTGGTTTAACCGGCGCCTATGTGGCAGATTTTACTTTGCATTTCCTGGGGTATTTTGCTTATTTTATCCCACTTGGATTAATCTATTTGGCGTGGCGAATTTTTCATCGAACCGACAACGGGGATTTAACCTGGTTAGATGCCACAGTAAAAATTTTTGGGTTTTTAGCGGCCTTACTGGCAGGTTGCGGATTATCAGATATGTATGCCGGCACCGGAGGACTACCTTTTTCCGGCGGTGGTATTGTGGGCGATTTGGTGGGGCGTTCTGTGCTTGCGGGTTTTGGTGTGATAGGAACCACCTTACTGTTGTCGGCGGTATTTCTGGCCGGGGTCACCCTGTTCACCGGTTTATCCTGGCTGAAATTAACTGATGCCGTAGGTCGTGCCACCTTGCGTTTCATGCGGTGGTTGTTCAATCAATGGCAACGGTTTATGGACTGGCGGGCCGGGCGAGCCGCTAAAACTGAACGTGAAGTGCGCCGTCAACAAGATGCAGATTTACAACAAAAACGACAGCCGATTGTTATTGAGCAAACTGAACATGAACCGAAACCCAGTAAACGTGCAGCGAAAGATAAACAGCTCAGTTTATTTCACAGTTTGCCGGCTGGCAAACTGCCGCCATTGTCGTTATTAGATGATCCGCCGGAACAAACCTTTGGTTATTCAAATGATGAATTAAAGGTCTTGTCTCGACAATTAGAGCACAAACTGGCTGATTTTAAAGTCAATGCAGAAGTCGTGGGGGTGTATCCCGGTCCGGTGATAACCCGCTTTGAAGTCAACCCCGAAGCGGGTACTAAAGCGAGTAAAATCACCGGGTTGGCCAAAGACCTGGCCCGCGGCTTGTCGGTTTCAAGTGTGCGTATTGTCGATGTGATTCCGGGCAAACCATATATTGGTATTGAAATCCCCAACAGTAACCGGGAAATCGTTTACCTAAGTGAAATTTTACGTTCGGTTAATTTTGACAAATCACGCTCAGCACTCACCATTGGGCTGGGCAAAAGTATCGGCGGTAACCCGGTGATTGTGGATATCTCTAAAATGCCGCATCTACTGGTGGCCGGAACCACCGGCTCCGGTAAGTCGGTGGCGGTTAATTCAATGATCATCAGTTTGTTGTATAAAGCCAGCCCAGAACAGGTCCGGATGCTCATGGTGGATCCAAAAATGCTTGAATTATCGATATATGAAGGTATTCCTCACCTACTGGCTCCGGTGGTCACCGATATGAAAGAAGCGGCCAATGGTTTGCGCTGGTGTGTGGCCGAAATGGAACGCCGCTATAAACTCATGGCAGCATTGGGTGTGCGTAATCTGGCCGGATATAACCGTAAAGTGCAAAAAGCCATTGATAAAGGCGAACCCCTCAAAGATCCATTGGCCGAAGAGGGCATTGGTTCAGATAACCCAGAAACATTAACAGCCCTGCCATTTATTGTGGTGGTGATTGATGAATTTGCCGATATGATGATGATTGTCGGTAAGAAAGTGGAAGAACTGATTGCCCGTCTGGCACAAAAAGCCCGGGCGGCGGGTGTGCATTTGCTGTTGGCCACCCAACGGCCTTCGGTGGATGTGATTACCGGACTGATTAAAGCCAATATTCCCACCCGCATGGCTTTTCAGGTGTCTTCTAAAATTGATTCCAGAACCATTTTAGATCAGGGCGGGGCCGAGCAATTACTGGGTCACGGGGATATGCTTTATTTACCGCCGGGATCCAGTCAGCCCGAAAGGGTTCACGGTGCTTTTGTGGATGACCACGAAGTGCATTCGGTGGTTAATTATCTAACCACCCATTATGAAGCCAATTATCAGGAAGGCATCTTGGATAATTTGCAAATGACCGAAGATGGTCAGATCATGGGTGAAACCGGTTTGCCCGAGGCCCCCGAATCGGATGTGGATGAACTCTATGATAAGGCTGTGTTTGTGGTCACAGAATCTCGCAAAGCTTCTATTTCCTATGTGCAAAGGCGATTGCGTGTGGGTTATAACCGCGCTGCCACCATTGTTGAACAAATGGAAGAAGCCGGTGTGGTCTCCGCCCCGGCTCATAACGGGGCCCGCGAAGTTCTGGCACCACCGCCGATAAAAGATTAAACTTTCCACGCGTTGATTTAAGGCAGGTTCAGCCATCGTTTTATATAATAACCTGTGTTTTTGAGGAGTTTACTGATGAAAAAAATTCTAATCGCCACCGTGTTATTGCTTATCATGAATCTGTCAGTCGCGCAAAAGCCGGTCAATCGTGACAATGACAACCGGGCCAATCAGATATTATCTGAACTCAGAACGGGGCTTTCTGCACTGCAGGCCGAATTCACGCAGTATGAACTTGGTGGTGATGGTCAAAGAATTGATGAGAACACCGGAACAGTTTGGATGCAGGCGCCGGATTATTTTAAATGGCATTATCAGTCACCTTTTGAACAACTGATTGTGGCCGATGGTGATAAGGTGTGGGTGTATGATGAAGATTTGCAACAAGTCACGGTTAAGCCTCAGAAAAACAACCTCAATCCGATTTATGTCATTATTAATGAAGAACTGTCCGCGCGTTTTTATGATATCACTTTTGATGGTGACAAGAACGGCTTAAACTGGGTCAGATTAACGCCCAAAGAGTCATCTGATGAAGTCAAAAGTGTCTTGTTGGGGATAGGCAAGAATCAGTTGCGCCGAATCCACGTTAACAATCAATTGGATCAGACCTTGGTGTTTGAATTCGCTGATTTAAAGCGCAATCCCGATTTACCTCCGGATACCTTTGAATTTATCCCGCCCGAAGGCGTGGATGTGGTGCAAGCCATCGACTGAACATGGTCGTTGTTAAACACCAACCACTGGCGGATAAACTCAGACCCAAAAAGCTGGAAGATGTATTCGGACAGCAACATCTGGTGGCACCGAAAAAGCCTTTACATCGGTTGCTGTCTAATAACTCGCTGCACTCCATGGTGTTTTGGGGGCCGCCCGGTACCGGTAAGACCACTTTGGCACAAATTATTACCGATAGCTTGGATGCTGAATTTATTCAAATTTCAGCCGTTTTATCCGGTGTCAAAGACATTCGTGGTGCCATTGAACAGGCCAAAGCCAATTTGCCGAACATAACCGTGCTGTTTGTGGATGAAATTCACCGTTTTAATAAATCCCAGCAAGACGCCTTTTTGCCCCATCTGGAAAACGGATTAATCACTTTAATCGGTGCCACCACCGAAAACCCGTCATTTGCACTGAATAATGCACTGCTGTCACGACTTAAAGTGTATATTTTAAAATCCCTGGATGATGACAGCGCCGCAGAATTACTGGACAAGGGTGTACAATCCTTTGATCCGCCTATGGCCTTAACAGATGAGCAACAACAGGCCCTGATTGCAGCGGCTGACGGTGATGGCAGAAAGCTGTTGAATTTAGTGGAAATTCTCCAGGATTACAGCAGTGGCGGCGTTGTAGAAGATGAAGATGTGGCACTGGTCACCACCGGCCAAACCCGCCGCTTTGATCGTCAAGGCGATGTATTCTACGATCAAATATCGGCCTTACATAAATCTGTGCGTAGCTCCAATCCGGATGCGGCATTATACTGGCTGGCGAGAATGCTCGATGGTGGTTGTGATCCTTTATATATTGCGCGTCGGGTGTTACGGATGGCGAGCGAAGATATCGGTAATGCCGATCCCAGAGCTTTAAGCCTGTGTTTAACGGCCTGGCAAACCTTTGAACGCCTCGGCAGCCCCGAAGGCGAACTGGCTTTAGCCCAGGCGGTGGCTTATTTAGCCAGTTGTGCCAAAAGCAACGCCATCTATACTGCTTTTAAAGCCGCTCAAAAAGACGTTCGTCAATACGGCTCTTTAGATGTTCCTATGCATTTACGCAACGCGCCGACTCAATTGATGAAGGACAACGATTTTGGTAAAGGTTATCAATATGATCATGATTACGAAGGTGGTATCGCCTACAGCCAAACCGGTTTTCCTGATAAAATCGGTGAGCAAGTTTATTACCAGCCGGCCAACCGGGGTTTAGAACAAAAAATCGCCGAAAAATTGAAACACATACGTCAACAACGCTCATGATTAAATCCTTCTTAGCCGTCATGTTGGGAGGCGCATTCGGCGCATTGGGTCGCTTCGGCCTGAATATCCTGTTTAAGCAATCCGGTCTGGCATTATTCTGGGCCACCCTCAGTGCCAATGTCTTGGGTTGCTTCGTCATGGGTTGGGTGTATCAATGGTTTAGTCAACAAGCCCATATCTCGGAAAACCTACAACTCTTTATCATGGTCGGTGTTCTGGGTGCCTTAACCACCTGGTCAACATTTTCCATGGAAACGGTGGTGATGATGGAACAAGGCGAATTATTCAAAGCGTTCGGTTACACTTTAATGACTGTCACAGCTTGTTTTACCGCCTTTTGGATAGGCATGAAATTCAATTAATGCGCTCGTAGCTCAGTCGGATAGAGCAATTGCCTCCTAAGCGATAGGTCACAGGTTCGAATCCTGTCGAGCGCACCATTTAATGTAAATTTGATGGTTGTTGACGATTGTAATTTGAGACCTCTGCATAAGTCGTGAATTAAGTAAAAATGTCTGAAATCCTGAATTTCTGCGTCAGAATAATTCATCCGGAATGAATTATCACGGTAGCCCCGAAGGGGTGAAGCGCAGGGAAGCGCTGAATAAAACTGAGCAATAGCTTTACGGCCTTGTCTTTTTTTATTCTTAGACTTCTTGCCTTCGGCAAACCGCCTAAGAAACAAAAAGGGCCTATTACTTGCGTTTCCTTCCTTGAACTTCAGAATTTCAATCATTTTTTCAATAACCCAGACTTATGCAGAGGTCTCTATCCATTAATTAAAAAATGCACATAAATACCGGCAACATAACCCAGGGCAATCACCGGTGTCCATTTTAAATGACTGAAAAAAGTGTAATGACCTCGGGCCTGACCCATTAAAGCGACACCGGCGGCTGAACCGATGGACAACAGACTACCGCCAACCCCGGCGGTGAGTGTCACCAACAACCATTGGAACTCCGACATCTCAGGGTTCATGGTGAGTACCGCAAACATCACCGGAATATTGTCAATAATGGCAGAAATCACACCAACGGCTGTGTTGGCGATGGTGGGCCCGAAGTTGCCGTAAAAGAAATCTGATACAAACACCAAATAACCTAAAAAGCCCAAGGCACCCACGCACATAATCACGCCATAAAAGAAAAACAACGTGTCCCATTCAGAACGGGCAATCATATCAAAGACATTAAATTCTTCCTTTTGTTGTGCTTTGTCTTTGACCACATCGCTGTAATACAGGTATTTTTTACGGACTTTTTTGGTCACAAAGTAAGCGTATATTTTTAAATAACCCAGGCCGAACATCATGCCGTAAACAGGCGGTAGTCCCAAGAAACTGTGAAAGCTTACCGCCGTTACAATGGTGGCCAGAAACAAAAACACCATACCAATGCCACCGGTTCTGATGGATGTGATGGATTCTGTTTCTGCCCCGGGCTTATCTTTAGATATTGAAAAACTCATGATAATGGCCGGTACCAAAAAGTTAACCAGCGATGGCAGGAACAGTTTAAAAAAGTCCTGAAAGGGAATGAGACCGCTTTGCCATACCATCAAGGTGGTGATGTCGCCAAAAGGACTGAATGCACCACCGGCATTGGCCGCCACCACAATATTAATACAGCTTAAAGCGATAAACTGCGGGTGATCTTTGCCCACCGCCAAAATAACCGCACACATAATTAAAGAAGTGGTTAAGTTATCGGCCACCGGTGACAACATAAAAGCGAGTGAACCGGTGAGCCAGAACAGCTGCCGGTAACTGAACCCTTTGGACGTCAGCCAATCACGCAGTGCTTTAAACACACCGCGTTCGGCAATGGCATTGATATAGGTCATTGCCACCAGCAGGAAAAAGAATAGTTCAGCGTATTCCAGAAAGTCATGATGAATCGCTTGTTCCACCCAATCATCGTGACCCGCCTGTAATTGTGACCAGGCAATAATAATCCAGATAATACCCGCCGCCAGCAAAACCGGTTTGGATTTGCTCAAATGAATCTTTTCTTCCAGAATAACAAAGGTGTAAGCAATCCCAAAAATTGCCAGTACCAGATAACCCACCCAATGTTGGGTTAAATTAAGGATATGGGGGTCTTTTTGAGCGTAACTGACGACAGGCAGCAATAAAATTAAAATGCCCACAATCATTTTTATCATATGATGGCTTTGGGTTAAGAAGCCCGGTGAGTTTAATGCAGTTTCATATCTTTCATCGCGTTGGTCTTTAAAGTATGTGCCCATAGTGGTTTAAATGGCCAAAACGCCATTTTACTGCGACAGTATCAATATAAAAAGTATTAATATTTATTGTAAAACCACGCTGTCTTTAGACCACTTACAGTGGCTTGTATTATGGTAAAACCGGCATTCAAGACAGATTGGTTGATAAGCTGGTTTTGCTTTCTAAGCGCAAAATTATCAGAAAATAATCAAGAATAATCAGAGAATTGAGTTATTTAGGCCTTTTATCAGGAATACACAACGGTGTGGGCACATTTGGGTTCGCAGATAGAAGCCACCACGAATCGTGGGTTTTCAGGGCATGAACATTTTATTCGGCACATCCCTGAGCCTCACCACTTCGGGGCTACGTGGAAAAACATTCCTGATGTTTTTTTGTCAGAATATTCTTTGGGCTGATTAACTGTTCCGACAGCTGAAAAATTCATCTGGAATGAAGTTTTATACAAGCCCTTATGAAAGAGGGTGGGTATCAAGGATGATACGCATAATATCCCGCCGATTTAAAGCCTTTAAATTTACGCATTACGGCACAATGCAAGCGTTTCTTTTTGCAGTGCAAAAACCGGACGCACTTTAATCAACCTTAAGCATAAATCTTAAATGAGTGTCATTCGGTATTAATTAACCTTTATAAACAGTCATAAAAAAGGGAGGCCGATGGCCTCCCTTTAGTCTGACATCAATGAACGATTATTTAGTCGTTAAATTGAATGCTCCATGAATCAATGTAACCACCATCCTGATTGGCATGGTCAGTCACTTCGAGGCGCCATTGGCCTTGTGATTCGAGGGTGCCGCCGTTGAGATTTACATTCAGGAGTAAATTATCACCGCTGTCCGATGGGTTGTTTCTGGCGTGAACGGTACCGCTGGCACCGGTTGGTGTGAATATCTTCACAGACAAGTCACCACGGTAGGTGTGCTTAATGTCTGCTTTGACGGTGATGCTGCCAATACCACCGGAGCGGCTCACGTTAATGTAAGAGTTAACCACGCTGGGGGCACCGGATGAAATGGTGACATTGGAGGTGTTCTGGAAGAAGTTGCTACCACCGCCACCGCCGGCTGTATAGCTTCCCACCAGACTGACATTTGAATATGAACTGTAACCTCTTAACATCACATGATAAGTGCCGGCCTGAACATTGCTGATGTTACAGGTTTCGTTGTTACCCGAGCGGTATGGGCGACAATCATAGGATGATGTGGTGGGTTTGCTACCAAATTTAACATACATGTCAGCGTCTCCGGAACCACCACTCATGACAAAGCTTAAGTTAGAAGCGCCGGCGGGTACTTGTAAGGTGAAAAAGGTTTGTGAACCTGAGGCGCCGGATAAACCGGTTTTTGCGACACCGTTGGATAAGGTGCCATCAATCGGTCCGGGTCCGGGGCCGCCACCGGTGTCACTGAAATTATTTAACAGTAAATTCGGCGAACCGGATCGTGCGTCGGTGACTTTATTGGGTATGGCCGCGTTTTCAATCGCTGACTCAACCTGTGAAGGTGTTGCATTGGGGAATTCGTCCAAATACAGGGCAGCCACACCCGCCACATGCGGTGAGGCCATGGAGGTGCCACTGATGGTGTTGGTGGCTGAATTGCTGGTTGACCAAGTGGATGTAATGGAAGAACCCGGTGCATAAATATCTAAACATGAGCCATAATTCGAGAATGAAGATCGGGAATCAGAACTTGTGGTTGAACCAACGGTTATGGCACTGGCGGCTCTGGCCGGCGAGTAAGAACAGGCGTTACTGTTGTCATTACCGGCGGCGACCACCATGGTGATGCCTTGAGAAACGGCTGAATTGACTGCGTTGTCCAAAGCAGAGCTGGCGCCACCGCCTAAGCTCATGTTGGCCACGGCGGGTTTAATGTGGTTGGCCGCCACCCAGTCAACACCACCGATGACACCAGAGTTGGAACCCGAGCCGTCACAGCCAAGCACCCTGACGGCATAAATAGTGGCATCTTTGGCGACACCGTAGGTGGTGGAGCCAATGGTTCCGGCGACATGGGTGCCGTGACCCTGGCAATCATTGGTGCCATTGCCATCGTTAATGGCGGTGTAACCGGATCGTCCCCGGTTACCAAATTGATTGTGGGTAATTCTGACGCCGGTATCAATGACGTAGGCATTCACACCGCTACCGTCGTAGTCGTAATTGTAAGAATTATCCAAAGGTAAGTTGGCCTGATCAATACGATCCAAGCCCCAGGTGGCGTTGTTTTGCGTGGCGCCAATACTGACAATCTGATCGGCTTCAATATAATCAACCCGAGGGTCTTTTAACAGCGCTTCAACATGGTTGATGGATTCGGATTGAACCACAAATCCATGGATGGCCGAGGAGTAGGTTTGTTTCAGAGAGCCTCTGGCCTGGGTGGCCAGCGACACACCCATGTCCTGAACCACGGCGGCACGGGCTTGGGCTAATGTAAAGTTTCTGTCAACCCGGCGAGCGGCAGATTCAGTTACCACATCATTTTTCAGAACCACGATGTATTGATTGGGAATACGCTTGCTTGAATGAATGCCCTGAATCTGTGAAACGGCTGAATGAGCGTTGTCACTGACTTGAGCCACACCGGTCTGACAAACGGCGGCCAGGGTAATGGCGGCCAAAGACTGTTTGATTGCGTTGCTTAACATTATTTTTGGTGAACACGCACCAAAATCTAATTTTTTCATATTAGAAATTTCTCCTCTCTATTTAACATTTGGACTGATGAATCAATCCGGCTATCCACCTTTGTGTGTTTTTATCATTATTGGTGGTGACTAAAATGGTGGTCACTTCCATTGAAGCCGCTATTATTTATTCTCAGAAACAAGATTAATTATGTGATGAAGTTAACAAATTTACAACCATTATCGCAGGTGTTAAAAAATTTGTCCTGTCGCCACCGTTAATGTCGTTAACTTAGATACTCAATAGGAGAAAATAACATGAAAATTAAACATACGCGATTGTGTATGCTGGGATTGACGGTGATTGCCGGGTGGTTCGCCTCTGTTAATGCCGGTGAAAAATCTTTTGATAACGGCCGGTATTATTTAAGGGTGGGGGCTTTGGGCGCTTCTCCCGAGTTGTCCAGTTATCAACACAGTCTGGATCCGGCGACACGTTGTGTTTATCACAGTGGTTCAGAGGCGACGGCTTCTTATGTGGTGAACCTGCATATGCCGGATGGTCATAAAATCATCGGGCTTAATTATGATTTTTACGACAGTGATGCAGCTGGTTACACCGCCGCAAAAATCATTCGTTCCGATGGTACCATCGCCGGTAGCAGCTATGTTGTCGCTGTGCTGTCACAGGGGTCGTATTTTGGATACAGCAGTGAGTATGAAGAATTGCTGACGCCTCACATCATCGATAACAGTCGCTATCAGTATGTGATGCAGTTTTATCGCATCAATCCGACGGCGCAGGATGATGACTTACAAATGTGTCAGGCCCGCGTTGTTTTGGAACCGGGTCCATAGGAGAAATAAATGAATACTATCATTAAACAAGCAGTTCGACTCATTGTCATGATTTTAATCAGCTTGCAACTAAGTGCTGAAGAAAAAGCCATGATTGATGAAAACAGGCCTTTTGGCGGTACTTCAATACGCTATATCAGTTCATCTGCTGCCGGCATGTATCCGACGGATCCCGGTTATACTTATCAAGGTAATTATTTATCGGGCTGCCGATACAGCAACAGCGGATTACTTGAATTGGTGGAAAATATTGATATTCCGGACGGTTCGCGGATTATTTCTGTCACTGCGATGGGTGAAGACATGAGCAGCGGCTGGTTCGGATACACCCTACAAGTGGATGGCCAGGATATTGCTAACCAGGCCTCATCGGGTACTTTAGCCTACAATTTAATGACCATTGGGGAATACATCGATTTTCATATGCCCTATTTTAGTTACCAGCAACAAAAAGTCACCATGACCCTGAGCCAATTAGGTTCAAGTATCAAAATATGCGGTTATCGCATTGGTTATCTGCCGCCGGATGTGGCTGATGATGTGATTTTTGTTAATAACTTTTACCGCTAAAGCAGGAGATGACAATGCATACCATTCAATTAAAATTAATCTCTTCACTCATCTGGATAATGGCCATGACTGTTCATGCACAAAGCCCAGATGGCACAAAAACATATGGTGATCCGCTGGACGGTCGCTATTTATTAACCTACACGCCCGAAGGCGTGGTGCCGAGTCACAGTCAGACCGCTTTCCAAAAAGGTACGGGCAATTGTTATTACCGGTCTTTGTCTGTCCCGGGTTCACTGGTCATCCCTTTACAGCTACCCGATGATCACCGTATTCAGGGGATTCGTTATGAGTACATTGATCAGGTTGTTAACAGCAGTGAATATGTCGAGATGAGTCTGTACACCTTTGATCATTTTGGTTTGTTTGTGAATGAAGTCACTGTGCAGTCATCCGGCTATCTGGGCCTTGATTCTCAGTTTGTCGCAATAACACCGGCCATTGAGGTTAATAATGCATTATATTCTTATGCCATTGAGCTCACTGACAGTGGTAATTTTCCGGTGAACACGGATTTACAGCATTGTTCTGTGTCGTTGTCTATGAGCTCGGTGCCCGCGCCTTGAGTCCGGTTTAAAAAATCACCCGGAATAAGTCAGGTTATGACCGGGTGTTATTTTGATGAGAGACATTAACTATATAATGATGATGTTGATTTCATTAAACCTGTGCCCATCAGACAGGAAACTTTATAAAGGTTTGGCTGCTATAGAATCTGAAAAAAATAGTAGACAATCCCCTGATTTATGCGTAAAGAAGTGGTTGTAGCAGATATTATAAGCCCCTATGGCGGGATAAATGTTTTAATCGCCCTTGGGTGTAAACAAGTGCCATCACGGCACTGAACAGTACAATGCTGACAATCGCCCAGAAAATACTGTGTAAACCCTGGTTCATAACCTTGATCAGTAAATAAAAAACCATGGTGGGAACAATAATTTGTCGAAGCAGGCCGATGATCAGAGGAAAAATCGGTTGTTTGATGGCCTGTAAAGAGGCGTTAGAACAAAACAGCACGGTGTAGCCGATAAAAGCAAAGGCATCCACCCGTAGATAATAAACACCCACAGCAATGATTTCCGGATCATCGGTGAACTGATCCATCATGAGCGGTGATAAAAATAACATAACCGGAATGGCAAACAGCGAAACCAGTAAGGCCAGTTTTAATGATTTGTGATAAATTTCAATAACCCGTTCATAATGCCCGGCACCAAAATTCTGACCCACCAGCGCCATCACCGAAGCATTCAGACCCAGGGCCGGTAACAGCAAGAGTTGTTCTAAACGAATACCAACGGAATAACCGGCCACAGGGTTATCGCCAAACTGTGAAATAAAATAAATGGTTATGTAACCCCCGATGATAATGGTGAGCATATTCATACTGGCAGGCATGATTTGGGCCAGTAATTGTTTCCAGCGATTAAAATCATAACTTGGTTTCGTCAGGTCTTCGGTTTCTGCCTTAAGTTCTTTCCACAGATAAGCCGCGGAACCGAGTTTAATCAATACCGTGGACCAGGCTAAACCCGCCACACCAAAATCGAACACATAAATAAACAGCGGATTAAGCAACCAATTTGCAAAAAATCCCGCAATCAGTACATTTCGGTATGCAGTGGTGTTGCCGTGAGCAATCAGTGCCCCGGCAAAGGCACTGGTGAGATTAAAAAAAACATTACCAAAGAGTATGACCGAGGTGTAATCCCAAGCTTTGTCGATGATGCTTTTATCCCCGCTTAAAAAATGTAGCAAGTCCTGAGCGAATATCCATCCGAGCCCCAAAATCAGCAACGACAAAAACCAGGTGATCCCATGGGAGCAATTAATCCAGTCGCGGACTTTTTCAGGTTGTCGGGTACCCAGGTCAGCCGCCACCATGGCGGAGGTACCGCTTTGTAAACCCATGCCGAGGGCCAAAAATGCGGCAAACACAATACTGGCAATGGAAAGCCCGGAAAGGGCCTCATCGGAAATTTGTCCGGCAAACCAGTTATCCGTTAAATTGTACAGGGTGTTAAACAACATGCCCAGGGCGGCAGGAATGCCGATGCGTATCATATGTTTATAAATGGCACCCCGGGTTAAATCACGGTTTTCAGATATGGGTCTCATGGCGGTTATATAAAAGGTTGTGAGGCGTGTAACGTATTTTTGTCAAACAGGCTGCCGGGAGGCATATTCTGCTATACAATGATGAATTGGTAAGAAAAACACAACAATCATGCACAAAAAAACCCATCTGCCAGAAAAAACCTGCCCGGTCTGCGGTCTCAGATTTAGCTGGCGAAAAAAATGGCGCAACTGCTGGGATGGGGTGGTTTATTGCAGTGAGCGCTGTCGCCGTCATAAATCTGTCCGGGATAGAATGTGATGCCAGCTTATCGGGGGTGGTGCTTGCTTTTTGTGTGACCAATCATCGATAAAGACGTGGTCAGGATCATGGATCTTTTGTTGTTTTTCAACATTAAAGTGTCGGCCGCCCCGTGGATCGGCACCAACACCGGCGATATACTGCCAGTTGCCCCAGTTTGAGGCAACATCATAATCGATTAAATGGCGCTCAAAATAGGCGGCACCGGACTGCCACGGCTGGCGTAAATCGTGGATTAAGTAGCTGGCGGCAATTTGTCGTCCGCGGTTACTCATATAGCCTGAGTGGTTCAGTTGTTGCATGCAGGCATTGACCAGGCGTGATTGAGTTTCACCACGACACCATTTGTTGAAGATAGATTTATCCATAGTGGGCGAGGTCCGAGTTGTATTTGTACTGTGAAATAAACGAACACCTTGTTTGCGTGCATTGTAGTAAAAAAAATCTCGCCACAACAGTTCAAAATAAATCCAATAGGTGGACTCATTGCTTCCTTGAGCAATCTCATAACGGCGTAATTGATCCATGATTTGATTGGGTGACACACAGCCAAGCGCCAGCCACGGTGAGAATTTGGTTGAATTTTTCCAGCCGTACAGACGGTTGCGCACCTGTTTATAGTTACCGGGCAGTTGAGTTGAAAAGTAGTGATTTAAATGTGCCTGAGCGGCCACTTCTCCTCCCTTAAAGAGTGTTTTTAAGCGCTTGTTGGTTAAGCTAAAAAGTCGGGCGTTGTCCTGAAGCTTCACAGTGATGGGCTTCGGCCAACATGTTGGGGTTGCCAGTGGCTGTGCGAAAGACTGGCTTTCAATCTGCCGTCTGAATGGTGTGAAATGAGACGGTAAATCATTGCTTTTAAATGGTAAATCAGCAGGCTTAAACAGGGGTAAAGTGGATTGTGTGTGCATGGTTATACCGGGCGTTAGTTTTTGAATCAGTTGGTGTTCCTGCTGTTCATCGTAGCCGGCTGTTTCTCCAAAGTAGAGGGTGTCAATACGATATTTAGGAATGAGTTTCTGCAATACCTGGTGGACAGAATCTGATTGAATCAACAGTTGATGTCCATAGGCGGCAAGCTGTCGCCTGAGATCCTCTAACGATTCGATTAAAAACTGCCAGCGCAGAGAGCCCATTGCACTGTTTTTGAGCCAGGCTGAAGTGAACAGGCGTTTTGGCAGGCAGTATAAAAACGCAATGGCTTCACTGCGTGTGCAGGCATGGTGCAGCAAAGCATGATCACTGATTCTTAAATTGCGATCAAAAATAAACAGGCTGTTTTGTGACACCCAAAGGACTCAATTAAAGTTTCCTTACTATAGCTTTAATCAGATGAAAAGGGCATGAAAAAGGGCGCCTGCATAAGCGCCCTGAGTGGTATTTCACAAATAGCCATGCCCCTAATTCATGGCTGGAGGCAGGATTTATTCAAAACCATTTTTAAAGATTAAATCATCTGCCACAGTGGTACATTGACCGCCGTTGATAAAGATACATTCAACCCATTCGGGGTGGTCAATAAATGGATTGCGGTTACCTTGGTAGGAATAGACCCGCTCGTTGCGTTCCAGTTCATAACTGTCCACCGGATCCTGGTTGTGCCACTGAATCAGGGTGGACAGTAGACCCATATAGGGATCGCCGGTTTGAATTAACCCCGCGTTATCTGTGAGTTGCAAATCCACTTCGCCACTGACATCACCTGCATAACGCACATCCATATAGAACATGGCACGGGCGATATCGCCTTTGCGGAAATCCCAGACTTCATAGGAATTACTGTCGTATTTATTGTTGATGCCCGGACCACCCTGGCCATGATTGGCGGTGGTGACGTCATTGGTACAACCACTGTCGCAGTTATCAAAATATAGATTGCCACGATTGCCGTTATAACCCACATCTGACATCATCAGGTGATGGGCATCTGTTCGGGCGGTGTTGTCTGATCCCAATGCACCGGAACTAAAGCCGTAAGACTGCGGCCAGGTGTGTTCGCGATTATAGGGCTGTTGTCCACCACCATTATAGGTGTATGAATTATTTTTATAAATCATCCACACTTTACTCGGATCAGTCGGGTCTTCATCGGCGAAAGATAAGACTTCCCATGTGTCATCAATTCCGTCATTGGAATATGGAAAACTGGTGTGGTCGTCGATAATTTCATGCAATGAATTACGCAATGTCGTGGCATTGGTATCATCTGCGGTGGCGTAATAATCACCGATTGGGCAAAGGTTGTTTAATAACCCCGGTGTTGGATCGACTGCCTGATAGGTACTGCTGTTTAATGAACCGCCGGACGCATTGGGACAACGCGCCATACTTTGATTGGTCGCATCGGCGTTTTCGTTTTCGTTGATTTGAGGTTCACCGTTATTTATGAGTGCCAATAAACCGGCATCATCAGCCTGGCCGGAATCATAAACCAGGGCATCCATAATATCGGTTGATGTTATGCCATCGCCAATTGTAAATTGACTGGCATCGGCATAATAAATGGCCACGGCATCAGGGCCGTCTTGTAAGCTGCCTGCAGGCAGGACAATATCCGGGGATAAACCGGCATCGCCAATTAACAAATAGCCATCGGCGGATAGCTGATAACCGGATAAGTCATAGACATCATAAATTTGATCTGTAGCACCATCGTACATCACTAAAGTAATGCCGCTGGTGCTCACATTGGCGGGACCGGTTAATTCAATAAATTCAGCTGAACCCACCGCATCGACTTCATTGATGATAATTTGTGGTGCCGGTGGATTGCCTGCGGCGGCATTGGGTGTTGGCGTGTCTTCAAAAAAAGTGTTATTGGTGTCCTCAGAGGTCTCATCATGACCGCTGATGCCGTTTCCACCGGTTTTAGTTTCATTGCCTTCGTTCATATCACTGCGTTGCCAGGACATGCCGCTGGCATGAGAACTGGCGCTGACCACCGCTTGACTGGTTATGTCGGTATCATCTAAATAACTTGTTGGCGTACCATCGGCATCGGGTCCGTCAATCGAAATGCCGGTTTTACTGACCGCTTCGTTTTTATCACCCCACAGAACATAGTCTAAATCTTGCATCAGGTCACTTTGACCATCCCAATGCAATAGAACCACCACTTCGCCACCACCGGATAAGCCACTACTTAAGCCATCGATAGAACCGATTCGCGCCTCTAACATATCAGGTACTGCATTGGTATTCGCAATCTCATAAGTGGGGTCAACGCCGTATAAATTATTAAAATCAACCGCACCATTCAGTGCTATTGTTTGATAAGCACCGGGCGCAATACTGGCACCGGCCGGAAAACGTGCATAAAAATCCGCAAAACCGCCGCCACCGCCGCCACCGGATACCAACTGGTAATAATATGTCCCACCACCACCGGGATAAGTGGCATCGGTGAGGTAAACATCGGTTAAATCAATAACATTGCCACCTTTGTTATGAATCTCGATAAATTCACCTTCTGTGGGTGTAATGGCGATTTCAGAGATTAATAAATCAGATAAATTGGCGTGGGCTGCTAAAGCCCACAAACTGAGTAAAACAGTCAATATGCGTGTATGTTTTTTCATTGCTCTTCTTTATAAGTAGGGAGCAAGTATTTTATGTCAAAATATATTTCATTTTGGTGAATATATCACAAAAATAAAATACCTAACGCACAAAAAAGCCCGGATCACGACCCGGGCTTTTAGTTTTACTTAAACCTAAATTCGTTTAGGCGATTTGTTTTTTATCGTCTTTCACCGCTTCAGGTTTTTGCTCAATGGTTTGACGTCCACGGCCATTACTGATTTCTATGGTACGTGGTTTCATCGCTTCAGGAATTTCACGTTCAAGCTCGATGTGCAGTAAGCCGTTATCCATGCTGGCGCCTTTCACGCGCACATGGTCAGCCAACTGGAAGCGACGCTCAAACGCCCGTGTGGCGATACCACGATGGATGAAGTTTTTATTCTTCTCATCTTCTTCAGTCTCAATCTTACCGCTGACAGTCAGGGTGTTTTGTTCTGAAGTAATGTCTAAATCCTGCTCGCTAAAACCGGCCAGCGCCAATGTAATGCGATAGTTATTTTCATCCAGGTGCTCAATGTTGTATGGCGGATAACTTGGGGTCTGGTCAATGCGATTAGCCTGATCCAAAAGTTGCGCCATACGGTCAAAACCGATTGAAGTACGGAATAAAGGGGTTAAATCAAAATTCATAGCATATTCTCCTAATAAGCAATACGTTATTTATAATAGTGACTTGCCTGTTGGCCAAGTCGGTTAAATGGTTCGATGCCGACCTCGGCCACCGAACTCATAAGCTATGTAGGTTTGATTTGGTTTATTTCAAGAGGAAATCAGCAAAAATTCCGGCAAATAAGGTCATACCAACCCAATTATTATGCAAAAAGGCCTTAAAGCAGCGTTCTTCATTACGTCCGGCGATTAATAATTGTTGATAAGCGAATAACCAGACGATAATAATTACCCCCAGATAGTACAGTCCGCCCATGTCGGTTTGTTGGCCAAACAGGTAAAAGGCGAACACCGTGAATAATTGAATGATGCCGATAATTACCCGGTCTAAATCACCGAACAGAATGGCGGTGGATTTAATGCCGATTTTTAAGTCATCTTTGCGATCGACCATGGCATAAATGGTGTCATAGGCGATGGTCCACAGGATATTCGCGACGAATAATAACCAGGCTGCTTTTGGCACCGTCCCGGTCATTTGCGCATAGACCATGGGAATGGGGAAAGAAAACGCAACGCCCAAATAAGCCTGCGGTAAATAGGTATAACGTTTCATCAGCGGATAGGTCATGGCGATTACGGCCGCTGCCAGCGCCAGATAAAAAGTCAGTAAATTAAGGAATAACAGCAGTGAAGCGGAAAGGGCGAGTAGAACAAAGAACAGTATCCAGGCCTGCTTCACCGAGACTTCGCTAATGGCCAAAGGCCGCTGTCGGGTGCGACTGACATGACCGTCGTACTTACGATCAGCAATGTCGTTTATGACACAGCCTGCTGAGCGCATTAAAAACACACCCAGGGTAAAAATCAACCACAAAGAAAATGGCGGCATACCTTCAGCGGCACTCCATAAAGCCCACCAGGCCGGCCACAGTAACAACAGGGTGCCAATCGGCCGGTCCGCGCGCATTAAGCGCAGGTAAGGCAAGGCCTGCGGCCAGTGTTTCTCAATCAGTTTAAGCATGGCGTTATTGTAAACCAATGCCTCAATGAGTTCATAAGATTTTGTTCTCTCCACCGTCTTCCTCGGGCACCGACCCGAGGATCTTAAGTAAATCAACCAAGCCAAACAATAACCACAAAGGTCACAGTGGTTTTCACAGAGGGCACGAAGCCGTTTATTTGTTTTTCAAGATTCGCACTCAAAGACGCTGGTTACCGATCTGCGTCGGTATGGCGGTGCGTTGCTTCGCATTGGCACCTTAGGAGTGCTGCTGAGCTGCACGACCCGCCGAGCCGGTTAGGCCAGGTAAATGAAGTCACGCGGTTTTGCGTAGCAAGGACGACTCCAGGGATGGAGGTGTACTGCGTGAGCTGGGAGCGGAAAAGCGTAAGTCCCAAGAACACACCTTATTTAACGGCAGTACTTTCTCACAGCTTGTTGGGCGCTTTTAATGATGCTTGCGCGTTTGGTGTCATCTAAATAGATTTTTTCACCGGTTTCTCGGTCAATGCGGCTCATGCGGACTTGTTGTTGGTATCTGTTGACGATGTGTTTGGCATCTAAGCAACGTTCCCGGTTTTCTTGCGCCAGTTTTTTGGCTTTCTGCTTTTTCTCACGGCGTTGTTCTAAATAGCTTTTTTCTTCAGGCTCATCAGATGTTTCAGATTCAGCATGTGCTCGTATCGGTTCTACCGGGACGTCGGGTTGTTTTGTGCTGATGTCTAATTCCTCTGTTTGGTTATTTTCAGGTTTTTCGGTGGAATAATGAATACTGCCGTTCTCATCAGTCCATTTATAGTATTTTTGCTTGGCGGTTGCCGTATTCATAAGAAGCATCGTTATGATGAGTAATGAAAATTTCATCTTTAAGTCTCAATATAAGTGAAAAAGAAAAGGTTTTTATATGAAAAACACGCTGAATAGTAAGAATTTTAAATTTATTTTATTTTTTATGTCATGAATTTTCCACTCAATACGAATTAATTATAGAGCCATACAACGCGTTGGACTTAATACAGCTATTAATTGTATGGGCGCGATGTGTTTTTTCGTTTAAAAGGAGTATTTTATGCGTGTTTTAATCATATTTTTATTGTTACTTGTAAATACGGTTGTACATTCACAATCAGTCACAGTGACAGTGGGTTCTGATGGTGCCTGTGATTATTCGACAATAACAGCAGCCAGTTTTAATGCGCCGATTGCTGATGAATTGGTTATCAGAGTGGCCAAAAACCACACAATGTCATCGATACAGATTTTGGATGACCGCTCCACCTCAATTTATGGCGGGTACGATAATTGTTCTGACACCTCATTGGATGGCAGAACAGTGATAGATGGCAGTGGCTTTACCGGACCTATATTTGTGCTATCAGAAGCCATTGGTGTCGGTAGTGCCGGCAGAACAAATTTATACTTATGGAATTTGGAAATTAGTGGTGGCAATTCAAACACCGGCGGAGGGGGAATTTCGTTAACCGGAAGCTGGTATGTGAGTTTATGGAATGTATATATGCACGATAATATTAGTAATCAGGATGGCGGTGCCATTTACGCCAAAGCGTCAACCAATGCATCAGCCATTGGTCCAAATATTAATATCAGAGGGAATTCAATTTTATCCAATAATTCGGCTGATAATGGTGGTGCCATTGCCTGTGATGGTCTTGGCAATGACGCGCTCACGGGTGTGTTTGTATGGGATACACAATTGGCTTTTAATCAGGCCAGTCAAAATGGTGGCGCTGTTTTTGTCACCAATGGGTGTCAGTTTTCACTGTACGAAGGTGGTTTGTTTCAAGGTGTTCTGCTAAATGATGCGGCTTCATTTGGTGGCGGTATCTATGGTTCAAATAATGCTTTGGTTAGGATCCAAAGTAACAATTTTGATAAAGAGGCCGCAATGGTGGTATCAAACACAGCCAGCAATGGTGGTGGGATTGGTGTGAGTAGCGGCTCTCTGTTATTGCTTCAGGACGCTGTGATTAGCAACAATACTGCGACATCGACCGGTGGCGGCATTCGTGCCAATAATGCGCATGTGATGATTCATCGGGTCAAGCCCGGTGCTCAGTGTCATTCAGAAGTGCGTTGTTCGCAAATCAGCGGCAATTCAGCCACCGGAACCAGTGCCAGTTTTTCAGGCGGCGGTGCCATCGCCACCTTTGGCGGCACCCTGGAAATCACCGGAACTTATATCGAAAATAACAGCGCTAATTACGGCAGTGCCATCCGTGCTCGTTTTATGCCGATGGATGGATTTAATACACCGATGACCCTCGTGGGTAATATCTTTTCGGGTAACTCAGATGCCCCCCAGGTGGTTTATCTTGATGAGACTTCGGCAGATATCGCTTTTTCGACTTTTGTGGATAATGAGGACATGGCACGGGTGATTGAATTGGCCTATCCGACAACGTCAACTGACCCTCATGTAGTCAATATTTCAGGATCTATTTTTGATCAGGCCGGTAGTACGGTTGAATCGGCAGAACTCACAACATTCGGTGTCTTACCTAATGGCGATTGCAACCGCAATGAAGTGAACTCGACAGGAGATTTAATTGGTGAGCCGCGTTCAACCACAACAGCGGTGACTTTTGTGAACCGGGCCGGGGGTGATTACCGGCTTGTTGATAACACAGCCATGGTGGATTATTGTGACGGTAGCTTTTTAGGCCTGGATTCAAACTTTTCTGCCAATGGTCTGCCGAGACCTGTTGAAAGCAGCAAAACCAATGTTTACGGCAGCTATGATTTAGGTGGGCTTGAGCGGTATGATTCTGACTTGATATTTAAAAATGGCTTTGATTGATGTTTAGAATACCAGGGAAAGTGGCTTAGGTGCTTACCCTGGCTGGCTTGATTCTCTGTTTTTGATCCTTCTATACAGATTGTTTGTGATGGTGATTCTCATTGGCCTCAATAATCAGGTATACTGAATAATTCATCACTTGATTTAAAAAAAACAATGAAAAAGAACGCAGACCGATCTCCGAAAATTAAAGCCCTGAATACCCTCTGTGCCAGTGTATTACTGGGTTCTTTAATTTATATACTGGTGTCTGGTGTACATATGGCTGCTTTGGCTATGGTGGTTACCTCTGCTGTAGGACTTGCGACACCGGTGGTGTTAAGTGGTGAAGGTTTTATGGACATCATAACCGGTCTTTTTGAGGCTGTGTTTGAAGGGATTGCCGTGATTTTCGAAGGTATTGCTGAAATTATCTCCGGTTTTTTCAGTTAATTCATTTTTAAAGTGATGCCGCGTTATAGACACGTATCACTGCTGTTAATCTGCTTCATTGCTGTGGCAGATGCGATCACTGTATGGTCATTGATTGAAGATAAAGCGGGTGTCCAGGTTTTTTCCCGTGAGGAACCGGGGCAGGATTTAAAACGGTTTAAAGCCCAAACCCGAGTTGATGACCCGGCGGATACTATTTTAGCGGCCTTACAGGACACTAAAGCCTGCCCTGAATGGGTGCATAACTGTGTTTCAAATAAGATGGTCGAGATGATCGATGTAAAAACCCGGATTTATCACACCACCGTTAACGCGCCTTTGTGGTTTAAACACCGCGATTTTTATCAACAAGCCCATGTGGTCTATGAACCCAAAGAACGGGTATTCACCATTTCATTTCAGTCGCGACCGGATTACGCACCAGAAAGTAATCAGGCAGTGCGCATTCATGATGTCGAAATGACATGGACTTTAAAAGCGGTCGGTCAGAGAGAAACCGAGGTGACTTATGAAGTTTATATTGATCCCAGATTGCCTTTTAAATCAATTAATCACGCCATGATTAAAAGGTCCATGTATAAAACGTTGCAAGGTCTTGCGGAAATTGTTCAAAGTCCAAAGTATAAAGGCACAACTTATACAGAAGCGGAGTTGGAGATGCTGTCTGAAGTTGAATAGTCATTAATTTGGGTTGATAAGTATGGTATCCGGTTAGTTAATGGTACGATTATGACTTGGATACAAAAAAGCCACAATCGGTTAAGGGTTGTGGCTTTTTTCATTTAAGAAAACGTTTTAGTGACTAAAACGTCTTCTTAGAGTTAATAAAACAATCATTATGGAAAGAAAGATCAGCGACCATGTGGCGTTAGATGGAACAGCCGTGGGCGGTAATGAACCTGTTACACCCACCACTGCAGCAGCAGGAGAAGCAGTGGCGCCATTATCATCAGTAACAGTCACTGTGTAAGAACCGGCGGTTAATCCGTTGATGGTTGCGGTTGTTCCGCCGTTACTCCAAAGGTAGCTGTAGGGTGGCACACCACCACTGGCAGAAACTGTGGCTGATCCGTCCGCGGCACCCGGGACACTCTCGTCAACCACATTGGTGATGGTTGCTGTTAATGGTGTTGGTTCGGTGATGGTGACCGAAGTCGCGTCAGTGCCGCCATTGTTATCGGTCACAGTGACTGAATAGACACCGGCAATGAGGTTGGTTGCGGTGGCTGTGGTTTGTCCGTCACTCCAGGCATAAGTATAAGGTGGCACACCGCCGGAGCCGGAAGCAGTGGCCTGGCCGTCATTGCCGCCATTAACAGAGACATTGTTATCAACCACTGCGGTTGCGACCACGGCAGTGGGTTCGGTGATGGTGACCGAAGCCGCGTCATTGCCGCCGTTGTTATCGGTCACAGTGACTGAATAGACACCGGCAATCAGGTTGGTTGCGGTGGCTGTGGTTTGTCCGTCACTCCAGGCATAAGTATAAGGTGGCACACCACCTGAGCCGGAAGCAGTGGCCTGGCCGTCATTACCGCCGTTGATTGAGACATTATTATCGACCACCGCAGTGGCTACTACAGGTGTGGCTGTTGGGTTGCTGGAAATATTAATGTCATCGACACCAATAAATTCATCAGAACCTGAGGCATTGGTGGTCATAACACGCAGTTGAACTACAGCCTGATTGTTGGCCGCTACCGGTAAGGTCACATCAATTGGAAATGTGGCCGTAGAAAGATTCGGACCGGTGGACGCGTCTGCCACATAACCACCGGGTAAATTGGTCCAAGTACCGGAAGAGCCCACACGGTAGTGCAGACCCACCTGCTGAACTGAATCGTTGTTTGATCCATCAACGTCACGCAATAAATATTGAACGCGAATATCTTGTCGTCCAGTGGTGTTTAAATATATTTGTAAATACGGCGCATCTGCCGTGCCCGATCCTTGAAAAGCGACCACCGGGTTGGCCAGGGTGTCAAATTCAGCAACACCACCTGAATTTAAGGTGTCTGGATTGGTTTCATTGGCAAATACGTCGAAGGTGCCGGGATCATCGGCGGTTAATACCGTTTGTGGATCAACATTATTACCGCTGACTAAGCCACCACCCTGAAAGCCTTCGATACTTGGAACTCCCGACCAATCATCGTTGCTGGTAATCAAACTGGGATTAGACCAATCTTGTAAGAATGGGCCGGATGACAAGTCATGAGGCGTGTTATTGGCCGAGGCCATTGAGGCTGTTAATAAAGTAACCGCCAGCAAGTAACTTTTTTTCAAAATAGTATTCCCAAATTTTTATTGTTGGTTAAATTATCAGGGTTTTATTATTGAGTCAATTAAACAGAAGTATAAAGTTGAAAAAAAGATCGGGTTATTGTCAATGCAATTGACTTATTGTGAGCGAGCTGACAATAAATTGTCTATTTTTGACTGATATATATCGGCTTGTTGATTGTTGCCGGTTTCCAAACTGGCAGACTTCATCGCCTGCCATAGGCGCATTAAATTCTCTGAGTCTTGAGGGTCAGTCAGGATTTCTGCTTGTTTGAAATCATTTAAAGCCAGTTTGGGTTGTCCTGATTGACCATAGGCCACACCCCGGAAAAAAAAGTATTGCGCAGATGTGTGTGTATTCAGTATGGCTGTAAACATCTCAATGGCTTGTGAGTAATTGCCTTGTTGACTGAGTGTAATGGCTTGTTGGGTTATTTCCTGAAGTTGTTTTTGGGTTTTTGCGAGTTTACGATGGGCTTGTACACGGGATAGATTATCTCTGGCTGCGGTAAAGTTCGGCTTTAATTTGAGGGCGTGAAGATAGGCGTCAATGGCGTCATTGGTTTGACCAAGATAATGTAATGCGTTGCCTTTTAATAAATACGCTTGTGCATAAGTGGGGTGTATGCGAATGGCTCGATTAAGGTAAATGAGGGCACGTTCAAGTTGTTGTATTGCCTTTTCAGGATTTTTAGTTCTTGTTGATTGAGATTGTGCAATCAGCGCTCCGGCCAGTGCGTTGTTTAATTTGGCGGAATTGCTGGATTTGACGATATCAGCCTCAAACAGGGTTAAATTGTCATGCCAGACGCGCGATCGCTGCAGCGTTTGCCAACTTGCCGCTAGTATAACCAACACAGCAACAGCGCTGACAACAGTCCTAACAGCTTGGTTTGCTTGTGTTTTTTTGCTTAGAACAACATAAGCCCAGGCCATTAATAAACAAATCCCTAAAGAAGGAATGTACAAAAAACGTTCTGCCATCAGTGTGCCGATTGTGAATGGTATATTGGAGAACAGAGCCAGTGAAATGCCATAAACAGTCCAGGCAAAAGCAGGCAGTTGTCGCTTGTATAAACCCCACAATGTGTAAGTCACTAATGCCAAATAAAGAAACAATGGTAATAAAGATTGCCATTGACAAAAACCGGTCACTGGAATCGCATGAGGATAATAGTCATGGGTTAGCTGAATGGGTAAAAAGACTTTATATAAATACAGGCCCAACGAGTGTAGTATGGTTCCATATTTGTCAGAGGTAGATAAAGGTTGCCAGCTGCCTTGATGCCATTGTAAAAACGGATTATTCATCAACTCAGGTAAAGTTTGAATGTCCGATGATGATTGAGTAATCACGCCACGAATCAAAAGATATAGTGCAACGGCCACAATCATGGGTAAAATTTGTTTAAAAGCAGTCCATTGTTTCTTGTTTTGAAAAAACCATAAACTTAATCCTGATAAGGGAACGATTAAGATGGCAGATTCTTTGGCCATGAGAGCCAAAAACATGAAAAAAAATATTGAAATGAAATAGTTTATTGAAGAAGTTGGTGAAGATTTCAATACAAAAAGCCAAGCAATTAATGCCAATAACAGTGACAAAATATCATCCAGACCTTTTATGTTATTCACGACTTCAGTGTGAATGGGGTGCACGGCAAATAATACGGCTGTATAGAAGGCCAATCGTTGATGTTGATTTGGTTTAAATTTTTTATTGCATAATTGAACAGTGATTTTGTAGATTGTTACCACCGTTGCGGCAAATGCCAGCACATTGAGCAAATGAAATACCCAGGGGGATTGGGTAACTGACCAAATAATTGCAAACAGCATTAAGGTCAGAGGCCGATACCGTCCTCCATGAACAAACTGACTGGTATTTTCGCTCTGAAAAAAACCGGCGAAAGTGTCTTGCGTTAAGATGGACCAGAAATCCATCTGCTGTACAAATCGATTTCCGGTTAACACCACAGCATCATCCAAAGCAAATTGATGGCCTAAACTTAATGCGTAGATTAAACAAGTACCAATAAACAGTAAAAAACCATTGCGTTTAATGCGTTGCTCGTTTGTTAATTGCAAAGAAATTAAGGCCATTTACGTAGAATGATTACAAAAATCGCCAGCCTAAAAAGAACAAACTGAACAGGGTTAACATCAACAGACATAGCAGGGTATAGAGTTTAAACCAGCCTCGTGGTTTTTGGTCGTCCGGGACATCAGCACCCGTGATCACTTTATAGTTTAACCAGGCGTATAAAGGCGCACTGACAAAAGACACGGTGGTGACAAAATCAAGCAACGCTTTAATATCAGCGGTAAAAAAACGAATAATCCACCAACTGCCGACAGCCAAAATAATTAAGGTGATGAGATAAGTTTTATTGGCTTTGGCATCTGCTATCGCGTTATTTTGCCGGCTTATAAGTCGCCTGGCTCGCTTCCAAACCCGGGGAAAACCATCGGACACCGCAAAAGTCGTGGAAAACAAGGCCAGAAAAGTCACGATGGCCATTAACAGCCAACTCCAGTCACCCAAAGCCAGGCTGTAAAGACCGACCAGCTGCCCCGCAAAATCCGCCGCTGATTGGGCAAAGCCCTGGCCTTGACCAAACATCAGTAGGGCGCCCAGCCAGAGAAAAATAACAGCCAGAATAAAACTCACACAATAACCGATATTGAAATCAGTTGCGGCATTTTTGGCGGCTTCATGACCCGGCTTATCAATTCGTAATGTGGTCCAAATAGAATGCCAGACGGAAATCTCAATGGACGTTGGCATCCAACCAATCAGAGCCACAATAAAAGCGATGCTGGCAGCAGATGTTAAGGAAATAACAGGTGCTTTACCCGATGGTGTAAATCCCAGTCGATGAACCGCTGCGAACCAGGCAATGACACTTAAGACCGCTAACAAGAACATCATCCATTTAAGTAAAGTGCTCAACGCCCTGTAATGGCCAATGATTAAAACCGCACACACAATTGTCAGAATCAAAGCAGCCCATTGCGATAATGACAAGACATCACCAAATAAATTCATGGCCAAGGCCGCGGTCACAATAGTCACCCCGGATTGAATGAAAAACATGGTGATGAAAGTCAGCAGTAAAAACAAATAAAAGGCCCATTGTCCGATATTTTTATACCCATCCAATAGACTGTTTCCCGTTAAGGCGGCATATTTCGGGCCAAACAGAAAGAACGGGTATTTTGTAACATGAGCCAGCAAGATAAAACCGAGTAAGGCAAAACCAAAATCAGCGCCCGCCCGCGTCGCCTGGACAATATGTGAAACACCAATACTGGTGGCCGCCCAGACAATACCCGGACCTAACAGTGCAAATAGTTTTGAAACCCTCATTTTTATTGTAGATTTAATTTGAGAGACCTTTGCTCGATTCGTGAACAAAGATAAAAAGTTTAAAAATGTGCCACTCTGCGTTGAAAAACTTGCCAATAACGGCGTATTGGACTGCATTTTCCGCCTTGATTGCCACATTTTTAATCCCTTTTCTCAATTGCCCAGAATCGAGCAAAGGTCTCTTTGATTATAAATTAATCGGTCTTGCTTAAATTTGCAAATATTTTGGTTGATAGTGTAGGTGTCCCCGGAAACCATAATAAATGATTGAATTGTCTTAAAATATAGGTTGATGGATAACCTCATCTCAGGGACCAGCCAATGACGCAACCATCATCCAGTCGGTTAATGCATAAAACACGGAAGTATCAACTGACAAAAAATCTTCTGATTGTGAGGTCTTAACAGGGTTATTAAGGAAAAATTCAGAACATTTTCAGACCATTTTCAAGCCCTAAAAGAATCAATTCACTAAACTTCTGAACATACTGTAAGCCCTAAAGAACAATTTTACTAGGGCCTGCACTCAACCAATCAGGAGAGAATTATGCCTTACAAATTTATTATAATGTTGTTTTTGATGATAATCAGCCACAAACAAGTTAACGCTCAAGCCTTACATTGGCTCAGTCAACCCAACGGCCAATTGGGCGCAGAGCTAAATGGTGACGTCTATTCCGCAAAAACCTCTGCCAATGGTCGCTTTATCGCTTTTGTCAGCGCCGCATCTAACATCGTTGCCGGGGATAACAACCAAATAATTGATTTGTTTGTTTATGACAGCTTGAACAACACCACCCGCAGAGCCACAAAAACCGCCACTGGCGAGATTCCGGCAGATTACTTTACAATTTTAGAATTTTCCAAACCAACATCAGATGGACAGTGGGTGGCGTTTACTGCACTTGTGGAGCCTCCGGGTGGTGGACTTTATACAAGACCGATGTACCTTAAAAACTTAAATACCGGAGCTCTGGAGGTTGCCAGTTTTGACAGTGTGGCTGGCGCCTTTAATGTGTCTGGCTCGGTACACCTTGCAGATGATGCCGGTTCGTTAACCTTCACCACTTCAGAAAATTTAGACCCTCTGCACACTGATTCCAGACAAAATTTGTATCGAAAAAACTTAAGCACCAACCAATATACTTTACTCAGTAAATCATTTGATAACACTGCTGGTGTCAATTATTCCATCAATAGTTTTTCAGTTTCAGCCAATAACAGATACATTGCATTCGCGAGTCGAGCCACTAATTTAACCGCCGATACGGTGGTTGGCAACAATGGTTATTTATATGACAATGTCAGTGGCACACTTCAGGTGTTCACAGTAAAACCCAACGGCCAAGTCACAACCGACGTCCAGTCTAGAGGTCCTTCCTCAATTTCAGTCAGTAACCAGGGTCAGGTGGCTCATGTAAGCAGACAAACTGATTTGGTGAGTAATGACAACAACGGTCAAAGTGATTTGTTTTTGTTCAATGGCAGTCAGAACATTCGTCTTAACTTAGATGAGAATGGCCAAGAAATAACCGACCCGAATGTCAATTCAGTGATAATCAGTGCCGATGGTACGCGCGTGATTTTTTCCGATACAAGCGCCCTTTTGCCCGGTGACACCAATGGTATACAGGATGTGTACACGTATGAAGTCGGTAGCGCGCAAATCAGTCGGTTAATCACTACCCCGGTGAATACCAGCTCTATACTAACACCCAATAACCAGTCACAGGATTTATCAGCCAATGGTCAAAAACTGTTGCTGAGATCCAGTGCAGATTTAACCAACAGCCCAAATTACAGTTATCGCGCTACGTTGTTTGAATACGACTTTACCAACCAACAAATCCAACACCTCAATCCGGTTGTTTTCAACCCCAATACAATAACCACCAATGTCCATCAGCCTAAAATAAGCGCTGACCAACAATCGGTTATCTATTCATCCGCAACCCGAAATCTAACCACCCAAGTGGACAATGATTCAAATTTGGATTTGTTCTTATTGGACAGAAACAGTGACCAGCACCTTAAAATTGGTAAAAATTTATCTCAAATACCCTACAGCATATCGCCATCGGGTGAGTTCATCACTTTTACTTCGAACTTTTTTCAGCCCAACGGTACGGTTGATCTGGGTGAACATCATGTGTTTTTATACAACCGCAATAACCAACAATATACCCAAATCGCAACGGGTTCCAATCCCAGCGTCAACGATGCCGGCATGGTGGTATTCAGCAGCAACTACAGCTTAACAGCCAATGACAACAACGACTCTGACGATATATATTTATTTGACCCGAGTAACAACAGCCTGTCATTGGTCAGCACCAACCCAACAGGCATCGCTGGTAACGGTGATTCTTATTATGCACAAATCAGCGGATCAAGCAGTGATCAATGGATTGTTTTTGTTTCACGAGCCAGTGATTTAGTAGCTGCAGATACCAACTCAACTTACGATATATTCATGCGTTCCTGGCCCGGTGGTTCGGTGTTTCGAGTCAGCCAAAGACCTACTTTAGAAGAGGCCAATAGTTTTTCCATTTCACCGGCCATCAGCTACGATGGATCTGTGGTGTCATTTACAACTTTAGCCAGTAACTTAACCAATGACGACTACACCAATAGCGTCGGCCATACGCAGGTATTGGCTTACGATCGTGACACCCAATGGCTCGAATTGGTTTCACAAGACAGTAATGGCGACCCCATCTCATCTTCTGCATCAGATAACAGCACATCGACTTCAGGGCGATACATTGCTTATACCACCGCCTCGGCAGTTCTGGCTGAAGATAACGATAATTATAATGATATCTACTTGTATGATCGCGACCTCAGTACCACTGTGCTGATTTCTAAAAACACCAGTAACCAGCAATCAGACAATGTATTCACCAACGGTGATGTGGTTGAAGACTTATTAAGCACACCACCTTTGCTCGGTTTGGCATTTAACGGTGGTGGCGATTTAACCGGTGTTGATGCCCATCCCAATCACACAGAAGCTTTTCTTTACCAACAAGGCGGCCCCAATGTTGAGCTCAATATAACCGTTACCGGGATGGGGATTGTCAATGGCAGCTTAGGCATCAGCTGTTTCAGTAACTGTTCGTTTCATTATCCCCTGGGAACTGAGTTGAATTTAATCGCCAGTCCTGACTCGGGTTTCTTGTTCGATAAGTGGCAAAGTAGTCGGGGGCAATGCACTGATAACAGCAATCCTTGCCAATTGACCATGAATCGTGACAAAAATATTTACGCCATCTTTATCGATGAAAATGATGTCATTTTTAAAGATGGTTTTGAATAACGGTATTAGAAAATTAGTCAAATCCGCTACGGGCAGTGGCGGATTTGAGCCTTGTCACAAGGTCTGGTCTCTACAAATAGATTTACATATTGTTGTGCAGTTAATAGGATTTAAATATTGAGCCTATCAACCAGACACCAAGAAAGCCGATTAAAATGCTTTTGATCTTGATGCGGTTAATTTGACAGAGATTTCAGGTACTGCTCATCAGCGGCTTGCCAAAATTCATGTGCTTGTGCTTTGCTGGATTCTGCCAGGTTCAGAGCTTGTTGTTTGTGACCCAATCCATAGAGGATTTTTGATTTTAATAAAAGGTAAGGATAGTCGAGGGGTTTGTTTGGGTTTTTATCTATAGCCGTTATAATCTTTTGCGCGGCTTCATAATCACCGGACTTAATGTAATGGCGCAACAATTCATTGTTAATTTCATGGATGGTCTCCATGTCATCGGTGGCCAAAGCAGAGGCCTTATTTTCGTTTAAAAGTTGTAAGGCTTTTTCATCTTTATCTTGTAGGAAATAGAGCCGTGCCTGCTGAAAGTTTAAGCGCGGTTGTAAGCGATTTTCACCACTTTTATCTATGTGCTCTTGAATTTGATCAATGTAATTCTGGGCCCGGGTTGGTTGTTCTTGATCAAGTGCAAGATCCAGGCCAAATAATTTGTGTTTAAAGAGGCCACGGGTGAAATTTTCTTCGGTTGACAGTTTTAAATAATCATCCAAACCGGCTTCTGCCTGGGCCCATTGTTTACGTGCCCGTGATATTTCAATTTCAAATTGTTTGGCTGCCATTAACATGGCGAAATAATCGATATCCATCGCAATTTGTTTCATTTCCAACATATGGGTCCAGGCTTCGTCGAACTGACCACTGACCATTAATGTATAAATCAACTCATTTAAAGTCGCGCCGACACCAAGGGGATAATTAGCATGTCGATATATATTGATGGATTGCTTAAGAAAGTAGGTGGCGTTGTCATAGTCAGACTCATGGTTGGCAATGCGAGCCAGGAGAATATTGACTATGGCTGACCCCATGAGATCAGACAAATCATTGTATTGTTTAAAGGCTTTATTCGCGAGTTCACGGGCTTCAGCCGTGCGTCCTATTTGCAGTAGAATGCTGCCTTTTTTATGGAGTACGTCAGCCATGAATTTTGGATCTGAGTGATCTTGCAAAGCGATAAGAATATCATCCAGCTGTGTTAATGCTTGTTCATACTTTAATTCACTGGCCAGTGAAAAGCTGAGGTTGTATTTGACCGCCAGAATCTTTTTAGGGTTTTGTTGCCCGTAATTGGCTATTAAGTGTTGATAGGTTTCTATGGCTTTTTGGTATTCTCCTGCTGTGTCCAGTATATCAGCCCGCAGCATTTCTGCTGATAATTGAACTTTTGAGTAGTGTGGCATGTTTTTCAGGCGATCCAGGATTTCAACGGCTTGTTGGTTGTCGCCTTTTCTTGATTGGATATCAGCCAATTGGAGTTGGGCCAATATAAATTCGGGCTCCTGGTCTTTGGCCAGTTTGGTATAATTTAAGGCTTGTTCCAGTTCGCCTTTATCTAAACTATCTAAGCCCCGCATATACAATTCTAAAACATGTGAGTCTTCGGGTAAAAGGTATTCAAATTCGTTGTTGGTATCTCGTAAACTGCTGTTGGAAACCAGCCACTTGTTAGCTTTAGTCAATAAGGTTGTTAATTCTTTATCCTGAAATGTTTCCGATACATCACCTTGTTTCTTACTGATTTTTACGGTAAGGGTGTAACCAGTATCGTTCTCTGATACTTCAGTCAACACCACTTCAAGATTTGGATTAATACGCCAATAATTAGAAATATACTCACTCTGGGATAATTGGTCCGGTTTACTGTCATTGTCGATTAAATGGTTGTACTGACTGTTTGAAAACAGCTGATTAAATAATTGTCGGCTGCTTAAATTTAACCAATCGGAGTTGTTATTATTGTTCAGTATCAGAATAGGTGGCTGATTATTGGCTTTGGTTTCCGATAAAATATGGCTCCCGTAGTAGCCGGTAGAAAAAATAACAAGTAAACCGGCAATGACCAGGAATAGCGATTTAGATTTGTTAATTTTAGAATGGATGTCGGTTGATGATGTGTCTATTTTTTGAACCGGAGCAGTGAATTCCAGGCCTTTTCCAAAGACTGTTTTTATGATAACTCGGTCATCGTATTTGGCCAGGGATTTACGGATTTTCGATAGAGACTGATCGATGGAGTTTTCTGTGACCATTTTGTCCTGCCAGATATTATCAATTAACTGGTCTTTGGTAACAACTTGGTTCTGGTGCTCTACAAAATACAACAGCACTTGATAGTTGATTTTAGTAATTTCTATTTCAGTTTTAGAATGGAAAAGCGTTTGGCGATCAGTGTCTAAAATAAAATCGTAAAATTGTAACTTCATGCTTTATGACATATATTTTTATGGTTGAAATGAGCTGGGTTATCAGCGCTTTTATAAGCCATTTTAGCACGGGTTGTATTCTATATAGTCAGCTTGTGAGCCGATAAATCAAAATAATTATTGGCAAGGACTCTACATTTAAAAAGTAATATGAAGATTGTTGGCCATAAAACCCGGATACCTCATGCACCCGGGTTAAATCCGTTAAACATAGACTTTATTCAAATCCATCTTTAAAAATAATGTCATTAATAAGTCCGTAAACTTGTTTTGACATGGCGGTGGTTTGACCGGCCCATGTGTTGGGAATTATGTCGTTACTTTGACTGGTGCTGGTGGTTCTGATGCCAAAACCTGGCGGCAGTGGAGCAGGTAATGTAAATGTGAAGTCACCGTTATTATCTGCAATGGTTGAACCTAAATGAACCAAGCCTTCTTCATTGGCATCGCCATCATCCAGATAAAAATCAATGATACAGTTTGGGCACGGGCTGGGGTTTCCAAACACATTACTGGGGTGATTGCCGCCGGCGATTTGAGTGCCGGAAATACTGGTGATTTCTGCCGGTTCGAAAGTTTTAATATCAGTGGCAAGCATGGGTCCAATCTCATAATACTTTTCCGGTCCGTTAATGACTAAATTACGTCTCACCGTGTTACCACCATCACGAAATGAAGCGTTGCTGGTATCCGTCCAAAGAATTGCGCCTTTGGTGTTTTCAAAGCCATTTCGGGCTGAGTCAATAATATTGTCAATCACCAGATGTCCGTTGTTTTGCGGATTGCTGATATCAGTTCGAGTAGAAAATTTAATGCCCTGGCCACAAACACCCTGACTAATACCGGTGGTGTTTTGACCAATGATATTATTTTCGATGGTATGTAAGGCCCCAAACACCGTGAGCGCCTCAGGTGGCGTATCATTGGTGCTGCGAATATTTTGTAAACCAACAATCGTATTATCCTGAATGACTAAGCCGGTACCTGCGGCCGAAATACCGGCACCACCAAACCATTCAGTGGGCTCTAAAGGCGGGTTCACCGGATTAAACGGCGACACAAAAGCCCGGCATTTTAAATGCTCAGGCACAATGGGTATTGAACCGGTAATATTGGTACCAATCCAGTTTCCGATCACTGAAACGCCCGTGGTGGCACTGTTAATTTCCACCGCAAAAGTCGATGCGCCGGTTATGATGTTATTCTCCACAGTTAAATTATCGGCTTTATGGGTACTTAATATGCCATGGTTGCCGGCCAGGTAATTGGCATCATTGGCCAGATCAGCAAATGCCATGTCTAAACCATCAGGTGTCAATCCCCACACATTATTCTGAAAAGTCATATTCGCTTCGTTGGCCATAACACTCATGCCACCAAAAAAGCCCATGTTCTCAATCGTCACATCACTAATTTCTATTTCTAAAGTGGCGTCGCTTTGCACCATGATTTTTGGCATTTCATTGAAATGTTGCACATCCACCGGTAGTCCCTGCAGGAAAATAGGGCCATCCACGTCAGTAATGGACTGGGGGTATAACCCAAAATCACTGGTCGAAGCACCATCGGCTATCGGTAATATCCATTGGCCATTGTTAAACTGGCTGTCATCGGCATCGGCATTGGTGCCGTTGAGACCGGTAAATACGATGGTTATGGGTGTGCATCCACTACAAAATGCATCATCAGAAATGGCACCGGCTTCTCGTAAAGCCCGCCTTAACGTACATTTTCCGGCACCGGATCCGGTGTTATCCGGGAAGAATAAACCACCTTGCGTATAGGAACAGGTATGTTGATTATTATTCGGTTCTTCATCCAAAGCCCAGTCGACCACAATCGTTGTTTGAGCAAAACCGGTTGGGATTAACAAAAACATCGTTAAAACCGCGGCAGTTAATTTAAGACCATTCATTATTTTCAAAATCGACTCCTCTTTTTAATATAGTTAAACAAAGCATAAAAGCTGCATTGATGGTCTGGATTTTAAAAGAGGGGATTTTTTTATACCTGAAATTCCCCTGAAAATTATCTGAAATTTATCTTTGAATGTCTTGAGGGCTGTCATACCGAGACAAAAGTATTTAAATTTGGATTCATGAAAGACGAATTATTTGAAAAATGGACAAAGATTTAATGGTTCTTGATGGCCGTTTATCTAATAGCGGGGGTGTCATTAGCGTTTATTTTTGGTGATGACCATTCTTTAGAATATGTAATCGTTCTGATTGGGTACGGAATCATTTCAATTGGTTTTTGGGGTTAATTCTCTATGTTATTTTATCTATTCCCATTTTTTTGTATATTAAAATTAAGCACAGTAACAATTGATTTATCTGTTTTGTTGGGCTTCTCAAACTCAGCCCAACCTACCTGAAATTTGAGATTGAACTGGGGTTGTTGCCCTTAATGTTTGTTTATCTTCTTATCTCCGCCTACAATAACTTCTTTCAATAATTACATTCGTCTTATGCTTCATTTAGCCTTTTACGAACCGGAGATTCCGCCGAATACGGGGAATATTATTCGTTTGTGTGCCAATACCGGGGTGCAGTTGCATTTGATTCATCCGTTGGGTTTTGCGATGGAGACTAAAGCCTTGCGACGCGCAGGTTTGGATTATCGTGAGTGGGCTCAGGTTCATGAGCATAAGATGTAGCAAAAAGTATCATCAGAAATTGCGGCGGCTTATCTCAGGGCACGTCTTAATATGCATTTGTCTGTACCGGAACCACTGTTATCCGGGAACAATAATCCGCCTTGTGCAAAAGAACAGCAGTTTTGATAGATTCTTCATCTAAAGCCCAGTCCATCACAATGGTGGTTTGAGCGAATGAAGCGGACATTAACAAGCACAAAGTAAAGACCAGGACGACTGTTATAAGACCGTTTAATATGTTCAAAATTGATTCCTCTTTTTTAGTTGATTGAACAAATGAGTGAAAGCTCAAATGTTAGTCCTGAATTTTAAAGGTCAGCGATTTTTTATCCCTGGAAATATTCTGAAAAATACATGAAACTTATTTTCATCATGTATAAAGTCAGTCAAGTTGAGTAATGAGTCGTAAGCGATAAGCATATTTCATGATATTTTCAGGATATTTTCAGGTCTAAATGAGCCGCCCTTGACATAATGTCATTTGTTTTTACATTAATAGAGGACAGAACAAATGAAATATTGTTACATTATTGTGCTTATGGTCTGTAGTACACCCTTATGGTCACAGGGTAATTCGCCAGCACTGGTGTCAGGGCAAAAAGTTCAATTAAAAAAAATGGCTAGAGACATGGAGCAAATTCGAAAGTCTATTGTTGCTACAGGACCATCGGAATTTCAAAACCCGGATATTGTTCAGGCGCGGCAAAAACGTTTTAAACAATTTACTGAAGCGCTTAATCGATATCCGCAGGTGAATGAACCTGAGGTGCAAGCCGCCAGGAATGCGTATTTCGCTTTGCAAAAAGCACTTAAGGCAGAGTTCAAAAGAGCCAGTGATCAACGCCAACAATTAGGTGATGTCCAGGCGAGGATGCGAAAATTACAACAGAATTTCGATCAATACCCCGTACCAGAACCCATGACACCTCCTTTTAGCGCTCAGGAAGTGAAAGACTGGGTTAAACAAGCCAGCGAAGCCAGAACAGTGGGTGAGCATAATTTAAAAGAATTAAATGCAATAGCTCCTCTGGCTTATTTACCCAATAACCCCGGCGTACCTCAAAGTGGCGCGCCTTTTGATGCCGATGATTTAAAGCGAATGCAACGCAACGCGGTTCATTGGCAAGAGTCCGTGCAAAAAAATTACCATAGCACAGCTGATACAACTAACAATCTATTACAACAAAAGCTCAACGAAATTAAGGGACGTTGGCAAGAAGATCCAACCGGTGATAAAAAGTGGGTGTTTCTTAAAGAGGACCAGGTTGAACAAGCTGCGGCGTTATTCGCGGAAACCAAAGCCCTGGCTCAGTCATCCTTGTATCTCGCACAAGCCTTACAGCAGGATCAAAGCCTCGCTACACAAGCTTTAGCTGCCATTAACCAGGCAGAAAAAACTTATCAGTCTAAGGCAGAAATGGCATTGAACGCATCCAGATTACCTGAACCGGCGACCGAGGATGATGATTTAACAGAATTGGCTGAAGAGATTCTGGAAAAACCACGCTATCAATTTGGTTCCTATGGTCCGATTGTCTTAACCACAGATAAAATTATTGAACGAGAAAGTAAGAGTAGCGAAATTGACATTGATGATGTTGATATCGCCAGTAATGGAGATGTTAAATTATCCGGCACAGAAACCACTTGGACCTATCGATGGCAGGAATTTAAATTTGCCACCCCGTTGAAAGACCCGGACGGTCGTTGGTATATATGGTGGATTACGGCCAAAAAATATTCATCGGGATCGTCCATCACACCTATCGGAGAATGGGTGGCTGGCACATCCACCAAAGGCAACCCCATACTTCCTGATAATTTTTAACCATTGAGTCAGATGTATGTATGAGACCAGGGAAGGTCTGCCTATTTTTTATTATAGATAAATATGGCTATTTGATAAGCCGCTTTCAGGTGGATAACGTCACAGATATTCTGGGCGATAAGTTCAATGCCGGTGGCGGTAACACCCCCAATCGCACCCAATACCGGGTTGTGGCTGACCCTATGGGTAATGAGATTAACCAGGCGTGGTTTAATCTGCATTTTTCAGATCACAACTTTAAACTGGGACGACAAAGAATTGTCTTTGATAATCAACGCTTTATTGGGGGTGTGGCCTGGCGGCAAAAACGAACAAACCTTCGACGCGGCCCGTGCAGATTTTGAGTTAGACGGCAGTCATTTACAGCTGGTCTATGTGAATCGGGTTAACCGAATTTGGTGACGATGTCGCGGCCGGTGATCATGACAACAAAACACGACTGGCTAACTGGTCTAAAATCTGGAATGGCCAACATAAACCGGTTTTGTTCTATTGCGACATTGATAATGAAGATGTGCCAGGATTCTAAACGAAAACCACCGGTGTGGCTTTTGATTCATTCTTAGAACTTGAAAAGGGTTTGTTAAGTATTGGTCTGGTTTATGCGAAACAAACTGATGGTGCCAATAATTCGTTTAATTTTGAGTTATGATTCGTATTTACCCTCGTTCCCACGCTAGAGCATGGGAACGAGATAAAACAGGTAGTGTTCAAGTTGGGCTGCGCTTTGCTTAGCCCAACCTACTAAAATATGAAATTTAAACAGTTGATGTTGGTTTTAACTATTTGTGAAATCAGCTATCTCCGCATACAATAAAATCTTTGTTTTTCACATACCGTTTATGCTGCATTTAGCCCTGTATGAACCTGAAATCCCGCCGAATACGGGGAATATTATTCGATTGTGTGCGAATACCGGGGTGCAGTTGCATTTGATTCATCCGTTGGGTTTTGAGATGGAGACAAAGGCGCTCAGGCGAGCGGGTCTGGATTATTATGAGTGGGCGCAAGTTGTTGAGCATAAGAACTTTAATTCTTTTATGCAAGACACTGATTTTCATTGTATTTATGCCTTAACCACCAAGGCAACGGATTATTCCCATCAGGTCACGTATGCGGATAATGATTGTCTGTTATTGGGGCCGGAGACGCGGGGCTTGCCGGAAGAGGTGAGGGGACATGATTTGATTTACCCGGTGCGGATTCCGATGAAAGCGGACAGCCGGAGTTTAAATTTATCCAATACCGCGGCGATTGTGGTGTATCAAGCTTTAGCGCAGCTGGGTTTTCCGGATTTGATGTAATCAAAAGATGATGTTTGTACGATGTGCCGTTTCGTTGATATTATTACTGACATTCCTGTCGGCAGCAGCCGCTAATAACAAAACAGAGAAACAAACCATGCGTGATCAGGAACATGTGACCTTTTACCCCAGTTACGGTTATTTAGATGATGACCAGTGGCGAATTCCATTGCGGGTCTGGGTGCATGAGCATGACGGTTGGTTTGGCCGGCAATTATCAAAATTGTCTAAACGGGTGGTGCGCAATAAAGCCGGCTTAGAGCAATTAAGTGTTGACCAGCAGGCCATGTTTCGCATGCGTTTTAAGGATTTCGTGGCAGACAGTGAGTCATTTGAGGCGGTACATATTCGTTTTGATGGTGATCCTGAGAGTGAAATTATGCGTTTACAGTCAGTAGAGGGGGATAAACGCACCGATTTTAATGGTTTGTTATTGGCTGAATTAACCCTGTCACAAGAACGGGCGAAGACTTTATTGGCGGCGCAGCAATCGAACAACGGCTGGTTAACTTTTGAGGCAGTGGGCAAAGACCATGTGGGGGCAGGCCGAATTCAATTGATTAAACCGGTGGGTCATTCAGTGATATCCGATATCGACGACACCCTGAAAATTACCGAAATCACCGAAGGTGAGGCGGTGGTGATGATGAATACTTTTTTTAAGCCGTTTCAGCCGGTGCCGCAGATGCAGGCTTTGTTTAAAACCTTCGATGAAGGCACCGCTTTTCATTATGTCAGTGGCGGGCCGTGGCAGATGTTTCAGCCTTTATCTGAATTTTTATTTAGCGATATAGTCGGCTTTCCTCACGGCAGTGTGCATATGAAAAATGTGCGTTTACATTTGCTTGAAGGTGAAACTTACGGTGATTTCTATCGACTTATTAAACTTGGTTCCAAGGCATCCGAGAAGCAAAAAATTCGCCAAATCACCGAAATATTTTCACATTTCCCTCAACGGATGTTTACCTTAATCGGTGATTCCGGTGAGCATGACCCTGAAGTGTTTGCGCATATCCGGGAACAGTTTCCGGATCAGGTGAAAACCATATTTATCCGTGATGTGCTCAACGATGCTGAAAATAATGCTGATCGATTTAAAGGGATGGAAGTCATTGAGGCAGAGAGCGTACTTATTGATGCAGATGGCTAAAGACTTCTTGTGCCAGTTTTTCGCTGATGCCGGGGACTTTCTGGATGTCATCGATACCGGCCTGTTTGAGGCCCTGAAGGCCCCCAAAGTGTTTCAATAATTGATTGCGTCTGGCCTGGCCGATGCCGGGTATGTTTTCCAACAATGATGTATTTCGTGATTTTTTAAAAGCTTTGCGATGGCTTTTAATGGCAAATCGATGGGCTTCATCACGAATATGTTGCATCATTAAAGACAATAAACCATGCGGCTCGGGGCTTATAAATTCATGACGTTCGGGCAGATAAATGCGTTCATTGCCGGCGGTGCGGTTTTCATCTTTGGTCACACCGATAATGCGGACGCTTTCGAGATTCTGTTCTTTTAATATCTTTACCGCCTGATTGACCTGACCTTTACCGCCGTCGATAATAAATGCATCAGGCAGTGGAATATCGCGTTTTTTTAGGCTGTCGAGGCGTTTTTCAATCACCTGCGACATGGCGGCGTAATCATCACCGCCCTGAATACCGGAAATAATGTATTGGCGATACATTTTTTTATCCGCGCCTTGTGCATCGAACACCACGCAAGAAGCCCGGGTGTGCTCACCCATTTGATGAGAAATGTCAAAACATTCAATGCGTTCGGGCATTGTCTTAAAGCCCAGTTCAGTGACCCATAAATCCCATTTTTTCTGCCAGCTGGCGTATTTATTGACTTGTACCTGCAGGGCGTTGTGCATATTTTCAGTGGTTTGTTTTAGCAGTTTTAACTGCTGACCGCGGGGTTTGGCGGTGATAAAGACTTTTTTGCCTTTAAGGACACTGAGTAATTCCGCCAGATCGTTTTTATCGCTGGGTTCAATATTGCAGATTAGGCGATTGGGCAGTATGTCCTCGTCATAATACTGGCTGATAAAGTCGTGTAATAAATCGGGCAGAGTGATGTCTTTCGGGGTGTTGGGAAAATGGTTGCGGTTACCCAGAAACTGGCCATTGCGCACGGTGCCGACCGTGACGATATAAAGACCGGCTTCCTGTCCGACTGACAGGACGTCAATCTGATCGGTGAGACCGGTTTCCACTGCCTGATGTGATTGGATGCTGCGGATGGCCTTGATCTGGTCGCGTATCTCGGCGGCCAGTTCGTAGCTCATATCCGCTGAAGCCTGTTCCATTTCTTTAACCAGACTGTCCACCACCTGTGATGATTTACCTTCAATAAAGTCGATGGTGTATTTAATTTGTTTTTGGTAGTCTTTCTTTGAAACCAAACCGACACAGGGTGCGGTGCAGCGGTTAATCTGATGTTGCAAACAAGGCCGTGAGCGGTTACTGTAAAAGCTGTTGGTGCATTGCCGGACTTTAAAGACTTTTTGCAGGAAATTCAGGGCATAACGCACCGACGGTGAACTCGGGTAAGGGCCAAAATACCGGCCTTTGCGTTTCTTTTTACCCCGCGCATAGGTGATGCGGGGAAATTCATCGGCATCGGTTGAAATATAAATATACGGATAGCTTTTACCGTCTTTGAGCAGAATATTGTATTTCGGGGTGTGTTTTTTAATCAGCTGGTTTTCCAGGATTAAGGCATCGCCCTCGGATTGTGTGATGTGGTAACGCATGTCGGCGATTTGCCGCACCAGGGCCATGGTTTTGTTGTCTTTGGCACTGCCGTTAAAATAACTGCTGACCCGGTTTTTTAAGATGCGTGCTTTGCCGACATAGATAATCTGCCCCGTGCTGTCCAGCATCTGATAGACGCCGGGAGAGGTGGGCAATTCAGCGATAAATTTTTTGGCGTCGAAAGGCTTATTTCGAGACATTTTGCATGGCATCCCGGTGACCACTGAGCAGGGCTTGCCAGTGTTTCTTGAAGTCCTGTTCACAACGGCTGTCAGTTTCTTTTTCAATAGACCTTTTTAAACGGGCCAGGTTACTTTGGGGCCAATGTTTACGGTTTTTTTTGATTTCACCTTTATCGAAATCAATCAGATATATTGAATCCTGATGAATCAACAGATTGTGTACATTGAGATCTGCATGATAAATACCGGCGGCATGAAATCGGCCAATCACGGTGCCCACCTGTTGCCACAAAGTGGGGTCCGATTGTGTCAGTTTCTCGGCAAAAGTGAACTGGTGGGTGATGTATTGGGTGATTAAGTCATTGGTGTAAAACAAGCCGAATCTCTGAATCTGTACGGCCACCGGTTTTGGGCAGGGTAAACCCAATTTTTCCATGTGCAACAATAAGTTAAATTCTCGCACGGCGCGGGTACTGTTAAAACCTGACCAGAGGTATTTGTCGCGACTGATTTTGGCATATAAGCCGCCCCGGTAATAATGTTTTAGCACCCATTTGCCGTCATCAGATTTGATGATCCAGACAGAACCGCGACCGGCATAAGTTCCGAGTAAGCGTCCCTGGTTGGCCCAGTGTTGGGCACTGAACCAGTTTTCTGTCGGCTCTGATTGGGTTTCGGGATGAACCAGAAAACGCCGTTTGTTTTTTTTGCTTTGATGCAAAGTGTTGAGTTTAAAATTCAGTGATAGAATAGGTCATTTTAAATGATTTGAAGCATGACAACAAACCCAACGGTTCGCTCCATCTGTTTATTACGGCTGTCCGCCATCGGTGATGTCACCCATATGATTCCGGTGGTGAAAAGTTTGCAGGCCGGATTGCCGGGTGTATCCATCACCTGGGTGATTGGTCGATTAGAGTACCGATTACTGCAGGGACTGCCGGGGGTTGATTTTATCGTTTTTGATAAAAATCACATGCTGACAAGTCTGTCTCAATTAAGGCGTTCTCTGCGGAGACAGCGCTTTGATGTGTTGTTACAGATGCAGCTGTCCTTTCGTGCCAATATGATTTCTCGGTTTATTCCGGCACGGCGACGAATTGGTTATGACAAAACACGGCATAAGGAATTGCACGGCTGGGTGGTGAATGAGATGGTGGCGGCATTGCCTCAATACCACGTGTTGGATGGTTTTATGCAATTTGTTTATCACCTGGGTTGTGAGCCGGTGATGGACTGGACTTTGCCGATTGAACAAACAGACCGCGACTGGGCGACCCGTCATATTCAGCCACAGCAAAAGAACATTCTCATCAGTCCCTGTTCCAGCCATCCACTCAGAAACTGGTCAACACAACGTTACGCGGCATTGATCGATGCGATTAAACAACGATACGATGCACATGTTATTTTGACCGCCAGCCCGTCGTACAAGGAAAAATCTTTTGTGGCAGAGATTGTTGCCCAATGCCAATCTCCAGTTTTAAACCTGGCCGGTCAGGACACGTTAAAACAGTTATGGTCGTTACTGAGCCTGGTTGATTTGGTGATTTCGCCGGATTCGGGGCCGTTGCATATGGCCGGCGCGGTGGGCACATCGGTGATTGGCTTAATGGCTGCCAGCAACCCAGAACGTTCCGGCAGTTATCAGTTTCCACAATTGACGGTCAATAAATACCCCGAAGCTTGCCGGCAATTTCTCAATAAACCGGTGGATCAGGTGACATGGGGCACCAAAACGGAATTGCCCGGTGTCATGGAGTTAATTACTGTGGACGATGTGATGCATCGAGTCACGCAAGTGTTCGATAATCACCACAAGTAAATTACATCCGCATCCACCAGGGGATAGTTATAATCCAGTTCATCGATTTTTTTCACCACCAGGCGTTTAACCCGGCCGGTAACGGTAACAGCTCTGTTTGTGAAATATTTAGGTTCTAAAAACTTTGGTTTACAGGCAATAAAACGGCCCAGATCGACGCGGTTTTGATAGGACGGCCGGGCGTATTGATTCGGTACCTTGGCCATCACGGTTAAACAACTATGATCAGGTTTATTTTCAACATCAATCACAATACCGGTCCAACGTATTTTTAAGTCTGTGACGGGCGTTTTCTGGTATTGCTGTGGCGGCATGGTGCTGTAATCGCCACGCAATGGCTTGGGCGGCTGTGCACAAGCGGTTAATATCAGGGTCAAAACAACCGGTAAAATTTTTAACATGATTTTGGCAAAATTAAAAACCATTATAACCAGCTTGATTAAACAGAGGCTGAATTAAATGCACTCAGGGAGCGATTAAATGACTGTAAATCACCACTAAACTGACAAAAAATGCCAGTACAAGCATCAAACCCACACATTCTGCCACCACCCGTGCCATCAGATGACTCCAGGCCGGATGTTTGATGATGTAATGAATTACGTAGCTCATCAATAAACCCGTCAATATAAAAACAATCAGCATGGGTTTAATCATCAATATGGCCAGCGTGGTCGACATAATCATGAGTCCGGTGCGGTAAAAACGATTCAATAAAGTCATGATAAATACACATTCTGTTGATGAGCTTGTATTAAAAAGCACAGTTGTCTCAAAAAGTGAGAATGGCTGTTTATTTTTGGGGCTTGCGTAAGTAGTAAGTATTAAACTAAAATAATAGAGATGAACAGAGCAAAAAAAATACTTAAAGAAACCTTCGGTTACAGTGACTTCCGTCATCATCAATCGGAAATTGTGGCTTCTATTCTAAAAGGGGAAGATGCCCTGGTGTTGATGCCCACCGGCGGCGGCAAGTCTTTGTGCTATCAAATTCCATCCATTGTTCGTGATGGTGTGGGTGTGGTGATTTCGCCCTTAATCGCATTGATGGAAGATCAGGTCAATGCCCTGAAATTATTGGGAGTCAGTGCTGCTTATATTAATTCAACGTTATCTGCTTCAGAGGTTGAATCCATTGAACAGCAGGCCCGTTGCGGCGACTTGGACTTGTTGTATTTGTCGCCGGAACGCTTATCCAATGAAGACATGCAGGCTTTTTTGAAAACCATTGATATTGCATTGTTTGCCATTGACGAAGCGCATTGTGTGTCACAATGGGGTCATGATTTCAGGCCTGAGTATCAGAACCTGTCTGTTTTGAGCCAACAATTTCCCGATGTACCACGGGTGGCGCTGACCGCCACCGCAGATGAACGGGTACGGGATGAAATCGTTCAAGAACTTGATTTACAAAAAGCACGTCAGTTTATTTCCAGCTTTGACCGACCCAACATCCGTTATGCCATTGAAGAACAGGACCGAGGCAAGCAACAGCTTTGGGATTTTATCAGCCAAAACCACAGCGATGACGCCGGCATTGTTTATTGCCTGTCACGGCGTAAGGTGGAATCGGTGGCTGAATTTTTGACTGCTCAGGGTCGCACGGCTTTGCCCTACCATGCCGGTCTGTCGGCCAAAGTCAGGGCCAAAAACCAAAATCGGTTTCTTATTGAGGAGGGCGTGATTATCGTTGCCACCATCGCTTTCGGCATGGGGATTGATAAACCTGATGTCCGCTTTGTGGCCCACTTCAGTATGCCTAAAAACATCGAATCCTATTATCAGGAAACCGGCCGTGCCGGCCGTGACGGTCGTCCCGCCAATGCCTGGATGGCCTATAACTACAAGGATGTGGTGATGCAACGTCAGTTTATCCGGGATTCTGAAGCCGGCGATGACTATAAGAATGTGCTGCACAATAAATTGGATGCGCTGGTGGATTTGTGTGAACAACTGGAATGCCGGCGCATCACCTTGTTACGCTATTTTGGCGAGGAATTGGCCGAACCCTGCGGTAATTGTGATAATTGTCTGAATCCGCCTGAAAAAATTGATGCCAGTACCGAAGCCCAGATGGCGTTGTCGGCGATTTATCGCACCGAACAGCGCTTTGGGATGATGTATTTGATTGATGTTTTAATCGGCAATAAAAATGAAGAACGGATTAAACAGTTTAAACACCATCAATTAAACGTTTACGGTATCGGTAAAAATCATCCCAAGACCTGGTGGCGGCGGTTGTACCGACAACTCATTAGCCTTGGTTATATTGAAGTGGATGATGAATTTGGCGCACTTAAATTAACTGAAAAAGCCAAACCCATTTTAAAAGGCGAAGAACCCTTTTATTTGCGTGATGTGGTCAAAGCCAAAAACAAAACTGCCCAAAACGATAACCTGGAACTGGGGCGTCATGACACTGTGTTGTGGAATGCTTTACGCCAATTGCGTACTGATTTGGCCGCAGAACATGGGGTGCCGCCCTATGTGATTTTTAGTGATGCCTCCTTATTAGAAATGGTTCGAAAACGCCCGGTTGAAGGTGAAAAATTTATGTATATTTCCGGTGTCGGTGAATACAAACTGGCCAAATACGGTGAGGCTTTTCTGAAAGTGATTAAAGACAACCCCTTGCCTGAAAAGCTGGATAACCGACTCGAAGATGAGGTCAATGTCACGCTGGATCATTTTCTGGAACTGGAATCAGTGGATGCAGTGGCCGAAACCCTGGATTTAAACACCAAAACCGTTTATTCGCACTTAGCTCAGGCCATTGCCGCCGGTTTAGTGGACCGTAAAGCGGTGACCGAACTGGATGACAATGAAATTGATTACATTGAAGAAACCGCTGAAATGACCGGTTACATCGAAGACAAAAAGCTCAAACCGGTTTATGACGCCTTAGATGGTTTGTACGAATATGGTGTGCTTCGTTGTGTGCTGGCTGAGCTTGAATAATTCAGGGTCTTAAATCCATGCCTGCTTCTGTGCGCATTCTTGCGGATGAAAATATTCCGGGCTTGCCCCATGCTTTCGGTGAAGATGTGACTGTTCAAAAGATGCCCGGCCGTGATATACAACGTTCTGATCTTAGTGCAGTGGATGCTTTATTGCTGCGCTCTGTGACCCGTGTTAATGAAGATTTGCTCAAGGGCACATCGGTTAAATTTGTCGGCACCGCCACCATCGGACTGGATCATATCGATTTAGATTATCTAAACGCATCAAATATTGGCTTTGCCTATGCGCCAGGCAGTAATGCCCAATCAGTGGTCGAATATGTTTTGGCTGCCATCGCCTTTTGGTTGCAACGGACAAATCGTACTTTTAAGGGTTTAAAGGTGGGTATTGTTGGCGTTGGCCGAATTGGTGGTTTATTACAGAAATATTTGCAGCAAATGGGCGTTCATTGTCTGTTGTGTGATCCACCGCGACAGGCTCAGGAACCCAATGAGACTTATTATTCCTTACAGTCTATGAGTGAGGCTGATGTCATCAGCTTTCATGTGCCGTTAACGCAGCGTGGTCCCTGGCCAACAAGACATCTGATCGATGTGGCCTTTTTAAATGCATTGTCTGCAGATCAGCTGCTGATTAATACGGCACGCGGTGATATTCTGGATAATCAGATGGCCTTATATTATGTTCAAAACACCGCAAGTCCGGTTAATTTGGTTTTAGACGTTTGGCAGAACGAGCCGATGATTAATGCACAACTTGTACAGCACTGTCTGCTGGCGACGCCCCACATTGCCGGTTACGCGATTGAGGGTAAATGGCGGGCCACTGCGATGCTGTGCCAGGCCCTGTCCGATTATTTTCAAGTGCCTTTCAAACGAACAGCGTTAGACAGAAATATACGGGTTAATGACCCCTGGCAACCACAATCGAATGAAAACAAGGTGTCTAAGTTGCTGTCTTATTATGACATCAGTCAGGATGATCAGGCGCTCAGAAATGAAATTAAAAATTTGCCCCAATCATTTGATAAACTGAGAAAAAATTATCCCACCCGACACGAATTTTTAGCGTCTGTTTAACCAGAAATATTTTTAGTGAAATATCCTCTTTGCTCTGCGGTTAGCATATTTATTAACCTCAAAGATCACAAAGGGCGCTAAGCAATCATATTTTTCCTTTGTGAACTTTGTGGTTATTTTTAATTATAAACCCTGTTGTTCCCAATCCGGTATTTTTGCCTATAATTTTAAGGTGGGCTTAAATCAATGGGTTAACTGGTAAAACAGCATGGGCAGTTTTTTGGGCAGTTCTTCGATGTGTTTTATATGGAGAAAAGATTGGCCGCCGAAAATATAAGCCAAATAATCATGGGGCTCGATGTCGATGGAGATGCAAAAGGGTACCAGACCTTCTTTGCGGGCGGCATTGACCGCATGTTTGGTGTCTTCCATACCATAACGGCCTTCATACTGGTCTAAATCATTGGGCTTGCCGTCGGTTAAAATTAACAACAGTTTTTGGCCGGTTTTTTGTGCTGTGAGTTGCCCGGTGGCATAACGAATGGCGGCACCCATGCGGGTGTAGAAATTGGGTTTAATGGCATAAATCCGGTTACGTACGGTGTCATCGTAACGGTCATCAAAGCCTTTGAGTTCATAATAACGTACATGACTGCGCAATTTAGAGGCAAAGCCGGTGATGGAGAAGCGTTCACCCGCAGCACTGAGACATTCGCCAAAAATATACAGTGATTCACGAATCACATCAATTACTTTACGGTCACCGGAAACAAAGGCATCGGTGGACAACGATAAATCAGCCAGTAACAGCGTCGATAAATCACGGTTGGTTTGATGTAGTTGCCGGTAGAGGTTGGGGTCAGTGGTGCCTTTTCCCATTGAACGTTGCACACTGAAGTCAAGAAAGCTGTTCAAATCAGCTTCATCCCCTTGTTCCTGGCGATCCAGCCATTTACGTTGTGGTTTAAGTGATTCGAATTGGCGTTTCAGCATTTTGGCCTGTTTGCGGGTTTCTTCCCGCCATTGTGCCGGTTCGGTGATATTCAGTGCCATGGTTTGTAGGGCGCATTGCTTTTCGATGAGTTGTTCTTTTTTATAATGCCATTCGGGCAACAAAATACCTTCAGTCAACACCACATCATCGTATTCGGCAGAGGGCAAATCCAAATCGAGCTTCACTTTACTGGCGGTTTTGCCGCTGCTGACGGTGATTTTGTCTAAATCATCGGCAACGCTTTGTAAGTCCTCGTCATCGGTGTCTTCTTCAGAGCGATCCAGGTTTAAAAATTCAGACCAGGTAAATAAACTTTCTAAGCGAAAGGCGATCAGGCCATCGCCCTGATCACGGTCATCCATTTGCTCGGCCTTGTATTTTTTATCACCAAGGTTTTTAGCGGCTAACTTTTGTTCTTGTTCTTGATCACCTTGATGGTCCTGATCGCGGCGTTCTGCCACAGTATTAATTGGTGATGGATAAAGCCATAACATCACAGGTAAAGGCTGCACATCGTGGCCGACCTCGACGTCGTTATCACACCAGGGATCGGCAATGACTTTTTGCAAGGCACGTTCAACCGGTTGTAATTTTTTCGGTAAAGAACTTATTTTTGGTCGATGCTGTAATTGTAAGCGTGACAGTGTTTTGTATCGGCTGCGTAAACCAGGCCAATTGTTGAGTATTTGCTGGCTTAAATATTGGTTGTGTTTTATCCAGTGATGCTTGTGCGGTGTGTGGTTCAGGCTGGCCAGTGCTGTAAGCCAGTAATACAAGGCTTCGTTAGCTTTTTTGGAAGGAAAACAATCGATTTGATGCGGTAAAAAGAAAAACTCATTATGGAAATGAGGCAGGGCCTGTTTAACACCGGAGCCGGCCATTTTTTGCAAAAAAGTTCGGTGACCGTCATGAATATAATCCGAGGTCTCGGCCAGGCTTAAGCCCGGATCACCACCCAGCGCGCGAAAGAATACCGCCAGACGCTTGCCTAAATCATTTAATGACACCGCCGCCTCACGATAGCGGATGGTACTTTTATTGGTAATGTAATGGTGCCATTTGACACCAACCCATTCTTCCATTGTCAGTCATCGCCCAGTTGTGCGTTCATGACCTGCATCAGGGCTTCTACCACTTCGATGTCATCACTTAAAGGTTCGGCAATGGCTGCCCGACAGGCTTCAGATACTGGAATACCACTTTTAATTAAGGTGGCGGCATAAATTAACAGTCGGGTTGAGGCTGATTCTTCCAAATCGTGGTCTTTCAATTGCCGGATATGACTGGCCAGCCGCGCCAGTAATTTGGCTAATTCCAAATCAACACCGGCTTCTTTGGCGACAATTTGGGCTTCCATGTCCTTATCGGGATAATCAAAGCTCATCGACATAAACCGTTGTTTGGTGGACGGTTTCATGCCTTTAAGCAGATTTTGATAACCGGGATTGTATGACACCACCAGCATAAATTCAGGTGGCGCGTGTAACAACTCACCGGTACGGTCAATCGGTAAAATCCGCCGGTCATCGGTCAAAGGGTGCATCACAACAATGCTGTCTTTGCGAGCTTCCACCACCTCATCGAGATAACAAATCGCACCTTCGCGAACAGCACGGGTTAATGGGCCGTCCTGCCAGTAGGTTTCGCCGTCACCAATCAGGTGTCGCCCGATGAGATCAGAAGCGGTTAAGTCTTCATGGCAGGCCACGGTGTAAAGTTTGCGACCCAGTTTTTCCGCCATATGCTGCACGAAACGGGTTTTACCACAACCGGTGGGACCTTTCAGCAGGACCGGTAACTGGTTATTCCAGGCGGATTCAAACAGGGCCACTTCATTGTTTTGTTGTTGATAGTAGCTGAGTGAATCGGAATGTTTGAGTGGGCTGGTATTAGACATAATTTACTGTAAATAAAAAAGGGCAGCCCAAAAGGGCCACCCTATTATTAAGTGCTATCAAGAATTGATGGCGGGATTTTTATGACTGACATCAATGTGTTGATCCGACTCACCTTTGATTAAGAAGCTCGACAGATACACAATCAGGCCAATCAGGAAGACAACTCCGGACGCTTCACGCAACCAGTAGAAGAACTCCAGTTTGTCTTGCACAATCATATAAGGCAAAGGCTGATCGCCCATACGTTGCAGATAAACCTGAACAATACCGGCAGCGGTCAGGAACAGGGTAATAAATACCATCGAGATGGTCATTAACCAGAACGACCACATTTCGACCACCTGGGCTTTGTTTGAGTTGGCCACGCGACCACGCAATTTGGGCATGGCATAGGAAATCATGCACAACACCACCATCACATAAGCACCATAGAAAGCCATGTGGCCATGGGCCGCGGTAATCTGAGTGCCGTGAGTAAAGTAATTAACCGGTGCCAAAGTGTGTAAAAAGCCCCAGACACCTGCACCTAAGAATGCCATCACACCGGTTCCTAAGGCCCAAAGCACGGCCACACGGTTGGCATGGATACGACGTCGTTTATTCACCATGTTAAAGGCAAACAGAGTCATCAGGAAGAATGGTATGGGTTCTAGGGCGCCAAATATGGAACCTAACCACAACCAATAGCCGGGCGTACCAATAAAGAAGTAGTGGTGACCGGTACCGATAATGCCGGTGATTAGCGCCATGGCAACAATGATGTAAACCCATTTGTCGATGACTTCACGATCCACACCGGTGGTTTTAATCAGGACAAAGGCCAGTAAGGAAGCCAGAATCAATTCCCAGACACCTTCTACCCATAAATGAACAACCCACCACCAGTAAAATTTGTCCAGTACCAGATTTTCAGGGTTCACAAAAGCAAACAAAAATAACAAGGCCAGACCCACCAGACCGGTGAGCAAGACCACATTAATCACGGTTTTGCGTCCCGAGATAACGGTCATGCCAATATTGTACAAAAAGCCTAAGCAAACAATAACGATACCTATTTTACCGATGGTTGGTTGTTCTAAAAACTCCCGACCCATAGTCGGCAAGAAGGCATTTCCGCTTAATTCAGCGAGACGTTGATAGGGTAGTAACAGGTAGCTTAAGACGATTAATGCGCCTGAAATAAAGAACACCCAAAATAAGATTTTGGCGAGTTTAACCGAGTGCAGTTCGCGTTGGGATTCTTCGGGCACCAGGTAGTAAGCACCACCCATAAAGCCGAATAACAGCCACACAATCAACAGATTGGTGTGCACCATGCGGGCAATATTAAAGGGAATATACGGAAACAAAAAGTCACCGATGACATATTGTAAGCCAAGAATGACGCCAAATATGATTTGACCCACAAACAAGGCGATGGCTGCGTTAAAGTACAGTTTTGACACTGCTTGAGATTGATATTTCATAGTTTAACTCCGTTATCCTTGAATGTTGGGTGGCCAGTTTTGGGCTTCAATACCGTTGACGTATTTCAGGAATTGAGCCAGGGCTTCCAACTCTTCATCGGTGAAATTAAATTGTGGCATGGAGCGGCGACCGGGAATACCATTGGCAGGGCGACTCATAATAAAAGCTTTGATGGCGTCCGTGCTTTGACCGAAACGGTCATACACATTGGCCAGTTCCGGCGCAAAGTAGGCGCCTTCACCCAACAAGGTGTGACAGCCGACACAATTGTTTTCCTCCCACAGGCGTTTGCCGTGTGCCACGACTTCGGTGATGTTTTCACTGTTATCAGTTGATGGTATTCTTTTGTGTGTGTCAAAAGTCAATACCAGGAACAACAGAATGAAAAACAGTGAGCCACCGTAATAAATGTTTCTGGCAACACTTTTGGTAAATAACTCTTTCATAAGGTTCTCTTTTTTCGTTGACAAAGAACCCCGCCAATTATATGGCGGGGCGCTGACTAAAGCGTGGGCATTTTAATTATTAAGGTTAAATGATTCATTGATCTGGGTCAATGTTCTGTCCGAAATTATAAACTATAACTGAACATCAGCCACACTTTTTGGGTGTCTTGGCTGTGCTGATCGGCCGAATAATCCGCGGCTTTTAACAGCAGACCGGCTTTTTCACCGAGTTTTCTGGACAGGGACACATCAAATTCAGAACCCAGTTGGCCCGAACCGGCTTCAGAATCAAACTGATGGTACTTGGCTTGCCAACCCCAACCGTTGAGACTGCCTTTAACACCAATAAAAGTATCAACAATGCCTTTATCCGGCGTGGCTAAAAACTGGTCCGCCCAGCCGTTAAAAGCATGCAATGTGGCCAGCGGTGTTCTAAAAGAGGCACCACTTTTTGTGTCACTGCCTTCGAGGATTTCATGTCCGGCGAAAAATTCACCGTTTCTAAAAGTCATCGCCACATCAAAACGCCAATAATCAGCATCATAATTGACCGGATTATTGTCCGCATCCGATTGGCTGGCGTATTCAAGGCCTAATTTCAGTTTTTGTGCACCCACATCAAAATGGGTGTTGTAGCCAATGCCGACAGTGTTGGTTGAAAAAGCAGGTGCATCATCATTTTCGATGCCGTAATAATAGGCTTTGATGTGATGTTTATCGCCCCAGGATTTGTTCCAGTTGGCCAGCAAAGTCTGGTTGTCGTGGTCACCGGCGGGCACGTCTTCGCCAAATATACGGTTGACGTGATCCACATAAGCCAAGAACAGACGGCTGTCGGCCACATCAAAATCAAAGGACAACGCATCGTAAGTTTGTTCATTCTGCCGCCAGCCAACACCACCGACAAAACGCTGGTTGTCCAGTAAAATTCGCTGACGGCCTAATTTTGTTGACGCCTTATCATTAAACTGAAAACTGACCCAAGCCTGATTAATTTCGGTGCCGGTGGGATCAGCCACCACCGGATATTGGGTTCTGTCCGGGGTGTTACCGGCGCCGGCATTGTAATGATCCCCCCAAATTTCAGTGACATCATCCACTTCAATAAAAAAACGCCAGCCGCTGTAATCAGCCGTTTTATAATTTAAGCGGGTACGTAATGTTGATGCGTTGGCATCTTTGGCAAAGTTTTCTTGATCCACCATTTCATAGCGGTAGCGAAATGACAAGGACGCTTCGCCTTTATTGGCTTGTTCTGTATCGGCTGCGTGTAACACCAACGGTGTTGCGGTTAAGGTGGCTGCCATCATGGCGGAGGCCAGGGCAGTTTTTTTAAAGTTTATCATGGGCATAACCTTGTGGTTAAAAAATCATGTTGAATTGTAAAAAATTCCATGCCATGGGGCATTGATATACGTCAATTGCCGGTTTTAAACCTGAAACTCATCAGCATTCAATAATATTCACTGCCAGACCGCCGCGTGAGGTTTCTTTGTAACTGTCTTTCATGTCATCGCCGGTGGCTTTCATGGTTTTAATCACTTTGTCCAGCGATACATAATGGTTGCCTTCATTGCGGTCGGCCATGCGCACCGCATTGATGGCTTTCACACTGCCCATGGCGTTGCGTTCGATACAGGGGATTTGCACCAAACCGCCAATGGGATCACAGGTTAAACCAAGGTTATGTTCCATCGCAATTTCGGCGGCATTTTCAATTTCATCCGGCGTCAGTCCACAGGCCGCCGCGAGGCCGGCCGCTGCCATGGAGCTGGCCACACCCACTTCACCCTGACAACCAACTTCAGCCCCGGATATAGAGGCTTTGGTTTTATATAAAATACCCACAGCGGCGGCGGTCAACAGGAAATGGCGCACCCCTTGTTGATCGGCGCCATCAATATAATTTAAATAATAATTAATCACGGCGGGAATAATGCCGGCAGCCCCGTTGGTGGGCGCGGTGACCACGCGACCGCCGGCGGCATTTTCCTCACTCACTGCCAGGGCATACACATTAACCCAGTCAATCACGGTTAACGGGTCAGCCAGATCTTTGGCGGATTTTTTGTTCAGTTCAGCAAATATCTTGGGTGCACGTCGAGGTAAGTTTAAACCACCGGGCAGGGTGCCGGTGGTGTTAAAACCACGTTGCATACACTGTTCCATGGCCTGCCAGATGGTGTCGAGTTGCCTGTCAATGTCTTCACGGCTGCGCCAGGCCTGTTCATTGGCGTACATAATATCGGCGATGGTCATGTTGTGTCTGTGGCACAAAGTAATCAGCTCATCACCACTTTCAAATTTATAAGACAGTGGCGTATCGTCTTCCATGATGTGTTGCTCTTGCATGTGATTATGAGCCAACACAAAACCGCCACCCACTGAGTAATAGGCCTTTTGTTTTAAGGCCTCGCCGGCTTCGTTATAGGCTGTAAATTGCATGCCGTTGGAATGCAACGGTAATTTTTTGCGTTTATGGAATTTTAAGTGGTCTTTATCACTGAATTTGAGCGTCAAAGCTCCATTGATAATAACCCCACTGTCCTTCGTCTGTGACAGCATCGCAGGAATTTTGTCCGGATCGACGCTGTCAGGCTGTTCACCCATCAGGCCTAAAATAATGGCCTTGTCAGTGCCGTGACCACGGCCGGTGTGACTCAATGAGCCATACAGTTCGGTGGTGATGTGGCGGGTTTTATCAGCCAGATCATGATTGTGCAAATATTGGGTGAATAAGTGGGCAGCCCGCATGGGACCCACGGTGTGTGAACTGGAGGGACCGATACCAATTTTAAACAAGTCAAAAATACTAACAGCCATGATAAACTAACGCCATGAAAAAACTGACATTATATAGCAGATTGGAATGTCCTTTGTGCGAGTTTGCCGAACAGATGCTGCATGACGAAGGCATCTGCTATGAATTCATTGATATTGATGAATCACCCGATCTCATTAAGCGGTATCATGTCAAGGTGCCCGTATTAACCAATGGTCAAAAAGAGTTAGCGTGGCCATTTGATACCTCAGCGATTCAGGAATTGGCTGATGGCTAAAGAAAAATCACAATTTGTCTGTAACCAATGTGGTCATGTGACCAATAAATGGGCCGGTCAGTGTAGTGCCTGTCGCCAGTGGAACTGTATCGATGAAGTGAAAGTACAATCGGTGAAAAGCAGCAGCCAATCGAACCGTTTCAGTAATTATTCCGGTGATAAAAAAATCCAAAAATTGGGTCAGGTCAGCACCGAGCAGCAAACCCGTACGCCGACCGACATCAAGGAACTGGATCGTGTTTTGGGCGGTGGTTTGGTGCCGGGTTCGGTGATTTTATTAGGCGGTGACCCGGGTATCGGTAAATCCACCTTATTATTACAGGTCACAGCGCACATTACCCAAAGCATCAACCCTTTGTACGTTACCGGTGAAGAATCTTTGGCGCAGATTGCCATGCGCGCCCAACGGCTGGGTTTGCCGGTGGATAACCTGTCCTGTATGGCAGAAACGTCACTGGAAACCATTATGGATTCCGTGCTCAAACAAAAACCTGACCTGGTGGTGATTGATTCAATCCAAACCCTGTTCAGCGAAGCGCTTACATCCATACCCGGTTCAGTTTCTCAGGTCAAAGAAACCGCCGCACAACTGGTGCGACTGGCCAAACAGCATAAAATTACGGTGATTCTGGTGGGTCATGTGACCAAAGAAGGCAGTATCGCCGGGCCGCGAATTTTAGAACATATGGTGGACACGGTGCTGTATTTTGAAAGTGATGGCAACAGCCGGTTTCGGGTTTTGCGGGCCTTAAAAAACCGTTTTGGGGCAGTCAATGAAATCGGGGTATTTGCCATGACAGAACGGGGCGTCAGAGAAGTGGACAACCCTTCGGCCATCTTTTTAAGCGAACACAAAGCCGAAAAACCCGGTTCGGTGGTGATGGTGACCCGTGAGGGTACACGGCCGTTGCTGGTGGAAATTCAGGCGCTGGTGGATCAGAGTCCCTTGGGTAATCCGCGGCGATTATCGGTGGGTCTGGAACACAACCGACTGGCCATGTTATTGGCCGTATTGCACCGCATGTGTGGTTTGTCGATTCATGACCATGATGTGTTTCTCAATGCCGTGGGTGGTATTAAAATCACTGAAACCGCTGCTGATTTGGCTATTTTGATGGCCATTGTGTCCAGTTTTAAAAACCGCTTTTTACCTCGAGGCACGGTAATTTTTGGCGAAGTGGGCCTAACCGGTGAAATTCGGCCTGTTCAAAACGGTGAAGATCGACTAAAAGAGGCCGCCCAGCATGGTTTTAAAACGGCCATCATACCCAAAGCCAATGCCGGTCAATGGACCCGGGCGTTGCCAATGAAAGTCATCACTGTGACGGAAGTGAATCAGGTGATAGAATTGATTTAAGGCTTAGTGGGATGGTGAGATGGTGAAGAGATCCCCTCAACCAAATGGTGTCGGGGAATTCCCCCAAATAATGCCAAATGGTGTGTGTTTTTAATTGCCTGAACCGCAATAGAGTTTATGTAATAGGTGAATAACCTGAACGGCTTTGCTGTCGGCCAGAGAGTACAAAATGGTTTGTGATTGACGCTTGGTTTTAACCAGATTCGCTTTGCGTAATTGAGCCAAATGTTGCGATAAGGCTGATTGGGATAAACCCGGTAAATGTTCATTCAGTGCGCCCACAGACAATTCATTCTCATGCAATAAGCACAAAATCATTAACCGCTGTTTATTGGATATGAGCTTGAGCAAGCCCGAAGCCGATTCTGCATGATCGACCATCTCATTCATAGATTTTGTCATGGTTTTTATACCTTAGATTAAATAGCGTGTTTATTTTGCCTGAAAAAAATAAATTTGACAAACATTTGTTATTTAGAATTTAGGTTCATTATCATGATGTTGCTTAAAAATGCACATGGATGGATGACTTTTTACACAGGATAACTAAATCGTTTCTGGTATAGTCGTACGATATTTTATCTCCACAAGAGGCTTCTATGTCACGATCCAAATATTCAGTGATTCTATTAATCGCTCTGTTAACAGCCTGCAGTCAACCGCAGCAGCTTAAAACGGTTGCTCAGGTTGAGACCCCTGATTCGGCGTTCAATCTTGACCTGAGTTATCAAACGTTTACTTTGGACAATGGTTTAGAGGTGATTGTGCATGAAGACCATTCGGATCCGATTGTGGCGGTGGCCACCATTGTGCATGTGGGCTCAAATCGAGAAAAGGCCGGCCGTACCGGTTTTGCGCATTTCTTTGAGCATATGTCATTTAATAATTCTGAGAATGTACCGATGGGCGCTAACCGTAAAATGATTCCAGAGCTTGGCGGTACCCGTAACGGCGGCACCTGGTCAGATGGCACCATGTATTATGAAGTGGTGCCCAAAGATGCCTTTGAAAAACTGATGTGGATTGATTCCGATCGCTTCGGTTACATGATTAACACGGTTAAGCAGGGCACGTTGGAGCGGGAAAAACAAGTGGTTAAAAATGAAAAACGTCAGCGGGTGGATAACCGGCCCTATGGGCATACCTCGCACGTTATAAAGAAGGCCTTGTTTCCAACGTCTCATCCCTATAACTGGACGGTAATCGGTGATTTAGAGGATTTGCAAAATGCCACCCTGGCTGATGTGCGTGAATTTTATGATCAATACTACACCCCGGGAAATGCCACTTTGGTAATTGCCGGTGACATTGAATTTGAGGCGGCGAAAGCCTCGGTTGAAAAATGGTTTGGTGAAATTCCGGCCGGCCAAGCGGTCGATCCGATGCCAGCCATGCCGGTGAGTTTAGAAAATAGTCAGCGGTTATATCATGAAGATAACTTTGCGCAATTGCCCGAATTAAGGCTGACTTTTCCGACAGTCGAACAATACCATCCAGATGCCTATGCCTTAGATGCCCTCGGCGAAGTGTTAGCCAGAGGCCAGCAATCGCCCTTATTTTCACGTTTAGTTAAGGGTTCACAATTAGCCGCGGAAGTCTCTGCCTATAACCGTTCGGAGGAACTGGCCGGTACCTTTACGGTCCGGGTTCGTGGTCATGAAGGTGTGGATTTAGATCAGGCTTACCAGGAATTACAACAGGCTTTAATGGACTTTGAAGCCAAGGGTGTGCGCGCGACTGATTTGCAAAAAATTAAAGCCCGACAGGAAACCGACTTTTATAACGGCATTTCCAGTGTCCTTAATAAAGCCTTTCAACTGGGTATTTATAATGAATATGCCGGCGATCCTGAGTTTTATAAACAGGATATTGCCAACATTAAAGCCGTCACCGCTGATGATGTTATGCGTGTTTATCATCAATACATTAAGAACAAACCGGCGATTATGACCAGCTTTGTGCCCAAGGGTCATCCTGAACTGGCATTGATTGATTCAAAAAAAGCGGATGTGGTCGAAGAGAACATTGTGGCCGGTCAAGAGCCCGAATTTACCGAAGAAGATGCCGATGATTTCCCCAGAACAGCGACAAAACATGACCGTTCTGAACCCCCAATAGGAGAATTGCCGGCACTCATATCACCGGCTATCTGGGAGGCAAAAACGGACCAGGGTATTTCGGTGGCCGGAATTGTGCACGATGAAGTGCCGTTGGTGAATTTCACTTTACGCATTCAAGGCGGCCAAATGCTGGACTCAGCGGGTAAGAACGGCACGGCAAACTTAGTGGCTCAAATGCTGGAGGAGGGCACCCAAGATAAAACAGCGGCTGAATTTGAAGATGCGATCGGTTTATTGGGATCGGGCATTAATGTATCAGCGGGCACCACCGCCATCACCATTTCAGGTAATAGTTTAGCTCGAAATTTTGGTAAAACCATGGATTTGGTCACCGAAATGCTGTTACAACCGCGTTTTGATGCCGACGATTTTGAGCGTATTAAAAACAATACTCTCACAGATATTACGGCGGCTTACGGTAACCCGAACAGCATTGCACAGAAAGTCTTTTTCCGCAAACTCTATGGTACAGATCATGTGGCCGGCCAACCATCGATCGGTACATTGGATTCAGTGAATAACATTGAGCTTGATGATATTAAGGAATGGTATCAGCAGAATTTATCAACTCAGTTGATACAATTTAATGTGGTCGGTGCCATCGACTCGAGCACTGCATTAACTGCTTTGCAAAGCCTGGATCAGAACTTGCCACACACAGAAATTGAATTAACATACCGGCCGGCCGAATCACCGAGCACAACCCCGCAACTTTACTTTATCGATGTGCCTGATGCCAAACAATCGGTCTTGATTGTCGGCAAGCAATTGCCGGCCGGTACTGATTTTAAAGCCATCGAAATTGTCAATAATCGATTGGGTTCAGGTTCAAGTGCCCGGCTCACGCAAATGCTGCGTATCACCAAAGGCTATACCTATGGTGCCTATTCTTATCCGATACGTTCAGAATTCTATCCCGGTGCTTTTGTGGCTTCAACCCAGGTGCGCAGTAATGTGACGCTTGAATCCTTAGACATTCTTAAAGACCTGATTGGCCATTATGCGGATACATTTACTGAAGATGATTTAGCCGTCACCAAGAATATACTCAGCAAAGGCAACACCCGGCGTTTTGAAACCCTGGGGCAATTGCTAAATGCGCTCAATGAGGTAACCCGGTTCGATTTAGGTCATGACTTTCTGGAACAAGAACAGGCACTGTTAGAGGGCATGACATTATCGGATGCGAAAGATTATATTAATCAATACATCGATGAACAGGACATGATTTATGTGGTGGTAGGTGACGGTAAAACCCAGTTAGATCGCCTGAAAGAACTGGGCTATGGCGAACCGGTTGTTTTGGATCGTGATGGTCAGATATTAGATTATTAAATCAATCCTGAAAAAAGCCGGGATTGACTATTTCAAGAAACATTAAAAGCACTCAGTTATGGCTGAGTGCTTTTATTATCCTGTCTTGATTGATACCAGTACAACAGCACCGGGATAACCACCAGCGTTAATAAGGTTGAGATAAAAATACCGAAGATCAGCGATACCGCCAGGCCGTTAAAAATGGGATCGTCAAGGATAAAGAAGGCGCCCATCATGGCCGCTAAGGCGGTCAGAATAATGGGTTTGGCACGGACTTCAGCGGATTGAATCACGGCAGTTTTTAAATCGCTACCGGCAGCCAGCTGAATATGGACAAAATCCACCAGCAAGATTGAATTCCTGACAATAATACCGGCCAGGGCAATCATGCCAATCATGGAAGTGGCGGTGAATTGCGCGCCGAGCAACCAGTGACCGGGCAATATGCCTATAATGGTTAAGGGAATTGGTGCCATAATAATCAAAGGCACAAAGTAGGAATGAAAGTGCGCCACAATCAGCAAAAAGATTAAAATCAACCCCACCGAATAGGCAATACCCATATCGCGGAAGGTTTCATAGGTGATCTGCCATTCGCCATCCCATTTGATGTACGTGCTGTCCGTTATCAGGGGCTGGTCGATAAAATACTGATCGATTTCAGGGTACTGATCTTCAATCAGCTTTTTCGCCCCGAACATACCATACAGTGGTGAATCGGCACCGCCGGCGATATCGGCAGTGACCATGGTCATGGGCCGCAGGTCTTTGTGTTGAATTGATTTTTCAATCACAGTATCGACCACCGTGACCAATTCGCCCAATTGAATAAAATCTCCTCGCTGGGTTTTAATCGGCACGGTCATCAGCTGATTCAAATCATTTTGCTTGTTACGATCAATTTCAAGACGTATCGGTTGCGCATATTTATTATGTTGGTTATGTAAAAAACTCATGTCCATACCGGCCAGTGCAGTGTTGACGGTGGTGGTGATTTGCTGTTGCGAGACACCGGCCTGCATGGCTTTGGGTAAATCAATCTCAAGCACTTGTTTAGGGGCATCATATTCCACGGTGGTGTCGATATCGACCATATGATCAACGGCCTCAAAAAGTTGTGCGATGTTTTTTGTGTCAGCAATTTGTTGCGGGTAATGATCACCATATATTTCGGCCACTAAAGGTGAAATCACCGGCGGCCCGGGCGGTACTTCAACGAGTTTCAAAGAGGCATCATATTTATCAGCAATGCGATCAACGACTTCACGCATTTGCAGAGCGATTTCATGACTTTGTTGACTGCGTTCATGCTTGTCAGTCAGCATAATTTGAATATCACCGAGATGAGTTCCCTGTCGCAGAAAATATTGTCTGACCAGACCATTAAAATTGATGGGTGATGAAATGCCGGTGTAAGCGACTGCGTGTTTAACATCTTCGAACGCGTTTAATTCAGAAACCAGTTCAACCATCAGCTGGTTAGTGCTTTCCAGGGTGGTGCCTTCTTTCATATCAACTATAATCTGCAATTCAGATTTATCGTCAAAGGGCAGCATTTTTAATATAACGTGTTGAAAGGGGACCAATAAAATAGAAATGACCAATAAAGCCACCACAGAACCAATCAATAGATAACGGGGTGTTCGACCATTTTTTTGTTTAAGAAAGATCGGCAATATACGTTGGAAGATGGATGTTTTTTGTGGTTTTTTATCATGCGCCGGTTTGGTTTCACTATGGTCTTTGCCAATAAACTTGCCATAGAGCCAGGGGGTGATGATTAAGGCGATTAATAAGGACAACAGCATACCCATACTGGCATTAATCGGTATCGGGCTCATATACGGGCCCATTAAACCGCTGACAAAGGCCATTGGCATCAAGGCCGCAATCACCGTAAATGTGGCTAAAATGGTCGGGCCGCCGACTTCATCGACTGCCGGGGGGATGATGTCACTGAGTTTGTCTTTGTTATTTTTGCTGCGGCGATGAATGTTTTCAACCACCACCACCGCATCGTCCACCAAAATACCGATGGAGAAAATAAGCGCAAAAAGGGAGACCCGATTAAGGGTGAAGCCATACGCCCAGGATGCGAATAAGGTGATGGCCAAGGTTATACTCACCGCTAAACCCACCACCAAAGCCTGACGCCAGCCCATGGCAATCAACATCAGAATTATCACTGAAATGGTGGCAAAAATAAGCTTTTTAATCAGCTGATTGGCTTTATCGTTGGCGGTTTGGCCGTAATCTCGGGTGATTTCGACATGCACATCTTGTGGGATGCGACTTTGTTTTAATTGCTCTATGGCGGCCATAACCGATTGGGTGATTTGACCGGCATTGCTGCCGGGTTTTTTACCCACAGCTATGGTAACGGCCGGCGAATAATGAGGTGCAACACCGTCACCCCAGGCATGACCGGCATCAATCCAGGTATAAGATTCCGGTGAATCCGCGCCGTCATAAATTCGGGCAATGTCTTGTAGATAAACGGGCTTACCTTGTTCCGTGACTTTGATAATCAGATTTTCAAGGTCGTCGATGTGATTAAATGAATAGCCGGTTTGGACTTGAATCAACTGATTGCCTTCAATTCGTTCTGCCAGTGGTAAACTGTAATTACTGGCTTGTAAAGCCTGAGTAATATCCGTAAAGCCCACTTGATAATTCAACATATCAACCGGATCCATTTCAACATGGACAATACGCTGATCGCCACCAAAGCTGCGAATGATTCGGGTCTCAGGAATACGTTTGAGTTGATTCTCAAGACTGTGTGCCACTTCCAGTAAATCACGGTGGGTTTTATCGGTGTCATCGCTCCATAATGTGGCGGTCAACACCGGTACATCATCAATTCCCAACGGTTTGATGATGGGTGTGGTGGCGCCTAAGTTACGGGGCAGCCAATCGCTGTTGGACTGCACCTGATTATAAAGCCGAACAATGGCATCGTTTCTTTTTATTCCAACTTTAAAACGAACCGTAATAATCGACAATCCGGGTCGAGAAATTGAATATATATGCTTGATATCAGACAATTCGTCCAAGACCTGCTCAGCGGGATTGGTAATCAATTGTTCCACTTCTTTGGCGGTGGCACCGGGCAGGCCGATCATCACATTGGCAAAGGTGACATCAATTTGCGGCTCTTCCTCACGCGGTGTAATCACCACGGCAAAAGCACCTAATAAAACCAAAACCAAAGCGATTAACGGCGTTAATTGATTGTTCTGAAAGCTTTTTGCCAGTAAGCCTGAGATCGACAGCTTATCTTGCTTGTTCATGAACTGAATGCCCCCAATTATCGGTTAGATGGTTGCTGTGTAACAGCCACGTTTAAGGGGTTGGCGGCAATGGTGTCACCGGACGCTAAACCTGATATGACTTCGGTCATCTGATTGCTTTGTTGACCTGTGCGAATTTGCCTGGGTAATTGCTGGTCGCCGTGTTTAACATAAACCAAAGACAGTTCACCACGCCGGACGATGGCCTGAGTGGGAATCATCAGGCGCTCTTGCTGACCGGTTTTAAAATGAACTTTAAGCGACATGCCCGGAAATAAGCCCGGCGTTTTCGGCGGTAAGTTGACCCGCATTTGAAAGGTTTTACTAACCGGATCGGCATAGGGGAACAGGATTAAATCACGGCTTTCGACTCGGGAGCCGTCAGGTAATTCAACCTGGGCGCGACCCTGTTCGTTAATGCGATCGGCCATTGATTCAGGGATATGGGTGACCACCCGTAAATGATCTAAAGACAAACCTGACATCAGAGGTGTGCCGACATTGACCGCTTCACCTTGTTCCACATGCCGTTCGGTGACAATGCCGTCAAAGGGGGCTTTAATTAGTGTATATTCCAGCTGTGTCCGGGCCGTTTCCAGGGCCGCCTGTTGGGTTTTAACGGCTGCAACAGCGGTGTTTTTCTGGCTTTCAGCGCGGTCGAATTCGCTTTGTGAAATCAGTTTCTTTTCAAAAATATTTTTCGCGCGCTTAAAGCTGGCCAGTGCCTGTTTTTCTGTGGCTTTGGCGGCCTCAAGATTAGCCTGAGCCCGTTCAACGGCTTGTTTTTGTTCCTGATTGGTGAACTCAATAATAACGATGTCGGCGGTCACATAGTCGTCCACATCCACATGGATTTTCGCCACCCGACCACTGGTCTGAGCCGAAACAGTGGCCTGCTGAATCGCCTCGATGCGGCCCTGAAAGGTTCTGTAAACGGGTTCCTCGGTGGCTTTTACCGTATACCACGTTGTATCGGCTGTAACAAGGTAAGGGCTGATTAATAAAATAAAGCTAATTATAATTTTCATAGAGTGATGGTTTTTTGGTCACATGTCGAGCAAAACGCTAATGTATTTGATAAAGCTAATATAACATCAAATCCCGATAGTTCAAGCATTAATTCAAAATATCTATGCTTTACCGGCTGAAGTTTAATAAGTGATTGTTATTCATTTTAGCTGAAAAGACCGATGTCGGTTGTATAAAATGACAAAAATAGCCCTGTTTATCATAAACATAATGGCTTTATCTCTATAATGACAAGATTTAGCAATCATTAGTATGCCATTTTTAGACAGTCAGATATATTTAACGATCATCACGGCCATCATCTGTGTATTTGCGGTGATGCCATTTATCGAACGCCGCATCTGGTGGATTCGGGCTTTTGATTTTGTCCGTATTCAAGGCTTTATTTTGGCTATATTGTTAGTGCTTAGCGCACCTTTTTTTCTGGGTGTTTTAACCACTGTGGACTATGTGATGTTGGCCTTGATTGCCGCATGTCTCGTCTTACAGGCATATTATTTGTTCCCATACACCCGCTGGCATACAAAAGAAGTGGCTGATTTTAATGAAACAGATTGTCAGTCACGCTTCACCTTAATGCTTAGCAATGTGTTGATGAAAAATGATCATTATTCAGCATTGGTGGATTTGGTTAATAAACAGCAACCGGATGTCCTGGTTTGTATGGAAACCAACCAGGCTTGGCATGAGGCACTACAGGAACTGACCTCAGATTACCCCCATCGAATCAGCCAGCCCAATGAACGCATGTACGGCATGCACGTCTTCTCTAAATTCCCTTTAAGCGATGTCCAGGTTAATCATCTTGTACAGGATTTTGTGCCTTCAGTGCATGCCTGTATAGATATTGACGGCAATCAGGTATTGGCTCATTTTATGCACCCGGCACCCCCGAGTCCCTCTGAAAACGAAGAATCCACCGAACGCGATGCCGAATTACTGGCGCTGGCCCGGAAACTCAAAGATATGACTGAGCCGTTACTTATGGCCGGCGATTTAAATGATGTGCCCTGGTCAAAACCACTGCGTGCTTTTAAACGCATCAGCGGTTTGCTTGATGTTCGCGTGGGGCGGTGTTATTTAAATACTTTTCATGCATCGCTGCCATTTTTGCGCTGGCCTCTGGACCATGTTTTTGTGAGCCGTCATTTTCACTTGAAATCACTGAAGCGTCACCGTCTGATCGGTTCAGATCATTTTTCTGTGACGGTCGAATTGGTCTTAATCACCGATAAATCTCTGTCAAATAAGAGAAAATCAAATTTTAAGGATAAGCAATATGCGGATGAAGTGATGCATGAGCAAAATATTTCAAAAGAGGATGTGCCCGCTTAATAACCAAGACTTACTTCACAAAACCGATAAAAAAATTATTGTAAGATTGTATTCAGGCAAAAAAAAAGTTTACTATTTTTTGAAAATTACCCTGTTAAGAGAGAGGAATTCTATGAAAATTATTTTGAGCGTTGTCCTTTTGTGGATGACATCTTTATCCGTCCATGCGGAAATCAGACAAGAATTAGGTGTTGATCAGCGGGTTGATTATGCCGCTTTGGCAAAACTCGGTCCCTGGGATGACCGCAATTATCAGTTGACCCAGGAAGATTTGGCTATTTTGCCTGAAAACGATCATTATGTCAGAAATGTGCCGGCCTTTTTTAAAGTGAAAGCCCGTCAGGCCAACCCCCATATCACTGAGTTCTACCCACGGGAACTGTACCATGCGTTTTTAATCCATTATGGCGGATTGTTGGTGGATGGGGTTTGGTATAAAGAAGGTTTGGGAAAATACTACCATCCATATACTTTAGACGGTAAACCGGATGATCCACGCAAAGGCGCGGTGGTCAATCCCACCGGTGAGGTGGTGCTACAAACCGGTGGTAATGAAGTGACCGTCGAATTTAATCCTTATAATAACATGCAAGCGGTCGCCGGTGCCAATGCCAATGGCGGTCAGGAAATGTATTACACAACAGATGGTGGCGCCACCTGGTTTGCTTCTCAGGTTAATCCCAGTTCCTGTTGTGATCCGACGGTTGACTGGTCAACCCTGGATGTCAGCCCCCAAAGGGTTTATCAGGCAGATTTAGGCAGTTGTGGTTTTGGGGGTTGTAATATTCGCAGCTCTTATTCAGAAGATGGCGGCCAGACCTGGGTGCCGATGATCATGGTGGATGGAGATCAATCCAATGACAAAGAATTTATTCACGTAGATCGTTCACCCACTTCACCGCATAAAGACAATGTATATATCACTTACCACAAAGGCAATGTAATGCGTTTTGCGCGATCAACGGATTACGGCACAACTTGGAGCACACCCATTAATGTGGGTGTTGATAGGGGTATCGGGTCTGATATCACCACCGATTCTGCCGGTAACATTTATTACTTCTATCCGGGTCTTGACAGTGATAATAACAATCAGGCTGAGCTCAATATGTTGAAATCGACCGATGGAGGTGCCAGTTTTCAAGCCCCGGTGGTGGTGTCACCGATTCGTGGTCGCTTTGACTTTCCGATACCGGCCATGGAATCTCGTGAAGCATTTATTTACGCCTCTGCGGACATTGACACCAACAATGATCATTTGTACGTGGCCATCACTGATGAAACCAGTGACAGTGTTGGCTATGGCACCGGTTCAGCCAATAACAACCACGCAGAAATCCGCGTGTTTAAATCCACTGACGGTGGTGCCAACTGGACAGAATTGCCAAAACCGCACCCCACATCAGATAAATTAACAGTGGATCGCTTTCATCCCTGGATTAAAGTCGGTGAAAATGGTGTTGTTCATATTGGTTTTTACGATACCCGACATTCCAATGCCCGAAGCGGCGTGGATTTTTATTACAATGTCTCCACCGATGGGGGTGCTTCCTGGTTAGCCCAGGGTGCACAACGTTATTCAACCCAAACGTCAAGTAATGTGAATAACGGCCAAGAATGGGGTGATTATAACGGCCTCTCCGTGGTGTTGGATAAGATGGCCATGACCTGGACCGATAACCGCGCCAGTTCGGTGGATGCCATGGTGGGCTATGGTAACAACGCCAATGCTGAACCGACTTTTAATGTTTCTGCCACGCCGCCCCAATTGGCTGTGTGTGCCGGAGATACGGGTAATTTGTCATCCCTGTCCGTCACTGAGGTACTTGGTTATACAGGTACAGTCACGTTAAGTGTGGATTCCGCACCTGCTTATGTGAACAACACCTCATTTAGTGTTAATGCGCAGGTACCGCCATTTTCTTCAGATTTCACTTTTGATGTGGATAACAGCGGTTCCACCGGTGCTGGTACCATCACGCTATTAGCCAGCGGTAATGACGGTGTTAATGTGACCGATAAAAATCTTGATTTAACTGTAAATTATTCTGCAGCAAGTGCCACCGGTAGTAACCTGTTGTCCCCGGTCAATGGGGCCACCAATGTTTCCAAAAAACCAACGTTTACCTGGGACAGTGATGCCAATGCGGTTGACTATTTGATTGAAATTTCCACGGATTCATCTTTCACCACGGTCAACATATCTGAAACCTTAACCGGCACCAGTTATACCCCAAGTGTTGATTTACAAACCAGTACAGACTATTACTGGCGTGTAACGGCGCAAAGCCCCTGTGGTAACGCTGTCAGCGCGGTGAATAATTTCCAAACCGAAATAGCGCCCGGAGATTGCCCCATTGGCATGCAGCAAACAGACATCTATCATTTTGATTTTAACAATGATCTGATATTTATGGATGGCTTTGACGGCGCAGTTGTACCGCCACCTGCCTGGACCATTGAAACAGCGGTCGGATTGGCAAACTGGTCATTAGAGCCTGTGGGTGATGGCGGCAGTATGGCTTATCAGGCCGATGATATTGCTAATATCAATGACAGTTCTTTGGTGTCTCCTTTGTTATCTCTGCCTACAGGTATGGGGCCACTCACATTGCGATTCTGGAACACCCAGACAATTGAAGACAGAAGTGGCGGTTGTTATGATTCGGCCATTTTGGAAGTCTCGGTGAATGGCGGTGCCTTTACCCAGGTACCTGATACCGATATCATCAATAATAACTACGATGGCCCGGTCAGCGGCTCTTACAATAATCCATTACCCGGCGGCACACTGGCCTGGTGTGGTGATCCGATGGCGGCCACTGTTTTTAACGTTGATGTCGATAATTATGCCGGCAGTGACATTAAACTGGGCTTCCGCATAACCTCTGACTCGTCAGCCGGACGCCCTGAAGGTTGGGTGGTCGATAACGTCAGAATAACCGGTTGTACAGCACCTTAAAAAAACCGGAAAAGTAAAATTAAAAAGGGCATCAAAAAGGTGCCCTTTTTTATCACCAACTTTTCGTGGTTGATTTGGTGGATATCCACACGCTCAGTCCAACCTATCGTTATGATTAAATTTATTCTGATGTATTTATCTTAGTTTGAAGCCAGTCTTTCATCAGGGTTTTGATCTGTGTTTGGTATTTCAGGCCTTGCTGTTCGCATTGGAACCGGAAAGCGTTTAGCAGTGGGATGGGGACTTTAAGGCTGATAAGTTTGCTGGGTTGTGGGTTATGGCCATGGAGTTGACGGAAATCCTCCAGGAAACGGGCGATTTCATCGGTGGTCATTTTTTGACCTCTGGCCAGAGATTCAGAGCTGTGGATTTGTAGGGCTTTCATAATTGTTTCAGTGCTTTGATGTCTTCTAAATCCTGAGGCCGGGCTGATTGTTGCTTCATTTTTATCAAATCTTTTTTGTTTAACAGTTGAACTGTGCCGGTATTGAGTGTCTTAGTCATGGTTTTCTTGTTGCTTAAGTCAAATGTGATAATTAGATCCACTTGTTTGCTCAGGTCTTTGGGGTGGTAAAAATGCCAGGCAACCAGTTGCCGATTTTTAATGTATTCGTCTCTAAAATGGAATAATTGTTCGGCATCGACGGGTAATTGAGAAACCAATCCCAGTTTGTGTAAGCATTGCTCGACGGCTTTAAGCTGTTTTAGTGTAGTGTTTTGAACTAATATGCCCTATGAGTGAATCATAAAATAGTCAGCTACAAGGCTTGTTTTCGCAGTAATAGTTGGTCTTATTGCCAGGAAACATAACGCCGTAGATGGCTGTTTTAGGGTTCACCCTTCGGGAGACCGCCACAAGCCTCATTGCTGCGTTATTGTTCTTGATAAGGACTAAGGCCATTATCTGCAAACGATGCCTTGTTATGAGACTTGTGGCGGTCTCTCATAGAGAATATTAGTTCAAAATACTACATTTATTCCCACTCAATCACAAAATTAATATCCACCGTGCCACGCTCAGCACCATATAACGCGACGGCATAGCCACCCAACAGCGCATAGCGTACCTGATGTTCTTCCAGAGAATGGCATAATTGAGTTATAAGCATAGATAAAATATATACCGTATATACTTTATCTTGCAATGATGTTAATTGGCTTTTTTGCGTGCTTATAGATGATACAGTGTTTTGAATTTTTTCAAGAGCTCTTGCGGGCTTTCTTTATGCGCCGTGTCAGTGATAATACAGTCGATGGGGCAAACGTCGATGCATTGGGGGTCATCGTAATGGCCGACGCATTCTGTGCATTTATCCGGGTCGATTTCATAGATGCTTTCGCCGTAATAAATTGCTTCGTTGGGACAGGCGGGTTCGCACATATCACAGTTGATACAATCTTGTTCAATCAGTAAGGCCATGGGTCTCTGGCGTTTCAGTTGTTGTGTCGGGATGGCTTGTTACAGCGGGTAAAAAACGCATTAATAAACCCATATTCACATCAATGCTTTGATCCATGGGAATGGTCACCAGATGCCCGGATCCTTTGGCATCTGTGATGGTTTCACCGTCTTGATTGTGCATGGTTTCTAAGGTGAATGTCAGGTTGCCGGCGGGTGTCATTAATTCAAGTCGATCACCGGTCAAAAATTTGTTTTTAACGGCAATTTGTACCTGATCACCTTGTCGGCCAATGATTTCACCGACAAATTGCTGAGAATGGCTGATGGAGTGGCCGCGTTCATAATTCTGCGCGTCCTGCGGCCGGTGACGTTGTAAAAAGCCTTCAGTATAGCCGCGATTCGCCAGATGCGATAGGGCTTCATTGAGGTCCGGATTAAATGGTCGACCGGCCTCCGCATCATCAATCGCCTGGCGATAAACCTGGGCGGTGCGGGCACAATAATAATGAGATTTGGTGCGGCCTTCGATTTTGAGTGAATGAATGCCCATCTTAACCAGACGTTCCACATGCGCCACTGCCCGTAAATCTTTGGAATTCATGATGTAGGTGCCGTGTTCATCTTCAAAAGTCGGCAGGTAATCATCCGGCCGGCCTTTTTCCTGTAGTAGCACAATGTCTTTACTGGGTTTGGGTGTTTGTGCGACCACATCACCGGTGGCGGTTTCAGTGGCCGGGTGCACGGCGTATTGCCAGCGACAGGCATTGGTGCAGGTGCCCTGGTTGGGGTCACGTTTATTAATGTAGCCCGATAACAGGCAACGTCCTGAATAGGCCATACACAGAGCACCGTGGACAAACACTTCAAGTTCCATCTCCGGTACCTTAAAACGGATTTCTTCAATTTCATTAAGTGATAATTCGCGTGACAGAATCACCCGTTCAATGCCTTGTTGCTGCCAGAATTTAACCGTGGCCCAATTAACTGCATTGGCTTGCACTGATAAATGAATCGCCATATCGGGGAAATGTTCACGCACCAGCATGATTAAGCCCGGGTCAGACATAATGAGGGCATCGGGTTGCATGGCAATCACCGGTTCAATATCTCGCAGATAGGTTTTGAGTTTGCTGTTATGCGGTGCGATGTTACTGACCACATAAAACTGCTTATTCGCTGCATGGGCTTCATTGATGCCGATGCGCAGATTATCCAAATTAAATTCATTGTTGCGAACCCGCAAGCTGTAGCGCGGTTGTCCGGCGTAAACGGCATCAGCGCCGTAGGCAAAGGCATAGCGCATGTTCTTGAGGCTGCCGGCCGGTGACAATAATTCAGGCTGTGACATGACAAATACCCAATAAAATCGCACATTTTACAGATTTAAAGACATTCAGTGCTTGACACATATCAAGCCCTTTGTATTAAGGTGTGTTCTTGGGACTTACGCTTCCACTCCCAGCTCACGCAGCACACCTCCATCCATGGAGGCGTCATTCACTTTTGTTCCCGACAAAAGTGAAAGCGGCCACAGCGAACACTTCGTATAACTTCGCGCTCTTCGCCTCTGATTCGCTACGCTCACCAACCGGCTCGGCGGGTCGTGCTGCTCAGCAGCACTCCAAAGAAGATGATGGAATGGTGTTTCAGTTCAAGCCTCAAACATAAGTGAGATTTGTTATAATTATTAGGCTTATGAAAACACAAACCATTAATAATACATTAAATGCCTGGTTAGCATCGGCAGATGTGCAAATCGGTGGTGACCGGCCCTGGGATCTTCAGGTGCATGATAATCGATTTTATGCTCGGGTATTGGCGCAAGGTTCGTTGGGACTCGGGGAATCCTATATGGCGGGCTGGTGGGATTGTGCGCATCTGGATCAGTTTTTTAACCGTATTCTGCGGGTAAAATTGCACGAGAAGGTCAGTGGGCTCGGTGATATCTGGTCGGTGATTAAATCCAAAATAATTAACCTGCAAAAACCCTCACGGGCGTTTACCATTGGACGAAAGCATTATGACATCGGTAACACTTTGTTTCAAAAAATGCTGGATAAGCGCATGATATACAGCTGTGGGTATTGGCGATTTGCCGATAACATCAATCAGGCGCAGGAACATAAACTTGATCTGGTGTGCCGTAAACTGGGACTGGAACCGGGCATGCGGGTTCTGGATATCGGTTGTGGTTGGGGTGGGACGGCACGTTTTGCCGCTGAACGTTATGGTGTTGAGGTGGTCGGACTCACGGTTTCTAAAAAGCAAAAACAGCTGGCTGATGAATTCTGCCGGGATTGGCCGATTGATATTCGGCTTCAGGATTACCGGGATCTGAATGAAACCTTTGACCGAATATTTTCCATCGGCATGTTTGAGCATGTGGGTTATAAAAACTACGCTGACTATTTTCAGGTGGTAAAAAAAAATCTGCGTGACGATGGTTTGTTTTTATTGCATTGTATTGGTGGTAACCATTCTGTCACCCAAACCGATCCTTGGATAGCCAAATATATTTTCCCCAACTCAATGATTCCCTCTGTGCAACAGATTGCAGAAAACACGGAAGGGCTTCTGGTGCTGGAAGACTGGCATAATTTTGGTGTGGATTACGACACCACCTTGATGGCCTGGTATGAAAATTTCAATAATAGCTGGGATGAAATCAAACAGGATTATGATGACCTGTTCTACCGTCAATGGTGCTATTACTTGCTATCCTGTGCCGGTTCCTTTCGGGCCAGAAGTAATCAGCTGTGGCAGTGTGTATTTTCAAAAGATGGATTACCGGGCGGTTATCAATCCATTCGGTAACAACAGATATCACAGCCAGCCTTGTTGCCATTTGTCAGGGTTTTTAAGGTCATGCCAATCAATTAAAAATAAGCGCTTGCTGTGAATGGATTGCATTTGACAATGATTCACCCGACCATTTTTCTCAAATTCAATTTTAGTGATCAGGCAATGTTTTTCCTTATTGACAGGTTGAACAGCAGTCCATTTGCTGTTGAGTAATTTATTCGGTGAAATGGTCATCAGTGTGTATCAATTGGGTGTTGATGCTTTTTGTAAACAGCCCGACTTTTATTGCTTATGTTTATATATGCATTGCCCATTCACCCAGGTTTCCAACACTTGGGTTTTCCAGATATCTTTCGGATCGATGGTAAAAATATTTTGGTCGATAATAATAAAGTCGGCGTATTTCCCGGGTTCTAAGGAGCCGTTGTTGTGTTCATCATGGGCGGCGTAGGCAGCACCGATGGAAAAGGCTTTAAAAGCATCTTCAATGCTTAAGGCTTCTTCACTGTACCAGCCGCCTTGCGGTTGATTGTTACGGTCCTGACGGGTGACGGCCGCATGTAATCCATAAAAAGGATTGAACAGTTCCACCGGAAAATCAGAGCCAAAGGCTAAGTGAACATTGTTATCAAGCGCTGTTTGCCAGGCATAGGCACCGTCCATACGATCAGGGCCAATGCGGTCTTCAGCCATATTTTTATCACTGGTGGCGTGGGTGGGTTGCATTGAGGCAATGATGTCATTATTTGCCATTCGCGCAATATCACTCGGACGCATAATTTGCGCATGTTCAATGCGATGCCGTAATTGCCCAGAAAAGGCCATCGGCTGAGCCAATAAATTCAGTACTTCGGTGTTGCCGCGGTCGCCAATGGCGTGTATAGCGGCCTGAAAACCGGCGGCCACGGTGGGTTTAAGTTTGGTTTTTAACGTGTTTAAATTCTGGACATAGGCGCCATGGGTTTCCGGTTTATCACTGTAGGGTTCGTGCAACAGGGCGCCGTAACTGCCTAAAGCACCGTCCACCATCATTTTGATTGCACGTAATTGATAGCGGTTGGCGATATTAACCAGGCCTTTTTTCAAGGTGGCCTCAAAAGCCGGATCCTGAGAGGCCAGCATGGCATAAATACGAATCGGCATTTGGCCGGTTTCAGCTAATTTTTTATACATGGCATGATTGTCCGCACTGATACCGGCATCATGAACATAGGTTAAGCCAACTGCGGCTAAATCCTGAAAAGCTTTATGGAGTGCTTCTCGCTGACTGTCTGGACCGGTGGCAGGAATGTGTCTGGTGATTAATTCCATGGCATTGTCAATTAATACGCCAGTGGGTTCACCGTTAGCATCCTTGAGGATTAAATCATTGTTTTGAGCCACTTCCCGGTTTATGCCGGCGGCTTTTAAAGCCGCGGAGTTACCCCAGCCGGCATGACCGTCGATGCGCGTTAACCATATGGGTGGTTGATTGATGGACAGTTCATCCAGGTCCTGTTTGCTGGGAAAATCTTTTTCCGGCCACAGTGCCTGATTCCAGCCGCGTCCCAGTAACCAATCATCTCCCCGGTGCGTTTTCAACCCCTGTTGAATGGTCTCAAGTACCTGCTCAAAATCATCTAAACCCTGTAACTGAACCTGAACCTGAGACAAACCATAATTCAGCACATGGCCATGGGCATCGTGTAAACCTGAAATAAGAATTTGATTGTTGCCGTCGATAACGCGATCAACTTTTTGTACCTTGGTGGCATCTAAAATTCGGCCGCTGTTGCTGTCAAAAGTCAGTGACTTAAAATTTATCAATTGTTTACCGTTATGAGTGTAGCCTTGGACGTTATCAATGCGTGTGATTTCACTGAAGCTCAGGCCAGGAATGACAGTCAAAAATACAGCGGCTAAAAAAGAGGTCGAAGATTGAATGCTTTTCATGGCGGTCTTGAGAATAAAAAAGTTGAGTATAACAGTTTAAGACATAAATTTGGCTTGATTATTTTTAAATGGTACCAATTTAGTCCTATATGAGATAAAATGCCCCCATGATTAAATTGGCGCGCTTAACAGAATACGGTTTTATGCTGATTATGGCGTTGAAAAAAACGTCAGAGCCGGTATCCGCCGATTATTTGGCACAAACCGTCGGACTGGAATTACCGACGGTCAGTAAAATCCTCAAGCAATTGCGCCAGGCCGGTTTATTGGATTCAAAACGGGGTGCCAGAGGCGGTTATTTCTTAATCAAGCGCAAGCGAGACATCAGCTTGCATGAGGTCATCGAAGCCATGGAAGGGCGTTTGGCCTTAACTGAATGTGCCGATGATCAGGGGCACTGTGACTTCATCAGTCATTGTTATATGAGTGCCGGTATGCGGCGGGTGAACCAAGTGATTTCACAAGCGCTGCAGAACGTCACAGTCAGTGAAATTATGGACAACAAACAAAAAATTAATTTACAGATAAAATCATGAGTGAACGCAACGAAGCTGTTATTGACAACAAATTGGTGCGACAACGGGCCAGTGAACGGTATAAAGAAGGTTTTTACACCAACATTGAGTCAATCACCATTCCGCCGGGCTTGGACGAAGACACCATTCGTTTAATCTCAGCCAAGAAAAAAGAACCCGAGTGGTTGCTTGAATACCGGTTAAACGCTTTTCGGGAGTGGCTAAAAATGCCGACCCCTGATTGGGCTAAACTGAATGTACCGGAGATTGATTTTCAGGCCATCAGTTATTATTCATCGCCCAAGACCAAGGCCGAGAATGCCCCCAAATCGCTGGATGAGGTGGATCCGAAAATTCTTGAGACATACGAGAAACTCGGTGTCCCGTTACATGAGCGCGAACGTCTGGCCGGCGTGGCCGTGGATGCGGTGTTTGATTCTGTCTCAGTTGGAACCACGTTCCGTAAAGAACTGGCCGAAGCCGGTGTGATATTTTGTTCGTTCTCTGAAGCCGTTCAGGACCATCCTGAATTGGTACGCGAGTATTTGGGTACTGTGGTACCACCGCGGGATAATTATTTTGCGGCCCTTAATGCCGCGGTTTTCAGTGACGGCTCCTTTGTGTATATTCCCAAAGACACCCGCTGCCCGATGGAATTATCCACCTACTTCAGAATTAATGCCAACCACACGGGTCAGTTTGAACGCACATTGATTATTGCGGAAGATAATTCTTATGTCAGTTATTTAGAAGGTTGTACCGCACCGATGCGTGATGAGAACCAACTCCATGCGGCGGTGGTCGAACTGATTGCCAAAGATGAGGCCAACATCAAATATTCAACTGTTCAAAACTGGTACCCCGGTGATGAAGACGGCAAGGGCGGCATCTATAACTTTGTCACCAAACGTGGACTTTGCGCCGGTATCAAATCAAAGATATCCTGGACACAGGTGGAAACCGGTTCCGCCATCACCTGGAAGTACCCCAGTTGTATTTTGCGCGGTGACCATTCCAGCGGTGAATTCTATTCTGTGGCTTTAACCAATAATTACCAACAGGCCGACACCGGCACCAAAATGATTCATCTGGGCAAAAACACCAAAAGCACCGTGATTTCAAAAGGTATATCCGTGGGTAAAAGTCAAAACAGTTACCGCGGACTGGTGCGGGTCGCAAAGCGCGCCGATTATGCCCGAAATTTCACCCAGTGCGATTCGTTGCTGATCGGTAAAGAATGTGGTGCCCATACCTTTCCCTACACCGAGTCGGGCAACATGACTGCTAAACTGGAGCATGAAGCCACCACCTCAAAAATTTCCGAAGACCAGCTGAATTATTGTCTGCAGCGCGGCATTCCCGAAGAAGAGGCCATTTCATTAATCGTGGACGGCTTTTGCAAACAGGTCTTTAAAGAATTACCCATGGAATTTGCCGTAGAGGCTAAAGCACTGTTAGATGTATCATTAGAAGGAGCCATAGGCTAATGTTAGAAATCAAAAATATACACGCCAAAGCGGGCGACAAGAACATTTTAAAGAACCTCAACTTGTCCGTAAAACCCGGTGAGGTGCATGCCATTATGGGTCCCAACGGATCCGGTAAAAGTACTTTAGGTAATTTGCTGGCGGGGATGCCGCATGTAGAAGCCACGGAAGGATCGGTGCATTTCAAGGGCAAGAATTTACTGGAACTGGAACCTGAAGAGCGGGCCGGTGAAGGGGTTTTTCTGGCTTTTCAGTATCCGGTGGAAATTCCCGGTGTTAACAATATGTACTTTTTACGCACCGCTTATAACGCCCAACGCAAATACAGGGGTGAAGAGGGTATAGATTCGGCCGGGTTTTTGCGTATGGTCAAAGACAAAATTAACAAGTTACACATGAAAGATGATTTGCTCAAACGGCCGGTTAACGTGGGCTTTTCCGGCGGTGAGAAAAAGCGCAATGAAGTGTTTCAGATGGCGGTTTTAGAGCCCAGTTTGGCGATTTTGGATGAAACTGATTCAGGTTTGGATATTGATGCTTTAAAAATTGTTGCCGATGGGGTGAATCAATTGCGTGACAGCAACCGCTCATTTATTATCATCACCCACTACCAGCGCTTACTGGACTATATTGAACCTGATTATGTGCATGTTTTGGCGGATGGTCAAATCGTTAAATCGGGCAGCAAAAAACTGGCACTTGAACTTGAGGAGCAAGGTTATGGCTGGCTTGATGCTTGATTGGTTGGCTGCGTCAAACCCGCAGCCGCAAAAAAATCTCACCTGGCCTGAAGACTTGTCAAAAAAGCAACAGCATGCCGCTGATGTTCTAAAAACTTGGCCGGCACCAGGCCGTAAGTTGGAATTCTGGCGATACAGTGACGCCAGTCGTCTGAAAAAAGACCCGCTCAAGCCACAAACTTCTCCTGTTGATGCCGCCCATACGGCTGACCATCAAGTGGTTGTTGTTGTCAGCGATGAAGGTGTGTCTGTGCCCGATAATTTGCCTGATTGGCTGACTGTTGAACCCATTCAGGCGTCGGAACAACCCCGATGGTCGCCCCTGGATCAAACCCCGGAATTGGTTGTTCAGGCCGCCAACCAGGCGTTATTTAGTCAGGGTGTGGCCATCAAAGTATCCGCCCAGGCTCCTGCTGAAGCCCGGATTCTGTTGCGCTATGCAGTCAAAGAACCCAGCCGCTGGACCTATGTGCGAAACCTTGTGCAGCTGGCAGCCGGTGCTGAGGTGGTGGTTGATGAACTGCTTGTCAGTGGGCGGATCAATGTCAATAATTTTTATCAAATTGGCGAAAAGGCCCATCTTAAACGTCACCAGCAAGTTATTCTGGACGATCAACAGCAGCATATCTCATTGCAACATTTTACCCTTGCCGGTGAAGCCCGGGTGACCACCCAGCATCGTCATCAAGGCGGCGATTTGCAACACCATGTGCATTGGGTCGATTTTAGCGGTGAACAGGCCGAATACCAGTCCGGTTCCATCAATAAAGCCGCCGGTCAAAGCCACATCAGTGACATTGTGGTGGTTAACCATGCACGCAAAAACAACCGTTCTGAAGTCACGCATCGGAGCTTGGCCGATGACTCGGCCAGCGTGTTTAATAATGCCAAAGCCATCGTGGCAAAAGGGGCAGACGGCAGTGAAATAGAGCAAGATTTGAAAAATATCTTGTTGTCCAATGATGCTAAAATTGCCAGTAAACCTGAACTTGAGGTGTATGCCGATGAGGTGGTGGCGGCCCATGGCTCCACCATTGGTACATTGGATGAAGAGGCGGTCTTCTACCTGCAGTCACGGGGGATTCCGCTTGATCTGGCGCGTGAAATGATGATGGTTTCTTTCGAACAAGAGGCGCTGGTATGTTAAGAGAGGCGTTTCCCTGTTTGCATCAACAGGTGAACGGCAAAGACCTGGTGTATTTTGACAATGCCGCCACCGCCATGCGACCGCAGGTGGTGATTGATGCGGTGAACGATTATTACTGCCGGCACAATGCCAACATTCACCGTGGCGTGCATTGTCTCAGCGGTCGTGCCACCGATTTGTATGAACAGGCGCGGGCCTCTTTGGCCCGCTTAATCCATGCCCCTTCACCGGATAATCTGATTTTTGTGCGCGGTTGTACCGAAGCGGTAAATCTGGTGGCACAAACTTTTGTGCGTGAACGATTAAAACCGGGTGATGAAATTCTTATTTCGCATCTGGAACACCATTCTAATATCGTACCCTGGCAGATTCTGTGTCAACAAACCGGTGCCAAACTCAAAGTTATTCCCATGAATGACCGCGGTGAACTGGTTTTAGATGAGTTAGATACACTCATGAATGAGCGGACAAAGTTTATGTCGGTGATTCATGTATCTAATGCTTTGGGCACCATTAATCCGGTCAAAGAACTAATAGCCAAGGCCCATGCTAAAGATATTCCGGTGTTGGTGGACGGTGCCCAGTCAACGCCGCATTTAAAAGTGGATGTGCAAGATTTGGATTGTGATTTTTACACCGTTTCAGGTCATAAAATGTATGGCCCCACCGGTTCTGGTGTGCTTTATGGCAAAGCAACGCATCTTGAGGCCATGCCGCCTTATCACGGGGGCGGTGAAATGATCAGCAAGGTAACCTTTGAAGAGACTGTTTATAACAAGGTGCCGGCTAAATTTGAGGCGGGTACACCCAACATAGCCGGCGGCATCGGTTTGGGTGCAGCGGCTGAATTTATGCTGGACGTGGGGCTTGAGGCGATTGCTCAACGAGAGGATCATTTAAAACAATACACCGAACAAGCCTTAAAAACGATACCGGGTTTGCGTATTCTCGGTGAAGCCAGTCAAAAATCACCGGTTTTTTCGTTTTTAATCGATGGTATTCACCCCCATGACATCGGCACCATCATTGATCATCACGGGGTCGCCATTCGCACCGGTCACCACTGCACCATGCCGATTTTTCAATTTTTTGACGTACCGGGCAGTTGTCGCGCGTCGTTGGCTTTTTATAATACTGAACATGAGGTGGATATTCTGGTAGAATCGCTGAACCAAGCCAAAGCGATGTTTTCATAACTTTAAATGAGCGACCTGAATACACTCTATAAACAACAAGTCCTGGCCCATAACAAAAACCCGCAGAACTACGGAGAGCCGGCGCACTGGACCCATCATGCCGAGGGTTTAAATGCCATTTGTGGCGATCAGGTGCATGTTTATTTAACCATTGAAGAAGATGTCATTAAAGCCGCCCATTTTGCCGGTGACAGTTGTGCCATTTCAATGGCATCAGCCTCTATGATGACAGAATTGGTGACCGGTCAAAGTATTTTTGAAGCCTTACATTTATTTGCCGCCTTTAAACAAATGATGAGTGATGAAGGCCTGGCTGAGGCGAAAGAGGTATTGGGTCCGGTGGCTTGTCTTGTTTCAGTGAAAAAATTTCCGGCACGGATTAAATCCGCTTTGTTATGCTGGTATACCCTGAATGCCGCCATCAACGGCCAACCCACCGCCACCACCGAATAATGTCCATGACTTCATACCAACAACCCCAACCCAAACAACCTATCAGCTGGTCTACAGGTAAACAATGGCTTAATCAAGGTATTAAACTGTTCCAGCAGATGCAAAAACATTGGTATGCCACTTTACTGATTTTGGGTTTGGCCGTGATGTTATTGTCCATGTTGTCGGTGCAGGTGGCTTTAATGGTTTTAATGTTGGTGATGCCGGTGATGACTGCCTGGTACTATCTGTTGTGTCGCCAGGTGCAAACCAATCCCCAACAGGCACAGGTGCCCGGCCAATTGTGGTCACATTGTCGAAGCCTGTTATTGAGCCGTTTAAATGCCCTGTTAATACTCGGGGTGTTGGCGGTAGCGCTAAACTATGCCATGCATGCCGTGCAGTTAATGCTGTTAGAAACCATGCAACTACCGGTGTTAACCCCGGAAACAGCCGCTGAAATTACATTTTCTGAAGCGTTGACTCGTTTGCTGGTAAGTGTTTTAACCGGTTTGCCGGTGGCATTATTAATGGCTTTTTCACCGGCTTTGGTGGTATTTAATGAGGATTCGCCGATTCAAGCCATGATCCGCAGCGTGAAAACCGTGTTTTTCGCCTGGCAAGCCATTCTCAGTTTAACCTTATGGTTAATGATGTTATCCATGGCCGCAGCGTTTATCTTGAGTTTGGTGGTGGGTTTATTGGCCGGTGCTTTTGGTATGGGCATTGCCAATGTCTTGATACTGCTGTTTATGGGGGTAATGATGGGGGTGGTGTTTTCAGCCAACTATGTGACTTATGATGCCTTGTATCCGCCTAAAAATGGCCATCAGGACGGTATGGATTCAATGCAATCTCAGGAATCAATTTACAAAGAAATATAATAAAAAACATTATGAGCAATTCTTACCAATCTGAAGACATTGAAGTCCTGTCCGGCTTAGAACCGGTCAAACGGCGACCGGGCATGTACACCGACACCGACCGGCCCAATCATTTGATTCAGGAAGTGGTGGATAATTCAGTGGATGAAGCACTGGCCGGTTTTGCCAAAAAAATAACTGTGCGCTTATTTAAAGACGGCCTTATTGAAGTCACCGATGATGGCCGCGGAATGCCGATTGATGTGCACAAGGAACATGGGGTCAGTGGTGTCGAATTGATTTTGGCCAAACTTCATGCCGGCGGTAAATTTTCCAATAAAAATTACACCTTCTCGGGTGGTTTACATGGCGTGGGTGTGTCAGTGGTTAACGCCTTATCCTCACGGTTGGATGTGTGGATTAAGCGTGAGGGTCAGGAACACCACATTGCTTTTGAGCACGGTGAAAAAGTCAGCGAACTCAAAGCGGTGGGTGAAGTGGGTCGGCGCAACACCGGCACCCGCATTCAATTTACCCCGGCTGAACAGTATTTTGACACCTTAAAAATTGACGTCAAACGTCTGCACCGGTTGCTCAAGGCCAAGGCGGTTTTATCACCCGGATTGACGGTGGTGTTTCAGGATGATGTTCAGGGCACAGAAGACATGTGGTGTTATGAAAATGGTTTGAGTGAGTATTTTAATGATGCCACCCAGGCCTCTGAAACCCTTCCGATGACAGGTTTTGACGGATCCCATCAGGACGATGAATTTACCGTGGACTGGATTTTGGCCTGGGTGCCGGAAGGAGAACTGATCACCGAAAGTTATGTCAATCTAATTCCGACACCCTTAGGTGGTACCCATGTGAACGGTTTGCGCAGCGGTTTAACCGAAGCCTTGCGAGATTTTGCCGACAGCCACCAGTTATTGCCCCGGGGTGTGAAACTGGCGCCGGATGATGTGTGGGATCGGGTCAGTTATGTGTTGAGCTGTAAAATGAAAGAACCGCAGTTTTCCGGTCAAACCAAAGAACGTTTGTCATCCAGGGCCATCGCCCCTTATGTGACCGGCACGATTAAGGATGCTTTGACATTGTGGTTAAATCAGCATGTGGAAGAAGCTGAAGCAATTGCCACACTGGTTATACAGGCAGCCCAAAACCGCTTGCGCAAAGCCAAAAAAGTGGTGCGCAAAAAAATTACCCAGGGACCTGCGCTGCCGGGTAAACTGGCCGATTGTTCCAGTGACGATCCCAATGTCAGTGAATTGTTTCTGGTGGAAGGGGATTCCGCCGGCGGATCCGCTAAGCAGGCCAGAGATCGGGAATTTCAGGCCATTATGCCGCTGCGCGGAAAAATTCTTAATTCATGGGAGGTGGACCCGAATCAGGTGATGGCTTCACAGGAAGTCCATGATCTGGCAGTGGCCATAGGAGTTGATCCCGGCACCACTGATTTGGCGGGTTTGCGTTACGGCAAAGTGATTATTCTGGCCGATGCAGATTCAGATGGTCTGCACATCGCCACTTTATTGTGTGCCTTGTTTTTACGTCATTTTGAACCCGTGGTGCGTGCCGGACATGTGTTTGTGGCGATGCCGCCTTTGTATCGGATTGACGTGGGCAAGGAAAAACACTACGCGGTGGATGACAGTGAGAAGCAACACATCCTGGAAACCTTGGAAAAAAACAATAACAAGAGAAAGGTCAGTGTCACCCGCTTTAAAGGGCTGGGTGAAATGAATCCCTTGCAATTACGGGAAAGCACCATTTCACCGGACACCCGCCGTTTGGTACAGTTAAAGGTTCAGGCCGGTGACAAAACCCACGAAATATTGGATATGTTGTTGGCCAAAAAACGCGCCGCCGACCGCAAAACCTGGTTGCAGGAAAAAGGTGATCTGGCGGTTATTTAAATATTTTTGAGCCGATATTGGGATGTCATTGTGTTTTAATACATAATCGTGCTAATCTGAGAATTAAAAAAATGAGACAATGGGAGTTGCCAAAATAAAAAAAATTGTTGATAAATCGTATTACATTGCCTGGGGTGTGGCGATTGTATTGGCTTTGGCGGTCACTTTGATTGCGCATCAAATAAGTCAATCACAAAACAATACGCTGAATCAGATTCTCACAGGTCAAAAAGACCGTACCCGTTCACTTATTATCACCAATGCCCAGGAGCTGACCAGTGACTTGGCTTCAATGGTCAACAGATGGGTGGTCAATAACGGCACAAAAGAGCAAAACTGGCGTTCAGATGCCAGAAACTTTATTGAGCGCACATCCGGGGTCAATGAAATCTGGTGGATAAATGACAAACAAAAGGTACAGTGGAGTGAATCATTAGAACCGCTGCACCATATAAATATTGAAGATATTCTTGGGATGCCGGGGATGTCAGAAAAACTGGATGTTGCGCGCCGTGATAATTTGCCTGAATACAGCCGGGTGGTGTCTACAGAAGATGGTCACAACATCATATTTATTTTGATGCCGATTAATTTTGCAAACCATTTTGACGGTTTTTTTGCAATTGAAATTTATATCGAACAATTTATTGATCGCATCATTGATGATCCCTTAAACACCGGTTTTTACACCAAAGCGTATGCCGCTGACAAAGTGGTCTATGCCAACGGCCCGGAATTAACCCAAGGCAGTTATTTAGCGTATTTTGAATTAAATCTGGATGCTGATACCGATGGATGGGTGTTTAAGGTGTATCCCACAGAAACGTTAATCAACAGCATTTTATCGCCATTGCCCTATGTGGTTTTTGCCGGCGGCATCCTTATCGTGATGATGTTACTGATTACTTTATTGTCACGCGTTAAAGCCAAAGAACAATCCCGGCAGTTAGAATTGGAGATTAAACGACGAGAAAAAATCCAGGAAAAGCTCAGTTATCTGGCCAATCACGATGCCTTAACCCATTTACCCAATCGTCATTTCATCACCCAATACATCGAAGATTACGTGTCGAACCCAAGAAAAGCGGCAGTGCCCTTTAGCTTATTGTTTATTGATCTGGATCACTTTAAAGACGTTAACGACACTTTGGGCCATGCCATGGGCGATCGTTTATTGATGAAGCTGCCGGAGCTGTTCGCCAGAATATTCCGAAAAAAAGACATCATTGCGCGCATGGGCGGTGACGAGTTTATTGTTCTGCTGCCGGGAAAAATGGAAGAGAAAAATATCATATCATTGGTGAGCCGTTTTTTAAGTCAACTTAAATACCCGATTGATATTGACGGCCACCAGATTCGTTTAACCGGTAGTGTCGGTGTTGCAAAATATCCGCGAGACGGTTCCACAGTTAATGAACTGCTGTCCAATGCGGATGCTGCGTTGTATCGTGCCAAAGACAAAGGCCGCAACACCTATGCCATATACGACTCGGTGATAGAACATAAAGCGCAGGCGCGTCTGAAACTGGTGAATCAATTACACGAAGCCCAGGAACAAGGTCGCTTTGAGATGTTTTATCAGCCGCGTTACGATGCCCAGGGCCATATGGTGGGTGCCGAAGCCCTCATGCGCTGGCAGCAACAGGACGGTGATTACTTAAAGCCCAAAACCTTTATTGAATTATTAGAGGATACGGGTTTGATTGTTTCGGTTTCCTGGCAGTTGTTTAGACACGCCTGTGAACAGTTTAAGTCGTTAATGGAGCGGCACAAAAATATCAGTTTGAGTTTTAACGTATCCGCAAGATTACTGGAGCATCCAGAATTTCTAAGTCGTTTGAAATATATTTTGGACGAATATAAATTTCCCTACGATCGATTGGAACTGGAATTAACGGAACAAACCCTGATACAAGATGTGACCAACAGTCAGTTTATCCTGAATCAACTGACGGCTTGGGGCATTAATGTGTCCATTGACGATTTTGGTACCGGCTATTCTTCTTTGTCCTACCTGAAAAATTTTCCGGTGCATGCCTTAAAAATTGACAAATCCTTTATTCGAGACATGAATGAGGATAAAGATGATTTGGAATTGATTAAAACCATGATTCTGATGGGTCAAAACCTGAATATCACCACCGTGGCAGAAGGTGTTGAAAATCCGGCTCAGTTACAGCAGCTGGTGGCCATGGGCTGTGATCAGTTTCAGGGTTATTTATTCAGTCACCCAATTTCTTTCACTCAATTAGAAACACAAATTGAATCTTTGTTCGACATTGATTTTTCAAAATTTAAAAGCGATCAATAGCCTCAATAAGTGATCGGGTGTCTGATGCCCGGGTTGCAAAAGAAAATACCAGACGAATCACACCCTTTTCACCCGGCCAGCGATGAAATTTAAAATCACGCTGTTCCAGATCGTTAATCAAATCCACTGGTAAGCGGCAAAAAACTTCATTGGCCTCGACCGGATGAAGTAACTGCACGTGCCGATTATTGCGCATCGATTCGGCAAAAAATCGGGCTTGTTGGTTGGCATGCCGGGCCAGATTTAGCCACAAATCATTATCCAGATAAGCCAACAATTGGGCATGCACAAAGCGCATCTTACTGATCAGATGACCGGCGCGTTTACGCAGGCGTTTAATTTGTTTATTATAGGCAGGGTTAAAAACGATGAGGGCTTCTGCCATCATCGCACCGTTTTTAGTCGCACCGAAAGACAATAAATCTACGCCTGACTGCCAGGTGGCTTCTGCGGCATCCACACCCAGAGTGACCAGTGCATTGGCAAAACGGGCACCGTCCATATGTACAGCCAAACCGTATTGTTTGGCTGTTTTTTTAAAAGCTTTTAGTTCTTCAAGAGAATACACCGTGCCGGATTCGGTGCATTGGGTGAGGCTGATGGTTGATGGTAAAGATTCATGCTCACCATGGTGGCCGCTGTTTTCTAAATGACGGTTGAGGACGTCACACTCTATTTTACCCTGCTCACCGGGTACGCTAATCAGTTTCGCGCCACCGCTGAAAAACTCGGGTGCGCCGCATTCATCCACATTAATGTGACTGTTTGGATGGCAATAAACGGCGCCGTAAGCAGGGGTGCTTAAAGCAATGGCGATACCATTGGCCGCGGTACCGGTGGTCAGTGGCAAAACCTCACACCAACAACCGAATAGTTGTTGAAAGCGTTCATTAAGTTGCCGGCTCAAGTGGTCATAACCATAGGATTCATCGAAACCGTGGTTGATATCAACCATGGCCTGCATAATATCGGGATGAACCGGCGCTTCGTTATCACTTCTGAAATTTTTCATGATTCGGAATCAAAAAATCGGTATAAATGGTGGTCTAATTGTTTAAGTTGAGTGTATGAACAGCAATAAATGCCCAAATCCTCCGCCCGCGACAAATTATATTTGGTTAAAGGTTGGTAACTGATCAGCATGGCTTTACCGGAGATGCCGCCTGAAAATGTTTTTAGGGTGTCTAACCGATAAATGGCGCTGTTGGCGGCCGCATTGTCATCATTGCTTTTGGAAAATTTTTGGGTTTTACATTCGATGATATGTAATCGGTTGTGGCTCATGGCGGCCACATCAATTTCATTTTTAACCACCCCCTGATTTCTGACCACCTGCAAACCTTTGGCCACATCGGTGATGTGGGAACGGCTTTTTCGCATGCCATAAATTAAACCAAACACATGGTTCTCCAGCCAGCCGCCATTGCAATAAAAACGGCTTTCTGAATCATTGAATTTTAACTTTCGACCGCGTAAAGTCAATAGACCGGCGGCTTCAAAATGCCCGAGGACAGTTAATAAACCGGTATCTTTAGCCTGACGGTTATCCAATGTGTAACGGTTGTCCCGGCTAGCCATCATGGCCATATAGTTGAGCTGACCAATGGGTTTGTCGTGGTGCTCAATGTGTGCAATAAGCCAGGCCGTCAGCTCACGAGAAGCCAGTGGTTCGGGTGTTTTGCTGCCCTCATTCAAAACATGGGTGTTAAAAGTTTTCAGGTATTCATTGATTTTAATTTGATGGCTGAGGTGGTGGTCTTCGGTGGGCCGATCTGCTTTATTTTGCAACCAGTACAACTCATCGGTGAATTTATCTACCAGGAAAATAGGGTAGCCATAAGCATTAAACTGTTCAAAACCGATTAATACAATTTTTTTGTAACCACTGGAGGCATTGAAGTAAAAATCGTCGGACTGGTGTTGCTCCAGTAAACGGGCAAACTGATCTCTGAGGTGATGGGTCTCAAAATTAACCACAATCGACTGGCATTTTATACCGCGGCTGTTGAGCACTGATTTTAAGCCTTCAATGGTGTCTTGTGAACGGTGTAATAAAATAATTTTATCCGCGCCCAGGTCAAGCGCCGCACTTAAAATGCCGGCGCGGCGCGGGTGATAGATAGCCAGGTGAATTTGCATGGATGTATTATAGCCAAACAAGAATGAAAATATCGCTGAGTGTGTGGTGTTTAGGGTCATTTTAAGTTAAAATCCGCTTTCAATTCGAACCCCGTAAATGGTCGGTCCAATACCGGCTTTTTTTACGCCATGAGACCGGTGGCGGTCTCACCAAACAGAGTTGAGCCCATGTCTAATCTAAAACAATTGTTATTTCCTGAACACCTGCCGCCAGCATTGTTGGCCCTTGCTGACGGTCGTGTTTTTCATGGTTTTTCTTTTGCCGCCGGTGGTCACCGGGTGGGAGAAGTGGTTTTTAACACCGCCATGACAGGCTATCAGGAAATTCTTTCAGACCCGTCCTATGCCGGTCAGCTGGTAACCCTGACCTATCCACACATCGGTAACACCGGTGTAAATGACGTTGACAACGAATCGCCCCGAGTTCAGGCAGCCGGCCTCATCGTGCGTGAATACCATGATAAACCCAGCAGTTGGCGCAATCAAAAAATATTAAGCCAATTCCTCAAGGACAATAACGTGGTGGCCATTACCGGTGTGGATACCCGTGCCCTGACCAATCACTTGCGAGAGCATGGCGCCATGAAAGCCTGCATAATGACCGCAGAATCTGGTCAGACCCCTGATCAACAAGCGGCGATTGCTAAAGCCCGGGCATTTGTCGGTTTGGCCGGCATGGATTTGGCCAAAGAAGTGACCCTGACCAGTCAACAGGAGTGGTCGGAAGGGCGCTATGACCTCTCACAGCAAGCTTTCAGAAAATCAGCATCAACACCGCATCATGTGGTGTGCTACGATTTTGGTATTAAACAGCAAATTATGCGTATTTTGCATGATATGGGTTGTCGGGTGACGCTGGTGCCGGCGCAAACCCCGGCTGCTGAAGTGATGGCAATGCAACCCGACGGTGTGTTTATGTCGAACGGTCCCGGTGATCCGGCAGCTTGTCATTATGCCATCGAGGCCTGTCGGGAATTTTTACAGGCCGATATGCCTTTTTTTGGCATTTGTCTTGGCCACCAAATATTGGCTTTGGCGCTGGGTGGTCGCACTGAAAAAATGAAATACGGTCACCATGGTGCCAATCACCCGGTGATGGACGAAGCCGGCCAACAGGTTATGATAACCAGTCAGAATCACAGTTTTTGTGTGGCTGAAGAAGGCCTGCCCGGTGAGTTAGAAGTCACCCACCGTTCCTTGTTTGACCAATCCATACAAGGGTTTAAACACCGTCAAAAACCGGCCTATGCATTTCAGGGACACCCCGAGGCCAGTCCCGGCCCCCATGATGCCGTATCTGTGTTTAATGGTTTTATAGACGCCATGCGACAACGTAAGCAACAGGAGAAAGCCCATGCCTAAGCGCACGGATATTCAACGAATTTTAGTCTTGGGCGCCGGTCCCATCGTCATTGGCCAAGCCTGTGAATTTGATTATTCGGGTACGCAGGCCTGTAAAGCGCTCAAAGACGAGGGCTTTCATGTGATTCTGGTGAATTCCAACCCGGCCACCATCATGACTGATCCCGACACCGCAGATCAGATTTACATTCAGCCGATTACCTGGCAAACAGTGGCTAAAATCATTGAACGAGAAAAACCCGATGCCATTTTACCCACCATGGGAGGACAAACCGCGCTGAACTGTTCGTTGGATCTTGTCAGTCAGGGCGTACTGGAAAAATATGGCGTTGAAATGATTGGTGCATCGCGCGAAGCCATCGATATGGCCGAGGACCGTGAGCAATTTCGGGTGGCGATGCAGGATATCGGACTGGATGTGGCCCATTCAGCCATTGTGCATGATATGGAAGAGGCCAGAGAAGTGCAAAAAACCATCGGTTATCCGGTGATTATCAGGCCGTCTTTCACCCTCGGTGGTACCGGCGGCGGAATTGCCTATAACCTGGAGGAATTTGAAAACATCACCCGTGAAGGGTTGCGTTTATCACCCACCACCGAAGTACTACTGGAAGAATCTTTGTTGGGCTGGAAAGAGTTTGAAATGGAGGTGGTCAGAGATAAAGCCGATAACTGCATCATTATTTGCGCCATTGAAAATATCGACCCGATGGGTGTTCACACCGGTGATTCAATTACGGTGGCACCGGCACAAACGCTGACCGATAAAGAATATCAGGTGATGCGTGATGCTTCGCTTGCGGTGTTGCGCAAAATCGGCGTTGAAACCGGTGGTTCAAATGTTCAATTTGCGATTAATCCGGACAATGGTCGAATGATAGTGATTGAAATGAATCCACGGGTGTCACGATCATCGGCACTGGCTTCCAAAGCCACCGGTTTTCCGATTGCCAAAGTGGCGGCCAAATTGGCTGTCGGCTACACGTTGGATGAACTCAATAATGAAATTACCGGTGACACCATTCCGGCTTCTTTTGAGCCGACCATTGATTACGTGGTCACCAAGATCCCACGCTTTGCCTTTGAAAAATTTGCCGGCAGTGTCGATCGCTTAAGCACCCAAATGAAATCCGTGGGTGAGGTGATGGCCATTGGTAGAACCTTCAGCGAATCGCTGCAAAAAGCGTTACGCGGGATGGAAATGGGCTATTGTGGTTTGCAGCCTCAAGTAAGCGTTGAACAAATGGAACAAGGGTTCGACTTAAATAAAGAAATCAGAGAAGGTTCATCTAAACGACTGTTCTATGTGGCCGATGGTTTTCGTTATGGTTATGATTTGGCTGAAATTCAGCGTTTATCTAAAATTGATCCCTGGTTTTTACAGGCGATTGAACATCTGGTTAAGGTTGAACAAGCCCTCAGCAAAACTCAGCATGAGACACTGGAAGCGGCTGATTGGTTGGCGATTAAACAACTGGGTTTTTCCGACGAACGACTCAGCCAGCTGTTTGGCTGTACAGAGAAGGCAGTGCGCGAAAGTCGTTTGGCACGGCAAGTGAAGCCGGTGTACAAACGGGTGGACTCCTGTGCCGCTGAATTTGCCGCACCCACTGCATATTTTTACGGGAGTTATGAGCAAGAATGCGAAGCCAGGCCCACCGATCGGCGGAAAATTATGATTCTCGGCGGTGGACCTAACCGCATCGGGCAGGGTATTGAGTTTGATTATTGTTGCGTGCATGCTTCCATTGCTTTAAAGAATGCGGGTTTTGAAACCATCATGGTGAACTGTAACCCGGAAACGGTTTCCACTGATTACGACACTTCAGACCGACTGTATTTTGAATCGCTGACTTTAGAAGATGTGTTAGCCATTGTTGCCGTTGAGCAACCTGAGGGTGTGATTGTGCAATATGGCGGTCAAACCCCGTTGAATCTGGCTGAAGATCTGGCCGCTGCCGGGGTGCCGATTATCGGTTCATCGCCTGAATGTATTGCCCGGGCGGAAGACCGCGAGCAGTTTAAGGCCATGCTTGAAAAGCTCAATTTAAAACAGCCGCCCAATGACACCGTCAGCTCGATTAATGAAGCGCTGGAACGGGCTGATGCCATCGGTTTTCCATTGGTGGTCAGGCCCTCCTTTGTACTCGGTGGTCGGGCCATGGAAGTGGTGCATTCGGTGACTGAACTCAGCCGCTATATGCAGGAAGCGGTGTTGGTGTCGAATGATTCGCCGGTGCTGTTAGACCGATTCCTCGACCATGCCATTGAGGTGGATGTGGATATTGTCTGTGATGGTGAAGAGGTACTGGTGGGCGGTATCATGCAACATATTGAACAGGCCGGTGTACATTCGGGTGACTCCGCGTGTTGTATTCCGCCGTTCAGTTTAAGTCAGGAGGTGCAGCAAGAACTGATACGACAATGTACCTTAATGGCCAAAGAACTGAATGTGGTGGGTTTAATGAACACCCAATTTGCCATTCAAGGGGATGATATTTATATTATTGAAGTCAATCCACGTGCCTCCCGCACGGTCCCGTTTGTGTCCAAAGCCACCGGATTGCCGTTGGCGCAAATCGGCGCGTTGTGTATGGCAGGTATCAGTCTGAAACAACAAAATGTCCGGGCGCGTTTGGACTTAAACCATTATTCCATCAAAGAGCCGGTGTTTCCGTTCACCAAATTTCCCGGCGTTGACCCGATTTTGGGCCCCGAAATGCGCTCCACCGGTGAAGTTATGGGGACCGGTAAGACTTTTGGTGCCGCAGTGGCTGCCGCCCGACTGGGTGCGCATGTTAAAATGCCTCAAGTAGGTAAAGCATTCGTCAGTGTTCGCGACGCCGATAAAGACAAATTGGTGCCTTTGGCCAAACAACTCAGTGCATTGAATTTCGAACTGGTGGCCACACATGGTACCTGTCAGTTATTAAGACAAGCCGGCGTATTTTGTGAAAGTGTGAATAAGGTGATAGAAGGTCGCCCGCACATTGTCGATCGCATTAAAAGCCGTGAAATTGATTTTATTATAAACACCACTGAAGGCGCACAGGCCATCGCTGATTCGGCATCCATCCGAACTGAAGCCTTAAAACAAGGGGTGCATTACAGCACCACGTTAGCCGGTGCGGCGGCCACCATTGCCGCTTTTGAATATGTCAAAAACCCTGAAATTTATGCCCTCAGTGAACTGCATGAAGCATAAGGAGATAAAATGAGAAAACCGATTACGAAAAAAGGTGTCGAACAGCTCAAGGCTGAACTGAAGCGCCTGAAAAACGTTGAACGACCGAAAATTATTGAAGCGGTTGCCGAAGCCCGTGAACACGGAGATCTGAAAGAAAACGCGGAATACCATGCGGCCCGCGAACAACAGTCCTTTAATGAAGGCCGTATTGCTGAACTTGAGGGCATTATCGCTCACAGTGAAGTTATTGACGTGGTGAACCTGAATGTCGGTGATAAAGTGGTGTTTGGTGCCACCGTTGTGCTTGAGGAAGAGGCCAGTGGTGACAATGTCACCTACCAAATTGTCGGCGATGCAGAAGCCAATATCGATGAAGGCAAAATCTCAATCAGTTCCCCCATTGCCCGTGCTTTGGTGGGTAAACGGGTTGATGATGAGGTTCACGTACAGGCTCCGGGCGGTGAGAAAACTTATTTCATCGAAGACATCAAGTATATTTAAACGGTCATTACGCCATGGTTCGGATTATTCGTCGCGATGTCAACAACGAACCATTGGCGGGCGGCGAGCATTTGCCGCCCCTGATTCAGCGCATTTATCAAGCCCGTGGTGTACGGCATGCCGATGACGTTGATTACAGTCTTAAAAAGCTGCGTCACGCCGACGACATACCGGGTATCGATGAAGCGGCCAAATTAATCATTACAGCGGCCGCTGACCAAAGAAAAATCTTTATTGTGGGTGATTTTGACGCCGATGGTGCCACCGCCACCGCATTAATGGTGCGGGTTTTACGCCAAATCGGTGCCGCTGAAGTTGATTATATTGTGCCCAATCGCTTTGATTACGGCTATGGATTAACTGAGCCGCTGGTGGCGGAGTTGGCTGATTTGGCCTGTGAATTAATTATCACCGTGGACAACGGCATCAGTTCAGTCGCCGGCGTGCGTAAGGCGCGGGCACTGGGTATGCAGGTGGTGATTACTGATCATCATTTACCGCCAGATCGCTTGCCGGATGCGAACGCCATTGTGAACCCTAATCTTAGAAACAGCCGCTTTGGCAGTTCATCGCTGGCCGGTGTGGGTGTGGCTTTTTATTTATTAACCCGGGTCATCACGCAGCTTAAAAAAAGTCAAAACCCTGCCCATTTATCCGCACACACGGTGCAACTCAGTCATTATCTGGATCTGGTGGCTTTGGGCACCGTGGCTGATGTGGTGACGCTGGATTACAACAACCGGATATTGGTTGAAGCCGGTTTAAAACGTTTGCGTGGCGGGGCGGTTAAGCCCGGCTTGTTGGCTTTGTGTGAGGTAGCCGGTTGTGACCCACACAGGGCAGATGCACAAATGCTGGCATTTATGCTGGCGCCACGGCTTAATGCAGCCGGTCGGTTGCAAGACATGGGTGTGGGGATTGATTTATTGCTATCAGATGACATCAACAATGCCCGCCAATTGTCTGAACAACTGAACAACATCAATAAAGAGCGCAAAGTTATCCAGTCCAACATGCAAAGCATGGCTGACTCGGTGATTAAATCGCTGCAAAAAGCCGATAAGCTCAGTTCTGCCATATGTCTGTATCATCGGCGCTGGCACCAGGGTGTGGTGGGTTTACTGGCCTCAAAAGTCAAAGAGTACACCCAACGGCCGGTGGTGGCTTTTGCCGATGAAGGCGAAGATTCTGAGTGGGTCAAAGGCTCTGCTCGGAGCATTGAGGGCTTTCATATCCGGGATGCGCTGGTGGCCGTGGATCGTGATTGTCCTGATCTGATTAAAAAATTTGGTGGCCACGCCATGGCGGCCGGTTTAACCCTGAAAAAAGACCACATGGGCGAATTTAAAAAACAGCTATGCCGGGTGGTGGATACCTGGATGGATGATTTGCCCGATGGTCAGCAGGTTCTCAGTGACGGTGCGGTTGCGGTGGAAGACTTATCGCTTTATATGGCACAACAACTGGCCGCAGCCGGACCCTGGGGTGCGGGTTTTGAAGCCCCTTTATTTGATGATTATTTTATTGTTAAAGAAAAAAAAGCGGTTGCTGAAATTCACACCCGACTCCGTTTACAAACCTTGGATTTAAGTAAGCAAATTGAGGCCATTGCCTTTAATCACATTCCCCAGCAATTTCCAGATACTGAAAAAAAAGTCCACGTCTGCTATCAGATGCAGGTGAATGAATTTCGGAACCGCGAACGTTTACAACTGATCATTCGTCACATCGTCTGATGAGCCACGCTATTTTTTTTGGCCGCCTTTCATTATAATGATTGCTGTTTTTATCAGATTCTTCATTCATGCTGCAATATTTAGACGGTAAGAAAGATCCCATGCGAAAAGTCGATACCGCCTGGCTGCGCATGGAGACACCCCATAATCTGATGATGATTACCGGTCTGATGTTTCTGGATGAATGCCCGGATATTGATGTTTTTAAAACTGTTCTGATCAAAAAATTCCTCACATTTCGCCGTTTTCGCCAGTGTGCCAATCAAAATAAGACCGGTTGTTTTTGGCAGGAAGATAAATACTTTGATATGGCGGCACATGTCAGGCGGGTGGCATTACCGGGTAAAGCGGATTACCGCGAATTACAGGATTATGTCAGCAACTTAGCCTCGTCACCCCTGGATAAGAACAAACCGTTGTGGTCTTTTCACATTGTAGAAAATTATTTGAAGGGGCCGGTTGTTGTGGTGCGGATTCACCACAGTTACGCCGATGGCATTGCCCTGATTCAGGTGCTGTTATCCATGACCAGCACCGGCCGTGAAAAAAGTCTGCAACTGGATGCCGAAGAATCCAAGCAAGAACAGCATGAAAAACTGGATTTATTACACCAGGTGATTAACCCGGCGAAAAAACAATTCAATCAGTCACTTAAATTACTCAATGAAATTGCCGGTTTGGGTAAAGAAGTATTGCACAATCCGGGCTTGCTGGAAAAAGGTGTGGGCGAATCCATTAATCTGATGGAAGAACTGGTGTCTGCATTGGCGTTAAGTAATGATCCTGAAAGTGTGTTCAAATCCGAACTTTGTACCCGTAAACGGGTGGCCTGGTCACAATCTTTACCACTGGATGAAGTCAAAGCCGTGGCCAAAGCCACCGGCACCACGGTCAACGATGTATTGATTGCGAATCTGGCCGGTGCTTTGCGGGCATACATGCTGGATAAAGGTGATGATCCCGATGAAAAAATCATCCGTGCCACGGTACCGGTGAATTTACGGCCCCTCAAACATGCCAAAGAACTGGGGAATCATTTTGGTCTGGTGTTTTTAAACTTACCGGTGTTTGAAGCCAACCCATTGGCTCGTCTGGCTTATGTGCATGAGGAAATGAACGCGCTGAAAAAATCCAAACAAGCGTTGGTGACCTTAAGTTTATTAAGTCTGGTGGGCCTGGCACCCACCGCCATTCAGAATTTACTGTTGCATCAGTTTTCCAAAAAAGCCACGGCTGTTCTGACAAACGTACCCGGTCCGCAAGTGCCGTTATACATTGCCGGCTGTGAAATCACCAAATTGATGTTTTGGGTACCACAAAACGGTACCATTGGTATGGGTATCAGTATTTTGTCGTACAATGGTTCGGTTGAGTTTGGTTTGATTGCGGATAAAAACCTGGTGCCGCAACCGCATGAAGTGATTGCCAATTTTCCACGCCAGTTTGCCCAATTCAGTGAATTGATGATGTTACATCCCTGGGATGGCGACATCCATGCCGAGTTGTTCGAATTTATTTAAGCGCTGAGTAAAGCCGCTGTTTTTTCATTCAAATTTAGCCCCACTGCGGTTATAATCAATGGGTTATTTAAGCGGAGAGTTCATGCGAACCATGAGTGTATTGATTATATTAGGTTTGGTGGTGGCGGCCGTTGTCGTCTGGGCAGTGGGTTTATACAACCAATTGGTGAAAAAGAAAAACCATGTGGAAGACGGCTGGAGTGGTATTGATGTGCAGTTGAAGCGGCGCTATGACCTGATTCCCAATCTGGTGAAAGTGGTACAGCAATATGCCCAACATGAAGAACAGACGCTGAAAAAAGTCATCCAGTTACGCAACCAGGCCAAACAGGCGGACAACCCAAGTCAACAAATCCAGCAAGAACAAAAACTCTCCCAGGCTCTGTCCGGACTGATGGTACAGGTGGAAGCCTATCCTGATTTAAAAGCCAACACCAACTTTCTCGATTTGCAGCAACAATTGCAACAAATCGAAACTGACATCCAATACGCCCGACGTTATTACAATGGCGCGGTGCGTGAATACAACACCCTGGTGCAATCTTTCCCGTCAAATATCATTGCCCAAAAATATGATTTCAGAGAAGCTGAATACTTTGAGATAGAAGATCCGGTTCATGCCGAAAACCCTGATATCGCCTTTGACTAATATGTTTTATCGCCTGTTTTTTGTTGTCGCCATTTTATTATCGGCGGCGGCACCGGCTGCAGAAAAAATTGTCTCGTTTCACAGTGACATCACCCTACACGTAGATGGAAAGGTTGAAGTGGTGGAGACCATTCAAGTCAATGTTGAGCACAATAAAATCAGACGCGGTATTTTCAGAGATTTTCCGACCATTTATAAAACAGCCTGGCTGACCAAATCCACCGTCGGTTTTGAAGTCAAAAGAGTATTACGCAACGGACAGCCTGAACCTTACCACACCGACCCCTTGGCCGGTGGGATGCGGGTTTATATTGGTGATAAAAACCGATTGGTACCCCGTGGGCTGCAAACCTATACCATTGCTTACCGTACCAATCGGCAAATGGCCTTTTTAGACACGCATGATCGATTTGCCTGGAATGTCACCGGCAACGGCTGGAACTTTGTCATTGAACAAGCCACCGCGGTTATTCACTTACCTGATGAAGTACCCACCGCAGCGATTATGGATCAGGAGGCCTGGACCGGCTTTGCCGGGGAAACCGGCGCTGATTACCGCACTGAAATTAAGCCACAAACAATTTTAATCACCAGTACACAGGCGTTGCGTCCTTATCAGGGATTGACTGTTCGAATTGAGTTTGTCAAAGGGTTTTTCGTTAACACGCGTTCGGCTTTCATGGATTTTTTGGCAGACAATTTATTTTGGCTGTTAATGGTTATTACCTTTTTTAGTTTAATGGTATTTTACTGGATGGCCTGGGATCGGGTCGGCCGCGATCCGGAACCGGGTGTTATTATGCCACGCTTTTACCCGCCGAATGGGATGTCGCCGGCGGCCATGCGTTATGTATTGGATGAGAAAGCCGATGGTAAGAGTTTTACTGCCGCCATTATTAACTTAGCGGTGAAAGGTTATATAAAACTGGCTAAAAAGTCCTCTGGTTATCAAATTACACGTCTGGACAGTGAACCCAAAGAAGCAGCCTCTAAAGGTGAGCAGTTGGTGCTGCAAAAATTACTTCGCAACCAACAATCCATGGTAATTGACAAAAAATACAACAGCAAAGTCAAAACGGCACAAGCGGGCTTGACGGCCAAAATCAAACAGGAATACAAAGAAAAATGTTTTAAAAACAACTGGGTGTATGCCTTTATCGGCATGGGTATCAGTGTTTTGGTGATGTTGGCCATGTTACTGCATCATAACCCCGGAAATCGCAGTGCCTTTGGTGTCATGGGGCAAATTGTTTTTTTTGCGCTGGTGATGTTCTTTATTTTCAAATCTAAACCTCTGGGCTGGATACCGGCGATTGGTGTGTTTATTGTCATGTCGAACCTGAACTTATCGGTGGAACTGTTTGTTATGCTGGGTTTTTTGATTGTGGTTAATGGGGTGTTTATTTATTTACTGAAAGCCCCCACGCCCTTTGGACGTGAATTAATGGACAAGATTGAAGGTTTTAAATTGTATTTGTCCACCGCAGAACAAAATCGCTTAGAGATTATGCACCCACCGCAAATGACCCCTGAATTGTTTGAAAAATATTTACCTTTTGCGCTGGCGCTCGGTGTTGAAAACCAATGGTCTGAACAGTTTGCCGACTATTTAAAACAAGCTGCCCTGGATCCGCAGGAATACCAGCCCACCTGGTACAGCGGACACCGCTTCGATTTAACCGGATCAGGCAGTCGCAGCTTCGGCGCCATTTCAAGCGGTATGGCCAGTACCTTATCAGCGGCATCAACCCCGCCTTCCTCTTCTTCCGGAGGCGGTGGATTTTCCGGCGGCGGCGGTGGTGGCGGCGGCGGTGGCGGCTGGTAAATATAATTCACTTTTCATACTATTTTAATGCCGGGCATGTTACATTAATTCTTTTAAAATCTATTGTTTAGCATGAGAAAGTTGTTTAAATGGTTGATTGGTTTAATCGTCATTGTGGCCTTACTGTTGGTGCTGGCGGTGTTATTATTGCCGGTATTTTTTGATCCCAACGACCACAAGCCGGAGATTCAGCAAGCGGTACAAAATCAAATCGGCCGAGAAGTCAGTTTAAACGGTCCCATCGGCTGGTCGGTGTTTCCCTGGGTTGCCATAGAACTGAACGATGTGACTGTGGTCAACGAGCAAGGCTTTTCCGGTAACAGTTTAGCGGATATCGGTACGTTATCGGCGCGGGTTAAATTACTGCCTCTGCTAAAAAAGGATATTCAGGTGGATACTGTTGAACTGAAACAACCCAATATTCATTTACAGGTGGCCAAATCCGGTCGAACGAACTGGCAGTCGATACTGGATCATCTGGCTGGTGGTGAAGATAAATCAGAATCTGATAAACTATCCAATATTAACATTAACATTGAAGGCATTATGGTTTCAGACGGTTCACTGAATTACCGGGATTCCGCCGCCGGATCGACACTTCAACTGTCTGATTTAAATTTTTCCAGCACCGCCATTACCGCCAATAAACCCGCTGATATGTCCTTAACAGCACAATTAGAGATGGTGGAAAGTAAACTATCTGCAGATTTATCCACTGATTTTGTGGTGAATCACCTGTTATCAGATCAGGCGATGGTGGTGGACATTGAATCGCTGGCCTTAGCGGGTGAAATGGATGGTATACCGCTTAAAGTCAGAACCCAAAAAGGTGGCCAGTTAGATTTAGGTCAGGACAGATTAAATATCCCTGAAATCAATATCGAGTATGCCAATATAAGCTTAAAGACACCGCTTACAGGGACAAATATAAGCAGTCAGAGAGCACTTTATTCCGGTCAAGTCACCATCAGTTCATTTAATGTCGATGAATTTTTACAACAATTAGGCGGTGGCTTGGATAACAAAGCCGGCAATCAACTCAGCGCTTCAACAGACTGGTCAATGCAAGGACAGGCGTTGACCTTGAATAACATCAAAGCCCAACTGGATGACAGTGCATTGACGGGTCAGGTGAGTATCTCTGATTTAGAACGTCTGACCGGTGATTTTAATTTACACCTTAATCACATTAATCTGGACGATTATTTGCCGCAAACGGAATCTGAGTCAACAGCGCAAGACAGCAACACGGCGGTAGACTTTGGTCATTTGAACGGAGAAATCACCATTGATCGCTTAACAGCCATGGGGACCAGTTTAGATACTATTAAATTACATATGACCACCCGTGGCAGTGAATTATCGTTGCGGCCGCTGACCGCTGTTTTCTATCAAGGTCTGCTCAAAACTGAGTTAACGTTGGCACCGGACAAAGCCACGGATAAACTGGTGATTAAACACCGTATGCAGGACGTTCAGGCCGGCCCCTTAATCACGGATATAATCGGTGAAGAATTTCTCAGTGGTTTGGGTCAATTACAGGCCGATATCCGGATTGACCAACCCTTTGCCGCCGAACCGCTGCGCACCGCTAATGGCCATGTATCCTATCACCTCAGTGATGGTGAAATTCAGGGCATTGATGTGGTGCAAATGGTGCAAAAGGCGCTGAGCTTATTGAATAAAACCGAAGCCGCCGAAGCCAACCAAGCCTTAGAAACTGAATTTGGTTCCATGGCGCTGGAAGCTGATGTGGTGAATGGTGTGCTCAAAACCAGTCAGTTGTCGCTGCAGTCGCCGTATTTTAATCTAATCGGAGATGTAGAAATTAATCTGGTCGAGCAGTCCATTAAAGGCACCATTCAGCCGATGCTAACCAACATTCCTGAAGGTGTTTTAGACAGTCGCTTTGAGCGCTTACTTAATCACCGCATTCCGGTGAGCTTATCTGGCTCAATGCTGTCGCCAAAAATTGGTATCGATGTCAAACAGCTGTTAATCAACACCCAAAAAGAAAAAATCGACGCCAAGAAAGAAGAATTGAAACAGGATTTGTTTGATTCGTTGTTGGGTAATGATAAAAAATCTGAAGAAAAGCCGACTCAATCAGACGAACCGGCAGCGGAAGATGATCGTGATCAAAAAGCTGAAGACTCAGCTGAAAAAGAAACACAAGAGGCGCCCAAAGAAGACAGTAAAGACCGCTTGAAACGGGAATTGCTCGAAGGTTTGTTTAAAAAGTCCAAAAAAGAGCCTGATCCTGAGCCGGACCCGGAACCAGAACCTCAACCGGAACCCACGCCTGATTTGGGTGTAATCTGAATTTGTTAAAACCTGAACGTATTAAAACACGGCTGCTTTAATACGTTCTATCTCATCCCGCATATCCGCGGCTTTTTCAAACTCCAGATCGGCGGCATATTGTTTCATTTGTTTCTCAAGTTTTTGCAGTAACTGACTGACATCCTTGGCTTTGTCGGGATTATAGTGTGGTTTGTTTTCAGCGACTTTTAACAGGTCTTGGGGGTGACTTTGTTCATACACCGCCTGTAAATCATGAATCTTACGTTTCACTGATTGGGGTGTTATGTTGTGTTTTTCGTTGAAGGTAACTTGAATCTCACGCCGTCGCTCGGTTTCATCGATGGCCTGTTGCATGGCTGCAGTCACAGTATCACCGTATAAAATGGCCTTGCCGTTAACATTGCGGCTGGCACGCCCGATGGTTTGGATCAGTGAGCTGGCTGAACGCAGAAAGCCCTGTTTATCGGCGTCTAAAATAGCCACCAAAGACACTTCCGGCATATCCAGCCCTTCGCGTAACAGGTTAATACCCACCAGCACATCAAACACACCCTGACGCAAATCCCGAATAATCTCGACCCGTTCCACGGTGGCAATTTCACTGTGTAAATAACGCACCTTGATACCTTGTTCGGCCAGATACTCAGTCAGATCTTCACTCATGCGCTTGGTAAGTGTTGTGACCAGTACCCGCTCATTGATTTTGACCCGTTGATTGATTTCAGACAACAAGTCATCCACCTGGGTGGCCACCGGTCTGACCTCAATTTGCGGGTCGACCAGTCCGGTGGGTCGTACAATTTGCTCCACAATCTGCGCCTGGTGTTCGGCTTCATATTTGCTTGGAGTGGCAGAGACAAACACCATTCGCGGTGTCCTTTCTTCCCATTCTTTAAATTTTAACGGCCGGTTATCCAGGGCACTGGGTAAGCGAAAGCCAAAATTAACCAGGCTTTCCTTGCGCGAGCGATCGCCTTTGTACATGGCACCAATTTGCGGGATGGTGACGTGAGACTCATCAATCACCAACAAGGCATCGGCCGGTAAGTAATCAAACAGGCAGGGTGGAGGATGACCCGGCGGTAAGCCGGTTAAATGCCGTGAATAATTCTCAATCCCCGAGCAATACCCCAATTCCTGCATCATCTCCAGATCATACAAAGTGCGTTGTTCTAACCGTTGGGCTTCCACCAGTTTATTCTGGTCATACAACACCTTAAGGCGTTCTTTTAATTCAATTTTGATGTTTTCAATCGCATTCAGCACCCGTTCTCGCGGGGTGGCATAGTGAGAGGTCGGGAAAATATTAATCTGTTCTTCACGGCTGATGCTGTGCCCGGTGAGCGGGTCAAAATAATGCAATGAATCGATCTCATCGTCAAATAATTCAATCCGCACCGCTTCACGCTCGGAATCTGCCGGAAACACATCAATCACTTCGCCCCGTACCCGGAACGTGCCGCGTTCTAAGATCAGGTCATTTCGGGTGTATTGCATCTCCGCCAGACGCCGCAATAAGGTGCGCTGATCGATGCGTTCACCCACGGTTAACGACACCAGCATTTGCAGGTAAGACTGCGGATCGCCCAAACCATATATGGCGGACACGGTGGCCACAATAATCACGTCCTTGCGTTCCATTAACGCTTTGGTGGCTGATAAACGCATTTGCTCGATGTATTCATTGATTGAAGCGTCTTTTTCAATGTATAAATCCGAGGCCGGAATATAGGCTTCCGGCTGGTAATAATCGTAGTACGAGACAAAATATTCCACCGCATTATCGGGAAAGAATTCTTTAAATTCCGTGTATAACTGCGCTGCCAGGGTTTTATTGTGCGCCATAATCATGGTGGTTTTCTGCACCTTTTGAATCATATGCGCCACAGTAAAGGTTTTACCTGATCCGGTGACACCCAAAAGTGTCTGGCCTTTTAAACCATCTTCAAAACCTTCGGCCAGTTTTTCAATGGCTTGCGGCTGATCACCTGCCGGTTCGAAGGGGCTGTTAATTTTAAACGGCTTGGCTGATTTTTTGATTTGTAAGTTGACGATGTCCATGGGACTTATGATAGCGGATAATTGATATTGATTGTAGTTTCTATGTATGGGGGTGATGGGTAAAAAAATCACTGCAAACTGAATTTATTTGGGTTAAATTAAAATGGTTTAAAATAATAATGCTTATCCCATGAAAAAATCAGTTTTAATCCTGTGTTTATTTGTCTTTGTTTCCTTACACGCTGAAAAGAATGATGACCAGAATTTTGGCCGCAGCATCGATGTTGAATCCAAAGTTGTTACCGAAAATAAGGTTCGCATTAAAGGCCAGACCGTGCCCTATACCGCCACCACCGGGACCCAGCCTGTGTGGAATGAAGACGGTGAGGTGACCGCCACCTTGTTTTACACCTATTATCAACGCAGTGATATTAAAGACAATGCCAATCGGCCGATTATTGTGTCCTTTAACGGCGGTCCGGGTTCGGCGTCCGTGTGGATGCACATTGCCTATACCGGTCCCCGGGTGCTGAACATCGATGAAGAAGGTTATCCGATACAACCCTATGGCGTCAAAGACAACCCGTATTCGATTTTGGATGTGGCGGACATTGTCTATGTGAATCCGGTAAACACGGGTTATTCCCGCATGGTGAAGAACGAAGAAGGCAAATACCCCGATAAAAAAGATTTTTTTGGGGTGAATGCCGATATTGCTTATTTATCGGATTGGATCACCACCTTTATGTCGCGCCATAATCGTTGGCGCTCACCGAAATACATTATCGGTGAAAGTTATGGCGGTACCCGGGTGATGGGTCTGGCTGCAGCCTTACAAGATAAACAATGGATGTACCTCAACGGTGTGATTATGGTATCTCCGGCTGATTATCAGGCCATGGGCTCTGATTCGGCCATTTCCAGGGCGATTGATTTCCCTTACATGGCGGCCACCGCCTGGCACCATAAAATGCTGTCAGAAGAATTGCAAAGCCGGGATTTGACCGAGATTTTGCCTGAAGTCGAGGCTTTTGCCATCGATGAACTGATGCCGGCGCTGGCCAAAGGTGGTTTTATCAGCGATGCAGAAAGACAACAAGTGGCCGCTAAAATGGCGCGTTATTCCGGTTTAACTCAGGAAGCCATTCTGCAACGCCATTTGGTGGTCACACCACGTTTTTTCTGGAAAGAATTACTGCGTGATAAAACCGGCCAAACCATCGGTCGACTGGATTCCCGTTATTTGGGCATGGATAAATTTATCACCGGCGACAGTCCCGATTACAGCGCTGAATTGACCTCATGGTTACATTCATTCACGCCGGCGATAAATTATTACATCCGTGAAGTGCTGAACTATAAAACTGATGTACCCTACAATATGTTCGGCAATGTCCATCCCTGGGATCGAACCAATAACACCGTGCGTGAACAATTGCGTCAGGCCATGGCGCAAAATCCCTACCTGAATATTCTGGTGCAATCCGGTTACTATGACGGTGCCACCACCTATTCAGCGGCCAAATACACCATGAACCAGATTGACCCCAGTGGTGAGATGCAAGACCGCATGACCTTCAGAGGCTACCGCAGCGGCCACATGATGTACCTGCGCAAAGACGATTTAAAAAAAGCCAATGATGATATCCGTGAATTTATCGAAAAAACCAGCACCAATGGTAAATCGGCAAAGTATGAATAAATCAACAGAATGATATTTTTCCTACACAAACTTATCTCTAACCACATTATTTTTAATGTATTGATAATTGTTTGTGTTAATGGATTAGTTAATGCCCAATCCTTGCCCAATGGCTGGCAGCTTGAATATGTGCATGGACCTTCGCAGGTCGGTATTGTGGAGACCATTGCGGTGGATTTGAACCGGGATGGTTTGTTGGATGTGGTGTCGGCTTCGATTGATGATGGTCAAGTGCGGACCTATATCAATCTAAGTGATTTGCAATTTGAGCAGACCATAATCAGTGAGGACGTTTTGGGGGCTTACCGATTAACGGCAACGGATTTAAATGCCGACGGGCAAACGGACTTTTTGCTGCCTTCGATTGAAAGCCATGAAGTCATCGCATTGATTGCCGATGACCAGGCCCAGCCACACGGGTACCGAAAGCAGATTGTTGCCAGCAATGTTCAGTTGCCCACAGACGCCCAGGCAGGAGATTTTAATGGAGATGGTTTGATGGATGTGGTGAGTATATCCTTTCAAAGCGGTAGGCTAATGTTACATCAACAAAACAGCACAGGTAACTTTACATCAACTGTTTTGTCCTCTTCGCCGCAAAGCCCCAGAAAAATTGTTATTGCTGATTTTAATAATGATCAATTGGCAGATATTTTGGTGGCTTCATCCGGTGATGACAGTGTTCGTTTATTCACTAATAACGGCCATTCGGTATTCAGCGAAATATTGATCAGCGATCAACTAACCGGTGTTCGGTATATTGACGTCTGTCGGACGCCTGGCAGTCTGCTTCCCGGTTTTGTGGCCGGTGTTACCGATGCCAATCAGGTTATGCTGTTTACCAATCATGGAAATAACACCTTCAGCGGCTCCGTGATTGATGCAGATTTACCCGGTGCCGATGTGGTTCACTGTGTCAACATCGATCAGGACCCGGAGTCAGAGCTTATCAGTGTTTCTCGGTTATATGACAGCATTTACATTCAAGAACTCAGCGGCCCGCAAAATAAACGGCTTATTGCTAATCAACGTGATGGTTACATCACGGCCACGGTGGCTGATTTAAAAAATAATGGCAGACCGGTTGTTTTAACACAAGCCTATTTTGAAAATCGGAATCTAATATACACACTGGACACCAACCCGAGGGAGTATGTTATTTGGGCGCAATTTCCCGATGGTGCGGATTATTTAGAAGCCGGTGATATCGATGGTGATGGTGATACAGATCTGGTTTATTCTGCTTTTCGTGATGACAAAGTCTATTGGGCAGAAAAAAAGCACAATGGCTATCAAATCCACACCATTTATGACGCAGTGGACGGTCCCCAAAGTGTTAAATTGGTCGATATTGATGAAGATGGAGACTTAGATGTATTCACTGCCGGCGCCTGGGATGATCGTTTTTATTTTCATCAAAACCAAGGTGGTGGCGAGTTTAAAACTTTTGTGGTGACTGACAGTGCCAACAATCCGGCACGCGTGGCCGTGATGGACGTCAATGGCGACTTAAAACCGGATGTATTAACCACGTCGAGTTTAGATGACAGTCTGCGTTGGTATGATGTCAATGGCGTGCAATTTATCGAACATTTGATCGATGATCAATTGGATGGCGCCCTGGCTTTGCGTGCAGATGACATTAATGGTGATGGATTAAGTGATATTTTAGTGGGCAGTTATTTTGGTGATACCATCAGTGCTTTTTATAACCAAGGGAATGGTCAATTTTCTCGTCAGGAATTGGCAACAAATAAAGTAAAACCCAGAACGGTTATGAGTGAAGATGTGGATAATGATGGTGATACGGACATTGTTTTTAATGCCTCCTATGACAGAAAGATATGGTTGTTGGAAAACAGCAATGGCACTTATCAAGAGCACATGATTCATGAACGCAGCGAGAGTGCCAGTGACTTAACCTTGGTTGATATCAATTCAGACGGATTATTGGATGTGGTTGGAGTCAGCGACCAAAACGGTTTGATTTATATAAGTCAACAGCGATCAGATTCGGGCTTTAATTCTGACGTGTTAACGGAAGTTCCTTTTGGTGTGAGAGCGATTATTTCACTGCCTAAAACCCATACAAACTCACCCCAATTTGCGCTGGCATCCAATAAAAACAACAGCATTATGGTCATGTCACAAAGTGATTTAATATTTAAATCAGGCTTTGAGTGATATTTATAAATAAAACCAGGCCTGACTCATGCCAATATACAAAAAGAGTGAGCATATCACCATCCAGAGCAGCTGGATTTGCTCAATTTTAAAAGACCCCATCGTTCTTGAAAGCTGCCAAAAAGCCATGCCGACAATGTAATATCGCTGTTCAATCAATGGCATGGCAATCACCGATAGCGGTAAAAACACATACAGCCAGTTCCAGATAAGGGATTTGAGCTTAAGGGTGCTCATAGCCAGCACGGTATAGACGGATAAAATGTAAGCAGTGAACTGCAGCCACAGCGAATCGTTGATATGATTAAGCAGCCAATTTCTCAAAAAAATATTGAGCGCTGGGCTGTTAAAGAAGTTAGTCACTGAATAGGTTGCCATATAGACAGGCAATCCGATGACAACCAATAAAATTATCCATTTGTTTTGTCGCAACACAGACAGCACTTGTTGATACCGGCTTAATAATAAGGGCCAAAAAACCAGCCAAAAAACCACCACCATAAAATAAACATTGGTGACATTGATGGACACCTGATGAAACTCTTCAGCACCTTGAGAAATGCCGCCAGCGAGGAAAAAATACAACAAAAAACCAATAATTCCGGCCACATATAGCCATGATTTTTTGATGGCATGAAAAAATTGATGGATACTTATTTTTTTTAGGCTTTTAATCGGTAAGTGTTCAAAAAAACACACACATAAAAATAATCCCAGCCATACCAAACTGGGTTGTCGGATTAAAACAGCCAAACCGGCCAATAAAACGGTCAAACCATGATGTTTTAAACTAAATTGATGGTAGGCGCAGTAGAGTAAAGTCAGCGCTAAAATATCGGTATAAATTAATGGATAATAAGGCAGGGCGATGGGTAAAAAAAACAACTGGCATGCCAACAACCAATTAAACGCACCATTTTCATCTCTACTGACCCCGACTAATACCAAAACCATGAGTCCGGTTATGGCAAAGCTAATTAGACGAAAGTCTAAAATACTGGTTAAGTTAAACACCTGGCCCACTGAGGCATATATCTTATGAAAAGCAAGAAAAGTGGTGATATTCGGTGAACGTTCATTATCACCATTCATCAACGATAATATCTGCCCATGATGAAGACTCTCATCAACCACAAAAGTTGACGCTTGAAACATATACAAAACAATCAGGGTCATTAAACCAAGCGTTAGAAATTTGACGTGGTCTCTGGTCATGCAGGGCCAAGAATTTAATTAACTCAGAATTATAGCGTGAAGATCAGGCTAGTTTAAAGTATTCTCATTCGCACAATACAGAACTGACATCGTGTATATTGATAATTTCACGCAAAACGCAGCTGGCGTAGGCGCCTGGTTGTAATTTAAGATTCAGGTGAAGGGCATCGCCATACCATTGATGGTGAAATGCCATGGGTCGGATGCGCATTGCACGCCGGTCTTGTTTGACCCGGTGATGACCGAAACCGGGCCGGTATTCGGGTAAAGAGTTAGCAATTTGGTTTTCAAGCGCTGCGCACTGTTCGCTGCTTTGTACCTCATCTTCGCCCCAAAGCGCTGCGGTTATGTGAATATCAAAAGCCGCAATGCGTTCATTAAGCTCGGCTTGTGTGGCATCGCCGGCAGGGAACCAGGAATGGCTGCCGTCCAGTTGCACAATATCACCGGGTATCACCTGATCCCAAATTCGCCGGCGAATACGTTCAGCGACAATCAGATTGAAAATATGACTGCGGGCAGTGGAAATTAAAATGCCGCGAAGTTTCTTATTGTTGACCCGGATTTGACCGGCAAACCAATCCTTGACTTGTTGGATATTGTTTAGGCCATGACCAAAGCGCTGTGGGCCAAAGTAATTAGGTACACCGTGTTGTTTAACCAAGCGTATATTATTTTCAATCGCTGTTCGGTCACCGGTGATGTTTCTGACAACCAAATTGAATTCATTAAACTTTAATTGACCGGTTTTGATTTTAGACTGGTGCCAATGGTGTTCGAGAATTGTTACCTGATCGGGTAGTTTAGCTCTAATGAGATTAATATCCGATATCTTCGGTAATTGCACACTGAACCATTGTTGGGTGATGGCATGGCGGTCTTTCATCCCGGCAAAGCCCACTTGGCGCGCAGGCACCTGACAGGCACTGGCCAGTTGCGTGGCAACCCAAGCAGTGTTGCTATCGGTTTTCTCGATGTTAAACCACAAGTGTTCGCCACTTTCGGTGAAGTTCACTTCATGGTGCTCAATAACCTTAAAGTCTGCGGCTGATGCTCTGATATCACCTGCAGCGGTGATACTGTTAAGGGTTGGAAATAGGGTGTCGAAATGTGTTGTCATACTTGCGTGGGCTATAAAATAAAACAAGTGGCTCATTATAAGTCTTTTATAAAGGTCTCATCTTAACAACTTGTCAAAATAAATTTGCCCTTCATTATTCAACTGACGATGAAAATTATCATTATTTTGGTTAGTCGGTTAGCTTGTCCGGTGATCGGGTTTTGATTGGGGCAGTTAGAGATGATGATAATGGCATTGATTCAGGTTCAGCTTATATTTTTAACCAAAATGAATCTGGGGTTAATCTTATTTTTTGTCATGGTTTTGATGTTGTTCCAACAGATCTGATTTTCCGTGATGGATTTGAAGACCGTAATTGTTAAAGAAGTCTGAGATAGAATTGACCAAGTGTTAACGCATTTCATGGGTTATCGGTTATAAATCAAATATCTTTACTGTGTGCCATACGGCAGGCATATTTTTCATTTAATCTTCACGCTATTTATCAGGTTCAATGACGACTCGTTCCACAAAAAACTTTCTAAAATCAGCTTGATTTTTCTTGCATAAAGTATCTATTTTTACGTTGATTCAAACATTGCTCACAGGTACTGCAAATTTCTACGATCTGTATTAATCTAAGATATCTTAATAAAAATGTGTAAAATAGATTAACGATGGTTTTATTACATTTTTTGCTAAGTGGAATTTATGGGTGCTCAAACAACGCTTGAATATCAGTTCTTAAATTTTCATCTATCTCCGCATCAGCAGGCTTTATATTACAAAGGAAAAAAACAAGCCATCAACACCAAAGCCTATCATTTATTATTGGAATTTGTTGAAAACCAGGGTGAAATCTTATCGAAAGACCACTTAATCAATACGGTTTGGCAGGGTCAGGTGGTCACCGATGCCGCCTTAGCCAAGCAAGTCCTGCGATTAAGAAAAATAATAAATGACAATGATTTAGAAAATCCCATTATTGAAACACACAGAGGTGTTGGTTATCGGTTTACAGCCCAGGTAACCAGGACAAACAAACAGCCAAACCATCGACGCTTAAAAACCGGCATGTTGGTATTTACCGGCATATTGGTATTGGCTGTTATCCTATTTTGGCCAAAACATCCAGTCAATAGCATTGAACAGGCTGCGGCATCGGATGATGTTAATGTGGTGTTGATATCAAACAGTGAAAGTCCTTCACCCATAAATATCGGAACATTGAGCTACCTGGTGTCACAACTTGAACATGACACCACAATCAATGCCTTTTTCCCGCAAATTACCTGGCCGACTAAAAATAATCCACAAGAATTGGCGATTGATTTAACCGCTAAAAGCCAGCTTGATTATGCTGTTTTGGTTAACTTTTACGAACGGGGTGATCGCTTTGAAGCAGAGCTCACTTTACGTAATCAAGATTCAGTGTTATCAAAAACCACCCTGGAATCAAATCAACTGTTGAGTTTGACTCAGGATATAAGCCAGTGGATTAACCAAACACTGTCCACGGTAGAAAATGTACTGCCATCAGCAGCCAACATCCACTTGACGAATGATGATTACGCACTGCAAAGTTACATTCAGGGCATCACTGAACAACAGTTAAATCAGGATTTTTATAAAGCGAGAGAATATTTTGAGGCCGCGGTACAGAAAGACCCTCAATTTAAAACAGCCTGGGTGCAACTGGCTTATGTGAAATTAAAACTTAATCAGTTTACCGAAGCCATCAGTATTGCAGATACTTTTTTACCGCAAGCGATTGCTGATAAAGACAAGGGCTTGCAGTTTGATTTGTATTACATCAAAGCAATGGCCTATAACCACTTACAAAAACAACAAAAGGCCAAACAAAATATTGAACGTTCTATCCGGTCCATCGAAAAGAATCCAAACCCCATTCAGAAAATCCATGGGTTAAAGTCCATGGTTTTGTTGGCCTATCTGATCAATGACTGGAACATGGCTTTAACATACCTTGATGAACAATTAATACTCAGTGAAAGTTATTACCCTTTAGACCATCAGCTGGCCTCCATTTATCACAAAAAAGCGGAAGTGTATATTTTCCAAAAGCAATACGCTCAAGCTAAACAAGCCATCAATAAAGCCATTGATTATTATTCCAAAGATTTCAGCCCGGATAATATGCTGACAAGTTATACCTTATTGAACAGCATTAATCTGATTGACTCGGATTATGAACAGGGTATTCAAATTGCCAATCAAGCCGAAGCTCTTTTGGATAAAACAAATCTGCCCCACCAGGAAATGCAGTATTTGATGTACACCAGCTTGATTTTTAATTTAACCGGGCGTTTTGACCGTTCTCAAAAGTACATTGCCCGGATGGCGGAATTGGCTCAAGAGACGAACAACAAAAGGTATTATGTTTTGCTTGAAGTTGTGAAAATGCATGCTTTTTATGTGCAAAATAAATTTGTTGAAGCCTATAACCATGCCAACACCATAAAGACCACCCTTGAAAACAATTATTTACCGGAAGAAATGGCGCTGATTTATAGTTGGGTCACACTGATGTCGAGTCGCGTCTTACCACCCGAACAAGCCTTAACGTTCTACCGGGATATGATCCAGAAATTACCCTTTCTGATGGATAATTATTATTCGGATATGCAGCGCGCCAAGGGACATATTTTGGTCAGGCTTGGGCAAGTGGATGAAGGCCTGGAGATACTAAAAAAAGTGGAACAAAGCTACCGGGAAATCAACGAAAAACATGCCGCTAATTATGTTGGCTTTGAAATATTGGAAATACTTTTACAGCATCCGGAAAAAAAATACCAATCGGTGATCAACCGGCTTGATGCCAACACCGACTATGATTATCTGTTTTTTAAATTAAAAGCTCAACTTAAAGCCAGAGAATCAGACTACTTAGCTGCCGCCATGCTGATGCAAGAAAATAAACTCAAAGCCAATCAACTCTGGACGGCGCAGGATCAGTTGTTGTTGGAAGATTATATGGAAAAGAGTGGGGAGTGAGGTTAAATCTAGTTATGAATTTTTCGCCTTTAGCGTCCAAAAATATCAGTAAGTTTTAGATTAATGGATGGATATATCAGGTAGGTACTGGGTAGGGATTGATTAAATACATCCTGTATTTGCCACTGCGTGCGCCTGCGGCGTCAAAAATATTTCAGGAAAATATTTTCATGTAACCCGAAGGGCCATTCACAGGGAAGTGAATGGTAAAAAAGTTTCAGGAAAACTTTTTCATGTAACCAGTAGGGATATTCATAAGGGAGTGAATAGCAATATTCTTTATTTGAAAAAAACATTAAAAGACTTATAATAAGCACCTTTAATAGGTCTTTTAAAAAATGAGTGAAATTAATCTAATTCTGGCAGATTCTTCTGCAAGCGTATCTGATTTAAAAAAGAACCCGATGGCGGTGGTTAAGGCGGGCGAAGGATTTCCTGTGGCCATTTTGAATAGGAATAAACCTGCTTTTTACTGTGTTCCCTCAGAAGAGTGGGAGCGATTGTTGGATAAATTAGAAGATATTGAGTTGTCTCATCTGGCTAAAGGTAGAATTAATAATAAATCTTTCCGAGTTGATTTAGATGAGTTATGAGCTCAGATTTATTGATAAATCGTATAAAGAGTGGCAAAAATTAGGCGCTACTGTTAAGGAACAATTTAAAAAAAAGCTAAAAAAAAGACTGATATCGCCCAAAGTTGAATCATCCAGAATATCAGGAATAGATAATTGTTATAAAATCAAATTACGACAAGCGGGCTTTAGGTTGGTTTATCAGGTCAAAGATAAGCAACTGATTGTTTTGGTTTTAGCCGTGGGCAAAAGAGAGCGAAATGCGGTTTATAAATCGGTGATGAAGCGGATTTGATGGTTTTAGTTGGACAGGGATTGATGAAATACGTCCTGTATTTCACCCTGCGGGCGCCTTCGGCGTCAAATTTTGTTCCGGACAAAATTTTCGAACCCGGAAGAGGTTTCTCAAATGCTAACGTCTCCGCCATTTATTGAGGCAAGCTCAATAAATGGCGGAGAGACAGGGATTCGAACCCTGGATACGCTATTAACGTATGCCGGTTTTCAAGACCGGTGCATTCAACCGCTCTGCCATCTCTCCGCATTGTGTGATAGTTTAAAGAGTTATCAGCTCTGTATCAACGAAAAGCACCGGTCTTGACAAGACCAGCCCCGAATTCGTATTAAGTCGGTTTTGGCGCAGCCAAAGAAGACTTAATTAAGAATTCGAAAAGGGCGTGCATTCAACCGCTCTGCCATCTCTCCGCATTGTGTGATGTTTTTAATGAGTCATCAGCTCAAGCTTACAACAGCACCGGTCTTGACAAGACCAGCTCAGGTTTCGTGTTATGGCGGTTTTGGCGTAGCCAAAGAAGCCTTAACTAAGAAACCGTATAGAGCGTGCATTCAACCGCTCTGCCATCTCTCCGCATTGTGGTTAACGGTATTGATACCGTTGCTCACTTGGGTTGCGTACTTTAGCTTAATTGATTTGGTTTTTCCAGAATTTTTTAGCGACTTTCCATCATTATTCTCCGTGTGAATAGTGGCGGGCTTTTTATTTTGCTTGAAAACAGCTAAAATACGCGGTTTTCTTGAACATTGAATTTGATTATGTCTTTAGAAGCCGGTGATAAAGCCCCTGATTTTTCGTTGATTGCTGATAATGGTAAGCCTTTTAAATTATCGTCCAAAGCCAAGAGTAAGGTGATGCTGGTGTTTTTTCCGGGTGATGGTATGCCGATTTGTAAAAAGCAATTTTTGGATTATAAAGCCGAAGCCGATGCCTTTAAAAAACAAGGGGTGGAAATCATTGGTATTTCGGGTAATGATATTAAAACCACCAAGACGTTTAAAAAAGATCATGATTTGCCTTTTGTTATGTTGTGTGATGAAAAAGGTGAAGTGGCTGAACAATATAATGCTTTTGGCTGGTTCGGCGTTAAGCGTGCGGTTTATTTGTTGGATAAAAATTTAGAAATTCTTTACCGGCACATTGAGCCTGTTTCGATTTATGCCAGGACATCTGAAGAGCTACATGCTGTCATTGAGCGTAAATCCTAAACCAACTTTACGTTACTCTAAAAAACCGGCCGCAGTGCCGGTTTTTTATTGCTATTAACTTAAATGAGCGAATGATTTATCCAGTTGTCGGTGGATTTCTTTTTCAATAATGGGTTTAAAGGCCATCATCATGAAGTTTAGTTGGGCTGATATTTTTAATTCCTGGTGGTCTAACTGTATCTCACCTTTGATACCGCTGCCTTTTAGCTGGTAATGATTGTCACCGATGCTGTTGTGATGTATCTGGTATTTTTCTTCCAGATCATTCAGCAATTCATCGATCACTTCACGGCTTTGTGCCAGACTACATGGCATTGGGTATGCGATGTTAATTGTTGACATATAACATTATTTCTTCAAGAAACGTTTTACTTTAGCATTATTTTCCGGGTTATGGTTTCATTTTTTCCAGCAGTTGCTTCAAATCTTCAAGACGACCATAAAAACCACGATCAATTAGATTCCGGATCAACTGCTTTTGGGTGGTTTCTTTTGATAAACGGGTGGTGTAAATGTGGGCCACCGGTTCACTGTTCTTAACCAGTAAGTCTTTATCCAACATGACCTGCATCATTTTGAGGGTGGTGGTGTAGGTGGTGGTTTGCCGGCGCTGTTTTAAATGTTCGTGAACGGCACGTACCGTGGTTGGTCCTAATTGCCATAAGACGGATAAGATGAGTAGTTCTTTAGGGGTTGGTAAGGGTGATTGGCTTGATTTCATGATTATTCAAACACGATGTTTTTGAGTACAGTGCGCACAACTTTTTGGTCTTTTTGATAAATGATTTCTTCAATATAGCATTCTTGGGTATTAATCCAAATTGCGGTGCTTTTATCAGAGCGGTTTTGATATTGGCGATGAACTAAGGATCTGTTGTTATCAACAGCGGAAATTTTAAAAAAGTACAGTTTGGCTTGTTGAGCGTTAAGTACCGGCCATTGCATGTTATTTTTCGGATCTTGACAAACTTGTTGAGCCAATTGCCAGGACATGAGTTGGTTGCTGAACAGGGGCTGTTGGCTGTTTAATTGAAACGGTTTTTTATGGTCAATACCTTGGTAGCCGGTCTCACCGGGTTGGTGTTTAAATTCATAGTGGTTACTTTTAAAAGCAACTTTTTGGTGCATGCTATGATAAATGGCTTCAGGTAAATTATTATGGAAAATAAAGTCAGTTTGTTCAATGCGTTTAAAGTTCAATAAAGATGCTAATCCGGCCGTGCCTTCGGTTAAGTCTGTGAGTTGGAATTGGTTTGCACCGGTTTTTTTAAGGCGGCTGGTTAAAATCGCTTTAACGGTGCCATCTTCATAAACATCATACGTCGCTTTATAGGGTTTGGGTTCGGACAGAGCTGTCATAGACAGTCCGATGAGTACGATTAATAATGTTAAAGATTTGACCATACGATGGGTTGGGTAATGAGCTGATTATTATAAAAAAGTTGATTGTCCTGCCAATAAATTTCGCCGCAGGCTATTTTATTTACGGTGGTTGTTAATAGTGTATGTTCTTTCGACAGCAGACGTGCCGCTAAAGTTTCTGCAGTGTCTTGGGCTGTGATGTTGATGTGACTTTGGCTGATGCTGTGGCCCCGGTCTAAATGTTGATCCACATAATGAACGGTGGCGCCGTGTTTGGTTTGGTGGTCATTTAAAGCCCGTTGGTGGGTATTCAGACCCGGATAAAGTGGTAAAAGAGACGGGTGTATATTAATGATTTTAAACGGGAAATTAGCCACAAAACTGGCGGATAATACACGCATAAAACCCGCCAAAACAATTAAATCGGGATTGAGAACTTTGAGTAAAGCAAGTGCTTTCGCTTCAGCCTGGGCGGTATCGCGCCAGGGGATTACGGTGCTCGGTACTGCGTAACTTTTGGCAATCGACAGACCATTGGCCCGTGCGCGGTTGCTGATAACGTGGCAGACGGTGTAATTTTTTTGGTGTTCAAGTAGCGCCTGTAAATTACTGCCACGGCCGGAAATAAAAACAACAACACGCATTAAATCAGGACAACATCTTGACCGGCGTGTTTAATGACTCGGCCAATTGACCAAGCGTTCAGTTGTTGAGACCGGAAATGTGAAAGGGTTTCGTTCACGGCATCTTCAGAGACAATCAGACATAAACCGACACCACTGTTAAAGGTTTTTAGAAGTTCCGATTCTTCGATATTACCGAGTTCCTGAAGATAGCTGAATATCTTCGGTCGCGGCCAACTGCCCGGATTTATTTCAACCGCCAGCCCATCGGGCAATACCCGGTTTATATTTTCCATCAGACCGCCTCCGGTGATATGCGCCATCCCTAAAATCGGCGCTTGTTTATCCAGAAGGCTCAAAACCGGTTTGGGGTATAAAGTGGTGGGTGCTAATAATTTTTGGCCCAATGTGCTGTCTTCAAAATCTGCAGATAAATCCAGGGCGTTATCATCAATTAAGCGCCGAATCAAAGAATAACCATTGCTGTGTGGGCCACTGGATGCGACCCCCACAATCCGATGGCCTGCCCGGATGTTTTTGCCGTCGATGATTTTGGTTTTATCCACCACGCCCACCACAAATCCGGCCAGATCATAGTCTCCGTGTGGGTACATGCCGGGCATTTCAGCGGTTTCACCACCTATTAAGGCGCATCCCGACAAACGACAACCTTCCGCAATGCCTTTTATAACTTCAGCTGCCTGATTATTATTCAACTTTCCGCAAGCATAATAGTCCAGGAAAAACAGTGGTTCGGCACCCATTACAATAATGTCATTAACACACATGGCGACCAAGTCAATACCGATGGTGCTGTGGTCATTCATCAGCCGGGCCAGTTTGAGTTTCGTGCCGACCCCGTCGGTTCCAGATACCAGCACCGGGTTGTCACAATTCACCTGGGATAAATCAAATAATCCGCCAAAACCACCGAGTGATCCCATCACGCCGGGACGGTGGGTGGTTTTAATCATGGGTTTGATGCGTTGCACCAGGGCATTGCCGGCTGCAATATCTACCCCGGCTTGTTGATAAGTGTAAGGCTTTCTATCGGTCATGTGTTTACAGGCTTTAAAGCACATGCGATTGTATTCGATTCGTCCGTGAATGTGTTAAAAAAAGCCGATAGTTTCCATGGTTGAGTGGATGAAAAGTGCCTTGTTCGGTTGGTTTAATTGTTTTATTGTGACGCGCTTCCATTATAATTGTCGCTATGAAACGAATATTTTATTTATTGTGCCTGGTGACTTCGGTTGTCATTGCTCAAACAGACAATTTAAACCATGCGGCAACTTTGGTTGACCGTCAGAATCCTCAGGACAGTGCCCAGGTTATGGCAGCAATCACCGCTGTAATCAGTAAAAAAACCGGCTTAAGTGAACACACCATCCAGGCACAGGGTTGGTTGGATGATTCCTTTAATCGTGTGGTATTACGACATTATTATGAGCAGTTGCCAAGCTTTATAGATCGAGAGGGCTTGTGGTTTCATGTTATTACCGATGGTCGTCAGCTGAATCAGATGTTAATCGATCGCAATGTGCCCTTGTGGCCACCCAACCGGCCACAATTGTTCGTGTGGCTGGTGGAAGAACAGGCTGACGGAACCTTATCCCATGCCATTGAAGGTTCTGCTGGTCTTTACTGGCTGAGTAAGTGGTTAACCAACAAAGGCATTGACCATCAGTTTTATAATCCCATGGATGCCGATTTGCTGCAGTTTAAACCGGAAGATGTCAGTTATCTCAATCCAGATTTGGTGGACCGGGTATTTCAAGATTATCAACCGGACCAGGTGTTGTTAGTCAAACTAAGGGACTACGGCAGCGGTCAGTCTTACCGAGCCGGGTTGTTTGAGTCACCCGACAGTGAAGCCCAAATTGAGAACCGACAGTTTGTGAATATGGCCAATGGATTTGACTTATTGGTCACTTCCATTCAACAGCGTTTGGCAGACGGTCACCGTATTGATGCCGCTGAATTTGGGGCGTTCACACTGGCCATCGTTGTTAATGACATCAATGGACCCGCCTCAATGCTCCAGTTATGGCGGTATTTGCAGAATCAGCCGCTGATAAAAGATTTTCATGCCACCGCATATGGCCAACACAGCGTGCAGTTACAGTTAAATACCCGGGTTGATCGTGATGCCTTCATTAAGGTTTTATCCAAAGACGGTATGTTGCAACATATGCCTTTAGGGATGGCGAATAAAACCGTTTTCCGTTGGCAGCCATGACCTGTTTGCGCCATTTGCCCAACGCCATCACCATTGCCCGGATGCTGTCGTTGATTCCGTTGGCGTGGCTGATGTTACAAAAGCAATACACCGGTGCGTTAATTCTTGCCCTGGTGGCCGGTGTTTCGGACGGTGTGGATGGATTTTTGGCCAAGCGATTTGGTTGGGAAGGGCGCTTAGGCAGTATTTTAGACCCGCTGGCTGACAAATTGATGATGTTGTGTTGTTTCAGTGTGTTCATGTATCAAGGGCATTTCCCGCTATGGCTTTTTTTACTGATCGTGGGGCGGGATGTGGTTATTGTAATGGGTACCACCTACGTTAACTTCTTTGTGGGACGCTTAAAAGCCGCGACACCCACCCTGGTGAGCAAGGTCAACACAGCCCTTCAAATTCTATTAATTTTAACCCTATTGGTGACTTTGAGCGGCGTGTATAATCTGCATCAACTGAATCAATGGTTGATTGTGCTGACAGCCATTTTTACCATGATCAGTGGCCTGCATTATGTTTGGCTGGGATTTAGAATTAAACGTCAATTTCAACATGAGAGGTCTTGATGCAAACACAGCTTATTCGGCAAATTTATTTATTGGTTCTGGTCCTGGTTGTAGGTTACCTGGTGTACTTATTGTCACCCATCCTGGCACCTTTTGTGATTGCGGCTTTATTTGCATATTTATTTGATCCGCTGGCGGACAAACTTGAATCCTGGAAGCTCAGCCGGACAGGCGCGGTGGTTGTGGTGTTTTTGTTAATTACCTTATTAATGGTGACTGTGGCTTTGATTTTAATTCCGGCTTTAGAACGCCAAATCAGTTACCTGATTAAAAACTTACCGGTTTATGTGAATTGGTTGAAAGACAACATCAATCCCTGGTTGCAATCACAGTTTGGTCTTGAAATTGATTTGTTTGACACCGGCCAGCTAAGCGCCTTACTCAAGGAACACTGGGAAAGCGCCGGTGGCATTGCCCAAACGGTGCTGAGTTCAGTGACCAAAAGTGGTATGGTGGTTTTGAACTGGGTGATGAATTTATTGTTGATTCCTGTGGTGTTCTTTTATTTGTTGCGTGACTGGGACATCATCACGCCACGGGTCGGTGAACTGATACCGCGCCGCTACTACAGCACGGTGCACACCATTACCCGTGAATCAAACACGGTACTCAGCGCTTTTTTGCGGGGTCAACTCAGTGTCATGCTTGCTTTGGGCGTGATTTACACCATCGGCTTATGGATTGTGGGCATTGATCTTGCCTTGTTGATTGGCATGGGTGCCGGTCTGGTTTCATTTGTACCTTATTTGGGGGCTATTACCGGCCTGATCGGAGGTGTTATTGCTGCGCTGGTTCAGTTTGGTGATTTGATTCATGTGGTGTATGTACTGATTGTTTTTGGTGTGGGTCAGTTACTGGAGGGTATGGTACTGACCCCCTGGCTGGTGGGCGATAAAATTGGTTTACATCCGGTGGCGGTTATTTTTGCGGTGTTGGCCGGCGGACAGCTGTTTGGGTTTGTTGGCGTGCTGTTGGGGTTACCCCTGGCGGCGGTTGTGATGGTAATGTTACGTCATGCCCATCAAAAATATGTCAACAGCGAACTCTATGGACAGCCTGTCAATGTTAATAAGGTGAAGACATCGGATGATTAAACCGCAACTGCCTTTGCAGCTGAAAACCTCAGAATCAGCCGGTTTTAGTGAATTTATCGGGCATAAGAACGTGGTTAATAACCTGAGAAATTATGCCGATCTACCGGCGTTTTGTTATCTGTGGGGCGCGGCTTGTTCCGGCAAAAGTCATTTGCTGTCCGCTTACAGTCAGAATCGACTGCACAACGGCGATTCAGGTGTTTTATTTTCTGCCGCGGTATTAAAGGAAACAGACCTGAGTGAATTGTTACAACCGCAAGGGTCTTTTGTGGCTTTTGATGATTTGCAATTGCTGGCAGGTCATGCGGTTGGAGAGCGCCATCTTTTCAATGTGTTTAATTTATGCCGGGCTCAACACATTTCCCTGATGGTGGCTTCACGTATTGCACCCCGCCACAGTGATTGGCAATTACCGGATTTACGTTCTCGCCTGCAATCGGGTCTGACCCTGGAATTATCGGTGCTCAAAGGTGAGCAAGCCATGACATTACTTAAGCGACAATTTGAAATTCAGGGGATACCCAGCGATGAGAGTGTGTTTCACTACATTGCTTCTCACCATGCCACTGATTTTGCCTCGCTGAATGAATTACTGCAAAAATTGTCGGCCCTGTCATTGCGCGATAAACGTAAAATAACGGTGCCTTATGTTAAACATGTTATCGCGGAGAAATAAAAAATGACGGTGGACAAGTCCCATAGCAATGTGGATAATACGCCATCGGTGACTCTCGTTTGTCACCCCGCAATGGTCAGCAGCGAACCCGGTCAGGCCCGGAAGGGAGCAGCCGTAGTTGTGATACCATGTGCGGGGATCGGCTGGCGGGAGTCCCATTCATTTAATCTATCATTATGACTTACCAAGTACTTGCCAGAAAGCACCGCCCTCAAAATTTCAAACAAGTTGTGGGCCAGGAACATGTGGTGCAGGCTCTGGTTAACGGATTAGACAATAACCGTTTACACCATGCTTTTTTATTCACCGGAACCCGCGGTGTGGGAAAAACCACTTTAGCGCGTGTGCTGGCAAAATCGCTCAATTGTCTGGAAGGTGTCTCCAGTGAGCCTTGTGGCAAATGTGCCCATTGCCTTGAAATACAACAGGGTGATTTTATTGATTTAATTGAAGTGGATGCCGCCTCCAGAACCGGTGTCGATGACACCCGCAGTTTACTCGACAATGTCAGTTATGCGCCCAATAAAGGTCAGTTTAAAATCTACCTGATTGATGAAGTGCACATGTTTTCAAAAAGCAGTTTTAATGCGCTACTGAAAACCCTGGAAGAACCACCTGAACACGTCAAATTTTTACTGGCCACCACCGAACCTGAAAAACTTCCCATCACTGTTTTATCCCGTTGTCTGCAATTTAATCTTAAACGTCTCACGGAAAAACAAATCAGTGATTATTTAGCGGATATACTTCAAAGAGAAGCACTTGAGTTCGAAGACAAAGCACTTAAGCTGGTTGCCCGTATGGCCGATGGTAGTATGCGAGATGCCTTGAGTTTGCTTGACCAGTCATTGGCTTTTGGCGGTAATAAATTAAATTATGATGAAGTGCGCACTATGTTGGGCACGGTGGAGCAATCACATGTGGTTGAGTTGCTTCAAATGATTATGCATGACAATAAGAGCGCGGTTGTTGAGAAGCTTGATTGGTTTCATGCCATGTCCACCGATTACAGTCAGCTTCTGGATGAGTTAAGCCGCTTATTACATGAAATTTCACTGACACAATCTTTGAACAAGGTCACAGGTGGCGGCGCTTTTGAAGTGGCTGTGTTAAAAAAATTAGCCGACCAGCTTAATCCTGAACAGTTGCAATTGTATTATCAGTTTGTGGTGGTGGGTCTGCAGCAAATGCGATCAGTGCCGGACAAGAAAATATCTTTTGAGATGACCATAATCAGAATGCTTGATTTCGATTTGACATCCGATGACGGTCATTCGACATCCGACAAAAATCAAAATACAGATAACGCAAAATCAACCGCACAAACACAACATGCCGTGTCTGATTCATTTGACACCAGCGCTGAAAATAACCGAAATAAACCCAATCAGATTGAGTCAGAACCTAATCCAACCTCTGCTGTGGTAAATTTATCGGCGTTAACCAACGACAACTGGCCGCAAATTTTTAAAGACCTACCCGTCAAAGGTATGGTCAGAGAGTTGGCCAGAAATTTAATGGTGCTTGAAAATAAAAACAACACCATTATATTTGCCATAGATGCCGCTGTTGAGTCATTTAAAAAGCCAAAATTGTTGGACAAATTAAACCATGCGTTAGCCATTGAACAACAAAGTTATCGGGTTGAATATTGTGTTCGGGATGAGGTTGACTCAGTGGCCAAAAAACAGGCCCAAAAGGACAAACAAACCAAACAACGGCGGCAACAACACAAAGATCCGGTGGTCGAGGCCCTAAAGCAACGGTTCGATGCCACCATCATTAATCAAAAGACAGGTCATTAATTATGAAAGGTACTTTAGGCAATATGATGCAACAAGTGCAAAAAATGCAAGAGCAAATGCAGCAGGCACAAGCAGAACTGGCTGAAAAAGAAGTGATCGGTTCTGCCGGTGCAGATGCGGTCAAAATCACCATGAACGGACAGCAACAAGTTAAAAATATTAACATAGATCAGGCCATGGTGGGTGATGACTTTGAAATGCTGGAGGATTTACTGATTGCTGCTTTTAATGATGTGCTCAATAAAATCAGTGAACTCCAAAAAGAAAACATGGGTGGCTTGACAGAAGGGCTAAATTTGCCGCCGGGTTTTAAGATGCCTTTTTAAATCATGTCCCTGGTATCCCAATTGATGGACGCCTTGCAAATCATGCCGGGTGTCGGACCTAAATCAGCGCAGCGACTAGCATTTTTTTTGTTGCAAAAGGATCGATCCGGAGCGCGTCACTTGGCAAGTATATTGAATCAGGCTCTGGATCAGGTTAAAGAGTGTCAGCAATGCCGCACTCTGACTGAACATAATGTATGTGCGTTATGTAGCAATGATCAAAGAAGCTGGCGCCAATTATGTGTGGTCGAAAGCCCCGCTGACATTATCCAGATTGAACAAGCCACAGATTACAAAGGCCGTTATTTTGTGCTCCACGGCAAACTGTCTCCGTTGGATGGGATGGGGCCAAGTGAATTAAAACTCAATCAGCTCATTGATATTTTGGCCAAACCAGAATGTCAGGAGTTGATTGTGGCCACCGGTTCAACGGTTGAAGGAGAAACCACCGCCCAATATCTGGCCGGTCTGGCAGAAAAAGGTGGCATTAAAGCCAGTCGCCTGGCGCACGGCGTCCCATTGGGTGGTGATTTGGAATACATTGACAACAATACACTGGCCCATGCATTCGCAGGTCGGACCCATTACTAAGCATGACCTTTCAGGAGCAAGCATGAACGAACAAGGTACCATATTTGACCAGATACTGGCCGGCAAAATTCCGGCTGATGTGGTGTATGAAGATGATTTTGTGTTGGCTTTTAAAGACATCAATCCACAAGCCCCGATCCATGTGCTGTTTATTCCCAAAGTGCGCATCAAAACCCACAATGACATTGATGAAGCCAACATGGAATACGTCAATAAAATTCATTTAGCCATTAATCAATACGCCAAACAAATTGGTGAAGATAAAAATGGTTATCGCATTGTCATGAATTGCAATGAAAACGGACAACAAACCGTGAATCACATTCACATGCATTTTTTGGCCGGTCGTCAAATGGAATGGCCGCCGGGTTAACACGCCGGTATGAGTGAGCGCGACCAGATATTTAATCAGGCCTATAAAAAAGTGTCTGCTTTTGCTTTTGATGAGCAGGTGGTGTCGGTATTCCCGGACATGATCAAAAGATCTGTTCCCGGGTATGACACCATTTTAAAAGGCCTGGCCATGTACGCCATGCGTTTTGTCAAACCGAACACACGGGTTTATGATTTGGGTGCTTCTCTGGGCGCAGTCAGCTTAACCGTGGATCAAGCGCTTGGTTCTAACAATATCGACATTCATGCCGTTGATAATTCCGATGCCATGATTAATCGCTTTAAGTCAATATTGGCCAAGCAACAGCTCAACAACCAAATTCATATCCATCATCAGGATTTACGCGACATTGAAATAGCGAAGGCCAGCCTGGTGGTGAGTAATTTCACATTGCAATTTATTCAGCCGGGTGATCGCCACTCAATGTGTGAGCGAATATACAATGGCTTAAATGAACAGGGTGTTTTTATATTGTCTGAAAAGATTAAATCATCCCAAGAAATGATTGATTTTTATCATGGTTATAAAAAAATTAACGGCTACAGTGATATTGAAGTGGCGCAGAAAAGACAGGCTTTAGAAGATACCTTAAAACCCGATAGCCTGGATCAATGGCAGCAGCGGCTTGTGGACGTCGGCTTTCATTCTGTTGAAGTCTGGTTTCGCGCCTTTAACTTTATTTCACTGGTGGCTTTTAAATAACACCGGTTATGTTTAAGGTACAACTCAATAAGCTAAAGGAACAAGTCACTAATACCGAGTTATCAGCCGGTTTTAATCAGCTGAGCACACTTACCCTTGATGTGATAAAAAACATTAACCAGGGTGATTTGCCCCGATGGCAGCAAGCTTATGAAAACCTCCCAAATCTAACAATAGAGCTTATTGATTTAAAAGCCGATGCGATTACAGTCAGTGGTTCGTGTAATGACAATCAAAAGCAACAACTGCTGACCAGTCTCGAAACACTCATACCCTGGCGGAAAGGCCCTTTTTCATTGTTTGATGTGGAAATCGATGCCGAATGGCGCTCGGACATGAAGTGGCAGCGGTTGCTGGACAGCTTGCCAGATTTGACCTATAAAACGGTTTTGGATGTCGGTTGTGGTAATGGTTATTATTTATTGAAAATGGCCGCTTATCAGCCGCAAGTCTTGTTAGGCATTGAGCCGGGTATTTTACAACATGTTCAGTTTTGGGCCGTTCAGAAATATGCCCAAACCATGGCCACCATGCTACCGCTGAAGATACAGCAGATGCCAAAATCATTTCCTTATTTTGATGTGGTGTTTTCCATGGGGGTGTTGTATCACCGAAAATCACCCATAGAACATTTAGAGCATTTGAAATCTCTGTTATCACCGCAAGGTACATTGGTATTGGAAACTTTGATTGTTGATGGTGATGAGCAAACATGCCTGGTACCGGCAGGTCGTTACGCACAAATGCGCAATGTATGGTTCTTGCCCAGTGTTGCAATGCTGAGTGGCTGGTTGGAGAAAGTGGGCTTTAAAAATGTCGAAGTTACAGATGTTTCCATAACTACAACAGAAGAACAGCGCTCAACCGAGTGGATGCGTTTTCACTCGCTCCCGCAATTTTTAACGGAAGACGAAAATCACACTGTTGAAGGTCATCAGCCACCAAAGCGAGCTATTTTTATCTGTCAGGAGTAAGTTAAAAATACTTGAATTTCATCAAAATCGTGTTAAGTCTTGATTGATTGATTGATTGATTGATTTTGTTTACAATTGTTTTATCATTAGGAGAAAAGGAACAATCGATGCAATCCAAAACCATGACCATGATAGCCATATTGGTATTAGCCAATTTTTCTTATGCTCAAACAGATTTAATCTTTAAAACCAGCTTTGAATTTGTTTCAAAACTCAATGACACAGGCATAACATGGTCAGGTGAATATCCATCTGGCGACCTGACTGAGTGTACCAATCCGGCATCAAACCCATCACCACAAGATTGTAATACCGGCCGTGATGTCACTCACAACGATGGTTCTGACGGTCATGCCGGATTCAGTTTCACCAAACTCGATGCGAATGGCGTGCCTTTAGTTGATCAAAGTGTGGATTATGGAACTCAAACCTGGGCTTGCGTGAGAGACAATGTCACCGGTTTGGTTTGGGAGGTTAAGACCACAACAGCAGGCATTCATCACCAAGACAACACCTATCGATGGGGTGGTATCACAGCCATTGGTTTGGGGCATCCGGATGCCGAAGGTACATACTACGATGATTGGGATGTGTTGGTCAATGGTTCAAATAGCGAAACACTTTGTGGCTTTGATAACTGGCGTGTACCAACAATTGATGAGCTGACTGGCTTGGCTAATTATGGCACATTCAACCCGGCAATTGATACAGACTATTTCCCAAACACTGTTTCATCAGGGTTTTGGTCGTCCTTGCCTTTTGCTGGCAATGATTACGCAGCGTCGATTGTCCATTTCGGCGGCGGCAATGGCTACAACGATCCTCGCGGCATTAGCAGTCGTGTCCGTTTAGTTCGTAGTCCCGGACAGTGATTTTCTTTTTTTCACTTTATGCTTTTATGAATAAAAAGCTTCCTATCTATCGAGATACAAATCAGTTGATTATAGATACTGAATTAACCGTTAGGCAGTTTCCCCGCTATCACAAATATACTTGGGGCAGCGAAATACGAATCTCAGCCTATGCTATTTTGGAAAATATATCATTAGCCATAAATCAACCCAAAAGCATGATAAAAGACAAAAAGGACTTGAATCAACAGGACTATGTTAACAACAAGTTAAGAAAATGCAAAATTTCACAAATTTATATATCGATAACCTAAATTCAAAGGATTCATTATGAAAAAGATAATCAACCTTGCTTTAATTTATTTTCTATTATTCTCGCAGATTGTACTCGCACAGCAAACATGTAAAACTTATATCACCGACGAATGGCCTGATTCTCGATATACGGTCACGGACATATCCGGAGATCATGTCGTAACAGATAAGCAAACAGGTTTAATGTGGAAGCAATGCAGTGAAGGCTTATCAGGTTCTGATTGTAGTGTCGGAACATTGGCATCTCTTACCTGGAAAGAAGCATTAGATATTGCTGATGCAGAAGATTTTGCCGGTTTTGCTGATTGGCGTGTACCTAACCAAAAAGAACTGCGCACAATAGTTGCGAGAAACTGTTATAGTCCAAGTATCAATACCAATGTATTTCCAAATACGCCCAATGATTGGTTTTGGGCGTCCTCACCGATTGCTACCAATGATAGCAATGCGTGGATTGTCTATTTCGGCAGCGGCTATGACGGCAGCAGTGGTCGTGGCGGTGACGGTCGTGTCCGTTTAGTTCGTAGTCCCGGACAGTGATTTCCCCTTTTTTTAACTGTCATTAAAGTGTGGCATCAATCACTTTTAAGCCGTACTTTGGAATGATATTGTCAGCGGTCATCAGTTCCAATCCATCGGCTTTGGCTTGCGCTACCAACATTCGGTCAAAAGGATTTCTGAGAATTTTTTGGTAATAACCACACAAGAACAGCGCTCAACCGACTGGATTCGCTTTCATTCCTTGCCACAATTTTTAAAACACATCAACAACAAACTGTTGAAGGCCACCCGCCACCAAAGCCCGTAATCATTAGCTGTTCTCGGTAAGCTTCTAAATTAATCTCATAAAAATGTCACAAAGGGGTTTACAGGTTTTTTTTAGTGACTATAATGCGCGTTCGCCTGTGGGTAGAGCCAGTAGATTTAGTGATTTATGGGTCTGATTAAATTAATTAGATTTAATTGAAAAAAAACACTTGCAAAGGCGAATTTTTAAGCGATAATACGCCTCCCTTGAGTAAGTCGTCTGGCTTGAAGAAGTCGGAGAGATAGAGCGGATTAAAAATAGTTCTAAAAAAGCTTGCAAAAGGAAAAAAATCAGCGATAATATCGCACCTTTCCCGAGCGAAATGCCGGGATTATTTTAAGGTTAGAATCGGTATGATTTTAGCTTTAAAAAGAGTAATTTAAAAACTCAAATAGATAACTTGTGTGGGCACTTGAGTTGATGTTAATAACAGGTACAACGACAAAAAGTGACCATAACTATCACGTAATTTCTTTTTAAGATAATACAGTTAGGTCAAACCGAGAAGTTTACTTCTCACAATGAATAAGGTGCTGATACTTTTTAGTATTGGTATCGCAATTTAATTGAAGAGTTTGATCCTGGCTCAGATTGAACGCTGGCGGTATGCCTAACACATGCAAGTCGAACGGTAACAGAGAGAAGCTTGCTTCTTTGCTGACGAGTGGCGGACGGGTGAGTAACGCGTGGGAATCTACCCAGTAGTTGGGGATAGCCCGGAGAAATCCGGATTAAAACCGAATAATATCTACGGATGAAAGGGTGCCTCTTCTTGAAAGCACTTGCTATTGGATGAGCCCGCGTTAGATTAGTTAGTTGGTGGGGTAAAGGCCTACCAAGACTGCGATCTATAGCTGGTTTGAGAGGATGATCAGCCACATTGGGACTGAGACACGGCCCAGACTCCTACGGGAGGCAGCAGTGGGGAATATTGGACAATGGGCGCAAGCCTGATCCAGCAATACCGCGTGTGTGAAGAAGGCCTTCGGGTTGTAAAGCACTTTTATATGGGAAGAAGTGTTGTGTGTTAATAGCACATGGCATTGACGGTACCATAGGAATAAGCACCGGCTAACTCCGTGCCAGCAGCCGCGGTAATACGGAGGGTGCGAGCGTTAATCGGAATTACTGGGCGTAAAGGGTACGTAGGCGGCTTAATAAGTCAGATGTGAAATCCCCGGGCTTAACCTGGGAACTGCATTTGAAACTGTTGAGCTAGAGTGAGTGAGAGGTAAGTGGAATTCAAGGCGTAGCGGTGAAATGCGTAGAGGTCTTGAGGAACATCAGTGGCGAAGGCGACTTACTGGCACTACACTGACGCTGAGGTACGAAAGCGTGGGGAGCGAACAGGATTAGATACCCTGGTAGTC